>PDSJ01000003.1 GCA_002748425.1 candidate division KSB3 bacterium | reverse complement strand
GCAAGGGCGCTGCCAATGACTCCGGCAACATTAGGCCCCATGGCATGCATGAGCAGATAATTGGATTTATCCACTCTCTGCCCTTCCACATGGCTCACCCGGGCAGCCATGGGTACTGCGGAAACGCCAGCAGAACCGATTAACGGGTTGATCTTGTTTTCACGCCAGATCAGATTCATCAGTTTGGCCATGACAACACCCGATGCGGTGGCAATGCCAAAGGCAAAGATACCGAGCACCAATATGCCCAGTGTCTTGGCATCAAGGAAATTGGCAGAAGACATTTTCAGGCCAACGGTCAGGCCAAGAAAAATAGTGACAATATTAATGATCTCGTTTTGGGCAGCCTTGACCAGTCGTTCGGTTACACCGCACTCCCGTAAAATATTACCAATAAAAAGCATGGAAATAAGCGGAGCAGCATCAGGGACACAAACCAGACAAAACACCATCACCACCAGAGCAAAAACCAGTTTTTCCAGCCGTCCTACCTGGCGCAGCGATTTCATCCGGATGCAGCGTTCTTTGTGCGTCGTGAGCAACCGCATAATGGGAGGCTGAATAACAGGGACCAGCGCCATGTAAGAATAGGCAGCCACCGCGATGGCTCCCATGAGTTCAGGCGCCAGCTTATTTGCAACAAAGATTGAGGTCGGCCCGTCTGCCCCGCCAATAACACCGATTGCGGCAGCTTCTTGAAGACTGAAGAGTCCGCTGGTTGCAGCACCCAGAAAGGTTGCAAAGATGCCAAACTGCGCTGCAGCACCTAACAACAGAGTCTTTGGATTGGCAATGAGCGGCCCGAAGTCTGTCAGTGCCCCCACACCCAAAAAAATAATAGGTGGAAAAAGCTCCAGCTTCACTCCCTGCTGGATATAATAAAACAGTCCGCCAGCTTCAATCAGATGGCCAGCTTCATAGACCGGCGCTTTGAGGATAATATGCTCGATGGGCAGGTTGGCAAGTAATGCGCCCAAGGCAATGGGAACCAGCAGCAATGGCTCATACTTCCTGCCAATTCCCAGGTACAGCAGCACGGCCACAATACCCCACATAAAACACATCTGCCAGGTCAACAAAGAAAACCCTCCGGCCTGAAGGGTCGCAAGTATCTGTTCCATAACGAGGTTTCCTCTGCCCTGCTAGGTAAGAGTCATGAGAATCTGACCTTCTTCCACACTTTCGCCCGGGCTGACCTTCACCTCTGACACCGTACCCGCAGCAGGAGCAGTCACCTCCGTGTTCATTTTCATGGCTTCGAGCACCAGAAGCACCTCACCGGCGGCCACTGTGCTCCCTGTCGGCCTGGCAATAGAGACGACTTTTCCGGCAATAGGGCTTGGAACACCTCCGGGTGCACTGCTGGTACGGGCAGCGACGCTTGCTTTTGGAACCGGAGCTGTTGATGGGGCTGCACCCACTGACACGCCACCAACCGGTGAAAAAAATGCCGAGGCTGGGGCCTGGTCGTCATCAAGGATCTCAGCTTCCACCTCATAGGTCTGGCCGTTTACGGTAATCCGCATTCTTTTTTTCATGGGTAATTCCTGTATACAAATATTCTCAAAATGTAATTGATTTCAAGGCGCCTGATTTATGGACCAACGCGGCTTTGATTATAGCTATCGCTGCGAAAAACCGTGTTTGTTCAAAAATAGCCGCGCCCAACAAGCGAGTTCGAGGGGAGCTGGAAACAGTTACCTGAAACTGTGGGAATGTAACAGTTCCCTGCGCCCTTCCTGCCCCCAGCTTGCGCTGACATTGCGGATGGAAACCAGCCTGTGCTGGCTGCCAAGCATCATTGTTACAGCAGCGGTAATAACAACAAGATGTTCTTCAGGAAGCTGTTTAAGCTGCTGAACTGCCTGTGCATGAGCCTTGCCGTGCTCCTGAGCAGCCAGTGCAGCCGCGTTCTTTTGCTCCTGACTGCGAAACCAGAGACCTATACCTTCTATCACCAGCCAGAGCGTAAACAGCACCAGCAGAACAAACAGAAAACCAGACAGATACGGTACTGACTCAATAAACCCGGATGATGTTGCGACGTTCTCCATAATCGTTCCTTTTAAAGCGGGATATTACCGTGTTTCTTCGGAGGACGGGTTTCCCGCTTGGAGTAGAGGCTCCGCAACCCAAGGGAAATAATCCCTCTGGTTGCGGCAGGGTTGATGACATCGGTAATCAAATCATGTTCTGCAGCCTGATAGGGAGAAGCAAACTCTTCACGGTACTGCGCGTTGAGGTCGGCCATTAATGCTTCTGGATGTTCAGCATTTCTGATCTCTTTCCCGTAGATGATTTTTACCGCACCATCAGCTCCCATTACCGCAATTTCTGCAGTGGGCCACGCATAGACCAGATCAGCCCCCAGATCAGAGCTGCACATGGCAAGATACGCCCCGCCATAGGCTTTACGCATAATCAGGGTAATCTTGGGTACAGTGGCTGCTGCATAGGAAAAAAGCATCTTGGCTCCGTGGCGGATAATGCCGCCCTGTTCCTGGGCAAGGCCGGGAATAAAACCGGGCACATCCACCAGGGTGACAATGGGAATCTGGTAAAGATTACAGACCCGGATAAACCGAGCGCCTTTATCAGAGGCATCAATATCTAAACAGCCGACCTTGTACGCTGGTTGATTTGCGACAATGCCGACCACCATGCCATCGATCCGGGCAAACCCAATAACCAGATTTCTGGCGAAATCCTTCATAATTTCAAAGAAACTGCCTTGATCCACCAACAATTCAATCACACGGAGGACATCAAAGGCCATTTTAGGATCTGCCGGTATCAACGCGTTAAACGCCTCATTTTCCTCAAGGCTGATCTGTTCCCTGAGCTGGTGTGGCGGCTCATCTATATTATTAAGCGGCAGGTAGGAGAGCAGCACCTTGGACAGTTCAAGGGCGTGCCGGTCATCTTCAGCAACCAGGTGGATATTACCGCTCACCGACGCATGAGCAGCTGCGCTGGCAAACTGTTCAAGCTCTGCTTTTTCACCAGTGGCACTCTGAATGACCTGCGGGCCGCAGATGAACATATTAGAGTCCTTTCTGGTCATGATAAGAAAGTCGGTCAATGCCGGCGAATAGGCTGCGCCGCCAGCACAGGAACCTGCGATGACTGATATTTGCGGTATCAAACCGGAAGCCTGGACATTTCTAAAAAAAATCTGGCCATACCCAGAGAGTGCCTGCACCCCCTCCTGAATGCGTGCGCCACCGGAATCGTTGACACACACCACCGGAATGCCAGCCTTCATGGCATAGTCCATGAGCAGACAAATCTTTTTCGCATGGGTATGCCCCAGAGAACCACCGCTTACGGTCACGTCCTGGGCATAAGCAGCAACTTGTCGGCCATTGACATACCCCACACCAGTGATAACACCATCACCTGGGTGGGTCGTCTTTTTCCCACCAAACCCGTTACTGCTGCTCTTGGCGTGCATACCAAATTCCTGGAAGGAGTTGGTATCAAACAGAATATCAAGACGTTCCCTGGCGGTCAGCAGCCCTTTTGCTTTCCTTTTAGCCAGCTTGGCCTCGCCGCCGCCTTCAAATGCGGCCTGCCTTCTTCGGTCAAGCTTCACCAGTAATTTCGGATCAATTGCCATTTTTTTCTAACCTTGAGTTGCTCGTTTTGGCTTAACGTGGCTTTCCATGCACCAGGAAGCTCGCCTACTTAAGGGACTAACCAGCATGGCTGGACCTGTATTTCTCAAAAAGACTTTTATAGAAAAAGCCGAACACCTTAATCGTTATTGGGGACAAGGTAAACAGGAATATTTGAATACCGGGTAACCCGACGGGCACAGGTTCCCATCATGGTGTTACCCAAAAAGCTATGCGCGCTTTTCCCCATCACAATCACATCAACATTGTTTTCCTCAGCAATACGCAGCAGTTCTCTGCTGGGACGACCAGAGCAAACATGGACTTCCGTATCGGGAATACGGTGTTCCTCCTCATCAGCCAGTTCCTCATCGGCAAACCGCTGCACCCGCTTTTTCATTTTCTCCACAATCTCATTCATTCCCTCCTCTTTAAGAAGCTTGGCGCATCATACCGGCGGGCAAGGCTTACAGCACGACGAAAAACAGGGCGGGTGTGTTCTCCAAGGTCAGTGGCATACAGAACTTTTTTTATCGGTGGCAGCATGGGTATCTCCTTTTTTCACTTAAGAGTGTCTTAAATAGACAGAATGTTCAATTACAGTTACAGCCTGGGTACTATTATACCACAGGCCTATTGTTACTCCTATGAGGATAGCATTTTACGCACGGCGAGGGAAAGGTAGATTGCAAGAAGGGGCAAAAAAAAACAACTATTGGAGATGTCGTCAATGGCGGAGGCGGCACCAGTCAGGGTGGTGCCGCCTTTCAGGGGCTAATTATAGCCGTGGAGTTTATCCAGGAATTCAGGCAGAAAAAGCGATACCTGAGGGATATAGGTAATAATGATTAAGAACAGGAGCAGCAGCATCAGCCACGGCAGGCATGCCCTGATGACCCACCCGATGGAGTTGCCTGTTATACCGGCTGTCACAAACAGGTTGAGCCCCACTGGCGGGGTCAACATACCGATCTCCATGTTCACCACCATGATG
>PDSJ01000025.1 GCA_002748425.1 candidate division KSB3 bacterium | reverse complement strand
AAGGCGGCGTTGCCGGCCTGCCATGCACGGCGGGCATCTTCTTCCATGAAGCCGGTGATGCCAGGAGGGGAAATTTCGCCGATCCAGGCGGCAGCACGTGCAAGAGCCCCAACAGCTTCTTCATTATTGATCGAGATGTTGCCGTCAGGCTCGACAATTGCACCACCACCGCTTGATTTAACCCATTCCAGGGCGTCACAGGTCAAGCCTTCATAGGCTTTACCCTGCCAGACAAAACCCCAGAAATCCGGATTGTCCGCGCGTTCGCCGTCCTGAATGGTTTTCGCCATTTTTTCCAGTTCGTCCCAGGTGGCCGGCGGGCCGTCATAACCGTATTTTTCGAGCAGATCAGTACGATAGTAGAGCAGACCGGCATCGGTAAAATAGGGAATTCCCATCAATTTCCCATCCACCGTATTATTCTCGACGATGGCTGGAAAATGAGACTCGACAAGCTCTTTCACCCCGTCGAATTGATAGAGATCCAAGAGATTATTGGCCAGATCGCCAGGCCAAATCACATCGATTTGCAAGACGTCGACTTCGCTGCTTTCTGCTTCGAAGAATTGAAGATAGAGGCCCAGCAGATCGGTTGCTGATTGCGGTCCGGCCAGGACTTTCACTTCAATGTCGGGATTTTCTGCCATGAATTCATCAAACAGTTGTTGCATGATCTCGGCTTCAACCGCATTTGGCTGCCCCTGCGCGAATGTGATGACAGTTTTTTCTGCACTGCATATTCCAGCGCTCACGATCAAGATGAGGCTTACTATGACGAGACGTTTAAATATGTTCATTGGACATGCTCCTTCGTATTCAGGTGATTGTGACAATAGGTGTTTCTCTATGCAACATTAGGACAACGGAAGCGTTCCGTCGAGACGTCTTGACCCGGCATCACCTCCCTTTTTTCGCTATGTCTTATGTGATTACAGCCGTTTCCGAGGTGTTCGCATCCTGCTTGCGAGGGCAGCAGAAGCACGTGAGGTTTCGTTAAAATATATGTTGAATATATTTCATGAAAGCACTTTCATAACGGCGCTTGTCATCCTTTTTTGTCAAGTATTTTCAGAAAATTTTTTCTCTCCTGTTAAGACGCGATAGTCAGGAGTTTTCTGTAAACATGCTCTTGAATGTGTTCAGGGTGGCAGGCAGTTGTCTGTCTTCAGCGCATACAGGTTATTTCATCTCCAGCTCGAGGTGCCGGATCGTGAGTGTGAGTCTATAGCGGCTTCGCAGGTGCCCGGCCAGACGTTCAGCGCAGTACACGGAACGATGCTGACCGCCGGTTCCGCCAAAGCTGACCATCATTGTCTGAAAATTACGCTGCTGAAAATTTTCCACGCTGCGCTGTATCAGCGCGTAGATATTCTGCAGAAAGTCTTCCACATCTGTGTGGTGTTCGAAAAATTCGATTTCCTCCGGCGCGCTCCCGTCAAGCTGTCGATATCGTTCGTTATGTCCGGGATTGGGGAGCGAACGGCAGTCGAAGACAAAGCCGCCGCCATGACCGCTTTCGTCTACCGGAATGCCGCGCCGATACGAGAAACTGTTGATTCGGACCGTTAAGCGCGGGGACATGTCATCAAAATTACGCCATTCTTCCGAATCCACAAGTCTATAAAAGACATCAAGCAGCGCCGGAACCCTGATGGGAAGTTCGATCGTATTCAGCAGCCATCTCAGGTTGTTGAGTGCGTACGGGACACTTTGCAGAAAGTGGAGCTTTTTTTCATAAAACCCTCGAAAGCCGTATGCCCCCATGGCCTGCATAATACGGATGCAGACGTACCCGTAATAATAGTCGAAAAATTCCTGCTCGTTGAGCGCAATGAGCGCACTCAGGGCCTGGACATAATGCGTGAGTAATTCCTGTCTCAGAGGATGAGGGATATCTGCTTTGGCATCAAAGAGCAGGGAGGCGACATCATATTGCAGCGCACCACGTCGTCCCCCCTGATAATCGATAAAATAGGGCCTGTCTTGATACAGCATGATGTTGCGCGATTGGAAATCACGATACATGAAATAATCGCAGTCAGTGCGCAGCAAATACTCGGTCAAAGTCTGAAAGTCGTCTTCCAGGTCCTGTTCATCAAAAGGGATCCTGGCAAGCTTGAGAAAATAATATTTAAAATAATTCAAATCCCAGAGCATTGACTGCTTGTCGAATTTTCGACGCGGATAGCAGACATCGTAATTCAGATCTTGTCCTGCCAGCACCTGAAATTTGGGCAGTTCGCTCAGCACTCGTTTATACGTTGCGGTCAGCTCGTCCGGAAAATCTCCATTCAGGCGTTGTTGTGTCAGATAGGAAAACAGGGTGCTATCGCCGAGATCCTGGATGAGATACATATTCCGTTCAGGGGCATCGGCATAAATCGCTGGAACCGGCAGTCCTTTCTGAAGAAAATGTCTCGAAAAATCCAGAAAAGCCACATTCTCTTTGCGATCGGGATTAAACACTCCCAGCGCAGAAAGGCGATCGCTGCGGATGCGGTAATACTCGCGGTAGGACCCGGAAGGCGGCAGCGCAGCGATGTCTCGCGCGTCTTCTCCAGCCCAGTCTGAAAAAAGCTCAATAAGCGTGTCTTTGATCTGTGTGTTCAAGGAAACAATGCCCACTGTGCGGCATAACATGTTCGGCAGAATCACGGCACGTTTCGCCGCAGCAGGGCAGCTGTGATCTGCTCAGTGCATTTTGCAGAAAGCGCAACAAATCTGCCGCGTCTCCTGCAAGCTGGGTTTTGATGAGTACTGCGTGACAAATTTTGGCTGACACTCAGCTCAGTCGGAAGAGGCGGCTTTGTCAAGCATTTTGTTACAGGATGGGGCAAGTCCAGGCTTTTAAAGACAGAACGCTGTATGTGAAGACAGGGGTCTGCGTTCCGGCAGTGCACGAGAGCTCGGAAACATTACTGTCGCAAGAGATACTCAGCACTCCTGTGTGTTTTCATACATTCTGGCGGTGCTGAGTATATCTCATGCCCTGATACTGCTGGAACAGTGCAGTCAACTATTTAAAGCGATACGAATAAGAGAGCATGAAACCATCCTGTTTGGGCTGAATATCCAAGCGTCCGGCCACTTGCAGGATTTGCTCTTCCAGACTCTCGATGTTCTGTTCTTTTTTCTTTGCCTGACGCCGGAAGAAATACGAGGACAGGCCGCACACAGCTCCGGTCCCGAATAAGACGATTCCAGCAGTCTGGAGTCTGTCGGCGGCGTCCAGGGCGTTCTCCCTGGTTTCGGCCTCGCTCGTCCCCTCGCTGACTTCGATCTGCTTGACCACTTCATTGGTCAGTGAGGACAGTCCAAACAGAAACCCTCCGGAAAGAATTGACCCGATGCTCAGACGCGAGAAGGTCCCAGCCCAACTGCGTGAACGGCCAGCACTTTTTTTGCTGTCAGCAATATCATTCCAGATTTTTTTCGCAACCTCGTTTTCCTGTAGATACTCCGGCAGGTATTCCGAAAATTCGCCGCGCCGCGTATTCAGTTCGATTTTCTGACTGTAGAGCATGTCAACCTTCTGTTGATCGCCGCTTATCGAGCTTGAATACAGCGCATATCCGAGCAGGCTGATCGCTCCCAGTCCAGCGATTCCCCAGCCGACACCCTGAGCAAGGTCGAGGGCTTTCAGGGCAGAATCAATATCACTCTGGATTTTTGGATTGCTTGTCTCGATATTGTTTACTTCATCATAAATCGATGAAGCCCCGAGTGCAACACCGACTCCAATGAGACCGGATGAGACCGTCACTGTCATCAACGTGTTTCTGGTGCCCCGCTTGCGGTTGATGTTGGCCTCAAGACGCTGGATTTTACTGGAATACACGGCTTGCTGCGCTTCTTTGCCGGCCACACTGTCGATGACGGCTGTTGTGTCCCCGGCCTGGGCAGTCAACAGCCAATGTTCAGGCAGCAGCTTTAACTCCGCTGCCTGTATGCACTCAGCGTTAAAGACTGATACATAACTTACAAACACGACACAAGCGACAGACTTCATTACTTGACGATTGATCATGATCTTTCCTCCATTGTCAGGCATGAGAATGGGGCTTGCAAGCTCTCTTGTTTTTTCTGCAAGCTCTCAATTCCCGGCATTCTCATTGATTAATAAAACGTTGAACGCGTTTGTTGCCTGTATCCGCCACATACACATAGCGCCCGTCAGGACTGACAGCCACATCCTTTGGCTTCTTGAACTGACCATACTTGCTACCCTTTGCAGCATTCTTTTTCCCCCAGCAGCTTAAAAGCTTTTCACCTTTATTGGTGTATTTTTTAATGCGGTGATTTTCAGTATCTGCGACATACACAAAGAGCTGCTGATCTACTGCAAGCCCGTGCGGACGTTTGAAGTACAGCTTATCATTTCCTTTCAATTGCGGCCAGCGGGTTTTGATCCATTGTCCGTCGAAAAATTTTTGTATACCGTGTCCTTCGGTATTGGCGATGTAAAGGTAGCCGAAATTATCGACCGTCATTCCCTGAGCCCCTTTAAAACGGGCATAGTCGCCTTCCGGGCCTTTTTGCAGGACCAACATTCCGTCACTGTCGCATTTCATGTGAGTCTCCTGTTCCTGATCGAGCAGCAAGAGATTATCTTCCCAATCCAGGGCGATCAAGGCCTGGGAGGGAAACGGCTTTTCGCCAAAATCGCAGGAATCGATCGCCAGTGCTCCAGCCCAATTGTCCCCAGTCTCTCCAGTGGGCTGAAACACAAGAATCTTCCCAGGCTCTTTCTGCTTGCCTGGGGCTTTGTAAAATACCCAGAGATCGTCATTTGCTCTGACAGCCATTGAATGCGGGATCCATTGCCTGCCGTCTTGCACAAAGCTGAAATCGTCAGACAAGAAATTTCCCGCGCTGTCGAATTGAAAAATTTTTTGCCGTTTGCTGTCTAAGACATAGAGATGACGGGCGTGATCCACTACGATGTGCGTTGGCTCTTTATAGCCTCCTTGTGTTTTGGCCTTGTAGGCTTCGGCCTTCTGCCAGTCTGAATCTGCTGTCGGAGCTGCGAGATCTTTCTCCTCCAGAGGATTACAGATTGACGGCACGAAAATCATATCCCCTTCGCCGCTGATACGTCCGAATAAAGGCGTTTGCTGACCTCTTGACGCTTTTGGCACGACTTCTCTGAGATAATAGGCCATCTCGCTGACTCGCACAACGCAATTGGCGTTATCGTCAATAAAGCCGTCCAATGACCGTAAAAGATAGAACGTGAAAATGCCGTGTCCGCCTTTTTCTACAACCGGCTCTCCGGAACTTCCGGCCGTCAGGATCTGAACCGTCGGCCGGGAGGCCAATTTTTTTTCTTCGTGGAGCGGCCCGGAATCGTCGACTGAAAGCTTCATGCCTCGTTGCGACTCATTGTCAGCGGGCCTTGGAGGATTTATCTCTAAGCCCCGCTGCGTTCCATGAGCTGTCGCGCTCGATTCCCCGACAAACGCCGTCCGTCGAGCTGACCGGAATTTATAGGCCGCAGGATCCAGAAAGCCGGAGTAGCAGCCGTCAAGAATGTAGAGGATCTGTTTGGCGCGAATCGAATCCGACACGTTCCGTAAATCTTCGAGTGAGATAAAATGCGTCTCTTCCAGAAAGCTCTGATAATTCTCAATCGCGATCGCGTTGTCGTCGAGACTCTTGAAGTCAAAGACCGCGTCATGGGGCACCAGAAAGCCCACCCGGTCCTGTCCGCTGATCCACTCGTCCGGATTCATAAGTTGACCGCTTGCCCCGTGTCCGGCATAAAAAATCACCAGTCGGTCGTTTTCCTCGATTTTTTGAGGCAATTCTACTGTCAGTAATTGCAGAATATTTTCCCGGGTCGCGTCTGCATCGATGACAGGGATGACCTCTTCAAAACCCATGTGTTCGAAGCGCAGCGCCATGGCTTCCGCGTCGTTGACCGCATATTCCAGATTATACTGATGGTTTTGATAATCATTAATTCCGATCACGACTGCCCAGCTTTTACTGTAAAAATCAGTATCCTTGACACCACCTTGGGCAAAAAGCAGTCCTGGAACGCAGAAGGCTGTAAACAGACATCCTGCCAGACCAGCTATTGATTTTGTCATGAGAGTGTCCCTCCTTTGCGTAAAAAACATGCTGTCTACCTGTGAAATTCGACATATACTCAGCTTTTATCTATGCTCGAACGATAACGTGTACACACAACCTTGACATAAACTCTCCAGACTATCCTGTATGGCGTCAAAATCGTGGGGTTTCGTATATTCGATGCCGTGCTGGTCCATCACCTGTCGCAGAAGCTCATGAAACAGGGCCTCCTGTTGCGATGGTGGCTCCTTTTGCAGTTGCTCGTAACGTTCTTCTAAAAAACGGTTTTGTTTGCGGGATGCAAGAAAATATATGCGTTCGGTTCCAGTCAGTTCATCCAGTACAAAAGACATTTCTTTGCCCGGCGCATAATAGTCCCTCCCGGCTTGTACCGGATTGAAATTATTCACTGGCCTTCCCCTAAAACGATCCATCGGAAAAAGTTGAAAGACCAGTCCGCTGTCGTCGATCTGGTAAATATAGACGTATGCGTCTTGTTGCGGGGTAAAGACAATGCGATAATGATCGCCGGAGTGGAGAACGCTTCCCTCGTTTATGGGACGAAATGTTTTTTCATGAGACGGATGATACCGACAGCTGATATGAAATACCAGCGGAGTGGAGTGAGAAGGGGATAATCTGTCAGGCGTGGGGGGAGGCTCTTCCGCTTCGGAAGGTGATAACGGTTCTGGAGCATTGAGCAACTGGAAAATAATTTTTTTGCTGGCCTGGCTGCCTCGATCGTCATGGACGTTCAAGACAACGCTGGCTTGCGACGGCATCCCGGCATCGAGTGTTTTCGGTGGCAGATAAAAAATTCCGGGACTTTCATCATCCCCTAAAAGGTTACCCGGCCCCTGCAATGTCCATTTAAACGCGAGATCTTGTCGAGTGCTCTGAGCGACCAGAGAAATGTCTTGCATCTTTCCGTCGAGTCGCAGCGTTCGGAGGTTTGGTTCCACCTCAATCTCCAGCAAAATATCTTGCGCATGCACAGAATTCACATTGCAGACAAGTGCGGTCAAAAGGCAGAAGCACGTTATGTTCAATGTTTGAGCTCTTGTTGTCTTCATTCGGTGCATATTAAAAAGTGTCCTTAAAGATATCAAGTGGAATCTTTCCGTCAAGATAGTCTTCAAGGAGTCGATCTGTTTCGCCGTTTTTTAAGATCTGCAGCGCTCGTTTGAACTGATCGGCCGAAATATGGCCGTTGCGGTAGATGTCGATAATGGCATCTTTGGCATCCGGGCGCTTTTTTTCGCCGGATGCTGACAGCTTTTCCTCTGGCAACGGCAGCGTCACGAGCAATTCGTGAGGCAGTTCTCCCACAAGCACTGGATGGAGCCTTTCTGCACCGTCGGCTGCATTCGTCAGGCTCCGACTCATAAATTCCCATAATTCCGGGCTATAAATCTTTCCGTCGCTGTTGAGGTCTGCTTCTCCTGCGAGTCCCTGGAGAAATGATGATGTGAAGGAGCTGCCCGACTGTTCATCATCGCAGATATGCGGGGTCTTTCCGTGTGAAGCGGCTGCAATGGCCCGCCCTTCTCCTGATAGAATTTTCCACAAAGGCTCCGCTGCGCCGGACTGTTCTCCGCCCAGGAACACCGTATCGAGAAAAATTGTTACGAATTGCGTCGGAATCCGTGAAAGTAATGTGTTGATTTTTCGTAAATCCAGTGAAGTACTGAAAATATCATCAAGAGTTGTGTCATGACTGAGCCAATAGCGTCGATCGTGTTCGCAGCCCCCATAGCCGATGAAATAGACCAGCAGGCTGATATCCCCGGCTTTTGCCTGCTGCCTGAGCCATTCTCCGAAAGTCTTTTTCAGTGTTCGCTCGGTGACGTCAGTTCCTGTCAACAGTATGACCTGTTCTTGCGGAAGCCCGCCGCGTTCAGGATCAGTGAAGAACTCGTAGACTTTGTGTACATCGTTCTCAGCGCATTGATAGGGCGGTATTGCAGCATCGAGATACTCTTCGGCAGCCACAAGAATGACAACACGCTTGACGGCTGGCGCTGTGTTTTCAGGCGCGTGTTCTCCAAATTCAGAAGCCGAGTTCCCGTCGTCCTGATCTGGCGCTTTAGTTTCCGATCTTCTCTGAATCATCACTTCTTTTTTCGTCAATTGCCCGAGTGTGTCTGCGGCCACGAGCATGAGCGTTGTCTCGCCGATTTCCAGACGAATATCTGCTGAAAAGTTCGTTCCGTCAAAAGTTACATTTCTCAGTACCTCAAACCAAGTTGAATCCGGACGGCGGATGCTGATTTTAAAATCCTGAATTCCTCGGTCGTCCTTCACATGGCCCTCGACATGTATGTACGGCTCTTGTGTTTCAGAGGGAAGTTCCGGAAGAAAGATAATGTCAGGATATTCGTCGAGAAGGGGAAGCTGTGGCGTCGGCGCAACAGGCGGTGTTTCAGGTGGGAGTTGTCTCGTGAGACGCGTGTCCCAGGTCATACGCTGCCCACTGGTATCGCGAGCTTCAATGCTGATGGTGTTATCGCCGGGGCTTAACGAAAAGGTCGTTTCAAAGGGTTGTTCCACGAGCGATTCGTCCTCCGGGAAGGTGAGCTCTTCATGTGCTTCGCTATTAAGGAAGAAGTAGATACCCGTTACTCCCAGATCGTCCTTGACACTTCCCTGCAAGGTCAGCTCTTCTGACTCACATTTTTCAGGCAGTTCCGTTGAGATTTCAATGACTGGCAGATCGTCACTAAGCGGCTCCGGGCTTGGTGTCGGCGTCGGTGGATTTTCAATCAGTTCCAGACGGTCCGACACCATTGTAAAATCCTGTTCGATCTGTCCGGAGAACTGGGAACGAAGCTCATCCTTCACATATCGTGCAATAGTCATGTAGCGCTCGTAATAGGATTTTGCTTTTTCATGCGCGCCCTCTTTGTAATTATTATCTCCCCAGCTTTTGTAGCCTTTCATCATTTCATAGAGTTTCTTTCTGGCATGCATATTAGAGGGCGATATACGAAGAACTCGCTTATACGTATCAAAGGCATTTGTCTCCTTGGGCGTTAGAAACCACTTTTTCTCAACGTATCTATCGGCCTGTTCCAACAGACTGATAACTGGAGAAGGCGTGGGCGTCGCAGTCGGCCTCAGAACCGTTGTCTTTTTACGGGGACGCGGCGTGGGCGTTCTGGTCGGAGTGGGAGTGGGAGTCGGTTTTGGAGCATCTTTAAAAACCATCTTGGTAATTTCATATCCACAACCCTTTCCAGAACAGGACCAGCCACTGTGATGCCATTTGAAGGTGAATTGCAGTGTGTTGCCCCCAGGCTTTAAATCCTTGCGTGCAATGCGTACGACCTGGTGCTGCCGGCTGGGTGTCTTCTTGACGGGAATTTTATAACGCTTTATGAATGCATTATTCACCCGGATCAGCGGGGAGAAATCGTGAAATCCGGTTTTGCCTTTAGACGTAACGGTTCGACTTCTCAGATACACGAGAAGTTCGATCTCCTTATGATGGCGCAAAAATTGTGAGGGAAGAGAGACCTGAACATCAACGCTTTCGATGGCATATTCTTCATGCTGAAACACGCGAATCGTCTCCTTTAATGGGTATTTGTAGTCATGCCAGACTATCTTCTCCGCCCATCCTGTCGAACTGAATAAGAGAGAAAGGCTTGCCATCCCGACAAAAATTTTCCAACGTATGTTTCTGCTGTTTTGTAAGGCTGTCATCTTGATACACTCCGAATACTGTTAAGAATAATGTATAGAATGTGGTAAATGTGCCTAAAAAATTTCCGAAAATATTTCAAGCGAAATTGTTCCCTGTAAAAAATCATCGAGGATTTGATCTGTTTCTCCTGATTGAAGAATATCAAGGGCTTTTTTGAATTGTGCCGCTGAAATGTCGCCGTGGCGGTAAATTTCAATAATCCGTTCTTTTCCGGTGTCGTCTCTTGAAATTTCGATGGAAGCTGTTTCATCAGAATTGTCTGACGCGATGTTTTCTGCTCTCGCAGCCATCAGCACGATGTCGAGATCGCGCTTCCCCCGGAGTACAGGCTGCAAGCTCTCTTCGTTGTTCTCTGTCTGTTTTTTAAGATAGGTCCACAGTTCGGCAAACGTGAGCTGGCCGTTGATGGATGAAGCAGCATTGCCCTGAAAAGCTTGCAGGAGCAGATAGCCGAATTCTCCGTGCTGCTGTTTTGTCAGACGCTGGGAGAAGCGCATGCCGTCAGACGCCTGGATGAGTAGCCGTCGTGCTTCTGAAAACACCTGAAACGCTGAGAGGCTAATCTCCTCCGACGCTGCTTCGTCTTCCTCAGAGGTTTCTGCAGCAAAAGGCGCAGCGTCAACTAAAAAGATCGCAGCTTTCGGTGCCAAACGCTCGAGCATTTCTGTGAATTCTTCCTCACTGACCGCTGTGCTGAAAAGGTCATCAAGCTCTGCATCGAAGGTCAGCCAGTAGTACTCTGCGTTCTCTTGCGCCTGATATCCGGTATAATAGATCAGAAGCAGGTCCTCGTCCGTCACACGATCCGACAGCCATTTTCCCAACGTTCGTTTAATATTTCTATCAATGAAGTCAGGCCCGAAAACCATCTTCACCCGCTCTTCCGGAACTCCGACGATATCCGGGTCTATGAAGGCTTCGTACAAAGCCTCTGCGTCCTGATGAGCAAACTGAATCGGCTGAATACGTTCATCCTGATACTCTTCTGCCCCCAGAATAAGCACATAGAGATTGCCGGCCTTTGGGGATGATTCGAGGGACTCGGAAGGGGGAACCGTTTCCGAAACCGGCGTCGCCGTGGGGAAAGGACTCTCGACAGGTTCACGAAGCTCGAACGTTATGCGATCGCTGGCGGATTCGCCTCGTGTAGTGTTGACCGTTACTGAGATTGTGACTTCCGTGCTGTCGGCCGTTATAGACGACGGCGGAAGATACACGAGTTCCCGCGTCGTTGCATCACCCTCAAATGATCCAGGTCCGTCCAGTTCCCACAGAAACTCAACTTCGCCGCTGGTACGGGCCTTGAGCACGATCTTCTCCGGGCGTTCGCCAAGAGTAATTGTGTGCGTTTTGGGCTTCGCAATCAGCACAACGGAAGGCTGAGCACAGACGTGTTGTGAAAGGCAGATAGTCATAAGAATCATCAAGATGGAGGCGTATAATCCAGTCTGTCCTGATTTTGTCATCATAAGAACTCCTTAATTAAGTAACTCTCAAGATCAAGAGCGGCAAGGCGCTCATTTGATTCAATTTCATGACAACGACACGTCGCTCGCCCATGAGACGTTCATCTATCCTCGTTCAGCCTTTGAACTAGTGCAAAAGCATTGCCGGATGAGTACGCTGCCGCAACGGCATCATGTATAACATCAGTGTAGCTAGTCCCCAGGCGAGAAGCAGGACAAGAGCGGTCGCCGGCAGATAATCTCCCCATGTCAGCGGCAGCAGATCGACGTCTGCAAGACTGACTGTTTCGGCGTACTCTTCCGCAACTACGACAATCGCCGCCTGCAAAAAGCGTCGCGCCGCAGTAATAATCCCTAAGGCGGCGATCAGCCCCAGCCCCAAGGCCATGGCAAGCTGTGTCAAGAGCATACAGTAAATCTGCCACCACTCCATCCCCTTGACCAGTAACAGACCGTAACGATGGCGGTGATGGCCGATCAACGTGGCCAATTGGATAGCCATGAATGATAGTAAAAATACTCCAACAAACCAGGTGAAGGGTTTCTCTATCACGTTCAGCACTTTACTTAAAAAGCTGAAACGATTTAAGGCGTCCTGATATGAGGGATGAATCGAGAGGGCCTGCTGCTTGATTTGCAGAAGCCGTTCAACCGCAGCAGCAAGAAAAGTCCGGTCGGCAACATAGACCTGTGCCCGATGAAATCCCTGTCCCCCGGAGGTGACATCCAGTTGAAGAGCATGCACACTCTCAGCATTACACGCCTCATCCAATTCCTGAAGCGTTTCAGGCGGCACCCGTTTACAGGGCAGGCTGAGAATGCCTTGCTGAAATGCGATCGGATCCGATGGAATCGTATCCATGGGCCAGTAGCTTATTCCATATTGCTGCGCGTATGCATCCAGCCGAAAAGCTGCTAACGGTCTATTGAAGGAGATCAAAAAATCTCCTCGATAGTTCCTCAGTGTTCCCCCAGTCTTTTCAGCAAATTCGCGGAGTGCTATGTCTTTGCCATTTTTTGTACTCTCCTGATTTTTTTCAATCGAAATTTCTTGAATTCGCATGTTCACTGGTCCTTGCGCCTCTGGAAAATATCGCAATTCAGGGAAGTCATGGGCCGCCTTTAAGACCTGATAGGTACTCAAAGGAAACAGATAGGCAAGACGATCGACCACTGGAAAGCGCGTCACCCAGCGGACTCGAAACGGGTATAGCTCCTCTTCCAGGCCCAGAGTGACTTTCAGCCAGATCTGTTTGAAAGGGCTTTTCGCTGCAAAATCAACGTGAACAGGGAGTTCCTGAAATAATTGCTCCGGCAGTTCTTGCTGTAAACTCTCCCGATAGGCTTCGAAGTCGAAATATTTCCGAAAAGCAGAGCGGCTGGCGATTATTTCTAAAGGAAACGTATGCAGATCGCCTGTCTCGCCCCAGAGCGGATCCTCGGGATAGACGGCCCGACCATCGAAGTCTGGTCCAATTTTGCTCCCGTTCTCCTGCCTGTTCTGCCATATCTTGTCGTCAGCCAGTTTGATGAGTGGATGTAAGGCAGCTTCAAGTGGCCGGTAGGGAAAGATCGTGATATGCGGCAGCTCATTGACAGCCTGAAGCACTGAGCTGTCGATCGCATTTATCCCTCCTGCGCTTAACAAGTTATTCGTCACGGAAATCGGGACGCCATAGTCCTTGACGTTTCCCAGAAAGACGTCGACAAAACGATTCAACATACCCTCGCGGCTTCCCAGCAGCAGAAACATCAGAGTCAGAATCAGCGCCATAAAGGTACTGAGCCACACAAAATCCCGTCCACCCGGACATCCGGATTTTCGGTAGTGGAAAGGCAAGCAAAATTCTTTCCAGGCCAGGACCAGACAGGCGCGAATATTTTTATCCCAAACGTTTTTCATACGCTGTGAGTACATTACTGCGTTTCGTGACAATTGAATGGAAGCAGGGTATGACTTCCGGAATCCACCTTGAGAATCCATTGAGCACCGGCATCGCAGGGATCGTTTTCATGATGCGTCACCCAGAGCAGCAGGCGTTTTCCGCAGTAACGTTGGTCATCGACCCAATTATAGAGGGATTGCATCACTTGCTTGCGCGTTGCGCGATCCAGACTGCCGGTAGGTTCATCGGCAAAGAGCACACAGGGGTTGTGAATCATGGCCTGCACCAGCGCTGTGCGCTGGCGTTGCCCCCCTGAAAGTTTCGACGGAAACTGTCTGAACAGTTCGTTTTTATAGGAACGCTCATCATCAAGCAGCACCCGATCCAGTGCATTCCAGGCGGCTTCATAAGCCTGGCACGGCGGCAAGCCGTTTAAAATTAGCGGATAGGACAAGTTCTCCCGCACGCTCATGTGTGTCAGTAAGGTACTGTCCTGAAAGGCAAATCCGAAATATCTTCGGCGCAGCAAGCGCACTTGTGCCGGGGAAGGACCATTTTTAGACCAGGTGATCGGCGCGTCCCGATCTGGAAACTCCCAGGAAATCCCTCCCGTATCCGGCCATTCAACCGCTGCCATCAGGTTGAGTAACGTACTTTTGCCAGCTCCGCTTTTTCCCATAAGGGGTAGTTTGGTTATGGCATTGTGCCCTTTTGTGCAGACTTCAAGGCTCGGGATACACAATTTAAAGTCGTGGTTGCGTTCAAGGCTAATATTCTCAACAGTACATCGGAGCATAATCAGGGCAAAAATTCCTTTGGAACCCAGTAGATATGAGATCCTTGAAAACGATGATCGTAACGCATGTCAGCGTCCCCCAGGGGATGTGCTTCGATTTCCCCACTCACGATTGGAATATGATCGGCGGAGGGGCAGGTCTCGGACAATTTTTCGTATTCATATTCAGGCCGTTTAGTGCCGTAGGATACGATCTCAAGCATGTCAGCATGGGCTTTCCCCCAAAGTCGCAGACGAGTGAGTTCACAATCCGGGACCACCAACGGATCGGACAAATTGTCGATACTGTAGCAAAATAATGGAGAATCCTGGCGAACCACCAAACCGCAGGCTTGCTGCAAGAATTCGGACAAAGGGACATGGGTATTGCCGTACAGCGCTTTCCGAAAAATTCTTTCGATGGAGTTCGTGAATCCATTGACAAAGGCCGTGCGTAATTCAGTTCTGCTCACCGTCTCAAGCGCATCAAAGAGCTGCAAAAGGTCTTTCCATTTCTCCATCTCTGAGCTGGTCAGGTAGACATCTTCCGCAATCTCGTCGGACACGGGAATATAGCCTACGCTCACATGCTGATAGAGGCGTTCGAACGGCATGACGATCTGATAAAAGGAGAGCAGTACACGATACAAAGGCTTCCCATTGTCTTCAACCCGATCGAGAAGGGGGAGACGCTCCTGGAAACGATACCATCGGGCGCCACCCTGGATCGGCTGGCAGTGCCTTTGCTGCCGGGCATCTTCAAGACTCAGATAAGCGCAGATCGTGCGTTCAGATGCTGGACGAAGCCCATAAGCGGAATCCCAGAGGACACCGTCTTTTGCGGGGAACCAGCCGAGTAAATTCGAGACCTCATCGATCTGCTGAACTTCGGCTAAAAGGTAGGTTCCAGCGTCTGTGTCGCGATCAAAGACTGTATATCCATAAAAAGTTTTGAGACGGTCAAGAGCGGCGATGTCTCCATCGATACTGTTCGTTTCAGGAACGGTGTACACGTGTCCTGTCTGCGGGGGATTCCCAAGTTCGTCAGCCTTGGTGAAGGCGTAAAACTTTTGTTCGAGCCCCGATTCCGAGATCAAGGGCGTCACGCTACATAAGAGGTCGCTGCGTTCGATCCACCCCAGCGCATCATTGGAATCCGGCCTGCGGACGAACAGCCGTTTATCACGAGCCGTAACGACCTTTAAGCTGGAGTTAAAATCTAGCGAAACGTCCTTCAACGGTGTATCAACATCTTCGTCCGCATACACAAGGCTGTCCTGCCGAAGTACCTTGACCCTATGCGGCCAGTCCAGCTCTCCATCACGGGTAAAAGGGAATTCGAACTGCTCGCAACTCCCCGGCCCGGCTGGTGCTTGGACAGAGCAGACGTTTAACAAGCCTGCAAGCACTAAGCATACCCTGCAAATTTTTTGAAGTAGTTCCCTCATAAAGAGTTACGTTACGTCTATCGTTATCAGAACTGTCGGTGCTTTTCTCTGACTTTTTAAGGTAAAAATTCTTTGGGCACCCAGTACACGTGCGCTTTCTGGAAGCTGTGATCATAACGCATGTCAGACTCTCCCAAAGGCACAAAGTCGATGTCGCCGTCGATGAACGGGATCGCCTCGCCGCTTGGGCATTGGCCCGGAAATTCGCGTTCAATGAATTTGGGACGATCTTTGCCTCGAAGCACAATGCTCAACATTTGCTTGACGCTGTTGACCCACGCAGCCAGACGGATGATCTCACAGTCCGGCACGGTGTCCGGATCGCGCAGGTCGTCGATGCTGTAGCTGAACAATGGGGAGTTCTCCCGCACCGGCAGGCCCCCTTTACGCTTCAGGAACTCTTTCAACGATTGACCGGTATCTTTGTACAAAGGTTTGCGGATCACTTTTTCCACAGAATCTCTGAGGGCATACACAAAGGTTTCGCGTAACTCCGTACCACTCAGATTACTCAAGTTCTCAAAATCCCGTAATAAGTCTTTCCATTTTTCCAGATCGTTGCTCTTCAGCCAAATATCTTCAACCACGTCGTCCGAGATCGGAATATATGCTGTTTGAATGGTATCATAAATGCGTTCTTCACATTGCTCTCCCAATTTTTTACAACTGCCTTGTTTCACCAAATCCCAGAAGAGTCCGGGAATATTTTTAAATTCCTGACTGCCTTGCAAGCGCTGAATGGCATCTTTCAAGGGGGTTCCTCCACGCAAGTCCAGTACCAGTTCGTTGATGGCTTGAGTGTTGCTGAATTGTTTAATACCGGTGATAATTTTCGAGTTCAACTCGGCGTCAGTCGTACTCATGAGATAATTTCCAATTTCGCTGAGTCGGCTGGGTCCCAAAATTTCACGCAAAATCCGTTCACCTTGTTCGTGGAAAAGGCGGTAGGCCTGATCGTATTTCTCAGGCTGCCGCATGGCATCGCGGCTGCTGGGCGTCTGGATAAAGAACGGAACGATGCTCTTGAACTCATCATCTCCTTTCAAACGAGTCAGCAAATCTTCTGTACTCAAAGGCTGTTTCTGCATACTGGCATCATAGCCGCAATCACCGATAACGAACAGAAGCTTTGTGTTGTTGGGGCAAGGGGCTAAATCCCGCACTGCCTGCCTGATACCGCCAAAGAGGTTTTCAGCGTAATCGTCCTGTTCACTGGTCGTGACGGCGATTGTATCGATCTTCTGTTCGAAGCTCCGTATGTTCTCAGCTTTAGCTTCATTTGTCAATTCGCATACTGTAGAAAGGGGCAAACCCTCACCGAGATTTTTTTCACCGGCGTACCGGTCCCGATAGATACGAAAGGCAAAGCGAAATTGCGCCTCCTGAAAGGCATCGTCTTGCTGTAAACTGTCAATAATGTCCTGGATGACTCCTTTTCGTCCTTCTTTTTTTGATCCTCTCACCGCTTCGATATAGGGCATCATACTTTTGGTTCCATCAATTAAAAACAGCACATCGATGCGTTTCATTGACAGCACTGAATTGATGCCTGGGTTCTCCGAAAATTTTCCGGGTTCAATGATACGAATCTTTCCGTCACGTTCTTCATATTTGACACCCATACCGGCCATCGGAAGCACGACTTTATAGAAAGCTCTCCGGTTCTGAATCACACGATCGAGTAGCGGGATACGATCTTCGTAGCGGTACCAGCGGTTGCCACCCAGAATCGGCAGGCAGCGACGATTTTCCAGCGCGTCTTCGATCGTTTGATACGCGCAGATCGTTCTTTCCTGACCGGCCAGCTCGTGGCTTTCAGGAAAGATCAGGTCCTCTGCCGGCCGTAAACCGTAAGCCGTGTCCCACAGAAAGCCGTTTTCTTCGCTTACCCAGCCTACCAGCGAACTCGTTTGATCGAGCTGATAGGACTCACCCAGTAAATAGCTTTTATATTCTGAATTATAGTCAAAGACAAAATACCCAGTGAATCGGGAAAGTTCGCGGGAAGCTTCTTCAGGGCCCTGTAAGTTGGGAGAGGGATATGCTTGAACAGTTGTCGGTTTCTCCTTCCGGATTTCCGTTGCTGTTTTAATATAGAGTTTTTGCTCCAAGCCCGAAGAAAAACTGCTCTGGGGGCGGAGCGCACATAAGAGCGTCGAACTTTCCACCCAGCCGAGGGGATCGAGACTACCCAGAGTACGCACTTGCAATCTGCTGCCCTGAGACTCCAGAACTTCCAGGCTTTTATTGAAACTCAGAAAAAGCCCGTCCAATGGAGTCAGCGACAGGGCATCGGCATAGACGGGCGTATCGTGTTTGAGTACTTTGACCGTATGCGGCCAATCGATGCCTCCGTCCGGGGCCAGCGGAAATTCAAAGCCCTGACAACTGCCGGATTGCGCCTTTAATTTTTCCGACTGCGCCCAACCCTGCATGGAAAAGCTTCCGATCACCCAGAGACACATCCCCAATATCCTCAACACGTGTTGTCTATTCATCAAATGTTCCTCCTTCTGGAACGATAAAGATAGACGTAAGAGAGATGAAGCAAACTTTCACTGTTCAATCTTCCCCGATTTTTTCATCCGTCTTAAAATCATCCCTGCAGTCTTCTCGTGTGTTTCAGTTCAGCCAGTTTTTCAAACGATTTTTCATAAACGTTTCAGTTAATATCTGAGGTAATTGTTCGCAGTTGACAAGATGTTTATAGTCCCACTTTGCACAATCACCGTTGGTGAGCACAGTCACCTCGACTCCGTCGAGTTTCCATCCTAACAGGGTCCCGACCTGTGAATCGTCAATTGTGTCAGGAATACCGTAACTATCCGTCAAATATAACACTTTTTTTACACCGTCTTGCATCGTTTTCTGACCGATGTGGGCAAGATTATGGAGAGGCTGAAAGCCCTGACCGATGAAATTGAGATATTCGCTGACCAATCCGACCAATGAAGGTAACGCATCATTTTGACTCTCAAACGGCAGTCGTGACAAATCCTCCCCTCGCAGAAATTCCTGCACGTCGTTTCCACCGCGCACGACAAAGAGGCTCAGAGGAAGAGAGCGCTCGAGTTCTTTCAGCTCTTGCAGCCAACGCATGATTCCCCGTTTGATATGTTTCCCTCCAGCGGCGCTCAAGCCCTGAGAATTTTCCACCACCATCACCAGTCGTTTTCCCGCAACGACATTCGAATGCATTTGGAAGACAATACGTTCACCGTCTTTTTGTCCGGGCACGCAGGCGGTCAAGCGTTTATCGCCTTTTGCAACCAGGGCGTACACATTTTCCGGAGCTTGTATGTCGTTCATCATGGCTGCCGTGTAAAGATAGAAATTAAGGTCTGCTTCTGTCAGAGAGGAACGCTCACAGGCTTCCCGGTTAAAGAACAGCACAAATTTTGAGCTTGAATCATACGGCACGTTCCCCGGATCAACAACTGCTGGAAATTTTGGCGGAAGCGGTGTCGGTGTTGCTGTCGCTGTAGGGCTGGGCGTGGCGGTCGGTGTTGCTGTGGCAGTCGCTATAGGGCTGGGTGTCGTGGTCGGTGTTGCTGTGGCAGTCGCTGTAGGGCTGGGTGTCGTGGTCGGTGTTGCTGTGGCAGTCGCTGTAGGGCTGGGTGTCGCGGTCGGTGTTGCTGTGGCAATCGCTATAGGGCTGGGTGTCGCGGTCGGTGTTGCTGTGGCAATCGCTATAGGGCTGGGTGTCGCGGTCGGTGTTGCTGTGGCAGTCGCTGTAGGGCTGGGCGTGGCGGTCGGTGTTGCTGTGGCAATCGCTATAGGGCTGGGTGTGGAGATCGGTGTCTCTGTAGCAGTCACAAGAGCTCTGGGTATGGCGATCGGCGTCGGAAAAAAGATTTGTGTGCGAGGTAAAGGAAGTTGAGCCAGGATTGAAGTCTGTAAGGGGCTTCCGCTTACTGGGATGTCTTTGGGGTGATACGTAAAATTAAATAACATGTTCTTGTTTTTTTTTTCAAACACCGCAAGATAGATCTCTCCTTGTTTCCACCCATCGAGAAATAGCGCCGTTTTTTTCTCCCTAAAAAAGACCTTCAGAATGTCTTTTAATGTATGGAGCTTTTTTCCTCCGCCGTAATGCACAAGCCCATCATAATAAGAGAGGCGAACCGCAAGCGGCTTTTGAGATGCTCGATAAAAGTCAAACGTGGGAAGCCGTTGGAGAAAGGTTTTGAGTTGAGCTTGTAAGGCGGTAGTTGCTTCTTGTTCTTTTTTGGGTGTCAGGAGAACGCTTGGATACCATTCGGGATGATTCAGAACGTTCCTGGTGTCAAGTGGGGAACACGCTAAAAAATACCCTTTGCTCTTCTTGGGTTTGGCTTGAATGTCAGGGACGAAAAAGTATCCTTCATTGTGTCCGATCTTCTGGATATATGGAATAATCGTGATGCCCACACTGACGCTAAATTGTCCCGCATTTGATCCCCAATCGTCCCAGTACTGCAGCCGAAGGCTCGTGTCACTTCCATAATGCAGAAACGCACCTAATTGATATTCTGTGCCCCTGCTTAAATCAGTACGATCTTCTTTATGCAAACATTCCCAGTGCAGAGGATATCTCATCATGTCTTTGTGAGACGGCCGAGAAATTTCGGTAAACGCGATATGCGGCAGCATAATGCATAGAAAAAGCGCGATAACACACAGGGTTCCTCTACGAGCAAATTTCATTTTTTCTCCCATTAAAAGGTTGCACTATAATCAACGTAGTACAGGCCTGGATTCTCTCAATATTATGAGAGTTATCGGGTCTCTCGTATCAATCGAAAACCGATTCCATTCCAGCTTCCCGAAGCACATTGTTTCCGGCCGATTGAAGCCGGGTCGTTACGATCGCTCATATAATTCTCTCCAAGTAAAAAATATCCTCCATCTTCACAGGACGTAACAGACCATTCCCGGAGGTTTCCAAGCAAATGGTCGACCTTATGGCGGATTGTCGACAGAGGCTGACCGTCGGACGGAGAAAGCACTGGCGCAAATCCAGGATATGTCACGCAAGCCGCAGCCCATTGTTCGATCGTCGGCAGCCCTAAAGTCCATTGAGTTTTTTCGCTGGCCCATCTTGCATAAGCGGCTGCATCCTGCCAGCTCACATTCTCTACCGGACGGTCGTCATCGTAGAGCTTTTCGGTCCGACCCCGTTCCCAACGCGTTCCGATCCGCTTCTTTTCTTCCCAACTCAGACTTCTCACGTATTCCCGGAATTGCCCAACGGTCACTTCATGGGCCTGGATGAAAAAATCATGTTGGATGACGACATGCTTTCTGACAAGAAATCGAAGATACTGCTGCAAATATTTCGAGATGTCATGCGTTCCGGCAGATACAGGAACGAAGTCGAACTGTGTGCGAAACTCAAGAACTTCAGGCGAAAGCGCTGGAACTGTATCGTCTGGAGCCATAAGCTTGATTATCATGTTGGCGATCGCGTTTTCCCCTGAAGCGTTTTGTACTGTCACACGGATTTCAGCCTGATCAAACCGTTGTGGGAGGCTTTCAGGCAAAATATACAGCACGATTGAACTGCTCGTATCTCCCTCTAAAGCACCCGGTCCATTCAGAGTCCACTCGAATTCGGCATTGTTTTTTGAAGTCTGAGCCATCAAGATAATTTCCGCATTTTTCTTTTCTCCGAGCATATAAATCGTCTCAATTGGAGGATCGCTGAGGATGGTGAGTTTTTCAGTGGTCGGTTCAGGAGCTGCTGCCGGGAGAGTTGTGCGGGTTGTCGCGAGCGTACTCGGCGCGGGCG
The DNA here is from genome assembly GCA_002748425.1 of candidate division KSB3 bacterium. Classification (GTDB taxonomy): domain Bacteria; phylum Moduliflexota; class Moduliflexia; order Moduliflexales; family Moduliflexaceae. Next base: position 69,180 of record PDSJ01000025.1, on the reverse strand, counting down.
AAGCTGCGGGCAGAAGTTTGAAGCTGACGTGCTGGGTCTTCACGGTCCCGCTGCCATCGCTTACTGTCAGCGTGATGACTGCCTGTTCGCTCTGTTTGTGCTGCACAGCTTCCGGGCGGTACAGGATATACGAATCCGCAGGGTTCCCTTGTAACGTTCCAGGGCCTGTATACGTCCAGCGATAACTGAGATCATGCATATTGGTCTGCGCTTCGATCAAAATTCCATCAGGAAACTGCCCGGCGGCGATCTCACGAACATCAGGATCGCATACCAGTTTCAGGGCTATCGGCTCTGCCCTGATGGACCAAGCAGTCATGACGACCGCCATGCTCAGCCACCAGCAGAAAACTATTCTCTTTCGAAAAATATGTTGCATACGTTCTTGAATCCAGCCGAATATTGTCTGTCTGTAACGAAGAGGAGAATGGAACAGAACCGATTCCTCCAATCCGTTACAGGTAGAGGTCTATTCCGGGCAGCTCAGTTTGAAATCCCAATCAGTAACCGATGGACCGACGCGGCGGCAACGAGAAGTGACACTAACTTTCATTGATGACGTTGTACCGGAATACGCGATCGTTTCAGAGCCGGAAGCCCCGACGCAGCCGGTATCATACAACACTTTTCCTTCGTACTCAACGAGGATCTGGTCCGGTTCAGTATAGGTCTCAAAATCAAGGTGAAAGGTTCCGGCCGTTTCCCCGAGATCTGCGATATAATAATCCGTGCGTTTTTTAATGATGTTTCTTCCGGCCTTAACCAGATTGTCACAGGCGATCGAAAGCGGGCTGGAAACCGTTCCCGGAAAATCAGGTGCCGGAGGAGGAAGCTCGATAAAGCATTCTTGTAACGGTAATTGATTCTGCATGTCCGGACAGAACATCCACTCCACGCGAATGGCTTCACCATAGGTCCAGCCTTTACTCGACTTCATACCCAGAGTAAAGCGCGCATTGACAAACAAGTAATCGTCCTGCGCGGGATTGCCGCTGAAGTTCAGCAGGTGTACAAGGGGATCGAATGAGGACTTCCTCTCATCCTGCAATTCAATAGAAAAGACGACCCGCGTAACCTTTTCCGGATCATGCTCAGGGTTCGCTGGCAGATCAATGTCTGTATTGCGATAGACAACGTCTTTTCCCAGTTGAATCATTCCACCCATCGCTTCTTCATCGCGCAATGAGAAGTCGAAAAGCGATTCGGTTAATTTGATGTCGCGGTCGTTGCTGTTGCTGATATCGATCGCGACATCCAGAATACCGGAATGCCTCTCGGAGGGACGCTGTCTGGCATAGCGCAGGAGCAAGATTCTAACCGTGTCACCTTCGATCTCCTGGTCAAGATCAGCACTGTCCAGGGCACGTTCTAAAGCACTCAGAAACGCGTCGCGTCCATCGTATGTCTGATCTTTGAGACTCAGCAACTGAGGATTTAGACAAATTTGTTCTGGAACGTTCTCCGCTTTAAGCCAGGCCAGCGTTTCCTCAGTCACGCGATAGAGAGGCCTGATCTCCATACTCACAATTTTTGCGACTCCGATATGCTCGATTAATTCCGCCATGGCCGAAGCCCATACGGCAGAAGAAGCTCCCATGATACACGCCACGATCACTACCATAGTTATCAGATATTTTTTCATGATCATCCTCCTGTTCCTTAATTGTATTTAGTCTCTGATATAAATCTTGATCACCCTTTGAATAATAGCTTTCCCAGTCGCCTCATCAACTGCTTTGACGGTCAACATATCTTTTCGTCCCGGCAGATTCGGCGTCACATATTTGATACGATTCTGCAACACGTTGGTTGTTCCTCGAATGGCCCAACAGTCGAGGGAAACCGTCCGATTGTTCGGGCTGAGCAGATCGACTTCGATGGTCAGAATTTCGCCGGCGCTGCTCTCATAAGCAGGATGCATAATCGTTTCCTGCTCGTCTCTCAAGAGGAGACCACGAATTTCGATCGGCACAGGCGTTGGTGTTGGCGTCGGCGTCGGCGTCGGCGTCGGCGCAACAGGCGGAGTCAGCGTTAAAGTGATCTCAGCTTTCGCAGTCTTACCGGCATCATTCGTGATTTCAACCGCGAGAGCGATCTGGGCGGCCTGTCCCTGTATCGACGATGGCGGGCGATACATCGCCCCAGCACTATTCTCATCGTCACCGGGAAACTTCAATTCCCCTGGTCCGTCCAGCGTCCAGTCGTAGCTGACATTCGGATCACTGGGTCGCGCTGTCACCAGCATTTCAGCAAATGACGTATTCAGCTCAAGAACCCTTATATTGGGGTCGATTTCAAGCGTGACGCTCAACTCAGCGAAAGCTGCGCCGATAAACGCAGGCCCTCCCCAAAGCAATAATACCAGCAATCCATGCCGGCACAACGTTTTTCTCATGTTTACCTCCTTAGTTAACGGCTTATTTTTATGGTACAATTTCTGGATTTTGGCTTCCGACAACGCGCGCTCGTAGATACGAACGTTATTAATAAGAATCGATAATCTTGATTTTGACGCTCTCCTGAGCGAGCAGGAGTCCGCTTTCAGCATCACTGACCTTCACGACGATCAAATCGAACTCACCGGGCTTATTGGGTGCAATATAGCGTGACGGGGCTTGCAGTGTGCCGTACATTGGTGTATATTCTATCGAGAACTCTCGATGCTCAGAATGTTCCAGTTGTACTTCAAGTGTCAGGACTTCGAGAGGTTTGACCAAGTATTTCCCGTCAAGTTCAGGAACAAAATTTTTGTTGGCGTCTTGTACATACACTCCACTGATGTAAAGAGGTTTGGGTGTCGCCTTCACCGTCGGAGTCGATCTCGGCTTTGGAGTAAAGGTCGGAATCGGTTTTGCTGTCGGTATCGGGCTAAAAGTTGGACGCAGCGTTGGCACAGGGCGCGGCGGAGCCGACGTGTGAACCGGCGTCGGAATTGCTGTGGGTGTCGCCAAGGGAGGTTCCCGTACATCTTGGAGAAAAAACAGTCTCCATCCGATGGCGATCATCGTAGCAAGCGTGATTCCGAGTATTGCAATGTGTATTTTGGGGTGATAGTTTCTTTCTGATAAAAGACGTTTGTTGAGTTCGCGTAAAGCGGCAGCGCCAAGTTCTTTCTCCTGCTCGCAGGAAAGGAGATCGAGATAGATCAATACTCCCTCGTTGACATGTTTGATTAAAGGGATCGTTTCTCCTTCTTCGCTGATAAAGGGATCAGATAACGCCCGTTCGACATGAGGATAATTGTCTAAAAAACGTTCATATTCCTGTGACGTAAACCGAACCGGCTCCGGGAGTATTGTCATCGTTTTCCTCTTTCGTTGACCTTAGGTCAGTAAGCTTTTTCGCAGCCACCAATAGGTCGGGACAAGCACAAAAAATCCGTAGAGCACAACTATGATGATAAACGTATGCGTTAATAGAGCATAAATCTGGCGCTTCGGTGCGCGGTGCGCCAGGATATTGTCTTCTGAGCCTCGAGGAAGAGCCTGGCGTTCCCTTTCAGATAAATCTGAGAGCTGAAGAGACACGTTTCCGACCCTGTCGAAGTGGATAATGTCCTGAAGCATTGTTGTTGCATCCGGAAAGTCTGCAAGGAAATTCTGATATTCCTGCGCCGTATAATATGCGCTATCTAATGACACGGGGAAAAACATTTCCACGAGCCTCTGTTCCTCAAACTGAATATATTCATATTCCCGGTAACGGTCGAAATCTACAATTTTTTTCAGGACGCGCAGCCTCCCGAGAGAGTCATAAAGCAAGAGCGCTTTAAAAGCCCATTTTTGCAGCATCAGATGATGAAGGCCGCCGGCGTAAAAGAGCGCTCGATCCCAGCGAGTCGTTACGCGGGCCTGTTCAACCAGCATGTCTCGATAGTCTGCCATGGCGTTATCGCCGATTCGACTACGGATTCCGACTACAAAATCATGCTCTCTGGCAAAAGGACGGTTTTTGAAGTCCTGAAGCTGGTCCAGAATTGTATCCGGCACGTGCCGGCGTAATTCCGAAAAGGCCTGCGGCGTCAGCATGATGCTCTCCGGACGCCCAATATCTTTGATCGGGCGGATAAGCCCTCCCAACAATAATTGGGGGATAATCAACAGTGGAACCATCGTTAATGCGGTTTTTGGAGTCGGTGCAAATGCCGAGATGCCTAAGCCCATCCATGACGCCACACAGGTGGTGATAAACAGAATCGCAAGAATGGCCGCTCCGTAGAAGAAGTTGGCTTTGGGGAAAAGCTGAAATTTTAGCAGAAGGTTCCGGAAGCCTTCAGAGAAAAGCGGCCGCCAGCGCTCAGTAGTCAGAAGCATGTTGGGTAAAAAGATGATCGCCAATAAGAGCAGGCTCTGTTTCAGACAAATGTATCCCAAAAAGATGATTTTTGCGACGAGATAGGGAAAAATGCGTACAATACTTTTGGCTTCCCGTTTGACGACGGTACGTTCAGCGACAATTTCTTGACACGAATTGATGATGCCGAGCCAGATGCAGGCAGCGACAAGTAAGAAAAAGATAGCCGCTCGACGGTTGGCCGCTCCCTCGCTCATCAGATGTGGTTGAGAGTATGCCTGCGCTTTCGCAATAGGCAAATCTTTCCAGGTCCGAATTTGTTGGCCTTGCTTGACCTTCTGGGTGAAATAGCAGCCGACCCTGGCAAAAATGTCTTCGCTGTAATAATCCTGTGAATACCAGGAAAATGCGAGCAGCATTAGCAGAGCGATTGCGATGGGCTGAAAGGATTGAAAAAGCCGGGTCTTGATCTCGGCATGAGTCACGGACCGATTCCGGCGGAACAAGACTCGGAATTGCTGAAAGAATGACGTACTCAGGTTTGGAATATCACGCAGTCGTTCTTGATGGATATCAGACAAACGGACAGGATGTCCTTTCTGAACGACCTGACGGAGGACCTCGCGTTGTTCCACATCATACCCCTGCCCTAAAGCCGTTTTCAGGGTTTTGCGATACTCCGATCTCCAGAGAAATCGCCGGTTTTTCAGCGGAGCAAGCCGTTCTAAGGCCTCAGACGCCATTCCCTGATCCCGAAGAGTTTCCAGTAGCGATTCTGTCAAGTTGAATGAAAAATATCCGGGTTGGCGATAATACGCCTCTGTAATACTTTTTTCAGGAGACAGTGCAGTGACGCTGTTTGAGGCGGCTAATGAGGCTGTCCACCTGTTCAGAGCGCGTAAAATAAATTCAGCAGGGTTCTGTCGGGCCTGATAGGTCATGCCAGCGTGCCCCGCAAAATATGCCACAGCGTCTTGCGGATCGCCCAGATACGCAAGATTGCCTCCCTGGTTCACGATCAGCAGACGATCGAGTAAATCAAATGATTCGCGGCTCGGCTGATGGATTGTGAGAATAATCGTAATATTGGTCCGTGTGCATAACTCTTTTAAGGACTGGGTTACCGTGTCGGCATCGACTGACGAAAGCCCGGATGTGGGTTCATCCAGAAACAGCAGCAAGGGGTGGCGAATCAACTCATGGGCGATATTCACGCGCTTGCGCTCTCCGCCGCTCAGAGTTTTTTCGTCAGGCGATCCGATTTTTGCTGCGAGTAAATCTGGCAGGCTTTCTCTGGAGAATCCCGCCTTTTGACAGGCGTCTTCAATGATATGCTGCTGTAAATTGTTCGGTACGCCGGAATAGCGCAGCTGAAAACAGTAATCTAGCGATTGCTGGACAGTGAGTTGAGGAATCAGCGTATCGTCTTGCGGAACATATCCGATCGTCCGACCCAGAATTCGGCGCTCTTTATGCACGTCGTAACTCCCATTAATAAAGACCTGCCCATAATTACGAGGAGAACATATATAGCCGCTTAACAGGTTCAGCAGAACGGTTTTTCCGGCACCAGAGGGCCCCATGATTCCCGTCAGTGTGCCGGGCTCGGCTCGAAAAGGGATCTGATTGCAAAAGACCCTCTTCTCCGCTGAAAAGAATCCCTTACGAAAGGTTTTAGCCCAATAGACATCGTATGCACTGAGAGTAATGCGTTCGTTCCCAAAAAATATCTGGGGAGGAAAGACCAAGTGCTCCTGGCCTAAATAGACGTTTTCTCCAGGCTGAACCTCTTTCCAAATCTCCTTCCCCTCATCATCAAGATCGTTGATAAGAAACCGGTCACTAATGTGGTACAGAACTTTATTAGGGCTCAGAGGAATTTTCTCGACATCAACCTGTTTGATGTGTAGCCTGTTTGTGTCGTGTTTATCCATTGTCCATAGAACGGAATGCAAAAAAGCTGCTTGAGGCCGGAATCCCCCTTGGAAATCCCGACCTCCTGATCGCGAGCTGGAGCGCTATTTCACAAAACACTCGCTAAGCGGAAGCTGTTGCTGCATGGTTGGGCAGAACATCCAGTCGACACGGATTGCTTCGCCATAGGTCCAGCCTTTTTTCGACTTCATGCCGAGGTTAAAGCGCCCATTAATGAAGAGATAGTCCCCATCTTTCGGATTTCCTATAAAGTTGAGCAGATGTGCTACTGTATCGAAGACCGCATTCTTATCGGTCCCCATTGCGACTTCGAATTTCACGTGCGCAACCTTTCCCGCTTCGCTTGTCGGGTTGGCAGTCAGGTAAATTTCTTTCCCTTTCTGAAATTCATCGGTTCCAATTTTAGTCATCTCACCGATCGCCTCTTCATCGTGAATGAAAAAATCGAAGGTGCATTCGGTCAATTTGAGATCAATGTCGTTGTTATTCAGAATATCGACAACGACATCCAAATAATACGAGCTGCGCGATGACGGATGCTGTTTGGCGTGGCGCAGTAATAAGGTTTTTATCGAATTGTTTTGCACCTTCTGGTGTAACACGGCTGTGCCAAGCGCCTGCTCCAACGCAGCGACAAAGACCTCACGGCCATCAAACTTCTGATCTGTCAATGCTTGCAGATTCGGGCTTGAAAGAATATTTTCCGGCACCTTTTCTCCTCGAAGTCCGATAAAGCTCTGCTTAGTGATGATAAAGAGCGGGCGTACCTCAACACTGACAATTTTTTCAATACTGAGATGATCGATCAGCTCAACCGTATCTGCGTATCCTGCTGATACGATTCCCGCCAGCGACAACGTAACGGCACAGACAAAAAGGATCGACTTTTTCATGATATTTTCTCCTCTCCAATTGACATATTGATAAAGCTGTTTCTATTCTACGCGAGGTCCCTGCTGTCAAAACAGACTTATACACCCTTCATAAAGGCCATCCCTCCTTTCCCATCGTTCTTTATTTCGGTCGTGTTGACCGGCGAGCGAGATATAATTCGACCCGCCGGTTCTGTTGATGAGACAGTTCGTCGCTTCCCTGTGAAACTAAAAATTGTTCTCCGAATCCTTGAACCACGCACTCGTCTCTATTCCATTGAACAGGGAAATGTTGGGTCAAGTAACGATAGACCGATTCAGCACGTTTTATCGAGAGTTGAAGGTTATAGACTGCTGTCCCTCGAATATCAGCATAGCCGTTAATATACAGTATCAAAGGCTCTTTAATTACTGTGTGTTGATTTGCCCACGTCGCCACTTTCTCTAACTGGTGGGGATACTCTTCCAAGTTCTCGATAAGGCTTTCATCAAAGCGGAAATAGACGACCAATTTTCGGATTTGACATTCTTCTGTGAGGCATGTCATAGCATTTTTTTTCAGCGCCGGCATGTCGGTACTAAAAGAAGCCGAGAGAGCTCGGCGAAGAGTGTCTTCGTCGGGATAGCTCTTATGCTCTGTACTTTGAAGCAGCTTTTGGCAGACGTTGCACGGAATATTGCATTCATTGCATACCTCTCTCAGGCAGACGCCATCGAGCCCTCTTTCTGCTTCGATTTCGATTTTCGGCATTACCGTTGAATTCACTGTAGGCGTTGGCGGGACTGGAACAGGTTGCGGAGTCGGCATTTCAGTCGGAGATGCTGTCAGGGCGACACGAGAAGTTTGGGATGGTGGGTTGATCACAGATTGGAGCACATCGTTAAGATGGGCGGTTTCGAGCTCCGGAGAGAGCGTCCAGTCAAGAGTAAAACGTTCTTCATAGACCCAGCTGCCTCTGTCCTGTATGCCAAGATCGAGAGCACCTTTTAGCCCTAATGAGAGGCGCTGGCGATCGTTGTGCGACAATGTGTGTTGCAAGGCCTCTGCGAGTGCGCGGAGCGCAGATCGGTTTGAGCCGAGCTTCATAAGAATCGGTATGACAACATCATCATGTGCTGCATCGCCTTCAGGTGCGTATGGGATTAACGCCTCTTCGACAGGGAGTTCTCCGAGAGGATGGCTACTGTGCTCATCGGGCATAACGACCAGCGTGAAACGAGCATTTTTGATATGAACCGTCTTTCCGCTGCTATTGCGAATTGTCACCAACGCTTCAAGCATTACATATCCTTGTTCCTCATAAACGCGTATATCCCGAACAGACCGCAGATCCAAACCATTGATCACTGAGAAAGAGAAGCCCATAATAACCATCGCACTACAGCATACTACTGCAACACAGCCCTTTTTCCAAAGCAGTGGTGACACCTGGCTCTCCTTATATGTTCTTCGTGCGTCAATGTTCTATGGTTCTATGGGCCTGATAAAGATTTCGACTCTTCGGTTGGCAGCTTGCGCTTCCGGGCTGCTATCAGTGGTGAGCGGGCGGGTTTTCCCAAAACCTGTCATGACGACATGGTGTGCCGTGACTCCAAGATCGTAAAAAAGATAATCATATACGGCACGTACGCGTTTCAGAGACATGTTCTGATTCCCCCTGTCAGTCCCACTTAAATCCCCGTGTCCCTCTAGGTACAACGCCTTTTGGCCCGAATTCTCTTGATGTCCTTTCCACCATGCTGCTAAGTTGACTTTCGCGTCTTGATCCATGTTCGATTGATTGGAGCCAAACAAGACAATATACGAATTTTGTGAAGCAGACGATGGGGGGACGGTTTTTTCATGAAGCCCGTGAATCTGCGATATCTTTCTGTCAGCGGGTGTTGCAGTATTTGATACGGTGCCGGAAAGCATGGATTTGATGGCCGAAGCAAGTACTGTGTTGTGTATTTCAGGCGTCACAAGCCAATCGATTCTCACTCCCTGTTGATAGCCCCATGCCCGTTCGGCCTTCAAACCGACATCGAATCTTCCACGGAGATGTAATTGAAGTTGTGGGGTGGCCTGGGTCATCAATCGGTTAATTGCAGGCGTCGAGACGAGCGTTTGGGCCAAGGTGGGCAAAGCGGTTCCCGGCCGGATGGCAAGACGCACGTCGGAATCGACAAAATCAACGGATTTTGCTTCCCTGCCCTGTAAAAGTATTTCTTCGGTCTGAGCTGTTCCAAGAAATAGCTCTTCGGAATGCTCTGCTGCCACTGCCAACTCGAACGTACAATTTGTAAATTTAATTGTATTCGCTCCACTGTTACGAATCACGATCGTCGTATCCAGCAGAGGCTCCCCATCTTTTTGAGCAATACGTATCTCACGAATTGACACAATATCGATGTCGTTGATGAGTTCTGGAGAGAACGCCAGCAGATAAGGGACGAAGCAGGTGAGCAACAGTTTTCGCCATTGTCTGAATATTGAGATAAAAGAATATGGATGACTGCTGGGTTGCATCGAATGCCTCCATTCTATCCATCTTGTATTCATCCATAAAATCAAAAAGATAAATTGTGAAAATAACACTATGACTTGCCTTATGACAAAAATGTCAACAAAAAAATTGTTTCATCGTGAAGTGAAGTCTCAAATGGGGATATCAAACTGTTTCCCATCGGCTTTCGATTCTTCAGAAGGAGGTTTTTTTTTGAAGGGATCGCAATAAAAATATTCAGAATGAGTGAATTTTTTTCTTGACTGATGGAAACGTTGACAGTAAAATTTTAAATTTATGTATTATTCTGTGCGATATTCACTGTCTGATGGCGTATCGCTCACGATGTGTTCATCTCAGCAATAAGGAGGGGGACAGTATGGCAAGGAAACTATTGGTCTCATTGACGCTCATGCTGGCGCTTGTGTTCGCATCTTCTTTGCTTACGGCTGCAGAAGAAGGGGAAAAAGCTGATGCAAAGGGAAAAACGGCTGCTGACACGAAAAAGGAGAGCACGAAGAAGACAAGCGAGGCTCTGATTGATCTCAATTCGGCATCCCTTGAAGAGCTGATGGACCTCCCGGGAATCGGACCAAAGCTGGCACAGGCAATTATTGACGGACGACCGTATGAAAGCGTGGAAGCTCTCATAGATGTGAAAGGTATTGGCGAGAAGAAGCTTGAGAAAATTAAGGCGCTTGTCGACGTGAAGGCGGCCAGGAAAGGCACAAAGAAGAAAGCAACAGAGAAGAAATCCTCAGAGAAGAACGCAGCAAAGAAATCAAAAGAAGACGCTAAACAAAGCGGAGAGAAGACTCAGAAAAAATCTCAGAAGAACTAAGTGTGTCTCTTGCCTGAGCTGCGCAAGGTGAAACACATGACTGTTTCACCTTGTCTGGCTTGTTTCACAAAGAGCTGTGTCTGTCATAAAGACATTGACGTGAGCGAAAACATCTCCCGCCTGACTACGAGAAGGTCTTATTCGGAATGTTGTTCTTCAGCAGGCCGTTCAGCGTACAAATGGTGCACTCACCCTGTATTGTACGACGAGCCAGACAACGCAGAAAAAGAGCGGCCGAACAGATTCTGTCCGGCCTGTTTATTATGGAATCAGCTCTGGTTCTCTTCGACAAATTTGGCGAGAGAGTTGATTGAGGTAAAGGCTTCTTTGCCGGCTTCCATGTCAGTGATCGACACCCCGAACTGTGTTTCCAACTCCATGACAACTTCCAGTCCAGCCATAGAATCAACTCCGAGATCCATTAAGGGTACGTCATCACCGATTTGATCGGCCGCGACAGATCCTCCGGTTGCTTTTGAAATAATCGTTTTTAGCTGATCTTTTAATGTTACGTCTGCCACTCTGCCCCACCACCTTCCTGAGAATATAGAGTAATATAAAATCTTGTCTGCGCGTCAGTCTTCTGTCTTGGCTTATTGGCGCAATGGAGCGACAGCAAGAAAGCGGAATTCTTCGCCGGCACAAATCTGAAATCGGTAGGAAAACGCTCCATGTCCGTCGCCTGGAATCGGCGGGAGAAAATCGATATAATGTCGTGCTCCGGCGAATTCTTTAAAAATCCACAGTTCGGCATTTGTCGAATCATTCCAGATGACAGCCTGAACCGGAGGTCTGTCTCGATAGCCAACGCTGCAGGCAATCATATCAAAATCAGGAATCTGGATATATTGATTGACGTCCAGATATTCATAGCCGGTTGCAATGCCGTCAATGTCTTTGTAAAATTCGACTTTGACAACAGCCCCTGGGGCGGAATCCCGGTTCTCAATATATGCTTTTGACCCGTAGAACCCTCCTCTGGAGGCAATACTGCGAGTCCCCCCAGTATTTCTCACTTCCCTTGTTTCTATCGACATACTCGATCTCCTTAACGTACTGTTCCCTGTGATACTGTTTCTCGAAACCCTGCGGGCAGTATTTTTTTTGAATGCCGTTGCTGTGAAGACAACGTATAAAAAATATGTATCAACGTTCCCCTTTTGTCAAGAAAAAAAGGATTTTAAACGACTTTGCTTTTCAGGAAAGTAAAAAAACTTGACAAGTCGCGGTTTTGCGTTTTTCTGGCTTATGTGGGCTGTGTGCATGCGATGGATTTCACACATAACTGCAGCAGTGTTTATCCTCCTCTTGACTGAAGGAAAATCATGAACAAAGATATCATTGGTAAGACTCTCGGAAAGCTGGGGAGCCGGGGACGTGATGCGTGTGCGCGTTTTCTGATTGAAAAAGGTTTCTCGCCGAATATCTTGACGCTCGCCGGGGTGGTCATCAACGTTCTGGGGGCCGTGCTGCTAGCTTTGGGCGTGCGTGACGTCACGGGAATCAATTGGATGCATATCACTGCAGGAGCGGTGATCCTTCTGGCCAATATTTTCGACACCCTTGATGGCGCAGTTGCCAGAATGTCAGGACAGGAGACTCGCTTTGGAGCGTTTCTGGATTCCGTCACTGATCGTTATTCAGATATGTGTCTGTTTAGCGGCGCACTCGTTTACTTTGCCGTGAAAGGCGATGTACTTTTTGTCATCGTGTCGTCCCTGGCTGCAATGGGGGGAATTATGACAAGTTATGTCCGTGCCCGCGCCGAATCACTGCTGCCTGGAAAATTCAATGCAGGCTATATGGAACGTCCTGAGCGAATCATTGTTTTTGCGATCGCCTGTCTTTTCGATCGCCTGTATTTTGGGATGCTCTGTATTGCAGTCTTTGCCAACCTGGCGACATTTCACCGTGGATGGGATGTGTGGTGCATGAATCGAAATCTTGAAGATCCGGAACATGCCAGACAGGGCTATGGTTCAATCAAGGCCCCACGCCACCTTCGGGCGCTGCGCTCTGTGTTTTTTTGGACCCACTCCAGGCAGACCTGGCAGCATGATGCCCTGGGAATTTTTTTGTTTGTGCTTCTCCTGATAAGCCCTCATCGCTAGGGGCGCGATTCTTCTGGAAAAGCAGGGGGGGGGATCTCTTGACAAAAATGTACACGCTCTTATAGATCCTTTGAACAGGAAATTAATTATTGCCAATCTTTACAAGTAATCAGTCAGTCTGACCTTGTCGTGAGGATTGAACTGGAGGAACCGAGATGCAGAAACACTTACGAAGTCAGCACATTATTTTTCTTATTCTTGCACTGTTTGCGGCGCTCGTCATGGGGGCCGGCATTGCCGATAAAGTCCTTGCCACACAGACTGAGACCTATGAAAAACTGAAAATTTTCAGCGAAGTCCTCTATCTGATTCAGACCAATTATGTCGAAGATGCCGATATTCAGGATGTTATTTACGGCGGCATTAACGGTATGCTGAAAACGCTCGATCCCCACAGCTCTTTCATGCCGCCTGATGTATATCAGGAAATGCAGGTGGAAACTCGCGGCAATTTCGGGGGGTTGGGAATTCAGATTGGGATTAAAGACGAGCAGTTGACAGTGATTGCTCCGATCGATGATACTCCTGCGTTTCGTGCCGGGGTCCTGGCCGGCGATCGGATCGTCAAGATTGAAGAGCTTCCCACCAGGGATATGACACTCATTGAAGCAGTTAAGTTGTTACGGGGGCCAAAAGGAACCCAGATCACCATTTCGATTCTGCGCGAAGGCTTTGAAAAGCCAAAAGAATTTACGATCACGCGGGGTATTATCGAGTTGGACAGCTCCAGCCACCGGATGTTAAGCGATCATATCGGCTATATTCGTTTACGTCAGTTTCAGGATGACAGCGCAGATGAGATTGAGGAGGCATTACGGGACTTGGAAGAGCAACATGTTGAAGCGCTGATTTTGGATTTGCGAAGTAATCCGGGGGGCTTGTTGAATGCTGCAGTGGAAGTGTCTGATAAATTCCTTGAAAAAGGAAAGTTGATCGTGTATACCGAAGGCCGCAAGAAGAATCAGGACATGCGTTTTGTGGCGCACCAGGAATTTACACATCCGAATTATCCGATGGTCGTGCTGGTGAATCACGGAAGTGCAAGTGCGTCTGAAATTGTGTCCGGCGCGTTGCAGGATCATTCACGAGCGATCATCGTCGGAACACAAACCTATGGAAAAGGTTCGGTGCAGAGTGTGATTCCGCTGAGTGATAATTCTGGCTTGCGTTTAACAACAGCGAGATACTATACTCCAAGTGGGCGTACAATCCATGAGAAAGGAATTACTCCTGATATTATCGTGCCTGCCGACCAGGTCGCAGGCGCTCCAAATCCGGAAGAGGAGGCAGCAGCAGAAGAGGCTGGGGATCAGAGTGTCTCTGCTGAGAATGAAGAGCAGACGGAAAGCGTGCTGGACGAGGAGGAGGAGACTGTCAATGAAGAGAGCGAAGAACCAGAATCTGAAGAAAGCGTTGTTGCTAAAGAAGTTGAGATGCTTCTCCAAAAAGATGTACAGTTGCAGCGAGGAGTTGACGTGTTACGGGGAATCTTGATCTTTGAGAGCCAGTCGATCTGATGGAAATTTTCGGGAAACGTAAAAAACTCTTGACAAAAATGCGCTGCGTAATATGATAACGACCATCAGAACACAACAGATATGCCGAGGTAGCTCAGTCGGTAGAGCAGAGGACTGAAAATCCTCGTGTCCGCAGTTCAATTCTGCGCCTCGGCATTTCTCATCTTCCGCATTCCTCACAGTCGTATCACTGACGAGCGTGAAACGGCTGCACGTGCCGGCGTAGCTCAGTGGTAGAGCAGCTGATTCGTAATCAGCAGGTCGTAGGTTCAAGTCCTATCGCCGGCTTTTGCCAGCTAGATAAAAATTTTTTCTTCTGTCGCCTGCTGCTGTTTTTCGAATTCTTCCCGCTTGAGAATGTCTTTGCGAACTTTTCCCGTAGCTGTTTTGGGGAGTGTCTTCCGAAATTCAAAATATTTGGGGTTTTTATACATTGCGATTTTTTCGTGGCAGAATTTTCGGAACTCTTTTTCCGTGGCCGGGGTGTTTTCTTTCAGGGTGATGATCGCTTTCGGTACTTCGCCGCGTTGCTTGTCCGGTACGCCGATCACAACGCATTCCTCGACTTTCGGATGGGTATTGAGAATTTCTTCGACTTCTCTCGGGTAAACATTCATCCCGCGCACAATCAGCATATCCTTTTTGCGATCAACAATGTACAGATAGCCATCCTTGTCGCGTTTTGCCATGTCTCCAGTGCGTAACCAGCCATCCTGCAAGGCCTGTGCGGTTTCTTCGGGCTGATTATAATAACCGAGCATGACGTTGTCGGCCTTGACCAGCAGTTCACCAACATTATCGACTCCGAGTTCGATATCGTCTTCGTCGAGGATTTTGACTTCGACGCCTTTGATTGGGGGGCCAATGGAGAGAGGTTTCTGTGGCCCTTTCAGCGGATTGACGCAAATCCCTCCAGTGGTTTCGGACAAGCCATAACCTTCCAGGAGAGGAATACCAAATTTTTGTTTGAATTTTTCAAGTACCTCGACCGATAATGGTGCTCCGCCGGATACGCAGACTCGTATGGGGTTGATAAAGCGGAAAAACCAAGGCACATCGAGGTTGGCCAATGCGTTAAAGACCTGGGGAACCCCAACAAGGACGCTGATGCGATAGCGCATGATCGCCTTGCCGATTCGTTTAAACGGACGAATTGAGCCAAGGAGGATGATCTGTGTTCCCCGGCTGAATGTTGCAAGAATGCAGACGACAAAGGTAAATACGTGGAACATCGGGAGAAAGACGATAATTTTGTCGCGGTGAGAAATTTTAATGATGTCGGTATTCGAATCGATGGCTGCCAGCAAGTTTTTATGGCTTAACATCGCCCCTTTGGGTCTGCCTGTCGTGCCAGAGGTATAGTGAATAACCGCCACATCTTCATGGGATGGCGGAATCCAGTCGGCAGGCTCAAACGAGGATTGTTCGAAGCTGTTGAATGCGATTGTTCCCGGAACGTCATCGCCGACAATGATCACATGTTGCAGATGGCGCAGCTCTGGAAGGATCGGCTCAAGAACTTTATACAGAGTATTATCGGTAATGACGACCGAGATTTCACAGTCGTCCAGAATAAATTGCACTTCACTGCTCGAAAGAAAGGTATTGATCGGAACATTCACCCCTCCGAGTTTGAGATTCCCGAAATACGCAAAAATATACTCTGGACAGTTCGCAAGAAATAAGCCGATGCGATGACCTTTTTCAACACCGAGTTGATGAAGACCCTTTGCCGTCTGCTCAATTTTCCAACCGAGCTGTCTGTAGCTGTATGTGGTTTTCTCGTAGGTCAGACATTTTCGACGTCCATGTTCCGCCACTGCCTGCTCGATCAGTGTTGCAACAGTCATCTTGGGATTTCTAAGATCCATCATTCCACCCGTCTGTTCAGCGAAGATTACGCTTCATAATTTTCTGAGTGGCGTTCTTCGGAAGCGACGGTCTAAATTCAATAAACCTGGGGAGTTTGTATCCTGCCAGATGTTTCTTGCAGTGGGCACGTACATCTTTTTCTGAAAGCGCTTCTCCGTCACGAACAACGATAAACGCTTTCGGGACCTCACCTTTTGTCTCGTCAGGCACCCCAATGACAGCACATTCGACGATGTTCGGATGCTGATACAGTACAGCTTCGATCTCGCGGGGATAGACGTTGACTCCGCGTACCAGCAGCATTTCTTTTTTGCGGTCTACAATGGAAATATAGCCCTCTTCATCCAGCTTTGCAACATCCCCGGTCAGCAGCCAGCCATCGACAATGGTCTTTGCAGTTTCTTCAGGCATATTATAATAGCCTTGCATGACGTTTGGCCCTTTTACAGCCAGTTCACCGACTTCTCCGACTGGTAGTTCGTTGTGGTTGGCATCGACGATTTTCACCTGAACGCGTCGCAAAGGCAAACCGACAGTACCTGGCTTCCGAGTGCCGAATAAGGGATTGACGGCCACGACCGGAGAGGCTTCTGACAGGCCGTATCCCTCGCACAAGGCGCTTCTGAATTTTTTTTCGATTTTGCCGATCACCGGACCCGGCAGAGGTGCCGATCCGGACACGAACGCCCGAATCGCATTGATGTAACGTAGGATTTTGGGTAAGTCCTTGTTCGCCAATACATTGTATACGGCAGGCACGCCAACAAAAACTGTTACGCGATCGAAAATAATTGCTTTCCTGATCGCATCCATCGATTTCACCGAACCGATCAGGACAATTGTTGATCCTGACAAAATCGGCAGCAAAACGCAGGTCGTAAAGGTGAACGAGTGAAACATCGGTAAGAATAAGAGGAATTTATCTTTTGGAACCACATTAAAGACCTCAAGTGAGTCTTCGGTATTGCTCACTAAGTTGCCGTGCGAAAGCATTGCGCCTTTGGGATGGCCGGTCGTACCGGATGTGTAGATAAAGACCGCCAGATCGTCGGAGGAAAGGTCGTGGCAAGGAGGCTCTGTTCTGCTGGATTGCAGTAATGTTGCAAAGGCCATGTGTTCGCTCTGGTCCGGGCCGTCGATCACAATGACACGTTTGAGTGACTCCATCTGTTGCAGAACAGGCTGGAGCGTGCGGAGAAATCTTTTTGAGGTGACGAGCACTTTAATGCCGCAGTTATCAACAATGTATTTGACTTCATTCCCAGTCAGGAAGCTGTTGATGGGGACAGCAACGCCGCCGAACGCTAAGGCGGCAAAATAGCTGATAATGTACTCCGGGCAATTATCGCTGAAAATCCCGACCCGATCGCCTTTCGAGAGTCCCAGGGCCAGAAGGCCGTGAGCAGCCCTGTGGCTTAATTCATGGAGCTCGCGATATGAAATCTTGCGCTTTTGAAATTTAATGGCGCATTTACGGGGAAAGCGTTGGGCCGATTCCTCAAGCATTTTTCCTACAGTCATCATGGTACCTCCCTGGAGACAGGCTCTTTCGGACGTTCCGAAAATGGTGTCTGTTACACGCTATGACAGCATAAATTAACAAAGGTTTATATACCATCATAATAGCCGCCGAAGAAGTCAAGTGAAAATTCTTATCACCTCTTTGGCAGCGAACAATCAGCGATTTTTTTTGGATCAGCTGCTGATGGCAACTGGAGGAAATGCTATGAGTATTCAGACGCAAAGAGCAAAAATCGGTTGTAAGAGATTTTCTTATACGGGTATTTCATTCACGATGTCATGGATCTGAAGAATTCTTGACGTTTTGGGAACTTAGCAGTTTTCATGAGGGAACAGCGGAATAAGGGTGTTCAGAATTTCTGAATGGAGAGAGGTGTATATGTCGCAAGAACGCGTGAAGATCGGCAAAAAAGGGGAACAGTTGGCCTATGAGTATATTCTGCGGCAGGGCTATACTGTGCTTGAACGGAATTTTCGTTGTAAGCTGGGGGAGATTGATTTGATCGCCGGAGATCGGAATATGGTTGTATTTCTGGAAGTGAGGACGAAAAGCTCCGCGGCCTATGGGCCGGCCTATAACTCAGTCACGCCCCGTAAACAGCAGCACGTGAAACGTACAGCACTGTTTTACATTGCCCAGCGTAATCTGGTGAATACGCAATTCCGATTCGATGTCATCGGCATTACGCTCAACCTGTCAAATGGGACTCACACGCTCGACCATATCCAGAATGCGTTCTGCTAAGTGGAGTCTCGGCAGGCGTTATGTGCAGTATGATTCCATTATTGCATGCAGCTTAATGAGTAAACTCTGAGATTCTTACGATCTGGATATTACGAGCTCTAAATTCCGGTAGCATGTTTTGCAAGGCCTTCAGGGTTGCGGATTTCGGATGACCGATGGCAATAGCAGGCTTACCTTGTTCTGCGAGTAAAGCAAGTTTTTGCAGCTGTGCTTTCACGGCCTGCGTTTCAGGAACAACGTCGAGAAACACCTGGCGTTGCGCACTTTGCAAACCGATCTGCTGTGCAAGTGTGTAGGCGATAGTCGATCCGGAAGTCCGGCTGTCCACAAAAAAAAGCTTGTGCGCGTGGAGATACTCTAATACGGCTTTCATTGCGCCCCAGTTTGATGTGAGCTTCGACCCCATATGATTATTGACACCTGAAGCAAACGGCACGCTTTGCAAATCCCATTCAATTGTGCGTTGAATTTGATCGCGGGTCATCCGGCTGAACAGCGCCCCTTTTCCAGGTGAGATGGCTGGATAGTCCTGGGGCTCCATCGGGAGATGCAGCAAAATTTCCTTTTGACGCTCATGGAGCATGGTGGCAATTTCCGTTGACTTCTGAAGATGGGGGAGAATGGAGTAGGTCAAATCTGCGTTTAAGTCCAGCAGACTGTTGATAAAGGAGAGATTACTTCCCAAATCATCGATGATGATCGCAGCCCGAAATCTCGCTGGAGGCTCAGATGGGGTCGTTGGGGGTGTCGGCGTTGTAACAGGTGGCTTCCAGGTCAAGACAAGTTGGTGGGTAATGGCAGACTCCACACCGATGACGATCACAGCCTGCTGTTTGTGGGAATCGACGTAGGTTTGAAAGATCTTACCGCCATGTGATTCGATTTCCGTTGAAATACGCTCGATAACACGTGGAAGCTCTGCTTTTCGCTCTAAACGAGCGTGGTATTCCTGCCGCTGCCGCTTGCCGGGATGCTCTTCTCCGTTGTCAGGAGGCGTTGCAGACGTTTTGCGATAAGCGTGTATCAGAGCGGACTGCTCGAAGATTTTCTGGAGGCTGTGACTGAGACGTTCTGATGTCTTGTCTGGAAATGGCGCTGTGGAGCGTGTGACGGAAAGAGGAATGTATTCACCCTTCCTGAACGCGTTGACAAGAATGAGGCCGAGTATGATGAGAAGACAACAAAGACTCAAATATTCGATAGTTTTTCGAGTGACCATGTTCACTGAAAGCTCCTGTTGGGCTGGCTGTCACGATCTTGTGATTTTGCATGTCGCTGTTGATCGTAATAACTGCTCGTAGGCTGGTTCCTAAGGATTCTATAGCGACTTTTTTATCCGTCCCAGGGTTTTTTTCGACAATTTATTGACTTTTTCTGACCATGCCAAATATTAGTAGGGCTGATGATGCGCCCATTGTTCACTCTTCGTGAATGTTCTGAAATTTCGTTTCCTGAATTTGTGTTCGCGCCCGGGAGACGCCGTGCATAGTCCAGAGGTACTATAATTCTATGAAAAGATCAAGTATTTTCGTTGCCCTCTTTCTCCTTCTTGGGAGTTTAGAGATCGTGGAGGCGAGTCCCCGGCTCGAAGTCGTCGATGGTCTTCATTTTGATTTTGGCGATGTAGAGCCAAATCAGACCCTGACGCACTATTTTGTCTTTAAAAATCACGGTGACAGCATGTTGAGTATCCTCAAGGCTAAAGGCGGCTGAGGTTGTAACGTGAAGTTGCCGGACGGCAACGAAATCCCTCCTGGTGGTGAAATCAGAGTCGCTGTCACCATCCGAACCAGAGCCCGGAGGCGCAGTACCCGACAGGTCATAAAGGTAGAAAGCAACGATCCGCAACATGCTGCGTTTTCATTGACGGTTCATACGAATGTGCTGGTGGATGTCGATGTTGTGCCAAACAGGGTCCTCCGCTTTCGTGGAGAAAACGCGAAATATGCTTCCGTCATACTGAAGAATTATTCGGGAAATTCGGTGGAGCTGCTCGGAATCGATTCTTCGCTGCCATCTATCAATGTGTCACTCTCCTCAATGACGATTCCTCCGGATGGTGAAGTGCTGTTGCAGGCCGAACTGCTGCCAGATACGCCCAAAGGATTACTGTCGGGCTGGTTGAATATTAAGACAACACTGGAGTCTCTTCCTCTGATTCAGGTGCGAATCTGGGGGAATATCAAATAGGAACGCGTTCCGTGCCGGTATCGACGTGTCCGTTTTGATCTCATTGGTCGGTCTTAGGACGGGCACGATGACGGTGTTGCAGATCTCTGGTGGCCAGGCTGCAGAGCGATACGGGATCGATGACCAGTGAAATCCGGCCGTCGCCTCTGATTGATGCTCCGGAGATCCCTTTAACATTCAGCAGGCTGTCATTCAAGGGTTTAACGACAATATTGTTCTCGCCCAGAAAGCGATCAACGAGCACAGCAATCGTACAGAATCCGTCATTGAGAATAAGCGCGTAGAGCGTTTTTTCTTCCTCGTACTCTAGCAGGTCACATTCAGCGTGTGTCGCATACAGGCGTTCATAATCCTCAAACAGTGTTGCTCCAAAGAATTCGGCCAGATCGAAAACAGGCAGCATTTTCCCCCGCAGATCAATGACTCTGTGAGACTCAACCGTGTGAATTTCACTCGGAAGGATGCGGAGCGCCTCTTCAACTGAAATAAGAGGAACGGCAAAAATTTCTGTGCTTACTTGAACCATTAAAGCCGGAATAATTGCCAGAGTCAGAGGAAGTCGAAGTATAAAGCGGCAGCCTTTGGCCCAGAAAGACTCCACTTCGACGGTCCCGTTGATTTTTTCCAGATAGCGTTTGACAACGTGGAGGCCGACACCCCGGCCGGAAAGACTACTGACCGTCTCAACCGTGCTGAAACCGCTGTGAAAAATCAGAGAGCTGAGCTCTTTGTCATGCAAGCTGTTGGCCTCCTGCTGGCTGATGAGCTGCTGCTCGACGGCTTTTTCCGTAATGAGTTTTTTGTCAAGCCCTCGACCGTCATCTACAATTTCGACGAGTACCTGATTTCCCTCATAATATGCAGAGATCTCGATGAGACCTTGTCGCGTTTTTCCCTGACGCTCACGCTCTTCAGGCCTTTCGATGCCATGATCGATCGCGTTGCGGATCACGTGAATCAATGGCTCGCCAATCAGTTCGATCACACTTTTGTCCAGCTCTGTCTCAGCGCCATGAATCCTGACAGCAATCTCTTTTTGGGCCTGTCTGGAAAGATCGCGTACCATTCTTGGAAAGCGATTCAGTACCTGGCCGATCGGCACCATGCGGATACGCATCGTGCTTTCTTGCATTTGATTGCTGATTCGTCCGATATCCTGCGTGATTTCGCTGGAGAACTCTTTCAATTTTTTGACCGTGCGGAGTGTCAGCCTGGGATCAAACGCGGACGTCGGACCGAGTGACGACTTGCCTGATCGCAGGGCCTCATACAGGTCTTTGATCTGTGTACTGAGCTGTTCGAGACGAGCGCGATTGATCGTGAGTTCACCAGCCAGATTAAGAAGCTGGTCGACCCGTCTGGCGTCTACCCGGAGAGTCTGGCGCTGTCTGCTCTCAAGACTTGGCATGAAGTTTTGCGACGTCCTTGTCGATGACTGAGGGAAAGTTGACGCTGTCCCGGAGCTGTGGTGTGAAATACGCCGAACAGTCGCTTCCTGCTCCTGAATCATGCCAGTGATGTCGTGCAGGTCTTCTTCCGTAAGGATGTGAGATGGAGCTTCCAGCTTGCTGAAGCGATGATCGTGCCGTTCGAACAGCTGCTGTATGTCGTCGATATTGAGGAGCGGCGCTGATGATTTCATCGTTCGAAAAGCTTTGATAAGCCTTGTAAGTGCAGTGGGAGGACTTTCAGATGGTGCTGAGAGCAGCTCATATCGAATTTTTTCCAGAGCCTGTCGAATAATCTCGAATTGTTGTCCGGCGATGTCTACAAAAATTTCTGCATCTTCAGACTCCAGGTGTTCAAGCTGCGCTGCGAAATCATCATCCTGAGCGTCAGGTTCAGGCGTTTCAGACTGCTCATATTCGTAAACGACAGAGCTCTCAGCTCCCCACTGCAAAAGACGCTGAGTTATTTCCTGGGAATCGGGAGCCGGCTGCCCGAGTGCGGCGCAGCGTACGAATTCTTTCAACATATCGACCCCTTGCAGCAGGTTGTCGATCAGGGCTGGTGAGCTGCTGAGACTGCCTTTACGAAGGCGATCCAGCAGGTGTTCCAGGCTGTGTGTAAAATTGCTGATATGGGTTAAACCGACATAGGAAGCCGTGCCCTTAATGCTGTGGGCAGCGACAAAGATGTCATTGATGATTTCTTGATTGTTCGGGGCGCGTTCCAGACGGAGAAGATTTGGTTCCAGGGTGGATAAATGTTCCTCGGCTTCAGCGATAAATTCACGAATAAGCTCTTCTTCCGACATGCTCCTTTCATTCTCCCGGGCTGTTCTGAGGAGTATATCCTGAGAGGATTTGCCCCAGTCCCTCAGCCAGAATATTCAGTTCCGCACTTGCGCGAGCGAGCTGCTGTGATTCCAGGGAAAAGCGGTTCATTGATTGTCTGGCCTGTTCGACAGATTGCAACACCATCGTATTTGCGCTTTGCTGCTGTTGAGCGGCCGTGACAATGTGTTGAGCGGAATCAGTTGTGGAGCGAAGCATCTCAAAAATGTGTTCTAAAGACGTTCCGGCCTTTTCGACAAGCAAGGTGCCGCGATGGACGGTTTTCATCTCCTCCTCATGCGCCATCACAAGGGCATGTGACGTTTCCAGAATGTCCTGAATCAGCTCCTTTATCGCTTCAGTGGATTCAAAGACGCCTTCGGCCAGACGTTTGATTTCAAGCGATACCACGCTGAATCCTCTGCCCTGGTCCTTTGCTCGCGCAGCTTCTATGGTCGCATTAAAGGCGATCAACTTTGTATCTTCGATCATACGATCGATAGTTTTGACCACTTCGTTGATGTGACCGGATTGCTTACTCAGCGCCATGATTTTATTCGAGCTGACTTGCGATGAATGATGGATATCTTCCATGCTTTTGACAACGGCCTGGACCGACTGCTGTCCTTGCTCTGTAAATTGCAGAGTCTGCCCGGCAAGTTTGACCACAGCGCTCACTCCATCACTGATAAGCTCTGTCGTGAGGATCAATTCTTGTATGGCTGAAGTTAAGTCGCCGGAAGACCCGGCTTGATATGTAAAGTGCTGTGACTGTTTCTTGGATGTGGCGAAGATACTTCTCGAGGTCTTGAGGATATGCTGTCCGATTTCATGAACTTGGGAAATGAGACTCTTGACCCGTTGCAGCATGTGCTCGGAGGCCTGTGCCAGGAGATGAATGTCAGAACAGCCGGTGTCCTTGAGATATGATACCAGGTCAAGATGATCTGTCTGCATGTCACGGATAACAGGGGCAAGCTCTTTGGATGGGCGGGTGATTGAAACATGATACAATTTCAGGATACCGACCCACAAGCCGAGCAGTAAAAGCGTGTCGATCAGGCACAGCCCGATATAAAGCTTCATCGGGAGGGAGCTGAACAGGAATTCCGTTTCGCGCAAGACATGTTGGACGTAGAACAGCTGGAGGCCGCTTACCAGAAGAATAATACTGCCGACTACAAGCAAGCTGCGCACTGTAAAATTTTTTATGTTCAACCAATATGTCATAATTATGGGAAATTGTTCAGTTTTTTAATTCTGAGGCTGCACCATGTACGTTCGGCCCGGAATGTTAGAGCTGAACCTCCTGTAGTTCCCGTGTTTCCTTTTTTGATAAGATTTTGTTAAAATTAAGCAGTATTAAGAGTCTATCAGTCAACTTGCTGACCCCGACAATATATTCTGAATCGATATCTACGCTGACGATGGAAGGAGCGGGGTCGATAGTGCTCTGGGGGATGCGAAGGACCTGAGAGACTGAGTCGACAATAAAACCGGTAATTTTGCCCTCGACATCGACAACGATGACGCGAACTTTACGTGGATCCTCTGCCGTCCCGCTGACGTTTAAGCGCTTTCGCAAGTCAACGATTGGGATAACCTTCCCACGAAGATTAATGACGCCTTCGACAAAATGAGGTGCATTGGGGACGCGCGTGATTGGCTGTATTCTGATGATTTCCTGGACCATGAGGATATCCGCCCCAAACTCATCTCCTCCAAGGAAAAAGCTCACTAATTGGATTTCTTCAGAAGCATCGTGGCTTGTCTCTGTCGTATGCATCGAAAAATAATCATTATGTGTGTGCATAGCCAAAAACCTGACGGTCGTGAACGTTGGTACAAGACGGTCTTCTCCCGACGGTTCATCTACAGCGTTTACGCCGTTATTCTTTGTAGTACACCAAAGAATGCTGTAACTTTTTAAGTGCAAAAATCGCTGTGATCCGATACAGCGATTCAGAGTGGCCTAAGAGCAAATATCCGTGACGCGCCAGGTTGTTGTAGAAAATTTCTATCACTTGGCGGCATGATTCAAGATTGAAATAAATCAGCACATTTCGACAAAAAATACAGTCAAGGCTTTGTAATAATGAGGCATCGTCCGATTGGATCAGATTGCCTTTGCGAAATCGTACCATATTTTTTACACGGTCGCTGAGACGGTAGAGGTCCCCTTCCTTCTGAAAGTATTTGTGGATATAGGTCTCCGGCGTATCACGCAGAGCGCGTTCGGAATATACTGCTTCCCTCGCTTTTATCAAGACGTCTGTGTTAATATCGGTTCCAGCAATACTGATCTTCCACGCATGATTTTCCGGAAGCGTTTCCAGCAGAAGCATCGCAATCGTATATGCTTCTTCGCCCGAAGAGCATCCGGCGCTCCAAAAATGCAGGTGAGTTTCGCCGTTCTGCTGCTTTCGCCGGAGAATGTCGGGGAGAATTTCTTCCTGAAAAGAACGCAGCTGCGGAGTATTACGAAAAAAGTAGGTTTCAGTCGTTGTCAGCAGGTTAAGGAGTTCTGAGAGTTCAGCGCCGGACGATTCATATTGTAAAATATGATAATACTCTTTCAAGCCCCGACAACCACGCAGGATCATGCGGTTTTGCAGGCGCCGTAAACAATACTGGCGTTTCGTGTTTTCGAAATAGATGCCGCTTTTCTCCCAGATGAGATCGCGGATGATTTCAAAATCCTGTTGTTGTTGCAGCGTCATAATGTATTATAACACAGCCAGTGTTTTTTGCAAAGCGTTTCGCAGTTGCATATCATCGGCCTGTGTCAAAAGCCTTTGCAGCACTGGAACAGCATGGTGTGTGTCCGGGATATACGGTTGCAGTACGGCGACAGCCTCGGCTGCAGCGATTTGTACCATGATTTCCTCAGTCTGGATCAGCGAGAGTAAGACCGTAAGCAGTGTCTTGCGAAGAGGCTGTTCAAGGGGCAGATGAGGGCACAGGAGAGAAATCTGCCGACACGCTTCACCTTGCACCCTGGGATGGGGATCGTGAAGTCGCGCCATGATATCGTCGAAAATCTGTGCGGTAATATCTTCGGCAGATCGCCCGCAGTTCAGCTCTTCTATTCCCCAATGTCGCAAAGCATGCAGGGCAGCGATTCTCACCTGGACATCGTCGGCAGACAGAAACGGACGAATGTTCTCGACAAGCCGGGTGAACGCTGGAAGTGAGCAGGAAAAATTCAGACAGGCTTCGAGTACGGCAACGGTAACAAGGTCTGATGGGTGATCAAGGTACGAGAGCAGAAAATCGGCTTCAGTTTCTCCTGCCATGCGATATATTGTGCGCAGGATTGACGCTGTCACGGTATCGGGCAATGTGTGGTGGTCAGCACCTTTAATGAGAAAGCGGACCGATTCGATTTTGTCCTCAATGTCGATGCCGCGAATTTTGGTCAGCGCCTGTGATGCGGCATCGGAAATGGTCAGTGAAGGATCTTTCAGCAGCTCCAGCAGTGGGGCATACGCCTGAGGCAGGCCGATGTCTCCCAGCGCGTTTACAGTACATATTCTGAGAGCAACGCTTGAATCGGACAGTCCCGCGATGAGCGTATTCAGCGCAGATCCGAACAGGCCGTCGCGTTCCTCCAGACGGCATGCTAAATCCGGGATGCGGCTTAACGTCTGCGCCAGAGCTGCAACGGCTTCGACCCGAATGTCGTCGGCAAAGCCTTCATCCAACGCGCGAATCAGGAACACGATGGATTGTGGTGATGCGATCCGGCCGAGAACTCGGATAATCGGGATGTTTGCAGAAGGGAAAAGCGTTTCTCCAGGTTCTTGTTCCAGCGTCCCTGAACTGCATTGCCCGAAGTTTTGTTCGAAAAGACTGTGGATTTCTTCAAGTGCTGCTTCACCGATATGTGCAAGCGCATTGATTGCGTCATTGACGATGTCTTCACTCTTGTGATTGAGAAGTTGTCCCAATGGATGAACAGCATCTTGAAGCTGGGTTTGCCCTGCAAGAATAACGGCGCTTTGCAGAACATCGTGATTGTCGCTTGAGAGAAGACGCAGAAAATGCTCGCCGAGGCCTGTATGGCGAACCTCTTTGTAGACATTCTCCCCGAGATGCCGCGCAAGATGTTCGATCGCCTGGACGGCAGAAGGCGCAAACATCGGGCTACTCTGCAACGCAGAGAGAATATAGGGAAGCACGTGTTGTTCACGAAAATTTCCCATCGCCTTGATGACCGTATAGAGGACGATTGGATCTTCGTCGGCAGGCATGGAAATAAAAGGATCGACAGCGCGTGGATCGCCGATCTTGCCAAGGGCTTCGGCGGCAATGCAGCGCATCCAGGTATCCTGATGATGCAGCGCATGGATCAAATAGGGAACCGCTTCAGGATGCCGGATGTTTCCCAACGCTTCACCGGCCGCGATCGCAACGTTGACATGGGGATCGTTCAAGTGCTCGATCAACTTGTAGACGCTCTCACGATATTTCAATTGTCCCAAAATGTCGCAGCCGAACTTCCGAATGTTATGATTTCTGCTTTCCAGAAGCTGCAGGATTTGATCGATGGCAGCATTACCGATTTGACCCAGAATTTCGACGGCATAGTTGAGCGTTGCGGTCGGCGAGTCCGTCGATAGACATTGGATGAGTGCCTCCGCAACATCGCGATCTTTCAACGCAAGCAGACCTTGTTCAGCGGCTTCCCTGACCGACAGATGTTTGTCATCCAACGAAGCGATTAAGGTCTCGATGACCTCTTGACGCGCTCTGCACGGTCGGCTTTTTCCGAGGGTGATAAGACTCTGCCTGCGGATATCCGGGTCAGGAGATTGAGACTGCTGTATGAGTGTATGAATGTGCTTGTCCATGCCAGTATTAATTGAGGAACATTTTTACGTACTTTACCATTTTTTTCGGCTCAGTTGGTTTGATCAGAAAGAGATTAGCCCCTGCTTCAAAGCCTTTTTTCTTGTTGGCCGCTTCCTCTTCTGTCGTGAGGATGATAATCGGCACATCTTGATAATTGCTGCGTTTTCGGATTTCTTTAATCAAATCATAGCCATGCATTTTCGGCATGTTGATATCCGCAATAATCGTGTCAAATTGTTCGCTTTGCACTTTCTCAAGAGCTTCGACTCCGTTGGCGGCTGTCTGTACCTCGAAGCCTTCCGTCTCAAGTAGAAAGCCTAATGAATTTCGAATGATCGCAGAATCGTCGACGATTAAGATCGATTTTGGCATAAGCTCTCCTCACTGAGCTGGATGATTCGCTGTGCCGTTAATGAACCTAAGGAAAACAATTCAAAAGTTTACATACCGGGACAAATTTGTCAACATAATAACATCCACCATTTTTCTTTCCAGAAATTTTCCGCGTTGCGAGGTCATATCTCCTGTTGGCAAAAGTTGACAAAAGTTGACAAAAATGAAAACGTATCTTACAGGCTTTGCTGAATGATCGAAAGCTCTCTGAACGCCGATCTTGTTTTTTTCCTTGCGCTTATCTGTAAGATATATTTATTGTATAGTGGATATAATTACGACAAAAAGAAAGTTTCTTTAAATACGTCTTTTTGCTGATGAGGTAACAGATTATGTATGATCATCAATCGATTTTTCGCGTTCTCCGGACTGTGATGTTTCTTCTTTACCTTCTTTTCGAAATGACAGCTTTATCAGTCACAGCGGGGGAAAGTAGTCCCTGCGATCCACGGTTGACAGGCAGTTCGCCGAATGCGTTAAGCTATCAGTTCAGAGGTGATTCCTGTGAAGGGCTGTATGCCTCTAATTCCCGGTTTCGGATGCTTACCGGCACTCTGCGAGTGGTGTCGTTTGTGGAACGCTTTGACGACTTCGATCTTGATTCCGGGCAGAAGCTTATGGTGGATTGGAGTGTTCCGCAGCCGAGAGACGTCTTTTTGCAGGCTCAGTCGCTGCAGGCCGGACTCTATTATCGTATGGATACGAAACGTCAGGCGGACGAATCGCGCTATGTGTGGCCGCTCACTATTCTTCGGCAGCTTTCGATCTCACGGAATAATCTTGGAGTCTTGGGCTGGGCATCCTATAAGCTCAGCAACGGTATGGTGAAGGATGTTTATCTCCCCTTGCGAATCAGCCAAAATCCGTCGACTGAGACTTCGTCGCCAGCCTACCAACTTGTGATTTGGCCGACACAGGAGCTGAGTGAAGTCTATGTCAGTGTCGCCACGCTTGATGCCGACGGTTCTCCAAAAGCCTTTATTCTGGACGGTAAGGCGCTCGGATACGGGTATTATCCTGAAAACCGGGGCATCCATTTTGAGATTCCCAAGCCGTCAGTTCCGGGGATCTATTATTTACAGATTGGGGCGGTATTTGTCAAAGGTGGAGTGGTAAATGTTGAATACTGGTTCTATCATAAAGGGTGAAGCTTGGAGTCTGGAAGAGAGCACACCATCATGGCATGATTTTCGCTCCCCAGAAGTCTTATGAGCGCTCAAAAATTACGTAAATATTTGCATAGTGAAGCACAAAAATTAGGGCATGAAGCGTATCAGAACCCGGATGTGTTCACTGAAGAGGGGTTGGAACGCCTGGAACGCCTGGAACGCCTGGAACGCGTTGTAGAGATTCAGGAGTCCACTGTTCCGAAAATGAAGCCGAAGCGTTGGCCGACAATTGCCGTTCTCGCGGCGGTCTCGCTGTGCATTAGCCTCTTACTTGTGCTGAGGATTCCTTCGACGGAGATCGAGCTGAACCTGAACGCCAGTGAATTAGAATTTACCCTGTCAAAGCAGGCGATTCTGGCTGACGCGTTGGTTCTGAGTGCATTGGGTATTTCTGAATTAGAGGAAATTTATATTCCTCGTTCTCCCGGCCGGGCAGCTCAGACAATAGCCAATCCGAAGTCTCAAGGTGGAGGCCTGGCCGTGCGGCTTTCGACGATTGATCCTGCTCAGAGTACGTTGACGCTGACCACTCTTGTTCTGCCGGCAGACACTGTCGTCAAAATCAGTAATGCCGGACGCCCGGATCAGTATCGTATCTGCCTGGAGCTTGCGCAGAATTCCGAGCTTACAGTCCAGGTAAATGCCAGAGGAACGATCTTGATTGCGCCATCCGACGGACCTGCCGTTCAGTACGATTTTTCGATTCCCAGCTTGATTGTGTTAAAACCAGCGAGCAGGCAGTTCACCTTTGATGTCACATTAGCGAAGGAGGGACAGGTGCGACTGGCTCTTCTTCTCCCGATACAGGATCTGATATTGACACGTGTTGACGAGTTTATTGGAATTGCGGATACCTTCGTCCGCCAGATATCCACAATTTTGGACGGACAGCTGTTTCTCACGGACTTGGGCGGCCAGGAGCATGCGCTTCGTAACGGAGAAGGCTTGCTGCTCGACAAGGTATGGGGATCGCTGATACATCTGACACTTGGAAATGGCACAATCGCCATGTTATATCACGGCGATGTCGGGACGTTGAGAAGCGGCTGGGAAGGAAATAGTCAAAACCTGATGCCGAATTTTTTAGAATGGATTGTTGCCCGGCCGGGTTTGATGTTGTTTTGGAGTCAGACAGTCTCGCTTTTCCTGCTGGTGCTCGGAATCTGGCGTTGGTGGAAAACGACCGGATGACTTCGTTCAGCTGTTTTCGGACGGCGGTGAACATTCAGATGATGCAACTGAATACGAAAGAATCTGTCACGTCGGTGCTGGATGGATGGGACGTGGGTGTAGCACTAATTTAGTGGACGTATGCAGAAAAAACCTGTTAAAGTACTTATCGTTGATGATTCCGCATTAATGCGCCAGATGCTCAAAAAAATTCTATCAGCTGATCCCGATATCAAGGTCGTGGCGACGGCTCCGGACCCTTTTCTTGCAGAAAGGAAGATCGAAAAGGAGATGCCTGATGTCATGACTCTGGACATCGAAATGCCCGGTATGGACGGACTGACATTTCTGCGGAAAATGATGATTCGGCAGCCGATTCCGGTAGTCATCTGCTCTGCGTTGAGCAAAAAAGCTTCTGAAAGCACATTGACAGCCATAGAATATGGAGCTGTCGAGGTGATCCAGAAACCGAAAAAAGCTACCCCGGAATTCCTGAAGGAGTACAGTGTTCGAATCTGCGATATTGTGAAGGCTGCGGCAGTCGCCCGTCCCAAAAAAATTATAACGTCCCGTAATGTTGAGCCAAAGCTGACTGCTGATGCTGTCCTGGCAAGGCCCTCGAAGCTGCATAGGGTACTTCAGACTGCTGAAAAAGTCGTTGTCGTGGGGGCATCAACCGGGGGAACGGAAGCCCTGCGTGTCTTTTTGGAAGCGATGCCCAGGAATGCGCCGGGTATTGTCATCGTACAGCACATGCCGGAGAACTTTACCAGAGCCTTTGCGAAACGTTTAGACGATTTATGTACAATGACGGTGAAAGAAGCGGAAGATACTGATGCTGTGATTCCGGGCAGAGCATTGATCGCTCCAGGCAACCGGCATACCCTGATTCGCCGCAACGGTATCCACTATTATGTTAATGTGACCGATGGTCCCCTGGTTTGCCGCCATCGTCCCTCGGTGGATGTGCTCTTCCGCTCCGCTGCCCGTTACGCCGGGCGAAATGCTGTGGGCGTGATCATGACCGGGATGGGTGATGACGGCTCCCGCGGCATGTTGGAGATGAAAGAGGCCGGCGCGATGCTGAATATCGCACAAGATGAAGCCACATCCGTCGTGTTTGGTATGCCGAATGAGGCGATTAAGCGCGGAGGGATCGACAAGGTTTTGCCGCTCGAAGAGATCGCAAAGCACGTTCTTCGCGCTGTGTAAACGATGCAGAGTGGTCGCAACTGATGTTGACAAGAATACTTGCGTTGCGTTCTCGAATTGGGAGATCGGTCGTATGACGACAATCGGCAGATGAGAATCATGCTTCCGCTGCGGACGCCCACCATGTAACAAGAGGATTCTCACGCGATTGCATTAATTTTCTTCAGAAGGAGTGAGAGCTTCCCGGCTGTCAGGGAATTCGCCGAGCACGATCGTGACGGCGAGCTCTTCGCCATCTCGATTCACACGTAAGACGCATTCCGTACCTGGAGGGTTGTCGGCCGCAATACGCGGAAGATCGATTGAATGCTGGATGCCGCTTTCGTTGAATTGCAGGATAACGTCTCCATGAAAGAGTCCGGCGATATCGGCTGGCCCGTCCGGAATGATGTCAGTGACCATTGCGCCTCTTGTGTCCGGGAGATTGAAAGATGCTGCCAGTTCCTCTGTGACCTCTTGAATGACAACCCCGATCCAGCCTCGTTTGACTTTACCGTAATGCCGTAAATCGCTGATGACCCGGCGCACAAGATTGATCGGAATGGCAAAACCGATGCCCTGTGCAAAACCGTTTCCCGGGGCATTGCTGAAAACCGCGGTATTAATGCCAATCACCTGACCCTGAATGTTGATCAAAGGGCCTCCACTGTTGCCAGGGTTGATCGAGGCATCGGTCTGGATGAAATCGTCATACGGTCCGTCGATGACACGGCTCTTAGCACTGATAATACCGGCTGTCACGGTGTGGGATAAGCCGTAAGGATTTCCCACAGCAATCACCCATTCCCCAACGCGTATTGCATCGGAATCTCCTAATACAGCAAGCGGAAAGTCTCGTTGATCGCTGTGAATTTTAATCAGGGCAATATCTGTTTTGATATCGTGACCGATGATGTCGGCTTGAAATGTCCGGCTGTCCGTCAGCTTGACGCGAATTTCGTCAGCGCTTTCGATAACATGGTGGTTCGTGATGATATAGCCTTCCGCATCAATAAGCAGGCCCGACCCGAGGTGGCGGTATTGAAAACAGTTCGCAGAATTTTTTTCGTAGAATGGGCTTTCTGTCTGTTCGTCTTCAGCTCTTGTGATGACGGTGCTGACAGTCTTCGAACTGCTGATGTTGACGACCGAAGGTTGAATCGATTCGGCAATATCAGCAAAGGAGAGAGGGATGCCCTGGACGCATTGTGCCAGACAGGAATCGCTAGCGCTGAGGGCAAAAAGACATCCGGCTATGAAGAGAATAGATCGTGATGTGCATTGAGTGAAGTGGTCATAAAGGCTAGGTTTCATGGGGAGCTACTCACACTAAGCGACGCAGCGATTTTCAGCAATTCGCTGTCTGCGACCTCTCCGACGAGAGTGATAGAGAAATCTTGTCCAAGTCTCCAACGCAGAATTTTGAGCAGGCCGTGATCGTGAAACGTGCCTTTTATGCTTTGGTTGATGCTGACTTCTTTGCTGTCGTCAGAAGCGTTCTCATTCCTCGCGTCTGCATGTTTCTCTTCAAAAATCGAGATCGAGCTAATGCCGTCAAGGTATGACAACTGTACTTTTTCACCGCGTTTCGAAGGTGACTGGATCACTGAAGCCAGTTTAAAGCCCTGAGAAATATATTCCGGTTCCACGATTGGAAACCCGGTTTCTTCCTGGGCTTCTTCAACTGTATGAAAGTATTTTTCCACTGACTTCCGGACGGTTGTTCCCTTGGGCACTTTCATAATAAACGATTTTTTCGAGAGTTTCGGTTGAAATGTAAGTTCAGAGAATGCCGATAAAAGCGCCAGGTTCCCTTTGGTATCGTAGACCTCAGTTCTGACGATCAGCCCATGCTCACGTTCAAGCCAAATTTTCCATGAAGGGCGGTCATGTGCTTTGGGCTCAAAGGCAACCATCACATCGCCGCTGACCGATGGAATTTGTGTGTCGCTGAGTCCGCTGGACTTGTGAGGAATCTGTTTAATGTGGATATTATAATTGTGTTGAATCAACTCGCCCTGGCTGGCGATACGTTTCGAAATCCTGCCCAGGGTCATCCGATGCTTCTTTTTTACCACAGAACCTTGGGAAGGAATGTAGTGCCAGAGAAATTTTCCATCATCAAGAATCACTTGCGATGATTCCCCAGGTGTTAAGGAGGCGACCTCTTTTTTGCGCAATCCTGAACTGTGCGTGACTTTCACAAAAGTGGTTGAGCGTCGACTCGGACTGTAATCAATGACGAACTTCGCGCCTAAATAGCTGAATTGTTTCTCCGAGTAATCCAAGATGCGGATAATGTCGTCAAAGACCAGATGTTTTTCAGCACCTGCCGTTCCCACCCAAAAGCCTGTGAGAGCAAAAAGAAATACGAACTGGCGTCTTCTGATGGGGAGATAACGGAGAGTATTGTGTGATACACGATATTTCATTGAGTTTGTGTACTGCAGCTTCATGCTGAGTGCAGTCGGGAAGAGATCGAGGCTACTGAAGAAAGTGCGCCTTCTGAACATAACCGATCAGCATTGCATCCTCACTCAAACGATCTTGATAAGCCTCAACTACGTGTGAATAGACGTAATCTTGCATTGGATCGCAATTTTGGAGAGTTGGGAGAGGGGCGGATTCGTTATCCAATTCTGCAATAACGATGAAGTCGGAGCCGTCGAACTCACGGTCTGCTCCGGCCAATGCCGTCTCTTCAAACTGCTTGACTGTTTTGCTAAAGCTTTCTTCACGTGAAGCCATCTCGAAATCGGGCGTTTGCGGCTCTGCAAGATAGGATCCTGATGGCTGCAGATAGAACTCATTCATCAGCAACGCAGAAAAAGAAAGAAAAAAGAAACCTGCTGATACGGTCCATGTAAAAGGGCGGAGCTTCAGACTGCCGATCCAGGCATCGACAAACTTACGTACATCAGCGCGACATCGAGCGGCAAGGCGTTCAGTATAAGAGAGGGACGGAAGTTGTTGAAGCTCGTTTTCGAGCTGTGCTATGATTTTTGCAGAAAACGTCTCTGGAACGCCCGGGACTTCCTGCATAAAAGTATAACGTTTTATGGCGGCCTGCATCTTCTCCTGCTCCTGTAAGCAAAGGAAACAGGGTGTGCAGCTTGTAAGGTGTGCTTTTAAACACTGCGCGTCACTGTCTGATAACTCTCCATCGATATAAGCACTAATGAGAATGCGATAGGCGTCACAGTTCATAATCGATTATAATTCTGTCGAGTTCCCAGCCAAATAAAGTATTTACCCGGGGCTCACAGATAAGTACCAAGAGCCTTTTCTAACGCCGCTCTCGCTCGTGAAAGACGAGAGCGGACCGTCCCAATCGGACAATCCACTATCTCAGAGATTTCCTGATAAGAAAGCCCTTGAAATTCACAGAGCGTTAAGACAATTCTCTGCTCCGGCGGAAGTTGTGCAAAAGCCTTTTCCATCTCCTCAGCAAACTCTTTCGCTAATAAGCGGTTTGCCGGGTCCCTCTCGTAATCATCCGTTGCTGAGTTTTTGTCTTGCTCTGCCTGATAGCGCAGCTCAAAATCTTGCGCTCTGTTCGAGGACACAAGATAATTTTTACAATGATTGATCGCGATCCGATAGAGCCAGGTAAAAAATGAAGATTTTGACTGGAACCCTTTGATCGCTTTAAACGCTGCAAGAAAAATATCTTGTCCCAGATCCTCGACAACTTCAGCATTATGAGTCATTTGATAGATCAGGTTAAAAATCTGACGTTGATACCGAAGTATCAGTAACTCAAACGCTTGTGTCTCACCTCGTTGGGAGGCTGCAACAAGATCTTCATCTGAGTGTCGGCTCTGCGTTTTTTTTTGTCGAATCGTCTTCTTTTTCGCGCTTATCGAGTCATTAGACAACAACTCTCTCTTAAAAGTTCCATAGTACACACACGAGCGTCTTCTCGCCCAGCTCAGCGAGGCTTCTCATCCATGCATGAGAGAAAAGCTGCTGAATAGGGCAATGTGTACATTTCACCTTATGTAGGATCGCAAATCACTGCATTGCTGTCAATATAATTTTACACATTGCCTGAAGAATTCCTTTTCCTGTCCCTCGTTGTCACAGATTCTGCTCTCTGTGAACAGGAGCGTCTTTTCGTTGAAGACTTATTTCTTGACAGTCCTCTGCGCAGGACAAATTTTGAATTTTTCTGCGGAGAGCGTCCCTGAAATTTGTGAGTACATTGCATGACGATCCACAGCTCTGAATATAAAATACGCCGCACACGCCGAATCGGCGGACTTATTCTGGTGTTCCTCGCGTCTTTGACCGCGATCGAGCTGCTGATCCAACAGTTGAACAAACCGGTGCCGGTGATCAACAATCTTCTGGTATTCAGTCTGGCCAACCTCAATATCATTCTGCTTATCGTCCTGATCGTGGTGGTCGTGAGGAATCTGGCGAAGCTGTATCTCGAACGGAAAAATAACATCCTCGGATCGAAATTCCAGACAAAATTGATCGCATCGTTCATTGTCTTGACCCTGATCCCTTCTGTCCTGCTTTTCGTCATTGCCGGCAATCTCCTGACCCAAAGCATTGAGGGATGGTTTAATGAACAGATCGAGCATTCTCTGCGCGAAGCTTTGGAAGTCGCTCAGACGTTTTACCGCAACTCAATCAACAACTCCCTGTACTTTGCCGAGCAGATCAGCGAAGTACTGACTGACAGGCGCTTGTTACAGGAAGAGGACAGTTTGCAGCATTTTCTCAGCGAAAAGCAGCAGGAGTTTAATTTGGGAGCGATCGAGATCTATACGCTCGGTGGCGATCGTCTGGCCTACGCCATCAATCCGAATGTCCCGATCGGGGATTTTCATATTGCGCTCAGTGGGATTCTTGACGTCGGCCAAACTGGAAAAGCACGCTCTCTTCAGGATTCTCTTGCCGAAGGAGATTTAATCAAATCAATCGTTCCGATTCATTCGAATCCAGATTCCGAGCGGACCATCGGCGTGTTGCTGGTCGATTATTTTGTCGATGGAAATCTGGCATCGAAGATGAAAAGCATTCGCAGAAGCTTCGAACAGTATAAACAGATTAAAATCCATAAGATGCCGATTCTGGGAACATATCTCCTGACCTTTCTTCTGATTACGCTCCTCGTCTTTTTTTCGGCGATCTGGTTTGGTATGCATCTGGCAAAAGGGATGACGATTCCGATCCAACAGCTCGCGCTTGGCACAGAGTCGATCGCAAAAGGCGACCTTGAATACAAGGTTGAAGTCGAAGCGAATGATGAAGTCGGTATTCTGGTTGACTCGTTTAACCAGATGACCAGCACCTTGAAAACAATGACCGAGACCCTGACAGAGCGCAGACGCTATATCGAAATGGTCTTGGAAAATATCATCACCGGTGTCGTGTCCTTAAGCCCTGACGGAGAAATTACGACCTTTAACCGGGCTGCTTCGCGCATTCTGCATATCCCGCAAGAGACTGTCCTGCATGAGCATTACCGTGTGTTTTTTGAGAAGCCCGGCATGAAGCGCGTCATCTCGATACTGCGTTCAACGAACGAGCGGCAGGGGGAAAATTATGAGGAGCAGATAGAAGTGGACATCGACGGCAAGACTCTGTCGCTGCTGGTGAGCGTGACGACAATGTCTGACGAGCAGGACAGACGGATCGGGACGTTAATCGTATTTGACGATCTGACACAATTACTGAATGCTCAACGTATAGCTGCCTGGCGGGAAGTGGCCCGCCGCCTGGCTCATGAAATCAAGAATCCGCTGACGCCCTTACAGCTTTCAGCCCAACGCCTGCGACGGCAAGCTGAGAAAAAATCTCCCAGATATGACGAAATTTTTGAAGAATGTACGAAAACGATTATTGACGAAGTTGACGGCTTGCGACACCTTGTTGATGAATTCTCTCGCTTTGCAAGAATGCCAGCAGTGAACAAAACACTGGTCGATCTGCACAAGCTGCTGAAAAAAACCGTGTCTTCGTACGCAGTGTATTATACACATATCGTATTCCGCACCCGGTTGTCACAGGACATCTCTCGTATCCCGGCCGACCCGCGTCAGTTGAAGCAGGTCTTTGTGAATGTGATCGATAATGCGATTCAAGCGATGGGGGAGCACGGTGAAATCATCTTCCAGACTTGTTATGATGCCCGTCGGAAAGTCGTGATCATTACAATTGCTGATTCCGGCCCCGGCATTCCCGAAGCGCTTAAAGAACGTTTATTTATTCCGTATTTTTCGACAAAAGGCAGCGGCCGCGGTTTGGGCCTGGCGATTGTCCATAAAATCATCGGTGAGCATGATGGTCGGATTCGCCTGGAAGACAGGCATCCTCACGGGACGGTTTTTCGTATCGAACTCCCGACTCTGCCTTTTCGAAAGACAACAAACGTATCATGAAAACAGCAGAATTGCTTATTGTTGACAACGAGAAACGTATCTGCTCGTCGCTGACCGGGATTTTTGAAGACGAGGGGTATAAAGTCAGAGCCGCACAGGACGGACAAAGCGCTTTACAGGAGATCGAGCGACAGCTTCCGGATTTGATGCTGCTGGACCTGTGGATGCCAGGCATGGACGGGCTTCAGGTCCTGGAAAAGGTCAAAAACACCCATCCTGACATGCCAGTAATCGTCATCTCAGGGCACGGGAATATTGAAAGTGCTGTCAAAGCTGCAAAGCTCGGTGCCTATGATTTTTTAGAGAAACCCTTGTCGCTCGAAAAAACCCTTATCATGGTCGAGCGGGCCTTAGATCAACGGCGTCTGCTCCAGGAAAATCTGGTTCTGCGTCAACGTTTTGAGCGCAAGTATGAGATGATTGGTCAAAGCCGGGCGATGCAGAAAATCCGCGAGCGGATCGACACTGCGGCTCCAACAAACGGCCGCGTACTGATTTACGGCGAAAATGGGACCGGCAAAGAACTCATTGCGCGCGCATTGCATCGTCAAAGCCTGCGGGCCAAAAATCCTTTTGTCGAGATCAATTGTGCGGCGATTCCTCAGGAATTGATTGAAAGTGAGCTCTTCGGCCATGAAAAAGGCGCGTTTACTGGGGCAACGGCAAAAAAAGTGGGAAAATTCGAGCTGGCGCATGAAGGCACATTATTTCTTGATGAAATCGGGGATATGAGTCTGACAACTCAGGCCAAAGTCCTGCGGGTGCTCCAGGAGCAGCAATTCGAGCGGGTCGGCAGTTCTGAAGTCCTGGAAGCGGATTTTCGTGTCTTTGCGGCCTCGAATAAAAATCTGGACGAGGAGATTGATAAGGGCAATTTTCGGGAAGACCTCTATTACCGTTTAAATGTGATCCCTTTTTACGTCCCACCTCTGCGCGAACGCCGTGAGGATATTCCACTGCTGATCGCACATTTCCTCGAAGATTTTTCTTTGGAAAATGGACGACGACTCAAAAGTATTACACCTGACGCTGTCGAGATATTGATGAATTATGTCTGGCCCGGCAATATTCGGGAATTGAAAAATGTGATCGAGCGCTTAGTGATCATGGTCGCTGGAAGTACTATTCGGCCCGAGCATATCCCTGGGAGTATTCTCGATGGAGGACGTCGGCGGCCTCAGCCTCAGGGCCTATCCTTCGCTCCCCCCTGGAGTCCTCTGAAGGAAGCCAGAAGCGCTTTTGAAAAGCGCTATATCCTGGCCTGCCTGAAGGCGCATCAGGGGAATATCACCAAAACAGCGCAGACGCTCGGTATCGAACGCACCTATCTGCATAAAAAAATCCGTCTGTATCAGGATGAATAACAAAAGACAGCTTGAGAAAAGCATGTTGCAGCCCATCAGGGGGCTGTTTGAAAAGAAGGAAACACACGTATGAGAGATGAGGAACAGAAGCAACAATTTGCGATGGCGATCGCTGGCATTCTCCAGGAGTTATTGCAGGGTTCTGAGAAGTTGAATGAAATTTTTGAGACTGCGAGGGAGAAAGGCTACGATATCCTTCTGACTGTGTTCTCGGGGATCATGATTCAACGCCGCAACGAACGCGCTGAGACTCCGTCGCCCTTGATGACCGGCTTCAGATTCAGCGAAACGGACAAAAAATTTTTGCGATCGATCGGCGTACAGGTCCCGTCGGAAGACGAGGATCAGGAAGAGCGCCCAGAGGACTCCGAGTCAACGCATGCTGACGATCCGCTTTTATAGGATGCCCATGCCGTGAGAATTGATCGTGAGGGAGAAGAACGGTCCTTTTCCACATCTTCCATTGGTCTTCGTTCAATCCATCGCGCATGCTCATACTTACGAAACCACAGCAATTGACGTTTGGCATAACGTCTGGTGTTGCGCTTCATCAGCTCAAGCGCAGACGGCAGATCGCATTCTCCGGCCAGGAAATTCCCGATTTCCTTGTAACCCAGCGATTGCATCGAACGTAATTTGCGATCGTAGCCTCGTGCGTATAAACTGCGGACCTCGTCCACAAGACCTCCTGCAGCCATCAGCTCGACGCGGGTATTGATGCGGTGATATACGGCTTCACGTTCAGCGTATAGAACACAAAACATTGCCTCATACCTGGAAATCGGCGTGGTGGCTTCTCTCTGATGAACTGAGATCGGCAGACCGCTGAGCTGAAAGACTTCCAACGCTCTGATCGTTCTGACTAAATCGTTCGGATGCACACGTTTTGCCGTATCAGGATCACAGTGCTGAAGCCTTTCATAAATTGCCTGCGGTCCGGATCGTGCGGCCAGGGCCTGCATTTCCTGCCGGAAATTTTCATCCCGGCCCGGTCCTTTGAAAATTCCGTACAGCAATTTTTCAATATACAGACCGCTTCCTCCGACCAGGACAGGTAATCTTCCTCGTGCGTAGATAGATCGGATCGCGGCTGTTGCTTCAGTAACATACTCCGCTACGGAAAATTCCTGATCAGGATCGCGAACATCCAGCAGATGATGGGGAATACGGCTGCGTTCGGCAGGACTTGGCTTGGCTGTTCCGATGTCCATATACCGGTAAATCTGCATCGAATCGGCCCCAACAATTTCTCCGTTCAGCGATTCTGCGACTTCAATCGCCACACGCGTCTTTCCGATAGCCGTCGGTCCGGCGATAATTAGTAAAGGGATTGTTCTCATGCGTTCCCCCGCACACGGTCTTCCGATGCCCTTGTTCGTGACGATGATACGATAAGCAGCATGCCTCAAGCCCTGAGAGCATTTCCGTGGAAACTCATTGATTGTTTCATGTTGTCTGTTACGGAACACTCTGAAGCTGCCGCTCTTCAAGCAGGTCTTCAATGACAAGGACGTTCACAGGCGAATATGACCATGACCAATGCCGATCCATTTATACGTCGTCAGTGCCTCTAGTCCCATCGGCCCTCGGGCATGGAGTTTTTGTGTACTGATAGCGACTTCGGCCCCAAGACCGAACTGACCGCCGTCGTTAAAACGGGTGCTGGCGTTTACAAAGACTGCAGAGGACGTGACTTCATTGACAAATCGAGTGGCATGGGCGATGTCATTTGTCAGAATACAGTCGCTGTGCTCCATGCTGTGGTCCTGGATGTGATCGATGGCTTCTTCCAGGGAATCGACGATCTTAATCCCCAGGATGAGTGACAACCATTCCTGCTCGAAATCTTTTGGTCCGGCATGCACCGTCATAGTTCCATAGCCGCTTTGCTGAAGGATTTCAAAGGCTCGCTGGTCGGCTCGCAGCTCGACCTTGCTGCGGGCCAGACGCTCAGCCACTTTCGGCAAAAATTCCTGTGCTGCGGCGTGATTCACGAGCAGCGTATCAAGGGCATTGCAGACGCTGGGACGCTGGACTTTAGCGTTCTCGACGATGTCTACAGCTCGTGTGAGATCAGCGCTCTGATCGACGTAAATATGACAAATGCCCATTCCACCGCTAATCACCGGAATCGTGCTCTGCTTCTTGCAGAGCGCGTGCAGTCCGGCTCCGCCGCGCGGCACGATCATATCGATAGCTGTATCAAGCCGCAGCAGTTCAGTGACCAGTGCGCGGTCAGGATTGTCGATGTATTGTACCGCTGTCTTCGGGAGGTTCTGCTGTTCCAGGGCAGCTTGAATGACGTTTACAAGGGCAATGTTGCTCTGCAGAGTTTCGCTGCCGCCCCGTAAAATAATGGCGTTGCCTGTCTTCACGCACAGACTCGCAATATCGATCGTGACATTGGGCCGGGCTTCGTAAATCACACCGATAACACCAATCGGAATCCGGCGTTTGCTCAGGCGAATACCGTTCGGCAGAACTCGGTTTTCAAGTTCCGTGCCGACCGGATCGGGGAGCGCCGCCACGCTTCGGATATCTGCTGCCAATGAGGCCAGTCGCTCTTCTGTTAAGAGCAAGCGGTCGAGCAGGGCCTCGCTCAGCCCCCTGGCCCGACCTTGCTCAAGGTCTTTGGCGTTTTCTTCTAAAATTCTGGCAGACTGCGCAGTTAATTCGTCGGATATCGCCAGCAGGGCGGCATTCTTGCGTTCGCTCGTCAGAGCGGCTAATTTTCGTCCGGCAGCTTTGGCCGCCTGTCCCATCTGTACTAAGTCTCTCATCTTTCCCTCTCTAGACTAAAATTAAATCGTTACGGTGAACGACCGTCGCACTGCTCATGTAACCGAGCCGTTCAGCGATTTGTTCTGACTGACAGCCTTTGATCCTGTAGAGGTCCTGGCTGTTGTAGCGTGAAATGCCACGCGCGATCTCGCTGCCGCGGGCGTCGAGCAGCGATACGGTATCACCTCGGGTGAAACGGCCTTCAATTGCTGTGATCCCAGAAGGCAGCAGGCTGCTGTGTTTACGGCACAGTGCGTGAGACGCTCCATCATCGACGCGAATCCGGCCGGCCGGATTCGGTCCGGCAAAAATCCAGCGTTTTCGATTGTCCAGCGGCGTATCCTGTGCAAGAAACCGCGTCCCGATTTTGTCCCCCGCAACGACTTTGCGGATCACGTTTCGTGTCCAGCCCCTGGCAATCACCACCTCCACACCGCCCCTCCGGGCCGTATCGGCAGCCTGGATTTTGGTGATCATTCCTCCGACTCCCAAGCCGCTCACGCTCTTCCCGGCAAGTTGATAGAGCTTTTCATCAATGCTCTCAACCGTCGAAAGCAGGCGGGCGTTCGGTTCTGTGCGCGGGTCGGCTGTAAACAACCCCTCCTGATCCGTTAGCAAGAGCAGTAAATCCGCTTCGGCGAGCAAGGCGACCAGAGCTGAGAGATTGTCGTTATCTCCAACCTTAATCTCTGTCGTGGCGACTGCGTCGTTTTCGTTGATAATCGGAATGATTCGATGTTCCGACAAGGCCCGCAAGGCATCGCGGGCATTTAAATAGCGCCGGCGATCTTCCACATCCGCTCGTGTCAGCAACAGTTGTCCGACATGGATATTGTAAATGTCAAAGAGATTCTCCCAGAGCAGCATGAGGTGGCTTTGTCCAACTGCCGCCAGCATCTGTCTGTTACTGATAGTGTTAGGAAGCTGTGGAAAATTCAGACGTTCCCGTCCGGCAGCCATGGCTCCGGAGCTGCAGATGATCACATCTTTTCCCTGACGCTGTAACGCGGCACACTGCCGAACCAGTTCAACCATGTGCGCACGATCGAAATGCGGACTCCCACCGGTGAGAACGCTTGTGCCTAATTTTATGACGATTCGTTGATACATGTATCTGCCTTCTGGATTCAGTGTGTCGATGTTGAGCTTTTCCTCCTGGAGTGTCCAGGGATCCAGGATAGCCTGTCCTGGAACCGATTATTCCGAGGTCTTCGACTTTTGCAAGAAAATTCCTGTGAGAAGAAATCCTTCCAGAAAATACTTGATCTTTTTTCGTATTCTTTGTAAACTTTTCATGAGCAGCAAAGCATTTTTTTGTGAGATTGCAGGAGACAACGCTTCCTGAGGACTCCCTGCAGCACAGGGCAAGAACTGAGTACAGAAAAGAGAAGGTTCGTGATGGTGGTAAAATATGATATGGCAGCGACGCAGCAGATATGGAAGAAAGTGATTGTGTTTTTCGCAGCAGTTGCGATCGGAATAGTAACGTGTAGCACAGAGAGCCGGAGCGCCTTAAACGGAGTTGTTCGTGAAGATATTCAAGAGCAGAGTTCTTATAAGGACGTGGTTCTGCCCTTTTCTCCGGGTGAAAAATTGAATTTTATTCTGAAATGGGGCAGTATTCCTGCAGGAAAAGCAAGCCTTGAAGTGAAGCCGGCCAGCCGCGTGAACGGTGAACTTGCGTATCATTTTGTCATGACGGCCAGGACAAATTCCTTTGTGGATGTTTTTTATAAAGTGCGTGATAAAATCGAGGGATTTACAAGCTTAGACATGAGCCGTTCCCTGCGCTATAAAAAGAAACAACGGGAAGGTCGATACAAACGCAATGTTTTAGTCGAGTTTGACTGGAATGCCGCGAAGACGAGGCAGACACGAGTTGATAAAGGAAGGGAATATCCCTGGATCGACATCCCTCCTGGA
This sequence comes from candidate division KSB3 bacterium, assembly GCA_002748425.1. GTDB lineage: Bacteria > Moduliflexota > Moduliflexia > Moduliflexales > Moduliflexaceae. The sequence goes on along the minus strand of PDSJ01000025.1, from coordinate 25,281 downwards.
ACCTTCGATCCGTTGTCTGCGTTGTATTTTACCAGGCTTGCGGATTTCCAGGAAGGCATGAACATAGAACGACCTGTTACCGACGGCAGAAAAACAGTGACCGGAGTCGTGAAGGTCATGAAAAAAGAAACACTGACTATTGACGGCACACGCTACGAAACCTATAAATTGCAGCCGTCCACCCAGGGCATCGGAGGCGTCTTTAAAGAAAGTGATGACGCGAAGCTCTTTGTCTGGATCACTGCCGATAAACGACGAATTCCCGTGAAAGTAAAGAGCAAAGTGCTGGTGGGAAGTTTTATCGGCGAACTGAGCTCGATGGAATCTGGAAATCCGGATGCCACACTTAGCGGACGTGCGGAGCCGGAATGACAAGACATATTTCTCATGATGCCAGATTATGAAACGAGACCTACCCAAGATCTCTTGGCAGAATATCGCGCCGCCTTATTACGACTATAATTATTTTTATGAGTGTGAGCGCTATCCTTTCAATCCGTATGCAGAAAGCTTCGATGTAGTGAATGCCTGGTGGCTGGCAGAAATTGCAAGCTTGTCGTATGCTGATGAAGCCTTTGCGCGTCCCCGTTTCGCGCGCGCCGGTTTTCCAGAGCTGTGGTCTTTCAGCGGAGATAGTACGGATTGTTTTCTCATTGCGAATACGCAGCTTGCGATCTTGGCCTTTCGGGGAACTGAAAGTCGTCTGCGTCCGGGTTCAAGGGACATCCGCAACATCTGGATGGATGTCAAAACAGACCTCAATGTCCTGCCGGTCGATACTGGTCGGGGGATGAAAGTGCATCAGGGATTTCAGCGGGCGCTCGACGAAGTCTGGCCAGAACTTTCCGAATGTCTCAAGCAGGTTCACTGCCCTTCCCGAAGACTCTGGATGACGGGTCACAGTCTGGGAGCGGCTTTAGCCACACTTGCGGCCGAACGTTACAAGAAGGTCCAGGGGCTGTATACTTTTGGTTCACCTCGAGTTGGGGATAAACGATTTCGGGAACATTTTCAGATTGCGGCGTACCGGATCGTCTATAATAACGATATTGTCACTGAGCTTCCTCTGCCGGGGTTCTACTTTCATGTTGGCGAACTGTACTTTCTCGACCGTCACGGCAAGATGCACCATGCGCCCAAAGTACTGGACAGGTATCGTAACGGCATTCAGGCTGAATTGCGAAATATCAGGCAGACGCTGAATAATCTGTCCTCCGGTGAATTTTATTTTATTCCCAGGGGAATTCAAGATCATGTCCCGCTTTTTTATACGCTGCATTTGTGGAATGCTCTGGAGGGCAACGGCTCTGATCCGCTGGGATGACTGTGGTCTGCAAAGGCCAAAAGCGTTCCCCCTCTTGGAAAGAACGCTTTTGGCATGTATTCATCAATGAATCTCTTCAGGAAAATCACGCATCTACTTTTTTCAGCACCTCTGATTGCAGCATATCAATAAATTGTCCCTCGGTAATAATTTGGATGGTCTGTTCGCGCTCGTTCAGCTCTTCAGCTTTGAGAAATTTTTTCCCTCGTTTTCCATGTACCTTAATCAGTGGAGAGTCCAGATTTCCCACGACCAGATAATCCAGATCGCGTGTCACACTGCTTGGGATCGATCCGCCTTTGCTCAGGACTTCCTCTTGAGCGTGTTTACGGGACATTGTTGACATTTCACCTGTAAACGCAAAACTTTTTCCTGAAATCATCGCATACTTCCTCCCTGGATCCTGAAAAGCGCTATCCTTCTAATGAATAGGGCAAGTCGGATATAAGTCTGATTTTATTAGGCTCTACAAATCACTTCCACTCCTAAAAGTAGGCCGGAGTTCTTGATCTGTCAAGCCCAAAAAAAATGTGAACAAACTATTGACACGAAAGAAAGAATCATCCTAGCCTGCCAGCAGGAAACTCATTCTGAAACTCGAGAGAATTTTCGCAGTGCAACGGGGTGGCGTTCAGCATTGTGAGAGGATTGTGTGCAGAAAAGTGAGGTGAAAATCCATGTTTGGAATTGGAATGCCGGAACTGCTTGTGATCTTTGTCATCGCCTTACTGGTAGTCGGGCCGGAAAAACTGCCGGAACTGGCGAGAACTCTTGGGCGGGGCCTTGCCGAATTCAGAAGAACAGCCCATGAAGTTCGACAGACACTTGATGAGGAGAGCAGAGAGCGTGAAGCGGCCCCAAACAGCTCTTTCAGGCCTCCAGCGTCATCTGTTCACAAAAAGAATATTGAGGACGCGTAACGATAAGAGCTCTCAGTGTGCTCAGTCAGGCAGGGCTTTGGCGTGTATCAGCCTTACTGAGTGTTCTTCAAGGCATTGAGACGCTTTTCGGCTTTTTCGCGATATTTGATAGCCTGCTTGTTGCCGGGATCGAGTTCATGCACTTTGTCCCACTCTTGAATTGCTTCTTCCAGCGAGTCCTCGTTGAACAGTTTGATGCCTTCATTGAGGTGAGTCGTAATGAGTTCTTTTAAGGCAGTCCGGGCGATCTCAAGTTCTTGGGCGATTTTACGGTTATTCGGCTCTGCAAGTTCAGCTTTTTCGAGCAGACGGATGGCTTCCTTGATATTCCCGGCCTTGTATTGGGCTGTCGCCGAAGCACGCAGTTTTTCAGCTTCTGAAAGTGAGGATCTGCCAGATTCTGGCGGCTGCCTTCCCTGATTTTTCGCTACGACAGGTTTTTCCACGTTCGCTCTTTTCCCCTGCAACTGGATCAGCGATTGCAAAAAATAATTATAGGCTTCGACTTTATTTTGATCAAGTGAGTACACTTGGTTAAACAAGCGAAGCGCTTCCCGAAAGTTTTTGTCATGATATGCTTTCATGCCTTTTTCAAAGAGTTGCTGCACTGTGTGATCGGCGTCATCCTGCCTCAATTCACGCGTCAACTCCCGGGCGTCCGGCTTTGTTTGCGCTTCGCGTTCCATCAACTCAGTGAGAACATCTGCTTCATCCGGAGCCAGTGCCTGATGGAAGCCCAGAATATGTGGAATCTTCAGAGTTTGTCCAATTTGCAGCTGCGTATCATCGTTGATCTGGTTAAAATCCTTCAGAATGGAATAATCGGCGACATTGCTGGTATAATTGAAGGCAATGGATGAGAGTGTATCACCGGATTTGACCGTATATTCGGTAAACGGGGTCGAATCGAGATGTCGCAGCAAAGTACGGGTATTCTCATTGCCGGCGTTCATTTTTAAGGCGTTCTGGAACTCGGCTCTGGCCTGGTTCAGCAGACCTTTGCGCATGAGAGAGCGCCCACGCTGAACAAAAATGCTATCGCTTGTCGCAGTCAGAACCTTGAGGTCTTCCAGGCGTTGCCGGGCGAGAGCATTCGATGCATCGAGTTCGAGTAAGCCTTCCCATTCGGCACGGGCTTTCGCATATTCTCCTCTGGACATATATAACTCCCCCAGAGCGCGGTGGCGCTCAAAGGCATCGTCGAGAATTTCGTGCAACTCTTCAATTTTATGATGAAGCAGGATGTTTTCAGGGGCACGTAAGCGAGCTTGCTCGTAGAGCTTCAGGGCCTCACGAATATTTCCTTCATATTCAAGGCGTTCAGCGCGCGCGATGTAGCTGTCCAGTTCATCATCATAGACAGGGGAATTGTCGGTTTCTTCTTGAGCGATTTTATCGAGCTGCAAGCGGGCATTCCTGATACCAAGTTGAGCGTCGAGGTAGTGAGGGCTGTCAGGGGAGATTTGTTCCCAAATCCGAATAGCCTCTTCGAAACGGTTGGATTCGTAGAGCAGCTCCGCCTTATGAAACAAAGTGCTCATGTCGAGCGATTGTTCTTCTCCGCCTGGCTGCTGGCCTGTTGGAATATCGATCGGGAGTAAGGAGCAGCCCGCAAAGAAAGAGTTTAACAATATAAGAAGGCTGTAGAAGACGATGTCGTGTATCAAAAGAGTGCGGTTCCTATGCATAATTAAGGTCTTCCTTTTCTAATGTGATGAGTTCCGAAGATACTTCGTCAAGATCAATTCATTTTGGCCTTCGGGCGTGGCTCGGTAGTCAATTTCATCCATTGTCTGCTGAATTAAACTGATCCCCAGCCCGCCATCCCGTTTCATGGCAATCAGCTCTTTCAGGTCTATCTGCTTTTTCGTGCGGGGATCGAAGTATTTCCCTTGATCGCTAATCGTCAGAATAATCCTTTCCGAGTCAAAGTCCATCCGAATGGTCAAATTTTTATCCGGATCATCGGCCCTGTAACCATGCTCGATGATATTTGTGCAGGCCTCGTCTGCCGCGAGTTCGATCTTATCAAGATCTAGCTTGCTAATGCCGGATTCTTCGGCAACTCCAGTGATAAAATTGCGAATTTTATGCAAGTAATGCATTTCTCCAGGCGTTTTCAGTATAATGGTCGTCATCTTCTTACTCATATCGGGCGGGGCCAGCGGGGCCCTGTCCATGAAAGTGTCGAGAGGCCTTGTCGCTAAATATGTTTAAATCTGCTTATCGCAGCCTCTTCGTCATCAACAATTGGAAAGATTTCCGTGAAGCCCAGGAGATCGAAGACCTTATAGATTTTCGGGGGCATCTTCATGAGAACAATATCTCCATCGTTGCTTTTTACATCGCCGATCACACTCATAAACACCCCAAGTCCGGCGCTGCTGATATACAAAAGCGCGCTAAAATCGACAATAATCCGATACTGTTGTTGTTGGAGCAGCTCTTTAACGACTTTCTCCATATCCGGAGCCGTGTGGGCATCCAAAAAGCCCTCGACCACCACTTTCGTAATATTATATTTGGTCAGCGAATCAAGCGTAATATTAATTTTTCTCATCTCTATCCTGCTCCTGCAATACGTTACGTTCACTACCCGTATCGGGCGTGAGAACGTCTCTGTTATTTCACTTTAAGGACCACTGCTGTAATATCATCACTTTGTGCAAAACTTTTGGTAAAAGACCGAATTTCCCGATCCAGCGACTGAAGAAAATCATTGACGTTTTGATGGGCGTATTTCCGAATGATCTCTTTCAAACGATCGTTGCCAAATTCTTCCTGCTCTTCGTTCATGGCCTCGCTGATTCCGTCAGTATATTGAATCAGGAAATCCCCGGCTTGGAGATTCAATTCATGAGACTGCAGGATTTTATCGAATAACGAGCCCTGGTCCAGCCCTAATGCAATGCCTTTTGGGTTATATTCGTGCAGTTCCCGGGTATACGAATTATACACCAGCGTATCGTTATGACCAGCACTGACGAATTTGAACTGCAGGTTTTTGACATTCAGCACGCTGTAATTCGCGGTGATAAACATTCCTTTCTTGATATCATGATGAATCATCTGGTTGACATTACAAATCACTGAAACCGGATCTCCATTAGCATCGACCGGCAACGTATGATTCGGCATATCCGGTTTCACGGCTTTGGCTCGAATCACCGCTTTTGCCATGGTCATGACAAGCGACCCCGGAACCCCTTTGCCCGAGACATCAGCCACCACAATGCCCAACTCATCGTTACTCACCCAGAAGAAATCGTATAAATCACCGCCTACTTGCGCTGCGGCGCGATACAAGGCTCCGATTTCAACATGTTCGAGCTGCGGGGTTTCTTTCGGCAACAGGGTCATCTGAATCTCGCTGGCAATCTCCAGCTCCCGCGCCAGGCGCTCACTTGCCACTAAACGCTTTTGAGCATCTCTGAGTTTGACACGTGTCGTGTTCAGCGTCGTGGCCAGCGTTCCGACCTCATCGCACCGGCCGGCTTGAATCTGATGCTCCAAATCACCTGCTCCCAGTATTTCGGCATCTTTTACCAGCCCCTTGATCGGTTTGACGAACACACTCGCGAGAAAATATGAGGCAAGCGATCCCAGAAGCACGGCAACAAGGCTCAGGGACAAAATTTTCAGTCGGGCGGACTGGATCTCTTTTAATACATTGTCTTCCCGCAAGCCAATATGCACGGACCCGATATGTGCAGACCCGATATGTTTATCGCGCACAAGAATCGGAGCACTAAAGTCGAAGTGGGACTCTCCTCTGAAAAACACGCGATGTATGTTGATTTCGCCGCCTTTTTTTATGACTTCCGTTCTCTCCGGCCAGGAAAAGGGCTCTCCGAGACGTTCGATATAAGGATGGGCTTGAACCAGGTTTTCCTTATCAACGATGATTGCATAGCCAATCAGTTGGTTTTTGACATGAGTAAGAATTTCCTGATAAATTTTTTCCGCAATGAGTGTAATCAATTCTTCCCGCTGTTTCTGTGGAATAGCATCAACGCGTTTGATCGGCTCCAACTCCGTTAAGGTGCTCAAGGATTCGACCACAGTCCGGGTCAAGGGGTATTGTGTGAAAAAGGCATCATATTGCTCCTGTGTTTCCAGCTCAGCGGTGATGCTCAGCACATCCTGAAGCAGCGCACGACCGATCTTCCGCAAAGGCTCAGCGTCGGCCGACAATCGGTCGACATGAAGATAGACCATGTTTCCCTGGGTCTTGATAAAGGGCTTGAGTGCAGAAATTTTATCTTCCAGGAGGTTTTGTCGCAGAAATTCAGCATACTCACGCCTGGAAAATCGTGCAGGATTGCCTTCGAGAGAATCTCTCGCTTCAAGGGAATTGATCAAATTATTCAGATTCAGACTGTCGCCCTCAAGTAAGGGGCCGACGACGTTCTTTGCAAGATTTTTTACCAGAAAGCGCCCAGTTTCCTCCATCTGAAGCATGAGCGAACGTCGTTGCTGCTCGAGGACGATAGAGCCGACGGACAGCATCATCACGACCAGCAGAAGTACGGTCAGAAAGCAGAGTTTTGCCTTCAAACTTCGATTTTTCAGCCAACGGAGCAAGGAGTGACTCATTGTTGTATGCAGGCTGACAAGGGATACTCTGGTTGTTGTTATGAGCTTAAAACACTAAACGACAGAAGCCTGCATTCTCTTCCAGACAGATAGAAAAGTATATGTGATTAACGCATTCCCGACAATGGAACGTTAGCTTAATCCTAGCAGAAAGATGACATAGGATGTCAAGCGAATTTTCTAAAAATTCGAACCATTTTTTAACTTGAGGAACTCAGGTCAAGAAATTTTTTGCCACATTGGGTGTGAAAAACGGGCAGGATGACGCAAACACGATCGGAAAGCTTGTATCACGAATCTTAGAGGAATGAAAACAGGGGAACATACTGCCTGACCACAATTAACTCGTATGTTCCCCGTCCTGTGTCATAACTGCAATAGATTTATGGGGCTTCTATTGCGCCTACCGGACAAACATCAACGCACGCGCTGCAATCAGTACAGGTTTCCGCATCGATGACATATTGATCGTCGCCTTCGCTGATAGCTTCGACAGGGCATTCACTGGCGCATGCGCCGCAGGAGATACATTCATCAGTAATGTTGTGAGCCATAATTAACCTCCGAAGATTTTTGATAAGGGTAAAACGTCATAGTACAAGTTTCAGCATATTTGAGACAAAAAATTCTTGAACGGAAGCTCAGAGAATAGTCAAGAAAAATTCACGCTTATGAGATAGACTTTTCTTCCCTTGTCTGCTTGTGACGCAGGGCCTGCATGAACTCTTGTCCCTCCAGCACTCCGCAGGCTCCTGATTTGAGGCTGTCTTCATCCATGCTGTCAGTTTCTTCCACATTCTGAGCGTCTCTTCGTGTGCGTAGTCCAGATCGTCAATAATTTTCCTGTAAAAAGCGTTTAAAGGCGTCGTAGTCGTGCTTCATGGTGATGAAAGTCTCTTCTTGATCTTCAAGACCTTCGAGGCTCGGCGGCAGTTTCGGGTCGAGCGAGAGTACGTCCTGAATGACTTGTGGAAACTTTGCCGGATGCGCGGTTTCAAGGCACACACACACTTGTTCCGGGCTGTCGTCGCCAGGCTCATCCTTCAGATAGTGCATCAGGCCGCTCCAGCCTACGGCCCCATGCGGCTCCAGGACTAGCCTGTGCTTATTGTACGCGTGCTCGATTGCAGCTTTTGTCTCTTCATCGTTAATGCTGATAGCATAGATATCCTTACGGATGCTGTCTAAATCCGCTGAGCTTATGATCGTGCCGGTTTCGTCCATTTGGCCTCCGTACAAAGCGATCAATCGGGCCAGATTGCTAGGGTGGCCGACATTCATCGCACTGGAGAGGCAATTGCGGGAAGGCGAGATGCTGTGATATTTGCCTGTGCTGACAAAGTTTGGAAACTCATCGTTTGCATTGGTCGCCACAACGAATTTTTTTACCGGCAACCCCATTCGCCTGGCCATTAAGCCCCCCATGAGATCGCCGAAATTCCCTGAAGGCACTGAGAAAATGATCTGATCGTCAGTGCGGCCGCTGCTGAGTTTCGCAAAGGCGTAGATGTAATAGATCATTTGCGGCAGTAAGCGCCCGATATTGATGGAATTTGCCGAGGACAGATGCAGCTCGTCCAAATCAGCATCGGCAAAAGCCTGTTTGACCAGAGCCTGGCAATCATCGAACTTCCCGTCCAGCGCGATTGTCTGCAGGTTCTTCTGGAGAGTGGTCATCTGTTTGCGCTGCCGATCGGTCACTTCTTTTTCTGGGAAAAGAATGATAACCTTGATCTTGTCGAGACCGTAAAATGCGTTCGCAATAGCGCTGCCGGTATCTCCTGATGTTGCGGTCAAAATCAGCAGACTGCGATCGTCCTGGCTCAAAAAATATTGCATCAGCCTGCCCATCAGGCGGGCCGCGAAATCTTTAAAAGACGCTGTCGGTCCCCGATCGAGGCGCATCACATATTTTTTGTCGTAGACCTGTTCAAGAGGAACGGGGTAGTTATAGGCGTCCTTGACAATCCTTCGTAAGTCGTGGTCGGGAATGTCGCTATGCAGAAATTTACGGATCACGGCATAGGCGACTTCATCATATTCCATTTGAGAAAAGGCATCGAGTTCCTCAGAGGAGAGCTGCGGGATGTCCTCTGGCATAAAAAGACCCCTGTCCGGGGCCATCCCCGTGAGGAGCGCTTCGCAGAAATTCACAGCTCTTGTCTGCAGGTTGGTTGAATAATACTGAAGAGTGCTTTCCATATTTTCACCTCTAATCGATTTGTTTCACGCCCTCGCGGTTGATGCGGGAGACGTAGACGTTACTGTGCGTAAGCCCGTGTGCCGAAAATGTTTTTGACATGGCCTCACCGATTTCATGGCCTTTGGCAATATCATCAGTAATCGCAAACATCGAGGGGCCGGCACCACTGATCGAGCAGCCCAAGGCCCCGCTTTCCAGCGCAGTTCGTTTGACGTCATAAAAACCGGGAATAAGATGGGCTCTGGCAGGCTCGACGATTTTATCATCGATCGCTCGTCCCAATAACTCAAGATCCTTCTTCAAAATACCGGCGATCACTCCTGCAACATTGGCGTAGTGGGGAATCACGACCTTGTTGAAGGCGACCTGTTTTGGCAGCGCCGCCCTGGCTCTGCGGGTTGACAGCTTGTAGCGTGGATTCACAATCACACAAATCACTTTCTCCGGAGCTTCCAGGGGCACAATATCCAGGGGATCGTAGCTTCGGATCAGCACAAATCCGCCCAGCATAGCTGGGGCGACATTATCTGCATGAAAGCCGCTCAGCGTCGCTTCTGCCTTGATACACGCCAGAATGAGATCCGGATCGTCACGGCGTAAGGCACTCCCGAATAATACGTTTACCGCCCAGGCCGCTGCGACAGCGCTGGCCCCACTACTGCCAAGTCCGCTTCCCAGAGGCATGTTTTTACGCAGTTTTAATTCCACGCCGGCATCGTGATCAACAAGCCCGCGTTGCTGAAGAGTCTGCAACACCTGCGTGGCGGCCACGCCAGCTGTATTTTTGTCGGCACTGACAGGCAGCTTTCCAATATCATGCTTGCGCGTGAAATGGATTCCACTGATCCGCACTCCCTGCTTTTCGCTTTTACGCACTTCGACAATATCTCCAGGCCGGCTGATCGCAAGCCCAAGAATATCAAACCCCGGACCGACATTTGCGACAGTCGCCGGGGCAAAGACTCGTATCCATTCGCTCATAAGTTATTCGCATCCAGTAGTAAGGTTTCGTGTCGTTAGGGGAAAATATACGTCACTGTAAGCAGGCAGGGGGAATCAAGACAATAAAAATGTTTTCTTTTTTTCACAGGCACTATTGGCTTCCCGTTCACGCGGAAAAAATCTTGATTTTCTTCTTGACAATATTTTCTGTTATTAGTTATCTAGCTTCATATCAAGGCCGGAGTGGTGAAACTGGTAGACGCACGGGACTCAAAATCCCGCGGGCTTTGGTCCATGTCGGTTCGAGTCCGACCTCCGGCATTTTCAGGCGTTTCGAACGAAAAGTTCGAAACGCCTTTTCTGTTTTAAGGCCGGCGGTAGTTCTCGATATGGTTTCGGACGCATCTAATGTCTCTTCATTGATAAAGATCAGCGTCTTCTCCATGTTCTTGTCAGGGTCTCTATCGCCTTGATATGGGAGCGGATTGAAGTTTATCCTTAGCTCTTCAGGCTTTCTCTCAATTGGGTCACCAGTTTCATGTGTTGCCGAGTGCGATCTCAAGTCCGATCGCAATATTTTGGGCATTTTCTTTGAAAATGTCCTTGACGCCGTTCGGGTCTCCCGGCTATATACATTGATATTCGCATACAGGCACTACAGGAAACGCATAACAAGGAGCAACGCATGGCTAGCAGATCGTTAAACAAAGTACAAATTATTGGACGCTTGGGAAGGGACCCTGAGTTACGCTATACGGCCAGTGGGCAGGCTGTGGCAACACTGAACGTTGCCACAGATCATCGCTACCAGGATCAAAGCACGAATGAATGGAAGGAAAATACCGAATGGCACCGCGTCGTTGCCTGGGGCAGACTGGCGGAGATTGCCGGGGAATATTTATCCAAAGGGGGGCAAGTGTATATTGAGGGGCGTTTGCAAACACGCTCCTGGGATGATCGAGATGGCAATAAACGTTATACCACGGAAATTATCGTTCGAGATATGATTTTGCTCGGCAGCCGTGGTGATGCCGGCAGAGGCGCTAATTATCCGCCGCATCCGGCAGAGATGATCGAAGGACCGACATCCACTGCTTCGAGCCGAAGCTCCGGAAATGTTCAGGCGGGTCCGACTCATACCGGGGCGCCGATCGTCAAAGAAGAGCCGCTGGATGACGATATTCCATTTTAGACGGACAGCGCGGAGGAGAACGCCCTGTACGATAAAGAGGGGGCGTTCTCCTCTCAATCTAGGCCATCAACTTTCGAAGAACATACTGCAAGATACCGCCATGTTCGTAGTACGCGACATCAATATCGGTGTCGAGCCGGGCAATGACGTCGAAGTGAACTTTCGAGCCGTCCGCTTTTTGAGCACTTGCATGAAGCACTTTGCGCGGCGTTATGCCGTTGATGCCTGTAATGCAGTAGACTTCTGTGCCATCTAAGCCAAGACTCGCAGCGTTTTCTCCTTTTTTATAGACGAGCGGTAAGACGCCCATCCCCACCAAATTGCTGCGGTGGATACGTTCATAGGATTCAGCGATTACAGCTTTCACTCCAAGCAGCTTTGTGCCCTTAGCCGCCCAGTCACGCGACGAGCCTGAGCCATACTCCCTGCCGCCGAGCACGATCAACGCTGTTTTTTCCTGCAAGTATGCCATTGCAGCATCGTAGATATACATGTCCTGCCCTTCCGGGAATTTCCTGGTAAAGCTTCCTTCTTTCAGCCCTGCCAGCGCATTCTTGACCCGAATATTCCCAAAAGTGCCGCGCATCATGACTTCATGGTTTCCGCGACGCGAGCCGTAGGAGTTGAATGCCTTCGGAACGATCCCTTTGGACTGCAGATAGCGGCCTGCCGGATAATCGGCTTTGATTGCGCCGGCCGGAGAAATGTGATCCGTGGTGATCGAATCTCCCAGAACGGCCAAGACTCGCGCTCCATTGATATCGCCCGGTTTCTGAGGATTCAGTTCAAAGCCCTGGAAGAAAGGCGGGTTCTGAATATAGCTGGAGTTCTGATCCCAGTCAAAGGTCGTGCTTCCCGTAGATTGCAGCTCATGCCAGAACTGATCGCCGTCAAAAATGTTGGCATATCCGGCTTCAAACTGTTCGCAGCGAACGCTTTTCTGCGCCAGCTCGGTGATTTCGTCGCTTGCCGGCCAGATCTCTTGCAAGTACACTGGCTCGCCATTGGGGTCGAGAGCCAGAGGCTCAGAACTGAGATCGATATCCACTCGCCCTGCCAGGGCATACGCGACAACCAGCATTGGCGACATCAGAAAATTCGATTTCACCATCTGGTGAACACGGGCCTCGAAGTTCCGGTTGCCTGACAGGACAGAGGCCACATTGAGGTCGTATTCCGTAATCGCCTTTTCGACGGCAGGGTGTAAAGGCCCGCTGTTCCCGATACAGCTTGTGCAGCCGTAAGCCGCGAGATGGAAGCCAATGGCGTGTAAATAGGGGATGACTCCGGCTTGCTCGAGATAATCGGTGACGACTTTCGAACCGGGCGCAAGAGAGGTTTTGACGTAAGCCGGCACTTTCAAGCCGCGTTCCACCGCCTTTTTGGCCAACAGCCCACTCCCAATCAAAAGAGCCGGATTCGATGTGTTGGTGCAAGATGTAATTGCCGCAATGACTACGCTGGCATGGCCGATTTTTACGTCATGGTCATACAGCCTGATACTATGTTTCTGCGAAAGCGCTTCAGTATCCTGACCGACGATTTCCTGCATTTTAGATTTCAAATCACTGACGACAATTTTGTCGTGCGGACGTTTCGGGCCGGACACGCAGGGCTCGACAAGCGACAGATCGAGTTCCAGGATCTCAGTATACTCAGACCTGACTTCTCCGGTATTGAACAGACCGATCGCTCTGGTATAGGCTTCAACCACGGCAGCGCGCTCTCCGCGGCCGGTCAGACGCAGGTAATCAAGCGTCATTTCGTCCACCGGAAAAAAGTCCAGCGTTGCGCCGTATTCCGGCGTCATGTTGGAAATAATCGAGCGTTCTGGAACCGGAAGAGTTTTCACGCCAGGGCCGAAGTATTCGATGAATTTTTCTACCACACCGTGTTTCCTGAGCATTTCAGTGACCGTCAAGACCATATCGGTCGCGGTAACGCCGGCTTGCAGTTTCCCAACAACGTTCACGCCAATGACTTCCGGAATCGGCATGTAATACGGCTGACCGAGCATATTGGCTTCGGCTTCGATACCGCCGACGCCCCAGCCCATGACCCCGATGCCGTTGATCGTCGTGGTATGGGAGTCAGTCCCGACAACCGTATCCGGAAAGGCGAATGTGCGCCCCTCGATTTCTTCCGTCATGACCACACGGCCCAGATGTTCCAGATTGATCTGGTGACAAATACCGGAGTTCGGAGGCACAACCTTGAAATTGTCAAAACTGGCCTGTGCCCATTTCAGGAGCTTATAGCGTTCACTGTTGCGTTCGTATTCTTTTTCAACGTTTTTGCGTAAAGAATCAGTCGTGCCGAAATAATCGACCTGAACCGAGTGATCGATCACCAACTCTGAGGGGACCAGCGGATTGATTTTGCGGGGGTCGCCGCCCAATGCCTTTACAGCTTCCCTCATGGCAGCCAGATCTACGACCACCGGCACGCCGGTAAAATCCTGCATCAAAACCCGCGCCGGATGGTAAGGAATTTCTACCGGCGTATCGTATGTTTTCTGCCAGCGCGCGATATTCAGAACATCCTCTTCTTTCACCACGTAGCCGTCCATCTTGCGAAGCAGGTTTTCCACCAGAATTTTAATCGAAAACGGTAAACGTGTGATGTCTGCCAGGCCCTTTTCTTCAAGCTTCATAATGTCAAACATCGTGTAAGACTTGCCATTGACCTCAATCTGCCGTGTGAAATCTTGTTTTTTCATGTCGTTCTGTCCTCCCTTATTTGATCATACAATACTATCCGCTTGTCAGAAGAGCGTCACTGCCAGGTCTGGACACTGACCACTCGTATCGGGCATTTTTAAAAACATCTAGTTCGGCGCAGCTGCATTTGACGGCCAAATTGGGCTCAACGTCTTCCAGGAGTCTCATAAACTACATCATGCTTCTGCTCCCTTGTCTTGCAAGGTCAGGTTCTGTGTGAATCCCATCCCTTTCTTCCAGACGGCCTTTACCGTGCGACTGAAAGAGTGTCAATGCTTTTTTTCCTGAATTTGCTTTCATCGCTGGGCAGGAGCAGAAAGAGCGTTGATAGGCCGTTTCTGCCTGAAGCGCTGAAGTTCTTCAGGCTCGGGGGAAGGCTGAAGATGCGCAGAAAGAGCAGGAAAAAGACACGACACTGGGGGTGTCAGATTCGTTCGATACGGGCGATGCACTCGATGTGTAATGTGTGCGGAAACATATCTACTGCTTGCACTTCAGCAACGCGGAAATTCTTTTGAGCGAGAAATGCAAGATCCCGCACAAGCGTTGACGGGTTGCATGAGACGTAAATAATGCGTTTCGTCTGCATTGCCGCGATACATTTGAGGAGCGATTCGCTGCAACCTTTACGCGGAGGATCGATCACGATGACATCCGCGTGTACGCCCTGCGCTGCCAGATTCTCCAGGGTCTTGCCGGCTTCACCTTGTAATATCGTCACATTGTCCGAGCTGTTCAGGACGACATTGCGGCAGGCAAGTTGAACAGCTTCTCGATGAATTTCCACACCATAGACTTTCCGGGCATGCTGCGCCAGAAATATGGCAATGCTTCCGACACCGCAATAGAGATCGAAAAGCAGTTCGCTGCCTGTCAAGCCCGCAAAGCTCAGCACCGTGTTGCAGAGGGTTTCAGTCTGAAGTGAATTGACTTGATAGAAGCTGGATGCCGAGATGTCGAAGTCATAGTTCCCGAGTCGGTCCCGAATGCTCTCACTCCCATAGACGACCTTGTTGATTTGTCCTGAAATCACATTACCCTGTTGCGTATTTTCATTCAGCACCAGGCTTTTGATTTCAGGAAAATCGACACTGATTTGCTTCACGAGCGGCGTCAGGGCGGGAAATGTGCTGCCGTTGATGACTAAGACCATCATCACGTCTCCACTGTATCGGCTTACTCTGATCAACACATGGCGCAACAAACCGTGATGACAGCGTTCGTCATAAATGCTGACGCGATGTTTCTGGAGGAATTCCCGTAGAAAAGCCCTAATCTGATCCACAATCGGCAGATGAATACGACATGCGTCATGTTCGATGATCTCATGGGAATAGCTCGCGTAAAATCCCAGTTGCGGGACACCCTGTTTCATGCCGACTGGATAGAGAGCCTTGTTACGATAATGAACGGGCGCGTTCATCCCCAGGATCGGATGAACAATCGTGTCAATGAGACCGGTCTCCCTGAAAAGTTGGTCGAGACGTGCGCTTTTGAAGGCCAGTTGCGATTCGTAGCGCATGTGCTGCAACGTGCAGCCGCCGCATCGTCCGAACACCGGGCAAAAAGCGCGGATCCTCTCGCTTGAGGGCTTGAGGACCTGAAGCAATTTTCCGACCGCAAAGTGCGTGGTCACTTTGATCAGCTTAATCTCAAGCGTTTCACCGGCCAGCGCACCGTCAATCACTACGGGAAAACCGTCAATGCGGCCCCAGCCCTGCGCTTTGTCCGAAAGACTGTCGATCGTGACAACATGATAGCTGTTTTTTTGTATCCTCGTTGTCATGATGAGGGGTTCTCAGCAAAGAATCTGTAACAGCTCATTGTACAACTTTATTGAGAGCGTATTCAATGATGCCTTGTGCGCCGGCTTGCAGAAGTTCCGGGATGATTTCCCGCACGATTTTTTCCTCAACGACCGTATTCAGGGCGACCCAGTCGCTGTTTAACAGCGGAGATATCGTCGGATTTTGCAGGGCCGGCAGAAGTGTTACGACCTTGTCGACATCATTTCGTCTGACATTCATCATGAGGCCGACGAGGTTTTCAGCGGCCAGCACTGACTTGAGCAACATGGCAATCCGGTCGATTTTGGCGCGTTTGAACGTATCTGTCCAGGCATGCGTATTGGCGATCAAGCGAGTTGTGCTGCTACAGACGGTGTCGATGATTGTCAGGTGATTGGCTCTGAGGGACGAACCGGTTTCCGTGATCTCTACAATCGCGTCAGCCAGCCGAGGCGGTTTCACTTCAGTCGCGCCCCAACTGAATTCGACGTTGGCCTCGACGCCGTGTTTTGCAAGATAGCGCCTGGTCATATTCACGGCTTCAGTAGCAATCCGTTTGCCCTGTAGATCTTTGACGTCTTTGATGTCGGAAAACTCAGGAACGGCGACAACCCAGCGTAAGGGAGCCCGTCCGGTTTTTCCGTAGACCAGTTCCGCGACTTCGACGACATCAGCGCCATTTTCCTCGATCCAGTCGTGACCAGTCAGGCCGACATCCAGAATGTTTTCTTCAACATAGCGCGCCATTTCCTGTGCGCGAATCAACAAACATTCGATCTCCGGGTCATCGATGATCGGGTAGTATGAGCGTGAGCTTACAGTGATTTTATACCCGGCCTTTTTAAACATGTCGATCGTAGTGTTTTGCAAACTACCTTTCGGGATTCCAAGCTGTAAAACAGGCATAGTCTGTCACTCCTTTGTTCTTCTTGTTCTGCATTGTGAGTAAAAATCCGCCCCTGGGCTCAGGAGGGCGAGTCTGTCTACTTTTCAGTTCTGCGACAGCGTTTCCGCAGCCTCTTGGGCATCTGAATATAATCAATAAAATTCCTGTCGATAACGCCATTGTCTTCGATATTATAAATGGGGCAGGATAAAATGACGCGCCATCTCAAAATAGATGATCAGCCCGACAACATCCATGATCGTCGTGATGGACGGCCCGGCGAGCACGGCGGGATCGAGTTTCAACTGTTTCAGAATCAGCGGCAGCGACGATCCGGATAAGGTTGCGGCGACTAGAGCGCAGAGAAAAGTCATGCCGGTCGAGACGCTGAGCCAGAAATCTCGTTGCGACAGAAAGACTCTCAGAAATCCAAAGACCCCGAGTATGACCCCTAAAAGAAGACCGACAATAACCTCCCGCTTGACGACTTTGAGGAAATCCTGTGATTCAATTTCTCCAGTAGCAAGCCCGCGAATGACTAATGTTGCAGATTGAGTTCCGGAATTTCCGCAGGTTCCGAGCAGCATGGGAATAAAAAAGGTCAGAGAGACGATCATTTCGATCGTGCCGGAATACATTTTGAGAATACTACTGGAAATGCCTCCGGTGAACAAGAGGAGGATCAGCCAGATGACCCGACGCGACATCGAGCGGAATATGCCAGTGTGAAAATATTCTTCTTCAGCCGGCGTAATCGCAGCCATTTTGTGAAAGTCCTCGGTCACTTCTTCTTCAAACACGTCCATCAAATCATCAAAAGTGATAATTCCCAGCAGACGACGTTCATCGTCAAGAACCGGCAGGGCCAGCAGATCGTATCTTTGAGCCAGGTTTGCGGCTTCCTCCTGATCAGTGCGGGCAGAGACAGCAACGAAATCTTCGAACATCACGTCTTTGACCAAGGTTCTTGGATCAGCCAGCACCAGAGCTTTCAGAGACACGACTCCCATCAACGTACGTTTTTCGTCGATGACGTACAGATAAAAGACTGTTTCTTTGTCCAGACCGACCCGTCGGATGCGTTTAATGGCTTTCCTCGCTGTCATTCCCATGCGTAAATCAACAAAGTCCGGAGTCAACAGACGTCCGACAGAGTCTTCCGGGTAATTGAGGAGGCGGTTGATAAGCTTCCGCTCTTCCGGCGAGAGGAGCGTGATCAATTTTTTGACGACTTTGGCCGGCAGTTCTTCCAGCAGATCGGTTCGCGCATCCGGCGACATCTCCTCCAGCGTTTCTTTGATCCGTGCATCGGAAAATGAGAAAAGAAGCTTTTCCTGTTCCGGATGTGCGAGATGTTCGAACACATCAATAGCAAGATTTTTGGGCAATAAGCGAAAGACAATGCCCTTGTGCCCGTTATGCAGCTCTTCAATGAGTTCTGCAATATCTTGAGGAAAATATTTGACAATCGTTGCTTTTAATTTATCGAAA
This sequence comes from candidate division KSB3 bacterium, assembly GCA_002748425.1. Classification (GTDB taxonomy): domain Bacteria; phylum Moduliflexota; class Moduliflexia; order Moduliflexales; family Moduliflexaceae. The sequence continues at coordinate 7,220 of PDSJ01000025.1, read as the reverse complement.
CGTTTTTCTTCGATGAGTACAACGATATCCGAGAGTAACACTGTTTCCACCATAGTGATACTTCGGGAGAAATGCAGCGTAATCTGATCTCGTCGGCAATCCGGGAAAGCAGGCACCTGCACCCCCCACAACACATCTCAATAGTTTCTGTCTGATGTGGGGGGCAGCAGGCTTATTCACGCTGTAAGAGCAGAGAAAAGCGGTTTGAGAGTGTGGCGCCCCCCAGACAAAGCCTGGGAACTTCCATGTTTAATTAAACATCCTGCACTGCGTTTTTGCAAAACGGCTGGGCCAGGAATGCAAAACAACAGTGTTCCAAAAACGTATAGAAATGACAGCAGCTACGGGCAACTAACGTATTCTTTACGTAAAGCCTCTATCATCTTTGCCGTCAACAGAGAGTACAATTACGATATATCACAAAGCCTATTCCCGGATGGGGAATACTGTCAACAATAATTTTTCTGGAGAGAGAAATATTGTTCCTGACGAAGCACCGGGAATGCGTAAAATAACATACGTTACGAGAACATCGAAGAGCGGCCTGGGCTTGCACATCATCTATAAATTTGGCCACACGGAAACGCAAGGCGTCGATCTGCTGTGACAGTCAGCCTGGTCATGGAACACGTGTTCCCATCAGAATCCCTTACATTTACATTAACGCGCCAAGTCTCTGCAAGAGAGGGTGATGAGGCGCTTTTTTCTTGACAGGCACTGTCATACGCTCATACACGTTTTCGTGTCGCGATAAAGAATGGTTTGGGAGCGCGCCGGCAGGCTGTTGTCCGGCGGAAGACAGGAGTACAGCACAACTTTGGATACGCAACAATCACCGCGTTTTAACGTAGAATTGCTTTCGATTGGGCCCCACAAAGAAAAACTTGAACGAGCGCTTCAGCGAGTACGCGGGCTTTGCGTTTCTCCTCCCGAGATCCTCAAGAACTGCCCCTGTCTGATCGCGTCAAATATTTCCGGGAACGCATCGCAAAAACTGCAACTCTTCCTCGAACAATTTGGCGCGCATGTTGCCGTTCGAGAACATCATCGCCGTATGCAAAAGGCTTCAGACAGGGATGTCGAGACATCATCTCCAGGTCCGACTCCTTTGCTTCGCACACGGGAGAAGCAGAAACCCTCCAAGTCTCCCGCGCTCACGTTGAAACGATCTGTAGCAGAGCTGACTCATGCGCTGAAAGATAAGGATTGGACTGTACGACAGGCTGCACTGATCGAATTGGGCGCAACCCCGTCTCAGGGAGTGATTCAGCATATCATCGTATTGTTAAAGGATGATATCTGGCAGGTGCGTCGAACCGCTCTTGATATCCTGGGGCAAATCGGCTCCAATACCGTGTTGAAAGAGATGCTGAAAGGCATTGAAGATGATGTCTGGCAAGTGAGGTTGCAAGCCGTTGACTCACTCGGCCGCTTGCACTCTGACAAGGCTGTTAAAAGCTTATTGTCGGCCTTGAATGACGAGAATTGGCATATTCGTGTACGTACGTTGCACGTGCTTGGGGAAATCCTTGTCAGGCGGAGTGTGAATAATGTCATGGCTTGCTTGCAGGATGAGGTCTGGCAGGTGCGACAAGCTGCGGCTGAACTGCTCGGAAAACTCCAGTCTGATAAAGCTGTAAGTGCACTGACTCAGGCACTGTGGGATTCCAACTGGCAGGTGAGAAGCGCGGCGATCAGCGCGTTGCGGCAAATTGGGGATGAACGCTCGATTCTGGCCTTGCTTGATGCGTTGGAAGATGAGGAATGGATCGTGCACTGGAAAGCTGCGCATGCTTTGGGAAAGATCGGAACGGCAGATATGCTTCCGGCTCTGCTGCGCCTGAGCCGTGATGTGCATCCCTCGCTACGAGAGCTCTCGTCTAAAGCGCTGAACGCTCTCGAATTCGTCACCCCAGCCCAAAAACACTCTGTACTGCGCGCGGAATTTCGCGCGGAAGATCCGTATGCTGGTATGCGCTATATTGCCCCGGGGGAATGTCTTCTGGGAGATGAGCACGGCCCGGAAGACGCAAGGCCTGCGTGTCGGCGTCAGCTCAATGCCTATTTTATTGATACTTATGAAGTGACAAACGCTCAATACAAAGTCTTTCAGCCCTCACACGATTACCCTCAGGATATGGCGGATTTCCCTGTCGTGAATGTAAGTTGGGACGAGGCAAAAGCCTATGCCGTCTGGATCGGGAAACGCCTGCCGACTGAGGCTGAATGGGAAAAAGCCGCGCGCGGAGCTGAAGGTCGACGTTTTCCCTGGGGGGAGAAATTTGATCCGGCGAAATGTAATACGGCAGAATCCGGGAACAGCCGTTTGACGCCTGTGGGGTGCTATCCTGAAGGGAGAAGTCCTTTTGGTGTCTGTGATATGGTCGGAAACGTGCTTGAGTGGACGGCAGATCGCTATCGGGCGTATCCCTGGAGCGAGTATGAGCAGGCAGACTTTGCCGGAGATTTTATCGTGCTGCGCGGCGCGTCCTGGATCCATTCAGCTGAGAGAGCGGCCTGTTTCACCAGATTCTATGCGCCGGCTGAAAATCGAAACAACTTTATCGGATTTCGTTGTGTCAAGGATATATCGACAGAGAAAAAGGATGATATATGAGAAACACTCAGACAATATACATATTACTGCTGGCGCTGACAGCACTGGTACTTTCCAGCTGCGGCGGCGGAGGCGGTCCGACCGGGCCTTCTAATCCACCCCAATTAACCGGGTATCTCGTTGAAAATGAGCAGGAAGTCAGGCCAGGCTCGACAACGATCGTTGTGAGGATTGATTATATCGATATGTCGCGGACCATGCAAGACGGAGTCGCATATATCACCTATTCCGAAGGCACCTATACCTCAACAATCTCGAATGCCGCCGCAGCCTCAGGGACGATGCTCATCTCCTTTGACTTATCGCCTCTGGTCAAACCTGGCGAGTTGTTGGTAGAAGTCTGGGTGCAAAATGGAAACGGGGAGTCAAGTAATACGATTCAAATCCTGCTGAATGTCACCTGACGTGTAAATCGTTGAACACACCTGACTGCGCCAGCCATCAAAAATCACCATAGCTGCGGCAACAGAGATTGCGACTCCTGATGAAATATAATCAGGGAGCAGTCATCTGTTCCGAGGGCTGCTGCTCCCTCCGTTCCAGCGTTTTCAGCCAGACTGCCACTCGCGTATCGTCGCCTCCTGCATTGAGATACGCGCGGTAATGCGTGATGGCTTGTGCCGCGTCGTTTAAACGACTTTCATACAAAATCCCCAGCTGGTAGTGGGCTTCGAGTGTGTCGTCTGTGTTTGTCGAGATGTTCACAGCCTGCTCATACACACGGGCTGCTGTTTCTTGCCTGCCTTGCGTGCGCAAGACGTCGGCCAGACGGAGATAAGCCTCGCAATTCCCTGGATCGTGCTTGAGCGCCTCAATATAGGCTTTTTCCGCTTTTTCAGGATGAACAAAGGCAAGCAATTTTCCTTCAGCGACCAGCTTGTCGGAGTCATCGCGCTTTGCAGAATCGATAAAAGACACTGTCGTTTGCGAGGCGGGAATTCCAGGAATGTCTCGCTGAATTTTCGACTGATCTGTGCCGGTAATCACGACTTCCGGAAGTTGGAGTGATTCACTTGTCTCCTGAGCCGCGAGAGGAATCGTCCTCAGCGCATAGATGCTGCATAGAGAGATTGCGATCAGAAGAACGTGTTGAGAAATATTTTTCATCATGATGGTTCTCAGAAAAGTCAAGCAGAACTTGTGCAGTCAACGTCCTGCTTTGACATTTCTTTGCCGTTGTTAGGGTAATGCCTGTAACTGTTGTTTCGCCTGCTGAATCATGTCCGCATTCGTTGAGCTTTCCACAATTTTTTTATACAGGTTGCGAGCCTCATCCAATTTTCCCTGTTTTTCGTAGATCGTTGCCGAGGCAAACGTCGCCAGATCGACTTCCGCTGTCTGTCGTGGATAGAGATAGATGATTTTTAGATACTCCGAAACGGCTGTATCAAAGTCGGAGCTGCGTTCGTAGCATTCCGCCAGTTTTAAGCGGGCCTGAGCCGCACGAGCCCCATCGTTTCCGTTCAATACAGCGGAAAAAGCCTGCTCGGCATCCTGGCAGCTTTTTTCTTTGGCCAGCGTGTCACCAAGCTGAAAACCGGCTTGTTCAGCCTGAGGATTTGTCGGGAAACGCTGGATAAGCTGCTCAAAAATTTTCGCTGCCTCTTCCGGACGGTCGATCCGCAATAAACTCAGCCCTTGGCGATACATTGCCTGGGGCACATTGCTGTCGGCTGGATAGTCCTGAACAAATTGCCGGTATTCCCGGGCGGCGGTCTTAAAGTCGAGTTGGGTGAAATGGATGTTGGCAAGTTCATAGTGGGCGTCTGGTCGAAAAGGGCTGTTCGGGTGCAGATTGACGACATTACGAAAGGCGCTCAATGCCAGGACGAGATTTTCCTGCTGGAGATAGGACTGAGCGATGCGATAAAGGGCGTTGTCGGCGTATTCACTGTCTGGAGAACGATCGAGAATCCATTGATAGGCGTGAATCGCCTGGTCAAACTCCTCTTGTTGATAAAACTGCTCAGCGATTTGATATTGAGCGGTGATGCTCAAAGGGCTGTCGGGATTTTTTTCGATAAATTCCCTGGTGGTCGCCAGATATTCTTCGTAACGCTGAGTGACTTTATACACAAGCGCCATGCCATACTGCGCTTCTCCCAGAATCTCAGGCTGGTCCTGGTATTGCTGCACGATCTGCGTATATTCTTTGAGCGCCAGATCGTATATGCCTTTATTGAAATAGCTGTCGGCGATCTTCAGTCTGGCCTGCGGAAGCAGCGGGCTTTGAGGGAAACGTTGCATCAAGTCTTTGAACTCTTGGATGGCTTGTGTGTAGTCGTCTTCGCGAAAATAGGTCCATGCCAGAAGATATTGCGCATTCGCTGCATATCTATGGCCCGGATACAGCCTGTATAATTCGGAAAACGCGCGGCGGGCTTCTTCGAATTTTTCGAGTTTGTAGGCCGCAGTTCCAACATAATAGAGTACATCACGCGCCATAGGATGCCTCGAATTACGCTTGCGGATCGTTTGATAGAACTCTATGGCACGGGCGAAATCTTTTAGATTGAGCGCACAGTCTCCGGCGATCAAAAAAGCCTCTGGGGTCAGTAATTCCGGTGGAATATTCTCTAAATATTGCAGCGCAGCCTGCCACTGTTCCTGTCCGTACAGGACCTTTAACATTCCCAGGAAAGCGTGTTGAAGAAGCCGGCTCTCATGTGAGTGCCGGCTAAGCTGTTGGAAAGCATTTTTCGCACTGTCGAACAGATTGAGGCGATAGGCGAGTTCCGCGGTCCAGAGGACTTCTTCTTCTGTGCGTTCCGTTTCAGGAATGCTGTTGAGGATTGTCCACGCTTGTTGATAGTTTCCTGCATGATAATTGGCGACTGCTGCCGACAAGAGTGCTGATCGCTTCAGCGCCGCGATCGGCTGCTCATTCGGGCGACCGAGTTCTTGGGGAAGCACGAGGGCTGGAGCCTGGTATTCCAGCACGCGTTCGTAAGCGTGAGCTGCCTGGTCATACTGTTGCTGCCTGAATAAACAATTAGCCCCCATAAGAGCTGCCTGGAATTGATTCGGACTTTCCGGGAAGTTCTCGATAAGCTGGGCATAGAGTTGAGCCGATCGTCCGAACTCTTTACGTCTATAATGCAGGCTTGCCTGATGAAAAAGCGCATCATCGGCGAACTCTGATTCAGCAGACGCTGCTGCAAGCGTCTGAAATTGATCGAGAGCGGCCTGGTCCCTTCCCAGCTGGACATAGACCTTGCCCAGTGTGTATGCGTATTCAGCTTTTTTCGGGCTTACGGGAAAAGCGCGTTGCAGGTCCTGAAGATATTCAACGGCCTTGCCGGGTTCGTTCTGCGCAATAAGGCTTTGGGCGAGATGAAAGAGTGCCTGTTCCTGGAAACGTTGTCCTTGCGCATCCAGCTTCATACGCTTAGTCTGATCCAGGAACTGGCGGTAGTTTTTACTGCTTTCATCATAGTTTCCGAGTGTAAAACAGCTTTCCGCAAGGCGAAACAGTGCGCGAAACCTGTATTTGCCGGCCGGGAAATGATGCAGCAATTCGGTGTAAAAACCTGTCGCTTTACCGAAATCTTCGGCATAACGAGCACTTTCGGCCCGGTAAAATTGCGCATCTTCACGATATTGGCTGTCGGGAAAGGAAATTAAGAGCCATGAAAAATTTTTGATCGCTGAGGCATATTCTCGAAATTGAAAACGGCAGAAGCCCAGATGATAGTAGGCTCCGTCGATATGCGGATGGGCTGGAAAACGATCGATAACTTGCTGAAAAAACTCCATAGCCCGGCGATACTCTTCTTTTTGGAGATAGAGGAGACCTAATTGATAATAAATATCACCGTTCAGGGGATCTTTTTCCAGGGCAGTCAATAATTCTTGAATAGCTGGATCGATTTGCCCCTCTTCGATCAGAGTCAGCCCTTTTTGATAATTGCTGGCAGGGCATCCGGCGAAGATTAAGCTGAAGATGACGAACGATAAGATCGCGCAGCGTTTCATAAGCGGTACTCTCTCATAAAAAAGTGACTACAGGCTGCACATGACGCATCCATAGTCTCGGTTCATAACGCGACGTTTTTTTATGTCGTACACATGATAGATTTCATGCGGTACATTCGAGAAACACAGCTTGGCACAAAGGAAGAGAATTGCAAGATATTTTTTCTGATTTTCCCGTTTTCGCCAAAATCATCGCAGTCATCCTTGGCTATTCGATTAGTCGTGCTGCAGGCCCAATAACTGTTCGACAGTGCTGTGAAGCTGTAAAATTAACTTATTGTAGAGAATATTTATTGACAAATAGTTATGATGCTGTCCATACCGTAGTATCGCTATCGTGCGATCATGAAACAGGGATATGGCTTTAACACTTTTTGAGTAGTGGAATGTCTTCGAAAAGAGGCATATCACTACCCTATTTGACTAAGGAGAAGGTCCAATGAAAAAAACTGCATTAATAGTAAGTTTGGCTATTGCCCTCTTCGGGCTGTCCACTCAAGGGCAGGCGTCTCCCAAAAAAGTGACTATCGGAATGGCTATTCATGGTACTGACAACGAATATTGGAATCAGGAAGCTGAAGGAGGGAAACTGTTTGCGGCGTCTCTGCCTGAAGGAAGCGCCGAAGTC
>PDSJ01000024.1 GCA_002748425.1 candidate division KSB3 bacterium | reverse complement strand
CTATACGCTGTTCGAAACAGATGGTGACAAAATCTCCATGAAGTACATTGGGATCACGACCGGTGAAGTACTGGATGAAATCGATGATCTCATGGCGGTCAAAAAATAAACCACTGAAACCGCCTTGGTGATGGGGACATGAAAAAGCCCCTCTACGACTTACTCGTGGAGGGGTTTTTTCATGTCCAGATAGTCATCCCTTTTTCGGGAAAATGAAAACCGACGTACAGACAACACCTTCCAGCGGGCATCCTTGCTGAAACTACACCGCGAGCTTTGGGTCGTTGTTCAGTGCTTTTGTTAGCACGTAGTCACTCAGGTGGAGCTATGCGCGATAAAATGGTTATTGATGCCTGCAACATACTTTGAGTCGCTATGATCTTCAGCGGTTTACGGCATTTTAGACATTAATATACCATTTCCGGTATGATAGAGAACCTTCTGTCTTGCTTCGCTGTCAGCGCAAAATACGGTTGAGCTAAATTTTCCAAAGCGTTTTCTGCCACAGAAGCCCTTAGTTTTAGAGGATTCAGGGTTTCTGTGGCAAACGTCAGAGCATGGAATTTTCAAAAAATCAAATGACAGCTCCTTTCGTGATTTCAGTTAACCTTACCTAATAATACGATATCCCGTAATCCTTCTTTACCAGAGGCTTTGAGCCAGTTGTGCATAAAATCCGGTTTTTGCACAACTTGCGCTATCGACATCAGAGCCTTGAGATGAAAATTACGTTCATCATAGGTTCCGGCCAGCACAAAAATCGCATGTACCGGATCAGGGTGAGAACCGAAGAGAATCCCCTCCTTGCAGCGTGCCAATAAAATTTCAAATCGTTGTCTGCCAGGTAAGATGATGTGAGGGATCGCCATATTCTGAGCAATCACGGTTGAAGAATCCTTTTCTCGTTCCATCAGAAGTTCATAGATTTCTTTCTGCGTCAAATCTACTTTCGGCGCAAGTGTTTCAGCAAAGATTTTAAATGCCTCCTGCATTGTCAGGGAGCGCTCAAAATCCAGCGCAAAACCATTCTGCACTAGCAGATCAAACCTATCGGCGACGATTTCATCGCGTTCCAGGAGAATTTCACGTAACTCTGTGTTCAGGGAACAGGAAGTTAGTTCTTTCGGAGAGATCCGCCTGACAAGATGGACAAGCGCAGATTCGCGATTCGAATGAATCTTACCATATAACCAATACCATAGCAGGCTTACGCCGATAAAAAATCCGGCAATTGTCAGAGGCAGCGGCCCCATCTCGAACAATAAGAAACCATAGCTGATTAAACCGGCGATTTGCAGCCAGGGGTAAAGCGGCGCTTTAAACTTCGGTTGATAGTTTTGCACCCGGCTTTCACGCATGATAATTACGGCTATATTGACTGCCCCAAAAAGCAGAATTTTTAGAGTTGATGCTGTTTTTACAAGCATTCCTAAATCTAAAAACAGAATTACTACAATCATAAAGGCGCTTGTAAAAAAAATCGAATGATAGGGAGTTTTAAAGCGTGGATGTACACTTTTGAAAAAATCCGGCAGCAGACCATCGCGGCTCATTGCCATCGGACCGCGCGAAGCCGCCATAATTCCGGCGTTGCCGGTGGAAATAAAAGCCAAGATTGCCCCAACTGCCAGAAGAAGCTCCCCCCAATGCCCCATAAATAAATGGGCGCTATCAGAAATCGGGGTTAATGAGGGCTGACCACCGGCTTTGATCAAATTGTCACCCAGCACTCCTACTGTGACAAATACGGTAAAGATATATAGTATTGACACTACAAAAAACGATATCAGCATGCCGAGGGGAATATTTCTGGAAGGATTTTTAACCTCTTCGGCCACGCTGGCGATTTTGGTAAGCCCACCGTATGAGATAAAAATCATGCCGGCTGTAGCAAGAAGATCTCTTGCCGAACCTCGCATAAATGGCTGAAAATGCTCAAGCTGGACCAGAGGCAAACCCTTTGCGATATAGACAATTAAAATAGCAATCAGACCTAAGACAAGGGCAATCTGTAATTTCCCGGCATGGCCGACTCCCACAAAATTGATCAATGCAAAGAATAGACAAAAAGATACAGCAATAAGTTTGATATGCCAATAACTGATGGAAGGGGAAATTAAGGTGGTAAACGCTCCGATTCCTAATAAGGCGAAGGCGCTTTTAAAGCTCAACGAAAACCAGGCACACAATCCCGCCAAAGTGCCAAATCCGCCGCCCATGCTGCGATCAATAAAAAAATAGGTACCTCCGGCTTTTGGCATAGCCGTTGACAGTTCGGCTTTGCTAAACATGGCCGGAACTACCAGTAAAGCCGCAATAAAATAAGCCACGAACTCTGCCGGGCCGATTCCAGCATACACCAGACCTGGCAATACAAACAACCCGGAACTAATCATTGCCCCAGAGGCGATGCAAAATAAATCGAGAAGCCCTAATTCTTTTTCTAATTTCATTCAAACCCTCCTTTGTTATTGCAACGACGACTTTAACAAGTTTAAGTTGAAAGATTCCCTGGCAGGGGCATTAGCCTTCACTTTAATATTGTAAAAACACGACTCGGCCTTATTTTCTTACCCGCAAAACACACAAAAAAGCACGAAAAACAACAATCTATAAAATCGTTAACAGGCATTTGTTTTTTCGAGCATTTCGTGTGCTTCGAGGGCTTAGTAGTTACATTTAAACCCTCCTGAGTTTTTTCTAACGGACATATTAAGGATAGCATCACTCAAAGCGATACTATCCATTTAATACTATTATGCTGTTCAGATTCAGCAGAACACTGTAAAAAATGCAAGAATTATTTTATCATTACAACAATTCAACCCGGTAAAGATAATGGCAAGAAAAGCCACAGTGCCCTGCAGCAAAGGGAAATCCCTGCCTGCAATGGCATTAAGCAAAAGCCGGCCTATGCCGGGCAAAGGAAAAATTTGCTCGATAATAATAGATCCTCCCAGCAAATAACCAAATTGCAATTTGGCAAGGTGATAACTGGAAACAAGGCATTTCTCAAGGAATAAAGTCATTCAAACAAGTTCATAAAGTAGCTAAAGATGGAATGTCTGTCTTAAATAAGGGTGCGGTTGGGGATAAGGAGGTCTGTAAGTTTGAACCTCCTGGCTTTGGGGCGACTCTTGGCTGGACTTTTTCAAAATTGTGTTGCACTGATTTTGTAAAAAATGCAAAGAGGTGAACGGCGCTCTTTTTCTGCTCTGAGATCCTGAGGCAAAAGAAAATTTTGCTGCTCTTTGAGCAGAACTATTTGACAAAATTCCTCTCCTGCGCTATGTTAAAATCGATGCGTCCGAGACCGTGGATAAACGTGATCTGAGAGGAGCAGGCAGGCTATATAATGACTGAACAATACACAGATTACGACAGCCCCTGGAAAGAGATGCTGGAAAAGTATCTCGAGGAATTTATGGCCTTCTTTTTTCCTGACGTTCATCAGGGAATCGATTGGAAGACAGAGTACCTCTTTCTTGATAAAAAATTACAACAAGTTGTGCGAGATGCGGAACTGGGACGCCGTCTGGTGGATAAACTTGTCCGGGTTGTCAAAAAGGATAATGGAGACGATATCTGGGTTTTTGTGCATGTGGAAGTCCAGGGCTTTTATGACATCGAATTTGAGAAACGCATGTATGTGTATAACTATCGCTTGTTCGACCGCTATGAACGCCCGATCTGTTCACTCGTCGTGCTGGCCGATGAAAGAGAAAAATGGAGACCGGAACAATTTCGTCATTTTTGAAAACTCGTGCGACCCGAAAAAATTCGGAGGACCGCTTACAATGGAAATTGCGTATCTTCAAGATGCTGTATGAACGAGGCTATTCAAAGGAAGATATTTTAGAATTGGCCCGCTTTATTGACTGGATTATGGTATTACCGGAAGACTTGGAACAGCGTTTCGATGAAGCCATCGCGCAGTTCGAGGAGGAACAAAACATGCAATACGTGACGAGTTTCGAACGCCAAGGTATAAAAAAAGGGATGCAACAGGGACTTCAACAAGGATTTCAGCAAGGACTTTTGGAAAAATCGCGTGAGGATGTTGTTGAGATTCTCCAGACACGCTTTGAAAATATTCCGCAGACCTTCATCGTGTCGATCAATCGCATAGCCGATCTCGTGAAATTAAAAGATTTGCTGAAAAAAGTGGTGACGGTCAATAACTTAGATGAATTTCAGAAATTTTTGGAATCGGAAGACTGATTTTTCCCTGATCCGCAGCTCAGAATTGTTCAATTCTCCGCAAATTGGTATCAATATCCCAGTCGTTTACAACTGGAAGCCAAACACTCCAGAGGTCTGAAAGGCAGCGAAAGCGCAGCGCAGCATGTCTTCTCAGTGATGGCATGGGCTGTCCCTTTGCACGCAGATTGTCCGGTGCCCCCTTGGCAAAAGTGCAGCATTATGTAAGGTACTCTGCCAGGGATGTACGCCTGGCTGCAAGACGTCGTCATGAAAAAACAGCGACCTCCATGGAAAGATATCGTTACCGTGCAGGAGTGGAGGCGGCTATGTCGGAAGATGACCGGCGAACCGGAGTGAAAAAACTTCGGGGAGCAGTGAGTTTTGCAGCGGTACTCAAAGCCAGAGGTGTCAATATGCGCCGGGCAGCACTGTGCCGAAAGAGGAGAAGCAGGCGAAAGACAGCTCCATTTGGGCCAGGATATGTCATTGTATTGGCTTTTGAGGGATCAAAGATCATCTCATGCCAATGGAGGAGGAACGATTATCGAACACTGTCTGTCGCCTGGAGAGGAACTGCGAGTGGATTCCGGCTGTCTGCCAGCCTTTTCCTCAACAGTGAATTGCGATCTGCAATGTATCGGAGGATTTCACACAATGCGCTTTTCGGTGCAGAAGGGCTCTTTGTAACGAAACTGACGGGACCGGGATGTGTCTATTTACAGAACCTGCCGAGACTGGTCGAGACGATGGCAGGATGAAAAAAACTCGACGGATATTCTCGTGCGTGATCCTGCAGTTGCCCGGCGTTTTTTGTTCAATTGCGCAGGCGGTATTCAGATGGAAGGGGAGGAAATAATGAATATGGCCGCCACAGGTGATTATGTGATTGTGGTTCACGGTTTGGGACGTACCGGACGTTCGATGAAAAAAGCCCAAAAATTTTTAGCGCGAAAAGGCTATCATGCCCTGAACTTTGAGTACCCTTCTACAAAATATGACATCGACACGCTGGCAAAAGGCTATCTTGCGACCTTTCTCGAGAACTATTGCCGGGAGAAAGATAAAAAAATCCACTTTGTCACCCACTCTATGGGAGGAATTCTCGTGCGGAATTATTTGGCGCAGTTCCCTCTGGAAACGCTCGGACGTGTGGTCATGCTGGCTCCGCCCAATCAGGGGACTGAAGTAGTTGATCGGCAGCGACACTGCTTTCTGTTTCGTTGGCTGCTGGGACCGGCAGGACAACAATTGGGCACTGACGAGCTGAGCCTGCCGGTCAAACTAGGGCCGGTGAATTTCGAACTTGGCGTGATTGCCGGTGACAAAAGCTTCGAGTTTGTGCATTCTTACATCATTCCAGGGGCTGATGACGGTAAGGTCGCGGTCGAACGAGCGAAAGTGGCGGGGATGCGGGATTTTCTTCTGGTCCATAAAACCCACACCTTTATTATGAAGGATAGGGACGTGCTGCGTCAGGCCGAACAGTTTTTGAGAACCGGATCATTTTTCCACGAGAGGACATTATAATAATCTTCAAAGAATCTCAAAAGAAAAAATGTTGAGAGAATACGAGCATATCAGACAAGTTGAAGGTGAAGGAAAGCGCCGCTGGTTCAGTGATAAATATTTCGATCTGATCGTGTGGTCGGATGACGCAGGAACAATTCTCGGTTTTCAATTATGCTATGATGCAGAGGGTACGCCAAGAGCTCTCACGTGGCGGCAAGACTCCGGGTACAGTCATCATCGCATCGATGACGGCGAACAGCGTCCAGGTAAGGTAAAAGCGACCCCGGTTCTCCTGGCTGACAGTCTTTTCAACCAGGAGGCTGTCGCGGCCCGATTCACTCGTGCGACGTCCCAGATCAGCCCTGATATTGCCGATTTTGTCGTGAAAAAGTTGCTGGAATATCCAGAGGCTGCCGGTTGATTGTGTCAAAGCTTCCATCCGCTCTTCACTAACGCGCGAAATCTGCTCAGCCTCTCAGACCAGGATAATTGTCATCAAAAGTTCCGTAGCTCGCCTGAGATAGGTATCATCTCTTCTCCGGCAGCTCTCAGGCTTTTACCGCTCCAGCGGTCAGACCCTTGACAAGAAATTTTTGAAAAAACAGCACCACGAGTATCGGTGGCACGATTGCCACCAGCGCCGCTGCTGACATTAAGTCCCAGTGGACGTAATATTGCCCGATAAATTCCGTCATGGCCACGGTCAGCGGTTTCGATTTCAGTGTATAGGTCAGGATCAGCGGCGCAGCGAACATGTTCCAGCTAAAAAGAAAGGAGATGATCGATACTGCGATCAATCCGGGCATGACCATTGGAATACTGACCCTGAAGAGCGTCCCCAGATAACTGCACCCGTCGATCCGTGCAGCGTCTTCGACATCGCGGGGGATGGCTTCAAAATAGCCTTTCATAAACCAGGTTTCAAAGGGAATACGGAACGTGAAGGAGAGCAGGATTAAGCCGATCTTGCTATCCAGCAATTGCAAATAGCTGAACTCTGCAAACAGACCAATCAAGACCGGCCATGGAGGCAGCGCGATAATACCGATAAAGACGATAAAAAAGAGTGTGCGGCCCGGAAAGTGTAAGCGCGAAAAGGCGTAGCCCAGCAGCGGGCTGGCGATCATGACTAAAGATGTGGTCACCAGGGCGATCACCAGCGAATTGTACAAGCCTTTGCGGATCAGTGTGGCAGCGCTGATCCCGCCCCCACCGCGAAAACCTTCCCCTTCTATCAGAACCGAGTGAAAGGCATGTAAAGTGGGATTCTGAGGAAACCAGTGCGGCGGCTTGGCATAGAGCTCAACGCGGGGTGAAATGGCAGAAATGATAACCCAATAAAAGGGGCCGAGTGTCCAGCACAGGATCAAAACGATTGCAAGCCCCAGCACGATTTTAGGAATCAGTCGTTGTAATCTCATCACAGTCTTTTGAGGAATCCGGCAGCATGCATTCGGCATGAAGCTGAATGTGCGCAGCCTGGCGCTGGTCCTGCATGGGCACGAATACCGAACATCATGCCGTTGTTCTGAAAATATCCGCATGACCGCGTCATTAAATCTTCTTTCATCATTCTTCGTTTTTCAGGCTGAGGCGAATATAGAACGATGTCAGCCCGAAGAGCAGAATCCCGATCAGATAGGCCATTGCCGCACCACGCCCGAAACGTCCCATGCCAAACGTAACTTCGTAGTTGTTAATCATGGGGGTTTTAGTGGCCTCGTAAAAGGTCGGATACGAGCCGGTCAGTGTCACAATATCATCAAAGACCGTAAAAGCCGCGATCAGCGTGAGAATCAGGGCAATCCCGCCAACCTTCGACAACATCGGCAGGGTGATATACCAAAAGCGCTTCAACAGGCCTGCGCCGTCGACAGTGGCCTGTTCATAAAGATCGCTGGGAATGGACTGTAATACGCCGAGATAGAGAATCGTGATAAAGGGAGCATAGCGCCAGACGAACGTGAGAACCGCAAAGGTCAGAGCGGCCAGCGAGTTCGCCATCCAGAACTGATAGTCCCGGATCATGCCCAGTTGGTAGAGCAAGCCGTTCAAGGCGCCATACTCACCATTTAAAATCCACTTCCAGAGAAAACCGTTCACCACCGGCGGAATCGCCCAGGGCAGAATCACGAGAGTCCGCAGGAGACCTCGTCCCGGAAATTTTTGATGCAGAACCAAGGCCATCCCCAGCGCAATTGTCATCACCAACATGCTGCTGAGAGCCATAAAAAACAACACCCGTCCCACACTCTGCCAGAACACTGGATCGCTGAGGACGTTGTGATAATTGTACAGCCCTCTGAATTTGATCGCATGGGGCATCTTGATGTTGTAACGCATGAAACTGAAACGCAGCGATTGCAAGGCCGGCAGATACGCGAAAAGCCATAGCAGTAGAAAACCCGGCAGGATAATCGTATAGGCCAGACGACGCTCATTATTCAAGCAGCGGGAGACAAAATTTTTCATATCAGCGTGTTAGAGAAAGTGTGATAAGATCTTGAGAACGATCGGCTCATGGGGCTTTGTTGTCTCCATTTCCTGGAAACAGACAACAGCGGCATCTTCATAGGAGACGTTGATACCACGTTGTTCCAGCAGAACCCTGACATACCGGATCGTGCGGTCGATGAGCTTGTTGTTGCTCGGCCTGACCCAGGTCATCAAGTTCCCTTCATAGCGTCCCAGCCGTCCCATGACTAAGCTTGAGTGGCTATTCAGCAGCATTTTGAGTACAAGTTGCCTTGCAAGTTCACTTATCCCTTGAACCGTGAGCCTGTACGAGCAGGATTGCAATTGAAAGCTGAGCGAGTCACCATCTTCTTTGATCGTAAACACGGCATGTGGATGGTCGGAAAGATACGATTCCCGCTGCTGGAGAATTCTGCGGCTGAAGTCATGACCATACAAGCGTTGCAGATCCACTCGCCCTTCGAAACCGTTCCAGTCGAGTGCGCGTGGTTCACGCCCTAACAAAAGCCGCCAGGCTTGCTGCGTATTCTCAGCCTCAGCGAGCAGGAGATAGCACAAAGCCGGGGAAAAATCGACTCGTTCACAATCCTGAAGATTTTCAAACGGGGAGAGACTGAAGGTCGGCGCACGCTCGGTTGTATCTGTCAAAATCGTGAGCGCAAATTTCGGATCGCTTTTGTAAAAAAGATATCCATTCTTCTGATACCACGAACTTTCTGCGACGATAAACTCGTTGAGGAAGCTTATATCCAGTTCTTGATAAAAGTTGTAGAGCGCATGAAGTGATCGAGTGAGTGGAGACGTATGCCAATCCTCAGTAGTTTTGCGATCAACAGCCGTATAATGGTTCAATGCAAGGCCGACCGCCAGCATGAGACTCGTGGTCGCCTGCATTCTGGTCGATCCGGAAATCGCCATTGGACCGACCGTCAGATTCACTTTGCGGATATGCTGATTGTCCAGGACACGCTTTGACCGTTCGGCGACTTCCGCAAGGATCTCATCCGGATTGCAATAGAGAAAATATGGCGCGAGTTCGGAAAGTTCAGCGGCTTTTTCAGTGGCTCCGATCACAAAGGGCGTTTCGCCGCCTTCGGTGCTGCTGATAAGCAAGTCCTTTGAGGAAAAGCCCAGATCCACTAACTGCCGCGCTCCGTAGTTTGGAAAATCCTCAAATTCCTCCACCGCTTTAATCAAGGCAATATCGCCTCCTGCCATAAATGCGATCACCCGATCGCAGAGCTCCGGCTCGGGATGAAGCCTGCGCCATACGGTCTCCAGGGTGAGAGAGAGGCGGCCGGTTGCCCCGCAGCCGCAAAGAAAGATTCGTCCCTGCCGCTCTATACAGTCTCGAACGGCATCAGCGAGTTGATGCACGTCATCGAGTTTCTCTTGCAGAACCGCCAGAGTCTTCAGATCGATTTCTTTCAGGACCTTAAGCGCCTGCGGCAGATCTTCGCGGGCCATTATCGAAAGCCTCATCGTCTTCGGATGCTGCTGCTCCGTCACTAAACGCCCCAATTGAAACTGTGGCGCGATTGCTAAAAATGCTTGCGCCTTTTCCTGACAGTTGTTCTTTTTCAAAAATAGTGAACAGGATGCGGATTAGAGTCCAATCTGAATCCTGTTATTTCACTGCGCCAGCAGTAATACCTTCCATAAATTGTTTGGATACCGCGAAAAAAAGCAGCAGCATCGGGAGCGATGAGAGGGTCAGACCGGCGAACAGGACGCTCCAGTCTGTGGAATATTCGCTGAATAAAGTTAACATGCCGACCGGAATCGTTTTCTTGGCTTCATCATGAATAAAAATGAGAGGAAAGAAAAAATCGTTCCAGACCGTGATAAAATGAATAATCGTCACCGTGCCTAACGCTGGCTTCATCACTGGTAAAAGAATATGCCAGAAAATGCTTAGATTTGAGGCTCCGTCAATCCGGGCGGCTTCTTCCAGTTCTCTTGGCATGGTTCGGAAAAAACGGCTTAGAATCAAGACCGAAATCGGAATGCCGATCGCCGTGTAGACCCAGATCAAGGACCACAGAGATCCCAGAAGGCCCAAGTTCCGCATAAATAAAAATAGCGGAATGATTCCCAGTTTCATCGGAATCATCATCCCCATCAAAAAATAGAAAAACAAGGCCCCGTTCCAGGGGAACTGAAAACGTGCGATGTAAAATGAGGCTGATGAGCCGCAGGCCAAGGTCAGGCACACAGAGGCAATACTGACGATTGCGCTGTTTTTAACATAGCCGAAATACGGAAGCTGCTCTAATAACTGTGTATACGACGCCAGACTCAGCGATGACGGCAGTCCCATCGGTTTGGCGAAAATTTCTGCATTCGTCTTCAGGGAAGAGAGCAGCATTAAGGCCACCGGATACAGACAGACGAAGGCGCAAAGAACGGCAACCATCAGCAGAAGAAGACGGGAAAAGAGCTTCATATCGGACAATAATTTCACAGTAAGAAGAAGGATTCGGAGAAGCTGTACCGAGAGAATCGCCTTCTTATGGGGATTTCTTGTGATCGTTGTTTCTTGTCAATATTCGATTTCGCTATTTTTGACAACATATAAAAATATCGCTGACACACAGGCGATTATTGAGAAAAGAATGACCGCCAAGGCCGATCCAAGCCCGATTTCCACCATGTCACCGGAGGCTCCAAAGGCGATCCGGTAAAAATAGACAGCCAGGGTATCAGTGGAATGGAAGGGCTCGCCCTCCGAACCTTGCATCGCATAGACCAGCTCAAAGGCTTCAAAGGCGTGGATGAACGTAAAGACCGTCATAATGATCAGTGATTGCCGCATCAAGGGCAGCACGATCGATCGGATCAGGCGCAATCCTCGTGCGCCGTCGATCTTGGCTGCCTCGACAAGTTCCAGGGGGATCGATTGCAAACCAGCCAGAAAAATGAGCATCGCAAATCCCATTCCAAACCAGCTGTTCACCAGAATAACGGCTGTCAACGCAATATTCGGCTCTCCCAGCCAGGGTTGCTGCCAGCCGGCCAGTCCGATGCGTTCCAGCAAAACGTTTAAAACGCCGTTATAGGGATTTAAAATCAGCTTCCAGAGAAAGCCAACGACAATGACCGACAAAAGACGCGGGAGGAAAAAAGCAACTTTAAAAAATCTGGCGCCTTTGATTTTGAGATAAATGATATATGCCAGCAGAAACGCGATTCCATTCTGCACCAGCATTTCAAGCGCAAAATAATAGATATTGTGTCCGAACGCATTCCAGAATAATTCGTTATAAGGCGGAAGCGTAAACAGCGTCACAAAATTTTTAACACCGCTAAAGGCGCCTTTTTGTAAGCCGTTCCAATCAAAAAGGCTATAGCTAAACGCTGCGACGATCGGATACGTAATAAACAGCGTGTACACAAGGAAGGCCGGCAGAGGAAAGAGATGAATCGCGTAGGTTTTCCAAGTGATATGACGTTGAAGATCTTGAGCCATAAAGTACACAAAACGATCAAGGGGTGAATGCAGGCATCCCCCCCTTTTTTTGCTTGATGAAAAAGCTATTGAACAGGCTTAAACCAGGTGTCAGCGCTTTTTTGGACCCCCTGGGCCACTTCTTCCGGACTCAGTTTCTCCAGATACATTCCTTGCAGAAGATTTTGGAACTCGGTTTTGGTTGACGGATTCCCCTGATTGAAATGGATCAAGATCATGTATGGTTCGGACGTTTCCGGGTTCGACGCGGATCGCAGGATTTTGGAGATCAGCGGGTCGGATGCTTTCACGCCAGGAATGGTGGGAATGCTGTGCAAATCTTCTGAGACCATCTCGCCGAATGTCTGGCTGGTCAGAAATTCCACAAATTGCAGGGCTTCCTCTTTATGCTTGGATTGTGCATTGACGGCATAGGAGGCGTCAACCCAGGTGGTGATCGTTGGCTGTGCGCCTGTGGCCGAAGGAATCGGGAAAAGGTCGAAATTGAGATCCGGAGCTTCTTTTTTCAACACGGCAATTTCCCAGTCGCCCATGATGAACATCGCTGCTTTGCCGGTAGTGAAGAGGCTGCGCATTTCCTCCATGCCGACGCCGGTGGAGAATTTCGGCAGATACGGAGTGAGATCCTTCATCATTTGAATTGATTTTACGAATTCCGGGCAGGTAAAATCAGCTTCACCGCTGAGCAATTTTTTCACAAATGCTTTGCCGCCAAAAAATGTCGGTCCCAGAGTCGCGTGGGTCAAAGAAAGAATCCAGCCGTCTTTCGATCCCATTGCAAAAGGCGCCACACCGTTTTTCCTTAAGGTATCGGCAATTGCTATAAGTTCATCCCAGCTAGCCGGCTCTTGCAGCGCGTATTTTTCAAAAATGTCTTTATTATAGAAGATCTGCGTTGAGCTGAATTTCGCCGGAACGCCATAGACCTTGCCGTCGGAAGCCCGCGAAGCAGCCAGAGTCGCGTCGGCATACTGCTCAAGCCCGTTAATCCGACCGCTTAACGGTTCGAGATACCCGTCCTCTGCCAGTTGAACACCCGGCCCATAAGGACGCAGGTGAATAATATCGGGTCCGCTGCCGGTCTGCAGCGCGATATTGAGCTTGGTGTTGTATTCGGTGTTTTTGGTGGGTTCATAAGCGATCTCAATATCAGGATGTGTTTTTTGAAACGCCTTGATGACGTTTTCATAAAAATCCCGATCTTCCGTTCGCCAGCTTCCCATTGTGAGCTGAACCTGGCAGTATGCTGAATTCAGGCTGATGAGTAATATGAGAGCCATGACAAAGACTTGAGCACTACGTTTCATAATTTAGATCTCCTTGCAAACGGTGTTAAAAAATATCGTCGAGAATACACAATGAACACTGAAAGAACCTGCTTCCGTGTCATGAACAGCTTTGCTGCAGGTCTAAGTGTTACTCATATTCCTCCTGCACATCACGGGTAAACTGCGCCAGAGCCTCAATCGCTTCTTTGACACTTTGTTCGCCCTTGGCGGCTCTGACAAGAGCCTTGGTAGCCTCAGTATTAAATTCGCTGAACCAGGGCGTCTGGTAAGGCAGTGCGATCGAGTATTGTGCCTGTTCCTGCATGGTCTCAAATCCGTCGATTTTTCCCTCTGCACCGAGCTTCTCAAAGGTCGCTTTGCGGGCTGGAAACATCCCGTGAGTTTCGTAGGTCGACATCTGCACTGCTTCGGAAGTCATGAATTCGATGAATTTCATGGCAGCTTCAGGATGGGTGGTATACGCTGAAATCCCGATCCCGCCCGGCAGACTCCAGGTTGTGTGCTGTTCCGGCAGAAGCAGATAGTCGGCATTGGGAGCGATTTTCGATTTTTCAGGATTATTGGCAACTGCCAGGCCGCCTTGCCAGGATTGATGGAACACCGCTTGCCCGGCCCAAAATGCCGGATGCGGATTGGGAGAGGTGAGCCGTTCAGGAGAAATCAAGCCTTTTTTATACCATTCAATCAGTCTGGAAAAGGCCTGATAGGCCGGATCCTCCGGATCATCGAACACCGGGCTGAAGTCTTCTGCAAACAAGGTCGAGCCAGATGAAAGCGCGATCAGAAACCAGGACCAGGAACGAATCCCAAAGGAGATGGGATAATCGCTTTTCCCGAGCTTTTTGAGAGCCAGGGCAGCTTCTTCGAATTCATCCCAGGTCGCAATAGCGCTGACACCAGCCTCCTTTAGGGCGGCCTTGTCATAATCAACCATCACCATCTGCGAGTAGAGCGGGACTGCGAAGAGTTTCCCTTTGACGGTAAAAAAGTTTCCGCCATACAGGGCATCCAGTAACTCGTGTGAGACCATGCCGTCCAACGGCTGCGTGATTGCTGCACTCGCAAAAACGCCCAGATCGTCAATTCCGGTATAAATAATATCAGCCGGGTTGACCTTTCCAGCGGCTGCACTCAGCACTTTATCCCGTAAGGCTGTTTGCTCTAAGGTCGTCACGTCAACCCGAATCCCGCTTTCAGCCGCGAATCGGTCCAGGAGTTCCTGTGACGGCGCACCCCAGGATGTCGACATATACACAAGGTTTTCAGCTCCTTCGGCAGCGGCCGTTTCTAACGTGAACACCGCCATCGCGATACATAGTAGAGTTACAAACTTTTTCATCTGCTCATCCCTCCCTGGAAAATACTGCATTATGCAAGTCAGCTTGCGGATACATTAAGAATAAAAATTTTCTGCGGCAGCGTGTAAAAAAGTCAAGAAAATTTTGGGCACGGCTTGCAGTGAAAAGCCTGCAAATATCTTAATCACTCTTTGAGCGAGGCCGTTCAGCTCGGAATCAGGCTGCGTTTTCTTCGGGTTGGAGCGCAGTATCTTTATTTTCATCAAGATTTTTCATACTGTCGGACTGCTTTTCCTTGACTTTCCGGAAATATCCATGTATGCCTTTACAGGCATCCAGCTCAAGTTCGTCCCCAACCGTCATTCGATAATCGAGAAATGATGAATATTAGCAAACCGACACTGTTTATTGATAAAAAACGTGCTCTGCGGAACATTCTCCGTATGGTCGAAAAAGCCAAAAAAAACGGAGTGCGTTTCAGGCCTCATTTTAAAACTCATCAGTCAGCGGAAATCGCTGAATGGTTTCGCCAGGCCGGTGTCAGCGCAATTACGGTATCGTCTGCAGATATGGCGGAGTACTTTGCGGCTCACGGTTGGCATGACATCACACTGGCTTTTCCGTTGAACTTCTGTGAAATCACAAAAATCAACCTTCTCGCTCGTTCGATCGATCTTCACGTGCTTCTGGAGTCCGAAGACAGCGTTCATTTTTTGAACCAACACCTTCTGAAACCTGTCAAGGTCTGGATCAAGATTGACAGCGGCTACCATCGAACAGGTATTCCCTGGAATGATTTCAGCGCAATTCAGTCTCTCAGCATTGCGACCGAGAAGAGTGAAAAACTTTCGCTGCAGGGATTCCTCACCCATGCCGGTCACAGTTACCAGGCTCGATCGAGGGAAGAAGTTCGTGACATATACCGAGAGAGTGTTGCGAGGATGACTATGGCGCGGTGTACCGCTCAGGAAGCTGTCCCGAATCTTTCCCTGGAAGTCTCGGTCGGAGACACTCCCGGATGCAGCGTGAGTGAAGATTTCGGCGACGTTGATGAAATCCGTCCCGGGAATTTTATCTTTTATGATCTCATGCAGTTGGAAATCGGTTCCTGTACGGAAGAGGAGATTTCCGTGACAGTCGGCTGTCCTGTGGTCGCGAAACATCCCGAACGACAGGAGCTGGTGATCTACGGCGGCGCGATTCATCTTTCTAAAGAAGCACTCTGCCTTCCGTCGGCAGGCGGGGTAACGGACACAATTTATGGTCGTGTGGTTCTCCCGAAAGAACGCGGGTGGGGGCCGATTCGTCCTGAAAGCTCTGTTGTGAGGCTTTCCCAGGAACATGGAATCGTTCACGCTGATCCGGAGCTTTTCAGCAGTCTTGCACCCGGTGACCCGCTCCTGATCGTGCCGGTGCATTCATGCTTGACGATCAATTTGCTGCGCCACTATCAGACACTTGACGGCGAGCGCATCGATATTGCGAATATCTCATAGCCTGCCCTCTGTTCATGCGCCTGGCTTCGTTCAGTAAAAAGCCTTACCATTCTTCTTGGAAGCTCAACAGGAAACTTAGGGTCGTGATCTGCTGTTCATTGTGAGCGGTCAAGCTTAGTAATCCCCGGTTTCTGGAACCTGTCACGCGATTCGCAAGGCTTTGCGCCGACTTACGGCGTGGAATACGGACAGTAGTGAGCGTCGGTCGCCCCGATATGATTTTGTCCTTGACAAAACTGTTTATCAGTCCATGTAGTTAATCATCAGATACTCTTTTCAAATCAGGGAAGGAGCTTATGAACACATTATTATATGTAGCGTTGTTGTGCTGATGATAAGTCTGATGTGCGTCATAGCCTCTGCCAAAGAAGTGGCTGTGAACAGCACGCACAGCGATCCTGTTTTCTGCGAAATTTTATGATGCCCGTTCCCCCTGAAGTTGAGAAAGATCCTGTCCACAATTTTGAACGCATATGATTATCTACGTGAATCGTTTGGAAACTTTCCGTCTTGGTCCAACTATATACAATGACGGATTATCGTATATATGAACGTCTTTTGGAGGAAAAGCGTATGATACGACTTGGAGGGCCGCTATGGCAGGCGTATGACGATCCTGAAAGCTGGATAACGGCCGTAAAAAATCTTCACTATACTGCGGCGTATTGCCCTGTGCCTCCAGAGGCCGACAGCAAGATGATCCAGGCGTTTCGATCTGCAGCCGACAAAGCAGACATTGTCATTGCTGAGGTCGGAGCATGGAGCAATCCCCTGAGTCCCTCAGAAATGATTCGCAGGGATGCCTTGGACATTTGTAAAAAGAGTCTGGCGCTGGCTGATGAAATCGACGCCCGCTGCTGCGTGAATATCGCAGGCTCGCGCGGAATGAAATGGGATGGTCCGCATAAAGACGATTTAACTCAAAAAAGTTTTGAAATGATCGTGGAAACAGTACAGGATATCATCGACTCGGTCAAACCGACACGAAGCTTCTATACCCTGGAAACCATGCCCTGGATGTTTCCGGATTCGCCTGACAGCTACCTTCAACTGCTCGACGCCATCGACCGCAAGGCTTTCGCAGTCCATCTCGACCCCGTCAATCTCATCAACAGTCCCTCGAAATACTTCCGGAATGGAGAGCTCATTACGGAATGCATCAAAAAACTTGGCCCGCATATTCGCTCTTGCCATGTCAAAGATATTACGCTGGGACAAGAGCCGACCGTACATCTCACTGAAACTCGTCCGGGATTAGGCGGATTCGATTATACGACTCTGTTGTACCGGCTTAATGCCCTCAATGCAGATGTTCCTTTGATGCTGGAGCACCTGTCGACTGAGGAAGACTCCTGGCTGGCTGCAGAACATATTCGTTCTGCAGCCAGGCTGGAAGGAATATCCTTATAAGTTCTACGGCAGGAAATTACAGACGCTCGTGAACTGGAAACACACGCTGCGTTTCTCTGCCTGGCGCGTATTTCCAGCTTTTTTGAAAGAGCTTTTAGTCGATCTGGCGTTCGGCTGTTACGCTGCCCATCGGCCCCACAGCACCATAATAGCCGTAGTAGTCAGGACCGGATTCGCTTCTATAGCCTAATCCTGAGGAGGGGCTGCTATACATTGGGGATTGGGGGCCGCCCTGGTAGTAGTTCTGGGAGGACCAGCCATAGGGGACGTCGACATAACCTGGATACGTTGGGTAGCCCGGATAACCGGGGTTATACGGGGGCTGCGCTGAACCGGCTTTTATGACGCGGAACGAGACGCGGGTACTTCCAAGCTTCTGCTCTCCTCCGTGGCCGGGACCTGCCAAAAGATTCACGGTATATGTCAGGATGCCGGGCCTGGTTTTCTTTCCAACTGGCAAGACAACTTGATACTGCGCAAAAGGCGGCTTTGTCACAGGAATACGTTTCCACAGCTGCCCCCAGCTGTTGAGAATCTCAAAGTAATAGGCGACGCCCTGTTGATACCCGACGCTGCTTTGCAACATCATCGTGCCTTTGCGGCCTTGTTCGATAGCGTAAGGCTGAACCTGAGCCGCGACTGTTGCATAGCCATAGCCCGGGTCCGGAGACCATCCGCCCTGTCCGCCGCAGTTGCGCACGTAATATGACACCTGATTGCTGCTGTCCTGCCATTGTGCGCTGCTTTCAAGGCGCAGACTTTCCCTGCCTTCGGGACCAGTCAATGATAATTGCGTTCCCAGCAATCTCGACAGATAAGAAACGCCGTTCGGAATTTGACCAGTATACAGCCGTCGTTCGATTCCGCGAGTATCACGGTTCACAAGCGTAACATGCATCGTAGAAGCGCTGTTGTTGCTCAGTTTGACATCGATCGAGGCCGGGCCGATGCAGAAAGATTCCTTTGCTGCGCCTGTTACAGGATCAATCGCTTCGATCGTCAGCCTCGGCGACGGGATAATGTGGCGGCTCATCTGCGCAAATCCGGGCACGCCCAGCAGCGTCAGAGACAGCAGTAATACGACTGCGGTAAACACACGTTTTTTCATCATAAATTTCACCTCATCGTTCCTGATAGTGTATAGCGTTTAAACGAATTAGAACTCAAGACTCTTATTCTCAAGTTTCTGAAGTATACGCTCATAATTTTTTTTTGACAAGTAAATTCTTCGGCAATTTTTCGGAAGAGCGTCGTTCTGTCCGCCTAAGATTTGAGAAAAGCAGGGCTTAGAGAAGTCTGAATTCTTCGACTCTTGCCACAGTTCCGGCGAATTTTGACTCCATCGAGCGAAATTTCGGCTCGAAAGCGCCTCAAGTGCGCTTCCCCTCTCCCATTCGTTCAATGCTGTCTCTACCAGATTCAGCAACAGACTTGCGCAGATCTCTGCGTTCCCAGGGACACAGGCTGTTGAAAATCTGCTTAGGCTCGAAAAAAGCTTGACGAACTCCCTAGCGTACAATATAAATTGACAGGATATTTCGTGAGTCGAAATTCACCTGTACAGTCTATGGGGTATGGAATGATGTTATTCGGAAAAAAGAAGCAGCTTGTCCGGGAACCTGTATTTAAACTCAGTTCTCGAGAGCTGGCGAAAAGTTCGTATGAAATCGGGTTGCTCATGTGGGAAAAAGGACTTCGCGAACGCTTTTTGCAAGAACGCGCTGTCGCAGTCGTTCAGCGCCAGGAGGATGAAACCCGGGATTCCGTCTTTTACCGCCTCTCAAACGAGATCGATCTGTTCCTCGGAGTAGAACTCAGTAAAAAAATTCGACGGACCCATAAAAGTATCCAGGATATTATTCGAGCCTTGAACGATACATATCTCCAGCTCGTTGAAGGACACGCCGAATTCGATCCCGCCGATCACCGCGAGGGATTGATCGTCAATTTGCTGCCATCTTTCAAGCTTAAAGCTCTCCAGTTCTCAGTACGTTTGAAAGAGCGTGTCCCGGATGACGCCTTTATCATTGGGCGAATTGTGGAGAGCGGCCCGGAAAGTATGGGGTCAGAGTTGGAATGCCTGAATCATCAACAGGAATACATTGTCGGCAGCAATGAAATGTCGGTAGACTATTATATTCCTGCGCTTGCCGACGAACATTTCGGCATCTCGCTGCAAAACGGAAATTTTTTCCTCTATCATACATCGAAAGAAAAAATTGCCAGCACTGAACTCTTCCAGAGTGAAAACGAAAAAATTGCCATCGGGCGACACTACCAACTGCTTCAGGATAAAGATTATATCGTCGCCCATTACGGCGATAAGACTAAGCGTTTTCAATTCATGGTTCCCCGGGAGCTGTCCGATGACGGCGATCCCCCTTCACGCTATCGTCTCGTGGAAACCGGCTATTACATTTTGCGCCGCCCCGACGCTGTCAAGAAAATGTATCATTACCCCACAATCTTTTTTGCCGAGCAGGAATCCGTTATCACTGGCCTGAAAGACGCCCAATATATTCCGCTGCCCGGAATCAGGAATATCGGAACGCCGGCCCGAATGAGCTATAAGGATGGAGAATATTATTTTCGTAAACTTCATACAATGATACCGCTCCCGATCAAAGTGAACAGCGAGGAACTGACCGATGACAGTGAAGTACAATTATCCGGGGACAATGACAAACTGGAAATTGGAAGCATCCAGTTTTTTTACGATAAACTGGGAAAGCGCGAGGACGTTCCTCTGGCAATTGTGGAAGTCTCCACCCCTGGAAGACGATCCAGACGCTATCCGCTTTTTCGAAAAACCTTGATCGTCTCAGGCCTGAGCAAGCGCCCAAGCCATGCCAATTATCTGTTTTTAGATGAGCCGTCTCTGCCGCATAACGCTATGCGGCTTTCAATTACAGACGGAGTTTTGTACATCGAACGTGGCAAGGACGCCCCCCCGCTGTACATTCGGGATCAACAAGTGACGAAGAAACATCCTCTGGCCTCCGGCGACAGCTTCAGCATGGGGGATGTGCAGATCAAAGTCGCCCGCAAGGATCTGCCTCCGTCCTATTATGCCAGACTCACACTCAGTGCCGAATCAAAACGTCCAGTTCATTCACTGCAAGGCATTTCTCGCGGAAAATCATATACGCTGGGCCGTATTGAGCCAGACGATCCGAATGAAAATTTTCTTATGGTCTCCGAAGACCTGCATGTTTCCGGCAGCCATGTGCTGCTGTCGTTGACAGCAGGACGAGTCGCAGCGATTAAAAATATCAGTCAAAGTAACTCGACGTTTATTATATCGGCAGACGGATTACTGCGTGCAGATCTCCCGCAGGTTCGCCCGGAATTGCCGCGTGACAGCCTGCCCTCGGAAATGTTGCTGCGCTGGGATCGGCTGATCATAGGGCCAGTGGAACTCGAATACCGTGGTCCCGGTTCGTCAATCGTCATTCCAGACAGTTATGACGTATAACGGCTGTTGATTACTACAAGATGAAGACTCTTCTGGAACATTATCCACCGCAGGTCTTGTATCTCGGTCTGTATGCCTTTGCTTTGTGCTGTTCGTTTTTGACGATTCTGGTGCCGATACACCAGAAGAAACAGCGCTGGGGCGCATTAACAGCCTATTTTTTTCTGCTCGGCGTCAGCTGCGGCCTGTTTGCCTTTGGCTATCACAGCCTGGGAGGCTTCCGGCTGGACCGCGATTCCGGCATCTTGCTCTCAGGAATTTTTCTAGCAGCAGGCCTGCTGTTTTCCCGCTCAGTCAATTCCAGGAATATCGCGCTGTTCCCGTTGATACTGATGCTGTGCAATACCGGTTTTCTGATGCTCTTCCGCTTACGTCTTTCACCCAGGAAGATCGCGGTCGGTACGTTTTCAAAGCAGATAATTTTCACCGTGCTCGGGCTGGCGTTGATGTTTCTCCTGGTGTGGGTGATGAAACTTCATTTTTTGCTCGATGTTCACGGCAACCGATTGAAGCTGATCGGGCAGTCAAGAGTGAACTGTTTTGCCGGCGGCATTCTTTACACTCTCTGGACAAAACATCGGGTTTCATATCACGTCTGGCTGGTGCTGACCCTCATCCTCTTAGCGATCCCTCTGGCTTTCGGGGCTGGAATGCGTCTGAATATCGGTGCCATCCAGGTCCAACCCAGTGAATTTGTCAAAATCACATTTGTGGTGTATCTTACGCATCACTTAGCGCGCTATCGCCAGAAGATCGGTGCCTGGGACGAAGCCATCTCCCACAGAATCATGTTCCTGATCCCTCCGATACTCACGCTGTCACTGCCGTTTCTGGGCTATATGCTGCAACGGGATTTCGGACCGCTGATGCTCTACTCACTCCTGATCTTGTGCATGTTTTTTGTCGGCACTTCGCGGCTCCTGGAGGTGGGGATCATTCTCATGATCTTTATTGCCGCGATCGTCATCTATCATCAATTCTTCCCCTATGTGAATGCGCTCGTCCCACAATCAGCGTCGATTATCATCGACAGGATCAATATCTGGCAGAATCCCTGGCTCTATACCAAAGGCGAACAAATTGTCCGCTCGTTGTGGGCAATGAAAGCAGGCGGACTCTGGGGTACCGGATTCGGCATGGGGCATCCGGAATTTTTTCGATCAGAAGTACAGCATGATTTTATTTTCAGCCTGATCGGACACGAGCTTGGTCTGGCGGGCGGGCTGCTGGTGCTGTTGAATTACGTGCTCTTCTGTTGGCAAGGCATTCGAATTGCGATGGCGGCCAAATATGACGTTGACTGGAACGAAGACTGGGCCTGGTTCCGTTTGCGCCTGGCTCTGGGCTGTACACTGGTTCTTTTTTTTCAGGCGTTGATCAATATCGGTGGTGTCAGTAATTTCAGCCTGATGACCGGCATTACCCTTCCTTACGTGAGTTATGGCGGCACATCGCTGTTAGTCAGTTATTCACTCGCAGGCATTGTATTCTTTTGTTCGTTGACAAAACATGAGATGCATTAATACGATATTATTGAAAATATTTTTTGCGGATTTGAGCTTTTTCCTTGACCTCTTTTTGAGATATTCGGTACTGGCAGAAAAATAATTAAGAAAATAGAAGAAGAAAAGGTGTAAAGAGTCTTTTCTTGCGATGCAAAAGGCAAAGGAGGCGGGTGGGCCTTGAAGGGTGATTTAACAAAAATAAGGATTGTCGATATTGTCAAAGCCTTGTCGATGATCGGCAAAAGTGGACGTTTGCATGTGTCATCGAGTGGAAGTACAGGCTATATCCATCTGAAACGTGGAAGCGTCACTTATGCTGAAGAAGGCAATTTATACGGCGAAGACGCTCTCTATTCGATGGCCTTAAAATCGTCCGGCGTGTTTCACTACGATCCAGAGACCCCTTTGGTACCCCAGAACGTTCATCTTGGCATGGAAAGCCTGTTTATCGCCTTGTCCCGCCAGGTCGATCGGTATCAGTACCTACTCAGTCGGGTGCCACAACTCGATGATCGCCTGAGTACCAAAGTGCTTAAAGAGCCCTCACAGTACGATCCGGAGATCAGAACGGTGCTTCGTTTCCTGACAAGACCCCTGGCCCTGCGGGACTTACTCAATCGAGTCCCTTACAGCCGCATTAAAACCCTGGAAATCGTCATGCAGCTCATGACGAAAAATGTGATCGGCGTTAACGGCAAAACCACCACAATTCCGAAAGAGGACGAGCGCCATGACGCGTCGCTTGAGGCAAGCTTAAAAGTTATCAGTATCGGTGAAGTCGTGCAAATTCTCGTTCTGATCGGGCTTAACGGGAGATTGAGCGCAAGTTGGGATGACAGGAAAGGTGAGGTCTACATCGAGCAAGGTAACATCAGCTTCGCCACGGTCGAAAGCCTCGAAGGAATGGGAGCAGTGTACCGCCTGTTGACGTGGAAAGACGGCTATTGTAAATTTTTTGCTGATGAGGTTCCTGTACAGCACAATATCCAGAAAAATATTGAAAGTATTTTCGTCGAAGGAATTGACGTGCTGGCGAAATTCAATAAATTTATGGATGAATTTCCCTCATTAAATGCCTATGTTGACGTGATCTCGGTCACTGGACAGGAAGAGATCAGCAACAAGGAAGCAACAATTCTAAAAATTGTCAATCAGAATGAGACCTTACATGATGTCATCAAGTATAGCCCCTATGATGATGTTGAGACTCTGGAGCTGACCGCAAAGCTGTATGGACAGCGCATGATCGGTCTGAGTAAGGGACTGAGCGGACAGCAAGAGGTCGATTATGACAAAGAAGCCGAGGAACTGCTGAAAGATCTATTATAAACGCAAGTGGAAGCCTGCCGATTCAGCAGCTAGACAGCCTGAAGAGGCAAGTTTTCCGCCGCACTGACACAAAGAGGAGAGACTATGGCAGACGAAACGATTACCCTGAAAAAAGATCAAGCGGTTGGTGATACTGATAAGGTTCTGGAGATGATTTACGAAACCGCCAACGAGCTAGTCCCCAAAATCATCGAAAACGTCTCACGCACCTTAAATAAATCAAGCTTCAGTATTCGTTGTGAGGCCGGCTACAACAAAGACGACGAACTCGTGGTCAAAGTCAGCGGTGGCTGCTCTCTGCCGACCGAAACTAAAGAAATGGAAGGAGAAATCCTCGAAGGCAAGCTTCGTCTCTGGTAACTCTTCCTGGAGTGGCGGAAACGCCGAATCAACGGTCTGTTCCCCCACTCCAATTCCTCACCGACCTGAGCTCTTCTACCGGGCATTTGCGTCATCGGCCGTCTTCTGACGTATACGATATGCTTCAAAGCTATTGTTGCTTGGCGTGTGTACTCCTGTCATGTCAGTGACTCCCGACAGGCTTTTCCGGTTCAGACGTCAAGCTATGAAAAAGCAGATCGCGACAAAGACCTTTCACACCGGGGATGTTATCCTGATCGCAGCCTCGCACCTTATTCACGACATTTATGGCGCATTTCTGGCCCCAATTCTGCCACTCTTGATGGGGAAACTGGGGTTTTCCTATACAATGGCAGGTTTTCTGACAGCTGCGCAGCGTTTTCCCTCCCTCCTCAATCCCCTGCTCGGGGCCTTTGCTGATCGAGTCAACGCTCGCTATTTTTTGACTGGCGCACCGGCCGTGACCGCCGTCTCTATGAGTTTACTGGGGCTTGCACCGTCCTATCCTGCGCTGGTCATTCTCCTGGTGATTATGGGCATCAGCTCTGCGTGTTACCATATCCCGACACCGGTAGTGATCAGGCACATCGCCGGAAACCAGATGGGAAAAGGGATGAGTTTCTATATGCTTGCCGGGGAGCTTGCCAGAACAATCGGCCCTTTGGCGATCGTCGGCGTGGTGTCGCAATGGGGATTAGAGGGAAGCTGCTGCCTGATTCCACCAGGACTGCTCGCATCCTTTCTCCTCTACCTGAAATTCAAAAAGTTTCCACTCGGACATTATCGACGCAACAGTCCTTCTAAGGGCTTGGGACAGACCCTGTCGCATATCCGTTCACTCCTGCTGGGGCTGGCGGGCATTACAGTGTTTGAAGGAGGACTGAAAGGCGCTATGGTCGCATTTCTTCCGGCCTATTTGACATCAAAAGGTCACAGCCTTGCGGTGGCAGGCATTTCTCTCTCGGTTCTGGAAGCCGGCGGCGCACTTGGTGTGCTGGCGGCGGGGACCTTATCCGACAGATTTGGACGAAAACGTGTCTTGCTGGCAGCGATTCTGGCGACCCCGCCGCTCAGCTGGTATTTCCTGCTGAATCCCGACGTATTCCCTTTGCCGATTCTCTTCATTCTCGGCTTTTTTCTGCTCTCAAGCGGTCCCGTCATGCTGGCGATCGTTCAGGAAAGCAATACCGAACGCCCCGCCTACGTCAACGGGATTTTTATGATGATCAATTTTGTGGCAGGCTCTGGAATGACAGTGCTTGCAGGATTCTTAAACGACCGGCTGGGCCTTGAGGCAACGTATCACCTGTCCACAGTGTTCTTCATCGGGGCGCTCTTTTGCCTGAGACTGCTCCCTGGAAAAATTTTTCCCAAACAGGCACGATCGCGTTCACAGCTTACGGGTTGATATTTTCCAGGTCCTGTGTCCCCCAGCGTATGCGGCGATAGTAACAGTTACGCGGTTCGCCTTTCCGGTTTCTGGTATGGCAGATTCCTCCCCTTTCAGGACGGACGACATAGAGCAACGAGTTTTGTTCGCAGTTGACATATATTTCCAGCACCGTAAAGGTTTCGCCTGAGCTTTTTCCCTTGACCCAAAGCTCGTTGCGGGAGGTCGACCAAAAGGTAGCGATGCGGGTTTCGATCGTGGCCTGTAACGCCTGATCATTGACATAGGCGACAAGAATGACTTCTCTGGTATCGATGTTTTGAACCGCTGTTGGCACAACTTCGGCTCCGCTTTCAGCAATTTTCAACAATTTGTGAAAATCCAGACGCAACGCATTTCCTTCTTCTATTTGATTCACTGCTTGTTCACACATAAATTTAGATGGCCGTGTCACTGCCGGACAGCCTCATACTCCCTGACAGCGCTACATTGCCACAAATGGTCTGTCACTCCTGCTCACATCGCATAGATTCCCAGCTCATCAAAGGTATTTTCTAAGCGTCCTATGGCCTCGACGGGTTTTGCTTTCTGCTGCAAAGCAACGGCGGTGACCAGGGCATTGATCAGGCTCATCGGCACCACTTCCGACTCAATAAAAGAGCTGACGTCGCTGCGGACCGTGAACTGGATGTCGGCTAACGGGGTGAGAGGGGACATGATATTATCGACAATACCAATAATCGGCACCGCGTGTTTTTTCAGGGCCTGGGCGATCTCCACCGTAGCCTTAGAATAGCGTTTGGTGCTGATCCCGATGAACACATCTTCTTTATCGGCAAATTCCAACTGTTCGGGTAAGTCACCGATTCCAGGCCTGATCAGGCGAACTTTCGGCAAAAAATAGCGTAGAGAAAACCACAGAAAAAAGGCCAGAGCATAGGAACTGCGAAGGCCGCAGATATAAATTTCTCTGGCGCGGCAAATCATGCTGACAGCCTGTTCAAAGCTTGCCTCTGACGTATCTGATGCGAACAAAATCAAATTGGTCTGATCGGCTTCCAAAACAGCTCTGAGGATTGACTTTGAGCCGTGCGTGGACTGCTCTTCAGCTCGTTTTTCAAGCCGGGTAATCGCCGAAATGTTCCGACGCAGCATATTCTGAATGTGCCTCTGAAAATCCGGAAAACCCTCATAACCGATCAATGAGGCAAAACGCACCACTGTCGCTTCGCTGACGCCGACGTGTTTTCCTAACTGGGCTGCAGTTAAAAATGCGACTTCTTCAGTATGCGTCAGCACATACTGCGCAACTTTTTTCTGCCCCCGTCCAAGCTGAGGAAATCGCCTCTGAATTTCTTCCAATAATTCCGTTTTTGTCTGATACATATCTCTATCCTTCAACTTTTCCGGATTGTCCAATACTTGCAAATATACTTTATTGAAATTTATTCTACAAAATTTTATATAAACTTTATCGCATATCGGTTTGTCAAGTTTTTTATAAGGGTGAACAAAACTCTGATGAGCACTGTCTCCAGCATTCTGAGGCATGAGGGAAGCAGTCATGAAAATCTCTCCATCATGCACACGATACGCTTTAAGTGCTGAAGACAAGAGAATCATGCTGCAAGTTTTCTGGAAATTTTCTTGACAGTTTCATAAATTCCTCCTGATGTAGCAGCGCGATTCATGCTAAGACCTCATTTTCATCCAAGATAGCTGGAGTAGTAGAGGTACAATACGAGGAGCGCTGTATGTCTGACGAGAACCGGAAACTTCAACAACTTCTTGAAATGAATCAAGAAATCGAGCGGGTGAAAGACCAGGACGTGCTCCTGGAAAAAATCCTCACCGTTGCCAGAAAAATGATCAAAGCTGATGCTGGATCGATTTATGTCGTTACTGAGGACGGAACCCTTCAATTTAATCATTCGCAAAATGACACCCTGCAACGCCAGTTGGACAATGGGAAGAGATTACCATACGCCACCTTCAGCATTCCGATCAATCATAAATCTATTGCTGGCTATGTGGCCTGTATGGGAGAAACGCTCAATATTCCTGATGTATACCATCTCCGTGAAGTCCCGTATGATTTCGATCCGTCCTATGATAAAAAATCTCATTATCGTAGTCAATCGATGTTGACGATTCCCCTGACAAACAATCAGAATAAGGTGATCGGTGTGATGCAGCTCATTAATGCCCGGAATGAAACAGGAGAAGTGATTCCTTTTCCGGATGAAGATATTCCGGTGGTTCGTGTGTTCTCCAATAATGCGGCAATGGCTCTCGAACGTGCTCAGATGACACGTGCAATTATTTTGCGCATGATTAGTATGGCAGAACTGCGCGATCCCGAAGAAACCGGTACTCATGTCAATAGGGTGGGTGCGTATTCAGCGGAAATTTATGAGGCCTGGGCTCGTAAAAAAGGGATCGCAGCAGAGACGATCAGTAATTATCGGGATATTCTCCGCATGGCTGCGATGCTGCACGATGTCGGGAAAGTCGGTATTCCTGATGAAATCCTGCAAAAACCAGGACGTTTGAATGCTGAAGAGTATGAAATCATGAAACAACATGTGGTGATGGGAGCCAAACTGTTTCTGAATGCCCAGTCGAAATTCGATGAAATTGCCGGACAAATTGCCTTAAATCACCATGAGCATTGGGACGGCAGCGGCTATCCTGGACATGTCGATCCGCGCAATGACGGTGCGCCGCTTCCAGGTTATGAGATTGCCGAGGGCAAAGCAAGAGGAAAAAAAGGGGAAGAGATTCCTTTGTTCGGACGGATTGTTGCGGTCGCTGACGTGTATGATGCCCTGTCCAGCAAACGTTCGTATAAAGATGCCTGGACAGAAGAACATGTCTTGAATGAGCTTAAAAAAGGCTCTGGAAAACATTTCGATCCCGAAATTGTCAAAGCCTTCTTCTCCTGTCTTGACGTGATTCGGTCTATTGGAGAGCGTTACGCCGAATAGGCGCAACCTCTCTTCTAGTACAAGGCTGGTCCTGCCCCCTGATAGTCATAACAAAATTCTTTCGGCTCCGTGCCTTTCTTAAATCCTTCTTTCAGTACCTCACCGGAACATCCGGGAGCAGTCAACAGGCCGGTTGCCGTATCAATGTCTATAAAGGTCAGGCCCGCAGGCACGGGAAATTCTTCAGGGGGCGTATCTTTCAGAGCCTCCTTCATGAAATCCATCCAAATCGGTAACGCGGCTTTTCCACCGGTCTCTTTACTTCCGAGTGTTTTACGGCTTTCGTCGTAGCCCACCCAGGCGCCTGCCACCAGAGACGGGGAATAGCCGATAAACCACGCGTTCGTGCTGTCGTTGGTCGTTCCGGTCTTCCCGGCCAGCGGTCGTCCCAGCGCCTTCGCTTTGGCAGCAGTGCCACGCTGTACCACGCCTTCCATCATCGAGACCAATAAATAGGTCGTATCTTCAGCCAGAACCTGTCGGGCACGGGGAATATTTTCTTCAAGAACGTTCTTCTGACTGTCGAGCACTTTGGTGATGAACACTGGCTCAATACGGTAGCCTCGGTTTGCAAACGCACAATACGCCGACACGATTTCTTTCATGTACACTTCAGAGGCTCCGAGCGCCAGCGAGGGATAGGGATTGAGATGAGTCGTGATGCCCAGACGGCGCGCGGTGTCAATCACGGAATGAATCCCCACCTGTTCAATCAATTTAGCGGCAACAACATTTGTAGAGGTCTCCAAGGCGTGTCGCAAACGCATCGGACCTTTATGCCCTCCGCCATAGTTCACCGGCATCCAGCTTTCCCCTGTTTGTGGGTTCGTGACAATCTTATACGGTTCATCAACCACGATCGTCGCCGGGGTAAAGCCGCGTTCCAGCGCGGTTAAATAGACGAAGGGTTTAAAGGAGGACCCAGGCTGACGCAGGGCCTGAACAGCCCGGTTAAATTTACTGCGATAAAAATCATAACCTCCAATCATGGCCAGGATATGGCCGGTACGTGGATCGATCGAGAGCAGTGCGCCCTCAACCATCGGCTCCAGATCCAGTTGAAGCGTGAGTGCTTGTCCGGCATCATCCGCTTCCAGCACTTTTACCAGAATAATAT
This sequence comes from candidate division KSB3 bacterium, assembly GCA_002748425.1. Lineage (GTDB taxonomy): Bacteria > Moduliflexota > Moduliflexia > Moduliflexales > Moduliflexaceae. The sequence continues at coordinate 65,255 of PDSJ01000024.1, read as the reverse complement.
CATCACGCTTTAAATGTTTTGAAGGGGTTTTAAAGCGTCCTTTAAAATGTTTTCGGACGATTGCACCGCGATACTCTCCTAAGCGTACATCGATTCGATCCCGCTCGATCCCGGTGACAATTGCGTGGACAATGTCGTCTTTTTGAGGGACTGCCTTCCATTCTTTCTCCTGAAAGATTTTGATGCGCTCCTCACGTTGTTCCGGGGAAATATCCTGATCGTAGAGCTGATAGCCATGACGTTTTTGAAAATTCCGTAAATTTTTCCGAACAGCCTCGCGGGCCGTATCCTGGAGATGGAGATCTAGTGTGGTATGAACTTCCAAACCTTCCTGATACACACGATAGCCATACTCTTCTTCCAGGTATTGTCGAACATATTCAACAAAATAGGGAGCTTTATTGATCTGATGTTCCGGCAGGATGTGTTTTATGTAAGGCTCGTCAGCGGCTTTTTTCGCTTGTTCAGCACTGATAAAACCTTCTTCTACCATGCGGGCCAGCACATGCTTTTGACGGGCTTTGGCCTGCTCGATATTCCTGATGGGAGAATGACCCGCAGGACGCTGGAGAATCCCGGCCAGCATAGCGCATTCACCGAGATCGAGATCATCGACCGCTTTCCCAAAGTACAGCTTTGCTGCAGAATGGAGGCCATACGCTCCATGCCCCCAATAAAACTGATTGCTATAAATTTCCAGAACTTTTTTCTTAGCCGTCTCTTTACTCCCCAGAAGTTTTCGATACTTTTCTTCGATCTTTATCGCCAGCATCATCTCCTTCAGTTTTCTGGGAATTTTCTTTTCAGAACTCAGAAAGAGGAGCCGGGTGAGCTGCTGAGTGACGGTGCTGGCGCCCTCTGCAAAACTTCCGGATTTTACGTTCGCCACCATTGCTCTGGCGAAACCGATCGGATCGACGCCAAAATGGGTCCAAAAGCGCTTATCTTCAACGGCGATCAGGGCGTTGATGAAGTCTTTCGGAATTTCATCATATTGCAGTAAGGCGCGTTTTTGAATGAAGAACTCTCCAATCAGTTCCTCGTTTCTGTCGTAGACCCTCGTCACTAAGCTGGGGCGAAATTTTTCCAGGCGGTTAATATCCGGAAGCTCAGTATACAAACTGTATAAAATTCCGCCAGCGATGCCGGTCCCAATGGCCCCGGACACAAGGACAAGAAGAAAGCACACTTTCACGACCCGGAACAACGTTCTCGAAAAGGATCGTGGCGGTTTCGGCTCTTGCAAAGCCTTTTCATGTTCCTGGGGCTGTAAATGATATGCGTCTTGTGTCTTTTCCATGAGGTATGACTGTATTCTTTCTTCCTGTCGTTGTCATCTGCTGCACACTGACACAGCAGATGCTTCCCCTGCTTTTGACGGCATTAAGGACGGTAAAAACAGTTCAGAACAATAGTAATACTCTCAGGAGTTGAGTCAAGCATTAATTTGACCCGGCCTGACTTTCCAGGTCTGCAAAGTCAGGGGAAGCATTACCGACGGTAAAGTCGGAGATCATCCCTGAAAAGCTTTGCAGAAGATCGTCAGGAATACTGAGAGTCAGAGTGATACGATCGGAAAAATTTTCCTGAAGAATGCGGGCCTGATAAGCTGGCAGCATGCGTTTGACCTGCTCGTAATTACTGTAGGGAAGAGCAAACACGATGGTTGAGACCGAAAGTTTTTCCCGCAGCGGCAACTGCTCTAACACCGCTTTCGCAGAGTCGCTGTAGGCCCTCACCAAACCGCCGGTTCCGAGTTTCGTGCCGCCGAAATAGCGCGTAATCACGAGAACAACGTCTCCCAGATCTGCTCCCCGCAAGACAGCCATGGTCGGCTTACCTGAAGTGCCGGACGGTTCCCCATCATCCGAAAGGCCCTCATTGATGCTGCTGCCGTAACCGATTCTGAAGGCATAGACATGATGGGTGGCATCCGGCATTTCATCTCGGATCTTCCGGATAAAGGCACGAGCAGCCTCTACGGTTTCGGCAGCCGCCACAGTCGCGATAAAGCGCGAGCGCTTCACGATCAATTCCGTTCGAGTCGTCTGGGCCGGTATTGGATAGCGTTGAGCCATAACGCAGACAATAAAAAAAGCGTTTCATCCAAAACTCAATGATGAAACGCTCTCATTCATTGTGGTGCCGAGGGCCGGACTCGAACCGGCACGGGAATAAATTCCCATGGGATTTTAAGTCCCAGGCGTCTACCAGTTCCGCCACCCCGGCGACCTAAAATGAGGAAGGCGACATCCGGATTCGAACCGGAGATGGCGATTTTGCAGACCGCTCCCTTAACCACTTGGGTATGTCGCCGTAAATACAAAAAGCGGGAAACGGGATTTGAACCCGCGACCCTCGCCTTGGCAAGGCGATGCTCTACCACTGAGCTATTCCCGCGTTACACAGGTAAGCTTCCGGAGAGTTGGAAATTTTGTCAATAAAAATTTTCTACTTTCTTAGAGAAAATTTGCATACAATGACGGCTTTCACCCTTAGCGATCGGTTGCAGCAGCGGAGGTCGTATGGAAAAACCTTGACAGGAAATCTCACATATTCTAGACATTTTGTCGCAGAGAAATACGATCTCGTTGCATGTATACAGTGATCTTAGGCATAATGCAGGCCGAGGCTTCGGCTCCTGTGCATATCGAGCTGAAATATGTGGTCAGCAACATTAATTTGTGGAGAATGCAAGTGAACAACTGTCCAAACTGTCACCAGTCATTAGCGCAATTCGACTATCAAGACCTGGAACTTTCGTACTGTGCCGATTGTCGCGGCTTCTGGTTCAAAGAGTGCCAGTTTCGAGAGGTCAAACATATAGGATTTACAAAGCTTCCCGGTGCTGAAGAGTATGCAGAAACGCATGAGGACAGCGGCGAGCCTTCATCAGAGACGATTTATGAAGCCGAACTCGCCTGTCCCGACTGTGATCAGAATGTCCTGATGCCTTATACGTATGCGTATTCTTCCAATATTCAACTTTATCGCTGTGCCGGCTGTCACGGAATTTGGGCTGAACTGATGGCCCTGCTGCGAATTGAAGACTTGCTGCATCATTATCAGGAGTCGCTTGAAGAAGCCAAGTCTAAAGCACTTCCGTTAATGATGAGAGTGAAAAATCAGATTCAACAGGAAGAACTCAAGCAAGAGAAACGGCAAAAGAAACAACGAGGCGTTTTTAACAGATTGTTCGCTTCACGGACGACAAATTCCCCTGAAAATAAAAAGTTCCAGGATATTTTCGGCGATCATGACGATCGTACAGTCTGAACTCACGATGCTGCGCCCACCTTTCAACGTCAGGAGAGTGGGCTGCACCGAGTCCTCGACAGAGTCATGGAAAGGCCGTAGCCGAGCTGTAGTCGACGCAAGGTCGTATGTCGAACCAACGACGTTTTCAGGAGAAACCCCTGTATGAAATTTGAGCGTTCGAGTGGTGTCCTCTTACATCCAACCTCCCTGCCCGGACCGTTCGGAATTGGGGATCTTGGTGAGCATGCCTATCGTTTCATTGATATACTGGTCGAAAGCCGGCAAAAACTGTGGCAAATCTTTCCATTAGGTCCGACTGGCTACGGCGACTCCCCCTACCAATCATTCTCAGCCTTTGCTGGAAATCCCCTGCTGATTAGCCTGGAAGCCCTTGTTGAAATCGGGCTGCTGAATGAGGCGGATTTGAAGCACGATCCTTTTGACGATCACGCGGTAAACTATTGGCCGGTTATTCAGTATAAAACAGCGATGCTGATGAAAGCGCATCGTCATTTTCTTGCTTCGGCACGTTCAGAATACACGTCGCTGTTCGAAGCCTTTTGTGAAGCCCAGAGTCGTTGGCTTGAAGATTATGCGCTTTTCATGGCATTGAAAGATGCGCATGGTGGCGCGGTGTGGAATAGCTGGGACGAAGAGCTTGTGACCCGGCAGCCGGCAGCGCTTGCCTCCTGTCGGACAAAATTAGTGCAGGAGATCTCCTATCAAAAATTTATCCAGTTCCTCTTTTTTACACAATGGCACGCGCTGAAAGAGTATGCCGGCAGCAAGGGAATACGCATTATCGGCGATATTCCGATTTTTGTGGCGTTTGACAGCATGGATGCCTGGGCAAATCCGGAATTCTACTACTTTGACGAAAAAGGCCGGCCTGAATACGTTGCCGGAGTGCCACCGGATTATTTCAGCGCAACCGGCCAGCTCTGGGGAAATCCACTCTACCGCTGGGAGCTGATGAAAGAGCGTGGCTACACTTGGTGGATCGAGCGTTTTAAAAAAAGCTTCGAGTTGGTAGATATTGTGCGTGTCGACCATTTTCGCGGCTTTGTGAAATATTGGCGGGTTCCTGCCGGCGAACGCACCGCAATCAAGGGAAGTTGGGAACCGGGGCCTGGCGAAGAACTCTTTCGGACGATTGAAGAAGCGCTGGGCAGACTTCCGATTATTGCTGAAGACCTCGGGGTCATTACACCGGATGTCGTGGCACTACGGGAGGCTTTCGATTTTCCGGGCATGAAAATTTTGCAGTTTGCCTTTGACTCCGGGGAAAAGAATGACTATCTTCCCCACACATATGACAAAAACTGTGTCGTCTATACCGGTACACACGACAATGATACGACCAGAGGCTGGTTTGAAAAAGCCAGTGAACAGGATAAACATATGGTCAGAACTTACCTCCAGAGCACTGGAACAGACATTTGCTGGGATTTCATCCATGCAGCCTGGTCGTCAGTCGCGGATATGGCGATGGTTCCGCTTCAGGATATTCTGGAGCTTGGCAGCGAAGCCCGCATGAACACGCCTTCGACGCTGGGAGGAAATTGGGCCTGGCGTTTCACCTGGGACATGATCTCGCAAGATGCGCTTGAGCGTCTCAAACTGTTTACCAAAATTTATGACAGATAATCTTGAGACATCACTTTCCCAACGCGCTTCTGATTATCACTTCCACCTGTTGGGATCTGGGCGGCTCCTGCTCTTTTAAGCAATGTGCTGCTTTTGCAAATCCGAAGAGCAGACCAGCCCCGTATGACAAGTGCATGATGAGATAGCAACAGGGAAGAAGCGGCAGTAAAAAAAGATTTTTTGCTTCACATGTCGACTGTAAGGCTGAGAGCAAAGCTGGAATCAGATAGAGCAGGAACGGAACAAAAGTCCAGCACGGCTCTTTTAAACCGATGTTCAGAATCGGTAACACAAGGAGATAGAGCAGGAAGCCAGATGGCAGAAAAAAGAGCAAGGATTTCGTCGAAAAGCCCTCAACCAATATTTGTTCGGCCCGTCCTCGACCGTAGTTTGATAACTGCCGGATAAAGCTGCGCATATCTTTACGCCGGCTGCGCTCGATCGAGGCCTCAGGATCATAGAGGAAACGATGCCCATGCTCGATCGAACGGTTTAAAAACTCATTCTCTTCATTTGGGTATAACTGTTCATTCAAACCGCCTTCCTGTAAGAATACGTCCCGCCGAATGCTGAAATTGCACAGAATCAATTCGCGCTCATCGCTAAAACGGACCGTCCCAATCGCTTTATAGCGGGAGGCCATTTTGAAATGAGCGAAGAAGGACGCCAGCGCATGACCCGAGACCTTTTGCCAGAAAGCGTCGTTCTGCGGGGTCAGATTCGGTCCGCCGACACCGGCAATATCTTCGCATGTTTTTCCGGACTCTGCGCGCGTATAATGTATCATCACCCGTGAAAACAGATCCGGCGTGACGATCGAATCGTTATCAAGAAAATAGAGAATATCTCCCTGCGCTCGTTCAGCCCCGAGATTCCGCTGTCGTGAGGGATTTTCTCCCAGAACCTCGATAATCTCAAGCAGCTCCTGCGGATAGTCACAGTGCAGCACCGCCTGTACTGCGGCCTCAGCGCTTTCTTGAGCTTTTCTGGGAATAATGACAGAAAGTGTCGGAAAAGTCATTTTTGATATCTTGATAACATTCAGGCCAGAGAAACACCCGGGCCTGTGATGATCTGACCGGCACGTGTTCGCTCCGGCCCCCATTTGACAAATAGCAGAGGACCTTTCAGGACAAGCACACATGATTTCACGAAAAAGCTAGTGCGCAGCAAGAGAGAAGTCCTTTTTATAAAGATCGTTTCAAGGATTGACCGGAAAAGGCATTGCATCATTATTCAGTCGTCTTTTTGACGACATGTATCTGCGATATGCCGCAAATACCAAGAAGCTGCAAGAGCTTAATATTGTGATCCATAAGCCGAGCATGTACTGGACCGGCTCAAAACGAAATATGATTTCATGCTCTCCTTTTGATAAAGCGATCGCTTGCAAGGTATAATTGGCCTTATAAATCGTTGTGTCGTGTCCATCGACATAAGCTTTCCAGCCAGGATAGAATTTTTCGCTGAGCACAACAAATCCATCACCGGCCATTGTGGCATGCATCTTGATAGTTCTGGTCTGATAATGGCTGATTTCCACCATTGACTGCAATGAAGGCGTGGCGTTTGCTGACAGCGCTGTCTGAGGCTGTTCTTCGATCACAACAGATTCATAAGGATGGAAGCTGGGGTGCTGCATGATCGAAAACGCCTCATCTTTCGACTGCGCCAGGTAGGCCTTGTGGACCGCATAGGCCCGTGGGAGTACGTTCAAATTTTCCAGCAGCACGGCATCGGCATCCATCACCACTTTATATGGGCCGACCACTTTTCCGATTTCGATCGGCTCTCCGTTCAGCTCGACATGTTTCGGCAGGATAATATATTTGATATTCAACATATCCACAAAAGGACTTCCCAACTGTATCTGCCTTATAAATTCGTTATAATATTGCACACCAACGGCCTCGTAGCCTGATACGCTCGCGAGCTTATGAGAGACAAATTTATTCGAGACATTATAGGTGGCTGGCTCATGTGTCATGGGCAGAACGCGATACAGACCGGGATTCTCTTTACAGTAGCGGATTGTGTCATTTTCACTCGTGTAATGGGAACCTTTTAACGGGATCGTGTCAATGAACTTATCGTTAAACAGGCCAATATCAACAAGAAAGACGAGTAGGACCGCGGTATAAAGCCAACGCTGGCGGATTTGGGTCAGGCGCAGACCGATCGTACACAATGACATGCCGAAGAGTACGAAAAATTTTACGCTTTCCTGGAAGATCGAATTGAGACGGACCTGAGCCTGTTCCTGCGTCGCCCCTTTTCGAGACAAGATCTCTGAAAAGGTCGAGAGCAAGCCAGGTTCAAGGTTGGGGAACAGCGCGACAAACACGCCTGCAAGCATCAGCACGACAAGACAAGCCAGTATAAAAATCCGCAGACGTGTCTCTCTGGCAGCCGACCATCCCGAAAAGAGCCACTCCGCGCCAAATCCTGCCAGAGCTGATGCGCTAAACGCGAAAAGGAAAAGGATCATTTGCGGGACGCGGAATTTATTGAAACCCGGGACGTAATCGTATAACAACCTGTAAAGCGGAAAATATTTCCCCATTCCCAGCAGCACAATAACGATGCCAAGTATCCCAAGCGTCAGAACATGTTTATTACGGACAAAACACAGGGCCAGGTGCATGAAAAGCAGAGGAAGCAAGCCGAGGTAATGGCCGGTCTGGGTAAACGGCATCCTCCCCCAATACGGAACGATATGCTCATCTTCATAGTGATTCAGGCGGCGGAAGCCGAACATGCCCGGGATGAGATACGTTGCAAGCTCTTCCGGCGGCATCGACCAGCTTGTGGCAAATTCATAGCTTACGCCTTCCGCCCGCTCAGACACTTTTGCAAAGGAAAGCCACGGCAGAAATCCTGAAGCCGATAATAGCAGGAAGGCAAGCACCATGACGAGCGCATAGGCAGTCAATTTCCATATCGGAGCACATCTGCCCTCCTGTTTCCACTGTATCGCCATTCTGACGAGATAATACAGCGCAATCGCAATACAGAGATAAAACGAAATCTGGATATGCCCCTGGTAAAATTGAAAACTCAAGATGACCGCAGTCAGCAGGAACGCCTGCAGGGTCTTTCGCTGTAAGGCCCGCTCAAACGCCCAAAAGACCAGAGCTGTCGGAAAGATAGCGCCAAGTTTATTCACATGTCCCGCATTCATCAGGGAGACAAGCTGCCCGCTCAACATCAGGAAGAGCGCCGAGAGAAAGGCGCTGAAAGCGGCGACCTTCAGTTCCCGCATGTAAAAATACATACAGACGCCGGCCAGGAAAAGGTAAAACGTCATTTCATAATTGATGGCGATATCCGCAGGGAGAAGCATAAGCGTTAGCAAAGAGACTGGGCGGAACAGCAGGTCCAGCCCGCCGCCAAAGGGAGTTCCGGCATTGATATAGGGCAGCCAGGTTCTAAAACACGGGTCACTGAAAAGATTTTCTTTAATGAAGACATTCCAGAAATACTGCTGCGTCAAAATATCGGTTGCATTGATAATTTCGCCAGAAAAGAGGAGTGGAGAAAAACACAGAAGACAAAGAATACATAACCCCCCGACAGCAAGAAGTAAAGGAGAGAGTCGTTTCTGTTTCATGCGCAGCCTACCTTATCTTTTGGCCTACCACAATCACCGAAGGGAGAAGGGAACAATGGACTTTGTACGCTTTTTCGGGAAACATCACCCTAAAGATCCCCAATCGATGACACATTCTAGAAAGAAAGGCTGCCGCTCCGGTCAGCCAAAAACCTCGTAAAAAGCTCGAGTACCAATTTCTATACATGAGTTGTAGGCCGTGGTCGAAGAAAAGTTGAGAAAATCGAGTCAATGTTGTTGGGTAACTATGGGAATAATCATGATAAAAATCCTCTTTCCAGCGTAAGAAATCAGGACTGGAAATGATCAGCAGACCCTTGTCTTTGAGGTGGGCACAGCACGTATCAATAAGAGCGGAAGCGGCATCAACATGCTTGACATGCTCAAAGACCTGGTTCATGAAAATAACGTCAAACCTTGCGCTAATTGAAATCGGGGGGACTTCTTCCGAGCAGACCTTGAAACCCCGCGCACTCAATTCTCGGGCCGTCAACGGATTGGCTTCTATGGCTGTATAATCGATGGAGCGGGCTCGGCAGGCTTCTGCAAAAAATCCCTGCCCAAGCCCAATCTCAAGCGCTTGAATCGGAGAAGCCTCTGAAAATGTCTCCATTAAATGGATAAAATACGTATTTTGGAACGCGACAATTTTCTTCCCAATCGCTGTCACTGTTGAGGCGTCTCCACTTCGTAAATAATCGTAACGTCCCATCTGCGTCTTTATTCCGATTTCAGGCTCTGGCAGAGTTTCACAAACGCGTCAGTCGTATTGTCCCAGCCAAAACGCCGTGTATTGTGAAAGCCCTTCTCGACCAATTGCTGCCGATACCCTTCTTCTTTGAGAATTTTTATGATCCCGGCACGAATCTCCTCTATGGAATACGGGTCGACAAGATGTGCCCCAGCTCCGGCAACTTCAGGGCAGGCTGTCGTGTTCGATGTCAACACAGGGCATCCACAGGATTGCGCTTCCAGAATCGGCAGACCAAAACCTTCAAAGAGTGAAGGATAGAGAAAGAGATCGGCTGCGCCGTAAAATGCGATTAACTCCTCTTCTTCGAGAAAACCAACGATTTTAACCCGCTCTCGAAGATGTTGTTCGATATAGGCGTAAATTGCCTCAGCACCCCATGTCAGGGACCCAGTGATATAGAGCGTATGCGGAATGTTCTCCTGAAGTTGCCCGAAGGCCTGTAGAACCCTCATCATATTTTTCCGCGGACTGATTGAACCATTATAAAATAAAAAGGGAACTTGTACATGATATTTTTTGAGAACAGCATGATTTCGGGTTTCTTTGCGGAATTTTTCTTCGATTCCAAGGTGGATCACCTCAATTTTTTCTGAAGGAATTTGTAAGATTTGGATCAGATCGCGTTTGGTGTTATGAGAGATCGCCACAGTTTTCCAGGCCAGACGACATGAAAATTTCATAAAGGCTTTTGCGTACAAGGTATCCCAAAAGCGATAGGCGCGCAGCTCTTTGTCAAAATGACCAAGATCGAGAATGGTATTGATTTTATGCGCCCGTAAGAGCATGTGCGTAAAGGGAATGATGTTTTTGGGATACAGCGCAACGTCGACCCGTAAACGTGCCAGATAAAACAAACTGTAGACATAATCAAAGAGTAATCTGTAACAGTAGGAATGATTGCCGTAAAGATAAATTTTTCGACTGTGGGGAAACTGCTTCTGAAGGGCCTGTTCGTTGTGCAGGATATAAATGTCGAGTCCATCAGCTTCGGCTCTGCGATCAAGCTCGCTCAACAGGTTATAGACATAGCGGTAGACTCCGCCGTTGCGCATGCCTAAACTTCGCGCCATAATCGCGATTTTGAGGGAACGATTCTTCATTGTCGAAGATCGGGATATCTGCTCATCGTCTTAGCGGAGAAATCCCGGGCGGATACGAGATTTAAGGATACTGACTATGGTTTCAGGCACACAATTTTTACAAATCGGATACGCGCGGGTCCCCTCACGGATTGTCTGTCGAAAGCTTTGATATTTCGCGCCATTCCAGATCGTTTCCATCGACGCATCGAAGATATTCCCCATGAGCGTCTCCGGCTGAGAACTGGAACAGCAGGGATGCACTGTCCCATTCAGTGTAATGTAGGTCGAAAACCAGGGCAAAATACAGCGTCTGGATTCGGGATTCTGAGGTGTCAGGGTATATTTTTTCCAGTAAAGCGGAAACGCAGCGCGCAGGACATGCAGATTGCTTTTCACCCGAGAGCGCTGCTGGGCCTGTATGGCGCGTTCGATTTCCCGACGAACTCCTTCAGCACTCATGTCGCCGACTAATTCTGCGCGGCGTTCTTCAATGCCGATCAGTTCTAACGGCTGAAAGTAAATCGCATCTATCCCGCACGCTGCTGCTAAGTCAACCGTAGCCGCCATGTCATGATAATTGCCGCTGAAAATGACGTAGTTGAAGCGGAGGAAAGGCGTTGACGAGCCCAGTCGCCGTTTGGCCTCAGTCAGTCGTTGAATTCCTTCTAAGACCTCTGAAAAACGATCTTCACCGCGACTTTGCAGGTAGGCTTCTGCTGTAGCCCCGTCTATCGAAATTTTCAAGAGATCCAGTCCGCTTGTGACAATGCGTTCGCATGTCTCCGTATTCAGGAGTGTACAATTGGTGGTCGTATTGATCGATGCTCCGAGCGACTTGGCAAGAGAAATCATGTCGAACACTTCAGGGTTCATGAACGGTTCGCCGCCTCCGCTCAGAGAAATTTTCACCGGTCGAATCTGTTCGACAATGTTTGTGAATTGGGCGAAACTCAGGTGTCGAGACTGATCAAGATATTTTGACCGCATGCAGGCTTTACATTGCAGATTGCAATACGTCGTCAATTCTACTTGTATATGGATCGGGAGCTGCTGCATGTGTAAAGGGTGTAACACGACCTGACGTAATGCCCGGAGATATGAGAACCTCATAGTGCCTGCTCCTCCTGAGAAAGCGCGCCTGATATTTTCCAAAGTCCGAATGAGCCGAGGAGAACAAGATAGCAGGTGGTCACAACTCGTGAGCCGAGCGCCGAGACAATCGCCGTGTCTTTGGAAACACCCATTGCTCCAGCGACAACGGTCCACGTCATTGACCGGAGACCAAGCCCGCTGAAGATCTGAAACGGGATGACCGTCAAAAGAATCAGAAACGTGCTGGCCAGCATGACCTCAACATACGAAAGCCGAACCTGAAAAGCTCTGAGCGTCATATAATTCACCCCCAGGATACTTAACCAGACGAAAAGTGAGAACATAAATATGACTGCGACCTTACGCGCTGAGCCGAGTACGTCCAGCCCCTCGACCACATCTTCAAGCAGCGTGATGCCACGTTGAGCGAGGCGGCAATGCTCCCAGTTCAAAACACGCAGAAGCCGCATGAGCCCGCGAAGACAGGCACGTTTATACACTAAAAGCAACACAAGAAACGCGACAGAGAGGATCAGCCCTCCGCCAACACAGCAACTGACGGTTTTCAGCCAGGGGCTTGTTAATTCAACCCAGGCTAAGGAGAACAGAAACAGGCTTGAAATCGCCATCTGATCGAATACTCTTGCCACGAGTAATGTCGAGACACTTATCCCGGTAGAAATATGATGAATTCTTTTCAGGAAATACACATACGAAAATTCGCCTAATCTGGCCGGAATAATATTCAGTGCGGTATAATGAACCAGAACGATTGGAACTAATGTATGCAGACGGGCTCCTTGAGGCAGTAATCTGCGGAATCGTTTCACTCTGAAATAAAAACTGAGGCTGTATAATACCAGTCCCAGGAAGACATAAGCCACTGAAAGATCTTGCAAAATCTGACACGCCGCAGAAAAATCAAGCTGGACCAGGAGCCAGCCAATCAGAAGCAGTCCCAGTCCTAAAGACAACAGTTTTGGAATCTGCTTTGAGAAGGGCGTCAGACTGATAACTCTTTTCAAGCTCATGTGTCTTATGAATTCCACAGATGCTTTCATACGGGAGTGTGACGTTTTTTGAGCAAAAAACAGCTTGTCACCGAGCCAAAACGCTGAAAACAGCCAATGGCATTTAAGGCAGTTTCCAGGGCATGGATACCCGGAAGCAAAAACCCTGGGCAATAGCGATAAAAAAGCTGATAATGCGGAGGAAATGCAAAAATTGTCCCCTGCGCATCTTCTACATGCAAGCCTGCCTGATCAAACATCGCCAGGAGTTGGGCGTATGAAAAGCGCTCGTGAATCCGCATAAAGGTGGTCTCCGGGAAGCAGGTTTCTTCAGTCTGGCTTCGCTGTAGTGCCAGATAGGCCTTTTTATCAAATTGTATGTCTTTTTCCGATTCGATTCGTGCGCTGAACAGGCGCAGGAATCCCATGCAGAGGTCTGACAACGATTCGGCTGAGGGCGTTGTCAGGACAACGGTTCCTCCGGGCTTGACAACACGCTGAATTTCCGCCAGGGCCCGTTCCGGATCCAGCAAATGTTCCAGGACTTCACTGCAAATGACAAGGTCGAAACGTTCATGTGCAAAGGCCAGATTTTCGGCATCGCCATGCTGGAAAGTCACATTGGCAGCCCGGACAATCTCTTGGACCTGACTGGCAAAATTCAGCACAACATGTGAAACGTCGATGCCTGTGACGGATTGCGCCTTCTGGGCTAATTCCAGACAGAGCAAGCCGGCCCCGCATCCGACTTCTAAAATTTGCAGCCCTGACAGATCGTCAGGCAGCATGTCAAAAACGGCTTCCAGGCGTCTGGTAAAGGTGTAACGGCTGCCGGGATTCGCTGAAAAAAATCCAAGATATCCGGTTCCCAGTTCCCAGTCAAGCACACGCGCCCGTAATTCATACAACTGATTCAACTGCTGTTTTTCAGGACTCTGCTGTGGAATATCAAGAGAGACATCAGAGAGTTCATCCCGGACAAGCTGGGAGAAGTGCGTGCGCGGCGTGATAGCAGACGCTTGCAGGGCCTGCTCGACTGCAGGGCGGAAGCGTTCAAACATGTTCCAAAGACTCCTGCACAACAGGGCTGCTCTGTTGAAGGACAACCTGCCGATAGAGGTCCAGATATTGCCCGGCAACTTGAGTCCATCCATAGTCTCTGGCAATTTCGCGGCTGCGCGTTCCCTGGATTTCGCGAAGACCGCGATCGTTAATCAGCCTGAGCAGAGCCCGGCTCAGAGCGGCTGAATCTCTGGGCGGCAGAAGAAACCCGTTCTCCCCGTCATGCACCAGGTCTTCGCTGCCGGGAACCCGGGTGGCGATCACCGGCAGGCCGCTCCCGATCGCTTCCAGTACGACATTCGGCATGCCTTCTGCCAGCGAAGGCAGCACGAAAATATCAGCGTCCCGGTAGTATTGCGGCAGTTTGTCGTGATCGATATAGCCGTGAAAACGGAAATACGAGTTCAGCCCGGCCTCTTGGATCTGCTGTGTAAAGAATTCGTTATCCGGCCCGTCACCGACAATATGAATCACAAAAGGCTGCTGAGCTTGTTCGCAGACTGCCGGGACAGCGTCGATCAGATAGCGCAGCCCTTTACGCTGAATTACGCGTGAGACAAAGAGAATGCGTACTTCCGAGGCCGGGTGGTGCTGGAAACTGTTTGCAAAACGCGACAAATCCACCCCATTAGGGATGACGTGAATCGGCTTCTCCCGAAACGTCTTTCTGGCCATCGTCCGCAGGCCGTCGCTGTTAGCCACCAGAAAATCAGCATTACGCCAAAGTGCATTCAGAAAGGGTTTCAGCAGACTATACAAGCGCTTATACTGAAAAGGCCGGAATCCAGGGACATCGCCGCCGCCCATCCGAATCAGATAGGGAACTCCAAACAGCTTTTTGGCAAGATATCCGAGAGGACCGCTAGGGACGCCGAAAAAAATGTGGCAGAGATCGTAGCGCTGTGTTATCATCAGAGATAACAGCTTCGGCATCGAACTCAGGATAAACGTCGCCATTTCCGGAACACTGCAATAATCCCGTCGTTTCCGCAGTACCGGCACCCGATAGATGCGGATTCCCTCGATCTCTTCATAGCGGCGTAAATCCCGAAAACAGGATGTCAGCACAGTGACCTGATGCCCTTTAGAGCATAATTCCCTCGCAATATAACAGGTGGCGATACCGCCACCACCGCCGACCGGAGGAAACTCGTAATTGATCATAAGAATATTCATAGTCAGGCATCCCTGTTCTGTAATACACTAAGCTGAGTCCTTCTCTTCATTGAGCACGACCAGTGTATTTCATATTTTATGCCAGAAAGTCGTATCTGTCAATCTCCATTCTCATAATTTCAGGATCATCCTGCTTTAGGCACGTTCTCAGCCATTACCGGCAGATCTCTGGGATAAAGAACACTAGAGAGTGCAAGCCTCAAGGTGAACAGGACTTACAGAGGCCGGCTGAAGATATGCAAACGTATTCATAGTGTGACGTTGTTTATTTTACTTATAAGGCTTCAGATCATCTCATCGGAGCAACGAAATGTGAGGTCATGCCATGATTCTCTATAATACCTGCTCAGAGACAAGTGATTTGTTGGTAAATATCTGCTTCAGATGGGTTGACTTTCCACGTGAAGTTCCTTATACTAAAAATAATTTGAAAAATATTCAATGTTGTGTGTAAAAGGACGGGGGCGCAAATCGTTTGCGCTGTGTTGCTCGTCTTGGCTGTTGTGATGGGGACCACCCCATAGCCTTTGCCCAGAATGTTGACGATGTGTCTGAGGCACTTCCAGTCTTGAAGTAGACTCCAAGACTGGAAGCTCCTCATTTCACGTTGCCTGCAATTGAAGGAGGAGAAAAATCACTGACCGCTTACAAGGGGAGTGTTGTGCTGAGGAGAGACACTGCATCTGCGATTGGAGCGGATCTTCGGGGATCGCGTCTCTGGATCAGATTGGTATTTATCATTTGAGTAAGATAAACCAGGCCGAATTGTTTGGCTTGGTGGAGGACAAGCCTGCGGCAGTTACACGCGGAATAAAGATATGACATTTCGGTTGAACGTGTATGGCTGTCGTGTGCAACGCCCGTCAGGGAGGGGCAATGTGTATGAAAAAGTTTATGGTGATAGTCTTTGCGATGCTGCTGTTCGGAGCGGCTGTGGCTTCAGTGCCGGCCTGCCAGAAAGGTTCATTTGATAAAATTAACGGACCGACAAACATTGAGCTGGGCCAGACCTTTACGTATTCAGTTCGGGTGAAGGGGTCTTTTCAACGCAAAGGCTGGAGTGTTACCGGCGGTGAACTCCTCAAAGACCGGAGCGATGGGAATATCTATTATGGAACCGTAACATGGCAGAAGATGGATCCCAACGATCCAATGAAGGTGAAAGTTTCCGGTATAGACGGTTGTGGAAAAGATCGCTCAGAACGTTTATATGTCACTCTCGGTGAAAGTCGGGCCCCGGGCAACGGTCTTGGTGCCAGACAAGAATGCGGATCTTTTGGAAAAATTGAAGGACCGGAAACGGTTGTTTTCGGAACGGTTTACACCTATTCCAGTATTGTAAGCGGTTCCTTCGAGCAAGGCGGCTGGAGCGCCACCGGTGGGGATGTGATCAAGGACTGGTGGAATGGCAATCGCTATTATGCCCAGGTCAGATGGACAACAAATAACCCAAAGGACCCTTCAAAGCTAAAAATTTGGGGTGACGATGTTTGCGGCAAGAAACATATTAACCAAAAGTTATATATCAGAGAGGCAGACGGCGGCAGAGGACCGGGCGGAGGATTCGGCTCAGGGCCTGCTCAAAGCACGAGCGGTGTCACCCTATATTCCGGGATAAATTATCAGGGCTTCAGTCAGACATTTACCCGGGATGTGTATAACCTCGGTGACACAAAAATGGGACACGATCGGGCTCTCTCGATTCGGGTGGCTCCCGGGTGCGAAGCGATACTCTATCGCAAATCCAAATATCTTGGACAGTGGGATGTGTTCACTCAGGATGCCCCGAATTTGAATAATACTCGTGTCGGGAAGTTTGCCAGTTCGCTTAAAGTTACATGTCATTAACCAAGACCCTGGAATGTCGTCTCAAGAGAGGGCGCATTATGTCGATCGTTATTCTGCTTGTTGTTATCGCAGTCGTTGGGCTGTTTGTGCTGTTTGTCTGGAGAGAAAAGCCTCAAGAATTTTCTGGAGCTTCGTCAGCACGGGTAAAGAGATCACACCGGCCAGCACATTTGTCCCCACAGGAAGCCTATGCGTTGATTCAGGAACAGCAGGGAAATGCTGATTTCGTCATTCTCGATGTTCGTACGGCGACTGAGTTCAAGCACGCCTTTATTGAGAACGCTGTGAATCTCGATTTTTACTCTGCCGATTTTCAGAACGAGCTGAAGGGACTGGACCCACAAAAGGCTTATCTGATTTATTGCCGTTCAGGCAAACGCAGTGCAAAAGCCCAGCAGCTTATGCAAAAACTCGGTTTTGTCGAAACCTATAATATGACTCAGGGAATTAACGGCTGGAGTCGACAGAGGCTGCCTCTTGCGCAGTAACGTGGAATATTTGTTCGTGGAAAGGATGGAGGACGAGAGCGTAGCAACAGCTCTCTCCACATCACGTTCTGCGCACATAACAGTTTTTCATCTGCTGTAAGCCGGTTCTGACATCTGAAAGTTGAAAGCTGAGGATGTGCTGAATTTTCGCTGATATCAGTGAACAATCATAGCCTCTTCGGGCGAGGGTGTCGACCTCTTCCATCTGTACCGGATGAAGCTTATGGTCATTAAGGCCCCATATCTCGCAGAAAATTTTTCCGAATTCATAGCGAGAGAGGCGTTCTGCTCCTCCTAGATGGAAGAGGTCGTTTTTGATCGGCTGGTCGATCATCTCGAATACGGCTTTGACCGTATCCTGAACGTAGAGCGGAGTACGATATTGATCCGTAAACAACGAGATCGATTGCTGGCGATGGAGTCCGTTGTAGAGCCAATCACTGAAACAACCGTTGAACTCGTTGCCGTGTCCGTACATCAGCGCCGTACGCAGAATAAGATAGTTGGAAGAGATCTCCCGAACGAGCTTTTCTCCCAGGAGTTTCGTTTCTCCATAATAATTAAGCGGCGTTGGGCGGTGCTCCTCCCGATAATTGCCGTTGGCTCCGTCAAACACCATATCGGTCGAAATATATACAAAGCGCGCTCCGATTTTTTCGGCCTGTCTCACTAAATTCAGCGTTCCGTCAACGTTAATTGCATACGCTGCAGACTGTCGTGCTTCGCAATCGTCAGCGTTGGCCAGAGCAGCCGTGTGGATAATAACATCAGGATGAAGATCTTTGATGAGCTTTTCGGTGGCTTGTTCGTTGCGGAGATCGCAGTAATAAGGAGCCTTGCACCCTTCAACATTCACTTGGTGCTGATGATAGGTCAGAAACACATTATGGTCTTCGGCGGCATATCGGGCAAGATTCCATCCTAAAAAGCCGCTGCCGCCGCTGATCAAAATCTGTGAGCAGGCAGGCATACAAGTGATATGCACAAAAAAGACCGTTGCTCACTGCTTGATCCCGAAGCACAACGGCCTGAAGGCATAAAAAATGGAGGAAGATGTTGAGGTATTGTTGTTAATCGTGAGATGCTCTCACCTGGTTCCCTCGAAGCTTTCTTCCTCCAATCAATTTTCCCTTTAATGTCATTACTATGTGACAGGTGTGAAGATTTGTCAACAAAAAAGTACGATCGATGGTAAAATATTTTAACAGCCTGGCGTGTCATACATACAAGCCATTATCTTACTGCAGGTTAGCTTCTCAAGGCTCTGTGACGATCAGTGATGTTCCTGTCATGTCTTTGGGTTGTGCAATATTCAGAAGCTCCAGCATTGTCGGAGCGATGTCACAGAGGCTGCCTCCCTCACGTAAGGTCAGAGAACGTTTGTCCGCTGTGATGACAACAAAAGGAACCGGATTCAATGAATGCTGTGTATGCGGCTGATTGTGTTTGGCATCCCACATTTCTTCCGAGTTTCCGTGATCGGCAGTAATCAGGACGGTTCCGCCCTGGCGTGTGAACGCATTGACGATTCGGCCGATCAGCGTATCGATACATTCGAGAGCCGCAACAGCCGCTTCATACACGCCGGTATGCCCAACCATATCACCATTTGCGAAGTTGAGAACGATCACATCATAGAGATCGTTCTCGATCGCTTCCAGCAATTTCTCCGTGACTTCCGGCGCACTCATCTCCGGCTGCAGATCGTAGGTCGCGACTTTTGGTGAGGGAACCAGGATGCGTTCTTCTCCCTCGAACTGCTGTTCTTCACCGCCGTTGAAAAAGTAGGTTACGTGGGCATATTTTTCCGTTTCAGCGATCCGTAATTGTGTCAAAGCATGTCTGGAGATCAGCTCTCCGACGATTGCATCCATACGCTGCTCTTTGAAGAGAACCGGATAAGGGAAATCAGCGCGATATTTTTTCATGGTGCTGTAGTGGAGCGTCAGAACCGTTTTCCGTTCAAACCCATCGAAATCCTTGTCGTTCAGGGCAATCGCGATTTCCCGCATCCGATCGGCTCTGAAGTTCATCGCCAATACGGCATCGCCGTCTCTAAAAATGTGGCTGCCGTCATCATAATCAACAACGATTGGTTTCAAAAATTCATCCGTCACATGATCGGCATACATCTCTTTGACAGCCGTCTGCGGTTCTTTTGTATGCAGGCCCACCCCAGACGTCAGGGCGTCATAAGCAATTTCAATGCGTTCCCAGCGATTATCGCGATCCATACAGTAATACCGTCCGATAATCGTGGCTAGCTTACCGACGCCTTCAGCCTTCATAAATTCCATAATATCGCGTAGATAGCCCAGGCCGCTATTCGGCGGCGTATCACGACCATCGGTGATGGCATGGACATAGACTTGTGAAACACCGTCTTTTTTTAAGAGCATGAGGACTTTTTTCAAATGATTCATGTCAGAGTGCACACCGGCATCTGAGAGCAAGCCAATCAGGTGTAACGATCTTCCATGCTCTTTGACATCTTTCACGAGGTCTTGGTATTCCGGGATGGCTTCAAAACTGCCGTTTTCAAGCGCTGAGTCGATTCTCACCAGGTCCTGCATCACGACCCGCCCCGCTCCAATATTCAAGTGTCCGACTTCGGAGTTGCCCATCACGCCGTCAGGCAGGCCGACAGCACGTCCATGGCAAGTGAGTTTCGTCATTGGACAAGTCTTGAAATAGCTGTCTAAATTGGGGGTCTCAGCGTTTTCAAGAGCATTATATTCTGATGAGTCCCGCAAGCCGACCCCATCCATAATCATTAATAATAACTTATTTTTTGCCATGAGCAACCTCGTGTCCAGGGTTTCTACTACTACTGTTATGACAGTATCATATTTGTTATCCATAACACAGCTCTTCCCCTCAGTTTTCCAAAATCGGAGAAGACTATGTTCGAATCATTTTTTGGCAGGCATTGTAAACACTTGCGCCCAGTTATCGTCATCAGCCAGCAACGCCGGAAGACTGAGGAGAAACATATCGTCCAGGCTGGTCGAAAATTTTTTCTCGACCGTCTTCACCACCTGTTTATTGTCATCCAGTGACTCAACTTTAATTGAGTGCCACGGACCACTGACGTTGCCTTTTAATTTTTTACGGCTTCCGGATTTCACGCGAATCGCTTTTTTGCCGTCTACCGACACCTGGAGAATGTGATCTACGGCTGCGTAGGCTGTACCATTAATGGTGACATCTTTATTCTCAAGTAAAATCGTGTGCCCCTTTCCGAGCCAATACAGACCGCAAGCGATCACACAGACCACTACAATTGCTGTTACTCGATATCGTGTTTGTTTCTTCACAATTTATTCATACTATGACGGCAGATCTGTGAGCGAGCGTTCACAACTCAAAGATCTGCGTACATAGCACATGCGCTACTAGGGTTCGCTTTTTGCTCCTTGCAGGTCCATGCGTTGTCGTTCTTTTTCTTTTAAACGTGCCCAGGCATAGATCACCAGTGACAGGGCGATCACTCCATACGAGACAAAAACTCTGAAAAATTCTCCCAATTGGGCTGACCCGATCAGATTTTGTCCGGCTTTCGGCGAGACAACAAACATCAGATGGAAAAGCACCACTCCCAGGAAAACGTTAAAAATATTGGCCCGCGCAACGGTTGCGCCGCCGACCAGTAACGCTGCCGCTGAGAACAGCCCGGCCTGCTCGTGGCTGTTGTAGGTATTGATCGTTCCCATGTTCTGGAGCCACACAATTTGTCCGTAACAGGCCATGAGGGTGGAAAGGATAATAGCGATCAGGCGGGTTTTGGTGACGTTGATTCCGGCTGCTTCGGCGACATGAATATCCTGCCCGATGGCGCGCATGTCCTGCCCCAGTTTTGTCTTCTTAAACCAGGCAATAAAGACGCAGAGCAAGACAATCATCAGAATGGTCATCACCGGGATTTTAAAATCGCCGTTGACCGTGCTGAGGCGCAAAGGGAAGCCCTCACCATTCCAGCTTATGTAAAGTGGCAGCCAGTTATCCAAAGCCGCCCGAACACCGATCAGGCTGACGGCGTTACGGATACCCCAGCCGCGCGACAGGACGAGAGCCCGATTTTTCATCGGAATGATGCTGCCCATTCCGTAAAGAACAACTAAAAAATAAATCGCCTGCGAAAAGAAACCTAAAATTAAGCCCGTCACCATCTCACGACCTCTGGCGCGATTCATAATTTTCCCACAGAAGAATCCGTTCAAAACGGCTAACGGTGTTGAAATAATCATCGCTAAAAAGATGCCCGGCACGCCGAGAATGTTCCAGTCAGTCACAAAAATCAAACCGATTTGTCCGGCCATTGCGCCCAGCACCATCGCAAAATTTAATCCCATGCCGGCGATAATCGGGATGAGTAGTGAGAGGACGAGAAAGGAATTCCGGGCAAGCCGGGTCATCATTTCCTGAGCCAGGTATTGAGCTGAAAACCCGGACAACGGAATGGCAATAATACTCACGCACAAGAATAGGGCCGGCACGGCATTATTGGTCAGGAAACGAGAGAGAGAGCCTTTGGTCAAAATGTTCTCGAACGATTTTCTGCTCATTTTTTCCCCTTCTTCTTTGTTGCAATTGTCATGGTCAAGGCATACAGGATGATGCCGTGAGTCGAGATGATGCGAATGACGTCGGAAATATCGGATTGGATTAAACTGTTAATCACCGACGGCGTCATGGCCACAATACCCTGGTACAGCAACGTTCCGACCACCACATTGAGGATCGTGGCTTTATGAATCGATGCTCCTCCGATCAGGACAGCGGCAACAGCCGGAAATGACATATATAACGGTCCCATGTACAGTTGAATAAATCCATACGATTGTTGATACAAAAGGATCCCGATGCCGCCTAAGACGGTTGACATCATAACAGACTTTAAGCGCATCGTATCGATATTAATGCCCGACGCTCTGGCAAATTCGGGATTCGAGCCAACTGCCGTGACAGCTGTGCCGGTCTTTGTATGAAAAAATGCCCAGACCAGAAAGCATAAGAAGGCAATAAACAGAAGGCTGCCTGTAGGGAAGGTGAAATGCTCGCCGAGTTTGATCGCCCAGAGGTTGTCTAAAATATTGAGCCAGTACCCTTCGGTCGTGATGGTTGTGCGGAGCCCTTCCCCGCCATAGCCCCAGATCATTACCGGGTTTTTATAGGGCAGCAACAGCCACCACAGACTCATAAAGGCAACAGACGAAAATCCGACATAGAGCGCGATGGTCATCTCCGAGCCTTTCACCCGATTCAGCAGCGCCCCATAGCCGCCTCCCAGCACCATGCCAAAGAGGATCGTCAGGATCATGGCACAGCCGAAGCCGAGAAAACCAGTCAATTCGAAGTTCATGACAATCGTCGACCCTAAGAGTCCAGCCACAATACCCAGGGGTAAGCCGAAATTCAGACCGCAGCCGGATTGCACCATAGGCACCATCGCGAGCGCCAGCGTGGAGTTCATGCTGAAACGCTTGATAATATCACTGAGCGACGTGTCAATGCGAACTTTGGCAGCAGGGGCAAGTGTAAAAAGCGTCAGGAGCAAAAGAACGATAATAATGCGGGGTAAGCCCACGTTTTCAACGTATGTTCGTATATTCTTCATGCCGTGGCCTCCTGCTGTTGAGATGTCTTGCCCCTTCCAACCATGAATAGGCCGAAGTCAGTGGACTCGGCTGATGCTGGAAGGATGCCTGAAATGGTCCCTTCGTCGAGAATGGCAATGCGGTCGCAGATCGAGCGCATTTCTTCAAGCTCCGAAGAAATCATGACAATTGTTGTGCCATTCTCCCGATTGTATTTCCGCAGTGTATCCAGGACGATCTTTTTCGCGCCAATATCAATCCCGCGTGTCGGTTCGGAAACAAATAATAACTCTGGGTTCACGGCAAAGGCTTTCGCCAGACAAATTTTCTGCTGATTTCCTCCTGAAAGCTCCTGAGCTAATTGTTTTTCACTGGTACAACGGATTTCCAGGGCACGAATATATTCTCTGGCAGCTGTTTGCATGGCCTTGTCGTCGCGCCATTGAATCAGTCCGCCTAGATACGATTTCAGATATTTACCCTGATTTTGCATCGCCGTGAAGACGATATTCCAATCCAGAGGCTCTTCCAGAAGCAGGCCGATACCGCGTCGGTCTTCAGAGACAAAGGCCATGCCGATATTCAACGATTCCTGTGGATCGTTCAGTGTAACAGGCTGCCCCTTAAACGTGACCTTGCCGCCGGCCACCTGAAGCCCCATGATTCCATTGGGAATGCCGAGCTTCCCTTGTCCAGCCAGGCCGCCAATGCCGAAAATCTCGCCGCGCCGCACTTCAAGGCAGACATCTCGGACGGTTTCTCCGGGCATATCAACCCAGAGATGATCGAGTTGCAAAATCGGCTCTCCCAGATCTTTTTCACGATCTTCCGTGTTGTTTTTCTCCTGAACAGAGCCCTTGATTTCACGCCCGACCATCCATTTTGCAATCTGATCGATGCTCGTGTCAGCAGCCGGGACATCCTGGACAATAATGCCATCCCGCAAAACCAGGATTTTATCGGCAACATCAATAATTTCCTGGAGTCGATGGGAAATCAGGATAATGGAAATGCCTTCTTCTGAAAGCGTCTTGACCGATTCGAGAAGAATGGCGGCTTCTGATTCAGTCAGCACTGCCGTGGGTTCATCCAGAACGATCAGTTCGATATTTTCACGATCCAACTCGCGGGCAATCTCTGTAAATTGTTTGTGCCCGACCGGCATCTCGGATACCAGCATCTTTCGGTCCAGGTCTACCCCAAGTTTGTTGATGGCAGCATCGGCCCGTTTGGCATTACGGGCGTCGTCCAGACTCTTGATGCTATCGCCAAACAGTTCAACGAGGATATTATATTGTAATGATTCTGTGTTTAAGACAATATTTTCCGTGGTTGTAAAGCCGGGGATGAGTGAGAACTCTTGATGAACCATGCCGATTCCAGCGTCAAGAGCCGCTAATGGGTTATCAAAAAAAACGTTATTGCCGTCCAGAAGAATTTCGCCTTCAAATCCTCCGGTCTGATGAATGACTGACATTCCGAAGAGAATTTTCATCAGGGTTGATTTCCCAGCACCATTTTCTCCGACAAGTCCCAGAATCTCGCCTCGGTTCATTGAAAAATTGACATCCTTTAAGACCATATTCCCGAAAAATTCTTTAGAAACTCCTCGCACTTCTAGAAATGTTTCAGTACGTTTCATGTAATCATTTCCTTTTCAAGAAAAAAGCTTTGTCACAAGGGGACTGCAAGCATCCGCTTCGCTTGTGCTGATACAGTCATCCTCTATGCAACAAAGCTTAAAAAACCGTTAAAGGGAAGTTCTCTTCCCTTAACGGTGTGCGCGATACGTCGTCCCTACTTGAAATATTTTTCAGGAACTTCAAGGTCGGTGACACCCATATATCCTTTTCCCATAATATAGGTATCCATATAGACCAGCACGTAGTTGTCGATCTGCGTTCCGGTGTTACTGTCCGTATAAAAGGAACCGTTCCATGCCGTACCGGGGGTATATTTGCTCAATGCGCTCATGATATCATCGAAGTTTGTGAGCTCAGCGTCACCCTCGATGACGCGTTTTGCCAATTCGCCGAAACCGGCGGTGGAGACGAATCCATAAGAATACGCCCAGGTGCCAAAACGTCCAGAGCCACCTTTGGCTTCAATTGAGTCTTCAACTTTTGTCAGAATTTTCGGGAAGTCGCCGGCAGCATCCGATAAATCCAGTCCCAGAGCGCCAGGATAGCCCATTAATGGCGACGGGAGATCAGCTTCAATGAAGTAGCCGCCATACTCCAGTAATTGTTTCAATAGCGGTTCGGTATGTGCATCATTGGTACAGAAGAATGCGCTGTTTTCGCCGTATTTCTCAATCCATGCCGGCACTTTTTCGAGGATATATTGCTGTGCGCCTGCAACACCAACGTCACTCACAGGATCCGGAGCTGTTTCGAAGACGAACTTCAAGCCGAGGTCGTTACAAGCTTTTTCCATGATGTCACGCCGTCTTGACAGCGTTTCGTAGCTCATGTGACGCGGGAACGAAATGTGCACGAAGGTATCGCAGCCCAATTCCTTTGCAGTATGGACAATCAGGTAGCCTCTGGCAATGAAATCAAAATTCGTGGACAAATCTGCTGCTTCGGAGATCACGAGAGGATCTTCATGCGCATTGACGGCCAGCAAAAGAATATCCGGGTTTTTCTCCCGAACTCGTCTAAACGCTTCAGTAACGCCGGGAATCGCCTGACTCACAATGATCGCTTTCATTTTCGGATCGTCAGCAAGGCCCACAATTTGCGTGATCGTTGTTTCCATTTCCTGCATAAAGTTATCAGGATAGGTAATATGCTGGATCATGCCGCCATCAGCTACGGCACCATATTCTTCGATCAGTTTTTCAGCTCCCCGCAGATCATCTTCGGCCTGTGACACGGTTCCGGTACAGATCCCGATGTGAAAATCCGCTTCAGCGGCCAACACAGCGTTGGGCGCAAACAACATTACCGCTACTGCCACAATAAGAAATACGTTTTTCATACAGCGCATCCTCCTAATAATGTTAATTGAAGTTAGAGTAATTTAGACTTAAGGTGATGAGATGAATGGCATAAGCATTCAAGGGGCATCAATCCACATGCAACGCTGGGAGATGAGGCACGTGTTGTCAAGTGAAAAGTTTGAAATTTTTGTATTTGTTGACAGATTTGTATGATGATGTTTCCTCTGCGATTTTTTGCGGAATGAGATCTGTGAAGTCTACCTGACGCAAGCGGTTTCCCGGCTGGCCGCTTCCGGGCTTTATTCCTCTGCGATCGCCTGCTCGTCGATGAAGCGGCCATGTTCAATATCCGCAAGTCCCCACACCGTATACAGTCCATCCAGAACCGCCTGAAGCAGGGGATCTTTTTCCCGCTCTTGCAAATACGCCAGACATAAATCAATCGTGAAACGTTCCGGTTTCCAAATTACTACTTTGCCCGACTCTTCGGCGGACAGGGCCTCTTCATCCACCAGCAGTGCCAGCCCGATGCCGGCACTCACAAGATTTAACAGTGTGGATTCCTGGTCCACCACTGCAATCGTGTTGGAGATCTTGAGCTGACGCTGTTGAAAGATCTCAAAGGTCTCTGCATGGAATGGACAGGACTGCGAGGTCCCAATCCAGGGGAAGTTGCCTAATTCTTTCAGATCAGCGTATTCAAAACGCTCCCGCCAGTGTACCGGGCCGACAATCATGAGTTTGCAGGTTCGCAGGAGCGTAGTTGCAATCTCTTTATCAGTAATATGACCGTATAAGTAGCCGGCGTCAAGACGTCGGTTGTGCAATAATGCCGCTACGTCACAGGAATCTTTACGCAGGACATGACAGTCCATACGAGGATAGCGTGCATGCACGATCGACAGGAAATCGCCGATTTTCAACATATCCGGGTCAGCATGAATACTGATCTTCACCGTTCCCGTCACATCAGCCTTCAAGCGTCTGGCCTGACGAAAAAATTCGCTGACGTTGGACAGGCATTTTTCCGCCTGCTCTTTGAGCAGGCGCCCTTCCCTGGTCAGCTCCATACCCCTTGGGGTTCTGGAAAACAGCACGACGTCCAATTCTTCCTCAAGCGTTTTAATATGGGCGCTGACAGCGGGTTGGCTTGTAAACAGCAGTTGCGACGCACGAGTCAAACTGCGTTCATTCGCCACGGTCACGAAACTGCGTAAATGATAAAGTTTCATAAGAATGTCCGGCTTACTGGCGTAATGATAAGGGCATCAGATTTTCTGAACAGCCCTATAAGATCATACGAATTGACTTCTCAGCCTGCATCGTGTAAAGATGACTTTTACGAGAAACTCAGCGGCACTGTCTTACGAAATTTGTCAGAGAATACTGGCATATTTTGCACGTATTCAAAACAATTTGTCAAGAGAATATTTTTCATGAACATCATGAAAAATACTCAGCGTCCGGCAAGGATCGGACAAGGAGAAAAATGATGAAAAAGCTTATTTCAACAGAAAAAGCTCCAGCTGCAATCGGGCCGTATTCACAGGGAATCGAGGTGGCAGGTTTTGTGTTTGTTTCTGGTCAGCTTCCCATAGATCCTGCTTGCGGTGATTTTGCTGATGGGGGAATACAGGGGCAGACACGACAGTCTCTTGAAAACCTGAAACAGATTCTCGAATCACAGGGAATGTCCTTGTCCCATGTTGTAAAAACCACCGTGTTTCTGAGTGATATGAATAATTTTGCTGCCATGAATGAGGTCTACAAAGAGATGTTCGGGGACGGTCTTTATCCAGCGAGAAGTGCGGTCGAGGCAGCGAGACTCCCCAAAGATGCGCTTGTTGAAATTGAGGCGATCGCGTTTAAACAATAATGGCAGCAGTGCTTACAACATCGCACTGAAAACAGGAGGGAAGCATTATGGGAATCAAGTATGTTCCAGAGCCGTTTAGAATCAAAGTGGTTGAAACCATCAAAATGCTCAGCAAAGAGGAACGGGAACAGAAACTCGCCGAAGCTAAATACAATATGTTCAACCTGAAAGGTGAGGATGTGTATATTGATCTGCTCACGGACAGTGGAACAAATGCGATGAGCCAGGAGCAGTGGGCTGGGATCATGCGAGGAGACGAAGCCTATGCAGGAGCGTCAAGCTACTTTAAACTGCTTGAAGCGGCCACTGATATTACGGGCTACACCTATATCCAGCCTGTTCATCAGGGGAGAGCGGCAGAGAAGGTCCTTTTCGGAGTTCTGATGGGAAAAGGGGAATTTTCTATTTCGAATATGCACTTCGATACGACACGCGCCCATGTGGAACTGAGCGGTGCAAGGGCGATTGACTGCGTTGTCCCCGAAGCCGGAGAGCCGCTCAAAAGAGTGCCGTTCAAAGGCAATATGGATCTTAAACGGCTTGAATCACTTATTACGGAACACGGGCCTGATAAAATCGCGCTTGTGATTATGACGATCACTAACAACTCGGCTGGCGGCCAGCCAGTGTCGATGGAGAACATCCGGGAAACCTCAGCGATCTGCAAAAAGTACGGAATTAAGATGGCTCTTGACGCCGCACGCTATGCAGAGAATGCCTTCTTCATCAAAGAGCGCGAAGAGGGCTATGCAGAGAAATCAATCAAAGAGATCGTCAGCGAGATGTTCAGCTATGCAGATATGTTCACCATGAGCGCCAAAAAAGACACGATTGTCAACATGGGCGGACTGTTCGGCATCAAGGAGGATGAAGAACTCTTCAGGAAACTGAAAGGCAGAACAATTTCATTTGAAGGGTTTACAACGTACGGCGGACTGGCCGGAAGAGACCTTGAAGCGCTTGCCATCGGCCTGTATGAGGGGATTGACGAAAACTATCTGCGCTACAGAATCGGGCAGATGGAATATCTTGCCGCCCGGCTTGATGATGCAGACATTGCGTATCAATCTCCCGTAGGAGGGCACGGTGTCTTTGTCGATGCCAAAGCCATGTTTCCGCATATCCCGTATTATGAATTTCCGGGGCAGGCTCTTGCCATAGAACTCTACAGGGAAGCCGGCATACGGACCTGCGATATCGGCTCGTACATGCTCGGTAACGATCCCGACACCGGCGAGCAGCTGCAGGCCCAATTCGAATTTACACGGCTTGCTGTTCCGCGGCGGGTCTATACTCAGGCTCATATTGATGTCATGGCTGATGCGCTGCTTGAAATCAAAAAAAGAGCCTCGGAAGTGAAAGGCTATGAGATTACATGGGAGCCCCCTGTGTTACGACACTTTCAGGCGTTTCTCACACCATTAAGCTAACTGTCGAAACTGCGGCTTTTTGTAAAGCCGCAGGAACTTTTTGTCAATGTTATCAATGCCTTCTGGAAAAGGAGTGAGATTATGCCTGATAAAACTACGCAGAGACCAGAGCTGTCTCTTGAGAGTAGGGACAATTTCAATACCAAAATAGGATTTATACTCGCGTGTATCGGATCGGCGGTGGGAATGGCAAATATCTGGCTTTTTCCCTATAGACTCGGTCAGTTTGGAGGAGCTGCATTCCTGATTCCGTACTTTCTTTTTGTTGCCCTGATCGGTCTCATTGGCGTGATTGGAGAAATGTCTTTTGGGCGTTCGATGAGAACAGGACCGCTCGGAGCGTTTAAAAAAGCGTTTGAGCGAAGAGGAAACAAGAACGGCGAACTTCTGGGGCTTATTCCGGTCATCGGCTCGCTGGGAATCGCCATCGGATATGCTGTGGTCGTCGGCTGGATCCTCAGGTTTACGGTCGGTGCGATAACAGGAGCCGTGATTCACGCAGAAGACAGTGGCGCATACTTCGGTCAGATTGCGGGTCCCCTGGGAAGCGTCAGCTGGCATATACTCGGTCTTGCCGTTACCTTCATCATTATGCTTGTCGGCATTTCAAAGGGGATCGAACAGGTAAACAAGGTGATGATGCCCGCGTTCTTTATGCTGTTTCTTATCCTTGCTGGCCGGGTGATTACATTACCAGGGGCTCTTGAGGGCTATACATATCTTTTTGTGCCGAAATGGAATCTGCTTGCCGATCCAAAAACCTGGGTGTATGCGCTTGGGCAGGCCTTTTTCTCGCTTTCTCTCGCAGGGTCAGGGACAGTGGTGTACGGGTCCTACCTGAAAAAAAGTGAGGATGTCATCAGTTGCGCGAGAAACGTTGCCGTGTACGATACCATTGCAGCTCTGCTGGCGGCAGTCGTCATCATCCCGGCCGTGTTTGCCTTTGATCTGGATCCGACAGCCGGTCCCCCTCTGATGTTTATTACGATGCCGAACGTGTTTAAGATGATGCCAGCTGGTCATTTGTTTTCAGCCGTATTTTTTATTGCAGTCTTGTTTGCCGGGGTAAGTTCACTCATGAATCTGCTCGAAACGCCTGTGGAAGCGCTCCAACAGCGTTTTAAGCTCTCGAGAGGACTCTCTATTGCCGTGATCGCCTTGATCAGTATTTTTGTCGGACTGATCCTCGAAAACGGCGCAACTCTGGGGACATGGATGGATATTGTGTCAATCTATATCATTCCCCTTGGGGCGCTTTTGGCAGGCATTACCTTCTTTTGGGTCTGCGGAGACAGCTTTGCGAGGGAACAGGTGCAGACCGGCAGGGAAAAGCCCCTGGGACAATGGTTTGAACCGATGGCGAAATATGTGTTCTGCGGCGCAACAATCGTTGTGTATATTCTGGGAATTATTTACGGTGGCATCGGCTGAGAATGGCAGAATCCTCTGAAAATTCCCATTCCTGACTCGGTCCGGCAGGAATGGGAATCTGTTTTTCGACCGTCAAAGTTTTTATACTCCTTTCAACTGTTCCAAATGCTGCCCATCATTCACGCGTATGACTGAAAACACAGGCTCATGTCGATCTGTTTCATACTCGATAATATTGAGGGCGGTGAATCCTTGTCCCACAGCGTGACGATATTCCGACAGTGGATATCCAAGGATATGGCAGAGCCAGAGACGGTTCACTGTGCGATGGGCAACGATCAGGATTCGCTCTCCCAGATGTGTGACCGCCAGACGCTCAAAGACCGGGCGAATCCGCGTCAGGACATCCTGCCCGGATTCGCCCCCGGGTGCTTTTACCACAGCCGGATCGCGCATCCATTGCCGAAAGGTGTCAGGCGCGAGCGCTTCCATCTCCTGTAAACTCAGGCCTTCCCATTGCCCATAATCGATTTCCTGAATGTCCGCGACAGGGCTCATCTCGAGCTGATGAGGGCCAACGGCAATACGTGCGGTTTCGCGGCAGCGTTCCATTCTGCTGCAATAGCAGGCCCCGAAATGGATTGTGCGTAATCGTTCGGCCAGCCGGCGAGCCTGTTCCCGGCCATGCTCAGAAAGTGGAACATCGGTCGAGCCGATATACTGTCCTCCAGTGCTTAGAGTTGTCTCGCCATGACGGACGAGATAGATTTCGGTCGTGTGCTTTGCGATCGCTACGTGTCTCATGCTGACAAGATCGTCTCCTTTGGCAGAATAGTAAAGGAAAAAATACTAAATTCATTGACAAATCAACTTGAACTGCTAGACTTGGCTGTCTCAGAATGAATGCAAGACATGTGCTGTGTATGTGAATCATGCGGGCTTCAGCCTGTTTTTTTCGGAGCGTGGTGGATTGTTCGCTGTGAGATCTGTCTCACCGTCGAAGACGATTCATCGGAATTACAGTATGCGACTTATCTTATTAGGCCCTCCGGGCGCGGGAAAGGGAACTCTGGCTCATCAGCTGCTCGACACATATCAGATTCCTCAGATTTCGACCGGCGATCTTCTGCGGCAGGCGGTCAAAGATGGCACTGAGATGGGAAACGCCGCCAAAGTCTATATGGATCGAGGCGATCTTGTGCCAGATGATGTGATTATCGGCATTGTCAACGATCGTCTTAACGCTGCCGATTGTCGCAGCGGCTATATTTTCGATGGTTTCCCGCGAACGCTTCCGCAAGCCGAAGCCCTGGACAAGGTTCTGGATCAGCTTGGAACTCCGCTGGATGCGGTTGTGGAGATCAATGTCGCCGAAGAAGTCGTCATTCGCCGTCTCTCCGGACGGAGGACCTGTAAAAGTTGTGGCGCTCTCTATCATATCGTGACCAATCCGACCAGGGTCGCCGGGAGCTGCGATAAATGTGGAGGCGAGATTTTTCAGCGCGATGACGATAATGAGACGACAATTCGTCAGCGTCTTTCGGTCTATCGCGAGCAGACCTTGCCACTTATCGAGTATTATACGCAGCAGCATCTGCTGAAAACGATAGCTGGTGAAGGCTCGCCGTCGGAAGTGTTCGAACTCACTGTTCAGGCTTTAAGCTAAGCGAAACACACAGGACATGCGACACATAACACGCATAACACCGTCTGAGGATGTCTTTGCGTGTTGTGTTTTCATAAAATACTTATGCCATGCATGGAAGATTTCAGAGTCAAAACGCTGGGAGAGTGTCTGATCGATTCGCCGTTAGAGTTCCCAGACTGTCTATATGTGTCGGATGATACGCATATCCGCTATGCCGTCGAAATTCCGAATGAAACCGGTTTGGAAGACAAGGTCTCCTTTGAAAAGGCCGGGCCGCGTAGAAAGATTTTTTTCGATCCTTTGGAAACCAAAGCAGCTATCGTGACCTGCGGGGGGATTTCGCCCGGACTGAATGATGTCATTCGTTCTCTGGTGATGCAGTTATCGTATAAATATAATGTTCGGCACATCCTGGGAATTCGTTATGGTTATAAGGGCCTGAACCCGGCAAACTGGCTGGAACCTATGAAGTTACACCCGGAGGATGTCGAACGCATCCATGAAATGGGCGGAACGCTGCTCGGCTCCAGCCGGGGACATGAAAAGCCTGAGGTCATGGTAGATACGCTCGAGAAACTGGGAATCAATATCCTCTTTTGTATCGGTGGTGACGGGACCCTCAAAGGAGCGCACACCATTGCAGAAGAAGCAGAGCGGCGCGGCCGTTCGATTTCGATCGTTGGAATTCCAAAAACCATTGACAACGATATCGGCTATGTCGCCAAAACGTTCGGCTTTGATACTGCGGTGTCCGAAGCGCGCGGGGCCTTACAGTGCGCGCATATCGAAGCGAAAGGCGCACAAAATGGTATTGGGCTGGTCAAGGTGATGGGGCGGGATTCGGGCTTTATCGCAGCGAACGCTACGCTTGCCAATCTGGATGTCAATTTTACCCTCATTCCGGAAGTGCCCTTTGATCTCTACGGGAAAAACGGCTTCCTGGATCTCCTGGAGCAGCGTCTCAAAAAACGCCAGCATGCCGTGATTGTGGTTGCAGAAGGGGCGGGACAGGAATTCTTCAGCGGAGACGGCAGCAAAGACGCCTCCGGAAACATTCTGCACAACGACATCGGGATTCTCCTGAAAGAGGAGATCAAGAAGTATTTTCACGCAAAAAGTATCCCGGTCACCTTGAAATACATCGATCCGAGCTATATGATCCGCAGTGTGCCGGCCAATGCCAGTGATAGCATTTTCTGCGCGCATCTGGGCCGCAATGCCGTACATGCGGCAATGGCCGGGAAAACCGACATGATCGTCGGGCGCTGGCACGACGAGTTCACTCATGTGCCGATCCCGGTGACAACCTCCTCGCGAAAGAAGATTTCGCCTGAAGAATATCTCTGGCTGAGCGTGCTGGAATCCACCGGGCAGCCGATTTCAATGAAAAGTTCGGAGTCGCACTAAGGGTACGTTACTGCTACT
Organism: candidate division KSB3 bacterium; assembly: GCA_002748425.1. Lineage (GTDB taxonomy): Bacteria > Moduliflexota > Moduliflexia > Moduliflexales > Moduliflexaceae. Next base: position 31,937 of record PDSJ01000024.1, on the reverse strand, counting down.
ATTCTCATCTTTTTATGGACATTAGTACAGTAAACACGCTGTTTGAGCAGATTAGTTTTGATCTGTTAATGCGTATAGGCATCGAGTAATTTCGGGACAAAGTGGCGTGTGAAGCGCGGATATATCGGAAGCGGATCCCCCAGCAGTGGAGCCACGTAATCCAGAAATTGTTGCGTGACACCACAGCCATCTTCACGAATATACTCATCCGGTAATGCTTTCGCGAAATTGGCGACTTTTTCCAGCGGCGCCAAGCCGGTGGAGCAGGAATAGGGGGGCCCGGACTCGCGTACCAGCGAGACCATGTAGCCGCTGTGCCCTTCAAGTGCATATCTGACGCCCATCTGTCCAACCATATAGGCTTCAGCCAGATCGACCGATGACGCCGAGGCTATGAAAGATCGTTGAATGGTCCCGGGGATATTGGCCCGTGCTTTAATGCCGAGTTCTTGCTGAATGGTTTTCGCCAGAAAATCCCCGACGCCGCCTAGCTGCGTATGGCCAAAGGCATCAAGAGAAGAAGATGTCATCAGCAGAGCGCCGTTTGCATCGCGTACGCCTTCCGAAAGCGCGATCACAACAAAGCCGAGACGATCGTGGACCTGTTGGACATCATCTAAAATTTTTTCGATCGTCAGAGGTCTTTCGGGCAGATAGAGCAGATGCGGCGCATCGCGTTCGTCGTGTCGTCCGACAGCGGTTGCTGCGGTCAACCAGCCAGCATCGCGTCCCATCACTTCCTGCACAAGGATGGAAGTGGTGGTCAGCGCACCGGATTCCGAGTCGCGGCCAGCGTCGCGTGTCGCCAGAGCCATCATTCTGGCAGCACTCCCGAAGCCAGGGGTATGATCGGTTTCCACAAGATCGTTATCAACGGTTTTGGGAATGCCGAAAGCTCGCAGCTCATAGCCGGAATCGGCTGCCATCTTGCTGACTTTGTTGGCAGTATCCATTGAATCGTTGCCGCCGTTGTAAAAGAAGTATCGAATATTATGTGCCTTGAGGACATCCAGGATACGTTCGAGGTCGGCGATATCCAGCTTGCGGCGGCAGGTTCCCAGCGTTGATGCCGGAGTCATGCGCATCCCTTCGATCGCAGCGCTGGGTTCTTTACGGAGATCAATAAAATTTTCGTTGAGAATCCCCATAATGCCATTTGCCGCTCCATAGACCGCATCAAACACGTTATCGTGTTTCAGGGCTTCCTGAATCACGCCGCAGGCACTATTATTAAAGACAGCAGTCGGTCCACCTGATTGGGCAATAACAAGTTTACCTGTTAACACGGCCATAATTCCTCTCCTTAAGAAACGTAAATGTGTCGGATTGCCAAGAAAAGTCCACGAACTTACGAACAGAACCATGTATGACCGCGTCTGTGAAAAAGTCAAATATTTTTCTTTGTGAGGAATTCACACGTCAGCAGGAAACGCGAAAAAGCCATTCTGAATGGCTTTTTCGTTCTTTTTGCTTGACAGCCGTTGAAACGCTTTCAATATTTTTAAGAAAAATAAGCAGTGAACCTTTTGAGGCGGTGAGGAGGCCGAGGCAATGATGAATGAGATGAGCGCTTTAAACAGTGAGTTGCAACATAGCTTATTAGAGATTGCACGGGAAGCGATCGAGAGCTATACTCGAACGCGTAAAGAGCGTCGTTTCGTGCGTGATAGCCCAGCGTTACACCAGAAGCGGGGCGTATTTGTCACCATTAAAACTCACGGGCGCCTGCGGGGCTGTATTGGTCACATTGAAGGCAGCAACGCATTGTACCAGACAGTCGCCGATATGGCAGTCGCCGCATCAAGCCGGGATCCTCGTTTTCCGCCGGTCAGGGAAGATGAGCTGGATGCCCTGCAGCTTGAAATTTCAGTTATGAGTCCGTTGCGAAAAGTCGATTCTCCCGACGAGGTCCGACCCGGCGTTCACGGAATTTTTATGAGTCGTGGTCCCCGGAGCGGGCTTCTTCTGCCGCAAGTTGCGACAGAACATGGCTGGGATCGAGTGACGTTTTTAGAGCAGACCTGCGTGAAAGCTGGTCTGCCGCCGAACGCCTGGCAGGATCCTGATACGGACATTTATGTCTTCAGCGCACAGGTCTTTGGAGAAAGTGTTTAAAGAGACACGTTGCCACATTTGTGAAAACGCGCGATCGTTTTCGTGGTCAGGCGATTTGTGACTTCAGGCATTTTCAACCTTTCTTATGATAGATATTCATTGCCATATTTTGCCCGGCATTGATGACGGAGCCAGAACACTTGAAGAAAGTCTTGAGATGGCGAGAATGGCAGTGGCAGACGGCATCACGACTATTGTCGCAACGCCTCACCAGCAGAATGGCGTATATCACAATAGCGCTGCTCGTATCCGGCAACATGTTCAAGAATTACGAACGGCTTTGCAAGAGGCGGGCATTCCGCTTAAGATTCTCCCTGGGGCTGAAGTGCATATCAATGTCAATACCGTGAAAAAGATCACGACGGGTGACATCATGACCGTGAACCAGGCAGGCCGTTATTTCCTGCTGGAACTCCCGCCTCATACGATTCCGCCGAATATTGAAAGGATGACTTTTGAGTTACTGATGAAAAATATTATCCCAATTTTGGCTCATCCAGAGCGGATCGTCGAAGTTCAGGACAATCCCCAGAGAATTTACGATCTGGCTGCCTCCGGCGTTCTGAGCCAGATAACTGCCATGAGCCTGAGCGGCGGCTTTGGGCGGCGGGCAAAGCAATGTGCGAAAACTCTTTTGCAGCACAATATGGCGCATATCATCGCGTCCGATGCTCATTCCAGCACTTCGCGCCTGCCGATTCTTTCAGAAGGCGTCAAAGCCGCTGCAAAAATCGTGGGGGAGGAATTTGCCGAGGCGATGGTCGGCAGCATTCCACAACAGATCATCGCAGGTGCAGTCGTAGCGCATCTCGATCCTCCCATCCCGCTGAAACGGAGGCTGTTCAGCCTGTGGTGACTGCAGGACGACGCTGAAGCATGAGTTCCGCATTACAATGTCGTTCGTTCTCGGCTTGGAGGCTTAGAGAAAACGACTCAAGCGAGGAAGAAAATCGTTGACATTGACCGGTTTCTGGAGATAGTCGACAGCACCAAGTTCGAAAATATCGCGGCGCACTTCTAAATCTTGCGAGGCCGTCATGAAAATCGTCGGCGGCATTCTGTTGCCTAAACGCTGCTGAAGGTGCTGAAACACTTCGATGCCGTTCATATCCGGCATCATATAGTCGAGGATGATGACCACCGGACTAAGTTCTTCCATCAATTTTAAGCCCTCTGCACCGCTCAGGGCGTATTTCACGGTCATATGCCCGGCCGTATGCTCGCGAAGAATTTTTTCCAGGGATTTCACGACAAATAACGAGTCGTCAATAATGAGAATGACGTTATCAGTGATCGGCAGTGTAAACGCAAAGGTACTCCCGATGCCGTAGCGGCTCTCAGCCCAAATCTCGCCATGGTGCAGCTCTATCAGATTTTTACAGATTGACAAGCCGAGACCAGTGCCGCGCTCACCGCCGGTCCCGCGGTTTTTAAGCTGTTTGAACTTATTGAACAGCAGTTGCAGTTCTTCAGGTTTCATTCCCTGCCCACTGTCGAAAACCGACACCTTCACGGTTGCATCGTCTTTCTCAAGCTGAATTTTCACTTCTCCGCCTGGTTCCGTGAACTTGATGGCATTGCTGATTAAGTTATTGATAACCTGACTGATTTTGGGAACATCAGCCATAATTTTCGGAACCCGGCCGACCACAGTCGTGCTTAAGGAGATATTTTTATTTTCCGCCAGGACTTTATGCGTTTTGGAACATGTGCCAATGACATTCTCGAGCTGGCTGAGCGTCGGCTTCAGCTCCAGCTTGCCAGACTCGATTTTTGCCAGATCCAGGAGATCGTTCACCATATTGAGCTGCTGTTCTCCCATTTCCTGGATACTTTCTACAAGCTCGCGTTGCTCCTGATGCAGAGGCGGGTCCATGTACTCATCGCTCAACAGGATTTCCGTGGCCCCCAGAATGGCAGTCAGCGGTGAACGAAGATCGTGCGACACAATTGCGACAAAATCGTCCTTGAGCTTGTTCAAGTCTTCCAAACGCTCACGGGCCTGCAATTCTTGTTGGTACAGGCTGATATTATCGATAGTCATTCCAATTTGATTGCCGATCGAAGTCAGCAGATCGAGATCGTCTTGAGGGAGTTGGCGCAGTTCGTTGCTCAAAAGGACCAGTACGCCCAGGATGGTCTTTTTAGAAATTAAAGGCGCACCGATAAGACTGCGAAAACCCATCTCGATCAATCCGCTGCCTGAGAACTCAGGTTGAACGGCGATATCCGCTATGACAATCGGAGCGGCACATTCAGAAATGTGTTCTTTGAACGTCTGACAGGCCCGGCAGGCTTTTGAGAGATTCTCTTCCAGCAGTGAGACTGAGTCGCTTTCGCCGCTCTGTGTCTGAGAGCTTTCCAAAACCAATGTGCCTGATTCGGGATCGTTGAGAAAGATGCTGCCAGCCTGGAAATGCATAATATGCAAGACTTGAGCGATGACTTCATCTAAAATCTTACCGAGTTCCAGCGATCTGTTGACAATGCCGGCAATACTGTTCAACGTTGACAATCGCTCGTTTTGTTTTTGAGTTTTTTCCTCAAACTCCTTGATCGAAGCGATGTCTCGGGCAATTCCTCCCACGCCGACAAATTTTTTCTCGCTGTTATACATGGGGTAACAATTGATCGAGTACCAGCGGAAATGCACTTTATCTTTATGCATCAAGCGGCACTCAAGCCCCTGGATCGACGAGCCCCGGATCACCTGGCGTATTCCGGCCATGACTCGGATGAGATCGAGGGAATGTACGAATTTTGAGACATTGATATGCTCTTCTTCTAAATCTTTCTGCGTATATCCCAACTGCTCCTCAACGGCAGGTGTGGCAAAATTCATTATTCCCTGTGGCGTGACGCGAAAGATAATATCCCCTGACGCATTCACCAGAGTCCTGTAATTTTCTTCAGACTCCTTGAGCATTTTCAAGTTCTCGATCTCTTTGGCTTCCAGACCGGATTCAAGAGAGGTCTCAGGCAAGTCAGCCCCTTCTGCTATCAGCATGTTCTTTCTGCGCTTTTTCAACGCAGTTCGGCACAATGCAGGAAGCATCTCGAAATCAAGCGGTTTCGGAAGGTAGAGACGCGCACCTGCCCGTAACAGCTCAGTCACAAAGTCGGGAGCTTGGCTTTCAGCCATGATAATCACGACAAGTTCGGAAAAGTGTTCGCGAATCCAAGCAAAGAAGGATAAGGCGTTCAGCCCCGGCATATCGTAATCCAAGAGGACAGCATGTGGCGAAATCCCTTGAATATAGGTCATAGCATCCTTGATGTTGTTGATCAGGCTCACATAATAGCCTTCCATATGCAAACGTTTCCGGATGTCTGAACTCATTTTGGGGTCTTTGGTAATCACAAGAAGATTCAGGTGGGTCGGGCCGCTCGGGATATTAAGGCTCTCCACATCCATTACGTTCTTTTCCACTTCTTCATGGATGATTTCAAGAAGCCGTTGCTGCTCTTCCCGTTCATGCAGGGAGGCGACAATTGAGAGTCCGTCAGGCGGGACTGCACTGGAGACTTCTTCCTCAGATAAGGAATAGAGAATAACCGGCAGCGATTCATAATAGCTGTTTTGATTCTTCAGGATCAGAGGGATTCGACTGTGGTTCAGCACCGGAAAACAGTCTGAGACAATGATGTCGGGAAGACTCGAGAAGAGGCTATACGTCAACTGATCCCAGTTGTGCAAAATCACCACGTTGGAGAAACCGTATAATAGACACTGTTCTTTAATAATTTTCGCGAGAGTCCTGTTTGCACTCACGATACATATCAGGCTGTCAAATATATTGCTCTGATACATCTCCATCCTGTCTGCCAGTTACAGTAAGTCGTGCGCCTGATGAAAGGGGGAACCCTGCGGGCGGGAATTCATCGAAATAAGCGAGACGAAAACATGGTCCCCGCACATGCTGTATTTCTAAAGTGACCACATATAATAAAGGAACAGTTCATGCAAGAAAAGTTTAATCAGCAAGAGCAGTTTTCTCCAGGCTGACTGCTTGTTGTGACCTTAAAAATCACGATTTCGCTGAGTAAAGAATGCACGGAATGAGATCTGCGGCAGCATCAGTTTTGCAAGAATGTTATGGCAGGAACAAATTATTATTCCGGAGCTGATTTTATTGACAATTCTGAGCTGTTTTTCATGAATATTTTCTTATTCTTCAGAGCTGAAACGCAATGTCTCCGGAAGGCATGTGGGATGAGTCCGATCAAAAGACGGCCTCTTTGCCGGCAAAAACGCTGGTGACGTCCTGCAGAGTCCCGGTGAAAAGGGTACGGGGTCAACATGGCCAAAAGCCGAACGATATATGTCTGTCAAGCCTGCGCATCGCAGTCCCCAAAGTGGATGGGACGCTGCCCTGACTGCGGCGAGTGGAATAGTATGCTGGAAGAGCAGAAGTTCAGCGCTTCTGCCAGTGTCTTGGAAAAAGCCGCTGGAGGCCCACAAGGCGTACCGCGTCCGATCACGGAAATTGAATCGGGGCAAGACTTCCGTTTTTCATCGTCCCTCGCTGAAGTCGATCGTGTCCTCGGCGGAGGCATTGTCCCCGGATCAGTTGTGCTGATCGGCGGTGATCCTGGCATCGGTAAATCAACGCTTTTGCTCCAGATGAGCGGCGGACTGAGTCAGTCCGGCTTAAAAACCCTGTATGTGTCAGGTGAAGAATCCGCCCGTCAGACCCGTTTGCGGGGCGACCGTCTGAAGATCTCGCACCCTGGTCTCTATATCCTGACCGAAATCTGCCTCGAACACATCCTCACGCATGTCGAAGAATTAGGTCCTGATGTTCTTGTGATCGATTCCATCCAGACGATGTTCACCTCCTCACTGAGTTCTTCACAGGGCAGCGTGAGCCAGGTGCGGGAAGTTTCATCGCAACTGATGCTTTTCTCAAAACGCAGTAATATCTCCACCTTTATCGTTGGACATGTTACCAAATCCGGATCGATTGCGGGTCCCAAAGTCCTTGAGCACATCGTTGATACGGTTCTGTATTTTGAGGGGGAACGACAGCACATTTACCGCATTTTGCGCTCAGTGAAAAATCGTTTTGGGTCGACAAATGAAATCGGAGTGTTCGAGATGAAATCCGGAGGACTTGATGAAGTCCCCAATCCTTCGGCCATGTTTCTCTCTGAACGGCCGGCAGAACAGCTTGCAGGGGCTTCAGTGACTTGCAGTATGGAGGGCAGCCGGCCAATTCTGATCGAGCTGCAAGCGTTGGTGACTCCGACGCATTTGGGCACCTCCCGCCGCATGGGCAAAGGTGTCGACACCAATCGAATTTCGCTGCTGATCGCGGTGCTGGAAAAAATTGTCGGTTTCTATATGCAGGCCCAGGATGTGTTCGTCAATGTGGTCGGCGGCGTCAAGATCGATGAACCGGCAGTGGATCTCAGCCTGGCCTTGGCCATGGCCTCGAGTTTCAAAAATATTCCACTGGATCAGAAAACCGTTATGTTCGGAGAGATCGGCCTGTCCGGAGAGATTCGCTCCGTCCCTTATGTCGAACAGCGTTTGCGGGAAGCTGAAAAACTCGGCTTTACGCGCTGTCTCCTCCCTGCTCACGCGCAAAAACGCCTCAGTGGAACATTTTCGATCGGCATCGTCGGCGTTGCCTCGCTGTCGGACGCGATCGAAGAAATCTCTGGCTGAGAGACTCTGTCACCACAGGTTTGGCTGCATCGCGTGCCAGTCCGTGGCATAGCCGTCGCATGTTGCAGGACAAAGGGCATGCTGATGGTCAGCGTCCTTCTGCGACCAGGTCTGCTGCTCCAGAATGTCGAGAGCGCCCAAATGGCACTTTCGATAATGGCGTTTCATTTTTCGCTTGACACATTTCCCCGCTCTTGTCTTAAGTTTCACCATATTAAGCGCTTGTCATGTAGACAGCGTTTGTCGCAGTCGGATGTTGGTTGCGTCAGCAACATCATAGATCTTTAAGGAGGATTAAAGAAGATGGCTTTAAAGAAGATTAAATTTATGGACACATCGTTTCGGGATGGTTTCCAGTCGGTGTTTGGAGCGCGGGTCATCACCGAGGATTTTCTTCCAGCATTAGAAGCTTCTGTGGAAGCAGGGATCGATCACTTTGAATCAGGTGGCGGCGCTCGTTTTCAGAGTCTGTTTTTCTATTGCAATGAAAGTGCCTTCGATATGATGGATAAATTTCGCGCCACTGCCGGGCCGGATGTGAACCTGCAAACTCTGGCGAGAGGGATCAATGTGGTGGGGCTGGCGCAGCAACCAAAAGACATTATCAACATGCACGCCAGGCTCTTCAAAAAGCATGGTGTGACCACCATAAGAAATTTCGACGCCCTGAACGACATGCACAACCTCGATTACTCGGGACGCTGCATCAAGGAAGCCGGACTCAAGCATCAGGTTGCCGTGACTCTGATGGGGCTTCCGCCTGATACCCCAAGTAAAGGTGCGCATACACCGGAATTTTACATCGAAAAAATCCAGGAAATCCAGGAACGCGGTATCCCTTATGATTCACTTGTCTTTAAAGATGCCAGCGGAACCTGTACGCCGCGTGTCGTATATGAAACGATTAAGAAGACGCGTGACATTGTCGGCAAAGAGACCATCATCTGGTTCCATACGCACGACACGGCCGGTTTAGGCTTGTCCTGTATTGTGGCAGCTATTGAAGCAGGCGCTGACGGAACCGATTTAGCCAAATCACCGGTGAGCGGCGGAACCTGCCAGCCTGATATTCTGGGCTTGTGGCATGCGCTGAAACATAGCGACTACACTCTGGATATCGACTATGAGAAAGTCTTGAAAGCTGAAGTGGTTTTCAACGAGTGTATGGAAAAGTATATGATGCCGCCGGAAGCCAAGCAGGTTTCTCCGAATATCGTGCTTTCCCCGATGCCGGGCGGTGCGTTGACGGCCAATACGTTGATGATGCGCGACACGAACACCTTGCACCTCTACCCGCAGGTGATCCACGAAATGGCGGAAGTTGTCGCTCGGGGCGGCTTCGGAACCAGTGTGACGCCGGTGTCGCAGTTCTATTTTCAGCAGGCGTTTATGAACGTCGTTCAAGGTCAATGGAAGAAGATGACCGATGGCTATGGCAACATGGTTTTGGGTTATTTCGGGAAAACCCCGCGCACGCCGGATCCTGAAATTGTAAAAATCGCGGCAGAGCAGTTGGGCAAAGAGCCTTTTGAGGGGGACCCGATGGATGTGTTGGAACCGGGAATTCCGGCCGCCACCAAAGTTCTGGAAGAAAACGCCCTGGACGTGAGCGACGAAAACATCTTTATCGCAGCGACCTGTAAAGAAAAAGGGCTGACATTTCTGAAAGGTGAAGCCGCTGTCAGTGTGTACTATAAAGAAGACAAGAAAGACGCTGCTCCGCGTGCGGATGCTCCTGGTCCGGCAGCGAAGACGCTCTCGGCATCCAAAGATTTTGTGGTGACGATTAACGGTCAATCCTATCAGGTCGGCATCAGTCCTGCAGTCTAGAAGTGCATGGAAGCTCGAGTGAATTCAAACCCGGTGCGGGAATCCCGCTCCGGGTTTTTCTGTCTTGCAACTCCCTGAGTAAGGTATTCGTTGAATTGCTGGAGAAATCCTCAGGATAATGCGTATCTGTTTCGAGCAGCTCACGTTCTGTTACGCCTCTGCGCAGCCTTCTGAACGGCCGGCGCTGAACAATATTGATCTTGAGTTCGACACTGACTTGATGATTGGGATCTGCGGTGTGCCAGGCTCGGGAAAATCGACTTTTATCCGCCAGATTAATGGCATTTTCAAGCCGACATCCGGGCAAGTTCTGATTGACGGACAGAATATTCATCAGTCAAAAAGCGTGTTGCGCCGCGTTCGAAAACGGATTGGGATGAGTTTTCAGTTTCCCGAACGGCAGTTTTACGGCAGAACTGTTTGGGAAGAGTTGAAGCTGTCTCTGGAGCAGTGCGGGATTGATGGAAGAGTCGCGGAACACACAATCTTCAGCGTGTGTGAGCAGCTCGATTTTGACATTCAGGGGCTGCGCCGGCGTTCGCCCTTCACCCTGAGCCGGGGGGAGCAGCGTAAATTGGGGATTGCGCTTGTGCTTGCATTGCAGCCGGACCTGCTGCTGCTCGATGAACCCAGTGTCGGCATGGATCGGGCCAGGGCCCATGCATTTATGGACGTCCTGAAAAATGTGCGCCAGCAGACTCATACCCAACTTGTTCTGGTATCCCATGACGTGGAATTGCTCCTGAAATATGCTGAACATATCATCATCCTGGACCAGGGAGAAGTCGCTTTCAACGGTTCAACGTCGGACCTGCTGAAGAATCCTGATCCTCTCCAGGAGATCGGCATTCCACTCCCGCTGTTGTTGCAGACCCTGCAATTACTGCGTCAGAAAAAACCACATTTTTCATGTCAGCGACTCTCAGCTCATGAGGCTCTTCGGGAAATCCAGCGTGTTTTCTCTTGACAAAAGTTTCGATATATTTTCATATAATTAAAATTTTTAAACGCTGTTAACATTATTAGCTAAGGCAAAATATGTCCTGCATATAAGGAGGGATCGTGTGGCCGGAACAAGTGCACAGCTCAGTGATAGTCTTGAAGATTATATGGAAGCGATTTTTCATATTGAGATGAAAAAGCACGCTGCGAGAGCAAAAGATATTGCCGAACGGTTGCAAGTCAGTAATTCTTCCGTCACCGGTGCTTTGCGTTTACTCTCGGAAAAGGGCCTGGTGAACTATGCTCCTTATGATATTATTACCCTGACGGTCAAAGGGAAAAAGGTGGCGCAGCGTGTGGTCTGGAAGCATCAAACGCTGCGTAATTTTTTCGTCGATGTACTGGGGGTCGATCCGGAACAAGCGGAAGAAACAGCATGTAAGATGGAGCATGGGGTCTCAAAACTTGTGCTGGAACGCATACATGATTTCAGCAAATTTTTAGAGCAGGCGCCGCCTGAATATCGCGCGTGGCTCGATAGTTTTAAAGGCAAGGAATGACGCACGAGCTGACCCAGACGTGCGTATGCTCCTCACAGATTCATTCCTTCCGCTTGTTGTATGTGAGTGGCGGGACCAAAGCGTGTGGCCGCCCTGTTCCTGTGCCAGAGCATGGAAACAGGGCAGATTGAACTCCTGAAGGCAGAAGGACGAAATTAGTACTGACGTCCGCTCACACCTTTGGTCTCGGCGGTGATCGCTTTGGCGTCTTCTTTCGGACGCAGGCTGCGGGTCGCTTTGCCAGCTAACCACATTTCTGAGTTGCCGATTTCCGACAGTTCCCTGCCTAATTGTTGCTGATAGTCCGGAGCGCTGCAGCTGCTCAGTACGCGGGCGGTTTCCTGGCCACTTGCAACGCGTTCATATAAATCCTTGAAGACTGGCAGTGTGGCGTCTTTGAATTTCGGTTTCCAGTCCAGCGCACCACGCTGTGCGGTAGCGGAACAGTTGGCGTACATCCAGTCCATGCCGTTTTCACCCACCAGACGAATTAAGCTTTCGGTCAGTTCTTCAACAGTTTCATTAAAGGCTTCACTCGGTGAATGACCGTGCTCGCGGAGGACTTCGTACTGGGCTTCCATCACACCCGCTAATGCGCCCATCAGAATGCCGCGTTCGCCGGTTAAATCGCTGTACACTTCATTTTTAAACGTGGTTGGGAAGAGGTAGCCCGATCCTACAGCGATACCAACAGCCATGCAGCGATCTTTGGCACGTCCGGTGAAATCCTGTTCCACGGCAAAGCTGGAGTTGATGCCAGCACCAGACAGAAAATTACGCCGTACCGAGGTCCCTGATCCTTTGGGAGCGACGAGAATCACATCAACATTGGCCGGTGGAATGACTTCTGTCTGATCGTTGTACACGATCGAGAAGCCATGTGAGAAATACAGGGCATCGCCTTCATTCAGGCAGTTTTTGATCGTCGGCCAGATGGCGCGTTGGGCGGCGTCCGATACCAGCATCTGAATGATGCTTCCGCGTCGAGCAGCTTCATCGATATCGAACAGCGTTTCACCTGGCACCCATCCATCTGCCACGGCGCGATCCCAATCGTTCTTAAAGTCTTGTGACTGGCCGATAATCACGTTGAATCCGTTATCTTTCATATTCAGGGCCTGAGCCGGTCCCTGCACACCATAGCCGATGACGGCAATGGTTTCATCTTTCAAGACCTCCAGCGCTTTTTCCACTGGGAACTCTTCACGAGTCACCACTTCTTCCTTTACTCCGCCAAAATCGATGATTGCCATATCGTTATATCCTCCTTTATAAAGATGTAAATTACGTTGACCTGAAGTCTCATGCGTCTCATTGTTCGCGTTATTTGTTCTGTTCCTGTAAACCGCGCAACATGGCGACTTTGCCTGTTCTGGCAATGTCTTTAATGCCAAAGGGGGTCAACATCGTGATGATCGCATCAATCTTGCCCCTGTCCCCTGTAATCTCTATCGTGTAGTTCCGGGGAGATACGTCAACGATTTTTCCGCGAAAAATATCAACAATGTTTAAAATTTCCGAACGCATCGATGGATCGGCCTTCACTTTTATCAGGACCATCTCCCGATCAACGTAATTGTTCTGCGTCAGATCGCTGACCTTGATGATATCAATCAAGCGGCGTAATTGCTTGACAATCTGCTCAAGGATCGCCTCATCGCCGGGCACAACAATCGTCATGCGCGACACATCAGGATCCATTGTCTCGCCGACTGACAGGCTCTCGATGTTATAGCCTTTGGCGCTGAAGAGGCTTGCAACACGGGCTAAGACCCCAAATTTGTTTTCGACTAGTACACTGATGGTATGTTTCATAAGACAGCTCTCGGTGAAAAGTTGCCGGGGTCTGTGAATGCTTGATGTCCGCGATGTCGCATGTCGAACTTCAAGACGACCCCTGTTTTTGATTAATGAAGCGCTGGGATCGAACTTCGCGTTTTCAACGCGACCATCCCTGTCCGGCCGATTTCCACAATGCCAAAGGGCGTGAGCAGGTGAATGATCGAATTGATTTTACGGATGTTTCCGGTGACTTCCAGCAGTAGCGAATCTTCCGCCATGTCAACGATCTTTGCATCGAAGATGTCCGCGACTTCAATAATTTTGGACCGATTCTCCAGATCGGCCTTGACCACAATCAGAGCCAGCTCACGGGTGACCGCTTCGTTGTATTTCAGGCTGCTGACCTGAATCACGTCAACCAGCTTTCGGCATTGTTTGACCACCTGCTCGACAATGCGCTTGTCGCCGCTGACAACGATCGTAATGCGGGTGATGTCCGAATTCTCGGTCACGCCGGCCGAAATGCTTTCAATGTTGTAGCCTCGGCGGGTAAATAAGCCGGCCACATGCGACAGGACACCAGCATGGTTTCTCACAAGGATCGAGAGCGTATATTGTTTGACTTCCGGTTCAAGAGCAATCGCTTCCTGGTTCATAAGTGTCTAACCTCCATGTCGTTCGCCGATCGTATCGTAGACAGTTTTTCCTGATGGAATCATTGGGAATACATTTTCTTCCTGCGCAATCCGGCAGTGAATCAGCACCGGGCCTTTGATGTGCAGAGCCTTTTCCAGAGCCGGACGCAGCTCTGCGCTGCTGCCGACACTGATGCCGTCAACGCCGCAAGCCTTGGCAATTCCGAGAAAATCGGGATTGCCGTGTTCGAGATGCGTGGCGGAATAGCGGCGCTCGAAGAAAAACTCCTGCCACTGGCGCACCATCCCCAGATAGCCGTTATCCAGGAGAATGACCTTCAGAGGGATCTGGTAATATCCGAGCGTGACAAGCTCCTGAAGGTTCATCTGAAAACTGCCGTCACCAGTGATGCAGAACACGGTTCTCTCTGGTTGGGCGATTTGTGCGCCGAGTCCCGAAGGCAGTCCGAAGCCCATGGTGCCGAGTCCGCCTGAACTCACGAAACTGCGTGGATTCCTGAACGTATAGTACTGGGCCGCCCACATTTGATGCTGCCCGACCCCGGTCGTCACGATCGCGTCGCCATTGGTCAGTTTCGATAACTCTTCAATGACATATTGCGGCTTGACATGCGTGTCGGAAGCTTCGTAATGCAGCGGGTATTGCGTTTTCCAGCCGTCGATCTGCCGTAGCCAGGCATCGTGTGTATCAAGCTCGATGCCATCGAGTTTTTTCAGAAGCGCAGCCAGGACTGCCTTCAGATCTCCGACGATCGGGATGTCGGCAGGGATGATTTTGCTGTGTTCGGCAGGATCGATGTCGATGTGTACGACCTGTGCGTTTTTTACGAATTGGGTCACATCGCCAGTGACACGATCATCGAAACGCGCTCCTGCTGCAATCACCAGGTCGGCATGTGCGAAGGCTTCATTGGCATAGCGTGTCCCGTGCATACCCGGCATGCCCATAAACAACGGATCGTCGCCTGGAAAGCTTCCGAGTCCCAGCAGGGTCGTAGTCACCGGGATCGCCGCCTGCCGAGCCAGGGCCGTGATCTCTTCATGGGCGTCTGAAATGGCAGCTCCACCGCCGACATACAGGACCGGGCGCTGAGATTTCCGAACGACCTCCAGCACCTGATCGAGCTGAGCATCGTAATCATACGTGACTGCAGGGGTATACTTGAGTAAGGGGATTACAGCCGTTGTGCCGGGTTCATAGTCGATCTGAGCGACTTGCACGTTTTTCGGGATGTCGATTAAAATCGGTCCCGGACGCCCGGTCCCGGCGATGTAAAAGGCTTCGGCAAAAACTGACGGCAGATCGTTGACATCTTTTACCAGATAGTTATATTTTGTCACCGGAATGGTAATGCCGTAAATATCCGCTTCCTGAAAGGCATCTGTTCCGATGGCGGAGGTCGTCACCTGACCAGAAATCGCGATGATCGGTACGGAATCCATGAGAGCGTTGGCCAGGCCGGTCACCAGATTTGTCGCCCCGGGACCGGACGTGGCCAAGACGACTCCGACGTTGCCGCTGACTCGGGCATAGCCGTCTGCGGCATGGCAGGCGCCCTGTTCATGACGTGTTAAAATATGTGTGATGCCGGAGTCATAAAGGGCATCGTAGATCGGCATAATCGCGCCGCCCGGATAGCCGAACACCAGATCAACGCTATGTTCTTTCAAGAGTTGAATGACAAGCTCTGAACCAGTCATTTTCATAAAAGATTGCCTCCTCTTGCCTCGTTAAGCAAGTTATGCGATACTGGGGAAGATGCAGAAACCCTTCCGCCTCCTATTCGACCAGCATCTCGGAAATGCCGGCTCCGGCCGGCACCATGGGATAGACGTTTTCTTCTTCACTCACAATCACATCGATCAGCACAGGTCCCGGAGTGTCAAAAGCGTCTTGCAGTTGTGATTTCAGCTTTCCCGGGCTCTTGATCCGGATCCCGACAGCCCCATAGGCTTCGGCCAGCTTGACAAAATCAGGATAATAGGTCCCGGTCTGATGGCGCAGGACCGAATGCCTGAAACGCTGCCCGTAGAACAGGTCCTGCCACTGGCGAATCATGCCGAGCACTCCATTGTTCAAAATGACGACTTTGACCGGAAGCGCTGCGCAGACAGCAGTGGCAAGCTCTTGAACCACCATCTGAAAGCTGCCGTCGCCGGCAATGTCAATGACCAGCTTTTCCGGACAGCCGGCCTGAGCGCCGATGGCGGCCGGAAATCCGAAACCCATCACCCCCAGTCCGCCGGAGCTGATAAAGCTGCGGGGGTGCTTGTAGATGCCATATTGAGCGGCCCACATCTGATGCTGGCCGACCTCAGTGGTGATCACGGCCTCCCCACGAGTGAGTTCTGCGATCGTCTCAACCACGTGCTGCGGCTTGATCGTGTGATCGGATTTCTCGTAATGCAGGGCTTTTTCACGTTTCCATTCTGCGATCTGCTGATGCCAGTCCGCATAGTCGCCGCCTTTGACAATAGCGTTCAGCTCTGTTAAGACAAGTTTGATGTCGCCGACGATCGGGGTGTCAACTCTGATATTCTTACTGATCGATGAGGGATCAATATCGATATGGAGAATCTCGGCGTTCGGCGCAAAGCTGTCCAACGCTCCTGTGACGCGGTCGTCAAACCGCGCGCCGATTGCAATCAGCAGATCGCAGCCGGTCACTGCCAGATTGGCAGACTGCGTGCCGTGCATGCCGAGCATACCGAGAAAAAGAGGATCATCACCCGGAAACGCTCCCAGGCCCATTAAAGTCGACGTAATCGGCATAGAAGTCTGATGAACCAGGCTGCGTAATTCCTCAGAAGCATTCGAGCTGATCACGCCGCCGCCGCTGTAGACCACCGGGCGTTTCGCCCGTCCGATCGCCTCCGCAGCCCGTCTGATCTGCATGGCATTGCCGTAATAGTTCGGATTATAGCCTCGAAGCGTCACTTTCTCAGGATACATGAATTCCGTTTCTGCCATTAACGTGTCTTTCGGCATATCAACAAGAACCGGCCCGGGTCGGCCTGTTTTGGCAATATGGAAGGCAGAGCGGACGGTCGTTGAAAAGTCTTCGACATCCTGCACAAGATAGTTATGCTTGGTGATCGAGCGGGTAATGCCGACGATATCAGCTTCCTGAAAGGCGTCGTTGCCGATCATCAGGCGCGGGACCTGACCGGTAAAAGCCACCACGGGCACGGAATCCATGAACGCATCGGCAATGCCGGTGACTAAATTTGTGCCCCCGGGGCCTGACGTAACAATACAGACCCCGACCTTCCCGGTGGCTCGGGCATAGCCGGTGGCAGCATGAATCGCGCCTTGTTCATGGCGGGTCAGGACGAAACGAATGCCCAAATCCTCAATCTCGTCGTGAAGAGGCAAGGTAACTGCACCAGGATAACCAAAGGCCATCTCCACCCCTTCACGCTGTAAACATTCTAAGAGTATACGCGCACCAGTCATTTTCATACCTTGAAACATCCGAAACATGGAAACAGGGACGAGCCCCCCTGAAAACGGGGCCTGCCCAGCTTCCTGCTGCGCCGGACCTCTTTTCTCCTCATCGTTGCTGTGTCTCGAATAGAAAAACAACAAAACCCCGACATCATTCCGTCAAAAGACGTTTTCGCATTCGCGCTGTGAATGAAGCCGGGGTTTTGCTGCTGTCAGGCCAAAGGCAACTCTGCCCTGTTTAACGGCTTGCCCGATATTCGTCGATCATTTCAGCCATCTTGTCTTTCAGCCGTAGCTTATCCTTTTTCATGGTTTTTTTCTGAATCTCTTCCTCTGGAGTCAGGTGGTGCAGTTCTTCCAGCGCGCTGACTTTCTCATCCAGTTCGCGATGCCTGCGATATATTCGAGCGAATTCTTCATTCTCGTTTTTCAAAATTTCCTGGGCCTCTTCTACAGATACTGATGACATGAATGACCTCCTTACAAATGCTTGTTAGAGAATTGAAGCGTACTTAGGCAGCAAAATTTGCAAGTCTATACGTCAATCGTGCCTGTCTCCGATTTTGTCAAGCGAAAACTCTTGATGCGCCTTGCGGAAAAGATGTCGCAAAAAGCGGAACGCCCTTGCAGGACTGGGCATTCGGGAAAAATGCGTAACGACCCGTCATGCAGTCCTGTCCATGATGATCGCCGCTTACGTGCGATCCACTGCGCAACGATGATCAGCAGGAAGCAGCAGCCCAGGCCGCGCGTTCCATGACAGGATCTGCGACAGGAAGACCCCCGAGGGGCTGGGGACCACAGTTGAGCGGTGGATGAGTCGGTGTGCCGGCCGGGGGACATCTGCGCCACAGCCGGCCGCTCTGTGTTAATATCCGCTTTTGCCCTGTACGCCGGTCACAATAGCCACGCTCGCAGAGGTGCCGAGCCGGGTGGCTCCGGCGTGGATCATGGCCAGGGCTTTTGATGCGTCCCGGATTCCGCCGCTGGCTTTGACGCCCATCTCAGGGCCGACCGCGCGGCGCATCAAGGCGATGTCTTCCACTGTGGCTCCACCCTTTGAAAAGCCGGTACTGGTTTTGACAAAGTCGGCCCCAGCGTTTTTGGAGATTTCACAGGCCAGCACTTTTTCGGCATCAGTGAGCAGACAGGTTTCAAGGATGACTTTCAGAATCGTTGTCCCGCGCGTTGCCCGGCGGACAGCGCGAATATCATCTTCCACTGTTTTTACATCACCGGATTTCAGGGCGCCGATGTTGAGGACCATATCGATTTCTCCGGCCCCATCGGCAATGGCCTGGCGGGTTTCAAAGGCTTTGGCCTGTGACAGCGCTGCACCCAGCGGAAAACCGACCACTGAGCATGTCTGTACGCCACTGCGCTGGAGCTTCCCGGAGACGTAAGCCACGTGGCTCGAATTGATGCAGACGGATTTGAAGTGGTACTGCAGCGCTTCACTGCAAATCTTCCCCACTGCTTCTTCGGTGGCATCAGGTGCTAAGATCGTATGATCGATATATTGGGCCAGATCCGCAGAACCCATTGTGTCTGCTGCTTCACAGTACCTGCTCGCTGCTTGCAGATCTTGGGCGGCAGAAAGCCGCTGCATCACTTTTTTGGTTATGCTCGTAATTAATTCGTTTTTTTCCATACGCTTATATATCATGTCCGCACAGACCTTCCCCTGTCCGGGGACGCTGTCGGAAAAAGAGTTCTCATTCGTGTCTGTGGCTTCGCTCAACAGCCATCATCTTATTGATACGCACCCAGTGCCGTCCTCCCGCGAATCTGCATTCCAGCCAGACTTTTGCCATCTCGCAGAGTTCGGCAGCAGGATCACGCAGCCCGCCCAATGTCAGCACATTGGCGTTGTTATGCTTCCGGCTGTTGATGATGGCGTCGATGTCACAGCAGAAGGCCGCCCGGATTCCCCGGACTTTGTTGCAGACCATCGAAGAGCCGATGCCGGCGCCATCAATCATAATTCCGCGTTCGCATGCGCCAGAGGCGACTTTTTGAGCAACTGCCAGGGCATAATCCGGGTAATCGACGCGTTTCTTGCAGTGGACTCCCACATCATGAATCGTGTAACCCAGCGTGTGCAAATAGCTTTTAAGCGTTTTTTTGGCATCGAAACCGCCGTGATCCGATCCGAGCGCAACGCGCTGCACCGTATCCTTCTGGTTCCTGGAAGGCGGTGTCCGAGGCTGTGACGCAGCCTGCACGGGGCTTGCTTGCTTCTCAAGCAGTTCTTTCACAATGGAGCGCACCAAGACGTCAAGAGTCTTCTCTGTCACAAGCTGTCCTCTCTTCCTGCTGCTGCTAGCGTCCCTGATCCTGACAGGGAAAGCGCTCTGCAGCTCCATGTTCAACATTTCTGCAGTAACGTTCGTCCTCAGCCTGATCAGCCGAGTTCCCTGGAAATACAGCGCCGCCGTTTTCTGCCCGATGGGTGTTTTATACAGTTCAGATACTTCTTCATGATCTCAGAAGACTCGTCATGAGCACTCTCGTTCTCTTTCTCGAAGAGTGCGTCTCTACCCTCCTGATCGTATTCCAGATCCTTATCACTATGCTGAGGTGAAAAAATTTCATCTACCATGTCTTTATGCCTCTATTTTGAATCTACGCTGACTTCGTCGACAATTCCAGCGACGACCGTTCGTATTGTTTTCTTATCAGCTGCGTCTGCAACCGCTCGTCCGGCGCCGCCTTCATCAATAACCAGGACCGTATCTCCGGGGCCGGCCTGGGCAGTATCCACTGCCAAAAGGATCGTACCGCACGGAGTTCCTGCCGGATCAATGGGCTGAATCAGCAGGAGAGGATACTTAGAGTAATCCTGATGTTTGATCGTGGAGACAACATTCCCTGTCACTTTTGCCAGAATCATGTCTGCGAGTCCTCGAGAGTCATGTGATCGACAAGGCCGATCACTGCTGCATCCGCTGGCGTAAACCACTCGCGCAAGGCCCGGCCCGCTTCTTTGCTGGTCTCGTAAAAGACCAGATCGCCTTCACCGGCCTGAACCGTGTCAAAAGCCACCAGAGGCGTACCAACTGCGCGCTGTGTTTCATCGAGCGTTTGTACGAGCAGCAGCGTCAAGCCTTCAAGCTCTTCGAGGTGTTTACTGCATACGACCCGTCCGATGACTTTTCCTAATTTCATAACGGCTAGACGATCCTGAAATACTCCACCAGCGTACAACGGCGCTCGCGGGTGAAGGTTCGCGCTCGTGTCAGGCCCTCGCCAGTGGGACTGGCAATCGTGAAGGAGCTAAATCCGGCGCCCCCCTGTCCCAGACCGCTGTACGCCGGGCCGTTTTTGACAAAGATCGAGCAGTTCATGGTCCGGGCCATTTTTGAGAGTTTGGCGACATGTAATGAATGCATGACCGCCGTGTGACGAAAGCCATGTTCGCATTGAAAGGCCAGGTCAATGGCGTCGTCAACATGCGGCATTCTGACCAGAGGCAGGACCGGCATCAGTTGTTCGGTCCACACGAGCGGATGCTGCTGCTCTGTTTCACAGAGGAGAATGCGTGTGGAATCCGGAACGCTCAGGCCGATCTGTGCGGCGATGAATGCCGGAGACTTACCGACATAGTCTTTATTCGGAACGCCTGGTGTCCCTGGCCCGCCAGCTTTGGAAATCACAAGCTCAGTGAGTCTGGTGCTCTGCTCCCTGTTCAGTTCAAAGGCTCCGTGCGCTGTCATGACCTGTTTCAAACGATCGGCGATCGACGCGACTGCCAGAATTTCTTTTTCACAGATACAGATAATGTTGCGGTCAAAGCCGGCTCCCTGGACAATATCTCGTCCGGCTTTTTCGATGTCAGCGCTTTCATCGACGACGCAGGGCGGATTTCCCGGGCCAGCCGCAATCACCTTTTTCCCGCTGTTCATGGCCGCTTTCACAACCGCCGGCCCCCCGGTGACAACGAGGAGCCTGATCCGGGGATGCCTCATCAGCGCCTGGGCGGATTCAATCGACGGATCAGCAATCGCGGTCAGGAGATTGGGCGGACCACCGGCAGTCACAATCGCCTCATTCAGCAGTGAAATCGTCAGGCAGGAAACGCGTTTGGCGCTGGGATGCGGATTAAACACGACCGCATTGCCGCCGGCAATCATGCTGATGCCGTTATTGATGACTGTCGAAGAAGGGTTGGTGACAGGAATAATGGCGCCGATGACGCCGTAGGGAGCACGTTCAACCAGAGTCAGGCCGTGATCATCGCTGTAGGAGAGCGCTTCGAGATCTTCGGTGCCCGGAGTTTTGCTGCCGACCAGATGATTCTTCAGGACTTTGTCAGGCCAGTAGCCCCGGCCGGTTTCTTCGCAGGCCCTTTTTGCCAAGGTCTCGTTGTGCTCCTCAACAGCCTGCCGCATGGCGCTGATAAGAGTGCTTCGGCTTGCAAGGGAAAGCGCCATCAGCCTGTGATGCGCAGTTTCAGCAGCAGAAATCGCCTGTTCGATGTCTGAAAAAATGCCGGCGTTTTTCTGCGGCTCAGCCTGTAGGCCCGGCAGCGATGCACGATCCAAGTTCTCGACGACTGTTTCAACAAGACGCCGAATTTCCTCTTCTTTGACGTGTATCATGAGATTCTCTCATCCGGCGAATCGAAACGCCGGCACAGTCCTTTCCTCCCTGTGCGCACGTGCGCTGACGGCTTATGCTCTGTGATAGGTCAGGGTCCCGCCTTGATCAAGCTGATCGACAATCGCGATCGTCACTGCGTCAAGCGGTTTCCCGTCTGTGACAGCGGTCTGGCGTGCTGCGCTTCCCTGACTCAGCAATACAATTTCCCCTGGCGCGGCTCCCATCAGATCCAGAGCCACCAGGAACTGTTGCTGCCCCTGCCCCTGCTGATCGCATGTCTCGATCAGCAGATAAACTGGCGTATCAAGTCCGTCGGCCCGTTGACTGCTCACGACTGTCCCCACAACCTTGCCGAGGATCATACATGACACCTTGACAGTTCAAGGGTGAAGCCAGACTGCTCTCGACCCTTGAGCCGTTACGGTTCGCTTTTTTGATAGGTATATCGACCGTCTTTCTCGATGGCATCCACAATGGCGATAATCGTGGCGTCTGCCGGTTTGTCTTTGGTCACAGCCGTGAGCCGCGCACTGCTGCCAGCAGCAAAAAACACGATCTCGCCTTTTCCGGCTCCTACGGCATCCATTGCCACCACATACGCGCCTTTGCCGTTCAAGCTGTCCGGGTCAATGGTTTCTAACAGGAGAAATCTGATTCCCTCCAGTTTGTCGCTTTTATGCGACGAGACCACTGTGCCTGTAACTCGCGCCAGTAACATAACGTCCTTCCATCCTCATCTTGTGACAAGCGGGACCTGGTCCCCAGCCTGCTTGCAACAACACGGGCATGCTAGTGATCCCGACCGCTGATCGCATCCAGCCGGGTCTCGACGATCTGCTGGCTTTCCACGACTTCTGCCTCATCACCTGCAATATACACCCGGCCGAATTTTCCAAAGCCCTGTACGTTCACGATATTGATGTGCGACGCTTTCTCTGCCTCATTTGCAGCGTAATAGGCATAGCCTGCAGGCTCCACTTCCAGAATGTAGAGCGTCTCTCCGCGCAGGACCATATTGCCGTAGCGAATGCGATTGATCAACTGGGCGTGATGATCGCTGAGATGGCGGATAAGCTGACTGGTCAGGACGGTGGCTTTCAGACGATCCTCTTTCTTTCTCCCGATTGCCTCCAGAACGGCCTCGCCAGCCTGACGGACGTCGCCCTGTTCGTCGGAATGCACTTCAAGTAAGCCAAAGGCCCGCTCCACCACCTGCAAACCAGGAAGCACGCCGGTCGTTTTCAGGGCAATATCGGTCAAACGGTTGATTTCGATGCCTGGGGCGATCTCGATCACGCAGCAGGCCTGATCAGCAACAGGATAATAGCCTCGGGAAATTGTGGCGATAAACGAAGCCATTTGTCGTTGGAGGGAATCCAGAAAACTGTAGGTCCTCAAATCAATGCTCATGCTGCATCCCCTGTTTCAGCGTTACGGCCGAGCGGCAAGGCGCTGTCGACATCCGCATGGGGCCGTGGGATGATATGGATCGAGACGATTTCGCCGACACGCTCTGCGGCCCGTGTTCCTGCATCGACAGCCGCACGCACAGCAGCAACATCGCCGCGCACAATGGCGGTGACAAAGCCGCCGCCGATTTTTTCAAAACCGATCAATTCAACTTTTGCCGCCTTTACCATCGCATCGGCTGCTTCGACCATTGCCGTGAAACCACGAGTCTCAATCATTCCTAATGCATCTGCTCTCTCTGCCATAAGTCCTCCTCGTCGTGCGCTGTGAATGTGGGAAGATGGGCAAAGGAAACTGCCAGTTCCCTCCCTATGCCATCATCATAATGTCTTCAGGAGCTAATACGATTTGTCGCGCGTGTTGTCAAGAAATTATGTCGGAAGACTAAGCCTTCCGCATGCGGATCGTCCTGGGCGTGTCAGCGCATAAGCGCCGTAAAACGGCTGGTTTCAAGACAGAAGAGCTGTTCTGAAAATTTTTGAAAATCTATTGGATCTTGTATACAAAAATCAGGCATCACGTCAGGATGCGGGGGCCGCATCTGCCGATTGTCCTGACTGGGCGTTTTCTCCCCTCCTTCGCGAGCTGAGAGGAGGGGAAGTCTCATGCCTGGAGAGGCTTATTGCTGCCGGGCTTCGAGCACAGCGCCATGAGCGGCACTACTGACCAACTGGGTATAACGAGCCAGCCAGCCGCGCGTAAATTTGGGCGCAGGTTGCTGCCATGCAGCTCTGCGAGCCTCCATTTCGGCCTCGTCGATCAGGAGATCCAGTGAACGCTCCGGAATGTTGATTTTAATCTGATCGCCGTCTTTCACCAGAGCAATGGGACCGCCTTCGGCTGCTTCCGGCGAGACATGTCCGATACTCAGATTTCTGGTGCCGCCGGAGAAACGGCCGTCGGTCACGATCGCGATCTTGTCACCCAGACCCGACCCTGCCACAGCCGCAGTCAGCGAAAGCGATTCCCGCATGCCAGGACCGCCTTTGGGGCCTTCGTAACGCACGATCAGGATGTCTTTTTCCACAACCTTACCTTCCATGAGATACGTCATCGCGTCATCTTCATGATTGAAGACCCGAGCGGTTCCGGTGAACTGCATCATCTCGGCTGCGACAGCACTGCTTTTCACCACTGCACCGTCTGGGGCAAGAGAGCCTTTCAGGACGACAATGCCGCCTTCCTGATGAATCGGGGCTTCCAGCGGATGGATGATTTCAGGATCGCCCGGCAGGGTGGCGTCGAGGAGTTCACCAAGCGTTGCGCCGCAGACAGAGCGCGTCTCTGTATTCAAGAGCGCTTCGAGACCTTTTAAGACTGCCGGAATCCCCCCGGCCCATTCCAGATCTTCGATCATAAATTGTCCGCCCGGGCGTAACGAGCAGATCTGCGGAGTTTCACGGCTTAAGCGATCGAAATCAGCGATCGTGATGTCCACCTCGGCAGCGTGTGCAATGGCCGGAATGTGCAGGGTCGTATTGGTCGATCCGCCCAGAGCCATATCCACTCGAATCGCGTTTTCCAATGATTCTCTGGTCACGATCTGGCGGCTGCTGACGCCTTCTTCGACCAGACCGACAATTCGCTCGCCCGCCAGTTCGGCAAGGCGGGATTTTTTGGCCAGCCCGGCCAGGGCAGTGCCAGTGCCTGGCAGGCTCAAGCCCATCGCTTCTGCGAGGCAGGCCATAGTATTGGCCGTGTATAAGCCCTGGCATGAGCCTTGACCGGGGCAGGCTTCCATCTCGAGTTGTTCTGCATCGCCCTGGCTGAGTTTGCCGGCCTGACACAGCCCCACTGCTTCAAAGGTATCGCGGACCAGCGACAAACGCCGGCCAGCGTGATGGCCAGAAAACATTGGCCCTGCGGTCACAACGATTGCTGGAACGTCCAGGCGGCAGCAGGCCATAATCATGCCTGGAGTGATTTTATCGCAGTTGGTTAACAGGACAATGCCGTCGAGCTGATGAGCCTGAACGATCGATTCGATCATATCAGCGATCAGTTCGCGGGAGGGCAGCGAGTAGTGCATCCCGGAATGGCCCATGGCAATGCCGTCGCAAATGCCGGGCACGGAAAACAGAAACGGGACGCCGCCGCCAGCATTGACACCCCATTCGATTTTTCGTTCCAGCGTGCGCATGCCAATATGCCCGGGGATGAGATCGGTAAAACTGGAACAGACTCCGATAAATGGTTTTGAGAGTTGGGCGCTCGTGACGCCTGTGGCATAGAGCAGAGCCCGATTGGGCATCCGTTCCAGTCCTTGTGTGATTTGATCGCTTCGCATGAGGCGTGTGCTTTACTAAGAGGATGCAGTCGATGACTCCAGCTCTTTGGCTTCCTGCAGGGGAACGATGCGGATGTGTCACACGTTCCCTGAGCGCACAGGCGCGATACACAGCCCTCCCCTTGCAGGCATAACGGACCAAGCCAGCCCTAAACAAGACGTTTGTAAAACAGTAGACGTTCAGATTTTTCGTATTCGCCGCTTTCATGGAAGCAGCGAATTGTCAAGCTTAATTTTCCAGCGCTTCCGGGGCAGTAAGAGCACAAGCGCCGCTGTATCCCGGCGCTCATGCCTGCACGGTCCCGGGCTGTCAAGAGCAGTCGTGGACTCTGAGGCAGGGGGGGGGCGGGAAGGAGCCAGGCATCATGCACACACAATCGCGTCTTCGGGCTTAGAGCAAAAGCCCTGACAGTATCGATACGCGCGCGCTTACGCATCCTTTGAGGGGTGGTAAAAGGTGCTGACAGCCGGATTCTTTTCTCCATATTTTTCAATAAGTTTTGTGACGATCTCAGCGCGGGCCATGCCATGCTCTTCCTGCGTCTTGATGTACTGATACGCGGCAAAGAGCGAAGACGGCCCTATTTGCGAGGCAAAATAGCCGATTCCCTGATTCCAGGCAAACATGGCAAAGAGTTCATCGAACTCCGCAACCGTTACTCCGAGCGAATAGGCTTTGATCAACTCGCGTGTCGCCTGGCGGAGGCGTCCGGCTCCAACACCGTTGGCAAGCGATAATAAGAGCCGTGTTTTCATATCAATCGCCGGATTATCCTGTCCCCAGATCAGGTCCCAGAAATTCACCACAATATGAGCCAGTTTCGGATCGATCCGGTTAAAATTCACAATGGCCGTAGGCTTGAGCGGAACGTTCATCTCCGCAGAATCGGACGGGTCCGCTGCGCGCGCCCGATAAAAATAGGCCCTGTACTCTGTTTCAGAGACTTTGTCGGTATGGTATTCGTAGCCGAGTGCCTGAAGAGTCGGGTAAAGCGGAATCGGTTCGAAACTCTGCACAATGCATAAACCGTTTCCAGGCTCCAGATCCCGGGCTTTCTTCAGGATGGCGGGCAGGAAATTGCCTGTCAGCGATCTGACATCTTGTACTTCAAAGCGTTCCTTGTTGTCCAGCCAGTTTTTTTGCATGCTGATTCCTCCTTGTAATCTGCTCAGCGCCCCACGTCGTCCTGTTCAGGATCCTGCGCTGAGCGTAACGGTCGATAGAGACATGACAATCGCTCTATGGCATAGAGCGATGACAGGCTCTTGTCAAGGGAGTTTTTTTCAGAGGATGAAGACAGCTCTCAGACTTCCACGAGCCAGCCGTCCGGCGCGCTGCACTCGCCGAACTGAACAGCACTGAGCAGATCGTGGATCTGCCTTGTCAGGGGACCGGCTTTTTTGCCGCCCTCACAGAAGGTATAAACGCGCTCGCGACTGGAAACGCTGCCAATCGGAACAATGCCCAGGGCTGTGCCGCAGGCCGCAGCTTCATGGCAGTCGCTGAGTTCCTCGAGTGGCAGCGGGCGTTCTTCCACCTTCAGGCCCAGGGAGTTTTTGGCAAGGCTCATCAGCGAATGGCGGGTGATGCTCGGCAGGATCGAGTCGGACTGCGGGGTGACCAGGACCTTGTCTTTGCGGATCACGAAAACGTTTGCGCCGCCCAGTTCCTCGATATAGCGGCGCTGCCGCGCGTCAAGAAACAGGCAGTCATCATAGCCGGCCTCTGCGGCCTGCTTGCGAAGACGCAGGCCGGCTGCATAATTTCCGCCGATTTTTAAGGCTCCGGTGCCGCGTGGCGCGGCGCGGTCCGCATCAGCCACGCAAACGTGGATCGGCCTGAGCGTCCCTTGAAAATACGGGCCAACCGGAGATCCGTAAATGCAGAAAAGATATTCATCTGCTGGTTTTGCGCCCAGGTTGTCACCATGTCCGAAGAGAACAGGCCGCAGGTAGAATGCTGCTCCACTGCCGTAAGGCGGGACCCAGCGCAGATTGGCTCTGACAAGCTGCCGGCAGGCGTCGATGAATTTGTCTTCTGGCACAGCAGGCATTGCAATGCCGCGAGCACTTGCGATCATGCGCGCAGCGTTGCGATCCGGACGAAACAAGAGCACTCTGCCGTCTCTGGCAGTCCGCGCTTTCAGGCCCTCAAAGCATTCCTGTCCGTAGTGCAGGGCTGCAGACCCGATACTTATGGTGACGCTGTGCTCTGTTGTGAGCCTTCCTGCGTCCCAGGCCCCATTGGCCCAGCGCGACACATAATTATAATCTGTTCGTGTATAGCCATAGCCGAGTGCTTCCCAGCAGAGCGCGACTTTTTCCATCTCCTCTCCTTTGATCTGTCCGGCGGGTTTTGGGAATGGCATCATAGAGGCAGAGCTCATGAATGCGGGTGAACGCTATGGGCCTGATGGAGTCCTGTCAAGTCTTTTTTCTGCTTGCGCTCTGCCCAGCTGTGTCGCGATTCCGGGGACTCTTCCAGGGCCGGCGCTTTTTTGACAATCCAGACGAATATATCTCCGGCAGGCGGCCGGTCGGGGCGGTGCGCTTTTTTTCTTGACGGACACAGTCGAATCTCTTCATATCGTACTGTGCTGAATGCGCGGCGTATTTCTTTATTCCAGCTTACCCTTACTCAACAAGGAGGACGCTGATGGACTATTATCTTGCGATCGATCCGCAGCTTGAAATTTATGCGCATGAATTTGCCAGAGCCTGGAACGCAGACACAGAGCACGGAAAACTGGCCCGGGCTGGGGTCATGCGTGCTGGCCTGCAGGGCTTTCCGCTGGACCCTGCTCTGATCCGCGACGGTCTGCTGGTCTTGGGCGCGTTTGCCGGCGGCATTACCGCAGATGTGCTGAAAGACCTGCTGAAAGACTGGCTGAAAAAGATGCTGGCTGAAAAATTTCCTGATCGGCCGGCCCCAGGTGTGGATGTCACGATTCTCGACCATCACGGTCATGCGCTGCTCGTTGTCAAAAAAGGAGGTTAAGCCTTATGCCTGTGATTACAATTCGTCAGACCGCAGCCCTGGACCAGTCTCCGAATGCCGAAGTCAGCATTGACAGACGCATTGCAGGGTCGGTGACGATTCACGATCCCTTTGATGAGGCCCAGGAAGACGAGCTGAACTGGTATTTTGAAGATTATCTGAAGTTCCCTTTTCTGAAAGAGCTTCAGGCCAAAAAGGCGGCAGACAGCCTCATCGACTATGGTGAAAGCTTGTTCAGGGCCGTTTTTCAGCAGGATTTCAAGCTCTTTGGCTTCTACAGTCAGGCCAGACAGCAGGGCTTTGAGAACCTGAGTCTCGAGATTGTTGGCGCGCCGGATTTCCAGCGCCTGCACTGGGAGAGCCTCAAAGATCCGGACCTGCCAAGAGCGCTGAGCCTGGATGCGCCGATTGTGCGCAGCAGTCCAGGCGTTGGGCCAATTATTGCCGAAAGCCAGGACTCGCCCACCCTGAACGTGCTGCTGATCGTGGCGCGGCCTTTTGGGCAGCATGACGTTGGCTACCGCACGATCTCCCGGCCTCTGCTGGAGATGCTGCGGCAGGCGAAGCTGCCGATTCAGGTCGATATGGTCCGTCCTGGCAGCTATCCGGCCCTGGACCAGCATCTGCGGGAGAGCCGCGAGCAGCATGGCACAGGCTATTATCACGTCATTCACTTTGACATGCACGGTGCGCTGCTGAGTTATGAGGACTATAGCACGCGCCTCCAGAGCGATCGTTATAGCTTTCAGCAGCGTCGCGGCCAGCCGGACATCGCAGCATACAAGGGCCTGAAAGCTTTTCTGGCCTTTGAGGGTGAGCAAGCCAGACCGGCCATGATCGAGGCTGGGGAACTGGCCGGCCTGCTGAGCATGTATAAGATCCCGATCGCTGTGCTGAACGCCTGTCAGTCCGGCAAACAGGCCGGAGCCCGCGAAAGCAGTCTGGCCGGCCATCTGCTCAAGGCGGGGATGCGATCGGTCCTGGCAATGAGTTATTCGGTGACTGTCAGCGCAGCAGCCTTGATGATGCAGCAGCTCTACGAGCGGCTCTTTGATGGGGCTGATCTGCCAGCGGCTGTGTGCCGGGCGCGCGCCGCCCTGTTCAATGATAAGGAGCGGCGTGCCTATTTTGAGCAGCGCATCGATCTGGAAGACTGGTTGCTGCCTGTGCTCTATCAGTACGACGCTGTTCCGCAGAACCGTGCTGTTCGCCTGCAGCCCATGGATGGGAAGACAGAAACTGCCTATTACGAGAAGCAGGCCCGGCGCTATCGTGCTCCCACGCCGGAATTCGGCTTTGTGGGCCGCGATCTGGATATTCTGGAGGTCGAAAAGCGCCTGCTTGCGCGCAGCGACGGCCTGAGTCGCAATATGCTGCTGATTCGTGGCATGGGAGGCGCGGGCAAAACAACGCTGCTGCGACATCTGGCGGAATGGTGGCAGAGCACGCAGTTCGTGGACCTCGTCTTCTTTTTTGCCTATGATCAAAAAGCCTACAGCCTGCAGCAGATTGTGAGCGAGATCGCGCAGCAGCTCTTTGGGCAATCTGTCGGGGCCATGCCGCTGGCTGCACAGCAGCAGAAAGTGGCGCAGGCACTGCGCAGCCAGCGCCATCTGCTGATACTGGACAATCTGGAATCTGTGAGCGGCGATCCCCTGGCTGTCAAACACAGCCTGCCGCCAGACGAACGCGGGCGAATCCAGGGTTTTCTGCAAGAGCTGCTGGGCGGCAGAAGCCTGCTGGTCCTGGGGTCGCGCGCTGCGGCAACGTGGCTGATGCCTGCCCCCCTGCGGGACTGCGATATCTATGATCTGCCGGGACTGGACCCGGAAGCCGCGTCTGTGCTGGCAGAGCGCATTCTGCAGCGCCGGGTCGCGGATCCTGCCCAGCGCAGCGCCTTTCGGACTGACACGTCCTTTGCGCGTCTGCTGAACCTGCTGGACCGCTTTCCTCTGGCCCTGGAAGTGGTGCTCTCCAATCTGAAATCCCAGACGCCGCAGCAGATCCTGGCAGCGTTACAAGGCGGGGATCGCCGGCTCGACAGCCAGGACCAGAGCGATAAAACCCGGAGCATCCTGGCCTGCATTGACTATGCTCACAGCAATCTGTCGCCCGAAGCCCAGAGCCTGCTGCTCTGCTTTGCGCCTTTTAGCAGCGTGATCTGGATTAAGCTGTTCGGAGAATACGTCAGGCATCTGCAGGAAGAGCCGGATCTGCGAGCGCTGCCTCTTGAGGACTGGGAAGCGATCGTGCAGGATGCGCGGGACTGGGGCCTGCTTTCAGCGCACGAGAGGCCCGGATACCTGAAGATCCAGCCGACTCTGCCCTATTTTCTGCGTGCCCGGCTGGCTGAAGAGCGCCTGGCAGGGCTTCGTGCTGCGATCAATTCTGCTTTTTGCCGGCACTACGACGATTTCGGGGATGCGCTGGACACAGCGCTGTCCTCCAGGAACCCGCAGGAGAGCTCGATCGCGCGGGATCTGGTGGAGCTGGAATACGAAAATCTGCACAGGGCCCTGCAGATCGCGCTGACAGAGCAGAGGAGCATCGGGAATCTTTACGCTGTGCTGGATCAGTATCTTGGAAATTTTCAGCAGGATCATGCCCGTGCCCTGGACCTGGCCCAGGGCCTTAAAACAGGGCTGGAGCGCTATGGGCCGGAACGTATTGCCGCAGAACCGGCCTGCTGGGACTGGGGTGCTGTACTGTATGCCATCGGCTGTCATCAGCTTGAGCTGAAGCAGCTTCCGCAGGCGCAGGCTGCATTTCAGGAAGTCTTGCAGTTTCTGGCTGGATTACAGAACGTGGATGCCAGGAAGTTGTCTTACAACAAAGCCGCGACCTATCATCAGTTGGGGATGGTGGCGCAGGCGCAGCGCGAGTGGGCTCAGGCGGAGCAGGCCTATGAGCAGGCCCTTGCCATTCAGATCGAGTTCAAGGATCGCTACAGCCAGGCCAGCACCTATCATAATTTGGGGGTGGTGGCGCAGGCGCAGCGCCAGTGGGCCCAGGCAGAGCAGGCCTATCAGCAGGCCCTTGCCATTGATGGTGAGTTCAAGGATCGCTACAGCCAGGCCGCGACCTATCATCAGTTGGGGAGCGTGGCGGAGGAGCAGCGCCAGTGGGCCCAGGCAGAGCAGGCCTATCAGCAGGCCCTTGCCATTCAGATCGAGTTCAAGGATCGCTACAGCCAGGCCAGGACCTATCATCAGTTGGGGATGGTGGCGCAGGCGCAGCGCCAGTGGGCCCAGGCAGAGCAGGCCTATGAGCAGGCCCTTGCCATTCAGATCGAGTTCAAGGATCGCTACGAACAGGCTGGGACCTATCATCAGTTGGGGAGGGTGGCGGAGGAGCAGGGCCAGTGGGCCCAGGCAGAGCAGGCCTATCAGCAGGCCCTTGCCATTAAGATCGAGTTCAAGGATCGCTACAGCCAGGCCAGGACCTATCATCAGTTGGGGGTGGTGGCGCAGGCGCAGCGCCAGTGGGCCCAGGCAGAGCAGGCCTATCAGCAGGCCCTTGCCATTTATGGTGAGTTCAAGGATCGCTACGAACAGGCTGCGACCTATCATCAGTTGG
>PDSJ01000072.1 GCA_002748425.1 candidate division KSB3 bacterium | reverse complement strand
GATGTCGTATCTTTTTTTTGCCTGCGCTGTTGTCGGCAGAGATTCAGACTTCATGATATCGAGATCGGGTGAGCCGATTATCGTAATATTATCTCTCTTCTCACCCATCTGCACCAGCCGTCCCTTTGCGG
This sequence comes from candidate division KSB3 bacterium, assembly GCA_002748425.1. GTDB lineage: Bacteria > Moduliflexota > Moduliflexia > Moduliflexales > Moduliflexaceae. The sequence continues at coordinate 1,028 of PDSJ01000072.1, read as the reverse complement.
TCTCATTGGCGACAAAATGGAGATGGGAGAGCTTGGTTACCGCGTGCCGTATCAGCTCATCAATCGTTCCGGAGACCTCGCCGCCTTCAATATGGCCGACAACAATGTTGTTCAGTGAACCGACGATACTCCCGGCAAGTGCTTCGACCCTGTCTCCATGGACAAAGATAAGATCGGGAGACAACTGGCGGACAAAAAGTGAAAATCCCCCGGTGACAAAGATATGAACCTCAAAAAGCGGGTCCTCTTCGAGCGCTTTAATCAGCGATTTTATCTTGCCATAATCGGCCCTCGTCCCGGATAAAAAGACCAGTTTTCTCTTCGTGTTATTCATCGGCCAGATCCTCCCAGCAGAGATGCTCATCGGCGGCGATATTACGCCTGCAGACCCTTCCGGGGAGCTGATCAAAGTGGACGGCCTTAATCTCTCCGACTCCAGGCCGTTTGACCCAGATATTGTCGGTGGTCAAAACTTCACCTTTGCGAATGTTGCGGATTGCGACAACAGTTGCAAACGCAAAGTCCATTGTCACCTGCTCTTCGGGGATGGTCTTTTTTTCTCCGCCCCGCATCTGAGCGATCGCCTCAATACCAAGAATCAGCTCCTTCAAATCGAGCTGATCCATTGAGTTTATTATATCAGGACCGATCCGATCTTTTCGATCTGTGAAATGGCGCTCGACAATATTTGCGCCGAGGGCGACAGCGGCAAAACAGGCGTGGTTCGAGATCGTATGGTCAGAGAGGCCGACCTCAACATCGGGAAAGGCTGCCTGCAGCTCCTGCATTGCCCCGAGGCGGACAAGATGGAGCGGAGTCGGATAGAGGTTGGTCGTGTGCAGCAGGGCGAACGGAACCCGGGCAGCTCTGAGAATTTCGACACACTGTGTTACCGAGGCGATGTCGTTCATTCCGGTACTGACCACCATCGGTCTGCCAAAGCCGGCGATATGTCGTATCAGCGGCAGGTTATTGCACTCTCCCGAGCCGATCTTATACGCCTCGACCCCCATTTTATGCAGCCGGTC
>PDSJ01000002.1 GCA_002748425.1 candidate division KSB3 bacterium | reverse complement strand
CGATTGGTTTTGGAATAGAAAATCGCCATCCACATGGGCACAACCGCTGAGGAGAAGGCAACCCCCATGGCTTGATACATACCTGAAAAGCTAAAGCCAATCGCACGCCACCACCAGGCAATACCCAACAAGGCCGCGGCGATGATGTACAACATGATTCGGTTGACACGGATAATTTCATGGCTGCTTGCCTTTGGTTTCAGCCAGCCTTTGTAAATATCATTGGCAAAAACTGACGCCGTTGAGAGGATTTCTCCAGCTCCGGTACTAACGGTCGCGCCGGTAACGGCGATAACAAAAGCACCCAAACCAAGATAGCCAACGGAAAGAAACGCCATAACCGGCGCTGCAGCCGTCGCTTCGGTAAATGTAATGGCCACATTGTTTAGCGGGCAAAAGTAAACCTGCCCCACAACCAGCCCTTTTGCTAACGCCCCAAGTCCCAGCGCAGTTGTCATGGCAAGCGGAATCGGATACCAGCACCAGGCACCCGTCCAGAAGGACTTAAAGATGTTCCTCGGATTATCAGAACCAATTCCCCGAGACCAGTAGGTCTGGTTGCACATAACAGCCCCAAGGTTACCGATGGTGTTAACGATGAGGAAGCCAAGCCCGGCGGCATTGAGCCAGTTCAACCCATCCCACTGGGCCTGCCAGACCGCTTCGCTCAGCTTGGGCTGCAGAACCGGGTGACTTAGCATGGCATTGTAAAGCCCTTCCCAGTAACCTCCAAGCCCGGCACCGGCCGCCCAACCAAAAACGACCGTAGCGGTACAAATGAAGATACAGATATACATGACCAAAGCCATAACCGTATCTGCGAAGATACTCGCCCACAATCCGGCAACAGAGATGTAGGACACGAAAATAGCCACCATAACAAAACAGACAATGTAAAAGTTGGCCCCGGTAAAGGCCACCAGCATAACGCCACCACCGGTTACCAGCATCAAGGTAACCCATGCACACACAATGATCGTGATAACAGCCTGGCAGATCTGATTTTTTCGGTCTAACCGAAAATACATATATTCGGGATAAGAACGGTGGTTCGGCATATCCACCCGGCATCTTCGGCAGATATAGGCCATCATGGGTAGCGGGATCGTCGCCCCTAACCCATACCACCACGGCCCGGCAAATCCATAAGAGAAGCCGGTCCAGGAACTGATCATCAACGTGGCGGCCCAGATCCATGTAGCGATAATCGAGGCGTTGATCATTCCATGCCCGATATCCCGACCACCTGAAATAAACGCATCCGCCGTTTTACCCTTGGACCTACCTAAGAGATACACCATCACTGTATAGAGGAAGGCCTGACCAAACATAATCGCATATACCGACCATTGTGGTAAAGGCGCAGTATTTTCCATAACCCCTCCTTCGTAATTTTCGGCGCTTGGATTAAAAATTTATCGCCAGTCGCCCCAATTCATTTTACCAACCGTATATTTGGGAGCACCTACTCAGAAATAATCTCTCGCGCCATCATTGTCACAGAGGCATAGCCTAAAATTCAATCGCCTCTATATTCCTTTTACTCGAGTTTCTAGAAGCAATATTATCTCGGAACTCAAGCACCATATAATAAGCTGATTGAAAGACCTCAATATTCAACCTCTTGTTATCAGCTTTGTTGATCCTTACTATACATTTTAGTGGCAAAAATATTGCTGCTGCAAAAAAATAAGGTATGCCTTGAAAATACATAAATGCTGAAAGAGTTATCGTACCCGCGCAACTAGTAATAGTCCTGCGAAGCCGCCACCTTCATCACCTCTGTATTCCGGGACCCCTTTATTCGACTATCAAGAGCCTCTCCAAAGAGGTCCCAGTTTCTGGCATACCTTTTTTATTTTAGAGATTGGTTGAAAAGAAGTAAAAGATGGATCTCATACCTCTAAACCATATCTCCCATCACTTATTTTGTGATAATGGTTCCTGCTCTGCCCTCTAAAGCATCTATGGCTTTGTTAAGGGAGCTGATAATTGCACGTTGCCCCCCCTTTTCGACAAATGCCATGGCGGCTTCAACCTTTGGCCCCATGCTACCAGCCAGGAAATGCCCTTCGGAAGCGAGTTTTTTCATCTCAGCCAAACTTACTTTGCCCACCGGCGACTGATTCTCTTTTCCAAAATTAATAAGGGCATTATCGACGTCCGTTAGAACCATGAAGGTGTCCGCGCCAATCCCTTGGGCCAGAACTTCACCGGCACGATCCTTGTCGATAACCGCTTCGACACCAAGATAGTTGCCATCTTTGTCTTCCTTCACCGGAACACCGCCGCCACCAGACGCAATCACGATGATGCCTTCCTTCAGCATCTTTTGGATTGCCCTCATCTCGAGGTTGGCGCTGGGAATGGGAGACGGAACACAGCGACGCCAAGGCTTCTCTACACCCGGCTTAACTTCTTTAAGAACATACTCCGGGTGCTTTTTCTTCAGGTCATCGGCCTCAGCTTTGGAGAGGAAATTTCCCACCGGCTTTGAGGCGTTATCGCCCGTAAACTCCGGGTCTTTAGGATCGACGACAGTCTGATTAACAACAGAGATACAATCCTTATCCACCCCATTTGCCCTGAGATGTTTTTGCATTGTGTTTTGGAACATATAGCCGATTTGTCCCTGGGTCATGGCCCCGATAATATCCAATGTCTGAACGGGAACCGCAGCCTTGCCGGCCTCCATCTGGACGCTGAGATTACCGGACTGGGGGCCATTACCATGGGTAATCGCCATCCAATCACCAGGCCCAAATTCGCTCACAATCTTTGCAAGCTGCTTGGAGGTATCCTCACAGTTCTTAAACTGCTCTTCAGTCGTACCCGCCTCATCAGCCTGCTTAATTGCGTTTCCGCCCAACGCTACAAGTAATTTCATTTTGCTCTTAACTCCTATTATATTAATGTATTTTTTTACTCGGCTGACGGTTTAAGCAACTCGACCATAATGCCTTTCTCGACATGCAGTCTGTTCTCAGCCTGGTCATAGATGACGCTCTGTTTTCCGCCGATGACGCCATCGGTAATTTCGTTGCCACGGTAGGCCGGCAGGCAGTGCATGACAATTGCATTCGGCGCATGTTTCAAGATTTCTTCATTCACCTGGTAGGGCAGGAATATCTTACGGATATCCTCGGCCGCGGCTTTCTCTTCCGGCCGGTCATAGGCAATCCAGGAGTCCGTATAGACCACGTCGGCGTCTTTGATGGCCTTGATCGGGTCGTGCTCAACGGTGATTTTGGCGCCAGTTTGTTTTGCCCTTTTCTGAGCCTCATTCCAGTACTTATCCAGCGGGAGTCCGAAATCCAGGTCCTGAAGCAGCTTATGCTTGGAATAATCAGGACAGCTGAGCACCATATCCATTCCAACGCTGGCGCAACCAATGGCATGGTCCTGGCATGTATTGCCGGTACCTTCACCCATGTAGGCCAATTTCAAGCCCTTGAGTTTTCCCTTGTGCTCCATAATTGTATAAAGGTCCGTCAAAATCTGAACCGGGTGAGCTTCGTCGCTCATTCCGTTAATGACCGGAACGGTGGAGTTCGCGGAAAGGCCGTCGATGGTCGTCTGTTTGTAAACACGGGCCATAATAAGGTCACACATGCTGCTCAACACGCTTGCCTGGTCTCTCACGTCTTCCTTAAAAATGATATCCGCTGAGGTCGGCGGATATGCTTTCAAGGTCAGAAACTGTCCACCCAGCTGAGCCATACCAGCTTCGAAAGATACCCGTGTTCTCAGAGAAGGTCTCTCCCATACGGTGCAGAGCACTTTGTTGGTGAAAAAGCTCGGACGGTAACCGTCTTTCAGAAGCCAATTTTTAATCGTCGTCGTTGTCTCAAAATATTTGTCGATGTCCTCAATGGATACATCGAGCATTGATCCCATTGTCTTACCCATATCAAAAACCCTCCGTTTCTTTATTCGCGGGAAATCTGTTCCCCACGTATGTAACCACACATACTTCACCCGTGACCAATACGGCCACGGGTGAAGTTTTGCAACTCAGCTCTTATTTTACAGCGTCTTTATAGTAGTCTGTCCAGAATCTATCCATGGCCTGTCGCATGACCTCTCTGGACTTATACATATCCCATTCAGGATCATCGGCAATTTGCGGATGCTTGGGATACATGATCGGACGTTTGTAGAAGTCATAGAGATCGCCCTTGAAGGAGTTCAGGCCGTTATGGGTCGGCATGGTCATTCTGTAATCTCTCACGGCATTGATGTCGAGGATTGACATGCAGTACACCTCACAGGCCGCTTTCGGACAAGCGGACAGGAGCCGACCTTCGTAGTCAGTAATCATAGAACCACCCATCATGCCGTAGGGCGGTGCTTCGTGCGGCTGCCAGGCGCCGTTAACGGCCACATGGTAGCACATATTGACGACGGAGTTCCAACGAGTCTGGAGCTCAAAGTATTCCAGCGGCGGAATTACCCACGGGTCCATGAGC
>PDSJ01000062.1 GCA_002748425.1 candidate division KSB3 bacterium | reverse complement strand
TGCGCGGATCTACACTCCTCACCCCGGAGAGCTGGGACGACTGCTGAAATGCCCGGTCAGGGAGATCTTTACAGATCCCATTGCCGCTGCCAAAAAGGTACACCAGGGTCTTGCGGTAAAAAAATATCCGTCAATAGTCGTGGTAAAGGGAGCGGGCACCATTGTCCATGATGGCAACAGGGTATTTATCAACCCCACAGGAAACCCGGCAATGGCAACGGGAGGAATGGGCGATGTATTAAGCGGAATTATCGCCGCCCTCTGCGGTCAGACACTCTCGCCGGATATGGCCGCCTGCTGCGGAGTTTATCTTCATGGTCTGGCTGCCGATATTATCGCACAGCAGATGGGGGTCGGCTGCTATGCCTCCGAGGTGGCAGACACTATTCCGGCAGCGAGAAAGCAGTTTCTACAGAAATTACTGGAACAATAACACAAAAAACAACATACCCTTGCACTCCGATGACTCGTAAAAACATTTTCGGCACTCTGCTTTTTGGCGTTCTCTTTCTCTCCGGTTTTCTGCTGCATGGCAATTTCGGGCTTTATCTCAATATCTCCGGTCTGCTTATTGTCTGCGGCGGTGCTCTGGCCGCGACCTTTCTCAGCTTCCGTTTTGAACAGCTTGCCATCGTCTGCAAGGTGCTGCTGTCCGCCTATCGCAGCCCGATTAAAAAAGAGTCGGAAATCATCAATATTCTGATTGATTTGTCAATAAAATCAAGAATGGAGGGGGTTCTCAGTCTGCAGGCGGATGAACATGAGACCACCATCCTTTTTCTGCGCCGGGCGCTGGGCTGTCTGGTGGACGGCTATGAAGTTGAGCGCAGAGAGGATTCCGAGCGGGTATTGCGCTCCATTGCCGACTACTTTCCCGCCTTTGGCATTATCGGTTCGGTTGTCGGGCTTATCGCGATGATAGGCGGAATAGATGACTCCGATGTGCTGATAAAAGCCATTCCCATCGCCCTCACCTCCACCCTTTACGGTCTTATTCTGGCCAATTTCTTTTTTCTCCCCTTTGCCGCTGTTATCAGGGAGCGAACCAGGCAGGAGTTGTTGCTGCAGAAAATCATTATGGAAGGCGTTATTGCTATCAGTACAGAGATGAATTCAGTCATCCTGAAAACCAAGCTGGAGTCATTCCTCACCCCATCCGCCCGGCGTATTGAACTGGTGGATTACGCCAGGCTGCGCGAACGTTTCAATATCAACCGTGATGACGATGATGAAATCAATATAACGGCTTGATTTTATGTAATAATTTTTTTCTTACGCAAAGCCGGCAGCTTATACAAATCGCCGGCAAAAAGCCTTGAAATTTGTTGTCACTATGCTATTGCTACACGCATAGGAAGAGTGTTCTCCTGCAGTCACCCTACCCGCTTTTCGGCAAGAATAACCAG
>PDSJ01000012.1 GCA_002748425.1 candidate division KSB3 bacterium | reverse complement strand
GAATCGAACGCAGCGATGTGACCCAGGGCCGCAAAGCGGCAGTACAGCGGCGCATTCACCAATCTTTACAAGAAACCGGGGGGAGCAGGCATATTATAAGTCCTGGCTGCGGTATCCGTTATCCGCTGCGAGAAGAGATCCTGATGTATATCCACGAAATCATCCATCACAGCGGTCAGTAAAAACGATTAAAGCGTTTGTTCAACCCCGACCTCATACTGCACATCAATGACGCCGTGTTTCCCATAGCTCTCACCCCGAAGTTCTGAAAGAATTTTTCTGCTTCTCCGCGATCATCACATCTTGTTCCAGTATGACACATCAGGTGAGTGCTGGATATGAGTCCCTGCAAGGCCTAAAGCAGGTCCCTCTTCTTGCTTGTTCGATCGATTTTTAAAAATCTAAAAAAACGCTTGACATAAGTAGTATATATCAGCAAGACTTTATACAATAATTACCATTGGTATTTTTTGAGTATTTCATGTGAGGCATTGTGTGCAGATAAAAAAAGAAGAAATCAGACAGGCAATTCTTGCGGCCGCAAAAGTTGAATTTTTGGAAAAAGGATATGAAAAAGCGTCGTTACGAACGATCGCCAAAAAAGCAAAGGTCACAAAGGGAAGCATCTACACCTATTTTAAAAACAAGGATACATTGTTCACGACTCTGACAGCGCCGGCTATGGATTTTTTTTATCAGCATATGAGTGACTCGTATTGCGATCAGTCGTTAAAAAGATCCTCAACAGGACTGAGCAAAACCCTAAACCATGCGAAAGAAGACACACGGCTGCATTGTGCTGCTATTTTGGAAGACTACGAGACCTTTCAACTCCTCTTTTTTCATTCCGCCGGGTCCAGCGTGGAAAAGTGCCGGGAGACGATCATCCAGTTGTATGCCAGGCAGAGTCATCGCTATTACGCGCTGTTAGGTGAGCGGCGTCCTGAATTTACAACAAATGTTTCCGAAATGTTTCTTCATACGCTGGGAGCTTGTTATATCGCTATGATTGAGGAGCTTCTCCTGCATAGCCCGACAGAAGAAGAACTGAATGCGTTTGTCGAACAGTTGTCAGCATTTGTGCATTTCGGTATCGAAAACATGCTGCTGCATCAGGGACTGAAACAGCAAACAAATGAACAAAACAGGAATGCGACACAAGTTGAGCAAGAAAGCTTGTGAATCATTTCTTCCATCAGACACGTCAATCACAATACAGGCGTTCATGCAAATAATTCATCACGTGTTTCTCACAATAATTGTATAGATTACAGGGGTGTAATATGGCCGAAAAACACACGCAGTCTCTTTTGAAACGATTATTGCCCTATATGGGAAATAAAAAATATCTGCTTCCCTTAGCGTTGCTCCTTTCAGCAGTATCCTCCGTGTTAGGGCTTTTACCTTTTGTCTTCATCTGGTTTATCAGCAGAGAATTTTTTACACAGGCAGAAAATATGTCGCTTGAGAGCGTTGGATATTATGCGTGGATGACGCTGGGAACAGCGTTTCTTGCAATGCTTTTATACTTTTTTGCCTTGATCTGCTCTCATCTGGCAGCATTTCGCTGTGAAGTGGGCATGAGAAAAATAGCTATGCGCCGGATCATCAACATGCCTCTCGGATTTTTCGATCAACATCAGAGCGGTAAAATGCGAAAAATTATTGATGATAACGCAAGCCAGACTCATACATTTTTAGCCCACCAATTGCCGGATCTTTCTGCCAGTATTATTGCACCGCTTGTCTTGCTTGTCCTGGTGCTGATCATTGACTGGCGCATGGGAATCGTCTCACTGATTCCCATCGGACTTGGATTTGTCTCAATGAGTTTTATGATGACCACTTCCGGGAAGAAATTCCAAAAACTGTATATGGACTCCCTTGAAGATATGAGCAGTGAAGCCGTAGAATATGTCCGGGGCATTCCTGTTGTCAAAACCTTTGGACAAAGTGTCTATGCCTTTAAACGCTTTGTTGGATGCATCACAAAGTATAAAGACATGGTTTACACATATACGTTGATGTGGAGGAAGCCATGGTCATTTTATACCGTTATTATGCAAAGTACTGCGTTTTTTCTCGTGCCCTTCACCATTTTCTTGCTTGGACAGACTCAGAATATGGCGGCCGTCCTTATTGATTTTGTATTTTATCTGTTGATTGCCCCCAATTTTACGCTCTTGCTGACGCGCAGCATGTACTTTAAAAACTACTCCCATATCGCCTTGCAGGCAATCGAACGCTTCGACGCGGTCCTGGACTACCCTGAGATGCTGTTTGAAAAAAACGGGGCACAGCCGACGTCCTATAGTCTGACGTTTAAAGGTGTTGTGTTTGCCTATGAAGGCGCACGCACAAATGCGGTTGACGGGATCAGTTTTACGGTACAGGAAGGAGAAACTGTTGCGCTCGTTGGGCCTTCTGGCGGTGGGAAAACGACCATTGCCCGCCTGGCCGCCCGATTTTGGGATTTGACTTCCGGAGAGATCCTCATCGGCGGAGAAAACATTACAACAATTTCCCGGAAAGAGTTGATGGAGCGTGTCGCGTTTGTGTTTCAGAATACACGTCTCTTTAAAAAAACGCTGCGTGAAAACATCACCTACGGAAAAGCAGATGCAAGCGAAGAAGCCATCCAGCGCGCCATAGATTTATCGCAAAGCCGTAACATTATTGATCAGCTTCCTGATGGGCTTGATACCCGGATCGGAAAAGACGGGACCTACCTTTCAAGCGGAGAACAGCAGCGTCTCGCTCTTGCCCGCGCTATATTAAAAGACGCGCCGATCGTGCTTCTGGATGAAGCCACTGCCTTTGCCGATCCTGAAAACGAGCATCTGATTCAGCGGGCCCTTCACGAGTTAAGCCGACAGAAAACCACGCTGATGATTGCGCATCGCCTGACAACCGTGAAAGATGCTGACAGAATCCTGGTTATTGATCACGGAAAAATCGTTCAAAGCGGCACACATGAGGATTTACTGAACGAGGGCGGTGTGTATAAACGCATGTGGAATGAATATCAAAGCTCCATCAAGTGGAAAATCTAGAGACACTCTCAGCTTGCAACTGCAGCTTTCCGAGCAAGTTAAAGACGTCTGAAACATAGAAAAGGGGATTTCTTATGATAAGATATTTTCAAGAAAAATTTGCACTCAGTGCAGAAGGCGCAGCAGACTTAAAACAGGCCATTATATGGCATGCGGTGTTAAATATTGTCCTGGTGCTCCCGGTTATAGCCGCGTTCGCATTTTTAGAAGACTATCTTGCTGTCCTGACAACAGGAGCCTCAGCTCTGCGGACTAGCACTTTTTATCTTCTGTTTGCCGCTGCCGCCTTTGCTATCATGTATATGATCGCCTATATTGACTACGGCAAAACATTTACAAAAATTTATAATGAAAGTGCGAACAGGCGAATCAAGCTGGCTGAAACACTACGGCAATTACCAATGGCATTTTTTGGAAAAAAGGATATTGCCGATTTGAGCGCCACCATTATGGAAGATGCAACGCAAATCGAACAGCTTTTCTCTCATGCAGTTCCCCAAATCTTTGCCTCAGGAATCAGCATGTTCGTGATGACGCTGTCTCTGTTTTTTTATAACTGGAAAATGAGTGCAGCCATGTTCTGGGTTGTTCCTGCTGGCTTTTTCGTGTTTTATCTTTCAAAGAAAAAAATAGCCCGCGATCATGCTTGTGTTTATACCAAAAGACGCATTGTGACGGATATCATCCAGAACGGCATGGAGATGGTTCAGGACATAAAATCTTATAACCAGGAAGAACGCTATTTACAAGAGCTGGAGGCAGAGCTTGATGATTATGAAAAAATCTTGATCAATGGTGAACTGATCGGCGGCGCGCTACTGAGTCTATCCCATTTTCTGCTCAAACTCGGTTTGCCAAGCGTTATTGTTGCGGGAGCGTTTTTTCTGGTAAACGGCAGCATCGACGTTTTTACCTATCTGGTCTTTCTCATTCTTGTCGGGCGGATTTACGATCCGTTTATGGAGACAATGAATAATTTTGCCCTGCTTCTGTACGTAAATGTCCGCATCCAGCGTATGAAAGAAATGGACGCGATGCCGCGTCAGAAAGGCAAAACAGTATTTCATCCTCAACATTATGACATTGAATTTCACGACGTGGACTTTTCATATCAGGAAGGCATACAAACCTTGCACAACGTCAATTTTACGGCAAAACAAGGGGAGGTCACTGCATTAATCGGCCCTTCAGGCGGAGGAAAATCAACCGTCGCCAAACTTGCCGCCCGTTTCTGGGATGTCGATCGCGGAACAGTGTTACTGGGTGGTGAAGATCTGTCCACGATTGATCCTGAAACGCTCCTGAAACATTTTTCGATTGTCTTCCAGGATGTCGCCCTGTTTAATGCCAGCGTTCTGGACAACATTCGACTGGGGCGAAAAGATGCAACAGACGAAGAAGTCAAAGAAGCTGCCCGTCTGGCACAGTGTGAAGAATTTATCGATCGCTTGCCTGACGGCTATGCCACCCTTATTGGTGAGAATGGCGAAAAACTTTCCGGCGGAGAACGTCAGCGGGTTTCAATTGCCCGTGCCTTGCTGAAAGATGCTCCGGTCATTTTACTGGATGAGGCCACTGCAAGCCTTGATGCTGAAAACGAGAGCCAGATTCAACAGGCGATCAGCACCCTGGTTAACAACAAAACTGTCTTGATCATTGCCCACCGAATGCGGACTGTTGTTGCAGCCGATAAAATCGTGGCAATCAAGGAAGGACAGGTTGTTGAGCACGGAACACCGGAAGAACTGAAAGAAAAAAACGGCATCTTTGCTTCCATGTTGCACGCACAAAGTCTGGCGTATCACTAAAAAAGTGATGGACAACGTGAGCTGGAGCTGTGCCATAGATACAGGTCCAGCCTCCCAGAGTGGACGGACATCAAGTTCTGATTCCTCTCAGCCAGGCAAGATTTCTTTGACTCTCCCAACCAAGCCGCTTTCCAAGAGGACTTTAATCCCGTGCGGATGCGCAGGAGATTTGGTCAAAATCGTTTTCACGATGCCTTCCGTTAATTTTCCGCTGCGCTGATCCTGTTTTTGTACGATGTTTACGCGTGAGCCAACGCTGATATCAGCGCGCTTTCTGCCATCCACCTTTCTCTTTCCTTGAGTTTCCAGCTCATCCGCCCCTCCTGAAAGCAAAATGTTCTCCGGCAGAAATTGAATATCGGCATACTCTAACTCTTTCGCAACTTCGTCGTAGGTTCTCAGAAATTTCCGGAACGCCCATTGCATCACATAGAAGCGATTCTGATAATACTCCCGATCGCCCTCAATACGGTGAAGATATTCAAGAATCTGAGGGAAAAAATAGCGATCGAAGCGTTCCTCAAGCGAAATCTTGTCCGGCCAATTTGGCGTGATCTCAAATTCAGCACACCATTTTTGAAAAATCTCGTCAATCAGTCTTTCATGACGTTTGTCCGGATTCCGTTCCGACGGAACCAGCTCGATCCCCACACGTTCCAAAGTGGTCAGCAGAGTCAGCACACAACTAATATATTTATTTCTGGATTCCGACGGAGCGTTTTTCAACTGAACGCCGTCTTTTTCCGCCAGCGTTTCTGCCAGCGTATTCACCAGCTCATGTTTTTTCATAGCCTTCCTCCCTGCAAGAGATGCTGACACACACGAAGCGATCGCATCAAGAAATTCTTCCTGTGTTTGACTGTCCCTACGCTTCTCGCAAAATTTTGAGCGGACTTTTTTCGACGATGTCTTTGACTTGCTCGCGATAAGTCGCGATAGGTCGGAGCCAGAAGATGAGCCTTCAGGTGCAGGCTCCGAGTATATGAGTAGAAGGCATCTTGTCTTTGTCAAGATTTCTTTCACCCGATATTTCCCTGGCATATCCAGTTTTTATAACGTGCCTGTCTTTTCTCTTGACTCCTGTCTGCCGGCCAGTAAGATCTATTTGATCACACTGTGGTTGAAAATTCACGTTCCCGGAGACGCGCAGGACTGTATGTTTGACGCTTTTGATCTCATTCAATTTCACGAGCTGCAAGAGGCATGTATTGATGCCTCCTCGCTTCTCTACCTCAGCAAGATCGGCTGTCTTGAAACGCTTCGGCGCGCAATCGAGCTCTACAGCATTGCCGAAATTCTTGATGAAGCCGGAATGTCTCATGACGGCTTTCATCTTATCGCCTGCCGCAAAAGCGATCTTTCAAACGATCTGAGACTTCTCAATTGTGCGATCGATCGCCAGGCTCCTCTCATATCAGAAGATAAGCAACTGCTCTTGCAAGCCAGGCGGGCGAAGCTGCCGTATTACAATTCATTGATGATGTTGAATTTTTTGGTCTTTGCACAGCTTCTCGATGCCGGCGAATATGCATGCTGCCATCGCAAGCTGCAACACAACGCCCGTTATTCTGAGTCTGTCTGGCAATACGGAGACGCCGTACTCCGGCAGATACACGAGCGCAGCATCAAATCGGAATCCTGAGAGCCCTTGCGGATTCTCCATCTCCACGCCTGTCGCGTAACGAGATTGTACGATCGGCCCTTTCACCCTGTGCCAAGTTTCCCGACAAATAACTTGACAAAAATGACGTTTTCGTCCGTTTTATGTCTGTTGTGATTTTCATATTAATCTGTGAAGATCGCCCCCGATTCGGTGTGCCCTCTGTCCTTAAAGAGGCGGCAGAGATATTCATCTCAAATTACTGTAAGGGATAGATCGTGGAGAAGACGAACGATATTTTATTGAATGTGTCGAATTTGCAGACCTGGTTTTACACGGAAGACGGGATTGCCAAAGCCGTCGACGGGGTTGATTATTATGTCAGGGAAGGCGAAACACTCGGCGTGGTCGGCGAATCAGGCTGCGGTAAAAGCGTCACGGCCCTCTCGATCATGCGCCTGATCCCTCAACCTCCAGGCAAGATCGCGGGTGGTGACATTAGCTTTAAAGGGAGAAGCCTTCTGGACCTCTCCCAGCAAGACATGCGTAAAATTCGCGGGAACAAAATTTCGATGATCTTCCAGGAGCCGATGACCTCGCTCAACCCGGTCTTTACAATCGGCAATCAAATTATGGAAGCCATCCAGCTCCACCAGAAACTTTCTCGAAAAGCCTCACTGGATCGCGCGATCGAAATGCTGCGCCTCGTGGGAATTCCTTCGCCGGAGCAGCGTGTCAAGGAATATCCTCATCAACTCAGCGGTGGTATGCGCCAGCGGGCGATGATCGCGATGGCGCTCTCCTGCAACCCGAGTCTGCTGATTGCAGACGAGCCGACCACCGCCCTTGATGTCACGATTCAGGCCCAAATTCTGGATCTGATGAGCAGTCTCAAGGAAGAGTTCAATACCGCGATTATTCTCATTACGCACGACCTCGGGGTCGTCGCAGAGAGTGTCGCGCGAGTGGTTGTGATGTATGCCGGAAAGATTGTTGAAGAAGCGGATGTGTATAATATTTTTGAGAATCCGTTACATCCATATACGATCGGCCTGCTGCGTTCGATTCCGCGCATCGACCTGGCAGCCACCAAAAAGCAGCGTTTACAGGAGATTGAAGGCATCGTGCCGATGCCTTCACAACTGCCACAGGGCTGTGCCTTTCACCCTCGCTGCCCAAAGGTGATGGATATCTGCCGAGAGAAAATGTCAACCCTGAAGCCTTACAAAGATCCGACACATAAGGTTCGCTGCTGGCTGTATGAGTGACGTTTGTGATGGATTGAGTATTCTATGCTTGTCAAGCCATCACTTCAACATCCCACCGATCCAGAATGCACGAAAAAATACTAGAAATTCAGAATTTAAAAAAACACTTCCCGATCAAAGGCGGAGTGTTCTCAAAAGTCGTGAATTACGTCTATGCCGTTGATGGAATCAGTTTTTTTCTGAACAAGGGCGAAACCCTCGGCCTTGTTGGAGAAAGCGGTTGCGGAAAATCCACGACCGGACGGCTGATCCTTCGTTTAATCGAGCCAACAGGAGGGGATATTCTGTTTGAAGGCCGTAATATTGCCCAGATTCCCAAACAGGAAATGCGCGTCCTGCGCAAGGATATGCAGATTATCTTCCAGGATCCATATGCTTCGTTGAATCCCAGAATGACGGTCGGAAAAATTGTCGGCGAAGCGTTAAAAATCCATCATGTCGCTAAAGGCAAGGCTCTCGACGATCGCGTAGCCGAGTTATTAGACAAAGTCGGTCTCCATCCCGAGCACAGCCGGCGCTACCCGCATGAATTCAGCGGTGGGCAGCGCCAGCGTATCGGTATTGCGCGTGCTCTGGCACTGAATCCGAAATTAATCGTGGCGGACGAGCCTGTCTCGGCGCTGGACGTATCGATTCAGGCTCAGGTCATCAATCTGCTGGAAGAACTGAAAGAAGAGTACAACCTTTCGTATCTGTTTATTGCTCATGACTTAAGCGTAGTGGAATATATGAGCGACCGGGTCGCAGTCATGTATCTTGGGAAAATCGTCGAGCTGGCCTCATCTGACGAGCTGTACAGCAATCCGAAGCATCCCTATACCCAAGCCTTACTGTCAGCAGTTCCGATTCCGAATCCGCGAAATGAGAAAAAACGGCAAATCCTTGAAGGCGATGTCCCCAGCCCGGTGAGTCCGCCTCCAGGCTGCCATTTCCATACGCGCTGCATGTATAAAACCAATGACTGTTCCCGTTTTGAACCAGAGTTCATGGACAGCGGGAACGGGCATTACGTGGCGTGTCCGGTCCGTGCCGGAGGAAATTTTCTGCCAAATGAACGAAGCTCCCCTTGATGCGCCTTCAGCGTCTTATCTCATCCAGAGCTGAGGAGCAATGCGATTCCGGCAGCAGGAAGAGCTTGAAAAGAACGAGCCGCCGGAATCGCAAAATCCGCTGTCAAGGGAAGCAACAGAGGACTGTTCTACACGCTTGAAAGGAATGAGAAACTAGTGCGGGGATCTTGAATCATGGCTTGTTTTTCCAGCCTCTGCCTTATGCCCTGCATACGCTTTTCGAGACTGCCCCATGATTTTTTTACAGACACGCCAAAAGCTGCTCACCTTGTGACCACCACGCCGGTATTGGCGTTCCACGACAGTAATTTTCCCTTTGCCGCTCAGCTCACCGTCAGCTTTGTCGTGTCCAGTTTTTTGGGGAACACTATGACGCTTTAATTGTTCGAGTTCATGACGCAACAGAGCAATCTGCATCTGTTGCTGCCGGAGTTGATCCGACTGATCTGCGCTTATTGCTGTAAGTGTCGATATGCTCTGAGCATCAGGGCCAGCAGCGTCAGTCAAAGCGGCCATGCTGCTTTCAGGACCAGCCAGTTTAACGTGCACTGTTTCGTCCTGTGATTGTTGTCCAAACGCTGCCACACGCTCTGCCAGAGCATCCACCTGAGCCGCCTCAGTGCGTTTACGTGTTTCAAGGGACTGGAGTTTGCGTTCCAAATTCTTGATCTGCTGCTCATGGGCGGCTTCAAGTTTTTCAAGACGGGCCTGAAGCTGTCCGGTATTATCACGTTTACTGGGCAGAGAGGCTTTTAAGCGCTGCATTTCACGGCTCAACAGATCAAATTTCTCCGCAAGACTCTGTTGCTGAACACGCTCAAGCCCTGTTGCCAACGTATCCACTCTGCCACTCAACGACGCTAACAGCAAACCTTGTTCCGCTTTCACAGAATCAAGCGTCGAGCTGAGTTCTGCGGCGTCCTCCTGGCTTTGCCTGCTCGCTTTCGTCAAAAAGGCTTGCAATTGCACGATTTTTCGCGATAACTGCCCAAATTGCTGTGTGGAATCCTGTTTCGTCAAGACGGTGTGCAGGGCATCAACCTGGCGTTCAAGTTTTCCCAGACGACGCTGCGGCTCCTTCATGGCTGAAGCGTGGCGATCAGACAGAGCGAGCGCTTTTTGTATGCTGTCGATCCTCGCTTCCAGAGCCCCAAGAGCGAGCTGTAACTGTTCATTACGCAGTTGCAACTCTTTGCTGCGAGATTGGGATCTAAGATATTCCTGCTCCCATTCCAGCCGCTTTGTCATCTCTCGCTCCAGGGCCTCTTCCAGTTCCGTCAGGCGGAATGCCACAGTAGAAGGATGCTCTGCCTTAAGCTTAGCTGCTGCGGCCTCTTCCATCAATTCGTCCAGGATGTCATCCGGGAGCCTAAGCTGATCCAGGACGTCCTGAAAAGCCATATCCTGCGTGAGCTCACTCCCCGGCAAATTAAGATAATATACCTGCCCGTCGGCGTCTTCCACAATGGGAATACGATGGGTTGGAATCACATCCAGGACCTCACTGATTCCACTTGCCGGGAGAGCGTTCGAATAATGAATGACTCCGCTCTCGTCCTTCCAGCGATAAATCTCAGCCTGAGAAGGGCTGATGGCAGCCAATAACATGCACAAGCACACGAGAAGTCTCAAAAACATCTTGCTGACCACATGACTCTGTACACGAGTAAGATCTTGCTGTCTCATGAGTCTATAATCCTCCTGTGGTAAAACATGTGTAAATATCCCTTTTTATTGCAAAAAACGACTGTAAATAAAACTATATGAGTAATCTCGCAGGATTGTCAAGAAAAACTTGCCGAAAACGCAGGATTTCTCATATATTCGTCCATAAACTCCATCTTAAAGCAAGCCGAACCCCCGTCAACCGCCGTCATATCTTCACGAGAAATGCAGGGCTGAGTAAAGCGTTGCTGCATAATGAGGAGAAAAGATTTCAGCTCGACAAGGCACGCATTCGAGCGGGAGTCTGCGTCTGTCACGCAGCCTGACTCCCGCTCCCGTCGCAACCGCATCAGAAAACGTCAGTATTTTGCCATAACAGAACAGAGGCAATTCAGCCTCTACGTGGCTGAATTGCCTCTGTCTGAACATCTGGAGCGTCTAAAAAAATACTCATGCGTCTATTTTTTTGTTGAATTTTATCAAGACTCTCGATACATGTCGTGAGTATTGTCACCTTCATGCAATAAGGGGGAGAGAATAAGGATGAGTACGCAGAATCGGCACTGATGAACGTGCTGATGAGTTGACAGGAAATACAGGAGAATGCAGACGATAAGGGGTTAGTCATCATGCTAAAGAAAAGCTATTCGAGCACCGGCAAGTTTTGTCGAGTCACCTTTCGCGTCCCTGCCGAATTCGGGGCTGAAACTGCTGCACTTTGCGGCGATTTTAATAACTGGAATACTGAAGATAAACCCATGAGGCTTCTGAAAAACGGTGATTTCAGCGCCACTGTCTCACTGGAAGCGAACAAATCGTATCGTTTCCGTTACCTTCTTGACGGAGAGCGTTGGGAAAATGACGATCAGGCCGATAACTACATCCCGAACGATTACGGTTCAGACGATTCCGTCGTAGAGTTATAAATTTTGCACCTTGAAAGCCTCTGAGAAGCAGCGCGCCACGGCTTCTCAGGCGCTCTTTTTTATCGTATGCCATGACGTCAGCTCTCACAGAACAGGCCCTTGATTTCGATCGCAAACATCTCTGGCACCCTTATACGTCAATGCAGACTCCTTTGCCAGTATATCCTGTGACGTCCGCTTCCGGGGTCTATCTGGAGCTTGCCGACGGGAGGCGTTTAATCGACGGGATGTCCTCCTGGTGGGCTGCAATCCATGGCTACAATCATCCAGCGCTCAACAAAGCGCTTGAACGGCAAGTTCAGAAGATGGCGCATGTCATGTTCGGCGGAATCACCCACTATCCGGCGATCGAACTTGGATCTCTGCTCTTAGAGATCACACCGCCGCCCCTCCAGCAGATCTTTCTCTGCGATTCCGGTTCCGTATCCGTCGAAGTCGCGATCAAAATGGCGATTCAATGCTGGCGTTCCCGTGGGAATCGTGCGAAAAGCAAATTACTGACCATTCGTTCCGGCTATCACGGCGATACGTTTGGTGCCATGGCCGTCTGCGATCCGCTCACTGGCATGCATACGATTTTTCAGGGGATCCTTGCCGAACATTTTTTTGCGCCGGCACCGGAGTGTCGTTTTGAAGAGCCGTGGGATGAACGTTATATCAGTGAATTTCATACATTGCTTCACGAGAAACACACGCAAATTGCCGCAGTCATTCTGGAACCGATCGTACAGGGCGCCGGGGGCATGCGCTTTTATGCTCCGACCTATCTACGACGTGTACGGGAGTTATGCGATGAATACGACGTTCTGCTTATTCTGGACGAAATTGCAACTGGCTTCGGACGATCGGGCCGGCTTTTTGCCTGTGAGCACGCCGGCATCTCTCCTGATATCATGTGTATTGGCAAAGCCTTGACCGGAGGCTATATGACCTTGGCCGCAACGTTGTGCACGGAAAACATCAGCAGTCTCATCTCAGAGGGAGACGCTGGTGTCTTTATGCATGGCCCAACGTTTATGGGAAATCCACTCGCGTGCGCAGTCGCCTCAGCAAGCATCAAGCTTTTGTCAGCCTCTTCATGGCAAAAGCGGGTAGATGCCATCCAGGGGCAGCTTCAGCGAGAGCTCAGCCCCTGTAAAGAACTTCCATCAGTTGCAGATGTTCGCGTGCTGGGGGCAATCGGTGTTGTGGAAGTCAAAAAGCCTGTCGACATGGGCCGCGTTCAGGCCGAGTTCGTCAAGCGAGGGGTCTGGGTCAGACCTTTCGGAAAACTGATGTATATCATGCCGCCTTATATCATTCATCCCGAAGAGTTATCCCAGCTCACCCGCGCACTTTACGACGTCGCTGAAGGACTGTAAGACGAGAAATCCGTACACAAGAGTGTTTACAACACTATCTCACACAGCGTAAAGACACGTGCCGGTCATGAAAATCCTTCAAGGCCTGAAAAAATTCAGGAAAAGGACCCTGTTCAGGTTGCCGATTAATACGGTGACACTGTCACATAAAATTTACACTTTGCGTAGGTGACCGGATACGCCTTAACCACATTGTCACTATAATGTTTGATGTACTGAACAGCATGTTCTGCAAGGTTCCCATTCTGGCTGAATTGTAACCGCTGCTGAAAACGGCGCGAGGCAATGCTGTAATCCGGTCCCGCCCCCTGATGGCCCCAGGTTGAGGACGTTCCCCACTCATCTGACCAAATTGGCGGCGGAGATGCTCCGAACTTCCAGTGATAATAGGCATAGCTCGAGGCCACCGCAAAGAAAATTTCTTCACCTGTCGGGCCTCTGACGATCAGATCGTGCTGATAGTTTGCAGCTGGAAACCTGTAGACCCGCCCTTTCCTGACCAGATTATCGGGATGATAAGGATTGGGAAACAAAATATTCACATTTCCGGTACTGTCAATGTCATAGAGAACAACATAGCTGTCTTTTGTCACAGTAAACGAAATATAAATTCGCTCTCCCACATAGTATGTGGGACTCTGATTGCCTTTATCAGTCCAGACATTGATTTCAAGGCCCCTGTTTCCATTCGGGGGCCCAACAATCGGCGACGGAACCACGGCCTTCGGACGTTCAGGACGCTGCTGGGCAGCGGCATCCGGGGTGCCCAAGGCAAAACTCATTCCCAACATGCCGACGAGCAATAACAAGAAACGAGACATATATCGCATAACTATTTCCTCCTGTACGGTAATTTACGCCCCCTCAAGGTTGACAGAAGCGATCGAGATAATCCTGAGCGATTCGTGACAGCAGCAGGGCAGACATCTTTTGAATACGGGGATCGTCATCATCAACGTATCTGGCAAGATACGGCAACACCTCTTTTCCCATCATGACAAAGGCCTGAAATGTCTCGGCCCGAACATCCTGTTCGGCCAGCAGGGGAATAAGCATATCCGTCAAGCTGAGAGCTTTCAGGCGGCCAGCAGCCAGAATCCAGAATTTCCTGAAAGAATATTCGGCGTGGCTGATCATATCTGCCACATCGGCAATCACGCGCAAATCAGGAGGGAGTCGGCTATAGAGTGATGCCACCATTTCCTGAACCTGCTGTGAGACAATCGCACGCATTTCCCGGAGTATCTCCAACGATGAGATATCCACCATCGATTGTAAGGCCTGAAGAAGCCCGACGTTGATATCGTTCGATGCGTTGGGGAGCAGATCAAGTAAACGCCGGCGTACGACAGCAAGATTGACTTCGCTCAATTGCGACGCATTTGTCCTGAACAAGGTCCCGAAAGCCTGAGCAACAGCCACAAGTTCTTCATCACTGCGATACGTATCCAGCATGCCAAACAGCGCATCAAACACGTTCTGGGGACTCGGCAGCTCGCTGCCGAGTGATGCGATCAGGCGATCAAGACTCTGTGCTGCCGCACAGCGGGCCAGACTGTTCCGACGACTCATAATAAAGGGAAGCAAGACACGGATGCCGTCCGCGCGCCCGGTAAAGCCCACTGCCAGAATGCCGGCCTCTTGAATCAACGGATTCTCGTGTTTGAGATAGCTTCTCAACTCATCAAGCCGTGCGCCGCCATAGCCTAAAAGCTTAATACAGCCAGGAAGCGCATTTTCGTCAGCCTCATCCAGCGACGGAGCTATCGCATTATACACGTTGTGCTTTGGAAAAGCCGCCAGAATATCAACGATCGTGTCGCCAAACTCATGCGGTTCCCGATGCAAGATCGCGACAAGTGCCGGGATGATTCTTGGGCTGTGCAAATCCTTAATCGCATCAAACGCGATCTGCGTCAACAGTGGATTCCTGTCTTCAATGAGCTGCAACAAGACCTGCTCTATCTGAGAATCAGTCCTGTCAAACGCGTTGAGATAGTTTTGCAGATACAGCGCTACCGACTCCCGAAGCTGAAAATTATCATGTCGCAGATAGACTGTTAAGTGAGGAAAGGCGCGTCGTCCATATTGTCCCAGGGCGTAGAGAATTTTCTGAGAAAGGGGAATCTGTTCAAGAAGCTCGGCGATCGGTCGAAGCGCTTTCGCATACTGCACACAACTCAGGAGCAACGCACAGTTCTCACGCAGCGTCTCCGGCATATGCGCATCATTCATGTCTTTCAAAATCGTATTCTTGAGAGTGACTGTCAGACAGCCCCGGAGCACTTGGCGGGTTGCGTCAAGCTCGTAGGCGACCCCGCTGAAATCAGCCGTTTCCTGCATGTCATTCCAGATCGAAACCAGCGCATTGATGGCCAGTTCGCGTATCTCACGGTCTTTATCTTTCAAAAAGCTCGAAAGCAGCGGGATGGCACGGGTATCCCCCAACATGCCGAGGGCGTTGATCAATGGATCGACGACCAATTCATCTTTCACCAATGATAACAACAGCCCGACCACACGCTGATCCCCTATCTTCCCCAAGGCTTCCAGCGTAGCGACATGCACCCAGTCATCATCGTGATCCGTCAATAAGCTCATCAAGGATGGAACGGCGCGCGGATCGCCGATATCACCGAGACATTCCACGAGGTTATATACCACATTGCTATTCTGGTCGTCAAGCCCTTTCAGCAAGATCGGCACAACTTCACGGGCCCGCAAGCGCCCCAGGGTATTCGCGCTGAGGATGCGCATGTCCTTGTCTTCATGCTGCAAGCCTTTAATCAACGGCTCAAGAATTTCAAGACTATACTCACTTCGACCAAGCTCTTTGAGAACATCCATCACCGAAGAACGCAGACCAGCATCAACATCGGTGTACGTGGAGACCAACTTCTTCCAGAACCAGGTGCTTTTTCCCACAAAATCCACCTTGCCCAGAACGACCAGCGCATTCGCAATAAGATTCCGAAATTCCCAATCAGTCTCACGTAAGGCCTGTAAAAGCACATCCACAATCGGCTGACCGAAACGCTCCAACGTGTCTCTTTCCAGCGTCGGAACAGCCTCAGCCAGCTCCAGCCCGGCATTCATCCGTCGCGTATCGTCTCCCGACATGACGGCATCTTCGTAGTGTTCAAGATCGAATGTCATCTACCTTTTTCTCCCGATTCCTGCTGTCACTCCCCACCACCTTGCCGACCGCAATGGCCTCGCAGCGTGGACATACGTTTACGAGTCCCGCCGAGCGTATTTTTTCAGGGTTGAGAGGGTAATATCCACAATGCTCGCACGATCCAGGGGCTTACTGACAAAACCGACAGCTCCGAGTTCAAGGGCCCGCTGACGATCTTTAGCACCATCTTCCGTCGTAATGACGATAATCGGAATGCCTTGATACTTTTCATCCTCCTGACAGCGTCTGATCAGTTCCAGGCCATCCATATTCGGCATATTAATGTCGGTAAAAATCAGATCGACGGGAGCCTCGATTTCCATGAGTTTATCAAGTGCCTCTAATCCACTCCCGGCCTCATGGAGTGTGAACTGTTTTTCGTCTTTCAAACTGATCGCAATAATTTTGCGGACCATCTTGGAGTCATCAACAATTAAAAGATGCTTTGTTTCCATAAATCGCTTCACTCATCCTTCATCTCAGACATTAAGAAAATATATATATGGCGAACAACAGGAGGCGTGAACCTGAAGCGCACACAACAGCACTTCAATCGTTATTCCTCCGCAACAACTATACTATATATGACAGCTTTAGTAAAGAAAATTCTCTCAAGAAAATTATTCGCCTCTTGCCTTTAAGCGTCGTGTTAAGATGGAAGTAAGTCCTGCCGTCCGCACAATTCAGCAATTTTCTCCATCATGATATTTGTCGCTGCATCCTGAATCTCAGCGCTTTTCTTGTCAGATGGACACTGAGACGCCAGCCCGAAAGGCTCCCCAATCATCACGGTGATCCGCCGAGCTTTTGGAAACCAGCTGCCTTTTGGAAGCGCCTCATACGCCCCATGAATGCCGATCGGAAGGACTTGGGCGCTGGACTTTAACGCAAGAAGCGCGCTGCCAGGCTGTCCCTTGCCGATTGTCCCTGTTTCTGAACGTATCCCCTCTGGAAAGATTCCAACGCATTCCCCCTGTTTCAGAAGGCGCAGGGCCTGTTTGAATGCTGAGACATCATAGCCTTCTTTTTTAATTGGAATGCAATAGACATGTCGACAAAACCAATGTATCAAAGGATGAAAATAAAAAAAGGCATAGGTAATATAATGAATCGGACGTTTAAAAATTGTGCAAAGCAACAACGGATCGAGAAAGCTGGCATGGTTGGCAATGACAAGGCATGCGCCCTCGCTCGGAATATGCTCACGGCCGATGACTGTGAGTCGAAAATATATCAAAAAAAATATCCTGGCAAACAATCTCGAAATTCGATACAACATAGCCTTCAGGATGATTCAGACTGCGCCTGTTCGGTAAATTTTGCAGCGCACTCTTCGCTGCAGAAATACTGGTCGACTCCTGCCCGAGTTTTCCTGATCGCCAGGGATTTCGGGACATAAGTCTGACAGATCGGGTCTTTGACCATCTCGTCAGCCTCTCCGTCATGGGAAGAGCTTTCATGTGAACGACGCTGGGGATTCACCATTGAGGAGATCTGGCTGATAATATGCTTTCCAGTCCAGAACAAGGCAAGTAACGCTAATAAACGAATGAGCAAAATTGTGATTCCTCTTCTGTAAAAAGACTCCGGCAGGTGTAAGCAACCGCTTCAGACAGGCAACGCGGAAACTTCACGCTCCCATATTTTCATGGTTCAAGATCATAAAAAAATCTCTGTACAACAGGCGGCAACTGTCCTGTTTGCGGTGTAACGCGTCCATTCCTGTCGCTGCGTCAGGACAGTTCAGCCTGCCCCCTCTTCTCCGTCATTTTCCGCCCAGTAGACATAGCGGAAACAAACCGGACAGCGATGCAAAAAGTCGCCGGTTTTGACTTCGGCATGCATTTGCGGAGTCAATGCAACATGACAGCCCGAGCAAATCCCTTCTTCTCCAACCCGGGAGACGGCAAGTCCATGACGGAGTTTCAGAATTCTGTCATATTCTTTTAACACGCCTTGTTCGATTTTTCCGGCTAATTCATCACGGATCTGCTGCTTGTTCTCCACCTCTTTCTGAAGTGCGCACAGCTCCTCCTCCCGGCTCTGCTTTTCCTCCGTCACCCGGGACTGCATGACGCCAAGCTCTTGCTGGGCCGTCAGTAAGGCTGCTTTTGCCCGCTCGACACTCTCCATCAGCTCGAGGATATCATCCTCGCTCAGGGTATTTTTGTTTTTCAGGCCCGTAATTTCAGCCAGCAGCGCAGAATACTCTTTATTGGTCTTGACGTGTGTCAATTGGCCCTGATATTTTTTAATCTTCTCGACATTTGATTCAATTTCAAGTTCTTTACTGCGACGAATTTTTTCCTGCTCATTGATGCTGGCTGTGATCTGGGCGATCTTGTGTTCTCCATCATGCAGCAACGTATCCAGGTCCCGGATTTTCCCCGGAAACGCTTCGATTCGTTGCCGATCGCTCAGGATGATTGCATCAACATCCTGCAACTCGATCAAGGTTTGAAGTATTTTGTTCACCTGTATCCCTCACATTCATGTTATCCTTCTGTTCCTGTCACATCGTGTAACCGACATCATTCTGCAATTTGCAACGCGGTGTTCTCGTCCTGGAGCAACAACAGAATCAAAAAAAAAGTGTACCCTCAAATCAAGGTACACTGTATGCATAATGCATTATGTGATAAAAGCAGACATATTATGACCAACTTACGCACACTCTGAGGGGTTTCTCCTTGCCAATGCACACCAGCGCCTCACTCATATACAAACAGCATTAACGCACCAACAAAACACAGCAGTACGAGACAGGCATAAGCATAATGTTTTTGATGAGTCAAGAAAAAAAGTCGAAATTCTCACGCGCGTTTCCACACGGATAGACCTGCGGCGTTTTTCGCTTGACACAGGAACGTCGAAAGCATAGTCATGAACAATGAGATCATATCGTGGTCTGCGTTATGCCGCACACGTATGCATCTCAGTATTTTGCAAAGGAGAATGCGACAGACTATGAAAAATATTAAGCTGGCTTCGCGCGAGACGAAGCAACACAGCATCGTCGAAGTCGGCGATCTGAAAATCGGACAAGACTTTTTGTTTATTGCCGGACCATGCAGTGTGGAAAGTGAAGAACAGATGCTGGAGACTGGAAAGGCCGTTAAAGAAGCAGGAGCCAATATGCTGCGAGGCGGAGCCTTTAAACCGCGGACTTCGCCATACGCCTTTCAGGGCCTTGGACTGAAAGGTTTAAAAATTCTGGAAAAAACCGGGAAAGCCATAGGGCTTCCTGTTGTTACCGAAGTCCTTGATACACGAGACGTCTCCTGGGTCTGCGAATATGCCGATGTTCTTCAAATCGGTGCGCGTAATATGCAAAATTTTTCATTATTAAAAGAGGTCGGAAAAACCCAGAAACCAATCATTTTGAAGCGCGGCATGTATTCAACGCTCGAAGAATGGCTCAATTGCGCTGAATACATTCTGCATGAGGGCAATCCACAGGTCATCCTCTGCGAACGGGGGATCAGAACCTTTGAGACGTATACCAGAAACACACTTGACCTGAGCGCCGTCCCAGCCCTTAAAGAGTTGACACACCTGCCGGTCATCATTGATCCGACTCACGGCACAGGACGGGTCAGTCTCATCCCGCCGATGAGCCTGGCGGCAGTGGTGGCCGGCGCAGACGGACTGGCCGTCGAGGTCCATAATCATCCTGAGATCGCGTTGAGTGATAAGGATCAGGCGCTTCGCCCCGAACAATTTATCGCTCTTGCCGCTGATGTGCTCGATCTCAAAGCGTATATGGACCGTAAGACGACATCATAAATGTGATTCACGCAGGGAGGAGAGCAGTGCTGCCCCGTCATCCTGAGCAAGGAGCCCATCATGATCACATATCGCATAAGAGGATCCAGCGGCGAAAGCCTGATCGTCCTCGGAGAATCTCTCGATCATCTGGACCGCTATATCACGAATCGCAACTGCGCGATCGTAACGGATGAACATATCGCAAAACTTTACGGCGACCGCTTTCCGTCCGGGGAGCTTATCCTGACAGGCTGCGGTGAGCAGCATAAAACCTTGCGTACGGTTGAAATGCTTTATCAGAGATTTCTCGATGCCAGGCTTGATCGGTCCTCACTTGTGCTGGCTGTCGGCGGCGGCCTTGTCAGTGATATGGCCGGCTTTGCCGCGTCAACATATCTGCGGGGGCTGCGCTTCGGCGTCGTAGCAACGACTTTGCTGGCCCAGGTCGATGCCGGTGTGGGAGGCAAAACCGGCGTCAATTTTCAAGGCTATAAAAACACGATCGGGGTCTTTGCGCAGCCGGAATTTGTCCTCATGAATTTTGAAGTGCTGCGAACTCTCCCGCCGAGGGTCCTGGGCTGCGGCTTTGCTGAAGCGATTAAGCATGGCGCGATCGCGGATCCGGATCTCTTCTGTTTCATGGAAGATCACGTGCAGAGCATTTGCGCCCTTGAAGCCAGTGCTGTCGAACGTATTGTGAACGATTCAGTAAGAATCAAAGCCGCAGTGGTCAACAATGATGAAAAAGAAGATGGCGACCGCCGGAAATTGAATTTCGGGCATACCTTCGGTCATGCTGTGGAAAAAACGCTGGGACTCCCACACGGCGAATCAGTGGCAATCGGCATGATGGTCGCGGCTGAATTATCCCACAACAAAGGCGGCCTGTCCAGAACAGAAGTCGAGCGCTTACGGCAGCTTCTTGAAGCCTACGGCCTGCCGACCTCGATCGAAAGCGACAAAACAGCGCTGAAAGAGGCAATGCAGCGGGATAAAAAGCGCTACGGCACTCGCATCAGATTTGTCCTGCTTGAAGAGCTTGGCAGGGCCGTTGTCGAAGACCTTGACCTGGAAGAGCTGGAAACAGCAATCGATAACATGCACAGCGCAAAAGAAGGCCGGCCATGAAGATCTGTACTGCCGTTGCGAAGATGCCATTCGACGAATGCCTGAACGCCGTCAGCACGCTGGACTTCGTCGAAATACGTCTGGATTTGCTGGAACTCTCAGAAGAAGAAATCATCCGTATTTTTTCATCGGATTGCCGAACGATCGCCACGTGCCGCCCGGGAAAATATGCAGCGGAACGTCGTCGACAATTGCTCCTGCTGGCCATAACGTCCGGAGCAAGCTATGTTGATATTGAAGTTGACGCTGATGACGGCCTGAAACACGAGCTTATCCGGGCCGCCAACGCAAAAGGCTGCCAGGTCATTATCTCGTTCCACGATTTTGAAAAAACACCGCAGCGCGAAGAACTGGAGCGCGTGATTCGCCGCTGTTCGGAATGTCACGCAGATATTATCAAAGTGGCCTGCATGGTCAGCTCTCCGCGAGATAATGCCCGCCTGCTCGGCCTGCTCGACTCGGATCTCTCACTGCTGGTGGTCGGCATGGGAGAACAAGGCAGGATAAGCCGTGTGGCAGCACCGCTGCTAGGCGGTCTGTGTACCTTTGCGTCGTTTGCTGCTGGGAAAGCAACGGCAGCAGGCCAAATGCGCCAACAAGACATCGAAGAGCTGTGGCAGCACTTCGAGCGCATCTAAGTGCTGAAAACGCTGCCCAAAAAGACTGGCAGGCTCTCCAACAACTCCAGTCTGCCCTCTTTTTGCTTCTTCCCGTCAATTTTTTCTTGACAGAAATTATTTTTCATCGCACGTTTTTTATTACCATGACTGGTGTGTATCCTCAAAGAGCGATGGAGACCAATTCTGTGAAGACACGCGGTCATACTGAGATCGAATCTCATGCCACCGGCTTGCCAGAAGCTGACGATGATCGTGCTACAGAAAAATTGCTCTGCCTGTCTCAGAGACCTGCATACCACTAAGCGGGCATTTCATGAAAGCTGTGCCCGTATCTTATTGCGCCCTGCCAATACCTTTTCGGGAAGCACGCAAAATTTGCGCTCGAACCGTTCGCTTCACAAGGCATGGAGAGCTCATGAAAAAACCCAGAGTGCTGATCGTAGAGGACGAGTTCATCACGGCGATGGACTTACAAACCCAGCTGGAAGATCTGGGCTATCTGGTGAATGGAAGAGTACAATCCGCTGAGGAAGCGCTTAGTCTTGTCCGAAGTCAGCCCTTTGACCTTATTTTAATGGATATCATGCTGAGAGGCGAGAAGACAGGAATCGAAGCCGCCTCGGAAATCCGCTCTGAATTTCGCACCCCCGTGATTTACCTGACAGCGACCACAGCCCCGCAGCTTCTTGCGCAAGCCAAAACCTCCGAACCGTTTGGGTTTCTCATGAAACCATTTCAGAAAAACGAGCTCCGTGCCAACATTGAAATGGCGCTCTATAAACATGAAATAGACGAAGGACTGCGAAAAAACGAAGAAAAATACCGTCAGCTGGTAGAGCTTGCAGACGATGCCATTGCCGTGGTCCAGGATGACGTGCTGAAATTTACCAACTCCAGAGTCGCCAATTTATCAGGCTATTCACAGACTGAATTACGCTCTGCCAAGTTCCTGAATTTTATTCATCCAGATGATCTCGACATGGTCAAAGACTCTCATACACGGCGTCTGCAGGGAGAAGAACTTCCGTCATCTTATCCCGCAAGAATCGTGCTGAAAGACGGTTCCACGAAATGGGTCGAGTTCCGGGCGATCCAGATTGAATGGGAAGAACGTCCGGCGATATTGGTCTTTTTTACGGATATTACAAAGCGTAAAGAGGCTGAAGTTGCCTCAGAAAACTATAAAAACCAGCTTGAAGAACTTGTCGCAAAACGCACGGCAAAACTGGAACAGGAAATTTACGAGCGCAAATGTATTGAAGAAAATCTGAGGCAGGCCAAAGAAAATGCCCTTCAATCGAAAGATCTCGCCGAAGCCGCCAACATCGCCAAAAGCGCCTTTGTTGCCAATATGAGTCATGAGCTACGCACGCCTCTGAACGGCATACTCGGTTACGCCCAGATTCTGCAGTGCGATCCTCAGCTGAATGAAGAGCAGAGAGCACAAATTGACATCATCCGAACTAGTGGAGAGCACCTTCTGATCCTGCTCAATGATATCCTGGATCTTTCAAAGCTCGAAGCTGAAAAGCTGAAGCTCCAAGAAACCGCCTTTTATTTATCCGACATTCTGAAGCCGTTGATTCATATGGTTCAGCTTGAAACCCGTAAAAAGGGGCTGCATTTTGAGTACGAAAAATCCCCAGGCTTGCTCTACGCATTTCATGGTGATGCAATGCGACTGCGGCAGGTCTTGTTTAATCTCCTTGGGAACGCTGTGAAATTCACCGAAGAGGGGATGGTGAGCTTTCGGGTGCGACGCGCTGCCGACCACGAGCCTGATTCCGCATCAGCGGCGTCCCGGCAGCTTGCGATCTGCTTCGAGGTCGAGGATACCGGAGTCGGGATTCCGCCGGAACAGCGAGAGAAAATTTTTACGCCGTTCTCACAATACGCTGGATCTCGTCTTTACACGGAAGGCCCGGGTCTGGGTTTGACGCTCTGTCAGCGCTTACTCCACCTGATGGGAAGCACGTTACAGGTCAGCAGCACACAAGGACAAGGCAGCCTGTTCTGGTTCAGGCTTCTACTCACCGAGATAAAAGATACAGACATTGACACCTGAGTCCGGTCGCAGAACACTAACCCAAAGACTCTGCGGCGCTTGCTGCAGGGAAGTTCAGCTCAACGTCCTGCGCACACCGTCGCTACGGTCCTTCTGCCTGACAGATATTCGTCTCATTGCATGACATCTCCTGTGTTGTCATCGCAGGCGGATAGGCATGGCGGCGTGTCAGGCAGCAGTCCACACGGTATACACTTATGCAGACAAATGTCAACACCAGACTCTGCGGGATCCTTGGAAAACCAGTAAACCATTCGATATCTCCGGCCATACACAACGCCGCTTTTGAGGCATTAGCCTTAAATTATGTCTATCTGGCCTTTCATGTCGATGATCTCGAAGGTGCCATGCGCGGCATGCGGGCTTTGAACGTTCGAGGGTTCAGTGTGACGATGCCGCACAAGGTTGAAGTCATCCGCTATCTTGACGACATCGACCCGATTGCTCAAAAAATCGGCGCAGTGAACACCGTCGTCAATACTGATGGGCTGCTGCAAGGATATAATACGGATTGGCTGGGATTCACGCGCTCCCTGGAGGCTGTGACGCCGATCCGGAACAAAAAAGTGGTCATTGCAGGCACCGGCGGAGCAGCACGGGCGCTGGGCTTCGGCATCACGGAAAAAGGCGGGACGCTGACGATCCTCAATCGTAGCGAACGGAGCAGTGCGGCAGCAGCTCTGGCCGCTGAACTCGGCTGCGACTGGGGCCCATTGTCACGAAAAAGCACGATCACTGAGGCAGACATTGTTGTGAATGCTACCCTGCTGGGAATGCCGCCGTACGAGAAAATGACCATTGCAGACGCTGCTTACTTACGCGCCGGACAGGTCGTCTACGACGTGGTCTACAATCCGCTGGAAACCCGATTGTTACGGGAAGCAGCCGCAAAGGGATGCCGGGTTGTGCCAGGCAGTGAAATGCTCCTGCTGCAAGCGCTTGCGCAGTTTGAACTCTGGACCGGACAAACGCCGCCGGTCGATCTGATGCGCACGATTCTTCAAGAACGCTTAAGAGGCTGAAACGACTCTGCAATCCGACAAGGTCGTCCCGAGTTCCGGCGTAGCGAAACTGCGTGATGTGACAAACATCTGCGACCGTATCACGTCAAAAACGCTATGAACATACAGAAAAAAAATATTGTTTTAATCGGAATGCGTGGTTCCGGAAAAACCACGATCGGCATCATTCTCGCCAGCCGGCTTCATCGCGAATTCATCCCGATGGACGCACTGATTGTCTATGAAGCAGGCAAGACAATCCCGGAGATTATCGCCCAGGACGGCTGGGATCGTTTTCGGGCGCTTGAAACGCAGGTCGCCTGGAAGATCGCGGGTCTGAGAGGTACGATCAATGCAACCGGCGGAGGCGTTGTGCTCAATCCCGAAAATGTCCGGCTGTTGAGGGAAACCGGCATCGTGTTCTGGCTCGACGTGTCGATCGGCAACAGCCTGCAACGCATCGGGGAAGACCCAAACCGGCCGTCTTTGACGGGAAAGGCGTCCCGACGCGATGACATGACAGCAATCTGTGCCGAACGCGAGCCTTTCTACCGCAGGGCTGCGCACTATCGCATTTCCACCGACGAGAAAAGCCCGGAAGCAATCGCTGCCGAAATCGCCACGCTCGCGCAGCAGCATGAAAGAAAAACACTCTAAGGCGCGCTGCTCACGCGCCTGGCGTTCTGCTGCGCGTGCGAAGCGCATAACTGCTCACGACACAGCCATGAGACATACACGCACAATTCGACCCGCCGGCATCAGCGGCCAGCTCAACGCGCCCGCGTCAAAAAGCGATATGGTGCGGGCAGTGGCAGTGGCTGCTCTGACAGACAACGCCTATACGATTCTTCATCCTTCGTACTGTGAAGACGCTCTGGCCGCCTGTCGTGTCGTTGAAGCCCTGGGCGTTCAGCTGCTGCGCAGCCCTGAACAGCTTCAGCTCTTCCCCGGGCGCAAAGCGATCCAATCCGTCCTGAATTGTGGGGAATCCGCTCTGTGCATCAGGATGTTTGCTTCGATCGCCGCCCTTGGCAGTGAGCCCACAACCCTCACAGGACATGGTTCTCTCAGGTCCCGTCCATTGACAATGATCGAGCAGCCCTTACGGGATCTGGGAGTGTGCTGCCACAGCTGCAGCGGTGTTCAGCCTCTTACAATTCAGGGCCCTTTGCAGGCTGGAAGGACGGTTGTTGATGCCTCGGGCAGCTCACAATTTTTAAGCGGTTTGCTGATGGCCCTGCCGCTGTGCAAAGGCCGATCAGAGATCATCGTGCCTGCCTTGGTCAGTCACCCCTACGTCGAAATGACCTTGCATCTGCTCAGGACTTTTGGTATTCGCATAGAGCACGACCGTTTTCAGCGCTTTTTCATCCAGGGCGCTCAGCAATATACGGCGGTCGATTATCAGATTGAAGGCGACTGGTCGGGCGCATCCTGTCTGCTGACAGCCGGAGCGCTGGCCGGCAGAATTCGGGTCACCAATCTGAGACACGATTCATTGCAGGCTGATACGGCAATTCTGGAGGCATTACGACGCGCCGGGGCTTCTGTGGATGTCGGCGAGCACTATGTTGAAGTTGCTCAGGCGCCTCTGTCAGGATTTACATTTGACGCAACAGAGTGCCCGGATTTATTTCCGGCGCTTGTCGCCCTTGCGGTCTCCTGCGTCGGGAAAAGCGTGATCTACGGCGCAGAGCGTCTGGCCGTCAAAGAAAGTGATCGCGGGCAGGCTCTCCTGACGGAATTTCGAAAGATGGGGGCCGCACTCGAACGCTATCCCGACCGTCTCGAAATTCTTGGCAGAACTTTCCTTGACGGCGGAACGATCGATTCCTATAATGACCATAGAATTGCAATGGCCTGCGCAGTCGCTGCACTTGGCTCGCGCAGTGGTGTCACAATTGAAGCTGCTGAATGCGTCGCCAAATCGTATCCTGAATTTTTTGATGATTTGGAACGCGTCATGATATAAGCATGTGGAATCGTATTGAGAAATGAATTCTTTTGGACGAATCTTTCGTGTCAGTCTGTTTGGCGAATCCCACGGTAAGAGTATAGGGGTCGTTATCGACGGCGTACCAGCAGGAATTCCGCTCACGCCAGAAGATTTTCGGACGGATCTGGAACGCCGCAGACCCGGGGCCAAAGGCACCACGCTCCGGCGGGAAGACGATCTCGGTCTTTTGAAAAGTGGCGTCTTTCACGATCGCAGCAGCGGAGCGCCCCTGATCGTTCAGTTCGAGAATACGGATACTGATTCTTCGGCCTACGAAAACATCCGCCAGTGCCCGCGTCCAGGACATGCTGACTTCACAAGCTTTCACAAGTTCGGCGGTTTACACGATTATCGGGGCAGCGGTCATTTCTCCGGTCGTATTACGCTGGGACTGGTCGCTGCCGGTGTGGTTGCAAAAAAAATCCTGAAAGGCATCAGCATCCAGGCCGAAGTCGTGGAAGCCGGCGGCAGCGCCCGTATTGAGGAGCCGATCGAAGATGCCCTGAAGGACCATGATTCAATCGGCGGAATTATCGAATGTCGTGTGAACGGTCTTCCGCCTGGACTGGGAGAACCATTTTTCGATAAAACCAGTGCCATGCTGGCTCATATCATTTTTGCCGTGCCCGGTATTCGCGGGCTTGAGTTCGGAGCCGGGTTTGCAGCAGCCCGGATGAAAGGGTCGCAATGTAACGACCCGATTCTGGATAAACACGGCACAACTGCAAGCAATCATTCCGGGGGCTTGAACGGCGGCATCACTAACGGAAACGAGCTCTTTTTCCGTGTGGCCGTCAAACCAACATCAAGTATCGGCCGGGCACAAAATACAATTCACTTGCCTGACGGCACGCCGACCACCCTGGTGGTCAAAGGCCGCCACGATACCTGTTTTGCGCTGCGGCTTCCGGTTGTCATCGAAGCTGCGACAGCAATTGTTCTCGCGGATTTCATGTTGTTAGAGCAGCGCGTTCCGCGCGTATATCGCCAGGTCTAATCCCGTAAACCTATGAAAAGATCGTGCTACTGTGGATCGTAAGGTCTCAATCGTGAAGCATGAAGTCATTTCACGTTTCAGGTTGTCACTTTCACACCGAAAATATGGACATTCACGAACTGAGAAAAGAGATCGATCAGCTGGATTTCGAACTGTTGAAAATGTTGAAGGCCCGTATGGAAACCGCCTTGAAAATCAGAAAATGTAAAGCTGAGGACACGATTCTCGATCCGGATCGGGAACAGGAAATCCTCGAGCGCACCAGCGCCCATGCGCTTGCCCTGGGACTGCTCAGCCCTGAGCTGGTCCAGGACCTGTTCAGCAGGATAATGACGGAAAGCAAAGCACTTCAGGCTGCAGGCCACCTTCTTGTCGGCTTTCAGGGGGAACACGGCGCAAACAGCGAAGTGGCAGCGCGGATCTATGATCCGAACCTGGTGTATATTCCGTGTATGGAATTTGCCGATGTGTTGGAAGGTGTCAGTCAGGGCCATCTCGATCTCGGCATCGTTCCGCTGGAAAATACTCTTGGCGGCGCAATTACACTCGTGAATGAACTCCTCATCGACAGTGATCTGCAGATTATCGGCGCTGTGAACCTCCCGATTCACCATTGCCTGCTGACCCTGCCCGGGACTGATCATCGTGAAATTCGCACCGTCTATTCACATCCTCAAGCCCTCACGCAGTGCCGAAATTTTTTACACCGGAACAATCTCGAAGCACATCCGTTCTACGATACTGCCGGAGCCTCGCGCATGTTAAGTATCGAACGTCCCAAAGCTTCTGCTGCAATTTCAAGCATTCTCTGCGCTGAGCTGTATAACCTGGAAATTATTAAAGAAGACATCGAGGACCACCGCGAAAACAGAACCCGCTTTGTGGTGATTGCCAGGGAAGCGAAACCGGAAGGCGGCACAAAATGTTCGATGATTTTTTCAGTCGCCCATAAGGCTGGCGCGCTCTTTGACAGCTTGCGCGTCTTTGCTGAAAACAGCCTGAGCATGACTCGAATCGAATCCCTGCCGAACCGCCGCGATCCGGGTAATTATTACTTTTTCGTGGATATTGAAGGCAATATTCAGGATCCAATTGTGGAACACGCGCTGGAACTGGTGCAGGAAAACACCAGCATGTATAAATTTCTCGGTTGCTATACGGAGGTTGCCCCTCAATGAAGACTGCTGTCATCGGAGCTGGTCACATGGGAAAATGGTTTGCGGAAGAACTACAGAAAGACGGCAATACAGTCGCTGTTTTCGATCTTGATCCAGAGAAAACCAGGCAGTGCAGGGGCATGCAGGTATTACACGCCTTTGCTGACTTGCGCGATTTTGCCCCTGATTTACTGTTGAATGCCGTCAGCATCCAGCATACGATCGAAGCCTTTGAGAGTTCTGCACCATATCTGCCGGATCATTGCGTTCTGGTAGATGTCGCTTCGGTCAAGGGTAATTTGCAGAAATTTTATCAACAAGGCAGGTTCAGATATGCCTCACTACATCCAATGTTCGGGCCGACCTTTGCGAATGTCGACGATCTGCACGAGGAAAACGCGATCGTAATCATCGAGTCTGATCCCAATACCAAAGAATACTTTCGGGACTTTTTCAAAAAACGCGGGCTGCATCTGACGGAATTTTCTTTCACGGCTCACGATCAGATGACCGCCTATTCGCTCAGTCTGCCTTTTGCGTCGAGTTTGGTCTTCGCAGCCTGCATGAAGAATACGGCTGTGCCAGGAACCACTTTCAAGCGGCATTTAACGATTGCGCGGGGCCTGCTCTCAGAGGACGATACTCTGCTGGCGGAAATCCTGTTCAACGGATTTTCGCTTGAACAACTGGACAACGTCACCTCACGTCTGGAATTCCTGAAACATGTCATCCGCGACCGCGACTACGAAGAAGCCTGCCGCTTCTTCGACACCCTGCGCCGCAATATCAATGCCTGAGGGCCAGAGCCCTCGCTCCTTTGCCGGAATTTATGCGAATGATGAATTCCGGCGCCACAGCTCGCTTTTCCCCTGGCTCGAGAAACGAACACAGCCCCATTATGACGACGATCCCATCATGGCCCGCCAGAGCGCTGTACTGGCTTCGCAGCCCTATTTTCTGCATCAGCATTATTAGAAAATGATATAAATTAAATTTTTTTAATCATAAGACTTGACAAAATAAGACTCATATATTATATTTAGCGTATAAGCATGAGATAGCATAACACTAACACCGCATCATCTATACACGGAGGGTACATAAGATGGCATTAGAAAGAAAACGCTACGGACGTTCATGGACACCACGAGCAGATATTTATGAAACCGAAGAGCAGGTGATCGTCCAGCTCGATATTCCCGGTGTACACGTCGACAGCATTGACATTCAGTGCGAGAAAGGGATGTTGAGTCTGAAGGGCGAACGGCATTTCAACGGCAGTGATGAAGAACGCAAATACTACCGGGTCGAAAACGTGTATGGTCCTTTTGAACGGTATTTCGAAATTCCGAGAACGCTTGATGTCAATAAAGTTGAAGCAAAATATACCGATGGAGTCTTGAGTCTGGTCTTCCCGAAAGCCGAGGAAGCCAAACCCAAAAAGATCGACATTTCGATCGGATGATTTCCGCAAACGTATACCGGCACATGATCATGCGTCCTGGCGCGCAGCGTTGTTAAGGACTCGCCGGGATGCTGAATTTGACAGGAGGTCTAATTATGTTAGCTCGATGGGAACCTTTTCAGGGCATCCGCCGCAGAGGGAATATTTTCAGGGATTTATCCCAGATGCAGGAGGAAATGAACCGCTTTTTCGATGACTTTTTCGGAGAGCACCAGACGCATATCGCGCAGGGACAATGGATTCCTTCAATCGATGTCTCAGAAAGCGACGGGGAAGTGCTTGTAAAAGCAGAGCTGCCCGGCATGACCCATGAGGACATTGAAGTGAATCTGCAAGACAATGTCCTGACTCTGAAAGGTGAGAAAAAGCAGGAAAAACATGACGACAAGGAATGCTTCCATTGTCTGGAACGCAGCTACGGAAGTTTTACCCGCTCGTTCAGCCTGCCGGCTGGTGTCAAAGCCGAGCAGATCAGCGCAACGTTCAAAGATGGTGTGCTGGCGATTACGCTGCCGAAAAGCGAAGAAGTGCAGCCAAAGAAAATTTCAATCAACACCGCGTCGTAACAGCCACTCCAGACCGTGAAAATCGACTTGTCTGATAACAGCGGTCCGCAGGAGTGCCAAGAACTCCCTGCCGGGAGATCATATTCCGGCAGGGAGTGTTTGTGGTAGCGACATAAGAGTATTCAGCGAGTGAGTCAACCCCAAACGCCAAAGTATACTATTCCAGTTGAGGGTTTTTCTGCTGTAATTTTTACTGAACGAATGTAGTGCTTGAAATGAATTTTGTCAGATCTCAGTCAAAACACAAATAAAGAATTACATAAGCTCTATGGGTGACAGACTCATATATAGCGATTTTTGCAGCGCTGCTCAGAACACAACAAGCCTCGAAGATTAGCTTTGGGAACCACACACAGCAGGAGCGACCGGCCGGCATGGAGTTCTGGGATGATTCAACGGCAATTTACTTGACAAGATTCACTCTCCCGGAAAACGTTCTGACAGTGAAATTGTCTTTCATACAAACAGCAACAGAGCATATCCGACGTTTGAGGACAGCACAATGAGAAGAACAGATGTTTTCATGTCATTCCTGGTCGTTCTGGCACTTCAGTTCGTCTGCGCGCAAGGGACCTGTGCTCAGGAAGAATTCGCGCGAAAAAGTAAACTCTTAATTCAAGAACTGCACACGTTTTTCCCAGTCGTGACAGGCACGGTGGTCTCGGTTCGGGATGAGCACATCTTTATCGACATCGGGCTTCACGAGAACATACGCGTCGGGGCCCAACTGGCCCTGCTGGCTGAAGGGATCGAGATTGTCGATCCCAAAAGTCAAAAAGTCCTGGGGAAATATGAAGAACAGATTGGAGCGATCCAGCTCACGGAAATACAGGAACAATTTTCCGTTGCAAAGGCCCTGTGGACTGAAGCAACGACCGAGATCGCTCCGGGAACTCATGTCGGCAGTATTCCCGGGAAGGTCAAAGTTGCCATCCTTCCCATCGCAGACCAGACAGAACAAGAGCTTCAGACAGACTCGGCGTATGAATTTTTTGTTGATGCCATGAGAGCTGATGGGCGTTTTACTGTGCTTGACGCCGCCGACATCAAAGCAGCAGCGATCACGGCCGGGCTCGCCTCCTTCAGTGATCTGGATCGCCAGGCCCTCTCACGCATCAACACGTCACTTGAAGCACAGAATTTTCTTCAACTCAGCTTTCAGGCAGATGCCGATACGATTCTGATGCAAGCGCTTCTCCTGTCAAAAGACGGCCGGGAAATCGGCAAGGCCCAGGAAATCCTGCGCGACCATGCCGCATTACAGCAGCGCGTCACTCCTGAAAAATCAGCGCTGCGCCAAGACGTTCAGCAGGAAGTGCCGGTCGCAGAAACGCAGCCAGCAGCGAAGCAGACGCTTGCCTGGTTCAGTGAGATCCTCCCGATTCGCGTTCATAAAATCGCCGTCGGCGATCTGACCGGTGACGGCCGAAACGAGGTGATTCTCGCCACCCAGAACGACCTTAAACTGTTTGAGTACGCTCGTCTTGGCGAGAAAGATGCGTTTCGTCCACTGACGACAATGAAGGGCTATAACGATGCAAAAATCCTTGCGCTCGGCGTTGCCGATATTAACGGCAACGGTCGTGAAGAAATTTTTCTGACCACTCTGCGATCAGTCAGTGCTGAACTAAGGGTTTTTGAATTCGACTCCGGCACATTCAGGGAGATCCAGAGAAACAATGGCATTGTGATGCGGATACTCCGCAGCCCTGAGGGTGAAAAAATACTGGTCGGGCAGCGGACAAGCGCGTCAACGTCTCTTGATTTTTTGTCCGGAAAAATTTCAGTCTATACCTGGGATGGAAACAATTACAGCCGTCACCGCACTCTTAACGTGCCTGGACGAGTCGATATCTTCGGATTTACAACAGCCGATCTCGACGGAGACGGAAGCAAGGCGCTGCTGTATTACGATGACTTCGACCGCGTTGATGTTCTTCGTGAAGGCACACGACTCTGGCGAAGCCGGAAAAATGAAGCCTACAGAATTCCCGTAGTCCGAAAAGGTGAAGATCCAAAGAAAGGCCGGCGTATTCCTGGAAAAATTGAATTAGTCGCGCTTGGACAAGACCGGCATGTCCACCTGATTCTGTTTGAAAACCTCAGCCCCTTCAGGTTTATCGAGGGCCTTCCTTTATATAATGCGTCGCGGATTCATGTGCTGCGCTGGACAGGCGAAAGCTTTGAACGGATTTTTCAATCAGAGGACTCTGACGGCTATACCGTCGATTACGCCGTAGCGGACGTCGATAATGACGGGCGGCAGGAAGTCGTGCTGGCCAAAGTGCTTCAGGGAGATGATTTTTTCAAAAGGCCGAAAAGCCAGCTGATGGTCTATGAACTGGACTAAAACACGGTGTGCCGCTTCTCAGCAGAGGCTCCGCAGAGACAACAGCAGCAGATCAACGTCCTCTCCGCTGCCGGTCTTGCATAACAAGACAAGGATCAGCAGCGGAGCCCCCCTTTTTTTCAGCCTGCTCACTCTCAAAAACGACATTCAGAAAAAATATCAGAATTATTATTGGAGTATTTTCTTGTAAAAAAGTTCCATATTTTGAGAAAAAATTAAAAAAAACTTGACAGTAATTGCAAGCTATCTGTATTGTTTGCCTTGTGTATGTAAGCTGAAGATTTTGTGCATACATAAAAATTACGTGGAGGGTGATGGATGGGCTTTTTTCGATGCGTGCAGGCATACGAGAGGGGTTACATGCATACGTTAAACAACATGTATGGAGGTTAACTTATGAAAAGATTTACAATCGCAGTCGTGAGCGTGTTGGCAGTACTGATGGCCCTGCCGGTTATGGCGCAGGATGAAGATGAAATGAGTCCTCTTTCCGGCGGATTGACATTTGCGAGATATCGTTTCGACTACGATGTGAGGGATCTTGCAGCAGGGTCGACAAGCGAATTTTTTGAAGATGATTTTGATACGACATTCACGTTCAAAAAAGGCGAAATCGAACTCTGGTTCGAGATAGAATTCGCCGACAACGTGATGGGTGATGACAACGCCACTCAAAACAGCTATTCCGATGCGTTTAAAGGCTATGGTGCCAAATGGACGCCTGAATCTTTGTCGGACAGCGAATTCTTTCTGCAAGTCGGTGATTTAGGGACTGGTTTTGGAAAGAACGTCAACAACGATGACAGTCCGCGTGGCAGCATTGAAGTCGGTTTTACGAGTGGGACCGCCTCGTTTGTCCTTGGATATGGAAGAACCTATGAAGGCAATACAGATGATGATGCTGAAGGGGACGGCAATTTAATCAGAGGTCAGGTCAGCATGCCGCTGGGTGAAAGTGGCTTCACGGTTGGAACATACCTTGCCGGTTATTTCGCAAGTGATATTATTATTCAGGAAGCTGAAGAGGGTGACAGTACTGCTGTGCCGCCGGTCGCGGCAGTGCCGGAAATCAAGGGTGACAGCACAGTCTTTCTTGGGTCTCTTAACTTGTCGGGAACAGCTGGCAGTTTTGACGTGTTTGCAGAAACCGGTTTTGCCTCTGGGACAGACGATACAGTGAGTGGCGAAATCGATCTGTCAGGATTCTATCTCCTGGGTGGCTTCTCGATGCCGGTTGGTACTATGACATTGGGAGTTGAGACCGGATTTGGAACAGGCAATGATCCTGATACTTCTGATAATGAAGGTTTCCTCGGCGTGAACAATGATTTCGGCATTGACATGATCATTGAAGATGCACTTACTGATGATGGCCTCTCAAACAAAATGTATGCCAAACTGTCACTGAGCGCCAGCCCGACTGAAAAAATGGGCCTTGACACAAATTTCGTCTATGTGGCTCCGGTGGAAGATGTTGATGGGGTCAATGGAACAACAGTAGACAGCTATGGCTTTGAAGTCAATGGCAGCATGAATTATAAATTGGCGGACAATCTGAAATACATCTTAGAGGTCGCGTTTGCGTCACTGGAAGAAGACTGGCTTGGTGAAAGTTCTGCCTACAAGACGATGAACCGCCTGGAGTTCAAGTTCTAAGTTTCGCGTTTCCAGGCAGAAAGCGCTTTAGACCCCCCTGCTGACTGAAATATGTTCAGAGGGGGGTTTTTTGTTGGCTATCAGCGTCCTGTTGCGGTCGCTGAACAACGCGCTTTACAAGAGTTCTTTCTCCAGCCTCTTCCTCTTAATAAAAACGAAAACGGCGGCGCACCGGACGCGATTTCTCCAGAATCCGCATCAAATCCGTTACCCGTCGATTCTCCGTCTGAAAGGGATCATCACACATGATCCGCACATCCAGCAGATTGCCGACCCTGATATAGCTCCAATCAAGATTATAGTGGATTTTTTTCTCTCTGGCCAGCTTGATAAATTCCCCGCGAATCTTCGCGCGCGTGTCCTGGGGCGGCATCGTTACAGCGTCTTGAATCTCGCGGTCCGTGAGAATACGCTCCACCATCTCATTCCGTTCGAGAATATAATATAAGCCCTTTTCAGTCTTGATGTCATGATACTGCAAATCCAGCATCAGGACCTTCTCATCCATATTTGTCCAGGAGACATGATGTTTCTGCATATATTCTTCAAGCAGCTTATATTTGATCACCCAGTCAAGTTCGCGGTCCAGCTGGAATGGATCTTTTTCCAGTGTATTCAGTACATAGCCCCACTTCTGGATAATATCGATCTCCATCGGGCTGAGCTGCCGGCTGTTCATATATCTGAGCGCCAGATCAAAGTATTCTTTCTGAATGTCCAATGCGCTCATCTTTTTCCCATTATTCAGCTTGACTTTCCTGAGACAAGTAATGTCTTCGGAGATCTCTCTCACAGCTTTGACAGGATTTCGCAGAGAAAAATCTTTCTTGACAAAGCCATCTTCAATCATGCGCAGCACCAGCGAAGCACTCCCGATTTTCAAGTAGGTCGAGAATTCCGACATATTCGAATCACCGACAATGACATGCAGACGGCGGTAATTCTCTTCATCGGCATGGGGTTCATCGCGAGTATTGATAATGCTGCGGTCGTTGGTCGTGGTCCCGGAAATTTTCTGGCAGATAGACTCAGCACGCTGCGAAAGGCTGTAGCGGGCACCATGGCGCTCATCGCAGATAATTTTTCCGGCGCCAGCATAGATTTGCCTTGTGACGAGAAAAGGGATGAACTGCTCTGCCAGATAATAGAAATCAGCATGGCGATCGACAAGATAATTCTCGTGGCAGCCATAGGAATTCCCGATAAAATCGGTATTATTTTTGTAGATATTCAGCGTTCCGCGAATGCCTTCGCGTTGGAGAGTCCGCTCGGCATCGCGTCCGAGGGAGTTGAGGATATAATCACCGGCTTTTTCGTAGCGGAGTAAATCGATCGGGTTGCTGCATTCCGGGGAGGCATACTCAGGATGATAGCCGGTATCCTGGTATAATCGTGCGCCGTTCTCAAGAAAAACATTCAAAAAGCCTTCAGTCGTCACTAATCGTTC
This sequence comes from candidate division KSB3 bacterium, assembly GCA_002748425.1. Lineage (GTDB taxonomy): Bacteria > Moduliflexota > Moduliflexia > Moduliflexales > Moduliflexaceae. The sequence continues at coordinate 171,918 of PDSJ01000012.1, read as the reverse complement.
GAATAAATAGCGGACGATTTTTTCAACCGGCAGGACGTTGCGGCCTTGTGACGAAAAGATAATGCCGTACTCAATTTCGACTCCGTAAATCCGTTTTTCCATACGACATGAACGAATGATCAACGCCAGACATGCACCGTCACAATCGACCCGGCTCTGCTGAAACGTTCAGCATCAGCCAGGTCTCACACGCGCCGCCCAGGCCTCTAAGCATTTCTGAACCGTTCCTTCATTTCGAGCGGCAGGATCCGGCGAAATTGCCTGCCTTCAATCGTTCGATCGAGAATCGCGACTTCCAGATGCTCTTCCTTGATACGGCCGTTAGTGCTTGTGTTCTCCAGCGAGTGTCGGCAAAGGTCCAGGGCTTCATTCACGGAAAGTGCCTCCCGATAGTGCTCACGCAAGAAGGTGTTCACGACTTCTGCATGGCCGCCGATGGCGGCATAGCCTGTATAATCGCTGATGCTGCCGTCAAAAAGAATGTGGTACATCGAATTTTTCTCTGCGCGTTCCCCCACTTCCACCACCAGAATTTCGATTTCAAGCGGCTTTATTTCTTTTGTGAAGATATTACCGATAAGCTGGGAATACGCGTTTGCAAGCGATTTTCCGGTAACGTCCTCCCGGCTGTAATGGTAGCCTTTGATATCAGCATAGCGAATGCCGGATTTGCGTAATGTCTCAAATTCGCTGTATTTTCCGACTCCGGCAAACGCCAGTGAATCATAGATCTCTGAAATTTTACTCAACGATGAACTGGGATTTTCTGCCGCAAGAAGGATACCGTCTTCGAATTCAACAGCAACCAGCGATTTACCTTTTGCAATCCCTTTTCGAGCATATTCTGCTTTATCCTGCATCATCTGTTCGGGAGAGACATAATAGGGCATCGGCATAAATTTTACTCCTTGAAGCGTTCTTTGAGAACAGCGGTATGCAGCGTCTCAATCTGCTCGTTGGGAATGTCCCGCACGCCATTGAGCGTCACACGCTTCACACTGGGATAGATCCCCCGCAAAACATCCGGGCCTCCGGTTGCCGTGTCAACATCAGCAGCGTCTGCCAGGGCCTCAACAGCAAGTTTGACCGCGGCAGTTTCGTCCATGCGGCTGCGGTAGAATTTTTTAAGAGTACTCCGGGCGTCTTTTCCTCCTGATCCTGCAGCATAATGCTCTTCCTCTTCATAGCGCCCGCCAATCAGATCATATTTAAAGATGCGGCCCTTATGTCGCTGAAGATCGTAACCGGCAAAAATCGGGACCACGACAAGGCCCTGCAGAGCAGCCGCCAGGTTCCCGCGAATCATATGGGCCAGTTTATTCGCTTTCCCTTCCAGAGTGAGTTGTTCACCCTCAATCTTCTCATAATGTTCCAGCTCAGTACGAAACAGTTTGGCCATATCAATGCACAGACCAGCAACTCCGGCAACCGCCATGGCAGAAAATTGATCGGTTTTATACACTTTTTCGATACGTCTCGACGAGATCCGATGACCCTCGACAGCTCGCCGATCGCCGGCAATCAACACGCCGTCAGCATAGCAGACAGCCAAAATCGTTGTCCCAAGCGGCAGAGGCAGCGAAGGATCCCGAACGCTTGACTGATATTCCTGCACATGAGGCAAAAGATGCGCACAGTCCTGCCGGAGGAGTTCGAAAAAACTGGACCCGTGATATGTTGTTGTCAAGCTCACCTCACTCGCCTCCTCTCTGGACATAACTTTTGATAAACTCTTCTGCATTCTCTTCAAGCACGTCATCGATCTCGTCTATAATTTTTTCAAAGTCCTGTTTCAGTCGTTCACCTTTTTCGCTCACGGCTTTTTTCCGCTGTGATGCGTCAGCTGACTGAGAAGATGCCGGTGTCGATTTTTCAACAGATTTTTCCGTCGACTCCTGCTCTGCGGCAGCGCTTAGCAGCTTCATACAACGTTTCGCTGCGCTGGGATAACGTCCATACGGACATACACAGATCTGCATAGTACCTCGTATTTTCTGACAAAGGGGTTCTCGCGTGCAATCATAAACTCGTCCTGAAGCGTCTTATAATGCTACTGCGCGATATTTGTCAATAATTCTTCCACAGTTTGGGATTTTTCCAACAACTGCTCGACATGCAATTTCGTCCCTTTTCCAGGCTCTGGCATCAGAATGCGTTTCACGCGTGTGCGATCGACATTAAAAGAGATCGCTCCCCAGCTCACTCCATGTACGCGCTCCCGAAAGCGCTGCAGACATTGCCCGCGAAAGTAGGCCCTGGTATCTTGCGGGGGATTCCGAACCGCCCGGAGAATCTCATCGTCTGACACAAGACGCTCCACGTGTCCCTGCCGCAACAGAACATGATACAGGCTTTTTTCAGGCCGGAGATCATGATACTGCAGATCCAGCATGCTCATTCTCGGATCGCTCCAATCACATCGACGGCTGTCGCAGTACTGTTGCAGCAGCTCGTGTTTAATCACCCAATCCAGCTTGTGACACAGCAAGCGGGGATTCTCTCCAAGGCAATCAAGCACATATGCCCATGTCTCGATCAGGTCTTTTACATATGGATCTTCGCTGCGATCACTGATAGAGCGTTGCGCTGTTTCCAGATAGCGCCGCTGAATCTCCAGGGCGCTCAGGCTCATCCCATTATCCAGGGGCAAGGGGCGCGAACAGCTCAAATCCCGCGAAACGTCATGCATGGCTGCAAGCGGATTTTGTAACGTCAGGGGATCGTCCAGGGCGCCGTCTTCAATCATCTGCAGCATCAACGCTGTGGATCCAAGCTTTAAGTAGGTTGAATATTCCGACAGATTCACATCGCCGGTGATAACGTGAAGGCGTCGGTATTTCGAGCGATCTGCATGGGGTTCATCGCGTGTATTCACGATCGGGCGTTTCATCATCGTATCAAGACCGAGCGCTGTTTCAAAAAAATCCGCGCGCTGCGAGATTTGAAACGGCACAGCAGCCCTCCGATTCTCCGCTCCGACTTTTCCAGCCCCGCAAAAGATCTGGCGGGTCACCAGAAAGGTCGTGAAATACTGCGCAATGCGATCAAAAGACAAACGGCGATCAAGGAGATAATTTTCATGATAGCCATAACTATTCCCTTTATAATCGCTGTTATTCTTATACAGCAGTATCTGCTGATCCGCAGGGAGCGTGGTGTTGGCGTTCACCATGCTTTGATACAGAATCCGATCGCCGGCCTTTTCGTAGAGCACGACATCTCTCGGATTGGAGCACTCCGGGGTGGAAAACTCAGGATGCGCGTGATCCACATAGAACCGCGCTCCATTATCAAGGATTTTATTGATCGTGGAATTTTCCTGGATCTTCGGAGGCTCGACACATCGATCGATAGCGAAACCGCGCGCATCGACAAAGGGACTTTCGCCCTCATAATCCCAGGAGATCTGCACGCGCTGCCCTTGCTCATAGCTGTTCACGATCAGCGTCGAAGACGCAATCGGATCGAATGTCTCACTATTTTTTACGGTGATGCCATATTCGGTTTCAGTGCCGAGAATCTTAAGAAGCGCCATTCATCCGTCCTATAAATACTGTCCTGCCGTGATCGTCTCAATCGTTTTTTCCGATCTGTCGTCATGGGATTGCTGAAGGACTCTCACATTGACAATCTGCTCGCCTTTACGGCCGGCGATCTTTGCCCAGTCATCCGGGTTGGTCGTATTTGGGAGTTCCTCATGCTCTTTGAATTCATCCTGCGCCGCCCGCAGGAAGTCCTCACACTTCAGCCCCCCTTCCTGCTCGGCAAGAAAGCGCTTCAACGCATATTTCTTGGCTCGGCGCACGATATGCTCGATCATGGCACCGCTGACAAAATCCTTAAAATAATAGATGTCTTTTCCGCCTTTCGCATAGGTGACTTCCAGGAATTTATTGTCTTCCCCGACATGGTACATCTGCTCAACGGTTTCTTCAATAATGTAGTCAAGCGTCGCGTCAACGTCGTTGTCGTGTTCTGCAAGTTCGTCCTTATGGATCGGCAAATCCGCAGTCAGATATTTAACAAAAATCTGTTTGGCCGCTGTTCTGTCCGGGCGATCGATCTTGATTTTCACATCCAGACGTCCCGGACGCAGCACTGCCGGGTCGATCAGGTCCTGTCGATTACTCGCCCCTATGATAATGACGTTTTTCAGGGCTTCGACCCCATCGATCTCTGCCAGAAACTGAGCGACAACCGTCGCCTCCATGTCGGAGGAGATACCCGATCCCCGCAAGCGAAACAGGGCATCCATTTCGTCAAAAAAGATCACCACTGGCGTCTCATCCGAGGCTTTTTCCCTGGCCAGCGAAAAAATTTGCCGCAATTTGTACTCGGTTTCGCCGACATACTTATTCAAGAGCTCCGGGCCTTTGACATTCAAGAAAAAGCTTTTGGCGGAATGACCGGTTTTTTCTTCAAGCTTTTTTGCTAAACTCTGTGCGATCGCCTTTGCGATCATGGTTTTGCCGCATCCGGGAGGGCCATAGAGTAACACGCCTTTTGGGGGCCTCAATTGATACGCCTGAAATTCTTTCGGATAGAGACAGGACAACTCCACCGCATCACGGATTTTCTCGATTTGCTCCTCCAGTCCCCCGATCTGTTCGTAGCCGACATCAGGAACTTCTTCCAGCAGCAGTTCTTCGACGTACTGCCTGGGCAACTTCTCAACGGCATAATTCGAGCGCGGGTTCAGCAACAAATTATCGCCGGCAGAAATCTTGATGTCCTTCAGTTCGTCTGCAAGGCTGATGACTTTTTCTTCATCCGCCCGCCCGCTGACGATCACCCGTTTCTCATCAAGGAGGTCCTTCACCTGAACCACTTCCCCTCTTGTTTCCTGATCTGCCGTGCCGATGATATTCAAGGATTCATTCAGGAGCAGCTGCTGGCCGGAACGAAAGGACCTCGGTTCAAGTCCAGGTCGGGCTGTCACCCGCAGGCGCCGGCCTTCACTCTCAATATCAATACTGCCGTCATCATTCAGAGCAATGTACGTGGCATAACTATTCGGAGGAACGCAAAGCGTCTCGATTTCATCCTGTTTTTCCCTGATGAGTGTTTTCAACTGCTGAAGTTTTGACACAAGACGCTCATTGCGACGCCGGGATTCACGCTGCTGTTCTTTAACGCGGTAGTATTTTTTGCGCAGAACCTCAAACTCGCGGACATTTCTTTCGAGTTTTTGCATCAACTCATCCAACTCGCCTTCCAGAAAGCGAATGTGCTTGTGCAGCTCTTTCATGTGCTCTTCGAACACGCACAGCCTGTGCTGCACGGCAGCGTTGTTGCCCGGAAAATGCGATGACAGCCGTTTCATGGTAGAGCGCATAAAATTTTTCTTGTCGTTCTTTCTGTAAAATTCCCCCATCCAGACTCACTCCAGGCGCTGAATTTCTCAAACAGCACACAGCAAAAACATGATGATCTTCGGTGCAGCCATGAAATCGATCCGTAACTTATTATACGATCCTGCCAGCAGACTGTCAAGCGAAAGCTCTGAGAAAAACGCTTCCCGAACCCCGCTCTTCAGGAACGCGTACAGCCTCACAGGGCATGCTGTCAGCCGGCGCGTGATCTGGTGGAACTCAGGCGTTGTTATCAAAAAATTCAAAATTCTCAATCACGGCAGCAGCTCCGGCTTCCAGCAGGGCCTTCCCGGAAAAAGACGTTCCAATTCCAATCACGTTGCAGCCGGCGCCTTTTGCGGATCGAATGCCGTTTAAAGAGTCCTCAAAAACAACGCAGCGTTCAGCCGGCAGCCCCAAGCGTTCAACTGTGATGACATAAGGTTCGGGATCCGGTTTCCCGCGCACGATTGCATCGCCTGTCACAATGACGTCGAACACGTCATGCAACTGAAATTTATTGAACACGACCTGCTGCGTAAGAGCCAGACTCGACGTTGTCACGGCCATTTTGTGAAATGTCTTCCTGGAACGACTGATAAAGTCCAGGGCTCCGGGAACCGGCTGAACCTTTTCGTTCAACATGTCGATGAAGATCTCAAACTTGGCCTCAATTAACTCCTCAGGCGAAAAAGCGCCGTCGGTAAAATGATCCACAATATAGCGAAAAATTTTTTCCTCAGTCAGGCCCGTAAAGATATGCCATTCCGACCAGGGAGCCTCGATGCCTCGAGCCAGCAGAGTCGCTTTTTCTGCTTCAAAATGTAACGGTTCTGAATCGGCGATCACACCATCCATATCAAAAATCAACGCTTCGGCATCTTTCATGACCATCGCGACCCGAACAGCCTCACGTTCGTGCAGCAATTCCTGAGCCAGCTTACAAAAAGGCCATTCAATCGAATGCGCTGTCACCGATGCATAAATCGGAGAGGGTAATCTCCGTTCCTTTCCTGTATTAATCAAAAAAGAGATTCCCTTTGGAGGAACGTTGTAAAACAGAACGATTTTTTCGTCACACTCATACTCTTTTTCACTGCGCTTAGCACCGTGAATAATGTCTTTCAACAACACATAACCCTGATTTTTTTCAATTGTTACTGCCGGCGGCGCTTTCAGTTCTTCAAGGAACCGGTCCAGCTCGGCTTTCTCATCGCGAGTGTAATTCCAGAGCAACAAACGCGCTTCTCCATCCATGATCCCCATTCTCCATAGTCCTGACTCTCGTAGTGATAAACCCGTGTTCTGCACGGCAAACTTGACTCGTGTTCAGCGGCCTTCAATGAACTTGCGCAGCCCTTTAGCTTTGTCAAGGAGAAAAGGCGCGCGCTCACAGCCCTGCATTCCTCTCGTGTAGCTCGTATTTTGTCAGTCACACGCCGCTTTTTATTGACACGCTTCCAGGATTGCATATGGCTGTCTGCATGAAAAAATACTTTCTTCTGCTCTTGTTTGCTGCCATTATGCTTGGGATCATCTTTCCGCTCGGACGACATGTGAAACCAAGTATTCCGTATCTGCTGGCAACCCTCATGTTTTTCAACTTCTACCACATGAAATTTGCCGCACAGCATTTTTTTCAACGAGGAGTGCCGATTTACTGTTTACTTGTGCTTTTCGTGTTTCCCTGGCTGATATTCACAGCAACGAAAACATTTCCTGCCCCCTTCCGAATCGGCATGTTCCTCAGTGCGATCAGTCCGGCAGCCATCTCAGGCCCTGTCATTGTCGGACTCATCAGGGGCAGCCGTGAAATTGCAGTGACGAATGTCGTCATTTTCAACCTCCTGGCGCCTTTCAGCTACCCCATCCTCATGAAATCGTATTTTCAGACCAACGATCTGACGATCCCGTTCTGGCCGCTCATCAGTAAATTACTCATGCTCGTTTTCCTTCCCTTTATCCTCTCGTGTCTGGCAAAACGCTCACAAGGGCTGAATGGCCTGATCCAAGGCTTTTCGGGCTCTTCTCATGCCATTCTTCTTCTGATAATTTATATCGCGATCTCGTCGTCATCAGTATCCTTGCGCCACATTCCTGCCAGGGATCTGGCGCTGCTCACAATCACGATAGTTCTGCTTGCAGGAAGTTTTTACCTCTCCGGCTATCTCTCGGGCAGAGGGCTTGACATGAAAAAAGCGCTGGGGTCAACTCTGGGGCATAAAAACTGTAGTCTCTGCATCTGGCTGGCCCTGGCAAATTTCGATCCCCTTGCTGCAATCCCTCCAACAGTGTATATGATAACCCAGCATCTCTTCAACACGTTGCTGATCTGTTATTTCAACCGGGAGCGCAGCAGAGTCACATGACGAGCAGGACATCTGCGGACGTTCATGTGAAGCATTTCAAGGTGAACCCCCGGCTTTCAGCAAAAAATATTTTTCATCCCGGTCGATCAAATCCTTTACAACGTTCCCGAATATGTTTATGATCGCTTTCTCAAGGAACACGCTATGAACACAACGCGTCTCGCGCAGATTCTGACCACAGGCGACAAGATTGTGATTGCCGTTTTGCTGAGTATCTCACTGGCAGGATTTCCACTTCTCAGCCGAGTCGGAAAAACGGGTAACACCGTCCAGATAGAAGTCAATGGCACGCACTCTGCACTCCTTTCGCTTGCTGAGAATCAGACCCTTGCCGTGCCCGGACCGCTGGGGGAAACACTGCTTACAATCCATGATGGGCACGTGCATGTTACGGAGTCTCCCTGCCGGAACAAAATCTGCATTCACAGCGGGCGTATTTCGCGTTCCGGTGAGATCATCGCCTGCGTCCCCAATAAGGTGGTCATCCAGATACTCGGAGACAAGACAGCGGACTACGATGCTGTGACACAATAGCTCATGAAGGAGGCGATGGAACTCTGGGCATCAGGAAACGCTTTCCCAAAGGCTGATCCTGATGGCCCTTCAGCAGACTTCTCCAGAGGCTACGGAGATCGTATGTCGTTCTTGTTCCGTTTTTTTCTGCCGGACAATTGCGATCCTTGCTGCCACTCTCAGGGAAGGAGAGATAAAAGAGTATTATACTCAAAATTCTCCACAAGCTTGTGAAGACTGCTTTCCAGCGCTGCGTTTTTCTGTTTGATCTGCTCAAGCACGCTCAGGATCTCTGAAATGTCCGCAGTCGCTAAAGCCTGTTCAAAGTCCTTCAGCAGCTCAGGATCGAAGGCCGTCAAAGCCTCCCGCATCTCGGCATCGCTCGGTCCCCGATCCATATCAGGCCCGTCCGTTTCCGTCCAGGACTCGTTATCGTCCGGGACCGCCGCGTGTTCTTCAGCCGTAGTGCTCTCTTCAGTCACGCTCCCCTCCTGACAGCAAATATAAAATGTAAACAGGCTGCCTTCTTCCAGACGGCTGTTGACGCTGATATCTCCGCCCATTAATTGTACAAACTTTCGACTAATCGCCAAGCCCAGACCTGTGCCGCCATGTATATGCTTTCCGGCATTTGCCTGGCCGAATGCTTCGAACACGCTTCCGATCTCTTCAGGCCCAATACCAATTCCCGTGTCTTCGAGCTCGAACTGTACGTGTATCTGATTCTGCTCTTCCTTGACCTGTTTCAAGCTCACTCTCAGGCTGATACTGCCCGATGCTGTAAATTTTACCGCATTCTGCAGCAGATTAATCAGAACCTGACGAAGCTTGACTTCATCAGTGCAGATATACTGGGGTACGTGCTCATCACGCTCGAACAGAATCTGCACTTGCGGATTATGCCGGACTTTCAGCCGGAACATCTTGATGGTATCGTCAAGAAGATGATACAGATTAAAACTTTTTGCATACAGGCTCACCCGTCGAGCTTCGATTTTCGAGTAATCCAGCACTTCGTCGATCAGGTTCAGCAAATGCTCTCCACTGTTTTTGATGGTCTGTAAGTAGTTCAGAGACTCTTCAGCATGAAAGGGCTGATTGATCATAAGCTGGGTAAAGCCCAGGATGGAATTTAAAGGCGTCCTGAGTTCATGGCTCATATTTGCGAGAAAAAGGCCTTTGGCACGACTTGCCGACTCAGCGCTCTCTTTTGCACACTGCAAATCCTGTTCTGCCTTCTGGCGCTCAGTAATATCCTCGCAGACAGTCACGCGTCCAAGGTAGCCGCCCTGAGCATCGTAGATCGGAGACGAAATAAGCTCGACCGGAAATTCCGACGCATCTTTACGCCGGTTCTGACGAATTCGTTTGGTATTTGGAGAAATCGTCTCAAAGTTTTCCGGCGCTTGCGCCTGCCCCGAATTTCTGGCGGCAAAAATGCTGGAAGACTGCCCGATCAACTCCTGAACCGTATATCCGTGCATCGTTGCATCCGCTGGATTGCTGTACAAAATTTTGCCGGAAGGATCGCTGATGGTGATTCCAATTTGCGCCGTTTCGATCGCTTTTTCCAAATGCAACAAACGCTGCTCTATCTGATGACGCTCACGAATTTCTTTATGAAGCCGCATATTCTGCTGAGAGAGCTGCTGTTGTACGCTACAAAGTTTGAGATGTGTCTTCACACGCGTTAAGACCTCTTCAGGATGAAAGGGCTTGCAGATATAATCCACTCCGCCGGCTTCAAAGGCCTTTACCTTGTCACATGCTCCGTTATGTCTGCTGAGAAAGATCACCGGGATATCCCGGGTTCGCTCGTTCACCTTTAAGCGGCGACACAATTCATAGCTGTCAATCTGAGGCATCAGGATTTCCAGCAGAATGAGATCCACCAGATTTTTTTCCAGAAACTTCAGCGCAAGCTCCCCACTGAGAGCCGGATAGACACGATAGCCGTGATCGGTCAGCATAGGGCACAAGATATTGAGCATCACCGGTGCGTCATTCACAATAAGAATACGTTGGTGTGCTGCGTCATGGCTTATCATTACGATGCCCCCATTGAATCTTCTTTAAAATGCCCATCTTCTGACAGACGGAGAACCCAGTTCCTCATGCGGTCGACAGTCGGACAGCAGGGAGCCGGCAAGCCGGGGAGAGATCTCAGGAGCGCGGGGAATATCAAATGCTGAACTGCGATTGTGTGTGATCGTGTCCCGAATGGGCAACTGCCCAGTTGGAGATGTCGCTGCCCTTCAGGAACACACAACACGATAAAAAAGACCTATACGCCGCAGAGGGCGTATAGCTTGTGACCGTTAAGACAAGACGTATTCGTTTTCATTCTCGACCTCGGGAAGCCGACGTCCCTGATTCCACTCGTTGACGTGACAGACTTTTCCCGAAAGAACGCCGCTTCGCAAGCCTTCCAGCAGCAGATTATAGGCGCTGCGCTGATAAGATGAGAGAATATAGTTAACAACGCGTCCATCGATCACCTCATCCGTCACCGTCATGGACAATTCCGGCGCTTCAAGCACTTCAACAAGCGCTGCCAGTCCGTCGAACCCGTCAATTTCCCCGATAAAGACGTCTGATTCCTGCTCAGCATCATGATGTTTGCGCAAACAGTACAACAGCGTCTGGCGGGAGCCATCTTCGGCTTCAGGCATCCGAATGACCGCTTTCACAATCGTTTGGCTGACAAGTTGATTCCGCAGCGTCGTATTTTTGATACGCCCGTACTCGAACATGTCATCTGGCAAGAGCAACAGAATCTTGCCTCCGGGTTTGGCTAATAGCAGCGCCCGGCGCAAAAAACTGATCGGACTATCGCCATGCACAGGCGGATCGCCAAGCACAATATCATAGGCACTACTCCCAAGCTTATTGCTCGTCAAGGCGTTTTCCTGATGCAGGACCACTTCCGGAAAGCCCTGGATCGCAACGGCCAAGGCGCTGCTGCGATGCGCAAAACGATCGATATCAACGCCAGTCAACTGACGCTGCCTGCAAAAGCGGAGAATCGGCATCCATCGGGCGACTTCATCCTCCAGAGGAACGTCAAAAAACTCACGTTCTTCGTCAGTCAACTGGACAAAATAAAATTGCCCGTTTCGCAATTCGTAGCGCAGGGTACAATCCCGTTCCGTCCATTCCGCTTCCTGCAGCTGCTCGTCAAACGTTTCCAGAATCTGCAGTAACGAGGCTCCAGTTCCACAGCAGGGATCCAGAATTTTATCATTCAACGTCGGCTCGGCCAGATGTCCCATAAACTTTATCGTGCTGATGTTGGTCACGCTTCTGCCTTTGGCCGGATTGAGATAGTGGTCGTGAATGAAACGGGAAAAGATCTCTTCCCGCTCTTCCGAGTGCACAAATTGATTGACGAGATCCGCATCGTAGGTCACTCCCTCAAGCTGGAAGGCATCCTGGAGAAAATCGATCACCTTTGAGCGTAAATCGTCCTCAATCATCTCGGATTCTTCAGCCTGCTCCTCAATGTCTTCACTTTCCGAGGCATATTCATCTTCAGGCGGCGCGGCTTCAGACAGTGCAGCCACAGGCGACTCAAGGTCTTCAGGCTCTCTAAGAGTCTCCGCTTCATGTTCAGCAACTGCCTCTGCAAGGGCATCGTCAAAAGAAAAATCCACATTCGGTTCAGCCAGTCTGTCTTCTTCCTTCGACAGCCTGCTGCTGATCCCAAGAGCTTCCTCAGCGTCCAGAAGCTCTTGCGGTTTTTCCGACCACAGCCGAAGTCCCCAGAGCCCTTCTTCCCTGACAAAACGCGGATCCGACATCAATTTCTCATCGACATCAGTCGAACTCGCCGGCATATTCAGCACAGAGGAAGTCAATTCTTCAGAGCTCAGCGCGCGTTCGATTTTCAATAAATACTGATACAAGCGTTCGATACGAGAAGGCCGCAGTTTTGTTTTCTGCTCGATGAAACGTTTCAACGTCCATTTTCCTTCTTTTTTCACAAAGCGCAGGTCCAGTTTGGGAATAAACACCGCGAGTTCTTCATCCACGTGAAATTCATGAACAATGCGGGCCAAAAGGTCTTTTTCACTCAGGCCGGATTTGATTTTGAGTAAAATCGATCGAGCGTATTCATTGACAACAACCCATTCATTCAGAATCCAGTATTTTCCGCCTTCAAGGTCGGAAAAACGGGCATCATTTTTCAGATCAAGTGTGAGCGTGATCTTTCCCGCCATGTGTTCGACTTTTGCCAGACGGTTCAGTACTTGCCGTTCGCTCAGAGGAGCCCGGTATTTCCGAAACACCTCATAGACCGAATCGTTCACTTTATTGCCCTCTGTCAATTTCCAGACCGATGCACCCTTCTCTGCCTGTCGAAAACTCGGATTTCCCCGTAAGATTGGCTCGACATAGCGCTCCTGTAATTGGGCTTCCGACAGATCTTTCAGCATATGCTCGTGGACTTCTTCCACGAGTTCTTTAATATCAGCCGTTTCGTGCAGAAAAAGCATTCGCTTCAGTAGGGCGAGTAAACTATACGACGGCCCCGAACTCTGCTGACTTTTCTTTAGCATAACACGCTGTCTCCTTCCACGAATTATCCCACCGAACAATTCTCTCTGTTCGTGTGAATCTTATCCAAATTTGTTTGAAAAAGAGCTCATATTAATCCCCGCTGAAATAGTCAAGCATTGAGTGACGTTTTGATAAATTTTCTTGAAAGGCGTGGATGCTGAAAAGGGGTCTGGACGCAGTCAGGACCATCAGCGCAGCAGGCTGAAAACAATTTCATCTTTCCCGCGATCTGTTCTCAACTGGCACAAGTACTATGAATGCCATTGCAGACCCTATGAAAATTATTGCGCATCTTTCGGGTTGTGCGGCACAGCAACGATCCGTTCTCCGCCGAATTTATCGCGGAATTTCAGGGAGCGGATAATTCTCCCGCCCAACTCAGGCGCAAGCTGCACCGCCAGATTAAATTGCTCTGATGCTCGTTCAAGTTCGCCGCGCTCAAGATAATAATTCCCCAGCTCCATCCGCGCCGAACCATACATCAGAAAGCTGCGATCGATATCAGAATCGCGGGCAATTGCTGTATCCTCCAGGATGCCTCGGAATCGGTAGCGTTCCCAAACCGTTTCATCAAGCACATCACCCGGCCGTCTGACTTTATACGTGATGCCGTTCGGAAGCAGCCAATAGGGCAGCTTCAGCGAGTGCGCACTGGAGAAATCGAAATACACCGGCCGCGTGTCGAGATTCTTGCGCACGATGTCCTCCAGGACTGCCAGCAGGTCTTTGTCATAGGTCTCAGCAGGCGCAGGTGACTCGAACAGATCCGGCGGCAGTTGATCGAGATACCAGGGAGATGTCAGATGGGGCACATGAACCAGTGTCACATCCGGACGCTGCTCTTCCACAATCTGCAGATACCAGAGAGGAAACGCTCCGCTGTCTCCCCAGGTGAAGAGAATCGCGTTCCGTTGCAGCGATGTCATGATGTTCGCGGCATAATCATAGGCCACATAATTCCGATGACGATCGACCTTTGGAAGGGTACGCAAAAAACGCGATCCAACCGGCAGCATGAAATACAGTGCGCAGACAAGCACCACCACTTCCCGACATGCCCGCCATGGAGCAAGCCACAAAACCGCCTTTGCAGAAGCCATCATGCCAAGCCCGATCCAGACTGCGGTCAATAAATAGGCAGGGCTGTGAAATTCTTTTAGCAGGAAGATGTTCTCTTCAGGCGGATCGCCGATCGCCACAATAATCAGCACCAGGGAAGTGACAGCGATCAGCAGGCAGCTCCCCGTTCTCCAGTCCCGCCACACGCCCCAGGCCAGGCCCATCAAGGCCAGCACTGTCCCGAAAACGCCGAATTCTTCGAGAGGGTCGAAGCTCTGAAGCTGCTTCCAGAGGAGAGAATGTTTCAGCACATGATAATAACGAGCCGCCCCGTGCTTTTTTACCAGGCGGACGTCTCCACCCTCTGTGCCGTCCGGGAAAAGACGCTCTCCAGCCTCTTCATCAAAGAACTCATGTTTCAGAGCTGAAAGGGCATAGCCGCTGGGAGCACTATCATACGCTTCGCGTGTGATCAGCCATGTGAATTGTCGCCAGCTCACGGGATTGCCCCAGTTAACCGCCGGATTCTGCGCTGCCCCTAAGGGGGCAAGCCCATAAATCGACAGGCCCAGCATGAGGCTGATCACAATTTTCAGCAGCGTCCTGGGCTGTAAAAGAATGCGCGTCCGGCCGACTGTCACCAAAAAGCCCGCGGCAATCGCCAGCAGTGAAATCGTCTGGTGATTGCCAAAGCCCAAGCCGAAAAGAAATGCGATCAGAGATAAGACACGATCCTGTGTGCCGCGTTGTCCTGCCCTGTGTTCTGCTGAGCACGCCAAAGGACGACTGCCCCGATACCACAACAGCAGCAGCCAGACGATCAGGCCGCAGAAACACGCGTTCAGCGAATAGACCTCAGCGATAAGGGCCTGCTGCCAGTGCGTGAGGGAGAACGCAAACGACAGGGCCGCAATCATCGCAAATATGGGCCTCAGCATCAATTCTGAGTTTGGAGACGACTTGCCTGCATGAGAGCATGACGAATTTTGGCAGCCCTGCTGAACATCCCCGAGTAAGATATATGTAATCCCGTACACCGTCAGCACAGCCAGAGCAGCAAAAAGCGCCGACATCATATTGATGCGGAATGCGAATGTGCCATACGGCAGCATGCCGAACAAGCGGCCCAACGCCACATAGAGCGGATAGCCTGGAGGATGCGCCACCCCAAAGCAATACGCTGCCGAGATCAATTCACCGCTGTCGAAAAATGATACAGTCGGCGCCAAGGTCTTCACATAGATCGACAAAGCGACACCTGCGGTAAACAGGCCATACACAAACACCAGCACATCATGCCAATCGCGTTTTTTCATCTCCTGCATATCCCTGATAAAGCGAGTCCAGACATCTTGCACGTCAAGCGTCTCCAGGAGGCAGGAGCCTGTCAAGGAAGTTTTATTCGGAAACAAACGCGCCACGCAGAACAGAAAAGTGGTCCCAAATTTGCATGTTTCTGTAGATTACAATTGACGCGCAGCGGCAATAATGATATTTATATGGAACGAGGGAGGAATCAGTTTTATGAAAGGCCTAACACTGCACCACAGCTTCTCGAAATACATCTGGGCGCTACTCCTGATGGCTGCGCTCACGAGCGCGCTCAGCAGACCTGCCTGGGCGGAATGCTCAGGAATAACGCTGGCTCAGGATGACTTTGAATGCGGCCATGCGGGCTGTAACCCTTTCACATGGGGTAACGTCGGCTGGTCCAGCGGCAACAGCAGCATATCGGGCTCAGGCAATCCTCACGGGACCGGGGGCCACTCCCTTAAAATGGATGAGTCGAATCCGATCTCTCAAAGACTCGTCAGTAACAGCATCAATGCGCAAAATGTGATCATTCAGTTCTGGTTTAATCCCTCTTCAGTGGACAGCACAGATGAAGCTGTGAACGTTTTCGTCAATGGAAGCGAGATTTGTTCAGTCGCTCATAATGGTTTTAGCGGGACACCCGCCCCTTTATTCAGTGCTGCAGCAGGGCAATGGGGCTTTGCAAGCTGTCCTGCGGCCATTTCATCAGGAGGAACAACTTTCCTCCTGGAATTTCAGGGGCCGAATCTTAGAGGAAATGACGCCTACCTGATTGACGATGTCGAAATCTGCGCTCCTGTTATTCAGGTGGGGATTCACGGGATCAGATATCATGACGGCGACTCGATAATTGTGTATGAAGACGAGAGCCTCCCTGTCGATATTACGTTGTTACCGCCGGGTACGATTGCTGTCGCGCTCTCAAGCAGCTTATTGGGAAGCGTCAGTGCCAGTTCCACCAGTGTAGTGCTCAACGCAGAGGGCCACGGCCAGGTTACGCTGAAGGGTGCGCCAAGTTTTACGGGCACAACAGGGACAGTGACGTTCAGCCATCCAAAAGCTCCTCCGATCACTCTTCACGTAAAAGCGCTGAAACGCGCTCCGATCTCCGGTGAAGGCTTTCGAACGCCGACCTTTTTTATGACAGCGGCGAATGACTGGCTGCACAATTTTTACGACAGCAACCTCTCATCAGGGAAAAGCACGCCTTCTCCTGTCGATGATTACGATGATCCTGATACAGATAATTTTAATAAAATCATCCTGATGGATTCCAACCTCTTTCCAATCCATACTGCCCTGGGAGGAGAGCTGGAGATGCCGAACATCATGATGCGCAACTGGACGACCGGCATCAGAGGGCAGAGCCCCAGCGTCAATGACTACATGAACCGCAGCGTGGCCGCAGTCGCCAATTACATCCCCGCCACAACAGCAATTCCACTTGCTTACGGCAGTCATAGGGAACTCAAAGCGATCGGCATGCGCGATCATCTGGAATGGGTGTATGTCGTTGATCCGGCAAATCACAATGTTCGCCGTTACAAATTTGTCAAAACGAACGATACCCTGCCTGGAGATCCCTATTGGGATGCGAGTTACAACAAAGACACCAAAGGCTATTATCAGGATGAATCCACGAATCCAGGCTTTGGTGGAGCGATCAGTCCCACTGCGAGCAAACCTGAAGCGAATTGCCCGAGCTGCGACCCGAATTACTGGTATGTGGTTGATTATACGCAATCGCTTGATGCCTATAACGGACAATGCCCGTTACGCTACTATGACGCGGATCGTGACGGACAGGCTGACATAAAATTTGCCATGTACGCCAGACATCAGAACCCCAGCGTGCCGGTCTCAAGCCCTCCTGTGCTACGCTACCAGTATCCAATTCCCGCCAGAACCGTGAAGGCTGGAAACCCGATCGATGTCTCAATGCTCTTGAGAGCGTTCAAAACGAATGATGATGCCGAGCTCTCGTTCACACTCAATAACCAGCCTTCTTCTCTGCCGAGCAGCTGTATCAAAAGCAGTTCGGCAAACAGCTTAAGTCCGGCCTATACTCTCTCTTCTGTTGGCGGATGCGAGCCCAAAAGAACCCAGTGCCGTCCATACGTTCATGTGAATTTCCCCAAGGTTCCGGTGTCGTGCGCCCAAAATTGCAACAGCCGCTACTGCTACATGACGATCGACATGCAGCCGAAGCTCGGCGGATGGTTTGTCGAACTGTCCAAAGAATGGACGCCCAGAACCACCGACGGTACGACAGCCAGAACTACGGACAGCATTCCCCTGGCTGGCTTCGAGCAGATCACCAATGAACTGGCCGTGCTCTCCCCTGCCAGGCGCCGAAAAGTGATCGAAAGTCGCTGGGCCAATATCAGTGCGTATCTGGATTTGATTCCGCCGCAATCGTATCCGGGCTATCCGACGTACACGGCAGTCAACCTGGCGCAGCGCAGGATAGGCTACGGCTTTCAGACCAATACGACTTTCACTAACGCTGACTATGTACGTTTTAAAAATCCGCGTGACATTGATGTCTATCGCGACTACTTTGACGATCAAAACGGCGGGCCAGTCTATATTTTCGTGGCAGATACCATGAATTCCCGTATTCAGGTGTTTATGAATGCAACCGCATCGGCTGGTGATGTCGGAGCAACCTTCCCCCTCCGCCCTGTGCCGGTCAAAGCGCCGAACGACAGCTCATCAACAGCGTATAGAAGCAATGAGCTTGCGGTCCGGCCAGCCAGCGGTTTTGGACAGGGCCGTCCGGCTGACTGGCGGTCCTATACCACCCTTCCGGGAAATTCATTCGTGAATATCACGGCCGGCAAAGGGGAATTTTTCTATCCTCACGGCATTGCCGTGGATCAGGATCCTGACAGCAAGGACGTGTATCTCTTTGTCGCAGACACCTATAATCATCGTATTCAGGTCTTCCGCGATCTGAGCGGTGTCTCGAGTCAGGCAATCGACGCTAAGCAATTCGATTTCGAATATGTTGGAGGCTGGGGGACGTATCCGCTTCAGACAACGATGAGCGTCACCCCTCCCGGCCCATACAATTTCCGCTATCCAAAAGGGATTGATATCGCTCGTTTTAAGAACAATTCGTCGTACCTCTATGTGGTTGACTCAAAGAATTACCGCCTCATGAAATATCTGATCGGCGATGCTGCTGCTGCATCAGGCAGCACGATCACTGTGTCGGCAAAGGCCGGCTACGGCTATGATGGTTCCGCATTTGTCAGTAATCTGCACCAGGCGGGCAACCTGGGTGTGCCCCTGAAAGCCAGCGGAACCACACCGGGCTTTCTGGATCCCCAGGATGTTGCGACAGGCTACAGCGGATTTTTCCTCTATACCAGTCCATTTGGAGAGGGTACACAGTTCCTGAATAATTATATGGTCTATGTCAGTGATTATGCTAGGAATAACACTTCCGCCCAGCCCATGAATTCAACGAGCACACGTGATCGCTTAAATATGCGGGTCATGCAATTTATCCAGATACCGGCAAGCTACAGCAATATCAGCGGAAACTGGATTCCCTGGGCAACAGAACAGGTGCCATTCGGCTCGTATACCAGCACGTCTCCTGCAGGGAACCTCACATTGGGTCAAAGCGTGTTTGGAGCGAGTAACGGCGTGTATAACAGCACCGGCGACACGAATCGGGGAATCGCTTCGACGAATAACGTCCCGGGAGTTGCGCAGGTGTACACTGACCGGCCTTTTGGAGTTGCTGCGCTGCAGTGGAATACTGTCAAGCCGATCGATATTCGGGTGGTCAATGCCGACGGGAGCGATGCAGCCGGGCTTAGCAGTCCCATCACCTCCTATCCGCCTGGCACTGCGCTGCCCCTGAACAGTGCTCTCAGAATCGGAGTCAGCTCCCGTTACCTGAGTTTTGGTTATCCTGAGAGCATGAAAGACAGCTTCTGGAATTTTTCAAGTGAAAAATCTGCCTTTTGGAATGTTTCAACCGCTCCCTCTCCGAGTGTCGGACGCTGGGACGGGATCAAGGCCGGACGGGTCCACATCTTCTGCTATGGATCAGCCGGAGCTTTCCAGGGGCATACAGCTCTGTCAGAGGCTCCTTATAGCGTGACGCTGTCCGCGTTCGGGTGTTCGAGAGGCGGGCTGGCAAAAATTGTCGCCGAAGATAATGATTTCGCGTACAGTGGCCGAACAGGAACCCTGTTCTATACCATTGGGAAATAACAAGCCCCCAGGGGAAACTCCACCGGGAGGAGAACAACTCTATGGCTCTCTTATCGAAAAAAACACGCGGTATGACGCTGATCGAATTACTTATTGTCATTGCCATCATCGGAATACTTGTGATGATCGCAACTCCAAATTTTTATAATATTATGCGCAAACATCGTCTGCGAAGTTCTGCCAACGATCTGCTGAGCAAGGCCCGCTGGGTGCGCACCGTCGCGATCGCCAAGCGGCGGCAACTGGAGATGACGATTCACGACGGGAGCAATCCGAGTCTGACAGTAAAAAAACCGAAACATACGGAGTACAATCTGCTGAAAGATATTGCCGGCGCCTTGCTCCAGACGCATCTAGCCGATCCCTTGAAGAATTTTGTTTTGTTTGAGGAAGCTGCCAATACACTGGGGAGCTTTACAATCGGCGACAAAGACAAGCCCGGCTACAGCAGCATGACGACAAACTGCCCTGCTAAGACGATCAGCTTCAGCCCGTCCGGAACGCTGAGTGCAACCTGCAACATCAGCATTATCAGTGATACCGGCGCCAGCTATACTCTTGAGTTGTACAAGGGAGGACAAATGATCCTGCGTTGAACTGCGCAGATGAAAAAGGAAAGCTTATACCTGTATCAGGAGGCAGAGCACTATGAAAAGCATACGTTCACAACAGGGAGTTTCATTGATTGAATTGCTTGTCGCGCTTGCAATTCTGGCTGTAGCGTTAATTCCCTTAATGTCTTTATACACCCATGCTGTCAGAACTGCTGAACACGCGCATAAACGCACGATCGCCGTGAATCTTGCCCGGGATTTGCTGGAAGAGATTCGTGCCAAGGCCTTCAGCGAGCCAGACCCCAACCAACTCTATTATCCCAATACCACGACAGCGCAGCCCTTTGGAATTGAGGAAAGCTTCTACAATTCGGCCCTGGGTCGCTGGGGACAATTTGATGATGTCGATGATTATGACGGTTGGTGCCGGGGTAAAGAGTGCGGAGGACAAGCCCTGGAAGCCTACGACGCAGAAAAGTATGCTGGAAATGGCTTCCCGCGCTATCATAATTTTACGAGACGGGTACAGGTCTATAATATCTACCCCAATATTTCGACTCAGGTTGCCGCCGGAGAAAACCGTCGGGGATCGGAACCCCGGAGTCATAACATGACTATCGGCGGGAACAGCCAGGCTTTCGATTTTTACGACCTGCGGGACCAAACACTGCCTTCACTCAAAGCGCCAAACGGAACTACCCGTCAGAAAGTGGTGCAGGTCACTGTAACGTATACTGGTCCGGTAACACCGCCTTTAGGAGTTAAAGAGACGGCGATTGTCGTATTGCCTCTACGCTGATACTATCCATCAAAAGGAGACACACTCTTATGTGCCGCTTGTCGAACAACAGATGTGGATTTACACTGGTCGAAATGCTGGTCGTCATTGCGATTCTCAGCCTGGTTCTGGCTGGAATTTACGGCTTATTGAGCTCAGCATACACGTCATACATCCATACCAAGGCGAAACTCGAAAGCCAGCAGATTGCCAGAACAGCGCTGGACTATCTGGTCTACCGCTTACGGGAGATCGATGTGGATAAAATGGTCTGTAACCCGAACGTCGCTTCATGCCGAACCGCCAATTCACAACCTCCAAAAGCGCCGGTATTTTCTCTTAAGACAAACGCTCTGACTGCGCTGGCAGGCATTCCATCTGCGTATAATTATGTTCAGGGGAACTTCATTCAGTTCAAAGCAGATTTGCTGCCGCTTCATGGCTTCAGTGAGTCGTTCAGCGACACAAATAACAATGGCCAATGGGACTGGACCGCAGGAGATAGCAGTACGGATTTAGACGGAAACAATGAATACGATCTGGGCGAACCAGAGTTGCTTGATGATATCAATGATAACGATAGTTACGACTACTTCAGTGAATTATGGACGCTGGAGTTGAAGCAATCAAGCAAGGGTCCCTATTACGAGCTGGTGGAAACCCTCAGTTTTTCTCATCTGAGTCCGGACATCTCGAGATACAATCGATCGCTCTATCTAAACGACAACAGCGGGAATGCCTATTTTGACGCGGCATTGAGCGAAAAGTATGTTGAGGTGCCTGTTGCTTATGGGATCACCGGTCTGAGTATCAAAGTGGTGCCGCAACCCGGAACCCCCACTCCGCCGGCCTGCTCCAATCCGAGTGATCCGAATCACAACGAAGATTGCAGCCTGTTCATCAACACGCATCCTCAATGGAACTGTGCCGGCTTAAGCGTCTCAGTGACCGCATCGAACACGAAAAGCAGCCCATTACGACGTGAGTTTACGACCTTGCGGCAATTTGTCATTTTACGCAACCTTGCCATCAATCAATAAGTTATGTTATAACTCACCCTGTATCAGGAAGGAGAAGATTATGAGTACGAGCAGAGACAGCCTCAATTCGCGAGGGATTGCGTTAATTACGGCGTTATTTGTGATGATGATCATGAGTATCCTCGCGATCGGCTTACTGACGAATGTCGATGACGAACTCAAGATGAGTAAAAGTGTCGAGAATTCTGAACGCGCCTTGGAAATCGCCGAGGCCGGTGTCCAGATCGCGCGCTCCAAATTCTTTAACCCATCTGCTCAAATCGTCAACCAGACCATTGAATTGTCTTCGGTTGACGGCTTTTATCGCGGCGGCTATTTTCTGACGCAGTTACAGTCGGGTTTTCAAGGGGAGGAAAAATGGACTCAGTGGCGCTATGACGGGAAAGTCAGCGGCAATAATGTTGAAAGTGAAATCACAGTTCCACTGTACAGAGTCTGGGCGACCGGCAACCTTGGAGTCAATGGCTTCTGGGATACACCAACCAGGTTTTTCGCCACAAACCTTTACGCTATTGTGGCCGGGGGAACCTATTTTTCAATCCAGTCCACTACCGGAGACACCTTGATTCGCGCTCACGATGAATACACTGGAAAACAGAAAGTGACAGACGTCGACGAGACGACGACCTATTGGCTCGATGACAAAAGCATCGCAGGATCATATAACGTTAATACGGCCAGCTGGATGAGTTCCATCGCCTCATTTTCCAACTTTGACTCCACGAAATCTCCGCCTGAGATTCTCTCACAAACATTATACTTCACTTATGCCGGGTCCAATACGCCCATCTCATCGACGCAGGTCGACACGACGACCACAGTTCGGCTACGCGCCGTCAACGCCTTATGCAATAATACTGCTGACGGAAATCCGGCGAACAGTCTCTGGGAATTTGATACGAATTTGCACGGGATCGGAACGTCGCCCACGGTCTTTGATCCAGATCCGAATACCGCAGGGGATGAGATTATCTATTTTGCAGTGGTCGCCATGGGTGACTCCGCCAATCCTTTGGCCAACAGACTCGATCTCAACCAGCAAGGCAGCGATACGTTTTTAAATTATCCCAATAAAGCCAGCGACGGCGACGAGCAAATCTATCTTTTTGCGATTGTCGACATCACACAGCCCAATGTTGCGAGTCCATGCAGCCCGACAAATCCCGACTATGTGGTCAAGTGGGCGCATTCATTTCCCGACCCCGAGGTGGTTCGGAATACCACCTACCCAACCGGTCATTATAACGAAACAGCCGGACAAACTCCGCCCTATGTCCACTCTGCGGCCAATATGGAGCCCTTTCTTCCAGAACAGGATCTGCTGCCGGATTACCGGGACGGCGAGGGAGAGTCTGGCGCATTTAATAACGATGGACAAAGAAATCTCGTGCGGGGGAATATCGCCCATAAAGCGCCGCCGGCCTGCAGCGCGCCCCTGGTCAGCGTGTTATATCAAAAAGCCAACGGCGATTTCACCGAAAAACGCCAGGAAGCGAAGGCAGAGAGCCAGACAAACCCACGTATTGATATTTATTTAATGTATACCGCCCGTTCGCGTGTTGCGTTTTATCGTTCCGGTGCCGCAAGCCCGATGGCCGGGTCCTCTACGGTGGAAACGGCAAGTGGAAACAACTGGGGTCCCCCCGGCGAGCGCAAACCGAACACCGTGCAAGCCCGATTGATTTCGATCAGAGATCGCCTTGTGGCCAGCTCAAACGGCTGGGACTGGAACGCGCCGGCAAGCCGCTATCCGACCTTTAAGTGGTCATACCGGCTTCCGGCTCACGATCCTGACGAAACTGACGCGCGGCCCTGGGACGGTTACGGTGAGTATACCTGGGATACCTGGTTTATGCAGCAGGTGACTCCGGTCATCAAATACGCCAAAACTGACCAAAGCCGACGGGAGTGGGCGACGATCGCAGGAGACGGCTCGGCCAATCTGTACCCTGTAATTTATACCCCATATCGAAGTGACGGCTTTGTGACCGGAAGCGGCTATATCAATGATAACGTGGCAGGCCGTGCTGGCCCAAACCTCAATCAGGGATCACCGACCAATTTCACCAGACAGTCCTGGACAGACTCACGTGTGATGATCATGGCCGTGCGCGATACGTGGGACGATTATATGGCCGGCAATCAGACCAATTATTTGTATGATGATATGGTGACTCAGAACAATCCGATGATCATGCCACAACCTTCAAACCCCTTTGAACCCTATTGGGTTCACGATCATAACGATTACAGCGGTTCTGGCGGAAGCAATACCTGCAATGCCTTTATAGCTGGCTGTCCGCCGAACGCTTATACCTATGCGGCATATCCGTCAAGAACCGTCATTACTTACAATATGACAGCTAACGACACGGCCGGGAATCTCATGCAAATGCCTTTTCCCGCCAATGCCAGCAAGGTTGGCTTCCCGCGTCCTTACCGCTGGTCTGAAGGGCTGTGGGATGCAAATGTCCGCGACGAGAGTGATAATACAATGCCCTGGAGCATGTATCGCCAGGGCTGGCAGGGCGCTGGTTTCTCTCCGAGCGCAGGCTATTCAAGTGGGAAAAACGATATTCGGGGGGAATCCCCGGCCATGTGTGCGGAGTGTTTAAGGGAACAGGGCCTGCTCGTCTTCCCGTTCACCGATACCTTAACTTCCAGATCCGGAAGGACCATGGAGTACCGCCTTCATGCGATCAATGCGACTACAGGACGGCATGAATGGGATTTTCACGCCAATGCCGATTATGCCAGCGGAGGCGATAACTTCAACGGCACCCCGGCCATTGCCAACGACATTGTGTTTGCCGCCTATAAATCTGATGGAGCCAGAACGGTCATGCTCGAGACATTGAATGCGGATGATGGAAGACGACGACAAATGGCGACTGTCGTTGACAACGACGCGGATGCGCTGATCCTCTCGCCAAGTATCGCCAATGGGGGGGTCTATATCGGGACCTATACGCACGGCCAAAATCTGCCGTCTTCGGTAAGTAACACGCAGAACCAGGATGATTTCATCCGCTTGTTTGCCCTCTCGCCCGTCATCAGGCTGGTATCGACCGGAATCTACCCTGTTGATGACACCCAGTATACCGGCAATGCGTTTCGGAATATTACGCTGCTCGATCACGATACAATGCTGAAAGATACCGGAGAGGCCTATCTTACTGGTCAGGGAAAAGTGCCAACTTCGAAACGGAAGCTGCAAGTGTGGGTGACGGGTTCAAACAGTAAATGGGAAGAAGTACGCGAGGCTTTTAGATAAAGGCCCCCTTGCACAGGATCACGTTTTTCCCATGCCCATCCTCTCTCCTCCGCCTCGCTGACGAGCCCGGTGGAGAGAGGAGAACGGCAGTTCATTCCTGCCTCATCCCCTCCTTTTTATGATTGCGTATGAAATATTCTGTCATTGTTCCATCCTATAATTCGGAAAGCACAATTGCCCGGTGTCTGGAAGCGCTCACGCAGCAACGCTTTGAAGAAAGCTCTGAGATCGTGGTCGTTGACAGTTCCAACGACGCAACGCCTGAGATCATCAGAAAGCACTTCCCGCAGATCAGGCTTATCCATCTCGACCAACGCACAGACTCATACACGGCCAGAAACATCGGAATACGTCAGTCTCACGGAGAGATTCTCTGTTTCATCGACTCTGACTGTCTTGCCCGCTCAGACTGGCTCTGCAGAATCGCCGCAACTCACAATGAGCATGCCGAGTATGCAGCCGTCGGCGGTTCGGTGGCAAACGGCAATCCCGGGAGCTCGATCGGCTGGGCCGGTTATTTTGCCGAATTTCGAGAATTTTTCCCTTTTCACCCTAAACAACTCATCGCAAATATTCCGACCTGTAATATTTCTTACAAGCGTCGAGTGTTCGAGCAATATGGAGAATTTCAGGATGTACTGCCGCCTGGCATTACAATCCGGCATCCCCAGCAGGGCGATCTGGTTTTCAACCTCAAATTGGGGGCGCATCAGGAACGCATTTTCTTCGATCCCGAGATTCAGGTCGCTCATATCAACATGACGACCCTCACACGTTTTGTCGGGCATCAATATCGGCTTGGACGGATCACATCAGTGGTTCTGAAACAGTTTCCGAAGCTGCGCGGCTCCTTTATCGCCCGTTCAGCATTCTTCAGCATTGCAGCCTGCCCTGTGCTGCCGCTTGTGAAATTTCTAAACACCTTCCGCATTGCAGCCCTTTCCCGGGACTATCTTTTCGCGTTTGTGCGCAGTGCCCCTCTCCTCCTCCTCGGCTTACTGTTCTGGGAAGCCGGCTTTCTTCGAGGTGTTTTTCTGCATGAATAAGCATGGACGTTCTTCAGGATTACGTGTTGCCACATTACTATCCGGCCGTGTCCTGATTCAGCTGATCAGTTTCATCAGTCTGCCGATTTTAACCCGCCTGTTCCTGCCTGAGCATTTCGGTGTCATCCAGATCTTCGATTCGCTCAGCCACATTCTTACCGCTATTGTCTGCTTAAAATATGAATTATCGATTCCACTGGCCCGAACCGATAGAGAAGCTCTGGGCGCCATGACATTAGCGATCCTTGTCACAATGCTGTTTACGCTTCTGCTCGCGATGCTTACGACATTCGGGAAAGGGGCGATCGCTTCCTGCTTTCATTCACCTGAGCTGGAGCCGTTTCTCTGGCTTCTCCCTGTCATTGTCCTGGCAGGCGGCATTGTGAACAGCCTGGGAACCTGGGCAGCACGCAGAGGACAATTCGGCGTGATCGCCTTTGCGGAAGTGGGGCAATCATTTACGGAACGACTCGTCTCAATCCTCCTGGGTCTGACGATGCCGCGCCTGATCGGGGCTCTTTTCATGGCCCGTGTTCTTGGATGGGCTGTACGCCTTGCCCTGCTGTCAGGGCTTCTCAGGCATCAATTAGGGCATCTTATCCGACAGTTCGGCCTCCCCTTCGATCTGCTCCTTCCGCTTGCAAAACGCCATAAAAAATTCGCGCTCTTTACGATTTGGGGCGCCTTTCTGAACACTCTTTCGAGACAATTACCAGTATTTTTTTTAGGCGCCTATTACTCCAAATCAATTACAGGATATTATTCCCTGGCCCAAAAAATCGTGCTCTTTCCAATGAAAATGCTCAGTACGTCGGTTGCCAAAGTCTTTTTTCCTCTGGCTGCTCAGGAATATAACGAGTCAGGCACGCTGAGCAGCATTGTGTCGAGTCTTTACATCCGACTGCTCCAAATCGCGGTGTTTCCGATGACGGCGATCACCTTATTCGGCCCTGCCCTGTTCACCACGCTCCTGGGGCCAGAATGGGCTCACGTCGGCTACTATGCCCGGATGATTGCCGTCTGGGCCTGCATAACCGTTCTGAATGCCTTCCAGGTCTTTTCCATCGTCAATCGTCAAGAACTTCATTTTCTTATGAATATCCTCAATATCAGCGTGACGACTCTTGGACTTGCCATTACTGTGAGAGTCGCCCCCCCTGAGCTTACGCTGGGGATCTATGTCACGATCACGACATGTACGCTTCTCATACGGATTGTCGTGAAACTGCGACTCGCTGACGTTTCTCTTCTTCGATCGTTCAAGCTGTTCGCACACTATCTGCTTCTTTCTTGTGCGCTCCTCGTGCCTGCTGTGATGATTTCAGGAAGGATGAACAATATCTGGGTAAGTTCAGGATCTCTGGGAGGCGCGGCACTTCTGTATGGAATTCTTCTGATCCGTATGGATGAGACCCTGCGGGAATTTTTCCGAAAAACTCCTCAGAGGTCTCCTTGAAAAAAAATGGACTTACCAGCCGAAATCCCTGCCTAAATAGCTATACAGTCGTTGATTGTGCGGTTCGAAAAACTCCTGCAGCTGTTTTCGCGTTTCAGCGTTCATCGTCTGATAGCTGCCAACATGCACAGGACGTATATCTCCGGGCACCCATGGCGGCAGATCCAAAAACTCGAGAAGCTCTCCAAAGACCTGCAAGGGCTGCTCATACAGTTCTTCACTATGTATAATAAAGAACCGAGTACTTTCAAAAACTTCTGCAAAGGCTTGCAGCTGATCGACGTAAATTCCCCGCTGGACATAGGAGTGACGTAAATGGTGAACACTCTCATACGACTGGTCTTCAAGCATCTTGTCACGTTCACCATCGAGGCGCTGCTCTTCTGCAGCGATAGCCTCTTCAAAGGACAGCTCTTCGCGCCCTTTCCTGCGCTCATGGTTGTAATGTGAGTACGCCCTGTCAACCGGATTTCTGAGCAGCGCGATAAGTTTTACATTCGGCACGGTCGCTGCCATCCGCCTGGCCGCATGAGGATGAAACAAATAGTAAGGGCTTGATTCACCAGTCAGCATAGGCCGTTTCTTTAGATATTGTTCATACACCTTTTCCATCCTGTATGGAAAATGAGCACGGTACCAGTTCATCCCCTCCTGAAAATGACAATCGAAGTAGTGAACGGCTTTTCCAGGGGCTGCTCGCACACAGGGATGTTTTTGCAAGAGTTGGTGAAGAAACGTTGTTCCACATTTTTGAGCGCCGATAATCACAAAGTCAGGAAGGAGCCGCATTTTTGCCGTGTACAGTCGATAACGCCGTTTCCCCTGCTCCAAAATCCTTCCAAAATTTTTTTTCATTGACAGCTCGATGAGTTCAGCGGCGCCGCGATCTGTACGACGTCCGGTGAAACGACTTGTTCAGTGCAGATTCTCTACAATCACCTCAGATTCAGGTGCTCGAAAGCAAATTTTACACGCATTGGCAGCGCCGCAGTTGCGATTCCCTGCCGTGTCCTTCAGCACTTGTTGAAATAGCGGGTTGAGGAATTCACGACCTGCTTTTTTACACGTTCTCAGCAGGGCACAACGCTCCAGCAATTATTTCGTCATGTCTTCCAGCGCAGACTTCCCCGCTTCACAAAGGTCTGGATCGCATAATTATAGACGTCGATATCGGGTTGGCATATCTGTGTAATTTTTTCTTCCATGTCTTTGCTCACAGCCGTTTGTATATACTCCGACGTTTTTGGATTCTGATTTTTTCGGGGAAAGCGCAGGGAGACCCCAAAGCGTTGCCTGAATTGTGCCAGAAAGAGATCCAGATGCTCCAGACAACCGATGATGGCAAATTTATGCAAATTTTTTTGGGCCTGTTCAATCGCGGCCTGAGACGCATAATCATGTGACGAATTCACCCCTCCTAACATTCTGACAAGGCGCTGTCCTTCGAGCGTTCCTCGTTCCGAGCATAAAAATGTCGCTAAGTCGTCTTCTATCCCCACATAATCCCTGTTCTGTAACTTATGACGATGGAAAAAAAAATTCGAGATCCATCTTTTCACGGGATCACGAATCATGGTAAGAAAATTGTATGTCTTTTGAAACTCCTGATAGGCTCGTTCGCTGAAACTGACATGCCCGGTGATATAGCGAATGCCCTGCCTATGCATGAAATACAGCAGCAAATGCTCTCGAAAGGTCAACACACTGTCGAAATCCTTGACGATTGGGTCATCAAGCTCATACATCAGGGCTGCGGCCTGGAAAGACTGGGCAGCGGTGATATGAACGCTGGAAAATGGATCGTAATGTTTCATTATGGCGGCATCACACGATTTTCCTCCGCATTTCGGGATATGTAAAAAAAAAATTTTTTCCTTCAGTGCTCTTCCATAGACGAGATCATATCCTTTTGCCACTAAAGGTCTCAGCCCCTCCCACATATCTCCTCCCCTTACGACATCGTAAACACATTCAACGCGTTCCGTAAAAAAAATACCTTTCCTGAATCTGCATCTCCTGACTCAGAAGCTAAGCTGATGCTGTCTGGCGCGGCAGAAGGTTTCAAGGATATAGGTCTCGTGCACAGAATCATTCGTCTCGGAGTTCTCTGAGACGAATTTCTGTGCATTTTCCTCATAAGATCTGTCCCGATAGACAGACGCTGCCCGATATAACAGCGGCAGCAATTTTGTGCGCTGGAAGGAGGAATCCTCGTACGGCCAGGATCTTCCCGGATCTGCATACGGAAGCAGAAAATCCAGGGCCTTACGAATCCCGCGTCCATCTTTGCTGCTGTAGTTCCACAAATCAATCCCAAGCCGTTCGGCCATTGCCGCCATACTGAACCACGCAGTGAGGTTGTACGTCGAATAGTGGAAGGTTCTTGTCCGCTGTAAGGCATAGTGCTGGCGTCCGTCAGGCAGAATCTGCTGTTTGATGCGCCGTTTCCTGCAGTAGGTGACGATCTGTTCCGCAAGCTCATATTTTCCCAGAAAAAGAGCATAGCTGACGATCTGCACATGATACCACAGGCCATGATTGTTTTTTCTTCTGCCCTCTTTCCTGCCATGCTTGCTTGTTTGCAGCCATTTCAGAAAGGCCCCGAACCAGTCCAGCATTCCCTGGCGGTCATCTTGAGTCCAGGCACGGCAGGATCTGAGCAATCCGACCGCATCAACGACACAGGTAAAGGTCAATGAATCAATAATCCCCAATCCGGTAATTTTTTTACGCCCGGGAATGGTCTGAGCATACTGTAAATGCGGATTCATTCTGCTGTCAGGGTCAAGAAACCAGGTTCGCAGCATCCGCCCGGCATGTTCGCCATACATATCACGCTCCAGAAGATAGTATGCCAGGGCCAGAATTTCCACAGTCCTGACCATGCGTCCCAACGACATCCGGTCAGTTCCCTGTTGGTTGTCCGGGTTGATCATCCCGTCCCGTTGACAGTATGGCAGGCCGTTTCTTCTGTTGGGATGAGGCCACCAGTATAAGCCCAGACTCAAGTAATCATGTTTATCGCCGCTGGGGGGAATCCGCTGTTTATCAGTCACGGAAAGGGGGCTGACTTTCAGGGCTTCATCAGCCTGCTGCCGCAGCAAGCGCTGCGCCGGGTCCAGCCGAGAAGGCTCTTTTGCAAGAGCGGCTTTGAGGGCCTGTAAGGCTTCCGCTCGCAAACAAAAAACATCAGGTCGCTCAGTCATAGCTTTTCAGTCTCCCCCCGCGCGCTGTTCTGCCCTATTGTCGCGTTGCTTTCACACATTTCGTCCGTAAGATTTCTACAATTCTTGTATATCGCAGAAGACACCATATCATGAGAATTTTCATTTTCATGCCAAAGGTCGCATCGCTTATCCGCATCGTTGTGACAACAGGCGGTATCGGAGGAAGATGATCCATTAATGATTCATAAGTCCAGCTCAAGGGGGCCAGATGCTGTTTCCAGGCTCTTTTTGTAAAACCTCTTGCCACTCGCCTGGTTTTTTCCTGCATTTCCGCCAGCGTAGCCCTTGCCGGATGCTTTATGCGTACATCGGCGGCATAGAACAGCGTATACCCGGCGGCCGTTACTCGCTGGCCCCATTCTTTATCGCCACCGGATTGCAGGGTTCCGTCAAAATCCCCGACTCGTTCAAAGACATGCCTGAATGTGAATAAATTCGCCGTCGCGCTGTATTTATATTTTTCAACATAGCGTTTTTGGCTGAGATACATGAGCCGGTCATAGAGCTCGACCGCTGTCGGACGATCAGGATCTTTGAAGAACAACGTCACCTCTCCTCCGACAATCCCACAGTTCGGGACGCTCAAAAGCGCTTTTACCCCTCTTTCAATCCAGTCTGCCGCAGGAATGCAATCAGAATCCGTAAACGCCAGTACCTCTCCCTGTGCCGTAGCAAGCCCTTTATTACGAGCGGAATAGGACCCGGGCCGATCTTCAAAATCGGCGCGAGCCTGGGCGTAATTCTCGACGATCGCTTCGATACTCTCTGCAGAGTTGTTGTCAACCACAATAACTTCGTAGGCCTCTTTCGGGTACGTCTGCTCTTCTAATGCGCCCAAACATATTTTCAGGCGTTCCGCATCGTTATAGACCGGAAGAATAACTGACACGAACGGTAGCGACATCATATCCATATTTGCCAGCGTCTTGTGACGCACAGCCCTCAGCATACAATCAGAACGTTCAGAATTCCGGGACAACCTGATATATCTATTCGACGTCGTGACCTTTTGTCAAGTCCTTTCCACATTTTTCAGACACAGTGACTATACGGACGGACTGAACAGTAAAAATTGATGATGCGCCCACAATCTTGCAAATACTCGCGGGGCATTTTCCAACAACGCGTATCGCAGGATTTCTCGTTCCATATTCGGGGCATTTCCACGAAAATAATCGAGAATACAAAGCGGCGCCCGGTCATTTTCGCGCTCTAAGCGCCGTGCCAGGCGGCCAAGACCGATCTTTTGCAGCATGTTCTCTTTGTTCATGGCGATGTCCGGCCAGGGGGGAATGTCGAAATAGGCCTGCTTGTCGAGCTTCCAGTTCATCTTTGTCATGATTGCAGCAATCTTTGCAACGTGAATGTTGTCAACATACACGCTCTTCTTCATGTCCGGCGAGCGCATACGAATCAGATGAAAAATATTTTCCCGGTTTGGGATGCACAGCAGGACAACTTTTCGGCTGATTCGCGTTACTTCCGCCAAAAATTGCTCCAGATCCGGCACAAACCATAAGGCTGCAAAGTTCCAGGCCATATCAAAGGACTGATCGTCAAACGGCAGTATCGCTTTGCTGGCAAATGGATGGTACAGAATATCCAGATCAAAGGAGAGTGCCTGCCAGACTCCCCGAATACATTCGATCCGTTCGCGGTTGTCGTCCAGGAGCGTTACATGCTTCTTGCGCGCGGCCCACCACAAGCTGTTAATACCAGAAACTCCCGTCATGCCAAAAGACGGAGCTTCCAGGACATGCTCAATGGCCTGCTGATCACTGATCTCCTTAAAAATGCGATGCAACATAAAACGTTCGTAGGTCGATCCCAATCCTTCATGATAATGCGTAAAATACTGTTTCCAGGCAGAGTGTACGTGCATTGTTCTTTAATTATTTCCGTGTCAGAATTTCAAAAAACGATACGTATGGACGTATCATATACAGCTCATCAAGCCCTTTCAGGTTATAATACGAATTTGTGTCGGCAAGGTAGACAGGTCTGTCCGGCTGTTCTTGTCTGAGCGCGTCGACCTGTTCCCGAATCTTTAGTCGTTTATGACACATAACAAGCGTGATATCCGGACGTTTCTTTTCGACCTCTAAAAGATATTTCAGGATTGAATATGGCGTAAAATCAGCAAAAATCACGGCATGCTGGCGGCTCTGTTCCAGGATCTCCTCGCCAAAAATCCGATCGCCATACCAGCCGCGTTTATTCGGATTTAAAAAAAAGCTATTATTGTCGCGGTAGGCTAATGTCCGCGCATGAAGTACGTCAATCTTGAGAACAGAGAGCAGTGATGGCATAACCGCATACAGCATGACAGTGAGCACAACGCTGGCTGTGACAGCTCCTCTTGAGAGCCACAGCGCCTTGCCGGGCCCCACTTTTTTGCTAACGTAGCTGTTCAGCCCCTTCAACAAAGATGATGCTCCGCAGCCGATATACACAGCAAACAGCGTATAGTCAGAAATATAAAACGTGTATTTGCTTCCCCCGTAGCTTGCCCATGACGTGGTTTTAAGAAAAAACACGGCATTACATAACAGCATCATCCCTGTCAATACGGCGGCAGCTCTGTGTCTCTCAGCTAAGGTCACTATGCCCAGGATTCCAATCAAAACACCGCCCAGAGGAAACTGGTAGCAGAGATAGAGGATATAAAACAGAAGTTCCCTGAGCAAAGGTGTTATTCCGTCAGGCAGAAGCAGATAATGCTTAATCGGCGGGGGACCAATAAGCATAGCGTGCAGCCAGGTGCGTATTTCGTGAGGCCAAAGCAGAACAGCCGCGATCGATCCAAGCAGCAGCAGACATGCCGATCCCCCGCCAAGCCAGAGAACTCTTTTACGCGATTTCGCAGTGAGATGGATGAATATATACACACACAATGCCGGCAGCACGAGTGCCAGAATGAGATGGTTCAGCAATCCACTGACAACAACAATGAGAAAAAGCGCCGGAAACCAGCGTTGAGTCATCTGCGTGAGAACCAGATAGAGCAGCACAGCGACAAAAAACGCATTCAGGGTGTAGACTTCTGCAATCACGGAGTGCTGCCAGAATGCATGCGAGACCATCAGCGAGAAGGCGCCGAAGAGCGCAGCAAGGGGCGATTCGCTGAGATGCCTGATGACAAGGAACACAACGAGTATCGTCAACAGACCAAAAAACGCCGACATCAGATTGAGGCTGTAGGCCAGTTCAAAAGGAAGGTATGAAAACAATTTCCCCACAACAAGATAGAAGGGGTGATTGTCGGCCCGGCCCAATCGCAGTTTATGCGCCTCGGTCAGCTTCAACTGTTGAACGTCTACGGCAAACGACGCACTGTCGCCCGCAATAATGCCAGGGGCCAGTGTCCACAGGTAAAACAGACCTGAGATCAGCAAAAGGACGACATGTGAACGATATGTTTTCATACGGCGTTTGACAGGCTTATACACGCATTTCTTTGAGAAAACTCTGCGCTGTCTCTGCAGGTCGATATGAACACAAGCGAATAGTGTCCTGTATATCGTAATACCAGCTTTTTGAAAGCAACAGTATCCGTGTACGCCATTTCTCATTACGCATCATACGAAAAGCGATCTCAAGTCCGTTGAAAACGACGTTCGGAATGGAGAACAGGGCAGGATAATCCACCCCATAGTAGTGCTGATGAATCAGATCTGCCAGGCGTTTGAGAGAAATTGGCTCTGCATCGGCGACGATGAACGTCCGAAGCTCTTTCTGACGCGTTTTGAAAAGCATTGTACGGATCAATTCAGCGAGTTTGCCTGCACTGAGGAGATGGATCAGGATATCATCCGACGGCAAGAGTAAACGCCTTTTTCGGACCACATCGATCAAGGTCTTCGGGAAACCGGTATCTCCTGCGCCGTATGTAATCGTGGGGCGTACAATATAGGCGTTGAGACCGCGTCGGATGTAACGCTCTACGATTTTCTCAGCAGAGATCTTCGATTGATGATAAAGGCTGTCAGCATGAAAAGGGCTTTTCCACGTTGCAGGAAGCTCGGCCGGAATTGATCCGTGTACGCCGACCGAACTGCAGAACACAAAGGTGTTGACAGCATGTTTCCATGACAGATCAAGCAAACGTTCTGTCCCTTCAACATTGACGGCGTGGTACGCGCGTGCATCTCCGCTCCCGGCACCTCGCAAGGCAGCCAAATGGATCACGGAACGAATCGGCAGCGAACTGAAGGTCTCTTCGAGGAATGCAGGATTCAGAACATCCCCTTGCTTCCAGAGAAGTCTGGCTTGTGGGAGCCCTGGGGGCCGGGCTTTGCGCGACAGTGCAAGCACAGTGCAATCAGCTTGCCTCAAGAATGCCTGTACAAGATGCGAGCCGATAAATCCGCCGGCACCGGTGACGAGTACGTGATGCGTCTCCATATCTTCTTATTTCCAGCGCTTTGTTGAGTCTGCAATATCCCAGATATAGGGATTCTTTTTCTTCAGATAAAAATCATACGCCCCCAAGGCGCGGCAAAAGGCTTCAAGAAGAATGGCCCCTGCGATCCACATATTTTTTTTCATTTCCCGTGAGAACTCCGGTAATAAGACTTTCACAATACTAAAAGGTTTACTCGTGCTGACGGTTAAATGTTGTGTCTTCTTCACGTACAAATGTCCGGCGGCAATCCGACGACGCTGCGTGATCATATCTTTCAGGGTTTCAGGACCCTTATTCCTGACAATTGCCTCGGGGACATAGCGCAGTTCGTACCCCAGTTCCTGCATGATGGCTTCAAGTGACGCCTCATCGACAGCCGTGTCCGGCGGGATGCGGTGAATGACATGTCTGAAAGCGATCAATTCACCCAGCTTTGGTTTGTGCAGAGCGATCTTATGATGCAGCCGCCAGAGCAGGCGCACCATAAAGCCGATGAAATTCTCAGTCGTATCGACTGGAACCGGATGCGCTCCGGTCATGCCGACTCGCGGGTTTTGAAACGGCGCGATTAATTTGTCCAGCGTCCCCTCATCAGGAACCGTATCGGCGCTCTCCAGGATCACAATATCCCCTGAAGCGTGCTTCAGAAACAGGTTGATCGCCGAAGCTTTTCCTTCGCGTTCAGCCTGCGCAAGCAGACGTACGCGTTCATCGGCCCGTTCATACGAACGGACAATCTTTTCAGTGCCATCAGTGCAGCCGGACGCGACAACCACGATCTCCAGCAACTCGCCATGATGCCACTCCTGCTTGAGCACCGCTTCCAGCAATGAACCGATAATCGCCTCTTCATTGTATGCCATAATCCCCATCGATACTTGTTGTTTCATAGAACTGCCTCCTTACACGAGAAAGGCAATTTTGTCAAAGACTAGATCGCAAAATTTCGGAGATGCGACTCGGAATTCTCTCCATTCGGAACGACTGCGCCGAAGTCATCAGGCCATTTTTCACTTCCCGGAATGATTTTTATTGACAATACTCTGCGATCATTAGCTACTAATTCGGTACTACACTGTATGGTTCTTCCTGTTCTTTCATCTATACCCTAGATGCGTCGTTGTGTTTAAGGAGAATATGTCTATGCCGGAAACCCCGATTTCTATGATTGTTATCCCAACATACAACGAAAAAGACAATATCATTCCGCTGATCACTACGATTCTGGACATCGATCCCCGATTCCATATCACGATCGTTGATGATAACTCACCTGACGGAACCGGTCAAATTGCAGACGAACTTGCCAGAACCCACTCTGGAAATGTGCATGTCATTCATCGGTCCGGAAAACAAGGGCTTGGAACGGCATATGTGAAAGGTTTCCAATATGCTCTGGATTTCGGGGCCGATTATATTTTTGAAATGGATGCTGATTTTTCACACGACCCATACCGTCTTCCTGAGTTTTTAAGCGCCATCAGGGATTACGATCTTGTGCTTGGAAGTCGCTATTTAAATGGGGTCAGGGTCGAGGGATGGCGGTTTCGCCGTCTTCTTCTGAGCAAATTCGCGAATATTTACACATCATATATCATGATCCTGCCGATTTGGGACTTTACCGGAGGTTTTCGCTGCTATCGGCGTGAAGTGCTGGAGGCGATCGACTTGGCGAGCATCTGTTCCGATGGCTATGCGTTCCAGATCGAAATGCTGTATTACGCGCTCAAGGCCGGTTTTCACGTGACGGAAATCCCCTTTCTCTTCCGTGAGCGTGAACATGGGAATTCCAAAATATCACGCCACGTCGTCCGAGAAGCGTTCTGGCTCGTCCTGAAACTGCGTGCGCCGCTGCGAGACATATTCGCTCATCTGCGCTATTTCAGAAAAAACTATGCTGAGTTTGTCACCACACATCCGGCGACCCAGAAACGAAGAGGCTGAAGGTCTCAGTCGTCTGAGGTCGGCTCTGGCTGGAATCATACATAACGCGTTGTGTCCTGCAAGTCCCCCTGATCGGCTTCTGTGTGAAACTTTCTTCTGCGCCTGATATAATCTCAAAAGTATCTCTTGACAGTGTACCTGCTTAGACTCTAGTCCGTTATAAGAATATATTTTACCAAAAACTTTACTATCGACTCCTAAGAATTTAAAGAAAGTTCTTTTTGCGTTCTGCGTCACAGGGAAACTTGAGTTATGGCCGCAAAACAACTGCCGATCGATATCAAAGTATTACGCGTTTTTGCGTATCGTTATAAATGGCTGCTCGTGATTCTGACGTTCAGCTCTTTTGCATTTTCAGCCTTTATCGTGAAGTCTATGGTCAGCCTGTATTCTGCTGCGACGACAATTTATGTCGATCCGGAGAATGTCCTGGGTGAAGTTGCCCGTGGCGTGGCCGTCTCGACCAGTCTTAACGATCAACTCGAAACGTTGAGACACTTGATTCTTAACGAAGATTTTATCGAACCGCATGTGATTCAGGAGCTTGATATCCGCTGGGAAGATGTGTACACACCGCCATTCAACCTGCAATTTATGCCGAGTGCCATAGAGCTTGGAGAGCGGCTTAAAAATTTTATCAAAGCGCTCTTTAAGCTTCCTGTCTACAGCTTAACAGAGGAACAAAAGCAGCTCATGGAGCGGCAGGAAATTACCAATATTGTCAAAGAGAACACGTCACTGCGTCAAAGCCGAGGGCGTTTTCTGCAAATTTCTTATACAGGGCCCAATGCCACTGCCTGCCAGAGAATTGTCGAAATTATCGCCAACCAGTGCAAAGAACTTCTGTTGCGTAATAAACATCAGGAGACCCGTGAAGCTGCGCGATACATCGAACGCCAGTATAGCGACGCCACCCGGAAACTTGAAGAATTCGAACGGGAATTATCGAACCTTCGCGTAGAACAATTTGACAAAGGGCCGGAAGCGAAAATTGCATTATTGCAACAACGTCAGACCTCTCTCGATACGCTCCGGATCGTTCAGCAGGATTTAGAAAACCAGAACGCGAGCAAACAACGGCTGGAGATTGATAAGGCCAATCGCCAGACCGTCCTGCGGCAGGATCCTGAAATTACGGCACAGTTGTTGGCGCGTTCGCAAGATCGCCAGGCGCTCGAGATGGAAGCATTAAAAACACGTCTGGCGCAGTTAGAGGAGCGTGGATTTACCGATGAATGGCCTGAACTTATCTCCTTAAAACAACAAATCGCGTCAAAAAAAGATTCGTTGAACGACAAAATTCAAAGCGATCCCGAGGCTGAAGAAAAAATCTTCCTGGCCGACCCCATTTATAATGAATATTATCGACAAATCCGTCAAGTCGAGACCGAGCTGCAATCACTTCACAATCAGGAAAAAAAACTTCTGTCCAACATTGCCTTATATGAAGACAAACTACGAGGGATGCCGGAAATTGAAAAAAGTTTTGAGGCGATTCAGCGGAAGATTGATTTGCAAACCGAACTCCAGACCGATCTGGCTAAACGTCGAGAGACCGCCAGGGCAACCCAGGAATTAGAAAAAAGTCGTGGTGAAAACCGCATTCGAATTGTCAACCGGGATTACCCTGATGAACCGATCGGACTGTCACCGATTGTGATCATGCTCGCCATTTCCTTATTGGGGCCAATCAGCGGCAGTGCGATCGTCTTTTTAGTCTATTACCTTAATACCTCGGTTAAAAGTGCGGAAGACGTCCAAATTGAATACAATTTTCCGGTCATTGCGATTATTCCAAAAACAAACTTCAGAAAAGAATTAAAAAAACATAAAAAAGTCCTGAACGTCAGGCGTAAGAAACGCGCCTCCCGTCTCAAGAATCGCCCTGAAACGTCTGAAAAAAGCCTGCTGGAGACTTCTCCCGACCCGGCGATCGAGGTCATGCACACAGACGAGGTGATCGCGCAACATGACGACCCCGCAGAAATTGAACTGTTTGATACAACCGTAGAGCGCATCCCGACTCCTTTGGAACCGAACTCACATTTATCAATGGTTCTCACAATGCTTACAAACCCGACATCTTATGCCGCAGAGGAGTACCGACGTCTGTGTTTCAATGTCGAATGGGGCCTAAAAGAGGCTCTTTCCGGTCCTTGTAAAAGTATTATGGTCACAAGCGCCCTCCCGAATGAAGGAAAAACCGTTACTGCGCTCAATTTGGCGTCAACACTGGCTCGTAACCATCGAGTCCTCCTGGTAGACGCGAATTTCAGGAAAGCCGCTGTCCATGAGGTCTTTGAGATCCCTCAAAAGCCTGGCTTGTCCGACATGCTCGAACAGGCCATCAGGCCGAAGCTGTATTTTCCCCCAGACAGCCCGAATCTCAGCATCCTCCCGGCTGGGGGAAGTGCGACGCACCCGGCCGATGCGCTGAGTTCTAAGCAGATGTACCGTTTTATCGACTCGATTAAAGGCTCATCCTATTTTGAATATGCTATTTTTGACGTTCCACCGGTGTCACTGATTCCGGACTCGTCAATTATTGCATCCCAACTTGATGGAATTGTGTGGATCATCTGGGAATTAAACACTGCAAAGGAAGTTGTTCGCCTCGCACTCTCGCGCATCACCAATCCGTCAATTCTCGGTGTCGTGCTCAACCGTTCAGAGCAGCAAGTCTTGCCGAGAAAATACGGGAAGTTGTGGAAAGAATATCAACAGCATTCTTCCAGAATACAGGCCTGAAAGCCATGATACGCCGCCGCCGTTTAACGCCACATCTCAGATTTGAACCAGAGATTCTTTGTATAAAAGGACACTGAATATGCCTATCTATATTTTCCCATCACTGCTCACCGCGTGTTTTTTTTCAGGACTGGGCGCGTTCGTTCTGAGCCGTAACAGCAGAGCCCTGGTCAATCAGAGTCTTGCGGCCGCTCTCTTTGGTCTGGCTCTCGTGCAATTTGCATATTGTTCGCTCTTAGTAAGCCAGCGCTTCCTCTGGACGAAGCTCGCCGTTGTCGGTCTTTGCATCCTTCCACTCAGTCTCGGCATCTTCAGTCTCAGTTTTTCACGGGCAAATCCCATAGAGGCGCTGCGGAAATGGAAAGGTCTGCTGATTCTCATCGGCGCCATTTCACTCTGGTTCCTGTACCTCGGAGTCAATGGGCTCCTGATCACCAAAACCAATCAGCTCTCTTTCAGTCGCTTCGAAGTGTACTCCTTTCAACCGGCAGGCTACTACTTTCTTTATTTTTTATTTTTCTCGATCGTGTTTGTTCTGCACAACCTGGAAAACACGTACCGTTCAGTAAGTGTTGAGAGTCGCTGGGGCATCAAATTCCTTGTGCTGGGCATTTTTTCCGCATCATTCTTTTACATTTTTCTGCTGAGTTTTATGATGCTCTACAGAATCGTGCGTGTCGAGTATTTTGTAGCAGAGGCCATCATTCTCTCGATTTCCGGAATATTAATTGCGTTCTCTCTTGCAAGGCATCGCCTGATGGATACGGATGTGTTTATTTCGCGCCAAGTCGTGTATAACTCTTTTGTCCTGTTTGTCGTCGGAGCCTATCTGTTCACGACCGCCTGCATTGGTTATCTTATCAAGTTTCACGTCATCGATCAGGAAGTCACCCAGTTTCTGGTGGCAGAAGTGTTCATGTACGTAGCGCTGATCGGCCTCTCGCTCCTCCTGCTTTCAGAAAATATTCGACACAGAGTCGAGTTGTATATCGGGAAACATTTTTATAAACATAAATATGAATATGACGAAGTCTGGATCGCCTTCACCAATCGGATTACATCGAACATCAGCCTCTCGACACTTCTGCCGCAGCTCGCCTCTTCCATCAGCGAAATCGTCAATACCGATCGTGTTTATATCTTTCTGTACGACGAAAAAAACCAGCACTTCCGGCTCACAGAAAGCACAATTCCCCTTCACAAGGAATTCAGGATTCCCGCTGAGAGTTCATTAATCACCTATTTTCACAGTATGCCGACTCTGCATGTTGATGTTCATGTTCTCCATGAGACGGCTGCGCTGCATCACGTCTACCAGGAACATCGTGCACTGTTTGAGAGTCTCTCGCTGTCCTTATGTGTTCCATTGCGGATCCAGAAGAGTGTGATCGGCCTGCTGGCGATTGGGGCGGAGCGTACCGGAGAACCCTACTCATACGAAGACTACGATCTCATGCATACGATCGGGATTCAGGCAGCAGGCGCCATCCTCAATGCCCGCCTGACGGAAAATCTGTCACAAGCCCGAGCCATGGAAACCTTTCATAAATTTGCGGCCTTTATCATCCATGATTTAAAAAATGCGACTCAAAATCTCTCCTTTGTGGTCCAGAACGCCCCGCATTACATGGATGACCCGGAATTCAGAGAGGATGCCGTGAGTACGATCGCCGATACAGTGAACCGCATGACGACTATGATTACAAAGCTGTCATCCGTTCCTGAAAAACTCGACGTCCATCCTGTCGACACAGAGGTTCTGAGCTTTGTTGAAGATACGTTGAGGCAGTCGAAAGTCAGCAAGCTTGACCATATCGACCTGCAGATCGATATTCCGGACACGTCACTTTCCGCCTCGTTTGATTATCAAAATTTTCAGAGCGTCCTGATCAATCTCCTGTCCAACGCCGCCGAATCGATCCAGGCCGAACGGGGGGAAATTCTCCTCCGGGTGGTTCGTACAGCCGACCAGGTCGAGTTCTCGGTCAAGGATAATGGGACGGGCATGACGCAGGAGCAAGTGCAGTCGCTGTTTACCCCGTTTAAGTCTACCAAGAAAAAAGGATTGGGAATTGGACTATATCAGTGTAAAACGATTGTTGAAGCCCACAAAGGCACAATTCATGTTGAAAGTGAAGAGGGGCGTGGAACCACTTTCCGCATCGCGCTTCCTCTCGCAACCTCATAAGGCATCATAAAAAAAGGAATATGACTATTATGGCAGACACAGAGAAAAAACATCTCCTCATTGTTGACGACGATCGGAATATCCGGAAACAGATGAAGTGGTCTCTGGCAAAAGAATATACTGTCTTGCAGGCAGAAGATCGACAAGGCGCCGTAAAAATCTGTCGGGAACACAAGCCAGGGGTCATGACGCTCGACTTAGGGCTGCCTCCGGACCCTGACGGCTCATCCGAAGGACTTCGGACGCTCCAGGAAATGCTGAAAATCAACCCGAAAATCAAAGCCATCATTATTACGGGCAATCAGGAAAGAAGCAATGCGCTGAAGGCGATCGAACTCGGCGCGTATGATTTTCAGAATAAGCCTGTCCAGCTTGACGAACTCCAAATCGTGCTTCGACGGGCGTACAGGCTCTATGAACTGGAAGAAGAACTGACGCAACTCCGGGCTCACCCCAGTTACGATCAGGGGTTTGAAGGCATTATCGGCGAGTCAGCGTCAATGCAGCATATCTTCGGCATCATCGAAAAAGTCGCAACCACTGATACCAGCGTTCTCATCACCGGCGAAAGCGGTGTGGGGAAAGAGTTGATCGCGCAGGCCCTTCATGCGCGCAGTCTTCGCAAAGGTGGTCCTTTTATCCCGATTAACTGCGCGGCGATTCCGGAGAACCTTCTGGAAAGCGAACTCTTTGGCTACGAACGAGGAGCCTTTACCGGTGCACAGACTCGCAAACTTGGGAAGCTTGAGCTCGCCCATGAAGGCACGCTCTTTCTTGATGAAATGGGAGAGTTAGGGCAGCCCTTACAGGCAAAATTACTTCGATTTCTCCAGGATCAAATCATCGAACGCGTTGGCGGCAAGGAGCAGATTCAACTGAATGTCCGTGTGCTGGCAGCCACGAACCGCGATTTGGACGAAGCGATTAAAGCCAAGCGTTTTCGGGAGGACCTCTTTTTCCGTTTAAACGAAATTCTCATTGTTGTCCCGCCCTTACGATCGCGCTCCAGAGACGCGCTGCTGCTTGCCAAGCTGTTTCTCCATCGCTTTGCCCAGGAGAATAACCGCCCGATCAAAGGTATTAGCCCTTCCGCTCAAAAACTGATCCAGGAATATCCCTGGCCCGGAAATGTGCGGGAACTGAGAAGCCGTATCAAGCGCGCGGTCGTCATGGCCGACGATACGCTCATTAAACCGGTAGATCTGGATTTACATACCACAACAACGATGCTGACCCTGAAAGAAGCCCGGGAGGAGCTGGAGCAACGCCTCGTCAGAGAAGCGCTGGAACGCCAGCAGGGAAATATTACGAAAGCGTCAAAACAACTGGGGATCACACGGCCGACGTTACACGACCTGATGAGAAAATACTCGATTTCAAAAGAGGATTTCAGCGCGTAACTGCGGCAGGCACAAACTCCCGGCACAGCCTGCATAGTGCTGAAACGCGCGAAGGCCTCTGAGCACAGGGCCGGCCTTCGCGTTTTTTCATGTTTAAAACAGGGCGTAGACAAAAGGAGCCACAGCAGTACCTTCGGTCAGCACAATCAAAAGGCCCAACATGAGCAGCATAATAACAATCGGGCCCAGCCACCACTTTTTCCGCTCCTTCATAAACTCAAAGAATTCAGAAAGAATCTGAAACTTTCCTGCCATACACTCTCCCTGGACGAATGGAGAAACACTGTAACTCCATTCGTCCGGCCTCCTGTAATCAATCCTCACATACCAGGGTCT
This sequence comes from candidate division KSB3 bacterium, assembly GCA_002748425.1. Classification (GTDB taxonomy): domain Bacteria; phylum Moduliflexota; class Moduliflexia; order Moduliflexales; family Moduliflexaceae. The sequence continues at coordinate 128,123 of PDSJ01000012.1, read as the reverse complement.
ATTATACAATATTACGAACGAATTTTCCTTCAACACGATGAAATACAGCCAAAAATCAATGATTCTTTTCTCAAAGCGAAGCCAGGGCCGCAGTCGCACTGTCCACAACCTTCCCATCCGGATCATCCAGCATTCGAGTCAATGCCTCCTTTGCCTCCGAAAAACCAAGCGTTCCAAGTGACGCAGCCGCCATACTACGGACATCCGCACTTTGATCGTTCAGCATATCCAGCAATGGGCTGAGAGAAGCTTTCGAGCGGATCATTCCCAGGGAACGGGCTACGGACCAACGGACATCCTGATCGGGATCCTGAATCAAAAGCGCGAGTTGCTCGATCACCTCTGGACGCCGGCTTTCTCCAAATGCCTCGACCACGCTCCATTTCACATCATTTCCACGTGTACGCAACACATCGATCAGCTCTGAAATCGCTTCAGCAGACGCAATCTTCCCCAGAGCGGAGACAGCCTGCTGCGCCAGCTCTTTATCAGGGCTTTTCAAAAAAGGAAGAAGCGCCTGAACAGCTGCTGTTGACCGAATTTCTCCAAGTGCGAAAAGAATACTGAGCTGCGTGTCAGGGGACTCCTGCTTCAAAAGCCTCAGAAGAGTCTCTTCAGCCTCTGTCACCTGCATTTCACCGACAGCCACCGCCGCACAATTCCGAACTGATTCGTCAATATCCTCCAGGGCCTCAAACACAGCCCTACGCACTCGTTCCGTGCGCAGCTCTTTGAGTGCAGTAATCGCTTTTCTTCTGGAATCAGGGTCTTCAGCGCCCTGAAGAATCTTGATCAGCAGTTTTTCAGCTTTTTCTGAGCCGATTTTCGCCAATGAGGAAGCAACACAACTGCGAACGTACACATCGGGATCGTTCAGGGCGCGAATTAAGACATCTTCAGCTTTCAAGGCTCCAATCTTTCCGAGAGCGACCGCTGTCCCGCTTCGAATATTGGCATCTTCGGCCTGTAGAAACGGCGCTAATGCATCTACCGCGCGCTCTGAACCAATTTCCCCCAGGGTAAAGATCGCTGTAGCCCGAACGATCTGATCAGCATCATCCAGCGCAGAGAGCAAATAATCGACTCCATTTTCAGATTTTATTTCTCCCAATGCCATGACCGCTTTTCGACGAATCTCTACCTGGTCACTGTTCAGGAAACCCTCTAACTTGTGTAATACACTCATTACTTTCCCCTTTTTCATCAGCATTCGGGTTTTTCCATATTTTTGTCTTTCGCAGACACGATTCGGTTCATACACCAAAAATTTAAGCCCACGCTCTCACCATTCTTTTGTTCAGGCCTCAACTTCACGCTGCCATAAGCGCCAGCGAACAATGCATATCCCAGCGAACAGAATCAACACAATACTGATGACGTGTGCCATTCGAAACGCCCCAAGCATCAGACTGTCGGCCCGAAAAAAAGAGACCACGAATCGTCCGCAGGAATAAAACAAGAGATACAGACAACACAAAAACCCATCTTTCCAGTGCATCTTGCGGATATTCCACAACAGCAAAAAAATACTCAGATTGATGACTAACTCATACAACATCGTCGGGTGCAAAGCTCGTCCGGGAAATTCCGAGCCCGCGATACTTCCAGGGGGAAACACGATCCCCCAGGGCATATCAGTTGGGACGCCATGCGCATCGCCATTCATAAAATTGCCAAAACGCCCAAAAGTCTGGGCCAGAATCATGCAGAGAGCCGCAATATCAGCCAGCTTCAAAAAAGGAAGCTTCCAGCGGCGCGTCAAGAGCCAACCGACCAGCGTCCCTCCGAGAATCCCACCGTGAATAGCGAGACCACCATGCCAAATTTTAAAAATTTCCAGAACATCCCGGCTGTAATAGGGCCAGTTGAACGCGACATAATAAAGACGACCGCCGACAATGCCGCCAAAGACAGACAGCATGACAAAATTCATCACGTCATTTTCAGACAGCACAAGATTTTTCCGCCGGGCTTCACGCTGCATAATCCGCACTGCGCACATGATCCCAATGGCATACATCAAGCCATAATAACGAAACTGCAAGGGACCGAGCTCAAAAAAAATTGGATGCATAGATTCTCGTTCACAGCAGGAATTTCAAAGAGCCTGTCGTTCCTCTTTTCCTCTTTTTCATTCGTATTTCTCTCAGGATCGTGTTAAAATGTTGACATTCACTTCAGGAAAAGACTTGACTAATTCTCACACATCATGATATAATACCTCGTAAGTTTGATGGACGTTTTTCAGACTGAGAAGAGCATATTTTCAAGGTCAGACAGTATCATATACAGCAATCCGCGTCCTGAATAATCGACAAGTTCCATACGTAACTATAAATTTATATGGAAAGATTGTCAATCGAAAAAGACGTTGAAAAAAATTTTATAAAGAGCTTCTTCAGCATCTTCGAGTCAATGCAATGGCGCCACATGTGTCTAAACTGAAAGTACGCATACGTTACATACCATCAAGAAATTTTTGATCACAATGGAGGAGAACTCGACAGATGGCGAGAGTTATGATAGTAGACGACAGTAAAGTTGTTCGTCACTATTTATCACAGATGGTCGAACTTGCCGATCACACGGCGATCCAGGTGGAATCCGGCGAGAAAGCGTTGGAGCTGCTGGAAGTCCGCGCGAAAAGTGAACCGACCTTGCTACCGGATCTCGTATTTATGGATGTACTCATGTCACCGGGCATGAACGGAATCGAGACGACAAGCAAATTAAAGGCCAGTCCAATTCCGGCCATTGCGGAAGTCCCGGTTGTCTTTCTGACAGGCATCGGAGAACAGGATATCGTCAGTAAAGCCCTGGATGCCGGTGCCATCGACTACATGGTCAAGCCGTCCAGCGCAGAATCGCTCCCCATCTTCCTGAGTAATCTTCGAAAAAAGCTCGACCGCCTTTTGACGATGAGCACCCGCAGTCTTAAGCGAGGAGCAGGTCTCATTGCCGATTTATCGAACGAATATCTCCCCTCCCTGCTCCAGATGCTGCACCTTGAAGATGCCTCCGGCTACGCGACCCTGACGAATACGAGAAAAAAGCAAAGCGCTTCGATGCATATCCGCTACGGAAACATCGAGCACCTTGTGCTGGTCGACACGTCAAAAGGCATTAAGGCTCGTATTGAAAAGGAAGAAGCGTTCTGGAGGCTGCTTAAATGGACAGAAGGGGTATTTTCCTTTGGACGGGCCGACCCTGAACGAATGCCCAAGGGCAAAGCGATGAACCTGGTGGCCCTGCTTTGTACAGTCGATGACAAAAGCATTGCTGATGTCACCACAGGCGTCTCTCAGTCCTCTCAGAATCAGCCGGCAGCCAATGCTGAGAAGCCTGCATTTGAGCCCTATGCCGACTTCAAACAACGTCTAGAACAAGAAATCACCAGTCTCGTTGATGAAAGCCGGGTTGACAGCATTTATTATGTCAGAATTAACAAGGGAAAATCATCCATTCTCCTTCAGGGCCACCATTCTACTGCGTCAGACTCCTTGAAGCTGTTTAAAGACAAAAAAGAATTTGTGGCATTTGTCAGACAAAAAGCCCCGGATTTGGAGAATGGAAAATTTAAAGAAATTTTCTTTTTCCTGGAAGAAGGATATATTGTCCTCAGAAAAGGAACACGAATTGATTATGTCGTGTTAATCGGCAGGGATCAGGATAGCATTGGACAGGGCCGTTTAGCTGCTGCCAGGGCGGCAACGTTCATTCGAAAAGCGGCGATCGAACGGCGTAAGCAACGCGTTACGCATCAATAATTCACATAAATCGTTTCATTGTGTACAAGCGAATTGAGGGGGACTGCGTTCAGGCTGATGTCAGGCATTTGCTCCAGGCTGAATTCTGGAACTCATTCGCAGAAACTCATGTCTAAAAACATACTGATTGTAGATGATTCTGAAATGACCCGGCGCCTCATCTCAACGGCAATTCGGCGTTTAGAGGATATTGAATATGAGGAAGCAAAGGATGGCTTTGAAGCGATTCAAAAACTCCCGACAAACGCCTTTGATATGCTGTTCGTCGATATCAATATGCCCAATATCAACGGCTTAGAACTGATTGACTATTGTAAACAAAGCGAGCAGTATCGTCAGATTCCTATTGTGATCATTTCGACGGAAGACAGCCGAAGAGATCAGGAAAAAGGGCTGGAACTGGGGGCATCAGCCTATCTCCTCAAACCCATTCAACTTGACCAGCTGCTTGATGTCATCAAGACGACGCTTGGAAGAGCCTGATGGTCTTACAGGAAATAATCCCCTATGATGAATCAACAAGACATTGATGAGTTAAATGAGGTCTTTGTCGAAGAATCACAAGAAATTGTTGAGAAGCTCGACAAAGATGTCTTAGAACTGGAAAAATATGTCGGGAAGCCCGAACTGAATAAGGCACTCCTGAACAATATCTTCCGTTACGTTCATACTCTCAAGGGGAACTCTGGCCTGGCAGGGGCTGATAACCTCTGCGATCTCGCTCATAAAATGGAGTCGCTCCTTGATAAGCTTCGAAAAGAAAAGATAGAATTAACGGCCGACATGGTCGATATTCTCTTCGAAGGCATCGATCGAATCAAATCCATACTCCAGGAGGTCAGGACCGGCAGCGAGCACGGGGTTGAAATTCAAGATCTGGTCAAACGGCTCGATCGGCATTTATCAGAAGTCCCCACGCCCTCGCCTGTTACGAAAAAGCCTGACAGTCCCCAACATGCTCTGGGCAAAGCAGGACCCATCAGTCAGGAGTCCTGCGGACTCATTGCCCCATCAAAGAGCCTGATCCCCGATGATATCCAGCGAGTACTCAGCGAATATGAAGAAAGTCGTATGTATGAATGCCTCAGCCGAAAGCTTGGCATCTACGAAGTGGTTCTCAACCTGATGATGAACAGTTTCGAACAGCTTGTCGCCTCAGTCACAGACTCGTTGATGCAGAAGCATGAAGTGATAGCAAAGGTTCCAAGCTCTAAAACAGCGCCAGGATACGATTTACAGGTTCGTATTATTTTTGCATCAGGTCTTGCGGAGAAAGCCCTGCATGATTATCTGAAGAGTCTGAGCGGCCTGACAAAAGAAAATTTTTCTTTAAAAACACTTCTCCCGCTGGAAACCTCGATATCCCAGACAGACGTCCCTGTCCACAAATTCGTCAGGACAGACCTGCCCCCGTTGCTAGAGGATGATCAGCTTGAGATCCCGGCTCCGGTCGCTATCGAAGAACACGGGGCTCCCATCCTCAAGGCCGTACCGCAGCCTGAAAAAAAAACGCCCTCTTCGCATGCCATTTCTCAGAAAGAATTCCTCGATCAATCCGTTAATACCGTCCGTGTCGATATTAAAAAGCTCGACGCCCTCATGAATATCGTCGGCGAATTGGTGCTGGCCAAGGCACGTTACCTCCAGTTCGAGGCAGAGCTGGAAGACAGTCCCGAGCACAAAGCCTTGCGGGACAGCCTGAAAAAAAATAATGATACGACGGCTAAACGCCTCGAAGACCTTCGTGAAGCGGTTCTCCAGGTGCGCATGGTACAGGTCGGCACTCTTTTCAGCCGTTTCCCCCGCATTGTACGGGATATTTCAAAGCAGAGCGGAAAATCAATGTTCCTCATCCGGGAAGGCGAAGAAACAGAAGTCGATAAAGCCGTTGTGGATGAAATGGGGGAGCCGCTGATCCACCTGGTCCGCAACGCCGCCGACCACGGCATCGAATCTCCTGAGATTCGTCGGAAACGAGGAAAACCAGAGGACGGGTCGATCACGCTGAACTCCTACCAGGAAGGCAGCTATATCGTTATCGAGATTCAGGACGATGGTGCCGGAATCGACATTGATACAATCCGCGCGAAAGCTGTAGACATGGGACTGATGGACTCTGATGCCAAGCTCTCCGACAATGAAATGTTAAATTTCATCTTTCACCCGGGTTTTTCAACGGCTCAAAAGGTCACCAGTACATCGGGACGAGGCGTCGGCATGGACTCCGTTAAAGCTGCGATCAGCCGCTTAAAAGGCATTATCGATGTCCAGACGCAAGCCGGCATCGGGACGAAATTTATCGTCAAGCTGCCGTTGACTCTTGCCATCATTCAAGTGCTCTTGATTAAACTCGAACAACAGACTTATGCGATTCCTCTCTCCAGCGTTACAGAGAGCTTCAGACTCAACCCCGAGACGATCGAGATTGTTGACGGGCAGGAGGTCACACAACTCCGTAATGTCGTCCTGCCGCTTTTAAGACTCAAAGAGGCCTTTGGAATCACCACATCGAACACCAGAAACGCTCGTGCCCGAAGCGAACATGATACCACAGAACACAAGCAGCCCCATCCGTTTGTTGCCGTGATTGGCCTTGCAGAGAAAAAAATCGGCCTGGTCGTTGATGAGCTGTTGGAGCAACAGGAAATCGTCATCAAGCCGTTGGGACGCTATCTCCTGAATACCCCAGGATTTGCAGGAGCCACGACACTCGGAGACGGACGGGTCGTACTGATCGTTGACGTCGTCAGCCTAACCGAGAATCTCAATCAACAATACCGGAAGAAGCGAAAAACCTGGAGAAGACAGCCTGTAATCCAGGCTGTTGCTGCAACATAACAACTCTTGCAGAGCAGAAGGACACAGGTGGACGATACCGAACGATTCCCGGCGTCGTGCTGCTTTTGTTATCGCCCGATGGAAGCCAAAGCCGTAGAGACCCAACAACATTCCCAGTCCAAATCGCCTGCCGCGCATCGAGAGACGGGAAGCCCTGAAATTCAACAGGTCTGCTTTATGCTCGCAGGTGGAGAATATGCCATCGATATTTCGCTCGTCAAAGAGATTATTAAGCCTACAGTGGAACCAACTCCGGTTCCACAATCACGGCATTTCGTGGAAGGGGTGATCGACTTACGCGGTGATATTATTCCGATTATCGACCTCAAAAAACGCTTTAATATTGAAGAGGATGACACGGAGTTCACGCGCATTCTGGTAATTAAACGCGAAGACATCATTGTCGGTTTTCTGGTCGATTCCGTCACCGAAGTCATTCGAATCAGAGAAAATATGATCCAGGACGCTCCGGGAAGAGTCGTCGGAATCGACCAGAAATATATTTGGGGAGTCACCAAACGGAGTGCAGACAGTCCTCTTATTATGTTGCTGGATATTCAAAAAATTTTAGGGCTGGATGAAGGACGCTCTGATACTGCAGTTCCAGTATGATCGGCGTCTGCCATATCATTACGAAGCTCGAACTCGGCGGCGCTCAACAAAACACGTTGTACACGATCAAACACCTCGATCGAACGCAGTTCCGCCCGGTCTTGATCTGCGGCTCGGAAGGGCTGCTTGTGGAAGAGGCCAGGATCTGTCATGACGTCCCTCAATATTACCTCCCGGAGCTTGTGCGGGAGCTTCGTCCGTATCAGGATCTGAAAAGCTTTCTGTCACTTCGACGACTACTTCAGCAAGAACTCGATCGACACCCCGGAGAGCCATTTATCGTGCATACTCACAGCTCGAAAGCCGGTATTCTCGGACGATGGGCAGCCCAAAGCGCTGGAATTTCGCATCGTGTTCATTCTATTCACGGCTTTAGCTTCCATGCTCGTCAACACCCAGTCGTCCGCTCTTTGTACATTTTTCTGGAATGGCTGAGCGCGAGGATCACGACGCATTTCATCGCTGTGTCCTCTGCAAACATGAAGACGGGAAGACGTTTCGGATTTTTTCCGCCTTCCCGCGTCAGTCTTATTCGAAGCGGGATCGAGATTCCCCGTTTCCAGAAATTCAGTGCCGCGAAAAACAAGGACTTTGACCACTGGCGCGCGCAAAAACGTCAGCAGCTCGGTCTCTCGGCACAACAGCCTGTTGTTGGAATGATCGCGTGTTTTAAACCGCAAAAGGCCCCGCTTGATTTCATACGAGTGATGCAGCGAGTGATCGAAGAGCTTCCCGATGTCCATGCCCTCATGATCGGCGATGGTATTCTGCGTCCTCGTATTGAGGCTCTTATCGCTGCCTGTGGTCTAAAACGACACATCAGTCTCTTGGGCTGGCGGCATGATATTCCGGAACTCCTGCCGCTCTTTGACGTCCTCGCCCTCACGTCATATTGGGAGGGTCTCCCGCGCGTGTGTCCCCAGGCGATGGCTGCCGGCGTCCCGATTGTCGCCACGAGTGTGGATGGTATTCCGGAAGCGGTTCATGATGGCGGCAACGGCTTTCTCTGCCCGCCCGGGGATATCGAACGTTTTGCCCGGAAACTACGCTACCTGCTGTTACATCCAGATATCGCCAGAGAGTTTGCACAAGAAGGGCAGACACGTGTTGCTGAATTCGACTGTGATCTGATGGTCAGGCAGCAAGAGGAACTCTACCGTACAATAGTTCGTAAGCAATCATAACCCTACTCTCAACAAGTTGAGTCATGCTTATGTTTTCGATATATTTCGCGACATTTTTGCTCGGTCTTCTCTTTGGCAGTTTTTTTAACGTCTGCATCTATCGTATTCCCCGCCAAGAATCAATCGTCTTTCCGGGGTCTCAGTGTCCTCACTGCAATCAGCACATTCAGCCTCGGGATAATATCCCGATCGTCAGCTATCTCCTGCTTGGCGGCAAGTGTCGATTCTGTCACGCTGAAATCTCCTGGCGTTATCCCCTTGTAGAAGCTCTGACAGGCGGGCTCTTTCTATATACCGTCCATCACTTTTCGATCGGCTGGGAAACCCTTGTGTATCTGGTCTTCATCTCAAGCTTGATCGTGATCTCCTTTATCGATATCGACCACCGCATCATTCCCGACGTCATTTCCTTACCCGGCATCCTGCTCGGCTTTTTCGCAGCCGTCTTTGTCCTCCCTCTTCACTGGTACGACTCACTGATCGGAATTCTCCTCGGAGGCGGGATCATTTTAGGGATCGGCATTCTGGGGGAACTCCTGTTCAAAAAAGAAGCAATGGGAGGGGGTGATGTCAAACTATTAGCCATGATTGGCGCATTCCTTGGCTGGAAGCTCGCATTACTCACAATCTTTTTCGGATCGTTGGCAGGTGCCGTCATCGGCCTGCTGCGACGAATCATCACTGGCGACGAATACATCCCTTTCGGGCCTTTCCTGGCACTCGGCGCATTAGCAGCACTGTTTTTGGGGGAGCGCTTTCTGCACTGGTACTGGATAGTCTTACTCCCCTCCCAATAACACGAACACGGATTCGCTTGTATGACAATGAACTCCTCACGGGGCTACACACTGCTTGAAGTGTTGGTTGTACTCTTCATCATCAGCCTGATTTCAGCCGTCAGCACTCCAAATTTTCTCACTTGGCTGCAATCTTACCGCTTACAAGCCGCCGCCGCCAGTCTGAGCAATCACCTGCAAAGTACACGCCTTCTGGCCATCCTGAAAGGAACTCCGCACGAAATGCAGGTACGGCCTGCTACAAAGGGAAATTATTATCAAATCGTCGAAGACCCCAAGGGCGAAGATCGACTCGTCGCAACAATTGGTCGGGTTATTCTTGACAAAGAATTCAGAGGAGTGGTAATATCTTCAACAACTTCGAAAGCGCTGATGTTCACCCCGCGAGGCACGGCAAAAAGCGGCAATATCCAATTACGGAATTCTCGTGGGGAGACGATCAAAATTACAATTTCGCAATATGGGCGTGTCAAAAGCGAATATCTGTAAAGTACACGACGCGTCCAGCAGGCTATGACAAAAAAAGAACTGGAACGTAAGATCATCAAAGCCCTGCATAAAGCCAACCGGGCCAAAACGCTGAAACGCAAGCTGGACAAGGTCAACACAGTCCTCGAACCTATCCAGGCACTTCTCGCCGAAATCTCCTGCGACCCACACGATGAGGCTGCCCCATTTCAGGCTGAACTTTCTTCGCAACGTCTCAGACAGTACAGCGAGCTATGCAGCATCTACAAACAAAAATTTCAACTTGATGCACTCCTGGACAGTATCAGCCGCGAGCAAAAGAAACTTGCAAAAACTCCCGACGAGATGACACAAGAGTGCTTTGAGAATATTACCCGCCGCTTACATATCATACTCGATACGGCTCCTGATCACCCCCGAGCCCTGGACCTTCTCGACCGTCTACACAGCAGCTTTCCTCGCTTTGTAAAGAATTCCCCGGTGAGCACACTTGATATCGATCTCTCGCCATACCAGCAACACGAACTGTCTATTGCGATTGAGTGTCCCCTGAAATCGATCACACAGCATGAAACGCTCACAGGTCAATATCACATATACCTTTCACGCGAGCACAAAAAAGGCCAGTATGCCATCCGCCTTCAGTTCTCCTCAAAACAACTGGAGGATTTTGCCGTCTTCCATGAAGAACTCCATACCAGTGCTGATTATAAGGTCTTTGTCAACGGAACGAGAATGCGGGAAGCGCTTTTCAGCGAATGGTTCCAGTGTTACAGACGCGCGCTGAAGGCTCGAAGCCCTCAATACTGTTATGGTGCCGGCCCCTTCACCCTGAATGTTTTCGGATGCCATAAACTTGCTCAGCCTGATATCGATAAACAGCTTCATAGCTGCTGGTTTTATCAGGGCGAACTGAATCAGGAGTCCGGTTTGTTTGTGATCGCACGCGAACAGATTGCCGACAACATTCGACGACAGCTTCCCGCCTGCGGCTTCTGTCCCTTGCTGACCCAGGAAAAGCTCAGGCTTGGTATGGCGATTCTTCCTGCATATATCAATCCAGAATGCGATCCCGACTGGGAGTATCTCTACGAAGAGAACTTACGTATCGGCGTCGTACCGACAGGCTCCGAGATCGCGATCGTGCTCCGGTCTTCTGAAGGAGAGAGCCTTCATCCGTCAGCATTCATTGAGATCAGTTCCTCTGCTCCGGCCCGCCGGGTGCTTGACTATACAGGCCGTCAGGACAAACGCATCCTTCACAAAAACCGATATAAAGACATTACTCGCTGCCTGCGCTGTGGAACTCCCTATAAAGCGCATACGATGATCTGTCCACACTGCAAACGCGATTTTGCCAAAAACGCACTGTCAGACTTGGACAACACATTGCAGAAGCTGCGCCATACTCAGCCAATCACGTCCCCCCAGCAGGCCCGGAAGCCTGAAGAAACGCGGTCTGGAAGCACGTTGAGCACGACAGTCTCCTTCGATCGCTTATGGCGCGATCCCCAGATTCAGCAGATTCTCTCAAAGGACTCTGCCGAACAGTACTCAACCGGCTCTGACGCTGCTGAGACAATTCAAGAGGATACGCAGCAGGAACGCCAGCATTCTCAACGCATAACGCCAGAGCAGGAACCATTCCAGGAGCATGACAACATCCCGATGTCTCCAGAGGGACTATATGAAAAAAACGTTCAGCCGGCCCATCGTTCTGCTTCGACTGGACCTTTTGCCCTGCACGGAAAGCTCCGCGGTCTTGTCTCGAAAAAATATCGTGAACGCAAAGCGCTTGAAGACGCCTTTTCCGACTCTGACGATTTGACGACGATCTCAACTCCTCCACAACAGACCCAAGCGCCTCCGAGGAGATTCTTCAACACGGCAGATATTCCTCAGCCACCTGGTATTCAGGAAGGAGGCATCCCGACAGCGGCTGATTCAGCCAACGATTCCAAGTCTGGAAACGCAGAGCCAGACATGGATGACGCTCTGGCCGAAGCAATGAAACGATTCACACTTCGAAAAAAATCGATGCTGAGCAAGCGCGGGGTGGTGCGAGTGATTTATCATGCTACGATGGATAAAGAGCACTGCCCCTTATGCGCTTATCTTGATGGCATGGTCATGGAACCCGACGAGCCGGGCACTGACATTTTCAGTCCGCCCCTTTATCCAGGCTGCACATGCAGCCGGGAATATGTGCTTAAAACTGAGAAACCAAGCAAATGGCCTGAAGTCAATTTTCGATTTCCACCTAAAGAGCTTTTAAGCTATCTCCAAAAGCACTCATCGCCACGAAATGACTAAGCGACACACATCAAGCTGAGTACTATACGAAAACAACTGCAAGAATTGTTGTGGCTTTTATCGCTCAAACAGAGCGCGATCGCAGGACGTTTTCCGTATTTTCCAAATCTGATAACAGGACACAAAGACAACAGCACCTAATCCACTCAGTATACTTAATGGAAAGCTGAGACCGAATTGTGAAAGTATCTTTCGATGGCACCACCACAGATCGAGACCATAGTACGGAATCCAGTCGTTCCGATCTCCGGAATTGCTTGAAGCAGTGAGCATAAGCCCTTCCACCGGCAGCCCATCGTTCTGAAAAATTCCGTACAATCCCTGTCTCAGTAGCCAAAGATGTCCGAGCAGATGCGGTAAATTCGGAGTGGCTTGAAGTCGTCGTCCTTCTTCCGAATTTCTAACATCCTCATCAGCAAGCGGCAGTGCGTACTGAATGCGCCAATAATAACTGTGATAATTCACCAGAACTCCGACAAGCTGCTGAAAAATCCCCAGGAGCAGCAGGAAAATAATGATTGCGCGACGAAATTTTCGTGGGGCCCGGGCAGAGAATGAACGATCGAGCCAGACCCCGACAATCAGCATAAAAAACGGCAGGGTCGGTGTCAGATAGCGGGGACCATAGTAAAGCTCATTGGTCGTAAAGGGATAAAACAGAAAAAAACTTGCGATAATACTGAAAAGCAATAAGGCGATTTGCCTGAAACGCCGATAAAAAACAGCAGCGCCAGGGATCGCAAGCAGGATCACTGGTGAATAAAGAATGATGCTCCCTTCAAGGCTCCAGAGATTCTCAGCGAACTGTCTCAGCACGTCTCCATAATAGCAGGTGAATTCGTCGCTGTAACCTGTTTCAAAAAGGCTGCCGAAACGCAGGAGATTATACGTTCCGACAGGTCCGAAGCCTGCGATTCCCAGAGGAACGCTGAAGGCACATAATTTTGTCCGCATGGGAACTGCTGTTCGACTTGCTTGCAGCACAATGAAGAGATACAGGAACGGTAAGACGATAAGAGCGACAATTTTGACGCTCATGGCGATACCAGCCGACAGTCCGGCAAAAACAAGCGCAGTCGTCGCAGAGGCGCTCCCCAGACCGTGCTCTGAGCAGCAAGGATCCTGTCGTGTTCGCGTTTCCGACGAACGAAGCAGCCAATACGCCGACGCGACAAGAAAGAACGTCAGAATCGGCTCGCTGAAATCCAGTTGAGCGTAGACCCAGGCCTGCGTTCCCAGTCCGTACAGACAGCTGCAGACAATCGAGGCATCGCAGGAGCAGCCCAGCCGCAGACAAAATAAAAACAACAGTGCGCAGGACAAGGCCGAGATCGCCGGCTGCCCCAATAAGGTCGTGAACATCGTCAGACGGTCGTATTGAGAAGCAAGCGCCGGCGACAGCGTTGCGAAGAAATGTCCGATCAGATAAAAAGGTAAATTATAGAGGGAATGCCCAATGCCGTATTGGGCGTAAAAAGATCCGTCAGAGGCAACTTTTCCCCAGGGAACTTCTTTGATCGCTACGCTCCCGTACAGAACCATCGAACGCGTGACATCGTAAGTCGTTGTTCCGACTCCGCCGTAACCGTGTCCGCCCATAGAGAGGATATAGAGCGCAGCAAAGCCCAGCATGATCCAGAAAGCGATCTGATGTCGTGAGGTTCTATTCACAATAGGCTTGTCATGAATGACGAAATGTTAGAGACACATGTTAGTGGTCATTCAGCTCTGTTTTTCGGGCTTGCAATAATTTTTCATAAACAGCCTCTGTGCCGGCCACATTCCGCTGAATACTGAAATGTGTGCGCACACGCTGCTGCCCGGCAAGCCCGATTTTCAGACGCAACTCAGCATCCGACAACAATAGCGCCAACGCGTCCCGCAGCGCCGCTGCATCGGCGGGCGGCACTAAGAGTCCGCTTTTCCGATCCTCCACAATTTCCGGGACACCTCCCACTCTCGACGCCACCACGGCAGTACCTATGGCCATCGCTTCGATCACGATTTTCCCGAAAGGCTCTTGCAATGAAGGCAGCGCTAAGACATCAAGCTGCCTCAACATGTCGGGAATGTCGGAACGAAAGCCCCAAAACGTCACATGATCCTGAAGTTTCCAGTGCATGATCGCGTCGCGTAATTGCTGAGTCGAGTGCTCAGTACTGTGTTCCGGTTCTACTCCGACAATCCAGAGCTTCAGGGCCGGAAAGTCCGTGACTAAATCCCGTAAGGCTTCCAGCAGGAAGATGTGCCCTTTGCGAGAGCCAATCTGTCCAACAATTCCAATGACAGGGCCTGAGGATCCTTCTTTGCGTAGTTCAGCAGAATTCGCATAGCTTTGCAAATCGACTCCATCATAGATACGGTGAATTTTCGCCGGCGGCATCTGTTCGTGAAGGAGATAGCGCTCAACAGCCTTTGAGATCGCGATCAGCGCTGAATTTTTCCGGATCAGGGGGCGTCCCAGTCGTCCCAGAGTTTCAATATCGCGAATATGCCCCAGGGAGGGAATTTGAAGCAGCTGCCCCAAGATCCCGGAATAGAGCGCTGCGAAATTGGTGTTGCCATGGATCAGATCCGGCTGCTCGTGCCGGGCCTTTTCCCACAGCAGAGGCATTCGATGAAGAACGCGCATTGCCGTGTAACGATTCAGCCCCGGGAGCACCGGAATCGCTTCGCATCGAATGTCAATAGCATCAAGCTCTTGCGTTAACGCCCCTTCAGGGGCCAGAACAACAGGCTCGTATCGCGCTCGATTGCATCTGCTCAAAAAATTCACCAGAGCGATTTCTGCTCCTCCAAGATATGAAACGTGGTTCACATACAGGATTTTTGCTTTCTTCATACACTGAAAATTCGAAATGTCACTGAAGCATCAATCGCTTTCAAGCCTGCCAAGGGATCGGATCACAGCTCATCATGACCAGTTTGCCCCAAACGGTACAACGCATAGACCTTGGCTCAGTAAGTTTCTCGATCAGCCTTTCAGGGACTGTAAGGCCACCGCGACCTCTGCGCCCAGACGGGCATTGTTTTTAATCAGGGCAATGTTCGACCCGAGACTTTCGCCTCTGGTGAGGACTTTCATACGGTCCAATAAAAAGGGAGTCACTTCTTTTCCCTCTATACCCTGTTCGCGGGCATCTCGAAGTGCGCAATCCACAGCCTTCTGCATCTCCTCCGGATCCATAGAATCCTCTTCGGGAATCGGGTTGCCGATAATCAAACCGCCCTCCAGACCCAGCTCCCATTTGGTATGAATTATCCGGGCGATTTCCTCGGGACTTTCCACGCGATAGCCTGCCGGAATACCGCTGTGTCTGGTATAAAATGCTGGAAATTCATCGCTTTGATAGCTCAGGGTCGGTACGCCCATCGTTTCGAGATATTCCATTGTCAGCTTCAGATCGAGGATCGCTTTGGCGCCGGCAGAGATCACCGCCACGTCGGTCTTCGCCAATTCCTGCAAATCCGCTGAAATATCAAAGGTCTTTTCGGCATGACGATGCACCCCGCCGATGCCTCCGGTGACAAAAATGTCGATGCCGGCCAGTTTCGCGCAAATCATGGTGGCCGCTACGGTCGTGGAAGCATGCAATTTTTTACTGAGCACAATGGGCAGGTCTCTCCGGCTGGCTTTGACAATATGTTTTTCCGTGGCCAGCAACTGCATCTGCTCTTCTGAAAGACCGACACAAATATCTCCGTCGATAATCGCAATAGTGGCCGGCATCGCACCTGTTTCCGAGACGATCTGCTCGACCTCTTTCGCGGTCTTCAAGTTGTCCGGATACGGCATTCCATGTGAGATAATAGTCGATTCCAAAGCCACAACCGGCAACCCGGCATCGAGCGCATGCTGGACGTCATCTGAACATATAAGATATTTTTGCATCATTTACTCACCTTTCGTCTCTCCCGCAAAAACGTAAGATAATTTCCGGGGAACTGCAATTTTCACTGTCGAAGCAGGAAGCTAACGCTTGACAGCGTTTAAAAGATACGTCATTATTCACACTCTGTTCCGACTGGAGCGTCAAACAAGCAGCTGCCAAGCCAAAGCTGACCGAGCTCTCAGCACTAAACTTGTGAAAACAGCCGCAGACGAACCCGGCGACAAAGGCATCGCCGGCTCCATTGACATTACGTGTCCGCGCAGCCAGGGCGGGAAACAGCCGTCCCTGCCCTCTATCTTTCTGAAAAGCATAGACGCCCTTTGGTCCCAGCGTAACGAGCATCCTGTTAAATTTCCCTCTCACAGATTGCACGAGCGCTTCCAGCTCTTCCTCTGTCGCAGCGAACGTTTCCAGCGTCACATCCTTTCCCATTTTTTGAGCGACTGCGATCAGTTCCGGGAGGTTCGGACTGATGGTATCGAGCGGCCCGGCCATGTCGAGCAGTTTTTGAGATTTTTCGACAGACACGGGCTCGATGAGATAAGGAATCCGGTGTATGCGGCACAGTCCTGCCGCATAGCGCAAACTCTCGAGCGGCAAATTTGTCTCTAAGACCACAAAACAGCTCTGCTTGAACAGATCCTCATACTGCGTCAGATACTCCGGATCGATTTTCTGCGTGATGTCCATATCAGAAACCGCGACCGCCAGATCGCGCTTGTCATCCAGCACAGAAAGATACGTCCCGCTGCACTCGCCGGGCACAATACGCAGGTGTTCGAGTCGAACACCTGCCCGCCGGGTCTGCTCTGAAAGTTCACGCCCGGCAGCATCATCTCCCACAGCGCTCAAGAGATAGACTGGCACATCCAGCAGAGCCAAATTATGCGCAATATTGCGTCCCACTCCGCCGGCCGAACGAGACACCTGTCCGGGGTTTGAGGTTTCGGGTATCAGCGATCGCAACGCGCTTCCGCTTATATCAAGATTGCTGGCGCCGACGACTGTGACATATGCTTCCATACATGAATCCGGGGAATCCTCATAAATTTTCCCTCGGGCGACATCACCACACCGCCTGCTTCAGGAAAAAAAGATTCTGACACGATAAAAACGGAACACGCACGATTCCACAATGTGTCAGGGACATTTGTCAAAGAAAAAAGGCCCTTTGACACAAAATGTTCGGGCCCCGCCTGTATAAAATCTTGACAAATTCGCAGAGGACAGGCTGTGCTTACAAGAGAACGCCTTTTAAGACTACACATCCACTGCGTTATCAAAAAGGCCTCACTGTTTGCAGTGATGCGGCAGTGTTCTCTGTATTTTTGAGCTTCAGTGCAAAGGAAGAAAAATTTTTCTTGACCTTCGCTGAAAAACAAGGTAGTATTCAAATACTTTCATGCGTTATTGTAACGCTGTTGTTTCATGACAGTCCAGGCAACACAACCGTTATATGAGGAAGATCCCAGATGAAGACATTTTTTTGTGGATGCCTCTGCATCCTTTTAAATGCTCTGCCAGCTTTTGCAGCGCAGAAGACCATGACTGATTTGCAGTATTGGTTTGCACCGGATCACATTCAAAGCATACTGTCTTTTGATCAGGAAGTGGAGACCAGCCATCATTTCCGCTCAAATCCTGAACGTTTTGTGCTTGAGATCGCCAACTGCCAGGCGGCACTGGGCAAACAAACAATTTTTGTCAGCGACATTACCTTGCAGAAGATTCGGATCCAGCCCTTAAGCAATAACACCTTGCAGGTGGTCTTCGATCTCTCGCAGAGTGCCGATGCCACAGTGCAAACCCTCCACAGCAACAATGGCCGGCCCGACAGGGTGGTGGTCAACCTCTTTGACAAAACAGCCCGCGTGCAGCAGCAGCAGGAACGGCAGCCCATGCTTCAGGAACTACAGCAGCAGCAATATCCCATTCTGGTCTTAGATCCCGGACATGGCGGACGGGACCCAGGGGCGGTGAGTAATGGTTTAAAAGAAAAAGATATTACGCTGGATCTGGCGAAACGTATTCAGGCCATTTTGCAAAAAGACGCGCCGCATATCAAAACATACCTGACACGCGACGGCGATTATTTTCTGCCTTTGCCAAAGCGCACCGAAATTGCGAAAGATTATCATGCCGATCTGTTCATCAGCCTGCATAGCAATTCGAACAAGCACACGCACGTCCATGGTTTTTCCGTCTACACACTTTCAGAAAAAGCCACCGACGCAGCGGCTAAAAACTTGGCGGAAAAGGAAAATGCGGCGGATTTACTGTTTGGGGGCCTGGAGACCCCGACGCCAACACAAGACGATCCACTCTTAACCTTTGTGCTGGCAGACCTTTCCACAAAAGCCTCTCTGCAACACAGCCTGACCTTCGGAAGCATGTCCTTAAACACGGCCATACAGGGCTTGCAATCGTACAATATTCATAAAGAAGGCTTACGGCGCGCAAATTTTGTCGTGCTGCGTTCAGCAGATATGCCAGCCGTACTGGTAGAAGCCTGTTACGTGAGCAATAAGCGCGAAGCATCGCTCTTGAAACGCAAGGATTTTCGTGACGATATTGCCGCAGCATTAGCTAAAAGCATTATCACGTATTTTCAGCAGCCTGGAACGTCCAATCGTCCGGCAGTGGTGCAGGCCCAGACAACAGCGTCACTCCATGCAGTCCCTCCAATGCCCGCAGCGTCAGAGCCGAAAGTCCATGTGGTCAAATCCGGAGAAACGCTCTCAGTGATTGCCGGCCGCTATGACATCGATTTCTCACGTTTACTCCAAATCAACAAACTCTCCAGCGCAGATGTAATTTATGTCGGACAACGTCTATGGATACCGTAACTCCCCGCATTATTCTTGCGTCCTCTTCTCCTCGAAGGAAAGCACTCCTCCAACAAATCCATCTTTCTTTCGATGTCATCGCCAGCCACGCCGATGAACATTTCGATCATACGCTGCCTCCCGAACAGACTGCTGAAGCACTTGCCCTCCGCAAAGCTCAGGAAGTCGCAGGATCACATCCTGATGCCATCGTGATCGGAGCCGACACGATCGTGCTTGACGGCGGGCAGATACTTGGCAAGCCGAGGCATGAAGACGACGCCTTTCGGATGCTTAGCAGGCTGAGCAACAAAGAACATCGTGTCATTACCGGACTTGCTCTGCTTTCAGGACAGGAAAACACATTCGTTCGGCACGAAAGTACCAGGGTGAAGCTCGCTGCGCTCTCGCCGCAAGCCATTCAACGCTACATCGACAGCGGAGAGCCGATGGGTAAAGCCGGGGCCTATGCGATTCAAGGACGAGGCGCGATTTTTATTGAATGGATTCACGGCTGCTACAACAATGTTGTCGGCCTGCCCTTATTCCTGCTGAACAGTATGCTGGAGGAGCTACGAGACAGCCAGAGATAACAGCGAGCGCCCCCTTTTCACACGTGTGTTTCAGCTGGCTCTCTCACAATTTTTTCTTGACAAGGAAAAACGGGCGGTAATATTTTGCCTGTTCTTAATGTAAACAGCCGCGTACAAGCGCGTATCTTCTGTAATAGTGAAGGAGGACTTTATTCCATGCCGATTTACGAGTACAAATGTGAAAACTGCAACGAAACCTTCGAGATCCTGCAAAAATTTCATGACGCCCCCTTAACGCAATGCACAAGATGCAGCAAAGGACCAGTAAAAAAATTGATCTCGGTTTCATCCTTTGTCCTGAAAGGGGCAGGATTCTATGTCAACGACTATAAAAAATCATCATCCGGTGACAGTTCGTCAAGTAAAACAACGACAAGCAGCTCAAGCGACAAATCAAGCAGCAGCTCCAGCAGCAGCTCCAGCAGCAGTTCTGCAAGCAGCAGCGCAGCCGCCGACAAGGATTAACTCTGCCAAAAGGTAAGGAGCCTTCCCGGGAAACAGTCATGGGCGGCTCCTGCTGTTCAAAGAAAAAGATGAGGATGCGAGTCTTTTTAAGTGGAAAAGAGCATCAAGACTGGCGTGGGGAAATTTCTGATTTTCTCACTCAGCAGCACATTGATTGTATTGATCCGATGAGCTGCCCGCCGGAGTTCTCATCACTTTTCAAGCAACTCAAAACCCTCGAAAGCTGCGATCTTTTGATTGCGAACTTTCTCGGACTGCACAACAGACAGCTGCTCTCGATCTTGGAGATCAGCTATGCCTCAAAGCTTGCCAAAGAGATCATAATTGTTGACGATATTTCCCTTCACAAAGAGTGGCTGGAGCGCCTGCCCTACTCCAAACTGTTCGTCAATCTCGAAGAAGCAAAGTGCTATCTGGATACCTTCTCCATTTCAGGCCGGAGGCAAGCACGATTTTTCGGATGAAAAGATTGCTCCTCATCCGGCTTCAATTCTGGAGAGAATGTATGAGTTATTTGAATGCAATGTCTATCACTTTGTTATCAGAAAAAATGATGTGTAAGCCTTCTTTTTCATAAATCCATTTGCAACGGGTCGGCACGCGAATTTTTTTGTCCGGTGATCCCAAAATAGCCAGCACATCCTCTTCGGTGCCGTTGGGTTGGAGGGTGATTTCCGTGTTGTGCTGCGATGACGGGTCGGCAGCGACAGACACAGGCTTCGATCCGTCCGAGGGGGACGTAGCAGAGTCGTGGAATATTGAGGGCAGGTCGTCTTTCGTGACGATTGGCTTCTTGTACATAGCGGGGAAGGGATACGGTTCTTTGTTTGACATGCTATAGTACCACATCCATTCTTGAGCAGTGGGATCGAGAATGCCCAGAGCTTTCCCCAGACGTTTGATTACTTCAGGTTTTGTTGGCCGTCTTTCTTCAGTTTCAATACTTGCCAGATAAGAATTTCCAAAGTCAATTTCAAGTCGTTCTCGCTGCAAAATCTTTTCACGGCGAAATCGTATGTATTGTCCGAAAGTCATCATGTTTATTTATAAATAAACGATAGTTCTGTCAAGTGAAAAAAACAGAGTCGAAAGATGACAATGAATATTCAACTGGATACTGTAATTTTATGTCTTCTAAAGCAGGAATGAGGTTTGATGAAGGGAGAACGCGGCAATTTTCTCCTGGAAAGATTGTTGGAGGTCTTGTCCGTGAATATTTAAGGGAACAATTGTTGTCGTTTTTGGAAGTGGAATTCCCTGCTGAGTAAGTTTTTTTGGCCGTTTTTCCCACTACTGAGAACTTAAGAAGAATCTCAATTGCAGGAGATCCTTCGTCGCGGGCTCCTCAGGATGACGGGGGGGAGGCGGGGACTCCTTAGGATGTCAAAATATAAAGAACTCCTCAGGATGACAGAAAGTACATTATGTTAGGTATATGCTCCTGTAGTGATTCTGACAAGAGTCCAACATCACCAAGCTCCAGCAGAACACTTGTCGGAACGTGGATTGGGATACAGAAGGCTTAAGGCTTTCGGCACAATAACATTTCAGCCGAATGGCCGATTTTTTAATTCTCCATCTGACGAGTCAGACATATATACTGTTAATTTTTCAAAAAATCCGCACCATCTCAATCTCATCGGAAGTTTTGCTTTCTGACAAGGAAAAGGAATGTGATAGGAAGTCCCTGCTGGATCATGCTAACATATTGCTACTTTCAGTAATATTTTGAAATATTAATAAATCAGTTTACCTTCTTTACGAGAACACGTTTTATCATAAATTATTTCTCTTTGAAATACACGCCATATCGCTAGACAATGGATAAACTCGATGATATAGAAAAAATTTTAAATAATTTCCATGATGGGGATATTGTTAATTATAAGAAAAATGAAAAAAAGCTTGACAGCGTTTGGATCGGAAATTTTATGAGAGCTCGACTCGGTCATAGAATGCCCCATAACGTCCCGTAACGCGGCCTGTTTTTGACAAGCAATAGCAGATTGATTTGATACGCTTCCCCGTAAACGTTGCATATAAGGCGAATTACGAGGTCGAAAAAAGCCATGGCATACAGAGTAATCTGTAGCAGGTATACTTTGCTTCCGGCAACAGCAACGGGGGTTGTGGGTTGTGTTTGACGGTAAATTTCAGTATGGTTCAGGGTACACTGCTACTCGCATCCCATGCACGGCAGGTTAAGTTTTTTGTCGTCCCGTTAAATTTATCGGTCTTACAAAATGTCCAGCTCTGTGTTAGCAATCTGTTTTCAGATTTTGTACTCTTTGCCGCGCTTCCAGATCAAATATATCTGTCTCATTACGTTTCTTCTTTATGCGCCGCATGCCGATGCATGGGAGCACGTGATCACAAAGCATTTTTATATCCACTATCAGCCTGTCGATCGCCGCATAGCTCAACAGCTCTCCCAAGAATCTGACGCCATCCATCAACATATCAGCAAAGATATCGGCTATCGTTCAACACGCAGGACGGCTGTCTATCTCTGTCCTGATGTCGAATGTTTCGAACGGCAGCAGCCGGGTTCACAAAAAGCTCCCAGATGGGCTGTCGGCCTGGCCTATCCGCAGCTCAACCGTATTGTTATGCGCACGGCCGTGACAGCGAAAGAAGGCGGGCAGATAAAACCGCTTGAGATTTTCACGCATGAAACAGCACATATCATTTTGGAACAGGCGCTGGCAGAACGCGGCGGGGCGCCGCGCTGGCTTTCGGAAGGCTTTTCAATGCTTCATGCCCGGCAGTGGACCATACACAGACAGCAAACGATTGCCGAAGTCACACTTCGCAAGCGCTTTATTCCATTACGTCTTCTGACCGTCAGCTTTCCTGCCGACGAACGCTCCGCCCGCATTGCCTATGCCCAGAGTTTCAGTCTTGTCTCCTTTTTGCTGCATCATAGCAATCGACAACTCTTTCCTGAATTCATTGCAGCCCTGAAGCGTGGCATGGATACCGATACTGCTCTGCGGGCATCGTTCGGCATCAGCCTCAAGACGCTGGAGCACGACTGGCAGGCCTCCCTTGCAGAGCGTTACTCCTGCTTCGAATACCTCAGCAACAGCGCTCTGCTCTGGTTCGTACTCAGCCTGATCGTCATCTCGGCCTACCTGATGAAATGTCGGCAGGCAAAGCGCATTCAAGAGGCCTGGGAAGAAGACGAGGCCGAGGAGACAGATGATGCGCCGAAATAATTCTTGCTTTTTCTTAACAGACAACATCATATTTCATATATGATATGTGATATACGTACTAACACCCATATAAGGGCCGCTGATAATGCCGTGATGATTCTGCTGTGCATGTCCATCGGCGCCATTCATTGGCATGCCTTAAGTTTTTCAGACAGAAGCGCCGCCCCATTTTTCTCCCGCCCGAAAGGTCACAAGCAAAGCGCTTGCCCGCAAAGACAGGATTTTTAGGGGACGGGTGTGATAAATTTTTCTTGACAGCATCCTTTTTTTACGCTGCTGTTCGCAGCAGCTTCAACACCATCCTTAATAAATGTTCAAAAAGAATTACTGTGGAGAATTTAACTTTTGGGAGGACCAATACATGCCTTTAGTCACCAGTAAAGAAATGTTTAAAAAAGCCTATGACGGCGGCTACGCCATTGGTGGATTCAATGTCAACAATATGGAACTGCTTCAGGCAATCGTCGAGGCCGGTAATGAAGAAAAATCGCCGCTGATCCTGCAGGTATCGGCAGGCGCCAGAAAATACGCCAATCCGGTCTATCTCAAGAAATTGGTTGAAGCGGCCATTGCCACAACTGATATTCCGATCGTGCTGCATCTTGATCATGGTGACAGCTTTGAGATGTGTAAATCCTGCGTTGATGACGGTTTCAGCTCGGTCATGATCGACGCCTCAAAGTACGCGTTTGAAAAAAATATCGACATCACAAAACAGGTGGTGGAATATGCCCATGACAAAGGAGTGGTTGTTGAAGCTGAACTCGGCAAACTGGCGGGCATCGAAGATGCTGTGAACGTCTCTGAGCAAGACGCTGTGTTCACCAATCCAGAAGAAGTTGCTGAGTTTGTCGAAAAGACCAGCGTCGATTCCCTGGCAATTGCGATTGGAACCAGCCACGGCGCATTTAAGTTCAAAGGCGAGCCAAAACTCGACTTCGATCGTCTGCATCGTATTGAAAAAATGATTCCGGGCTTTCCGATCGTGCTGCACGGGTCCTCCTCAGTTCCCCAGGAGTATGTTGCCAAATGCAACGAATACGGCGGAGCACTGCCTGGCGCTCAGGGTGTGCCGGAGCCTATGCTGAGGGAAGCTGCAAAATCTGCTGTCTGTAAGATCAATATCGATACGGATTTACGCCTTGTCATGACCGCCACCATCCGCGAAGTCTTCACCAAAAGCCCGGCAGAATTCGATCCAAGAAAATATCTTGGGCCAGGCCGCAGCGCAGTGAAAGAACTTGTACGCCACAAATTAATCGAGGTGCTCGGTTCTGCCGGCAAAGCGTGAGTTCTTGTTAAAAGCGTCCTGCTCCTTTTCTCACACGAAGTGAGGGAACGCTTGACCAGTCCTGTGGCGACGCTCTGCGTCGCCACAGCAGTGCCCCCCGATATTCCGGCATCCCGTCCTGGGAACTGCGCGACGCTCTCCTGAGCCGAATCACATCCAGATGATTTTTTCATACTCACAGCACGACTTCCTAAAACTTCCGCCTTTTTCATTGACAATTTTTTTCTGCCCTGATAGTCAAAAGCTTATATATTCGTTGCTATAATGTCAAATCACAAAACGTGAAGCAAAGTCATGAAACATGAAAAATCGTGCGGGGCGATTATTTTCCGGCAGAAAGCACAGGGCTATGAATTTTTAATTGTTGAACAGCGTAAGGGCCGCCATTGGGGTTTCCCCAAGGGACACGTCGAATGCGGAGAGACTGAAAAACAAACGACTCATCGTGAAATCTATGAAGAAACCGGGCTGACAATCGAGATACTGGAAGATTTCCGCAAGGAAATTCAGTATTATGTTAAAAGCAATGTCGTCAAAACAGTGGTCTTTTTTCTGGCTCGGGCCTTATCGGATGAGGTGCAGTATATCTTGCCCGAAATTGCGGGACACAAGTGGCTTTCCTTTTCCGATGCCCTCAAGCAATTGACCTTCAGCAGTCAAAAAAATTTATTGCAGAAGGCGTATCACTGCCTGCCACTTGATCTGCATGAAAATGTTGGCGGGGATTCGGCTATCACGTGAAGTCTTCTGCGTGTTCGAGCGTCCACTTTCCGCGAAGCGAAGGAGAGTGCAACGCGCGCTTGAGTTCCGTTAAAAATCGGCTTCGCGTCACCTCCCGCGCTCCCAGACTGACAAGATGCGCTGTCCTCACCTGGCAGTCTATAAACTCAACGTGCCGCTTTTTGAGATATTGTGTGAGATAGTACAGAGCGACTTTTGACGCATTGCTTGCGTGGGCAAACATCGATTCTCCGAAAAAACAGCGTCCCAGCGACACACCATAGAGTCCGCCGGCCAGCCGCCCCCCATGCCACGCTTCGACAGAATGAGCAAAGCCGGCATCGTGAAGTACTGTATAGGCGCGAATCATCTCGTCCACAAGCCAGGTTCCCCTCTGCCCGGGACGCTGAATGTCGGCGCAGGCACGGATCACCTGCTCAAAGGCCCGGTCGAGTGTGACTCGAAAGGCCTGCTGCCGTATGATCTTCCGCAAACTCCTTGACACATAAAATTCATCGGGATAGAGCACGAGTCGCGGGTCCGGCGACCACCATAAAACCGGAGTCCCGTGCTCATACCAAGGGAAAATTCCGGAAGAATATGCTGCCAGCAGCCGCTCCAGCGACAAATCGCCGCCGATCGCCAGCAAGCCGTTCTCTTCAGACAAATGAGGCGCTGGAAAAATATACTCTTCTGTCAGATGATAGACAGGCATTTTGCTGAAGCCTTTTTTTTTAACAGCCAGGGACAAACATCTTCTGGAACACTGATCAACTATCTACAGAAAAGAGGCGATTTTTTGCAATAGTTTTTTCATGACAGGCGCCGTCAAAAACAGCTTTGAGATCATCCCGGGCTTGACAAAACCCGGCTATCATGCAAAGTTATCCGAACGGAAACATTTTGCGAGTATGTGCTTTGACTTGTCGAATTACGTTGCGCCGCGCCTGTCGATTATGGACGCCGCTGCTATTGCTGCCATGAAATGTGCGCTTATGAGGCGCCATTGAACTTCAAGGCGGATTGCTCTATCGAATATTTCAGCGAGCGTAACAAGACAGCATAATGGAGCAGAGCCTGCAAACCCCTGCAACGTAGATGTTTCACACGAGGGTAACACGACATGAAAGAGCGCAAAGAATCTCCTGTATCGACGTTGTTCTCTGTCTCCTTTACCCCTTTATGGAGCAATACAAACCATGGAAAAGGTGAAACAAGACATTCTGCGAGAGCTTGACGAACTTGCAGAAGACTTATACACACTCAGCAAAACATTATACGACAACCCAGAAGTCGCTTTTGAAGAATACCAGACAAGTGCCACCCTCGGAACGTACCTCGAAGGTCAAGGTTTTGAGGTCGAATACGGAGTCGGAGATCTGGAAACAGCATTTTATGCTAAACGTCCTGGAAAAGAAACACGACCTGCGCTTGCATTTTTGGCAGAGTATGATGCTCTGCCAAACATCGGTCACGGCTGCGGACACAATCTCATTGCCGCCGCAAGTATCGGTGCCGGCGTGGCACTCAGTCGCCATCTTGATGCGATCGATGGGAGCATGACGATCATCGGTACGCCTGCAGAAGAAGGCGGCGGCGGAAAAGTCATACTGATTAACGCCGGTGTCTTCGATAAAATTGATGCTGCCATGATGTTCCATCCCGGTTCCAGGAATTTAGTCGGCAGCGAGTCCCTGGGACGCATCAAATTCGACGTTGAATTCTTCGGGAAGACCGCTCATGCTGCCGCAGAGCCTGAAGAGGGCCTGAATGCGCTTGATGCCCTCATTGCCCTATTTTGCAATATTGGCCTGCTGCGTCAACAGCTGAAAGATGACGCCCGGGTGCATGGCGTCATTCTGAAGGGCGGCGACGTGCCTAACGTCATTCCGGATTATACTTCCGCCCAATTTTATGTACGCGCATTGAATCTTGATTATCTTGAAGACGTGTACAGGAAGGTGTGTCACTGTGCCGAAGCAGCAGCGCTGGCGACCGGGACTGAGCTCAGAATCACTGAATATCCATTACGCTATGAGCCGAGGAAGCGCAGCCGTGAGCTGGAAAAAATATTTCAAACGTACATGGAGACATTTGGCCTGGAGGCAGAACAAGAGGAGTCAGGCAAGATGGGGTCAACTGATCTAGGTAATCTGAGTCGGCGGATTCCAGCGATTCATCCCTATCTGGCAATCGTGGATAACAACGTTCCTGGGCATTCAAAAGCACTGGCGGATGCGACCATGACCCCGCGCGGCCAGAACGCAATGTTGAACGCCGCAAAACTGCTCGCACTCACCGCATACGACTACTTGAGCTCGAAGGAGCTGCAAAGCAAAGTTGCTGAAGAATTTCAACGGACATAACTCAATTGTCGGCAGCTTCCCTGCGCCCGGAACTGGCTCAGGGAAATCTTGTATCGATCAGACAGGGAGAAAACACACGATGGAAAACATCGATCTATTACATTCAGTGGTCAGTATGCTGGTGGCTGATGGACAACTGCCGCCTCAAGAAAGCGAATTTTTAAAAGGCCTGTGCCGGCGTCTTAATTTGTCGGATGCTGTGCTGGAAGATGTCTTTGGAAAGTTCGAGCAAGGTGATGCCTATGTCTACCTTCCACAAGACGAGGACGAGCGGAAACAGCTGCTGAACTATCTGATACAGGCGATTGTGGCAGACGGGAAAGTGGCTCCTCAGGAGCGTCAGCTCCTGGAAGCCGTTACCAGGCGACTGGGAATTTCCCAAAACGATTTTCAGGACATGCTCAATGTTCTGCTCTGCACAGATTCCGAAGACACGACAGAGTAAGGCCCAAAACAACGAACATGACTGCCGGGAACAAGGCCCCTCGTGTTCAGTGTACTGCGAGCTCAGAGAGTTTCGTCCTGTGCCATGGAGACACAGGATCCAGAAAAGAAGCGACAAAAAAGAACTTTGTGCGTTTCTTGTTGACATTTTTGTGCCATTAAGTACAGAAGGTTTGTTAAAAGACAGAGCATCCTTGTTTTGAGCGAAGCACCGTTATCATTTACAGCATAAAGAAGACACAGGACATGCACAAAAAACTTTTCATTCCAGGTCCGGTTGACGTTCGGGAAGATGTACTCCAGGCGCTGGCAAGTCCGATGATCGGCCATCGCACTGAAGCTGCGTCAACATTACAGCGGGAAATCAGCGACATGGCGAAACAGCTGTTCCATACGGAAAACCAAATCCTGCTTTCCACATCATCGGGAAGCGGCTTAATGGAAGGCGCTATCCGATCATGCACGAGAAAAAAAGCTGTCGTGTTTTCAATGGGCGCTTTTGGAGACCGCTGGTATTCCATGGCACAAAGTAATAACGTGCCTGCCGATAAAATTTCAGTGCCCTGGGGACAGGCCATCACAGCTGAAATAGTGGATAACACTCTTGCCGACGGACACTACGACCTCATGACCATCACCCACAACGAAACCTCAACCGGTGTGACCTGCCCGGTTGAGGAGATCGCCGAGGTGATGAAGACCTATCCGGGTCTTGTCTGGTGCATGGATGCCGTCAGCTCAATGGGAGGTACGAAAATCGATGTCGACGCCCTGGGAGTAGATGTCTGTATTACATCGACCCAGAAAGCGATCGGCCTGCCTCCGGGACTGTCAATCTGTTCAATGTCGGAAAAGGCCGTCAGAGCGGCTCGTCAGGTTAAATACAGAGGCAGCTATCTCGACTTATCGAAATTGTATGATAATGTCACGAAAAAAAATTATCAATACCCCTCGACGCCGTCGCTGCCTCACATGTTTGCACTGCATTATCAACTGAATCGTATCCTCAATGAAGAAGGGATGGAGAATCGTTTCGCCCGGCATCTGGCTATGGCTGAACAGGTTCGTCAATGGGCCCGAACGCACTTTCGACTTTTTGCAGATGAACGATACCTCTCCGCGACTGTCACGGCAATCGACAACGTGAGAGGCATCAGCGTGGCGGAACTGAACACACAGCTCGGCGACTGCGGCTTTATGCTCTCAAATGGCTACGGCCCTTTGAAAGAGCGCACGTTCCGCATTGCGCACATGGCCGATTACACCCAGGAAGATATCAATGACCTGCTCAATACCATCGACGACATTTTAGGCGTATAAGTCGTCTTGTATACAAACTCTGAAAAGAGATTTCAGAAAGTGTTTTCTCTTTTCATATTCCAGAAATTCTTCCTCCTTATGCTTACGATCAAGCCACTGAAAGCTTACAGGCCGATTCCGGAACTGGCCGCTCAAATCGCCTCTCTGCCTTACGACGTCATAAACAGTGACGAAGCTCGTGAGGCAGCACAAGATAAGCCAAATTCTTTCCTGCACGTTATCAAGGCCGAAATCGATTTCCCTCCTGGCATCGACAGCCATGCGCCGCAGGTTTACGAACAGGCTCGCGCCAATCTGTACGCGCTTATCAGAGACGAAAAATTACGGCAGGAAGAGACTGATGTTTTCTATATCTACCAAGAGATCATGAACGACCGTAAGCAGCGTGGACTGGTCGTTTGCAACGCCATCGACGACTATCTCAAAGGGCGGATTAAAATTCACGAACATACCCGTCCCGATAAAGAGCAGGATCGTATCAAACATACGGATGTCTGCAATGCGAATACCGGCCTCATCTTTCTGACCTATCGTTCGCAGGAACAGATCGATCAGCTTGTGAACAACTGGATAGAAACGCATACACCGATTTACGACTTCCAGTCGGATGACGGAATTCGGCATACGGTTTGGCGGATTGATGATGGATCGCTCATCAAGACCCTGACTGCCGCATTTGCCCGTATCGATGCGCTCTATGTTGCCGACGGACACCACCGCATTGCCTCTGCAGCAAAAGTAGGGCAAATGCGGCGGGAGCAACATCCCGGATATCACGGAAACGAACCCTTCAATTATTTTCTCTCAGTGCTGGTGCCGGACGATCAAATTCATATTATGAGTTACAATCGGGTGGTCAGTGATTTACACGGCCTGTCGGCGCAGGCATTTTTACAGCGTTTGAACAGCGCCTTCGACGTGCAGGTCTGTGAACACGGGCCTTATCATCCTGAGGAAGTACATCGTTTCGGCATGTTCCTTGAGGGAAAATGGTATCGTCTTACGGCCAAAGCGGAGTCTTATGAGGCCCGCGATCCGATTTCACGCCTGGACGTGGAAATTTTACAGCGGAAGCTGCTGTCACCGATTCTGGGAATCAACGATCCCAAAAGCGATACACGCATCGATTTTGTCGGCGGCATTCGGGGTTCGCAGGAGCTGGAACGGCGTGTGCGAACTGGTATGAGCGCGGCGTTTGTCCTTTACCCGACCAGCATTGAAGATGTCATGGCAGTGGCGGACGCCGGCCAGGTGATGCCTCCGAAATCCACCTGGTTCGAGCCAAAACTTCGCAGCGGCTTATTCGTGCATACATTGTCGTGATGCTGTTGTCTCTGTCACAAAAAGACCGCGGAACACATTGCATTCTCAGCTGTTCCGCGCATTACATACGTCGGATTACTGCGAAACGTCAAAATTAATTCTTGACATTTTCTTTTCAATCAGAGCTGAGTTTACAGGGGGTGTCAAAGTGGCATCAATCATTGTTGACCTAAAGGTCAGGGAGGTGGTGTTGGGAGAAAGCAAAAGTATTTTCACGACGCCGGAGGCAAAGTTTTTCTGAAAATGCCGGCAATAAGCTTAGGTTTTATGTGGTAATTCTGCGAATTCGACGATGTTTTTCATAAAATCATCATAAGGGAGGAAGGTCATAGTATGAAAAAAATAAGTGCAGCAGTATTCTGTCTTATCCTTGCGGCAGCTCTTTCAGCATCTGCCGACATCAAAAATCCGGACACCTTCATCAAGGTTACGTATGGAACTGTCCCGACCCTCGATCCTGCGACCAACTACAATACCACCGGTTCGCAGCGTCTTGAAAATATCTACGATATGCTCATCCGTCGAGACGGGTCGTCCACGGACAAGTTTGTGCCGGATTTAGCAACGGAAGTGCCCAGCATCGAGAATGGCTTGATCTCTGAAGAGGGAACAACCTACAGCTTTCCTATCCGTGAAGGAGTAAAGTTCCATGCTGGCGGTGATCTCACCCCAGAAGACGTGGAATACTCCATTGAGCGCACCATGATCGTCGATCAGGACGGTGGGCCCTCCTGGATGCTGCTCGAAGCATTGACTGGTGAAGGCTCAACCCGCGATGAAAATGGGAATATTAAAGAAGGGCTGTTCGAAACGATCCTCAACGCCGTGGAAGTTGACGGCAACAACGTTGTCCTGCATCTTCCAAAACCCTATCCGCCGCTGTTAGGCATCCTTGCCAAGTCCTGGGCTTCGATCCTGGATAAAGAATGGGTCATCGAGCAAGGCGGCTGGGACGGGACCCTGGAAGACGCAGCGAAACATAATAACCCGGAATTCCTGCACGAACCGCTTCAAAAGCTGATGAACGGGACCGGTCCGTATATGCTGAAATCCTGGGAGCCTTCAAAACAGTTTGTGTTCGAGCGTTTCGATGGCTACTGGGGACCAAAACCAGCCTTAAAAACTGCAATTTTCAAGTATGTTGAGGAGTGGAATACGAGAAAATTAATGCTCATCAACGGCGATGCAGATTATGTTTCGGTGGACGCGACCTACGTTCCGGAAATGCAGGGGATTGAGGGAATTAAAACCTACAAAGTGCCTCAGCTTGGAGTCGCCGCAGCACTCTTCTGCCAGAAAGTCGATCCAAACCAGAACACCAGCATCGGCAGCGGAAAGCTGGACGGCGAAGGCATTCCGCCAGATTTCTTTTCGGACGTCAACGTGCGTAAAGCCTTTTTACATGCCTTTGATCGTGAGCTGTACACAGAGGACGTGCTGCAAAATATCGAAACCGTCCCCACCAACCCGAATGTGCCGGGGCTGCCATATGCGATTGAGGTGCCAATTTACGAATTCGATCTGGAGAAGTCGGCTGAATACCTGAAAAAAGCCTGGGACGGTCAGGTCTGGGAAAAAGGCTTCAAAATGACCATTACCCATAACAGCGGGAATGAGAAACGGGAAAAAGCGGCCTTGATGCTGGCAGAGAACATCATGTCGTTGAATCCGAAATTCAACATTGAAGTCGCCAATGTCGAATGGAAAGACTATCTGGTGAAGTATAAAAACTTCCAGTATCCGATTTACATTATCGGCTGGGGCGCTGACTACGCCGACCCGCATAACTTCCTGTACACCTATATGCACAGTGAAGGGCCGTACGGAAAATATATGGCCTATGTGAACCCGGAAGTCGACAAACTGCTAAAAGAAGGAATTGCGACCACCGAAGCTTCCAAACGTGCTGAAATTTACGAAAAACTCCAGCAGATGTGGTACGAAGAAGCCATCGGACTCTGCATTTATCAGAACATCGATATCCGCCATTATCGTGATTGGGTCCAGGGATTTGTGCCGAATCCGCAGGATGCCGATGCCTCGGAATGGTTGTGGAGACTGTCGAAAGAAGAGAAATAAGCGCATCTATGTTCAAACGGCGGGGCAGATCTTGCCCCGCCGCGTTGATAACGTTTTGTCTTATGCCCCCTGCGCCAAGAAAGGTGCTGAAATATTATGCTACATTTTATCATACGACGCCTCATTTTTTTAGTGTTTGTCCTTTTTGGAGTCACAATTCTGATCTTCAGCCTGTTAATGACGTTCAGTCCTGAGCGTCGCGCGGCCGCGTTTATCAGAAGCCCTCAATCAGCCCGGGATATTGAAAAAATCGTTGAGAAATTTGGCTTGAACGATCCTTTTATCGTGCAATACGGTCGTTGGATTAAAGAAATCTCCCACGGGAATTTTGGCTGGTCACTGGTGGCAAGCAGCACGGTGCTTGATGCCTTTCTGCGCTATCTGCCGATCACTGTCGAACTCAATCTCTATTGTGCACCGCTCATTGTGCTGGCGGGGATCTGGTTCGGCACCCAAGCCGGAGTACACCGGGATACCTGGATCGATCACAGCTCGCGCATTATTTCCATTATCGGCTGGTCGCTCCCGACTTTTCTCTTCAGCCTGATTCTCCTGATGGTCTTCTACGGACGATTCAACTGGTTTCCCCCTGGAATCATTGGTGATAACGTCAATATGTATATCCTCGATCATCCCGATAGCTTCACACGCTATACAGGCATGTACACGATCGATGGGATCCTGAACGGGAAACTCTGGATTACGCTGGACGCATTTCGGCGGCTGATTCTGCCGATCCTTACCAATGTCATCGTCATCTTTGCCTTATTGGTGCGAGTCATGCGTTCTGGCATGATCGAAGCCTTATCGCAAGATTATATCATCACTGCCAAAGCCAAAGGGGCTGACAAGAAGACCATCTATCTGAAGCACGCCAGAAAAAACGCCCTCATTCCGGTCATGACCGTCTCCGGCGTCTTGATCGCTGGTCTGATGACGGGCAGCATTTCGGTAGAATACGTGTTTAACCGCCAGGGGATGGGCTGGTGGCTCGCAAATTCCGCGATTCAACTGGACGTACCCGCCCTGCTTGCAGTCTGCCTATTTGTCGGCTTCATCTATGTGATCGCCAACCTGCTGGTCGACATTCTTTATGCCCTGATCGATCCGCGAATACGATTGAGCTAGAAATGGCAAGAGGGAGCCAACAGCCGGGTTGAAAGCGCGGCGGTGTTCCTGAAAAACTTTTGCCGTTATTAACCCTCTACAACATAGGAATATGGTCAACGTTCAAGATCCTCGTCTTCGAGAACTACAGTTTACATTAAGCCGGATATTTCGGAACCCAGCGGCGATCATCGGTTTTTCCCTGATGGCGGTATTTGTCTTTATCGCTGTCACAGCACCGATCCTTGCTCCGCCTCCCAAAGGATCCACAGATCCGTATCTGATGCCGCACGACGGTTTCGACCCGACGCCCAAAGCGCCGAGTGGTCAGAGTTATCATTTCACCACAAAGCGCTTGCTGAACATCAAGAGAGACAAAGAGTACACATTCCCGCCGGACTTGTATAAGGCCCTGAAACGCGACCTAAAAGACCGACGCTTTACATCGGAAGAAGACTTCTTAAGCGCCTTGCGGGACAGCATCGGCGAACAAGCCGCCGACGAATATCGAGAACTGATCAGGAAACATACGTTAAGCGCCGGACATCGCTTCGGTACGACCAGTGGTCAGTATGACATTTATTACGGTATTATCTGGGGGACCAGAACAGCCTTCAAAATCGGAATATTTGTGATTGGAATCGCTTTATTGATCGGTATTACGCTAGGACTGCTTGCTGGTTATTTCGGCGGATGGATCGATGAAATCATCATGCGCTTTGTCGATATTATGTACTCCATTCCGATGCTGGTATTAGCGATGGCGATCGTCGTGTCATGGGGACGGGGACTCGATAAAATCATGATCGCGCTGGCGCTGGTTGTGTGGCGGCTCTATGTGCGTTTATTCCGGGCGGAAATTCTCACCCTCCGTGAACGCGATTTTATTCAGGCTGCCAGGACAATGGGGGTCTCCAATCTGAAGATCATGGTCAAACATATCTTCCCCAATGCGATTTATCCGGTGCTGATCGTCGCCTCAATGGACATTGGTTCAATGGTCATTACAGCGGCCTTTCTCAGTTTCATCGGACTCGGTGCGCCCCCGGGATATGCCGACTGGGGCCAGATGGTGGCGCTGGCACGTAATTATATTCTCGGTTCACCCGATAATCCCTTTGCCTACTGGTTCACCGTCTTTTTCCCGGGCATGGCGATTGTCTTGTTTGTGCTGGCCTGGAACCTGATCGGCGACGCCTTGCGCGACGCATTCGATCCCCGACAACGGAGACGCTAAACACTATGGGAAAATTGCTTGAAACACAAGATTTACGGGCCAATTTTTATACCTATGAAGGTGTGGTCAAGGCCTTGAACG
This sequence comes from candidate division KSB3 bacterium, assembly GCA_002748425.1. GTDB lineage: Bacteria > Moduliflexota > Moduliflexia > Moduliflexales > Moduliflexaceae. Next base: position 93,182 of record PDSJ01000012.1, on the reverse strand, counting down.
GCGTGAGTATCGTGGTTGATCACGGCTCGACCTTCGGGCTGGTGGGAGAAAGCGGTTGTGGCAAAAGCGTCACTGTGCGCTCGATTATGCGCATCATTCAAGAGCCGGGAAAAATTGAAAGCGGCAAAGTGATCGTGTATTTCAATGACGCCGATTGCGAATCCGGGATCGATCTCTTACAAGAGACCGAAACCCGCATGGAAGAATTACGGGGGAATCAGATTTCCATGATTTTTCAGGAGCCAAACTCGGCCCTGAACCCGATCCTCTCAATTAACGAACAGATTTCCGAGAGTTTTCTGATTCACCAGAGTGATGAAATGCGGGAGACGGTGCTTGCCGAACTCCAGGACCAGGTCAACGCTGACGCATCAGCGCTGAAACGATTCCAATTAGCGATCTTCAAACGACAGGCTGCGAACAAGGATGATTTGCTGGTAAAAATCCTCCGAAAGATTCCACTGCTCAAACGATGGGAACAACCCTTATTCAGTGAGGCGACCCGGCGTTCGACAGACATTATCAGCAAGCTTGGTATTGCCAATGCCGAACAGGTTGTCACACGCTATCCCCACGAAATCAGCGGCGGCATGAAGCAGCGTATTGTTATTGCGATAGCGCTCGCCTGTAACCCTACGCTTCTGATCGCCGACGAACCGACTTCTAATCTCGATGTCACGATTCAAGCCCAGATCATCGAGCTGATTAAAGAACTCAAAGAAAAATATATCTCATCAGTGCTTTTCATTACACATGATCTTGGGGTCGTCGCCGAAACCTGCGATCGAGTGGGGGTCATGTATGCCGGGAACCTCTGCGAAGTCGCTGATGTTCAGGAACTCTTCAACAATCCAAAACACCCTTATACGGCTGCGTTGCTGCATGCCGTGCCAAAAATTTCGCAAGAGGGTGCGCTGGCAAGCATCGAAGGCACTGTGCCGAACCTGGTGCATCCGCCATCCGGCTGCCGTTTTCATCCTCGCTGCCCAAAGGCTATGCCGATTTGCAAAACAGAATTCCCGGCCTCCACTGAAGTCGCCGACAATCACTTTGTGTCGTGCTATTTGCACCAATAACTTGAGAAGAACAGCGCACATGGAAAAATTACTTGAACTAAAGCACCTGAAAAAGCATTACCCGATCCTGGGTGGGATCATGCGCCGTCCGGTCAACTCAGTCAAAGCGGTTGACGGCATTAATCTGGATATTTATCGCGGAGAATGCTTAGGCCTTGTGGGTGAATCAGGCTGTGGCAAAACCACAACTGGCAAAGCGATTGTTCGCCTGCACGACTCCACTGACGGGAGTATCTTTTACAATTATCATCATAACGGTACAACGGAACGGGTGGATATTGCGCAAATGAAGCCTGCTGAGATGAAGCAGCGCGGCATCCGTAAAGAATTGCAAATGGTGTTTCAGGATCCGACGTCTTCCCTGGATCCACGTATGTTGATCAAGCATATCATTGCCGAACCGATTAAACTCTATCACAAGATGAGCGCCCGTGATCTTGAGGACCGCATTATCGAATTGCTCAACACGGCCGGTCTGAATAAGGATCACCTTTTGCGCTATCCTCACGAATTTTCAGGCGGACAGCGCCAGCGAATTGCTGTTGCACGGGCGATTGCTACTGATCCTGATTTTATTGTGATGGACGAACCCACCTCAGCCCTTGATGTGTCTGTACAAGCCCAGATCTTGAATCTTTTGAAAGGCCTGCAGGAACAGTTCAATTTAACGTATCTTTTTGTGACCCATCATCTTCTGGTGGTGAAATATATCAGCCACCGCATTGCCGTCATGTATCTGGGAAAAATTGTTGAAACCGCCGCATCAACAGAAATTTTCGATCGACCGGTGCATCCGTATACTCACGCGCTGCTTTCGGCCATTCCGACTCCTGATGTCGAACATAAGCGAGAACGGATCGTCTTGACCGGCGACGTCCCCAGTCCGATCGATCCGCCGTCAGGCTGCCGTTTTCATCCCCGCTGCCCATTTGTCATCGACCATTGCCGGCAGGAAGAACCGCCGCTTGACTTCTTTGGTGGGGACGAGTCCCATCAGGTGGCCTGCCACAGAAAAGATACGATCAATAAGTTGATCCACGATAAGTTTGGAGGACGAAGCCAGCACCAAATATCGTGAGTTCAACTGTTATGACGATACGCGCCAGACACATGAAGAGATGATGTATTCCAGACGCTTTTCACGTGGTGTGTGTATTTTTCAGGAACATTTTTTATGAAAGAGCAATTCGAGCAGCTTACAACGATCTTAGGAAAAGTCAACGATTTACAAAAAGCTGCAGCAATCCTGCAATGGGATCAGCAGACGTATATGCCGCCGGCCGGGGTTGAGGCCCGTGCCATGCAGCTTGCCACACTCGAACAGCTTGCCCATCATACCTTTGTGAGCGAAGAAGTCGGACAGCTCCTGGAGAACTTACACCCTTTGCTACAAAGTGAAGCGCCTGACAGTGACACGGCCTGTCTGATTCGGCTCGCGACACGAGAATATGAAAAAGCCTCTAAGATCTCGCCAGCCCTGATCGCGACGCTGGCCCGAAAAACTGCTCTGGCTCATAATGCCTGGGAAAAAGCGCGGGAAGAGAAAGATTTTTCGCAATTCAGAGGAATTTTGTCAGAGCTGATCGAACTGTTACGCCAAAAGGCCGAACAGCTCGGGTACACAGAGCATATCTACGACGCTTTACTCGATCTCTACGAACCAGAGATGACAACCAGAGACGTCGAAAACATTTTTCATCGCTTAAAGCATGCCGTGCTTCCGATGATTCAGGAAATCGCACAAAGGCCGGACGCCCTTTGTGACGACGTGCTGAACCAAGCCTATGACCGCGAAGTTCAATGGGATTTCGGGATTGAAGTGCTGAAACAGATCGGTTACGATTTTGACCGAGGCCGCCAGGATACAGCGGCACATCCCTTCACAGTCAGCTTTTCACCTCACGATGTCCGTATCACGACTCGTCTCAATCCGAATATGTTTGCCTCAGCATTTTTCTCAAGCGTTCATGAAGGTGGGCACGCCCTTTACGAGCAGGGTCTCCCACTTGCGCTCTCTCGAACACTGCTCTGCGAAGGCGCTTCAATGGCGGTTCATGAATCTCAGTCCCGTTTCTGGGAAAACGTGATCGGCCGCAGCCGTCCTTTTTGGACCTGCTTTTTCCCCCGCCTCCAGACAATGTTCCCGAAACAACTTGAAGGAGCGACTGTCGAGCAGATCTATCAGGCAGTCAATGTGGTGCGGCCTGATTACATCCGGGTCGAAGCGGATGAGCTGACCTACAATTTACACATTTTCATACGTTTTGAGCTGGAGACGGCCCTGATATCCGGCGCTGTTGGGGTGAAGGAACTGCCGCAGCTCTGGAATCATAAAATGGAGACCTATCTCGGGATCACACCGCCGAATGACGCACTCGGCGTATTGCAGGATGTGCACTGGTCGGCCGGGCTTTTCGGCTATTTTCCAACCTATACTCTGGGGAACGTCTTGTCGTTGCAATTCAATGCATGTCTGCGCAGGGACATACCAGATTGTGACGAACAGATTGCTCGCGGCGAATTCAGCCGGATCCTGCACTGGCTTCGGGACAAGATCCACATTCACGGCAGCAAATTTCCTCCAGCAGAACTTGTGCGGCGCGTCACCGGCACGCAAATCGATCCACAAGCCTACATCGACTACCTTCAAACAAAATACGGCGAGTTGTACGGCTTCACTCTCCCTGAAAACGACCTTACTGTGGAAAAAAGCTGAAGTCCATTCCAGCTTGAGGACTTCAGCCGACTGCTTCTGAACTTATGCCGTTCGGAAACGCTGTGGAATATATGCTGGCAGTTTCTTATCGATACATGTCATGCGCAGGCGGGCAAAACGCTGCAAGCCGTTTTCAATGGTGATCTCAGGCCAGCTATCACCAATAAGTGGCCCGGCGTAGCGGATGAACTCATCGCTGACATCCAGACCATCTTTACTGAGCCAGCGGGCCGGCAGCTGCCTGACGCTGTTGGCAACGTTCTCCAGTTCGACTTTTGCGTAATAGGGCGCATAGGTCTCGCTGGTCCAATCCCGCAGAATCGTCGCCATCCAATCGCTGCCGTCATTCATGCCGATCTCAACCGCATTCCGGCCAATCTGATAAGCTTCATCAATATCGACCTGTGACGCATAAATCGAAGTTGAGCGCTGCAAGACTCCGGGCACTTGACCGGTGGCCTGGCCGCGAGCCTTGAGCCCGACATCATTTAAATAATTGACCACGATTTGTGCCACCGTACTACGGCTGGCGCCATATTCAATATGTCCGAATCCATCGCGGGCTTCGCCCAGAGCGCCGACATCAAAACCTTCACTGACGACCACAAGGCAACGTCCGTCCCGTTCGAGCTGGCGGTTGACGTTCTCCGCCAGCGACTCAAGATTATGATCGCTTTCAGCCATATAGAGTTGCAGAGGCATGTCGCGATTCGGGTCAGCCAGGCGGGACGCCGCAGGAATGTACCCCGAACTTCGCCCCATCGCCTGCAAGACAGCAACCGGTTCAGAAACACTCATTCCCCGGTTTTCCTCGTTCGTGTTTTGTACAATTGAAGCCCAGTAGCGGGCAGCGCTGCCATAACCCGGCGTATGATCGATCAGCGTAAATGTGTCGTCGCCAATGTCATTGTCAATGGTTTTTGGCACACCAGTAACGATCAGTTCGAACCCCTTCTCCCTGGCCAGCTTCGAGACCTTTGCAGCAGTATCCATCGAGTCATTCCCGCCGATGTAAAAAAAGTAGCCCACATTATGAGCCTGCATCACCTCAAGAATACGGCCATAATCTTCGCTTTGCTCATCTTTCAATTTGTAACGGCAGGTACCGATAGCCCCGGCTGCGGGGGTATGACGCAGCAAAGCGATTTCATGACGATCCTGCTGCGTCATATCGATCAGTTCTTCCTGGAGCACACCTTCAATGCCGTGCCAGCCGGCATAAACACTCCCAAGCCGTTCCGGATAGTCCAGACAAGCTTCGAGCACTCCCTGAAGAGAAGCATTAATGACCGGAGACGGCCCTCCTGATTGAGCGACAATGACATTTTTTTTCATAGAGTGACCTCTAAGGCTAAAAAATTTAGATATTCCATCTGTCAACTAATGTCCGACCTTCTTGACTTACTGCAGCTGCGTTTGCTGTCAAAATTCTGGAAGCATGGAGCGAAAAGTACAGCCGATCTCTCGGCTTACTGATGACTCCGCGTCTCAAGCGCTCCACTATGTCCTTCGTCTCTCCTTTCACCCCTGTGCAGCAGTTTTGAAGAGCTTTGTCAACAGAAAGGTTTCAGGAAAGAGAAAATATCCGTCACTTTCCTTTTGACACGAATCCGCTTCTGTATTTAATGTGTTTTGAGCATTGAACACTGTCGAAAGACCCTGAATAATTGCGGATCCAACTCAATGGGAAGCTGGTGGATTTGACGATCCAGGAGCTTTCTGTCAAAGGAGGCCCATGCGCTACGTATTAGGAATTGATGTTGGAACATCCAGCACCAAAACTGTCTTATTGAGTGAGAACGGAGACGTTGTCGCGGTTGGTCAACAGGCGTATGACTTTGACACGCCACAACCCGGATGGGCCGAGCAGGACCCGGAAATGTGGTGGGACGCGGCAAAGAGCGCCATCGCTCAGGTGCTTCGCTCCTCTTCTGTCGCTCCTCAGACGATTCAGGCCATCGGCTTTTCTGGACAGATGCACGGTCCGGTCTTCCTGGATGCTGCCGGCCGGAGCATTCGTCCGGCGATTATCTGGGCAGATCAGCGCAGCACAGCCGAATGCCGGAAAATTTATGACACACTCGGAAAAGACGGGTTATACAAGACCGTCTGTAACCCGGTCGACTCAGGCTTTATGGCCGCCACACTGTTGTGGATGAAAGCCCATGAAGCTGAGCACTACGCCCAGATCGACACGCTTCTGCTCCCCAAAGATTATGTCAAATTTCGTTTAAGCGGAGAACGTGTCAGTGATCCCAGCGATGCGGGTGGCACTTCTCTCTACGATGTTCGGGCACGAACATGGTCGACGACGCTCTGTGATCAGCTGGGCATTTCGTCTGAACTCTTCCCAGCTGTGCGAGCTTCACAGGAGATCATCGGCAGAGTCAGTCACGCAGCTGCCGCTGAAAGCGGACTGGCCCCCGGGACTCCACTTGTCAACGGCGGAAACGATCAGACCATGGGTGCTCTGGCGAGCGGCGCCATCGAAGAAGGCCCTGTCATGCTGGCGATCGGGACCGGGGGCACACTGTTTACGACAATCGACTCCGTTGTGGTGGACCCGGAATTGCGCATGCATACTTACCCGCATTGTCTTCCCGACAAGTGGCATTTGCTCGGGGCGATTCTGGCTGGTGGACTCAATTTCAAATGGTTTCGGAATATTTTAAAAGGCGCTGACGTCCTTTCTTACGATGATATGACATCTGAAGCCGCGACCGTAGCGCCGGGATCTGAAGGAGTGGTATTTTTGCCCTATCTTGCCGGAGAACGTACGCCGCACATGGATAGTTTCGCGCGGGGCGTGCTCTTCGGCATGACAGTCAGACATACGCGCGCTCATCTGATTCGGGCGATTATGGAAGGCGTGGTTTTTGCGATGCGAGACTGCCTGGAGCTGTTTAAGGGCCTGAACGTCCGTCCGGAACGTATTATTGCTGCCGGCGGAGGGGCACAAAGTCCGTTATGGAGACAAATTCAGGCTGATGTACTCGGGCTGCCGCTTGCGACGGTGAAGACACCTGAAAAATCGGCAACAGGGGCGGCGATGCTGGCGGGAATCGGGACAGGACTTTTTACCTCTTTTGAAGAAGCTTGCCGGCAGACGGTCACGTACGGCGAAGTCGTCGATCCGATTCCTGAACACATTCTGAGGTATGAAGAGTATTATCATTTTTATACATCGCTCTACCCATCAGTAAAAACGCGATTTTCCGACCTGGCTAAGCTGGAATGCTGACAGGAGACCTGTGAGTGTATAGACAGAAAAAGACGCAGCAATGCCACATTGTTGCGCTCTTGAGAGACTGCCCTCACGGGCGGGTTTCAGCTCTGCGGACAGCAATCACGAATCCCATGTCTTCGTGGTGGCGTTGTGCGCGTGAACAAGTTTTGTATGTGTAATCGCAGCGATCGTATTTTTGGGGTGACGAAAACACATGAGGACAGAACAACGTGAAAATGGCGATCGAGGCCACTCCAATACACAGAATCGTCCTCTGAATGCAGATTCTGAGCGTAACGGCATGAGCCTGCCTGTGGCTCCTCTGGCATGTATCGAGGAGAATATCCCAACAGCAATCGTTCAGGCGATCAAGACGCTTTTAGCTTCGGAGGAAACAATTTTTGTCCTTTTTCGACTCAACTCCAGTCATACCTTTCAACTGGAGTCCGGCAAGGAAGAAAAATCCTTGATTTGGTCTGTTGTCACAGGGACACGGATTCTCCTCCTCTCGGTCGCCTCGGATGGACAGAGCTACTATGACGGCTTCGATCAAAGTGCTGTGGTGGAATATCAAAACAGCTTTGGCATTGATTCATTCAAGATCGCTGAACATTCGCTCTCTTCAGGATTCTGGCAAGGGAAACGCAGCTATTTTCAAGAAGCAGCCCAACTTTTCCCGTTACCGGAACATGAGAAATATCTCTATCTGACTGAAAAAGCCTTACGAGATCATGAACTTTTTCAGGCTGCTGCTCTCCTCAGGACGTCTCTCAAAAAACTCCCCGGCACCAAGGCGTATTTGATGCTTCTCTCCGTTCTCTCGCAGCAAGATCGGCGTGACGATGCCCTGAGCCTTCTTGATGAGGCGCTTGAATACGCTGAGTTACCCGTGTTTCTTGATGAACTGCAGCACTCGTTTCCAGACCATACCGAATTACTCCTGTATTTTGCTGCTGCGTGTGAAGAGCGGCGCGATTGGGACAACTGTCTCAAAATTTATCAGCAGCTCCTCCGCGAAAACCCGGAATTTGACCTCTATTTTCTGAAGTCAGGGGAAATCTACAACGCCACACAGGAATATGAACTCGCCCTGGAGCACTATCATAAATTCATCGAACTTCGCAGCGGGACGAAAAACCGTTTCACCAATTGGGAACTTTCGGAGATGAAATGCTTTTCAACGGATCCCGATCTGGTAAAAGCGTACATCGACCTTGCTGCAATCTACAAATACGCACTGAACGAGCTGAATCATGCGGTCTCGGCTTATATCGAATTACTCCGACACGCCCCTTTTTATCTTGAAGCCTACCGACTGTTCTGGATGGCTTACCAGCAATTGTACAGCTCATGTCCGGAGAAAGCCTGTCAGCTGCCGCTCCATATTCCAACCTTTTTACAAGTGTATCAGCTCCTGGCGCCTCAAAGTTATCGCGCAACTGTCGGAACAGGGAAGGAAAGCGCTCAGAGAAATGCAGGTCCACGTGAAATGCTCCCCGCTGGATATCGAAAAATTCTTGACGACGACCAGAATATGTTCCTGGATTCCGACGAGCAGAAAACGTTTCGGAAACTGCACGATTGGTTGATGGGTCTTGTTCTTTCAGAAGAGAACGGACAAGGAATCGAAGAGTACTGCGAACAAGTCACAGAAACGAATTATCCTGAAATTTTCCGGATGATCGCCCAGCTTTCAGAATTTTTTGATATCGATGTTCCTAACTGCTTTATTTCACGGGGGAAGATTGGGCTCTCGCTCAGAAATGCCACACGTCCCTTCATTTTTATTGGGAGTGAACACCTGAACAAGGACAATGACCGATATTTTTCCCAGGACGAATTGGTCTTTCTGATCGCCTCAAAAGCTGAATACATCAAATCCGACTATCTGCTTCTTACCAGGACAGAATTATGGAAGAGTCTTGGAATGGCATCCTTTAACGGTTTTTTAGCTGCACTGCAATCTCTGCCGGACGGAGGCTTTCTTGGGAAATTTCCCTCACATCTGGCTGCGTCCGGACTGAAAAAGCTCTATAAGAAATGTAAACGCTCCAACATACAGAACTTACTGGATTTTTTCATCAAAAGCCCGGGCCAGAAGTCATCCACCCATCCCAAACCCACGAGAGAAGAGCTTCCAGAGGCTTCCACATGGAATCAGGAGATCGTTGATTTTGTCCGTCATGCCGTTTATACAGGAGATCGTGCCGGTCTGCTGGCATCGAATCAGATCAGAACAGCCTGCTCGGCGATCTTTAAACTTGAGAAAATCCAAGCGTATGACGACATGGCAGCGATCCCTCGCGAGGGTCTGCTCAAGCTTTTAAGCAAACAAGATCAGCGCGGGCATTTCCTCTATTTCGAGCATGCCCGACGCTTGGGTGAATTGATCAAATTTGCCTTGTCTGAAAAGTATCTCTACTTACATCGTCATGCGCTGATTTTCCATAATGCACCGGATACGCAGTGACAGCTCCTTTCCCACCCTGGCCGACAGATTCTTCTCAGCAGGCCGGTAAGGCTTGAACGTCCACTGCACTGCAGGACGAACTTCTGAACACGCTCTTGTCGATAAGCTGCATCAAGCGTGTAATGATGAGATGTTAACGGGTGATGAATGACACTGAAAATGACTGTAACTCATTGAAAGCGGGGAAGAAGGCCAGGCCCGACCGTGTTCAACACGCTGAGAACCTTTATGAAACACAGTGTCGTCCGCCTGGATCGATTTTATGATGCATGTGCAATGACCGTGCTTTTCATATAGCGCCTCAGATTCTTGACCGCATGAAAATAGTTCGCTTTCACCGTTCCGACCGAGCAGCCCAGAATCTCAGAGATTTCTTTATACGGCAACTCTTGGTAAATACGTAAGAAGACGGTTTTCTGCTGTTTTTCAGGTAAGCGCTGAATCGCAGCGTTCAAGACATCCCTGACCTCCTGCTTGTCGAGTTCTTCAAGCATGGCTGCCTGCTCAACGGCATGGTAACTCTCCAGTTCCACGTGACATTTCGACTTGTTGCGCCGCAGATGGTTGATACAGAAGTTCGCCGTAATGCGATATAGCCAGGTATGAAAACTTGATTTTTTCTGAAAAGAGCCGAGGACCTCATAGGCTTTCAAAAACACATCCTGCGCGATATCCGATGCGTCTTCATGATTTCTGACCATTTTAAAGGCCAGGGCATACATTTGACGCTGATGGCGTGTAACCAGAATTTCGAAAGCGCTGTCTCTGCCCTCAAGAGTTAAGTCGATCAATTCATTATCTGTCATGCCCTCCAACTCTGCGATGCTAAACTGTTTGCGCTTCTGAATAGAGTGAGCCGGCGCCTGAAGCGTATGAAACGGATGCTGTACAGCGATAATTTGTGTAGCCATGAGATCTATCCTCCAATCTTTCAGTACAGAATATTTCGTATTTCGTGTGTCACCTGTCTTTCTTTATTCGCAAGCTCTCTGCCAGGATTGAGTGTATCGAGATTTTCATGAAAGACATCATCGCAATAATCGCATAACTTGTTGTATTTACAGGTGAAAAAATTTCAGCAGTTTTAATATTTATGTATGTTAATTTTCCAGGAACTCTTCGACGAGCCTTCTTTGAGATCACGACTTCAGGGAAGAGTGAGGAAAAATGGGGAATTAGGGGGAATCCTAACGCTCAGGGTGAATATTCCTTGACAGAACTGATGGAATCAACTTGGCTTCCCGGAAATTTACAGGAGTCAATCATAGAGCATCTTGCATAGATGCCATGCGTCGATCATGGCACAGCACCTTACAGAATATGCTGATTGTCAGTCGGCTCCCGGGAGCTGTTTCGACATAATTTTGAAAACGATTCCAGCGGCTCGAAATGTCAGCCGGATTCTACAGGAAAACTATCACGATTGAGGGACGTATGCAGCAGAACAAATGGGAGATCATTACAGCAATCCAAAAAATTTGCCGACAGGTCGGAGCCTTTCAACTCAAGCACTTTCGCGCGTATGCTCCTGGATTGGGAGAAGAAAAAAAAGCAAAAGAATATGTTTCCCGAATCGATATTGAATCCGAGGAAATGCTGAAAAACGGGCTGCACGACATTTGCCACGAGGCCGGTTTTTATGGAGAAGAAGGCCAGCGACAAAGAAATTATGCATTAGAATGGCTTGTTGACCCGCTGGACGGAACGACAAACTATCTGAGCGGCTTTGATCAGTTTACGATTTCTGTCGCGCTCGTCAAACAAGGACAGCCGCAGCTTGGGGTGATATATCGTCCGACAAGCGCCGAATTTTTCACGGCAGTCCGAAGTCAGGGAGCGTGGCACGATCAAAACATGCTGCCACGACAAACAGAACACCACTTGTCACAATCCCTGATTTCGACCGGATTTCCCTATCGATCCCAGGACCTGTTTGAGAACTTTTTTTCGTGCGCACAAGACGTCTTACGAGCCTCTCGCGGCATCCGCCGCACAGGGAGCGCCGCCCTCGACTTTGCTTACATTGCTGCCGGATATCTACAAGGCTTCTGGGAAGCGGATCTTCAACCCTACGATCTCGCCGCCGGCTTGCTGATGCTTTCTGAAACTGGCTGCCCGTATTCCACCTTGCGACAAAAACCTTACAATATCTTCGAAGACCGGATGATTATCGCCGGTCTTCCGGGCGTACATGCAGAGCTTTGCGCGATTGTGGACCGACATTATTGACAGCAGGATGTCCAACGCCGCTAAGAAAAATGCCTTGTCTCAAAAAGACGCGGCGCGTTGTTTCAATGCGAGCGCCCAGCGGGCCTTATCGACGTGTATCGGACGATGATTCTCAAATGCTCGAAGCAGTCTGGCAGGGCTTTCCTCAACCATCACAATCCTGCGATAGTCAGATTTGATAAAGCCTTCTGCGATGGCGTAGTCAATAAAACTGAGGAGCAGATCGTAATAGCCGCAGACGTTCAGAAAGCCGCAAGCTTTTTCATGAATGCCAAGTTGTGCCCAGGTAAAAACCTCAAAAATTTCTTCGAGCGTCCCCAGTCCGCCGGGCAGGGCGATAAAGGCATCTGAGAATTCTGCCATCATGGCTTTGCGTTCATGCATCGAATCCACCACATGGAATTGTGTAACATTTTCGAAACCCACTTCTTTATCGGCCAGAAATTTAGGCATGACGCCGATGACCTCACCGCCGTTGTCCATCATCATACGTGCGATCTCTCCCATCATACCAACATTGCCGCCGCCATAGACCAGATCGATCCCTTTTTCCAGAAATACGTCAGCCAGTGCGCGAGCCGTTCGGAGATACTCCGGCTTCTTGCCCGAACTTGAACCGCAAAACACACAAATACGTTTCATAGGTCTGTAACCTTTAAGTTATGCAGGTCGTCGAAAATTCCTCTATTCACTGTTTGAAAAGGAGCCTTCCGCGAAAATTGTCAAGAAATTATGACAAGAAGGGCGCTGACAGGAGAAAAAGCTTGACTGCAGGGATTATCAGAAGCGACAAGGATTCAATGAATAAAGGCTGTATGCCACACTACTGTATGACGACAGGTCGCTGATATGGATACTTTTGTTTTGAATGCCGTCTGCAAGGAACTGCAAGCGCAGATTTGCCCCTCGTGGATCAACAATATTTTCCAGACTGATGAGTTTTCACTGCTCTTCGTGCTCTGGTGCCAGCAGCGGGAAATCTGCCTGGCAGTCTCAGTAGACGCCCGCTTTCAATACGTGTATCTGACCCGCAAGAAGCCGGATGCTCAAGTTTCGACATTTGGAAAATTCCTCTTGCATCACATCAAAGGCGCTAAGATTCGATCGATCACCAAAGCGCCGCTGGAACGTATCCTGAGCATCGACCTGGTCAAGAAAGATATCGACGGCAGCGATCTCACTTTCCAGCTCATTCTGGAAATTATGGGACGCCACAGCAATCTGATTCTGCTGCAGCAAGCGACCCACAAAATTCTGGAAAGCCTGCGCCACGTCACCGCAGCTCAGAGTTCCTATCGCCGCATCGCTCCCGGCGCGGTTTATGTTGCACCTCCGCAGCAAAAAAAGCTCGATCTCAGCACACTCGCTGAAAGCGATTTTCTGAAAATTGTACGCCAATTCCACGAAGAAGCCGCACAGAATCCAGGGCTTCAACTCTGGAACGTCCTGCTGCAGCGGATTCAGGGTTTGAGTCCGCTGCTGGCTAAAGACATTGCAGGACAAGGCTCAAAAAACTGCTGGGAACGTCTCGAAGCCATCCGCGACATGCTGTGTTCTGAGGCATACCGGCCTTGCATCGTCCTGCAACATGTGAATTCGCTGCAGGAAAAAGCCCTGGCAGTTTCGGCCTTTCCACTGGAGCAATTTTCTCAAAAAAAGAATATCAAGATTCTCACGTTTGAATCGATGAGTGCTGCCGCCGAAGCCTATTATAGCAGCCAGGCAGAGCAACAACGCTCAGACTCACTGCGCAGCTCGCTCCTCAGTCCTCTCAAACAGCGTCTGGCAAAGTTACGAAAAAAACAGGAGCATTTGCAAGAGCAGCAAAAGCACATTGCGCATGCCCAGGACTACAAACAACAGGGAGAGTTGATCGCGGCGAACATCTATCGCTTGAAAAAAGGGATGTCACGCGCCCGCATTATCGATTATTATCATCCAGAGCACGCGGAAATCGAGATTGAACTTAACCCCAGACTCAATCCTTCGCAAAATGCCCAACACTGCTTTAAACGGTACAATAAACTGAAACAAGGCCAGGTGATCGCGGAACAGCGTCTTGCAGATGCTGAACAGGAGATCGCATATCTGGAAGAATTACAGTTTTTTGTGGAGGATGCAAACAGTCTGACGGAACTCCGTCGTCTCAAAAAAGAGGCGCAAGACAAACACGCTCTTAACAAGCCTCAAAAAAACATGCTGCCGCCGAAGCCAAAGGAGCCGGCGAAACCCTTCCGGCGTTTTATGTCGTCCGATGGTTTCGAGGTGTATGTCGGGCGCAGCAGCCGCGAAAACGATTTGCTCACTCAAAAATACGCCCGGCCTGACGACATCTGGCTGCATGCTCATCGTGCTCCCGGCTCACACGTGTTGATTCTCAATCGCAGGCGAAAAATGGCTATTCCCGGACAGACACTGCAGGAAGCCGCTTCGCTGGCCCTGTATTACAGCAAGCTCCGCTGTTCCGGGAAAGCTGATGTGATGTATACGGCCAGGAAACATCTCAAAAAACCGAAAGGTGCTCCGCCGGGGCTGGTCACGGTGTCACAGTTTCAGACCATTCACGCTGTTCCTCAGAGTGAAATTTCCATAAAACACTGAGATCATCTGCAGCGCAGAGACAAATCCTTTTTCCAAAGGAATCTCACTTGACTTTTTTCTAACACGCTGTTATGCGTGCAGCCTCAACAGCAAAAGCGTCGTCGTCACATTTCTTACTTTCTTTGAATAGACCCATAGAGGGAGAACACGATGAGAAAAATTGTTTTACTTTCAGTGTTGTTATCATGCCTGGTTCCATTTTTTCCGGCCCATGCTTTTTCACCGGATGCTTTGAAAAATGCTGTCTATCACGGAATTTTCGACAAGCCTGTGTCATTACACGACGGGCGCTATGAAGGTGAGCCGATCGTCAAAGACAGCCCGTCGCGCCCGATCGTAAGCCTGGTGGATGCCCTCATGGCCTTCGGCGATCTAAACGACGACGGTCAGGATGACGCTGCGGTTGTTCTGCTGAAAGAGTTCGGCGAAACCGCGACCTTGAGCTATGTAGCCGTCATGCTGAACAAAGAGCAGGTTCCGGTCAATTTTACGACTCTGTTTCTGGGGAAGCAAATCAATATTAAATCGATTGCGATTGATAATGAGCATGTCCTGATCGATCTGCTTGAGGATGGGAAAATTTTCCGCAACGTCTATCAATTTGGCCTGAGAGAAAGTGCCTCCGAAGAGCGTGGCCCCTTGTCGATCTCCAGTCTTAAAGGCGTGGAGTGGCACTTAACCCGCCTGGATCCTGTCAGGGATCTGGTAAAGGGTACAGAAATCAACGTACATTTCGACGACGGAAAAATCAGTGGAAAATCCGGCTGCAATCGATATTCGGCAGCTCTGACGGCTCACGGGGCAGGGAGGCTGAAAGTCGGACCACCGGTCAGCACCAGAAAGGCTTGTCCTCCAGCCATCATGAAACAAGAACAGCGCTTTTTAGCCGATCTGCAGACGGTCACAGCCTTCAGTATCTCTAACGGAAAGCTACTTTTGAAGCATCAAAACGGCAGCTTGATCTTCCAAGCGCGCCCAGTCACTCCCAAAAACGAAGGCAACAGCGCTCTCAAAGAGTAATGGGGGACACACAAGCTGGGTTCTGATGAACGCGGCTGGGAGGTCAAGCCTTAGCGCCGGACAGTGACGTAACTCTCTATAAAAATTTTCTTGGATCGGCTATTTTGCCTTCGATCGCGCTGGCGATCACAGTCGCTGGGCTCGCCAGAAAGATTCTCCCATCCCCCGATCCCATGCGCCCTTTATAATTCCGGTTACTGGAACTGATCATACGGGCATCGCGTGAGATAACCCCCATATGACTGCCGAAACACGGGCCGCAGTTTGACGATTCAACGTTAGCGCCGGCCTTGACGAAGACCTGCAAGATTCCCTCGTCCATTGCCCGCTCATACACTTTGCGGCTGGCGGGAATCACGATCAGGTTGACATCGGGATGGACGTTACGGCCCTGCAACACTTCAGCGCCGGCTTTCAAATCTTCATAACGTCCATTGGTGCAGGCTCCCAGAAACGCGTCGGTGATCCTGTCATCCTCCACTGCGCAGAAGTCGGGCGAATCGACTTTCTGACTTTGCTCGATCATGGTTTGAACATTATTGACGGTTGTCACATTTGCGGGCTTATGCGGAAAGGCGACACAGGGTTCCAGCGTCGACAGATCGATCGTCATGCTGTCGGCATAATTCGCATCCGGGTCGCTGTCGATCGGCTCGACCGGCCATTGCGCGCGATCTTGCAGATACTCAGCAATGATCTCATCACAGGCCATAATACCGCTACGAGCACTCATTTCAACGGCCATATTGCAAATTGTCGTACGGGCATCCATATTGAGGCTGCGCAGACCTTCTCCTGTGAACTCTGCCACGCGTTTCGAGCATCCGCCGGCCCCCATCTTCCCGATAATATGCAGGATAATATCTTTGGAATAAACACCTTTTGCCAGGCTGCCGACGAGTTCAAAACGGATCGACTCCGGCACGACAAAGTCATACAGATGACCAGTCGCCATTGCATAAAAACCATCAGTCGTGCCAACCCCGAAGGCCAAGGCCCCCATCGCGCCGTTCGTATCTGTGTGGGAATCAGTTCCCAGCACAATATCCCAGGGGACAATCTGACCATCTTCCATCAGGACAACATGTTCGATGCCGTCGCCCTCCTTATACACTTGTATGCCTCGTTCTCGTGAAAACGTTTCCATCAGATCGATTCCTTCGGCCACTGACACCGAAAACGCCGGCACGGAATGATCGGGGATAAAGAAAAGCCGCCTCGGATCCCAGACTTGTGAGGGCTTGCCGTATTTTTTAAAGAGGTCTGAAAAATTTTCCAAAAAGCCTTTGATGGCCGGCGGACCGATGACATCGTTAAAAAAGAGTTTCGTAATTGGCAGACGTTCGATCTTCTCCCCGGCATACACGTCGCAGCCGACTTGCCGGGAGATAATTTTTTCTACTATTGTTTGTCCCATAATATTACGTGGCCTCGTCAAGTGAGGGAATATCGAAACAGCACTCCATCACTTTATGCGTTTTTCACGCTTGTGATAAGATTTCTTCCACATGTGCACGTACGCGGCCGATTGTGCCGCCTTGTTGAAATGTCGAACTATCGTCGGGGTTCATATCAAAGCCGATGACAGTCTCCTGAGTCAGATTCTCGATCGTCCTGGCAGCCAAGTCGATCTTGAGCGAATCGCCCATGCTGAAACTCGAGACATCGGGAACCGTAATCAGCACCAGGCCGTTACTCAAAGAATTTCTGTAAAAAATATCCGGGTACGATTGCGCGATAACACAGACAACATCGTTGTCTTTTATCGCATACACCGCTTGCTCACGGCTTGAACCGCAGCCAAAATTCGCTCCGGCCACCACAATATTCGTGGTGGTCTGCCTGCAGCGCTCGCGAAAGTCGGGATCAAACTTCTCAAAGGCGTAATCCTTGAAATATCCCCGATCCGTACTTTGCTGCAAGAACAAGGCCGGAATAATATCATCCGTATTGATATCGGGGCCATACACTGTTGTGACTGTTCCTGTGATCATGCTTCACTCCTCTCAACCACGAGATACACCAGAGCACAAAGAATGCTCCGCGTTCACATCACCTGGTCATGCACCAGCGTTTTATAGCCAGACTTAAACAACACTTCCATTTTATTGTCGGCATGCAGCTTCGTGACGACGCCGATTCCGAAAGAGGGATGAGAGAGCAGCTCACCTTCCCCAAACACATCAGTCACTGAATACTGCTGCGCTTTCGAACGTTCCTTACCTTCCAGAGCGCGTTCCCACTCTGAGCCTGGACGGCCGGCATCTTGTTGCACACTGCTCGGCGTTTTCGGCATGAGCGCTCCACGAGCGTCCGCATCGAGCGATGACTCATCAACGTCAAATCGTCCAGACACGATATCCTCCACATCACGTACAATCGAAAACCTCGGCAGACTCTCCAAAAAAATTCTGCCATATTGTTTTGTCAAGAGCCGACTGTCGAGAATACAGAGGATGCCTTTGTCCCGCTTACTGCGTATCAAGCGTCCAAGCCCTTGTTTTAAGGCGATCACCGCCGACGGGACCTGATAGCTCATAAAGGGATTTTCGTTACGCTGCCGAAGATGCTCAATGCGGGCCTCAACAATAGGCTCGCCGGGCGAGGCAAAAGGCAGTTTATCAATAATCACACAGCTCAGGGCCTCGCCCTGCACATCAACTCCCTGCCAAAAACTGCTTGTGGCAAAAAGCACGGACTGCACATCGCGCCTGAACTCTTCCAAGAGCGCATTACGCCCTTTTTGTCCTTGTTTCAGCAGTGTATAGGGCAGCTTCTTCTTCAGTCGCTGATACACATCCTCCATGTTTTTGTAACTGGTAAACAGGATAAAAGCCCGTCCGTTGGATTTGCGCAAGAGCCTTTCGACCTCTGAGGCTACCGAGGCTGCAAAATCACGGCTGTTCGGTTCTGGCATCCATTTCGGCAGATAGAGAACCGCTTGTCGTTCATAATCAAAAGGCGAGCCTACGATCAATTCCACCGGCTGTGCCAAGCCCAGGCGCTCTTTAACAAAATCAAAACTATTCCCGGTCGATAATGTTGCAGATGTCAAGACAACCCGAGGGATCTGAAGGAAAATATTGCGCCGCATATCTTCGGCAATATCAATCGGCGAGGCATGCAGAAAGACCCCGCGCCCCTGCATCTCGCACCAGTAGACAAAACCGGGTTCGCTGCGATTTAAAATCAATTCCAGGCTGCTGTGTAGTTCCTCCACCCGGTCAGCCAAAAATTTCAATTCTTCGGTCGCCTCTTTCATTCCCCGGATTTGTGAGGTCAACTGCGTGAGCATATTCGCAAAATTCGGAGCAAGCTTTTTCACCTGTGTGGTGATGTACTCATCACGCAGGCGATAGCGGCTGGACTCATTCTCGAAACAGCGGAAGAATTGCTGTGAGGTCTGCTGTAAAGCGGTCAGAGTCTTCACAACAGTATCAGTCGGGAGTTTGGCATCAGCCATTTCCCGCAGCACGTTTTGCGTCATCTCCTCTGCCTGATAGCTGTTCACGCTGACGCTGAAATAGGACGTCGCAATGTTTTCCAGCAGATGAGCCTCATCAAAAACAACGGCCTCATATTCCGGGATGACTTCTCCCAAGCCTAAACCCCGTATAGCAAGATCAGCAAAAAACAGATGGTGATTCACAATGATCACATCCGCCTCCTTGGCCTCTTGCTTCATTTTGAACAAAAAGCAGCGATCGTAGAATTCGCATTGGACGCTGGTGCAGGTTTCCCGTGTACAACATACATCACGCCATGGTCCATAATTATCCGGAATCTCCCGCAATTCAGAGCGATCCCCGGATCGTGTCTGCTTGACCCATTTCTGAATCCGTTCAAAGATATCGACTTCTTTGCTGTCATGAAACAGGGCTTGCTGGCGAAAACTATTCAGGCGCTTCAGGCATACATAATTCGTCCGCCCTTTCATGTATGTGGCTTGAAAATCTTTATGAACATGTTTTCTCAAGTACGGGATATCTTTGAAAAAGAGCTGCTCTTGCAGATTTTTGGTTCCGGTGGAGATAATGGTTTTATTGCCGCTGAACAAGGCAGGAATCAAATATGCCAATGTTTTGCCGACACCAGTACCGGCTTCGACAATCAAGTGCTGCTTGCGGCGAAACGCTTCGGCAACAGCCCGGCTCATGTCGACCTGCCCCTGGCGATGCTCGTAATAAGGCAGAGTGTTTGCTAAAAGTCCGTTTTTGGTAAAAATTTCATGGACATTTGTCAACGCATACATAACAAAACCTTTCCTGAAGATCGGACTGACATTTCCTGCACTGCACACGAGAAAGGACAGAGCGGGAAAGGATACGGCTTCACCTTCCCTCACAATGTTACCGGCTCAATCGTCCCGGCAGGCGAGAGTTCGGCAGACAAGCCCCTTGAGATAGTCTCCCTCCGGAACACTAAGCGCAACAGGATGATCGGCGGCCTGCGAAAGCCGCCGCACGATCTGAGCGTCACATCCGGCATCAAGCGCGGCATCAGCGACAATTTTCTGAAACAGGTCCGCGGTCATCAAGCCGGAACAGGAAAATGTAAAGAGCAGCCCTCCGGGTCGCAACAGTCTGAACGCCAGCCAATTGATGTCCTTATAGCCCCGACTCGCTTTATTAAGACGACTTTTGGACTCGGCAAACTTGGGAGGGTCCAAAATGATGACATCAAATCGGCGCCCGACATCGCGGTAGTGTCGCAAGCGCTTAAAGACATCATCCCGGCAGAATTCGACTTTCGACACGTCCAGGCTGTTCAGTTCGACATTTCTCCGAGCCAGTGCAAGCGCCTCTGCTGAGGATTCGACCTGAGTGACATGCCGTGCACCGTATTTCAGCGCATACACACCAAACCCCCCGGTATAGGCAAAACAGTTCAAAACGTCTGCATTCCCGACATACTGTTTCAGGCAGGCCCGATTTTCACGCTGATCGAGATAAAATCCAGTTTTGTGCCCCTGCTGAATATTGACCCAAAAACGCAGTTCTCCCTCACAAATCTCCAACAGTTCCGGAGAGGCTTTTCCTGCGAGCACACCACAGGCAACAGGCAGCCCTTCTTTTTTCCGGACATCGCTGTCAGAGCGTTCATACATGCCCGAATGAGGCCATAAGTCCGCCAATTGTTCGACGATCGTCTGTTTCCAATATTCCATACCGCTGCTTAAAAATTGACAGACAAGAAAGTCACCATAGCGGTCGACAACGAGCCCCGGTAAAAAATCGGATTCTCCGTGAACCAGACGATACGCCGTAGATCCGTTGAAAGTGAGCTGTCGACGGACTTGTATCGAGCGGCTGAGGCGCGCACGGAAAAACGTCTCGTTAATCTGCTCATCCCGATTAAAAGACCAGACGCGGGCGAGAATCTGGGACTGAGGCGAATAGGCTGCCGAGGCAAGCCATCCCCCCTGAGCAGACAGCACGTCAACGGTTTCGCCGGCTCTTGCCTGGCCATGAAGTTTTTTCACGGCTCCTGAAAAAATCCAGGGATGACGACGCTGTAAAGATTTTTCCCGCCCTGTATGTAAAATAATCGAAGCCATCGGCAGCTTTTTCACGCTGAGATCATCGTCGCCACATCGTCAACATCTCAATACAAGGCACCGCTATCACAGCATTTCCTCAACAGATTTTTTCTCCGAACGCGCAATTATCATGGAATACGCCTCCTGTAGAGAGAAAAGAATGTCAACACTAAACATAAAATTTTTTTCCGGGATTTAACAATTTCCATTTGACAAAAGATACTGCGTCATCATAGTCAGAATCTATCTGTAGATGAACTGTACGCAGTTCACATATGATTCATCATATTCCACGCTTGGGACTGAACGCTATGACGCCTAAAAAAATCGCAGTGTTTCTCCTTATTTTCGTGCTTGTTGTGTATCTGTCGGAGCGTCGGAAAACCGGTCCACTGCCGGCACCGGCGATAGAGATACTTACGGAAGAGCTTCGGCAGACGGAAGGGATCGATTTC
This sequence comes from candidate division KSB3 bacterium, assembly GCA_002748425.1. Taxonomy (GTDB): domain Bacteria; phylum Moduliflexota; class Moduliflexia; order Moduliflexales; family Moduliflexaceae. The sequence goes on along the minus strand of PDSJ01000012.1, from coordinate 71,850 downwards.
AGCTTAAGAGATGTAGCCAATCAGATCGTTGAGACAAAAGAATTACGAGGGGCTGTGCTTCTCCTGAATTTTTTCCAGACCTGGTGTCCGCCCTGTCGCAAAGAGATGCCATCACTTGAAGCGCTCTATCAGCGTTATAAAGATGAAGGGCTGATCGTGATCGGCATTGCAGGCGACGAGCAAGGCTTAAAAGTGGTCAAGCCTTTTGCGGAAGAATTTGCCATGACCTTTCCGGTGCTGATCGACAGTAACCACCACGTCACTGATCAGTATAACGTTCGGCAAATTCCAGCAGTGTTTTTACTCGATCGCCAAGGAAGACTTGCCGGAAAACTGGTGGGGGGAGCAGACTGGTCAAGCGAGGTTGCCTACGCGCATATCGAAACGCTGTTACATGAGCATTCTTAAATCAGGATTCTACACGTCGATCAAAGCTGTTAAATGTAACAAATATAAATTATCGAATGATACAAGTAACATATGAATATCCAATACGAAGCAACACTTGATGACATAGCCGAGGCCTATATTAGGCAATTCGTACGAAGCAGCACTTACACAAGAAATAGATTTTACCGGTGTTTGTGGGCAGCAATAAATGGCGGTGTATTTTCTGTTTTGATTAAACATTTTGTTGACCCCTTTTCCTTCATGGCTTATTCTGTTATCCGTATTGGCCAGCGGTATAGGATACTATTTTGTATACCCAGATAGTGTCAGAAAGCAGATTAAAAAACATTCAGGAAGAGAATTGAAAGAAAAAATTCCTATTATAATTACATACAAAATTACAGATAACAAAGTAGAGTGTAGATACTTGAACATCGGCATTTTATTTGATACTGAAGATCTTGTCCAACTTTCAGACGATGACGAAAGAATTGAACTATCTTTTGGCCCTAAAGGTCTTTGTGTTATCCCGAAAAAAGCTTTTGCAACACAAGAAGACATCAATCAGTTTAAAGATATTGTTTATATAAAATCAAACTAAATACAATCTCTTAATCGGCTTCAATTACTAATAAGGCCGAAAGTGTTTTGACATAGCATGCTCTATAACACTTATGCATTAGGCTCATTTGACCATCTATGCCTATAGACTTATAGCCTTCTTAGTAAAATATAAAACATTTAACAAATCGTTTCACCGGACTCGTTGCACTCGCCGGTGAACTCTGCGTTATGTATAATCAGCGTCAGACCGCGCTCATACTGGGTGCAGAATAGGTCGCGCCCATCCATCAGAAAAAATATTCCACCACTCTGTGCAACGCGCTTCACCCTAGCTCATGCGCCGCTGCAAAGAGATCTCAAGACGTCGAACGACCAGCGAACAGCTTCCAGTGAAAAGAAAATAGAGCAGACCTATCGTGATCCAGACCTCAAAGGTCAGATACGTCGTAGCCATGAGTTCCAGTCCCTGAAACGTGAGTTCTTGAATTGAAATCGCCGAGACAATCGCGGAATCCTTGATAGCTGAAATAAATTGCCCGGCCAAAGCTGGCAAAATTCGTTGGATTGCCTGCGGTAAAACCACATAACGCATTTGCTGCCACCATGAAAGTCCAAGTGCATATGAGGCTTCCCATTGTTCCTTTTCGATCGACTGAATGCCAGCCCGGATAATCTCGGTCATATACGCCCCTTCGTACAATGCGAGCGTTAACACGGCTGATAAAAATACCGAGACTTGTGAGGGAGGAGCACACAGAATCGTCAGAATTTGCTGAGTGCTTGCAGAACTTCCACGTACCAACTCATCGACACGCAGAAAGGTCATAATCTGATCTCCGAGAAAGAAATAGAATATGAAAATCAGCACAAGCGGCGGAGTATTACGAATCAATTCCACATAGGTTCTGCCCAGCATACGCTTAAACAGACTCTTACTTAGTCTGAAAATCCCGGCAACAGTCCCCAAAAGGATGGCAAAAAGCGTAGACCAGAGACTGAGCCGGATCGTCGTCAAAAAGCCCTGCACGATCAGATTGGGCACCCAACGTTTTCCCTCTGCATCGTAACGAAACAGATATTGCGGAATCACCCCCCAGTTCCATTTATAATGCATCTCAAGTGTTATGCGATAGCCGATATAAACGCATGCTCCTGCCAGCATGACTAAAAGTACTGCATCAAGAGGCCTAATGCGAATCGTTTGTTTTCTCAACATGAGCAGGAGCCGTCAGGCAGCTTAACACTGCCCGAGGGCATGACAAGGTTCTTATTCCACCAGATCTTTCCAGTCTTCCGTCCGAAACCAGTACGTATGACGCTCTTTAAGCCAGCCTTCCGAATCCACGACGCGGATCCAGTTATCGAAATAGTTGAGAGTATCGACATCTCCTTTGCGCAGGGCAAAACCAATCGGCTCTCTGGTAAACGTTTCTTCCAACGGGAGGAAAAGTCGATCGGCGTACTTGATCGCCTGAGAGGCGGGGAAAGGCGCTGAAGCCACGACAGCATGCACCCGGCCATTCAATAATTCCTGAATGGTTTGAGCCTCATTATCGAAGAGTTTGAGCTTTGCTTCAGGCAGATATTTTTTCACTGATGCCGCCGCTGTAGTGCCGGTTCTGGCAGCAATCGCCACCTCGGCTCTGTTAAAATCATCTATCGAGCGAAAGCCTGCTGCTTTTTCTTTGTCTGCGACAATCGACATACCGCTGTAATCATACGGAATCGAAAAATTCACTTTAATGTTACGGTCCGGTCGAATTCCCATACCGCCGATGATCACGTCAAACTTGCCTGTCAACAGCGCCGGGATTATCCCCGACCATTTTGTAGGCACAAATTCCACTTCGACCCCCATGTCAGCAGCCAGTCGACGCGCCACATCGACTTCAAATCCGACGAATTCACCGTCTTTTGCTTTCATTGCCCAGGGAACGAACGTCGACATCCCAACCTTCAACACGCCTCGCTGTAAAATCTGTTCCAGCGTACTTTCCCGAACCAACTGTTGTCTGATATCCTGCGCAAAAACGCCTGCACTAAGACTCAGGATCAGCATTGCCATAAACACTCCCGGCATCAGGATAGATTTTTTCATTCTTTCCTCCTTCAGGTATCTTACGTAAAACTTCCATTCTTTAAGATGTGATTCTTTTCAGAAAAAATGCTGATAACTGGATCTATCGAATAAGCCGTCACCTCCCTTTATCTGCAGGCTTGTGCGCCCGCATGACGACTGTTCAGAGAATCTGTTTGAGAAAGGCTTGTGTACGCGTTTCTTTCGGTGAGCGAAAGAAGTGATCCGCATGATTTTCTTCAATCAATTTGCCGTTTTCCATGAGGACAATCCGATCTCCGACTTCCCGCGCAAAGCCCATTTCGTGCGTCACCACCACCATTGTCATGCCTTCCCGCGCCAGCGATTTCATCACTTCCAGCACTTCACCAATCATTTCGGGGTCAAGGGCGCTGGTGGCTTCATCAAAGAGCATAATTTTCGGCATCATCGCAAGCGCTCGAGCGATTGCGACCCGCTGCTGCTGTCCACCGCTGAGTTGAGCGGGATAGCTGTCGGCCTTTTCACGTATGCCGACCTTTTCCAGCAGGCCCATCGTCATGTCCAAGGCGTCTTGAAACGATTTTTTCCGTACCAGCTTCTGCGCCAGGTTGATGTTTTCTTTCACCGTCATGTGGGGAAAGAGATTGAATGCCTGAAAGACCATTCCGACTTCTTTTCGAATTTCGAGACGATTCTTCCTGTGATGATCCAGAGGGATCCCATCGATTGTAATCAGGCCGCTATCGCATTCTTCAAGACCGTTCAGACAGCGTAAAAACGTTGACTTCCCTGCTCCCGACGGACCAATGACCACCACGACTTCGCGGCGCTCGATCCTTATAGAAAAATCTCTCAGCGCCACCACCCCGTTGTCAAAGGTCTTATTGAGCGCTTCAACCTCGATAATATACTCATGTTCAGCGTATTGCATACCATAACTCGCTCTTCGTCATGATGGGCTGTGTAATTTCAGCTCCATCGCATGGACCAGAGTCGACAAAGACACTGTAATCACTAAATAAATCGCCGCCACCGTAAACCAGATCTCAAAGGTTAAAAAGGTTTCCGCCACCACGGCCTGACCCTGCATCGTCAAATCGTAAATAGCGATCGTACTGACAAGGGCCGAATCTTTAATCAGCGAGATCGCCTGACTCGCCAGCGGCGGCAAAATCTGTCGGAACGCCTGGGGTAAAATAATGTAACGATACGTATGATACGTATGGATTCCCAGACTGTAAGCCGCTTCCCACTGACCTTTATCGATTGACATGACTCCTGCCCGAAAAATTTCTGAAGCATAGGCCCCTTCGAACAAACTTAATGCCAGTACGGCTGATGTGAAAGCGCTCATTTTCAGCACAGGACTTAAGACAAAGTACATGAAGAATAATTGAATCAGCAGCGGCGTATTTCTGATTGTTTCCAGATATACTCGAGCGAATGCTCTGGCTGTGAAAGAATGCGAAAGGCGGAAAAGCGCGGTCACCAGGCCGAAAAAGAGAGCCAGGATCAGTCCGGCGCTGCTGATTTTGAAGGTTACGATCAGTCCGTCCAACAGAGGGCCAGCGACAAAATTTCCAGCTTTTACCGTAAAAAGATACCGGGGAACACGGTACCACTGCCAATGATAACCCAGGCGCTCGGCTCCGCGCAACAAAAACCATATAACTACGCCGCTGGTAAGAAGAAACTTTAGCACATCGAGAACACGTTCGGTTTTTTTTGTGATTTTCATGACGATAATAGCATGTAATGGTCCTTTTTACGAGCTTTCCTCGATTTCAACGCAGAGTATCACTCGCCGGGCATACAGGTATGTGACGATCGCCGCACTCCAGGTGACAAGGAAGATGCCCCACCAGATCCCAAGCAGCCCAAAAGGAAGAATTTCCGTCAAGAGATAAAATACAAGGTATGGCGCGGTGATCTGCCGGTAGGCTCCGATGATAAGCGCAAACATCGGACGCTTCATGCCTTGCAGCACTGCTAAATGCACAAAAAGAATGACGTAGGCATACAAGGCAAAAGCATCGATTCTCAGATAGGCTTTGCCGATTCGAATCACCTGAAGATCCTCACTAAAAACGCCCATCAGAGAACTGCCAAAGACCACCACAGCAAAACACCCGATGATCGACACAATTCCACCGTATTGTAACGCGCGTTGCAGCGTTTCTCGAATCCGTCCGAAGTCTTTGGCCCCGTAATTCTGTGCGACAATGCTCAGAGTTGCGATATTGAGGCCGATCATCGGAAGCAGTACGATCTGTTCAATCCGAATGGCGACTCCATAAGCCGCCACCGCTTCCTGCCCGAATTTACTGAGAAAGTAGCTAATCACAAAGACGCCGAGAGCAATCGTCATATAATTCAGGCTCGACGGGAAACCCTGCTGAGCGATCTCTTTGAAATGCCGCCGCCTGGGCAGAAATTCCCGAGCATGTCCGCCTGCCAGTAGTCCGCTTCCATACGCACGCCATGCGAGATAGATGCAGCCGAGAATATGGATCAAGACTGTCGAGACAGCCACACCGCGAACGCCCATTGCCGGCACAGCGAATCCTCCGTAAATACACCAGGGATCGAGAAAAACATTCAGGACAAAACCCAGCATCAAAAAATTTCGAAACGTCCTCGTGTCACCCTGAGCGTTCAACATCGAATTAAAGATCTGAATCAGGACAAAAAAGAGCGATCCGGCAAAGATCGTATCCATATACAGCAGACAATCCCGAAGATACTCTCCTGATGCTCCCAAGGCTGAAAAAATCGACGGAGACACGATCCAGCCGAACCCTGTCAGGAGCACGCCGGTTAAAAAGGCAAAACTGATGCCCTGGACAGCATACAAGCGGGCTTCGACCGCATCGTTTGATCCGAGCGCAGAGCCGATCAACGCTGTTGCCCCAGTGCTGATACCGTTGCTTACAGAGATAATAATAAAAAACACCGGGAAAGAAAGTGACAGCGCAGCCAAGACCTGCGTCGAAAGCAGACCGGCAAAGTAGGTGTCCACGACGTTGTACATCGTATTAAAAAATAATCCGATGCCGGCCGGGATCGCAATCTTCCGAAGCAGTATCGGGATCGGTGCTATTGTTAACCCAGAATCGTCTTTCATAATGTTTAACATATTGGAGAATTCCTGAAAGTCAAGCTTCCCGCTCCAAAAACTTCGTAGAGTTCGCGGCGGTTCTCGCCGACTTGCGCTGCAAAGAGCGCTTCTCAGCGCTCTGCCCCAACGCATCCGGAAGAACGTGGGGTTCCTGCCAAAACGTCATTTATTGTCTTGACAAAGCTACTCCACGCCATGCTTTCATATCCTGACGAATCAGACAGGACACAGATAGAGCCCGCATCACGTTTTCTTCCATTAAGCGTGTCGCTCATAGTGATCATCCAGGGGGAAATCTATGTTGAAATGGAGCCTGCGCGTTAAAATCTTATGTTCGGCAGGATTGATCATTTTCGTCGTATTGGGAACCAGCACATTAGTCCATATCTCCAGGGTTCGGCAAGGCTATCTCGAAGCCTTGGAATGGCGTTCTCAGGCGCTCGCCCAGGGCTTGATAAAAAAAGCCCGGGAATTAGCCAATACGGCTCCCGAATTCAACAGCAATGACCTGTTAGAACTGTTAAGCTACTGGCTAAAAGACATCTACGAATCAAACCCCAAACTGACCCATATTGCCGCGATCGATCCAGCCGGCATTATTGCCGCCCATACCGAGAAAGCTTTATGGGACAGACCGGTGAACAGTTCTGAATTACTCCATGCGCTTCAGCGCCGCGAGCAGCTCACGGTGCTTGTTGAAGAGACCTATCATATGGTCTTTCCGATTTTTACCGGGCAGCGCAGCTATCTCGGCAGTATTGACATCGGTATTCCCAAGGACATCACCGACCGGGAGGCTCAACAAATTTTACACGATGCGATGGGTTTATTCGTTGTGTTTGTCGGTGTTGCCTTTGTTGCAGCGTCACTATCCGGCCATTTTCTCACAACACCGATCAATCACCTCGTCTCGATCGCTCGAGAATTAGCCGAAGGGAATCTGGTCAAAAGCATTAAAAGCACCTCTCGCAGCGATGAAATCGGAGTGCTGGCACGCAGTTTTGCTCATATGCGCGATCGCATAAAACAGCAGATCGAGGATTTACAACGCTTAAACGATGAACTGGAGCAGCGGGTGGAACAGCGCACTGCAGAGCTAGCAAGGGAAAAATCCATTGTGGATACATTTTTGGCAAATGTTCCTGACAGTATTGCTTTCAAGGACTGTGACAGCCGGATTATCCGGGCGAATAAAGCGCATGCCCGGCGAATGGGCCTGGAGAGTCCATCGGACGAAGTCGGCAAAACGGATTTCGATTTTTTTCCGGAGGAATCCGCTCGTCGCAAGTATATCCAAGAACAAAAGATTATTCAAAGCCGTGTTCCGGTCATTAATTTCGAAGAGCAAGACGTTTACCATGACGGTCGGACGATCTGGCAGTTGACCACGAAAATGCCGTTGTGTGATGAGCATGATGACGTAATCGGAATTTTTGGGATTTCACGAGACATTACCGAAATCAAGCAAGTCGAACATGAGTTGAAACAATATCGGGAGCACCTTGAAGACCTCGTCAGAGAACGGACATCCGAGCTCAGCCAGATCAATGCCCGTCTGGAACAGGAAATTGCCGAACGCACCCAGGCTGAACATGCGTTGCGAGTCAGCGAACAGCAGTATCGGCTCCTGGCCGAGAATGCCAATGATGGCATCGCAATGATTCAGAAAAATCGCCTGGTTTTTGCCAATAATGCGCTGGCCATGATGACGATGTACCCTTTAACACAGCTTCTTTCAACGGATCCGCTTTGCATTTTCCATGAGAGGAGCCTTCATACGGCCAAATCCCAGTTGAAGAAAGACGACAAGGACCACCCGCACACGGTCTGGCAGGCTGAACTCAGAACACAGCATAAATGGACGATTTGGGCAGAGATCGAACAGGCCGCTATTGTATGGAATGGACAGCCCGCTCTGCTGCTCACTTTCCGTGATATTACAGCGCATAAGCATCGCGAAGAGCGCCTTGAGCAAGAACGCAGCCGTCTTGAGGAGGAGAATCTCCACCTGAAATCGACGATTCGGGATCGCTATCGCTTTGGACCGCTTGTCGGGAAGAGTCCGGTCATGCAACGAGTGTATGAACTGCTTGTCAACGCCGCAGCGGCTGAAGTGAATGTATGGATCTGTGGTGAATCCGGTACGGGAAAAGAGCTGATCGCTCACACACTGCACCAGGTCGGCCGACGCAATACTCAGCCTTTCATAGCTGTCAACTGTGCCTCCATTCCGGAGACCCTCTTTGAGCGGGAATTTTTTGGACATCGCAAAGGCGCCTTTACCGGTGCTGATCGCAACAGTCAGGGACTCTTCGATCGCGCCCACAAGGGCACTTTATTCCTGGATGAAATTACAGAATTAAGCCCGGCATCTCAGGCAAAATTATTACGCGTGCTTCAAGATGGAGAATTTACAGCTCTGGGCGATACAGTCTCCAGAAAAGCAGACGTGGTGATCGTGGCAGCGAGCAATAAAAACTGTCAGGAAGAAATTATAGCGGGCCGCTTACGAAAAGATTTTTTTTATCGGATCGGCGTTATCGAAATCACCGTCTCTCCGTTACGAGATCGTAAAGAAGATCTCTCCTTTTTGATCGAGCATATTCTGGAAGAATATCGCCATAAACATACTCATGCTCAGGGGAACGATCCATCCCTGGACGTACCGGACGACCACACGATGCTGCCTCCGGAACTCATTCAAGCCTTTTACGCGTATGATTGGCCCGGAAATGTGAGAGAACTTCAGAATGTCGTGCAGCGTTACCTGGTGACGCGTAATACCCACGATGTACTTTCACTCCTCGGGGCAGCATCAGCTCTTCATCAGACGTCATATGCAGAAGACCTCCCTCATACCCTGCCGGAAGCCGTTCGGACCCTGGAAAAGCGGATGATTACACAGATGCTTCGCCAAACACAGCACCGCATAGGAAAAACCGCTGAACAGCTCGGTATGCCAGTCCGCACACTACAGTACAAAATTAAAAAATATCAACTATCGTTGAAAACGTGATGAGAGTCTGTGCAATATTTGCAGATCCTCTTTTATAGCTTAGTTACTAGGCAGTTATGGCAGATCACAGAAAAAATACGCAACAATTGCATCCCATGTTATCATATTGATTTCTAAAGACTTTATAAATTATCTGGCATCATATACGCAAAAATTGCATATCTGTCTACGCTTCTCTCTACACCCTGCGCCCTGTTGATGCAGCTCTTTCCCTGCACAATTAGCGGTGTCCGAAAGCCCCAGCATAGCTGGCACAACGATTGCATACTTACAAAAATACTGAGATTGCGATGACATATAAATGCTGTCGCCATACTATCAGTAATGTCTCACTTATACGCAGTCAGAATCTTCATTCACTCACAATCAACACAATCACAGGAGGCTTTGTATGTGTACTCACAAGAAACACGTTTTGACAGCAGCCCTTATAATGTTTCTGCTTACAGGAGGGATAATCGCCGCGTCCACACCTGCATCAGCTGCCGACAAAATCGTCTGGAAATCTTCAGGACACGGACCTGCGACAGACCCGTCACAAATTTTTCATGATAAGCTCTGTGAAGCTATTACAAAAGCGAGCGGAGGGCGCCTTGTCGTGAAAGCATTTGTCGGCGGCTCCGTGGTACCTGCCACTAAAGAGCTTGATGCTGTCAGCGAAGGGGTTTTACAAATGGCGTATACCTGCCCGATGTATAATTTGGATAAATGGAAAGCGGCCGGACTCATCAGTTCGCGGCCTGGCGGCCTTCCGGGGGAAGCATTACGGACATGGTTCAACTATGCCGGTGGCGCAGACCTTATGAACAAAATGATGGAAGGCTACAATGTGATAACCTTTCCCGGGGCTCTCTCTCCTCTGCCAGCGGAAGTATTCCTGCATTCTAAAAAGAAAATTGAACACGTTGATGACCTGAAGGGCTTGAAAATGCGCGCGTCCGGTGATGGCGGTGAGATCCTGGCTAAAATGGGCGCTTCTGTGGTCTTCCTGCCCGGAGGCGAGCTGTATGAAGCCATGCAGCGTGGAACCATCGATGCCTTTGAATATTCAACCCTGGCATCGAACTGGGATATGCATTTCCAGGAAATCGCCGATTATGTCGTCCTCTCCCCCAGCCGTGCTCCCAGTGATCCGCAGGTATTTTTTGTGAACAAACAAGCCTGGGAGGAACTGCCTGACGATCTGAAACAATTAGTGCAGGATCTTATCGGGAACTGGACGCAGGCACAGCATGAGTTTTTGACCAGTGAATCGATCAAAGCGATCAGTAAATTCAAAGATGCTGGCTGTGACGTGTATAAACTGCCGAAAGAAGTTGAAGAAGCCATCGCCTCGGAAGCTGAGAAATTTTATGCTGCCAAGGCGGGCTCGGAAAAACCGATCTATGCCGAAATTCTGAATTCGATGAACAATTTTGGGGCTTCGTATTCAACGACTCAATAACCGTCAGTGTCATCGCAGAGAATGGCGGAGCTATGGGAGTACCGTCGTCGTTTCCCATCGGGCTGAGAGTTTTCCCTCAACCCGATGGGGGTGGTGCATCCACGTACGTTGTCCGGGCGCTGCTCTGTAACTCTTCTACTTCTCAGATGTTCTCATGCTCATATTAAAAAAAATATTTACGTTCATTGACACTGCGAGTGAATATTCCGGATCTATTGCGAAATGGTGCGCCTGGGTACTCGTCCTGGCCGGAGCCTATGACACGGTTGCGAGACATTTTTTTAATGCGCCGACGGTCTGGGCCTATGACGTCTTGTGTATGGCCGGTGGAGCGCTTTATACCTTGGGCTGGTCCTACGATCACCTGCACGATTCACATATTCGGGTCGATCTCGTGTACCGAAAACTTTCTCCGAAATATCAGGCGCTGATGAACGCCCTCAGCGCTCTTTTTCTGTTTTTCCCGTTGGTGATCGCATTGCTGATCAGCTCTAGTTCTTGGGCGATTCGGGCATGGCGCATCAATGAAACCATGACGTCCACATTCTGGTATCCTCCGGCAGCACCGTATCGTACAATATTTGCGCTGGGAACCTTCTTGCTGCTGCTTCAGGGAAGTGCAAAATTTGCGAGGGATATCTATTTTTATGTAAAGGGGGAAGCTCTTGATTGATATGAGTCCGGAAATAGTCACGTTGTTAATGTTTGGGGGAGTTCTGACGCTCGTCCTGACCGGTTTCCCAATTGCATTTGTCATTGGAAGTATTGGGGCCATCTCCGGTGTCGTGTTATTCGGGCCTGATATCGCCGGTCATATCTTATACAGCCGTTTGTATGAGCTGACACTGAATTATCCATATCTCTCGGTGCCGCTCTTTACCTTTATGGGCGTGGTGCTTCAGGCATCAGGGATCGCAGAAGAACTGTACGAAAGTCTCTATGAAAGCTTGAGCGGATTTAAAGGCGGACTTGCCGTCGTAACCGTGATCGTCGGGACGATTCTTGCAGCGTGTCTGGGCGTGATTACAGCCTCTGTCACGATTCTCACGCTGATTGCGCTCGGCCCGATGGTGACACGCGGGTATAATAAATCATTAGCCTCCGGCACCTGTGTTGCCGCCGGCACGCTTGGAATTTTAATTCCCCCCAGCATCATGCTGGTCGTCTACGGGCCACAGGCCGGAATTTCCGTTGGTCAGATGTTTATCGGCGCGGTGTTTCCCGGCCTGATGTTATCAGGCTTATATGTTGCCTATATCAGCATTAGTTGTTATTTGAAACCAGAGCTTGGGCCTCCGATTCCTCCAGGAGAACGCAACAAACGATCGAGCTCGGAAAAAATGAGGCGTCTTGCCAAATCACTGCTTCCGCCTGTCATACTGATCACCGCAGTGCTGGGAACAATCTTTACCGGAATCGCTCCTCCGACCGAAGCTGCAGCTGTCGGGAGCGTGGCAGCCGTTGGGTTGGCGATCGCCTATAAGAAATTCAGTTGGCAACTGGTCAAACATTCAGCCATTGAAACCTTACGCGTGAGCGCGTTTGTGGTGCTGATTGCCGGAGCCTGCTATGCCTTTGTCGGCGTGTTTATGAGCGCCGGATGCGGCGAAGTCGTTTCAAATGCGATTATGGCGACTCCTGGCGGGAAATGGGGCGCATTTGCAGTGGTGATGCTCATTGTGTTTCTGCTGGGGATGTTTATCGAGTGGATCGGAATTGTATTTATTATTGTCCCGATCTTTTCTCCGATCCTGAAAGAATTAGGGTTCAACCCGTTATGGGCGGGTATGATGATCTGTATTAATTTACAGATGGCATTTCAAACGCCGCCGATGGCAATGTCAATCTTTGTCTGCAAAGGAACTGCGCCGCCTGAACTGGGTGTCACAATGGATGACATCATCAAAGGCGTCCTCCCGTTTATCGCGATCATTATTTTCACGTTGATTCTCTGCACCATCTTTCCAGGAATTATCACCTGGCTGCCGTCAAAAATGATGGGGCATTAATCGATCACGAAAAAGCCGTTGGCTGGGCCAACGGCTTCTCCTCCAAAGCTCATAACAGCCCACAATGTGGCAAAATATCTGCTTCCCCCCATCCCCGCTCAATGTTTATAATCGCAGCCTTACTCAGCTCTTCTTTATCATCCGACAGCTTCAGCAGTTTGCAGATGCGATCCCTGATTCTGGTGATAAGCTCACGCTTTTCTTGACAAAGCTCCAGCCTCCCGGGAGAACGTCAATGACTTACAGATTACATGCACAGAAGTATCGGAAGGAGAAAAACGACTATGCCGCTCACATTTGACATGCCATTAAAAGAACTGTCTTCCTATCAGGGCTGCAATCCCCGTCCTGCGGATTTTGATGCATTCTGGGACAACGCGCTGCGGGAGATGCAAGCGCTCGATCCGGAAGTGGAATTGTGTCCAACCAAATTCCAGACTGCCTTTGCCGAATGTTTTTCACTCTATTTCACTGGCGTTGGAGGATCGCGGATTCATGCTAAGTTGCTGCGTCCGAAAAATGCGCCGGCTCCGCATCCGGCCCTGCTGATGTTTCACGGTTATACCGGAGACTCCGGAGACTGGTATGACAAACTAGCCTATGCGGCGCACGGCTATACCGTCGCAGCCCTTGACTGCCGGGGACAGGCAGGACGCTCAGAAGATCGGGGTGGGGTAAGTGGTAACACGCATCACGGTCACATCATTCGCGGTCTCGACGACACGCCGGATCGAGCACTTTATCATCAAATCTTCCTTGATACGGCCCAATTAGCAAAAATCGTAATGGACATGCCGGACGTAGATGAAGAACGAGTCGGTGCAAGCGGCGAGAGCCAGGGCGGAGGTCTGGCTCTCGCATGTTCGGCTCTGGAGCCTCGCATTCGCCGCGTTGCCCCGGTATATCCCTTTCTCTGCGACTATAAGCGTGTTTGGGAGCTCGATCTGACTGTGGATGCCTACAAAGAGCTGCAAGACTATTTTCGTCACTTTGATCCGATGCACCAGCGTGAAGAAGAGGTCTTCACCAAACTGGGTTATATCGATGTCCAGCATTTCAGCCGGCGCATCCAGGGAGAGGTCTTGATGGCGGTCGGTCTGATGGACAGGATATGTCCACCATCGACTCAATTTGCTGCCTACAATAAAATCGAATCAACAAAAGAACTCGCGATCTATCCTGACTTCGGCCACGAAAATCTCCCTGGTCACCAGGATCGAATTTTTCGCTTTATGAGTGAGTTGTAAGGAGAGACCCGCAAAAATGATGAATCATTCGCTGGACACAAAGCACTTATGCTAAAAATACTCTGTATTGGAAGTGGCGGTTTTATCGGCGCAAGCTGCCGCTACTTTGTCAGCGCATTCATCCAGCGTATTCCGGGCTTCTCCTGCTTATCCTGCGGGACCTTTGTCGTCAATATGCTCGGCTGTTTTCTCATCGGCTTTCTGAGCGGCCTGGCAGAGAGCCGTCAGATCTTTTCTCCGGAATTCCGGCTCTTTCTCTTCATCGGATTCCTGGGAAGTTTCACAACCTTCTCGACATTTAATTACGAGGTCTTTCTCTTTGTTCAAGGTGGTCAATTCTTCACAGGCGCTCTGGTTATCAGTCTTCAGGTCTTTGTTGGACTCGGGCTGGTGTGGGCTGGCAACTTGTTAGCGTGTCTTATATGACGCAAGTCGCTTATACAATCAGCAGCAGCATCGGAATCATGATCTGACTGAGGAGAACAATGCTGCGTGACAAAAATACCGGAAGCTATGCCTAAAAAATTGCTGATGCTCCCATAAAAGCTGAAAGGAATTCAGCAGAGAGGAATGAAAAAAAAGATGGGCCCACCAGGATTCGAACCTGGGACCAACCGGTTATGAGCCGGTGGCTCTAGCCAACTGAGCTATGGGCCCCTGACGCGTAGTGTGGTCTTACATAGGAAAGTACTGTAAAATTGTCAACATTTATTTCATGTGAAACGCAGATACGCGGCCCATCCTGGCAGGAAAGATCCTGGTTCACCCCTTCTCTCTAGACAGCGCTGCGGAAGATATACTGTTCGCACGACTGTTGTTTATTTTTTTTCAGTTAAAAAACTGCGAAGCTTATGGCCTCCGGCGCTGAGGTCCCGCAAGGCTCCCAGCGCATTTTTTTCTATTTCGCCGATACGCTCACGGGTAATATCAAAATCTTTCCCGGACTCTGAAAGGCCAGACACATTGTTATCACCAATCCCAAAACGCATACGCAGCACTTTTTCTTCCCGGTACGTCAAGGTACTTAACACTTGACGAGTCTGCTCTTTCAGATCCCGGCCAACCACGGCATCTGACGGAGCCAAGGCTCCTTTATCTTCGATAAAATCACCCAGATGGCTGTCCTCTTCCTTGCCGATAGGCGTTTCCAGCGAAATCGGTTCCTGAGCGATTTTCATGACCTTCCGAACCTTCTCAATCGGCAGGTTCATTTTTTCGGCGATTTCAGCAGTGGTGGGCTTCCGCCCAAGTTCCTGAACCAAATAGCGTGACGTTTTAATCAGCTTATTGATCGTCTCGATCATGTGAACCGGAATACGAATCGTACGAGCCTGATCAGCAATCGAACGTGTAATTGCCTGCCGGATCCACCAGGTTGCATAGGTGCTGAACTTATATCCGCGCTGATACTCAAATTTATCCACAGCTTTCATCAAGCCGATATTGCCTTCCTGAATCAGGTCCAAAAATTGTAACCCGCGATTTGTGTATTTTTTAGCAATACTGACCACAAGACGCAAATTTGCCTGTACTAATTCGCTCTTCGCATTTTCAGCGCGAGCTTCACCGATCTCAATTCGTTGGAGGATTTTTTTCAGACGAGTTGCTGACACGCACGCTTCCAGCTCGACACGGCGAATTTTACGGCGCCCGTTTCGAATGATACGTTCGTACTCTTCCACCATATCCAAGCTTATTCTTTTCTCAGTTTCGATCGCCTTGCGTTCCTCTTCTTCCGCCCGTTTCAAACGCCGGGAATATTTTTTTAATTCACCGACTGTCATCCCCATCTGGCGTTCGCACACTGCAATTTCGCTTTCTCCTCGTTCGATACGTTTGACCAGCCCCTTAATTTTTCCCACAATCCGCTGAATTTGATTCGGATGCAGTCTCAACTCCATGAGCAAGCCGGAACATTTCTCCATTTCTGCCCGAATCACCACATCAATTTTTTTGCGTTTCTGACTCTCAACATTGCCTGAACTCAGGATACTTTCGAGCCGAACCATCTCCTTTTCACTTTTCTTCATTTCTTCGGCCCGGTTGAGAACTTCCTGCTCTAATTCATCAATCCGATTTTCTTTAATTTCATCGCTGTCTGTGACCTGAACAAATTCACGAATCTTAATACGATTTGCCTGAAAGCGCTTTGCTAAATTAATCACTTCCCGCACGGCAATACGCGTGCTCGTGACCGCCTGGATCACTTCATTCCGGCCCTGCTCGATCCGTTTGGCGATCTCAATCTCTCCTTCCCGCGTCAGAAGAGGGACCGTCCCCATCTCCCGAAGGTACATCCGAACTGGATCGTCGGTTTTTCCAAGGTCTTCAGCTTTCACAACTTCCCTTGTACTTCGAGTTTTTGTTTTTCCTTTTATCAGGAGCGCGGTTCGTTCAGCTTCAGGAGTTTTCCGCTTGTCAGTAATCTCAATGTCCATTTTATCGAGCAGAACAAAAATATCGTCTAACTGTTCAGGGGCTACGACGTCTGCCGGAAGATGATCGTTTATTTCATCATAATTGAGAAAACCCTTCTCTTTACCCAGTGCGATCAGCTTTCGTACTTCAGGTATTTTCAACGCATCATTCATACTTCCATCCCCTTTATATCGTTTTTTGAACTCACACGGTCATTCTGCTCAAAAAACACTTCCTGTACAATTCTCTCAAGGACCATACCGCCTTTACTGTAATATGTTAATTTTTAGCTCATTTTTCAAGAACAAATGTCATCTTTTTTTACAATTCTTTCTTTTTTTGTGGACGATTCTGCTGTTTTCGTACTAAATCTTTATTTTTTTGCTCAAGCAACTCTTCCAAGCGTTTCACATCCTTCTTTTCCTGGGCTTCCCTGACCCGTATACTGACATGACGAGTTGCCCGTTCAAGCGGTTTTCGATGTAACTCGAGCAGGCAATCCCGCACAGTTCTGGCTGGATCGACAATTTCATCGCTCCGGATCAGCAGCATTGAGAGCTCTTCCCGTGCTTCTGACGTCTGAAATGCATCAAAGATTTGCGCCTCAAAATCAGCTTTATCACTATAGACGAACAACTCTTGTACGATCTTTCGACTGAGTGGAGATGAAAGCTCCTCCAGCTTTAATGCATCTTTGACGCCTAAGATCAAACGTTTATCCTTTAACAAGGCTTTGATCAAATATTGCTCCAGGATCGGCATGCTTGCAGAGGCGCGCGCGCGCGAAGGGTATTCAATCCGCGATGTTCCGCTTTCCGCCATCCTTTTGAACTGCTGCAGAATCGAGACGTCCGTCACATGCAGCACATCGGCGGTTTTTGAAATTTGAGCGTTCCGTTCAATGATATTTCGAATTTTCATCATCATTGGTAAAATTTGATTGGCGCATTCGATCTGCTGTTCGACACGCGACAGATCATAACGCTCAACAATGCGATCCCGGATGAAGTCCAGCAGCATCGGTGCATTTTCAACAGCCTTTCGGAACCTGTCCGCGCCCTTTTTTCTGACAAACGAATCAGGATCTTCCCCTTGCGGCAGGACAACCGCTCGAACCTCGACGTCGGAAGCCAGAAAGAGATCGAGGGTACGCATTACCGCCTTCACGCCTGCCGGATCGGAGTCAAAGATCAACACCACCTTCCTTGCGTAGCGCTGCAACAAGCGCAGATGTTGTTCGGTCAGTGCGGTTCCCATTGTCGCTGCAATGTTTTTGACACCATGTCCATAGGGGATAATCATGTCAAAATAACCTTCGACAATCAGAATAGAGCCCAAACGGCGAATTTCATCCTTTGCCTGATGCAGACCGAATAAGGTTCTTGACTTGTGAAAGATCATGCTTTCAGGTGAGTTAAGATATTTCGGCCCGCCTTCTCTGAGCGTGCGCCCGCCAAATCCTGCGATTCGTCCGCGCTCGTCATAAATCGGGATCATCAAACGATCTCGGAAACGATCATACTGACCGTTACCGTTTTTCTTTTTGATCGCTAAACCGCTTTCAAGCATGAGATCAGACGGATACTGTGAAGCAAGAACTTTTCGGAGTCCATCCCATTCCGGCAAGGCATAGCCTAATGAAAAATTTCGGATCAATTCCTCATTGATTCCGCGCCGCCCTAAATACTCACGCACAGACGCAGCTTGCGGATGATTGAGAAGGTTCCGGGAAAAGGAGTGAGCTGCTTCTCGCTGCACACGATACAATGCCTCATAGCGCTCCAATTGCCGGGCGGGCTTTTGGTCCTGTAGGGGAATACCGGCACGTTGAGCCAGCACCCGTACAGCTTCGGGGAAGCTGTACTTTTCATGCTTCATCAGAAAGCTGAACACATTCCCGCCCTCACCGCAGCCGTAACAATGGAAAATCTGCTTCCCCGGATTCACTATGAAAGAAGGGGTCTTTTCGTGATGAAAAGGACACAGTCCTTTAAAATTCCGTCCGGCTTTTTCCAAAACAACATATTCCGAGATCAGTCCTGTAATATCGTTTTGTATACGAATTTCATCAATCGTTTCCTCTGGGATGCGAGACGGCATAGGACGGAAGAGAGCTCATGTGAGATCACGTTAACAGTCAAAGACGTTAACGCCGTTTCCACTTCACACGCTCATCACTTTTTTGAACCTGGCATAATACATGGTTTTTCCTGATTGCAGGAATTGCTGCTCATATTCTGAAAAATAGCGGCGCTGCCCATTCAGCTCGTCATGGGTCAGGGCATACACCTTTTGATAGGCCTCGCAGGCTTGGAAGACTTCCAGCGTGTCTTTCATATAGAACGCGACATCGGTCGCAATGTCGATACAGCCGCAAGGGATCAATGTCCGGGCAGCCTCTTCAATAAACGACGGACTGAATAAACGACGTTTCGCATGACGTTTTTTGGGCCAGGGATCCGGACAGTTGATATAAAGATTCGTGATCGACTCATCAGGCACAAATCGTTTAAAAATATAAAAGGCCTCACCATACAGCAACTTCACATTCGGCATCTCTGCCCGCTGAATTTTGTTGAGGCCTTTACGGTAATATTTCCTGGATACTTCGATACCCACAAAGTTTACTGTCGGGCGATCGCGGGCGATGGCGATCAAGAAAGCGCATTTTCCGAACCCGATTTCGATTTCAACTGGTTCTGTATTCCCGAAGATCTGTTCCCACGAGAACCGGGCTTCCATGTTCTGATACTGTATTTCGATATCCGGATCGATGTCTAAGTCATTCTTCATGCGCTTCGTAATATTGTCGTGATTTCAAAAATTTCCCTTCCAGTTGCCAGGAGAAGGAAAAACAGATGTAAGCGTCCGTCAACAGAAGCCTGACTGTGAGCCTGCATCCCATTCCAAATTTCAAGGCTTTTCATCTCACCACTTGGCAACAACGATTTCACTGGACGTCCACGTTGTCCAGAGCCCCCTCACGCTGCTGCCTCTTCTTGGCAGCTTCCTATTGACCGCCGTAATATTCGTAGTTATAATAATAGTAATATTTATAGTAGCCGTCCCTTTTGATGTCAACATCGTTCAGGACGACTCCGATAATATTCGCTCCGACCGTTTCCAGCTGTTCCTTTGCCCTTCCAATAATATCGCGGCTCGCCATGTTTGCTTTGATGACAAAAAGCACTCCATCAACAAGCGAACCAAGAACCGAGGCATCAGCCAGAGAACTGATCGGAGGAGAATCAAGCAGCACCAAATCAAACTGTTTTTGGGCTCGTTCCAGAAACAAGCGCATTTTCTGCGATCCCAGTAACTCTGAAGGGTTGGGGGGAATAATTCCGCAGGTGACAACCCAAAGATTGGCAATTCTGGTGGGAGTGTAGACCTGCCCGAATTCGACGGCATCGCTCAACGCATGTGTCAGGCCCTGTGAATTCGGCACACCAAACAAGCGATGCAAAATCGGACGGCGTAAATCGGCATCAATAATCAAGACTTTCTGCTGAGCGAGTGCAAAAGTTACTCCCAGGTTCGCAGCAGTCGTCGATTTTCCTTCACGGGGGATACAGCTTGTCACGAGCAGCGTACGCAGAGGCTTATCCACTTGGGACAACGCAATGTTCGTACGAAGCGTCCGATAAGATTCGGCCGCCATGGAATGGACGCCCTCCTCCCAAATCAGATCTAAATTCTGGTGTTTTCTGCGGCTTCGACGTTTCGCCATAGCCTATTTGCCTCCTTCCAGCGCATAATGTTTTTTCGCCCGCAACGACGGTGAGGATTTTCCACGAATTTTGCCTTGCTTCTTATCGATTTTCGGAATAGTTCCCAATACGGGGAGGCCTAGATGCATTTCAATATCATCAGGCGTCTTGACTGTTTTATCAAAATATTCGAACAAGAATGCCAGACCAACACCAAGCAATAAGCCGATCAATGCACCGACTCCAATGATTTGCCCTCGATTAAGCGGGGCTGTAATATCATCTGCGTTTCGCGCGGACTCCAGAATGCGAATCGTACTCTCCTCAACAAGTTCGCCGGTGACGCTGGTTTCTCTCAATTGGCGGAACAGCATATTATACAATTCTTCCGTAGAGCTTACTTCACTTTTCAGCTTAGAATATTCAAGGCGTTTGGAATTAATTTCAACCGCCTCCTGTTTGAACGCTGCCAGGGCCTCAGCCGCATGTCGCTCTTCTGAACGGAATATGGACGCGTCTGTCTCCAGTTTTTGAAACAGATTATTCACACCCCTTGCCAGGTTTTGATACAAACTGTCTAATTTCGCATCAAGCTGCTTAATTTTAGGGTGCTTTTTCTTATATGATTGCAGCAGACTTGCGCGTTCTATTTTAGCTGCCGTAATTTCTTCACGGATTTTTTCCAAGGCCGGCGCATCGAGGGACATTGCCATGTCTGTTTCAATTCCCCCTCCCTGCCGGCGAATTTTTTGTAATTCGGACAAACGGGCTTCAGCTGCGATACGCGTCTTTTTGGCCTGAGCGTAAGCAGCATTCAATGCAGCAAGTTTCGAGGCCTGCACCTCTGGAGCCATTTCAAGCGAGATGACTTTATTCGTTTCCTGAAAGTCCGACAAGGCTTCGTAAGAGTCTTGTACTTTCGAGCGCAAATCAACAATCTGTTCGTTCAGCCATACCAATGTTTTCCGCGCAGAGCTCAGTTTCGTCTGCATATTATACTCGATATACACTTCCGACATGGTATTCGCAAGCTGAACAGCCTTTTCCGGAGTCGCTTCAGTGGCAATGATTTTTACAAGGTAGGTTCCCGATACCGGGATGATTTGTATGGCTCGACTCACTTTTTGGATAATACGCTCATCTTCCCCGGGATTAAGGCCGTATTTTGGAATATCCAATTCGGACACAAGACGCTCCAGCATAGCCCGGCTTTTCAAAATATGCAATTGTGTCCGCTGATCAACGCCTTCGTTGAAATATTCCTGATAAAACGGTTCAGAGCCTCGAATATTCACAAGAGCCGGACGGTCTGGTTTCACGACCAACGTGGCTGTGGCTTGAAATTTCGAAACAGGCTCAGGCTTTCGATAGGCTCCGACTGATGCTGTAAGCACCACGAGAAAAAACGCTGAGACAAGAACCCAGCGTCGTCTCCGAAGAACAAGAAAATAGTCGATCAGGTGCATTTCTTTTTGTTTCATCGCATGATCCACTCACTAAAAACGAAGAAAGTAGAGGCAGAATCGATTCGATCCCAGCTCTACTTCCTCATGTCAGTATAACGAGCTTTTAGAAGAAACTCTCCGGGACAATAATCATGTCGCCGGGCATGATGGCGATATTCTTTTCCATATCGCCATCTTCCATCACATCTTTCATCTTGATACGGAACGTTTCAGTTCGTCCGTCCGCTTCCCTGACAACTTTTGTACCATTCATAGAGGCAAACTCAGTAAAGCCGCCGGCTCTCAAAATAGCATCCAGCACAGTGTCATCATCGTTAAAATTGTAAATTCCAGGTTTCGCGACGCTTCCAACAACATAAAATTGACGAGGTCCCATAGCAGGAACAGCGCCCCCGGCAACGTTTCCTCCGTCGTGTTGAGCGCCTTTTGCGGCAACCATCAACACATCACCATCTTGTAAATAAATATTTTGTGTTTGATCACCGTCAACAAAGAGTCTGTTGAGATCAACAACAACCGGTGCGAGTGTATCCGTCGAAGCCGCCTCTCCGACATCCTGCTTCGGCAGCCTGAGAATGCGAGCTTCCGACTCAAAAGAATTCGGCCCACCGGCGCTCAGGAGTGTGCTTAAAAGCCGTTCATCTCCCTGAAGCTCATGATAGCCGGGCTTCTTTACCATGCCCATAATGTAGACCTTTTTACTCCTGGGCTTTACAACGCTGACCAAGACCTCAGGATTCACCAGAAAATCTCTCGCAAGCAGCGATGCAACCTGCGCTCTTAACTGACCGGTTGTCAGACCGTCAACCCGAAGATCTCCGAGCAGAGGATAGGTAATAAATCCGTCCATTGAAACTGTCACGACTTTATCAAGGTTTTCTTCATTCACCACCTTAATTTCAAGCATGTCACCAGGACCAAGCACGTAGTCATCAGGATTTGTCGGAGTCTGCATCGGTTGATTTTTGAGAAGCTCTGCAAGAACACGCTGCGGGTCTGCAACAGCCGCAGCTGTTTTTCCCCGATCGTTCGATATTGGTCCGATCGTCGGCGCAGATGACCGAGTTGCTCCAGATGAGGGCATCGTCTTCTGCGACTGGACAGAGACCTGACGAGGCATGGGCGCGGCCGCAGGAGCCGGAGCCGCTGGCATTACCAATCTTGCTGCATCGCCAACAGCTCTCCGTAAACGAACAAGTTCCTTTTCACGAGCGTTCAACTGACCTTCAACACTAGACAAGCGGGCGATTTCCCCTTTCAATCTGTCGACCTCCACTGCCGAGGCTTCCTGTTGAGCTTTGATCCCTGTCTGATATTCCTCATTACGTGCCAAGAGCTTATCACGTTCCTTCAGGAGAGCATCCAATTCACGCTTTAGAGAATTCACTTGTTCCGCGAGGTGGTTCAAATCGACACTTTTCTGCTGCAAATCACGACGTGCTGCCGATTCACTCTGTTCCGCAAGCGAGACTTTTGAATTCGACTCAATCACATCTTCTTCAAGCTCAACAATACGATTGTTCGCTTCTTTAATTTTACGTTCCAGTACTTGAGCCATCGAATCTTTCACTGCCAGCTTTTCTTCCAGATGGAGCAACTCTTCTTTCGCTTTTTCGCGTTCTTGCAGCACTTCGGACAATTTGGCGCTAAACCATTCCAACTGGGCAGGCATATCTTCCGAAGAGGATGCTGCGGACGCCATCGTCACGTCTTTCCCATCCGGAGCAGGAGAGAAAACACCAACATCGAGCGTTTTCATCGACGCGCCTGACTTGCCGCCACTTGTCTTCATAGCGGCATTTGGCGAAAGCTTCCAGATATCGACATATATCCGGGAGGGATTCTTTAAAATACCTGGTCTGTAGGCAACTTCAGTTCCTATCAGCTTAATGATGTTCTTGACATCGTTACCTTTCTGCTGGGAAACAACCGACTTGACAACAGGATTTTGCAATTCGAGTTGTTTAAGCGAAGAGTTCAGACGAGCGTTAAAGACACTGACAATTAATTGATCTCCCTCCCTTGAAGTCGCATAAGGAGCTTTTTTATCAAGTGTGATAAGAACCCGCGTGACTCTTCCGGGTTTTTCCCGTATACTCATATCTGTAATCGTCGCTACGGAAGTTCTTTGTCCCTGTTTTCCCACTGACATGCTCTGTACCGACAGCTCGCTATCGCTTGAAGGACTACCGCACCCAGAGAGAACATACATCAAAAACAGTATAACACAGCACGTCTTTGCAATTTTCATCGTCGTCACCTACCTCTGTTCGAGAAATATACATTAACGATTCAATTAGAATATAACCCGGCCGCTCGCAACAAACTGATTTCTTGCATAATCATTATCCCCCAGATTTGACGTTTTCTCAGTATGATAATACATTCCCTTCAGAAGCACATACTGAGTAATTTTATACTCAAGCCCCCCGGAAAAGATATGGCTTGTTTCTTCACGATCAGCAGCCTCCAGGAAATCGTATGTAAAGAAATCTCTTTTCCGATAATTATATGCCAGCAGCATCTTCAAATTTTTGACCAGCTCATACTCCGTATCCGCGCTCAAAAGCAGCTGTTTCGTATCATCACCGTAGAGGTCTCGGGCTTCATCAAGATAATCGCCTCTGAGGTTTAACATCAAGCCCTGGGCAATCTTAAAGCCAAAACGCCCGAAGAAATCATCCGTCAGCAATGTGTCGCCAAAATCATTCTCGACGAAATAACGCTTATACCCGACCGTCATAAGCGGACGTTTCCCAAAATTTCCCGTAAGGCTTGCTTCCGCGATAAAACTCTCCTGATCGTCTTGCGAAAGATGACCAACATCCTCATACGATGTCATCGAATAGCCTCCCTTGAGATTTGCCGTCATGCGTGAAGTCAACTTTGTCTCAACACCGGTGATGACATGATGTCTCGAGAAATTGGAACTGACCAATTCATTTTCGTCACGTAATGTGAGCTGATATGCATAGGTCAAAACATATGTTAACTTTGAATTCAATGCATGCTTGAAATTTGCGCTTCCACGATGAGACTGACTATCTTCCGTCAGCATTGAAGTCCTGTCGTAGTCGGAAGTCGTCCACACCGTAATCGGATCGTCACCATAGTCGATCCGATCATAAGTATAATCCACAATAAAGGCTGTACGAGGCTTTGAAATCAAATTATAACCGATCCCGGCCTCAAAATTATTTCGCCACGTTCGGTTGCCGGGAAGCAAAGACGCTTCCTGATCGATAGGAATGTACGTAAGTACGTTCGACACGTTCAACTTTGCACGATCCCGAAAAAACCCCTCCTGATACTTCGAACCTACGGATAAATCAAAATCCAGCTTATGATCGCTATCATCAAGATCGGTATTCACAGAGTATTTCTTATAGGTAAATGCATAATCCATTCCCAGATTCACATCCAGCAGTTGACGTTCATACATCAGGTCCACTTTAACGCCGGCAATCGCGTCAAAATACGAATCTTCACGGTCGGCGTTATCTTCGGGATCACGATCGTCAGGGATCTGGAAGATATTATCATCATAGCCCCCTCCCACTTCCACATATGGGTGAATATTCACAAATTCCGAAATATTTGCCGCAAACGCTGACGACGAAATCCAGATAATTCCCAAAAGTAGTCCTGCAACACCTGATGAAACGATACATTCCTTCTGTCGATGAGCTATCATTGTATCCTCTCCCTTATATAATAAAATTTTTGTGACCTGAACAACGATTTTTCACGAGACATCCGGACCAAACGTTCTCAGGACTGTCAATTTTAGCTCACAAAACGTCACGTGTATTTACGTCTATAAAGAGTATTGCCGTTATCCGGTAACACAAGTTCTTCGCCTTGTCAAGATAAAAAGTACAGATTCTCAGCAATTGCTTTCCCGTTCCGGAAACGGGTTGCTTTTTCGTCAAAAGCCCTAAAACCCTCTTGCCACAATCATCCGCACACAGAATAAGAGCACAAAAGAAGGCAATTTCCGAATCCCGGTCACCGAACTACGGCGTCACTGTATCTTTATAGTCTGCCAAAATGTGTTCGATCAGTCGCCCAGCCTCATCGCTTCCCCATTCACGAGGGCCGAGAACTCCACCAAGTGCCATTCCAGAAGGAGCAATAATGATCGTAGCAGGCACACCACGGATGCCATACTCCGCTAAGGTCGCAGAATTCTTATCCTGGACATTTACAAAGGTCAGCCCTTTACTCTCAAGAAATTTTTTGACGTGCTCAGATGAGCCTCGATCGATTGAAACTGCGATAATAACCAGACCTTCATCCTTGTAGGCTTCATACAAATGTTGCAGGCCTTCACGCTCATGAACGCAATGCGGGCACCAGGTTGCCCAAAAATTCAACAGAACAACATGCCCTTTATACTCGCTTAAGCGAAGCTCTCCTCCACCAAGCTGTGGGAGCAGAAAATCCGGAACCTCAATCGGCTCTTCAAAACGACCGACGTTAAGTGTCTTAAAATAATCTTCCTCAGCAAGCACCATGCGCCCTTGAAAAACCAAGCCCCCGATTAGCAGACAACATAAGAGGCACCACCGTATCTTCCAGACATTTATTTTTGACATAACTTTCTTCTCACATCCCCTCAACAGACAGACAAGACAAACGGCAGGTTGAAAGAAATGCGTTCTCCATGTGTGACAATTAAGCTTTTGAGTCGTTCATCTGCCCGAGACTCTCTTTTTTTCAAAGTCAAAATACTTTAATAACTAAACGTCATAAACGCATAAACGTTTGAATCTTCTTTAACAAGACTGTCAATTTTTTTCCGTGAATACAACAAGATTTGTCATCAAAGATCGTAATTCTCTCAGTCTTATCACTTCAATATCCCAGTCTTTTCAGGGCGTTGACTTCCTGTGCAACATCCTTCCCAAAAGGAGGTTCGGCAAGTCCTTCCAGGGTTTGTCTCCCAAGCATGATGTACATGCGTCCCAGCGAATAGTGTCCTCCGGGCAGGTCTGGTTTCAGGTCAAGAGCTTTCCGGCAGAGTTCGACAGCCTGCTCGAGCTTATTGCGCCCGGCATATAAGAGTGACTGCTGAAAGAGTGCTTCTGGATGGGAGGGATCCACATCGAGGACGTTCTGGTATTCCTGAAACGCCTCATCTTGCGATCCTTTTCCAGCGTAAATCATACCAAGATAATAATGGGCGTCAGCCCTTTCCGGTTCGGCGCTCACAGCATTCCGAAAGTGTTTCATTGCAGTATCATATTCCCGGCGGATGAAATACACCCTTCCAGCATATTCAAGGGCATCAGCATCGTCTGGGCGGAGCCGCAACACTCTAAGTAAGAGATCGAGGGCTTCGTCATACTGCTTCCGCTCGTAATACATTCTCCCCAGCTCTCTTTGAATACTGAGATTGTGAGGATTCAGGCTCAAGCCGTATTGCAGTTCCGGAAGAGCGCTCTCAAAATCCTTCTGCCTGCAATACAGCATTCCCAGTCGGGCGCTCACATCATCTCGATTCGGTGCAAGACGTTTGACCTTACGATAATACTTTAATGCATTGTCCAGTTCATTCTGCTTTTCATACGCTTCCGCCAGCTCGTACAAGGCTTCGATCTGATTCGGTTCGGCATGCACAACAATAAGAAATTCACGAATCGCCTCCTGAAAATTTTCACGCTGCACGTAAACCCGCCCCAGCCCCAGATGCGGCAGCACAAAATCAGCCTGAATGAGAAGCGCTTTTTCATAATGCCTTAATGCCTGATCGTAATCTCCCTGGCTGTAGAAAAGATCACCAAGCCCATTATAAGCCTCAGCATGAGCTGGATTCCGCTGGATGACAATTCGATATTCAAGCAACGCCTCCTGGTATTGCCCCCACTGACGCAGAAGATTCCCCAAGCGATAATGGGCTTCTGCGTATTGTGGACACAGCTCGATCGCCTGCCGATAAAAATCCGCTTCCTGCTCTGTACCGCTGCTCAGAGCAATACCTTCAGAATACAAATCCTGAGCCTGTTCGCAGCCTTGTGAACAGGCGCGCTCATGGATTCCACCCCCCAATATCACCAGCATCACGATCGTCGTCATGAATTTTTTCATAGCAATGCTCCACTCATCTTATTGTGAAAATTATCTCATAATATCGTCACATTCCTCTCACGCCTCAGTCCCCTTGTGCCGAAGAAAAGGAGTGAGGCCGCCATATCCACTGGCCCCCTGCCGGCGGAGGGATACGGCAGGGGGTCATCGGATATTTCCCGACGCGGGCTTCCTTTCCTCCCCAGGGCGGCATAATCGGCGACGTAATTACGAAGAAACGTCGCCACATAAATTACGACTCCCGCGCCTCGCTGACTGTCAGTTCTTGTGGAAGAACCTCGTCTTTGACGTCGGGATTGTAGTATTCATACACGGCTGACGGCGGTGTTTTTGCCTTGAGCGGGAATTTCGCCTTTAAACGATATGAGAACTCAACAGGTGTCTCGGAATCGAGAGAGTCGAGATAAACGATTATCTGCCGTCCAGTCAGGCTGAAACGGGAAATTGTTTCACTTGCGACATAGTTATTCAAGTCAGCGACCTGTACTTCAAATCCCGGTGGAACCCCCAGATCGACCACGATCATATTGGCGCGGTCCGGACGATTGTTTTTTACCACAACCTTCGCAGTCAACATATCATTTTGGGCGAGTTCACTCTTATCGTAGCTCACGTCAATCTCCATCGGCAATTTGCCTTGCGACTTCTCCTTCCAGGGCAGGTAGAAACGTCCCACGATTTGGTACAACGCACTGACGTCACCCTCGATGCCGAGGGCGATCCGATTCGCCCCTTCACAGGTGTATTCTTTCACATCCAGCAAGCGCATGACATCACTGTTCTCGCTCGTCAGCACGAAGCTCTCGACCTTTTCATCATTGATCAACACCGTCACCTCACCGTCTGACTGTTTTGCAGCGTTTTTCAGAGATGACAACATCGTCTTCATCGCGAGAATCGTGGCCTGTGTCGAATGCCAAGTGCCGTAGCTGTCTTTCGACTCCACCAGCCAGGTCAGAATCTTGCTGACAGTATCATGATTTCTCTCCGCATTCATCAAGGCCAGCGCGGCCAATGCGCTTGTCTCGATATTGGCGGAGATGCCTGAACCATATACAGAGGTTCTTGATTTCACTTCCCACCAGACCTTGCCGGACTCTTCCTGCCGCTTTTCCAGCAGATCTTCAAGCGTTTGTATTGTTACGGCATCTTTGGGAGCATACAAGGCCAGCACGTTCGCGATCAAGGCCAGCGTGTAAAGATCCTGAACCTCTTCAACGTGACGTTTGATGTACGTTACAGCCTTACTCACGGCATCGCTGCTGTTGTCGGTCGCCAGCAGCGCCCAACTGATATAGGCAGTGTTCCGCATCACATCATCCGCAAATTTCGAGGCCACTTCATCGAGAAATTCAGTGTTTGGCTTCCAAGAACCGTCGGCTTCCTGCTGCGAAATCAACCAGCGCTGCGTTCTGGTGATAACGTTCGGATCAATGTCATAGACCTGTGCCATATCGTAGAATTCCATCAGTCCGTAAGCGGTCAGAATCTTGTGAGCCGGAGCGCGGCCGAACCATTCAAAACCACCGCCATCAACTTCATAG
This sequence comes from candidate division KSB3 bacterium, assembly GCA_002748425.1. Classification (GTDB taxonomy): domain Bacteria; phylum Moduliflexota; class Moduliflexia; order Moduliflexales; family Moduliflexaceae. The sequence goes on along the minus strand of PDSJ01000012.1, from coordinate 42,775 downwards.
CTTAACAAACGCTGATAGCCGGTACTGATAAAACCTTCGGCTTTCATCTGAATCTCAGGCGTAATTTGCCCGTTCTGTTTCATATAATCCAGCACCAGCACGTTCGGATAGGTTGTAGATGACGTTTGTTCAAAACAGCCGGAAGGCATACGCAGAATTGAATCAAGCCCTTCAACAATCTGGCTGAAAATGCCAGGATAGACTTTGACCAGAATCTTAGAAGCGCCCTTGATCGCGTCAGCCGGAATATCGATCGTGTGTTCGACATCCTCAGCTAATCTGCCATTCACACTTACTTCAATCTTTTCTCCGTCTGGCAGCACTTCGATCGTGCGGGCAATTGCATCACTCATCGCAGAGCCGAAGGCATGGACAGTGAGTTTATGCCGCCCGATACTCCTGACGTTCAAGGTGAAATAGACAACATCCACCTGTCCACTCTCCAACGTGACCATTTTCTCAGGGATGTCATCCACCAGTTCAAACCATTCTTCCTCCGTCAGCTTCAGACGTACATTCTGCGTCTCCGGCAGATAATTATACAGAGCGACCGGAATCGAGACCCGATCGTTCTGCGTCAGCGTCGCTGGCAGATCGATATCCGCAAAAAAATCCTGAAATACCGTCAGAGATGACGTTCCGCTCCCCAGCATTCCGTCCAGCGATGAAGCCATGGCGCTCAAACGCCAGGTGGTGATAGAATCCGCCACAGCCGTCTGGATCGACGCATGCCCCTCTTCATCAGTCAAAATCGCCGGATTGGTATACAGTGTTTCCGGAAAATATTGCCGGATGCGGGGTCCGGTCTCTCCAGAGCTGGTCTCGCCAGAGTCTGTCTCAAGCACCTCCAACGCGGAATCCGACTTCTCCGCAAAAGCATCTGCTTCCTGCAACATCATCAGCGGAGCTGCTCTCCCATCTCGGCCCGCTTTGAAGTCATTCAGACGCTTACCTTTCAGCAGCCAATCGAAGAACGAAGGCGTTTCACTCTGTAAATCCAGGTAGCCGCTGAACCGAAGGTCGTCTTCAGTCTTTTCATGTCCATCTGGCCCCAGACACCAGAACGTATAAGAAGCGAAATCACCGTCTTCCGCCTGAACGCGGTACGGATTGCCCCAGGGGTCGAGCATATCCTCGTCTTGAAGATATGCAGCTTTTAGAACCGCTTCAATCCCTTCTTTTTTCGTTAAAAAGCGTTTCTTTTTTCGGGAATAATCGTTCATTGCCAGCGAAATTTTGCGGAAATCCTCCATGATTTTCTCCTGAATCAACGAACGAATGTTTTGCAGCTTGTCTGCAAAACTATTCAGAACAATATCGTAGTCCACGAGATGTTCAGCGGAAGCCAACAAGACCTTTGCAACCTGGCGGCGACTTGCGCGCCGCTGCGCGGCATCCTGAAACACAGCTGTATCCAGCACGACATCTTCCATACTGTAGGCATGAATCTCATAACGCGGCGTCATAAGTTCTTTTTCCAGCATGAAATATATTTTCTCCAGCCCCGGCTGCATTTCCTGAAGTGCGAACACGCTTTCATCAACAATGCTTACGCCCAGAGCTGCCAAAATCGGACGCCCCTGACCATCGCTGACATGGAGATCAATCCGGGCCTCTTCCCCCGGAAGAAAACGCTCTTTGGACGCAGCCATCTCAATCGCGAGTTCGTCGGCTGAGTCGACATATACAAGTTTCGTGTCACGGATGATATCGGAAGACGAAAGAATCTGATAGGCGTGTAATTGCAGCGAACCGGAAACCGATGCCTCAAGATCCAGCGTACCCCGGCCATCCGTCAATTCAATTGTTTTCGTCAAAAATGTCTGCCCGTCTTTGATAAGATCGAGATAGACCGTAGCGCGCGACTTTTCGGCAAACACGTCGATCGCCATCGTATCACCGACCTGATACAGGGCCTGGTCTGTACGCAGCAGGATCTGTTCGAGGCGGCTATCAGCGTCGAAGCTGAAATTCTTCGACACCCTGGCTCCGGCCGTATCTTTTGCACTAATCGAGAGATTCAATCGCTGTGCGTGAGGCGTAGCGCGAAGTTCAGCAATCCCGGAGGCATTGCTTGTGAGGATCACCGGCTTCTGACCGCTGAAATTTGCTTTAAGACTGACTTCAGCAGGCCTGCCGTCAGGATAGCTAACTGCTGCATAGAACAGATTTTCAACGCCCGGCACAATCGTTCCGCTCTCAGGAATCACAACTACATTCAGGGCCTCTGCGGCAATCGCGCGCGTGATGGTCTTGCTTTCCTCGTGTTCCGCGCCGTCCGTCACAGAGACCTCTATGCTCACAAAGGCATTTCCCTGTTCCAGGGGGCGTCCCACAAAATAATCCGGTAATGCTGTCTCAAACTGATAATATCCGTTGTCGTCGGTCTTGCCTTTTAATTCGGAAAAGGCCTCAAAGCCTGTGTCGAATTTCGACAGCGTGACGACCACCGTAGCGCCGCTGACCGCTTTCCCAAAAAAGTACTCGCTGTGTACTTCGCCCTTCAAGGAATCTCCGGGCTGATAAAAACGCTTATCCGTCTCCAGCAGCACGTTGAATTTGGGCAGCACATAGCGTTCGACCGTCACATGCTTTTCCTGGATATTCTCACCGATAATCGCCCGGATGCGATAGCTGCCTTCGTTCAATTCATGAGCCAGTTGAAAATCAGCGGAACTGATTCCGAATTGGTTTGTCTTCCGGCGCTGCTTAAAGACTTTATTCCCTTTCGCATCTTCGACTTCAACGATCATGTCCTCCTCAGCGGCAGGCAGCAGATCCGGTTTTCTCAACGCCAGGCTGCGGATATGAATGACCTGGCCGGGCTGGTAGAGCGGTTTATCAGTGGTGAGTAAAATTTTATAAATATCTTCGATCTGCACGGACTGCCTGATGATGTCTTTTACCCCGTCGATCTCCACTGTCACGATACATTCCTGATTTCCGATCGCATCCTTCGGCAGGGTAAATTGAGCGTCAAGCGTGCCGTGAGCATCAGTTTCGCCCTGAAAGATGCTGGAACCACCCAGAGAAATCTCTACGTTCGCTCCGGCTACGGTGTTCTGCGTACCCGGATCTGTCACGACAATCCGCACTGCCGCGCGACTGGCAGCATAAAAGCGTCGCTGCATCAACACCTTGGTTTCAATCTGCCGCACTGCGTAGAACAGGCTCTTCTTACCTTCAAGACGTTCCCCTTTTCCTGAAAGGCGGTAATGGATGACATACGCCGCGAGCGAATCCGGATCGATCTCGGCGTGAATCGGCAGCATAATTGTTTTGCTTTCCCGGACGATATTCATTGATGCACTGCTGCTGCCCAAGACCGTTCCTTTCAGGTCTTCGATAGCAATGCTGACCTCATAACGCGCAGCGTCAGCCGTCCTGAAATCGACGTCAAGAGGGAGCGTCACCTTTAGCAGAGAGTCCTGCAACATCGCTCGAATATGCAGACTGTCAACCGAAATCCTGGCAGTATCGTCTCCCAGAGCTGTCACGATCACGCCTGAAAAGGCGCCAAGCAGGGCGATGCCATAACACATGAAAACATAGAATTTTTTCATCTTTCATTCTCCATCTGTCAGCGAAACAGGCTTGCGCCGTCATCCCAAAATCCGGAATGCACGGGCAAGACGGTTAACAAGCGAAAACTCCTTGCAGATGAAACACATTTTTCGACAAAGCTCGTCCCTTTCTCATAATCAGTTCATATTAGACCCAGGACATACGAATACGCCACACAATTTTGCAAAAAATATTATTTTACAGCAGTCGCCTGCAAAAAAGGCCGACAGCGGAAGTCTGGCCCATGCACAGAAAACGACCGCAGAAGAGTCCCTCAACGATGCGTAACGAGGCATTCAGCGTACGGGACCGTGTAGACAACCGGGTGACTGACCCGATGCCCCCAATAGCCGTCTTCCCCATAAGCAGTGCCATGATCCGCACAGATTATCGCATACACTGGAGCGCGAGAACGCATTTTGCGGAATAATGCACCGAGCTGCCTGTCTGTATATTCCAGGGCAGCAGCATGGCTTTTAAGAGAGTCGTGAAGCTGTCCTGGAATATACATATAATTTGGATAATGAATCGCAGAGACGTTCAAGAAAAGAAAGACCCGCTGCGTACGCGGCAGCGTATCCAGAATGCCGGTCGCCAAATGTACCTGATTACGGGTTGAATTCGGATCGCTGTTGCCCATTTCCGGCGACCAGTGACTTTCCTGAAACAAATCCGGCAGAGCCGATCCAAGCGGAGTTAGTTTGTTGAAAAATTCAACACCGCCGATGCAAATCGTCCGATAGCCGCGTTCTGCCAAGCCAGAGACGATGTCAGCCGTCTCGAAGACACAGCTTTCCGGCGCGATCGTGTCGCTGGCAGGAAACGAAAGCGCAAAAGGACGGGGATATTTCCCCGGCGGAATCGGAGTCGGCAGAAATCCCGCAAAAAAGGCATGATGAGCAGCATAAGTGAAATTCCCCGGAGAGTGCCGCGCCTCCCATCCTCCCTGGGGCAGAATTTCAGCCAGATTCGGAATGCGTCCCTGCAGACAGCACTGCTGCGCCACATCGTAACGCAGCGTATCGAGCGTAATAAAAAGAATATCGTGAGTTCCAATCAGGGCATTAACTTGTATCATAGTCATTCATGTAGCATTGCGGGCCGTGCGAATGACGCCGTGTGCCGCATACAGCTATTGTCTTGTCCGCGAACGGCTCTGTCAAGAGATTTCGCCACTGCACGTTTTTTTCTTGCATTCATTGGGAACGGCTGTATAGATAGTTACGATGCAATTTCAGAGCCCTGTGTTACAAAATTTCGGAGGCCGATAACTATGGATTTTCCAACACCCATTGTCTATGGCAGCAATAGTCAGATGACTGAGAACAATATTATCAGGACACTTCAGCACTCTATTGACTTCCGGCCACTTCGTCCTGAAATGCAAAGCGCTCTGGAAACGCTTCACCTCAGCAAAAATCAGCCGTCTGATCAAGCCGGCAGCAGAAAAGAGGCGGAAGAGCTTATCAAACGCTTTTTGAATGAACTCACTGAGGCTGATGGCTTTCTGTTCAGCATTCGTCCAGGTCCATACGATCTGCCACAGTCCCTGCAAAACAGCGGGCGTGTTTCGCACTGTGTTCAGGGACTGGCGATTGAATATGCAGAGCGCCTTCATAATGTCACAGTTCGGGAGCATTTTCTCACCAAACTTTTCGCGTTCGCCTCTTTTCGAAGCGCTAAACACAAAGGGACAATCCAAGATTTAGCAGGATTTCATTCTCAGTACAAATTACTGCTGATGGCCTACAATCAGAGTCAGATGCGGGTTATGGGAAAAATTGTCGCCCACCATACAAAAGCTGATCTGCAAGAACTGTTCACGAACTATGAAACTCATCTCACACATGCGCTGACCGACGCTCCGCGCCCTCAAGCGATCGTAAACGTTCTGCAGCACGCTTTTGGGGGATTCTCAAAGAAATATCTTTCGCCTGAAGAAAAACGGTCTTTTCTGGAAGGTCTTGAAGACTATCGGGCTGGGCGTATCCCTCTAAGCGCCATCCTGAGCAAACTGAGAGCCTGGGCACTTCAATATCGGAATACCTACATTCTGACACAACGTTTTATGAATCCCTATCCCAAAGAGCTGCGAGAGATCAGCCAGCCCGGACAAGGGTGTTAATGCGTGCAACGTAGCGGGAGATTTGAAATTTTCGTGTAAGTCCTTTTGCGTTCATATAGCGGACTTTTCCAAAGACCTCGCGCTCTTTCCAGGGATGATCGTGCCTGCCGAAGCACCAGGCTGTTCCGGTGAACGCATTGGGATCGTGGCCATCCAATTCATAGCTGTTATTAAGCGAAAGCATGGTGTAAAAGGCTTCTTCAGGCGTTTTACTCCACTCGATAATTTTCTTGCCCCAATACATGCGCATATACTTGTGCATATGGCCGGTGATCAGCATTTCCTGTTGGGCTGCGTTCCAGTACACATCATGTGTGTCCGCATTTTCAAGCTGAGAAAAGCTGTAAAGGTACGGCCGTTCATCCTGCTGATGCTCTGCCAGCGTGCGGCGGGCCCACTCCGGAACTGCATCTTCATAATGATCGTAGCCTGGAGTATAATAGACAAAATTTCTGCTCAATTCCCGGCGAACGATGAGCTGCTCTAAAAAAGCCTCTTTAGCCTTCCGATTCCCAGCCGCCTCTTCGATCCTGAGGATGACTTCTATGGGAGAAATCTGTCCAAAACGCAGATACGGGCTGAGTCGTGACAAAATATCTCTGGCGGGATCGTTCGAACAATTGTGATACTCATCGAGTTTTTCGTTGATAAACTCTTCCAGACGCCTTTTCGCCTCTCCCCACCCACCCTTGAAACCGTGAGCAGGGACGATTGATCTGTTCAATGTCAGCTCTTGCAGCACAGCTTCAGGCTGAGTGATATCCACGCTCCGCATCGCTAAAAGCAGTTCACCGTATCGGCAGTCAGCTTCGCCAAAAGGCGCAAGCAGAAAACGCTCACTGCACTTATGCAGCTTCGGTCGCAGCGTTCTGGCCGCAATTTCTTCTTTTGATGAAGCCGTCTCAACAGGAACGACGACATCTGTTTCCACAAAGACAACAGGGCAATCAAGCTCTTCGGCTATCTGCTGACGCCACGCTCTCTGGAATCTCAGGTAGCCCCAGTCCCCCACCAGCATTGCAGCTCCCTGTGCTAATTCCGCAACTTCTCGAGGCATGCCCCCGATTCTCAGGACAAACTGAATATTCCGCCTTTGCAGCTCTGGAATCAGGTCTCGGAGCCCTTCAAGCATGAACGTATAATGACGAAGATTCGCATCAGGGGCGGTTTCGTCCAGCACAACACCTGTCACAAGCGGAAGCTGCAATTCATTCGCTTTGGCAATCGCATATTCCAAAGCGTGGTTATAATGCGTCCGTCTGGCTTGCTGCATCCAGTACAAAACGTACTTCCCGGGTTTCAGCCTCGCTGTTTTCAGATGATGAATTCGTTCTTCAGCAATCATAGACACGAGTCTTTCCGGCCCAGGCCGCGGCGTTCAGGACGACGCGTTCGTGACGCGCCTGAAAAGACCTTCGCGCAGGTTCACGTGCCGACAGTGAAAAACGCTTTTACAGCAGCGACAACGGTCCTGATATCCTCACGCGTCACATCCAGATGCGTCACCAGTCGAATCGGATGGCGAGGTAGAATCAGAATACCCTGCGTCTTTAAATAAGCAGCAAGTTCTTCATGCGCATGCTCTTTCAGCGACATCAGCACCATATTGGTCTGAGCCGAACCCGGGTCGAGAGTCAGCTCCTCAAGCTGTGAGAGCTCGTCGGCCAGAAATTGGGCGTTGGCGTGATCGTCAGCCAGCCGCTCAACATGCTCGATGAGCGCAATGATACCGGCTGCCGCGAGCACACCGGCCTGCCGCATTCCTCCTCCGAGAACTTTACGCCACCGACGGGCTTTGACAAGAAGTTCTCCAGGGCCACACAACAGTGACCCCACAGGTGCTCCCAGACCTTTGGAAAGGCATACTGAAATGCTGTCCGCATGTCGGGAAATCTCCCGAACATCGACGTTCAGCTTGACGGCAGCATTAAAAATCCTCGCGCCATCGAGATGCAGCCCCAGCCGATGTGTTTTGGCGAACTCAGCAGCTCGTGCAAGATAGGCCAACGGTAAGACCTTTCCGCCCTGCGTATTTTCAAGACAGAGCAATTTTGTGCGGGCAAAATGCACATTATCCGGTTTAATAGCCTGTTTCACCTTGTCGAGCTTCAATGTGCCGTCGTCTTCAAAATCCAGGGGCTGCGGTTGAATACTCCCCAAAATTGCTGCACCGCCGCCTTCAAATTTGTAGCTATGTCCTTCCTGTCCGACAATATATTCATCGCCCCGTTCACAATGGCTCATAATGCCGATCAGGTTGCTCTGTGTGCCGCTGCTGCTAAAAATCGCCGCTTCCGTGCCAAGCATCTCAGCCGCAAGCTCTTCGAGACGGTTCACCGTCGGGTCTTCCCCATAGACATCATCACCGACCTCAGCTGCGGCCATCGCTTTACGCATGGCCGCAGTCGGTCGTGTCACCGTATCGCTGCGCAAGTCAATCATCTTCACAGGTTTTCTCCTTGTATTTGTATGCGTAATATTCCCATATATATTTGAATGATATTGTTAACAGTCGTGTCAATAAAAATTTGACTGCACGCAGATAAAGACTGTTGAATACTGCCGCACGTTTGATGGCAAAATTGTCTCATCTTGCCAGTTTGTGATCCGCACACAGCATGTTCGAACGCTCTTATTTTAAGAACGATCGACATGCTGCGGCCGATGTCCTTCTCTGGGAACAACGCGTCAGAAGTCTAACACGTCTTTTCATAGAAAGACCCCTTGACAAAAAAACAGCTTGTCATGTTCACTCGTGTTCTGTCAGGATCTGATGATGGGTGTCTTGACTAGAATCTTGAATGTGCAAAAGCCTTTAATCATACGGAAAGAAGGAGGTTGTTATGAAAATCGAGTTGGTGTCCCCTGAAAAGATCGGCATGTCCGCAAAAACCTTGTCGTTAATTGACGAGTTTGCCTTGAACGGCATCAAGGCACTGTCCTATCGCGGTGTGGTGGTGCTGGTGGCACGGCACGGCCAAATATGTTATTTCAAGGCCCACGGTGCAGCCAGACAAGGACAGCCGATGGAAACGAATGCTGTGTTCCGACAGGCATCAATGACAAAACCGATCGTGATGGCAGCCTTTCTGCAATTTTACGAACAGGGCCACTTTCAACTTGATGATCCGCTTTCACGCTATCTCCCTGCATTCAAAGACCTGCAGGTCGCAGTAGATGACGGCAACGGCAATATTAACCTCGTCCCAGCCAAACGGGACGTGACCATGCATGACCTGATGAGTTATTCCGCTGGATTTACTTCAACGATCTTTTACGGTCTGGATGCCGTGAATTCCTATGTGGCGCAATCTTATGTCGATAACGGAGTGCGTGATCTGTTTCATGACGATTATACCCACACACTCGAAGATAATGTCAACGCGATCGCGCAGTGTCCGTTGTTATTTCACCCCGGAGAAGGCTGGCAGTACGCTCACGCTTCGCATGACATCATCGGCTATCTCATCGAACAATTTTCAGGCACGTCGCTGGATCGCTATCTCGAACAGGCAATTTTTGCGCCTCTTAGCATGACTGAAAGCTGGTTTTATCCTCCGGAAAGTGTCTTCCCCCGAATTCCCGAAGCAACAGTCATGCATAATTCAGAGGCTCCGTTTGTCGAACATATCCTGGGACTGCTTCCCGAAAATCAAGAGTACAGTTTTGGGAAAAATACGAGCTATCTTTCAGCAGGCGGAGGCTTACATTGCACAGCCTGCGATTATTTCAGGTTCGCCCAGATGATGCTCAATAAGGGCGAATTAGACGGGGTCAGGATTCTTAAGCCGCAGTCAGTGGAATTCATGACACAGCCCACGTCAGAGCACTTTCAAATCTCAGGACTCACCGGAAATATGTGGGGATACGGTCTGGATGTCCAGAATAGTGATACCCCCGGAGGAAGCGGACTGTGGCTCGGGGGAAAAGGCAGCTACGGCTGGCGCGGCATCTGGAGTACGCTTTGGAACAATAATCCCACAAACGACACTGTCGCAATCATACTCACACAAGTAGGCGACGATGGAGCGTTCCCATATATCTATCTGCTCAATGCCTTTGTCAGTGCAGCAGTACTGGATTGACAAAGGCTGCAACAGAGAGCGACCACCGACAGCAAAAAAATTTTTCAGGCATCGACCTCAACATCTTATCAGGTCTTAGCTCGATCGGGCAAGACGTTGAGGCGGTGTATGGGACTCTCGTATTTCAGTCAGCTACAGCGCTCAAATTTTTTCTACTTCTCGACCGCTCTGAAGACAATGATTCCAGGTTTTTTCAGCAGATACTGTCTCAGATCTCGATCGACGACTTTTCTATATCTGCCCGAAGCTGAGGCATGACGTAAGTAGATGCCCTCATCCGTCTTAATGACGATTCCTGTGTGAAAAACATCCAGTCCTTTTTTCGGGCTGTATATTCCAAGATAGTCACCGCTTCTCAGCCGATTCACCACGATCTCATCCAGAACTCGGGAAGGAATATAGGAGATATGACGGGTGACAAAAGGCAGACCGGGAATATAAACCTGTCCGTTTCCACGATCGTTTAAGCGTTTTACGACGGTTTTGGTGTCTGCCCCGCCAATCCGTTCAGTCACCTCTTCAATATATCCCCCCTGAAACTCTTTCCAGTCCGTAAAAAAATGATTTCGATCCTCGAAACGTACGTTCCCGCCATGATATCTGACATGCGCCACCTGAGCGAGAAATTCTTTAAAGGAGGCAGAACGACGCATAGCTTCCACGTAATCGAGATAGGTCAGGCAATCGACAGCTTCTAAATTGACGACCAGCACTTCCGCTCTCTCCCGACTACCGATCAGAGTAGACCTCTTATATGCATGCCCCAGAAACAGGCTGGATAAGAACTCTATCCGCTGACCAGCGTCCTGAATTGAGGAGGCATTGGAGAGCAGATCATCCAACTCCTGCACCGTCCATGACCCAAGCCGTATATCACTCCTCTGCGCCTCGACTGACTCCGCCATGGAAAGCAGCATGAAGAACACAGAAATTGCAATACGCATACGTCCCCGGCCTCCTGGGGCATCTGCGGCTCCTCTGAAATCAGGGCGGCAGATGCGACAGTGACGTGTCCCTGCTTCTAACGTCAAACCGTCATCAATTTTGACAAGCACGCGATTCATTGTATAGACTGAACGTTTTTCTCAAAATGTTGATAATCTTTTGAGTTCTTCCAGGCCCCTCCCCATGACCAGCCCCTTTTGATAAAAGCCCTATGGCAGGGGTCTCCCTTTCGAATCATCCCTTTGATGGCTTGTTCGCGGTCGAGAAAGCTTCGCCCTGCAGGAGGCAGCACAGTTCCCTTCCTGACATAGGGATTAACGAGTGGATTAATGTCGAGCGCAAGGCCATAGCTGTGCTTCGAGAACTTCTTGCGGCTGCCTGTACTCAGTCGACAGTTAAAGGCTGAGGAGTTATTATCCGCCATCGAGAGGTCATCATCTCCTTGATAGGCATCGATCAGCCGTATCTTTTCAAGCGGAAACGTCGCAGCCAGCAATTCTTTGAAAATCATCAGAATCTCGCCGGCAAGTTGTCGGTGTACGATCAGTTCTCCCTGATGGATCTGATCGTCATATCCCCAGTGCAGGACGGACAGATGCACAAGATCCTCAAGCGGAACCGGACAGCCCGGGCGCCAGGAAAATTTTTGCATCACGGCTTTCAACTCCTGCGGAATTTCCGTGACCCAAAACCCTGGTAATGCCTGCGGCTCAGAGGAGTCGTTTTTGAGGCTGAAACCCGGATTGTTTGCCGTAAGCTGCGAAGAGAGCGCAACAGGACGCTCTTCAGCACAAGCCCTGCAACATGCGATGCAGAGACAGGCTGTCACGATGATCCAAGAACATATTTTCATCAGCGGCCTTCACTCGACATGATAGCCCTGCTGGCGCAGCAGCGTCCGGAGATGCTGCTGCGCATCGGGATCGCCGTGAATGAGTTTGATCTGCTTCGATTTTTCCGGGATGGCATTGACCCAGTTCAGAAGATCGCGCTGGTCAGCATGGGCAGAATATCCGGACAACTGATGAATGCCGGCTTTGATAAAAAGCTTTTTGCCACGCAAACGGACATAGCCGTTCGGTTTTCGGCCGTATTTCAGAATATCGCGGCCCGGCGTCCCGACAGCCTGATAGCCGACAAAAAGCACATCATTTCCGGGCTCTCCCAGGCCCTCCCGCAAATGGTTCACAATCCGACCGCCGCTGCACATCCCGCTGGAAGCGATAATCACGGCTGGTCCGTGCATATCAAGAACCTGCTGGTGAGCTTTCCCATCTCTCGCGCTGAACAGGCCTTCAAAATCGAGAGGATGCTCGCCCTTACGAAAAAGCTCCTGCGCTTCCTGATCCCAGAACTCAGCAAGATCAGCGTAAATATCCACGATTTTCAGCCCCAGCGGGGAGTCGATCACGACCGGGATACGCCCTTGAGCGTCACGTAATTGCGGAAAGACTTCCTGCCAGTGCTGTTCTGAAAAGAGCCGATCGATTTCGTACACCAGTTCCTGGGTCCGGCCCATGGAAAACGCAGGGATAAAGACTTTCCCGCCATCACTCAGAGCATGCGTCAGCACCGCTCCCAGATTGTGCACGCGTTCCTCACGTTTCTGATGGCAGCGATCACCATAGGTCGACTCCATAATCAACAGATCACATGGATCGGGAATTGCCGGATCCGGGAGAATCGGTGTATGCGATGCGCCAAGATCACCAGAAAACACGACGGAGAATGGCGGATTATCCCATTCAAAACGAAGAAAGCACGAACCGAGTATATGCCCAGCTTGACCGCATTTGACGCGCAGATCCTGCTTCAGCTCGTAAACGGTATTATAATCAATCTTCCGTGAGAGCGCCTCTAACTGTCTCAAGACCCGGTCCACTTCTGCAGAAGACAGCTCTGAAAAACTCATCGCATCTTCCAGCATGGGGATCACAAGCGCTTTCGTGGCGCGGGTACTGACGATTTCTCCGGAAAAGCCACGCAGTATCAAGTCCGGAACCCGTCCAATGTGATCGATATGGGCATGGGTGAGAAAAAGATAGTGAATATTTTCGATCTTAAGCGGCCATTCTTCAAACGGAAGAGCAGCATCTCGCCCCTGAGCGTGACCACAGTCAATCAAAATATTCAGCCCATTCACCTGCAACAGATGACAAGATCCGGTAACGCAATGCTCTGCACCAAGATGAGTGATCTGATGTGACATGTCAAGCCTCCTGGTCAGCCGAAATCGGGATATATTCTGCCGACAACATGCCGGCACTCTATTTTCTCTATCAGGCAATGATCATACATCCCCAAATTGTCAAAGAAAATCTCTTCACATACATTTTTATTATCGTTCGAGAGTACAGGCCATATTCCCAGAGAGAAGACGGAATTCCATTGACAGCCTTTCCTGCTTTATGATAAACGGTTCATACGTTTTAAAGCATTTATACGTCTGACGATATGTGAGTGAAACAGACGGAAAGGCCTTATCAGGCCCTCCGGCTTGGATTTATTCATGTATGAGGAGTGAGAATGAGGGCAGACCTTCACATGCATTCATACTATTCTGACGGGCGCTATTCCCCGACTCAACTGGTGGAATATGCGGCGCAGAATAAACTGGACATTATTGCGCTGACAGACCATGATACAACGGCTGGGCTCGCTGAAGCCAGACAATGCGCGCGCAGGTTCCCCTCCGTTCGCGTTATTCCCGGGGTCGAAATCAGCACGAACTGCGAGGACGACGAACTCCATATTCTGGGTTACGGCATTGACGACAATACCCCCCGAATCAAAGAGTTACTGAAGCACGCTCAAGAAAATCGCAAAGTGCGTATTCATCGAATGTTACACGCGCTGAGAACGGCCGACATCTTACTTGACTTTGAAGACGTCGGAAACGGAAGCTGCTCAGAAAGCCTGGGCCGCCTGCATCTTGCGCGGCTCCTGCTAAGACGAGGGTATGTTCGGACGATCCGCGAAGCCTTTGAGAAATACCTCAGCTACGACACGGATTTCATGTCGTATGCTTCGACGGATTTCGTCTCATCGCAGGAGGCGATTGACACCATTCTCGACGCCGGAGGGCTGCCGGTGCTCGCGCATCCGACAATCAGCCAATTCGATCGTTATATTGTTCCACTTGTTGAATATGGTTTACAAGGCGTAGAGATTTTTAAACGCCGACGTCCTTCTATTGAAGAATTTTATCTTGAAACCGTTGTCAAAGATAAAGGATTGGTGATCACCGGAGGTTCCGACTGGCATGGTTATCATCCAACGATTGCGCTGGGAAAATTTTTTGTCGATGCGGCACGGATTATACCATTTCTGGAACGTGTAAACGCTTTACAAAATGTAGTCGACGAAAAGCAGTGAGCAGCGCTCCTGCCTGCTGCTGGCCGTCTGCTGCGTAATGAGGACTTATGGTTAATTTCCTATCAAATACGCTTGCAAAAGAAGTAATGACCAGAGATGTGGTCTCTGTCTATCCCAAAACGAGCCTCAAGGAACTCTCCGGTGTTTTTATCGATAATGAAATCAGCGGCGTTCCCGTGCTTGACGATAACGAAAAAGTTATCGGGTTTGTGACACAAACCGATCTCGTGGAGCAAGAACTGCATACTGAGGACTTTCGAGAGTCTCGTACGGAAGAAACCGGGGGGTTTGTGCAGGATATTATGGTGCCTGACGTGCTGTTCGCTCGTGAGACCGACTCGCTGGCGACAATCGTCGATAAAATGTGTACGGAACGGATTCATCGCCTGATCGTACTCGATGCCTCGGAAAAAGTCGCAGGGATCGTAACCACGATGGATGTGATGTGCTATCTTCGAACAATTTATCAACGGGTCGGTTAGTCCCAGCCCCATCATATCCCTGCAAATTCAGGCACTCGAGCAATTTTCGTAAAAATCACACTTTTTTCTTGACTTCGCAAGAGGAGATTTTTAGCGTTCATGCCTTTATAAGGGAACTTCCCACAGGGAAGAGGCCTCAGCGCTGGAAAGGACGACCAGGAGTAAAACGTCGGAACAGGATTCTCATTAAACGAGGAATACAAGCTCCCTGGGAGGGGAGGCAGAAAAAATTTCTGTTTATCTCCGGGAGGGGATGCCTGAAGAATTTATGGACGAACGATTTGATGCTGTTCGACAGCAGCTTTTGCAGCAAAAGCAAGCAATCTTACGCAAATTTCATGACAAAAAGGGCGAGCATGACAAGCAAGGCGGTGACTTTATCGACATTGCCACTGACAGCCTTGAGCACGAGCTCAATTATATTTTTGAAGAACGGGAACGGGAAAAACTTCAAAATATCACTACGGCACTAAAGCGCATACAAGAAGGCGATTACGGCGAATGTGACGAATGCGGCGAAGATATCGATCTCGACCGTCTTATCGCCCTGCCCTTTGCTCGTCTCTGTCTTGATTGCAAATCAAAGCAGGAACGGCAGAAGAAGCTTCGTCTCTACACCACGCAAGAGGTCTAAATGCTACGCCTGTGACCTGCGTTCACAATCCGCTTTTCTGAAAAAAGGCCTTGGCAGTCGAAAGATCTTCAGAAATTTTTGCTGCCAGGGCCTGCATATGTTGAAAGGCGATTTCACCCCGGATTCGTTTCAAAAAACGCGCTTGGATATTCTCTCCATATAAATTTCCGTCAAAATCCAGAAGGTGTGCTTCGACGGTTCTTTTCTGGCCTCGGAAGGTAGGGCTTGTGCCAATATTCACGACTGCCTGATAGACGTGATCCTTCCAGACCACCTGACAAATATAGACGCCGTTACAAGGGATCACCTCGTGCAGCACCTCGATATTTGCCGTTGGACAGCCCAGCAGCAATGCTCCTCGCTGCGCTCCAGACACCACACGGCCGTCAAGCGTATACGGACGATTTAAAAATTCGGCGGCGTTGTCGACCTTGCCCTCTCGGATGAATCGACGAATTTTGGTACTACTCACGATCTCACCATGCAGCATAATCGGTTCTACGATCCTGACGATGAAGCCATAACGTTTACCCCACTGCGTCAAGCTCTCCGAAGCCCCCTGCTGGTCTTTTCCGAAACGGCTGTCATGACCAACATAGACTTCTTTCACGTGTAGAGTCTCCACCAGCGTTTTCCGAACAAACATTTCAGGCTCTTGCGCTGCAAATTCTTTGCTGAAAGTCATACAGATCACAACATCGATTCCGATCCGCTGGATGATGGCGATCTTTTCTTCAAGACGATTGATCAGATGGAGTTCCTTCTCAGGGTGAAGGACTTTCTGAGGGTGCGGGTCAAAGGTCAGGACGATCGAGGTTCCGTTGACTTCCTCAGCGCGTTGCTTGATTCGCCGGAAGATCGCCTGATGACCATAATGGACCCCATCGAAATTTCCCATTGTGAGCACTGGCATCGGAAAGGAATCGCTAATTGTGTCATGCGCTGAAAACATTTTCATTCTTTTTAAACACCCTTGCAGGAAAGATGGGGGCCAGGCACTGACATAGGCCCTAAGCGTTCACAATCTGCAGAGCAGCCCCAACACTCCACGGTTTTATGATGTCATATCTTCTCCCAAGCCCTTCTTGCGTTGAGTGATTCCCCTTGTCAAGCAGAAAGCAGATTTCAAAAATTGACTTTTCTCTTCAAAAGTCTTAGTTCATGTTAAATTCTATAATTTTCTTTTGACAAAATTTCGAGAACTATGCTAACTATCACAATACGTAGCGGATCTGATGAGACTTGTCAGCCGGTTTCCTGCCAGAAAGCAGATACACACGGGAAAATGCCGGGAGTCCGGATGCCCCATCCGATAACCGTAGATACGTCGTGAAGGAGTGATCGTTATGAGACAACACCGACAAAAATCTGCCCTGTATTTTCTCGGCGTGTTCCTGCTGGCGCTAAGCAGCGGATGCACTACGCCCCAAACGCTGGACACGCTTCTTGGGAAAGATATCGCAGCGCACAGGGCACAAGGACAAGGACAATCCTGTCCTGCAATCATCCGTTTTCACGCCTCCCCCACAACTGTCAATTGTGGCGGCGAAGTCTTCCTGACACTTGCTGCCCTTGCTCCTGATGCTGAAGAAATCTATTATCATTGGGAGATCGAGGGAGAGAACTTCGATTCTGGCACACATGCCGTCTGGAAAACTCCGGCCTGCACATACTTCAAGGATCCTCAGCAGCTCTATAGCATTCGAGGGGTTGCAAGTGACGGGGAATGCTCCGTGGCTCAGACGCGTGGTGTGCAGGTACTCTGTGACTGCCCACTCGAGCTGAAAGTCAATTTTGCATTTGGCAAGGCCGACCTGGATAAAACATCGATAGCGATCTTAGACATACTCGGATCAACACTCAACAACTATCCCTCTTACTCGATCTCGATCGAAGGGCATACGGACAGCATCGGGACCCGGGCAAGTAACCAGACATTAGGGAAGCAACGGGCCGAGGCCGTGAAAAACTACCTCATCTCACGATGGAGGGTACGACCAGAACGTTTTATTACGAGGTCGTTTGGTGAAGAATCTCCTGTCGCTCCAAACGACACAAATGCGGGGCGGGCACAAAACCGGCGGGCTGAAATTTTTCGTATCCGCTTGAACAGGGAGTAACATCGTGCATCGATACTTACAGAAATGGTCCAGATACGAACTGCTGGTCAGCTGGCGCTATCTGCGATCGAAACGGAAAGACGTGTTTATTTCTCTGATCAGCGTGATCTCGATCGCAGGAGTTGCCTTGGGGGTCATGGCCCTCATTATTGTGCTGGCCGTCATGACGGGTCTCACGAGCGAGCTGCGGGATAAAATTCTGGGAACGCATTCCCATATTCTCATTTTCAAACGCGGCAGCTGGATCACAGACTACCAGAAAATACTTGAACAGGCAGCAGAAGCGAAGCACGTCACAGGAACCGCCCCTTTTATCCTGCGTCAGGTGATGATTCAATCGGATCACGATTCGCTGGAAGCCAGCGTTAAGGGTGTGGATGCCGAAGCTGAGCAAACAACTTCGGAACTGGGCAGTCATATTCTTCCGGGAGGTTCCCTGGATTTTCTCGATCAGGCAGATGGACGCACTGGGAGCGCAGGGCGCGGGATTCTTTTGGGTCGTGAAATGGCAAAAACCCTGCACGTTGCTGTTGGAGATTCAGTGGCTTTGATCTCGCCGATGCGGGACAATAGCTCACAATGGCCGGTTCCCAAGCTCGAAATGTTCCGGGTCAGTGGTATCTTTGAATACGGAATGCACGAATATGACTCCAGCCTCATGTATATATCCTTACCGGCTGCTCAGGACTACTTTGAAAGCGGTGACATTGTCACCGGTATCGAGGTGAAGGTTGACAATATCTTTCGCGCCAGCAAGGTCGCTGACAGCTTAAAAGAACGTTTTGGCTTTTCATACAGTGTCAGAGATTGGTCGGAACTGAACAAAAATCTTTTCGCAATTTTCGGCCTTTATAAAAAAGCAATGTTTCTGCTGCTCGCCCTCATCGTGCTGGTGGCGTGCCTGAACATCGCCAGCACGCTCATCATGATGGTGATGGAAAAGAACCATGATATTGCCGTGTTAAAATCACTGGGAGCCAGTTCAGCGAGCATTCTGAAAATTTTTGTCATGCAGGGCTTGTTCATCGGCCTGACGGGGACTGGTATCGGCTGCCTGCTTGGTGTGCTGATCTGTCGCATCGCTGATGCCTATAAGTTGATCCGTCTGGAAGGCGGTGTCTATTATCTGAATTATCTTCCTTTCCGGATCATGCCTCTGGATTTTTCCCTCGTAGCCCTCAGCTCTGTACTGGTGTGTTTTTTATCAACTCTTTATCCAGCCAAACAGGCCGCCAGGCTCGATCCGGCGGCAGCGCTACGATACGAATAAACAGCCACGAGAAACAGGAAGACACGAACTTATGAGAACAACCTATTTATGTGCAGAATGTTTATTACGCCAGGCCCGTGAAGCCTGTGAAAACGCCTTTGACGGTTGGGAAGAACGCTACGAAACGATCGACTGGGTCATTAATAAACTTCAAAACTCTTTTCACGATGCGGTTCCTGAGATACTGGCCACCGAAATCCATCAAATGGTCAAAAGTGCGTCCGGCCGCGATCCCTATAAAGGACTGAAGGACGAGACCAATGCCGTCTTTCGTTCGTTTGCCGAAGAAGTTAAACCACACCTGAACAGTTTCAAAGACCGTGTGCTCGCTGCCATATTAGGGAATAGCGTCGAGGCGGCCGTTCCCCTGAATACTCATGCCGAATCTTTCGGCTATTTCTGCAGGCCGCTGTCAGAAGAAATGCAACGTGGCTTTGCGATCGATGAATTTGACAAATTCGAACACGGCTTACAGAAGGCTGACAGTATCCTGTATCTCACTGATAACTGCGGTGAAATCGTCCTTGATATGCTGCTAATCGAGGCACTTGCAGAGATGGGAAAAACGATTGTGATCTCTCCAAAAGAACACCCCATTCTGAACGACGCCACCGTAGATGACCTCGAAGAACTGGGGGCAGGGCATTATGGCGCAATTATTCCCCATACCGTCGACAGCATTGGTCTGACAATGGAAAGTATGTCCGACGGCTTTATTGACGTGTGGGATAATTCCGACGTGATCATCGCCAAAGGCATCGGCTATTACCAGACGTTGTTCGGCGTCCGCGACAACATCACGTTCCTGCTTAAAGCAGTCTGCCAGCCGATTGCCCGAAGTCTGAATGTACAAAAAGGCGATAACATTATTCTGTCCTAAGAAGGAAAAGACTCCGAACAGCATGTGGAGAGCTGGACAAAAAATCCGGTTTTCGGTGTGTTGTGCGCTGTCTTTTGCAAAACAGGGTGCCGAAGTTAATCGTGTTCCTGGGAAAAACACTGGTCTGGGATTCCTCGCGGGAAAAACGAACGATCAAAATAGGAAAACTGGAAGATAATGATATTGTGCTGAGGGATTCACGGGTCTCCCGCCATCACGCTGTAATCGTGAAAGAAGCTGGAAAATATTTTCTCTATGACAATGGCAGCACAAACGGAACCTATCTGCATAATAAACGATTGCCGCGAAAAATTCGCCGGGTACTCGATGAAGATGCAAACATTTTTATTTCTCCTTATATCCTGAGTTGTAAAATTCTCCCTGATGTCGATCTCCATCAGGGCACTCGCGTAGAGCCGATGGACGACGTGGTAGAGGACAGCTATCACTATGGAGCCATGCTTGGGAAAAGCGATGCCATGCTCAAAGTGTATGAGCAGATTCAGAAAGTGGCGAAACAACGTGAGCCGGTCCTGATTCGAGGGGAATCCGGCACCGGAAAAGAGCTTGTCGCCTGGGAGATTTTTACTTCAGGCAATCGCATCGACAAACCCTATGTTGCCATTAACAGCGGAGCGATCCCCAAAACCCTTCTCCTCAGCGAACTCTTCGGACACGAGAAAGGTTCGTTCTCCGGCGCAGTTGCTCGAAAAAGCGGCAAATTTGAAGAAGCAGACGGAGGAACACTCTTTCTGGACGAAATCGGCGATACTCTTCCTGAAACCCAGGTGGCACTGCTCCGAGTCCTGCAGGACGGCGTCTTTTATCGGATCGGCGGTCGTGAAGAAATTCGCGTGGATGTCAGAACGATCAGCGCCACAAACCAGAATCTGGAGTACTTGATCGAGGAAGGAAAATTCAGAGAAGACCTCTATCAGCGCCTGGGCATCTACACCATTACGCTTCCCCCCTTACGCGAACGGGGAGAAGACATTACCCTCCTGGCCCAGCACTTTCTCAAACTTTACGGGATGGAACAATCAGGCAGCATCCCGACCTTGAGCCCACAAGCCCTTGAACGCCTGAAAAATTTTCCCTGGCCGGGCAATGTCCGGCAACTGGACAGTGTCATCAAACGAACACTCTTATACAAAAGCAGCAGCGGGCCGATTGAAGCTGATGATATCGATCTCGATCACATTCGTCAGCCTTTTGACAATTCAGTGTTAAAAAATCCCACACGCCCTCAGTTCATCAAAATCCTCGAAGAAGTGAACTGGAACACACGAAAAGCCGCTGAACTTCTGGGAGTGACCACCAAGGCCGTTCAAAATAAGGCGAACCGCTATGGTCTGAAACTCCGCGAAATCAAGAAGCATGGCTATTTGCCGAAAGAATAGAGGGATGTCCGTATGATGAAATCATCGCGTCGCCTGATGCTCATCCTCTCAGCACTTTCGATTGTGCCGCTT
This sequence comes from candidate division KSB3 bacterium, assembly GCA_002748425.1. Lineage (GTDB taxonomy): Bacteria > Moduliflexota > Moduliflexia > Moduliflexales > Moduliflexaceae. The sequence continues at coordinate 21,823 of PDSJ01000012.1, read as the reverse complement.
CTATTCGCGACGGCAATTTTTGGAATCAGCTTCTGGCTTGGCGCCCCGTCAAAGACTTTGTTGGAAATACTGAATATCCCAATCCTGTCGATCCTGCTTCTTTTAGCGCTTGTCGGCTGTATCGCGTTCGCGTCTTCCCTGTCGCGCCGCATTCATGAACAACTGACCTTCCTGTCCCGACTTGGAGAATTCATGGGAAAAGGGACGTTGCCTTCCGACTTTCGGGAGCAGCAGCTCTACGAAGAATTACGCCCGTTATACCAGCATCTCATCAATCACGCGACATTTCATGAGGACATCAATGTGTACCTCAAAAATCTGCTCGAAGGTTCTCCATGCAGCGCTATGGAACTCCATTCCAACGATGCTGATTGTAGTCACGCTCTCAACGCATTTATCTCCCGCTTTTGCGACATCCAGCAAGTGCTTCAAGCAATCGGCGAACGCAACCTCGCCCTGCTCGAAGAGATGGATGAAAAAACACTCGGGACACTCCTCTCCCCCCACGATCTTATCACCGAACTCAGGAATCTTTCATCAGAAGCACAATTTTATATCGAAAAGCTCTTACGGGCAGCCTCTCAAATTGGGTCGATCAGCAACCAAAGTTCGCAAGATACTGTCAGCGTGAGCAGACGGGTCAACGAGATTCTTGAGGCAACTCTCAAAATGACCAACACAATGCAGACGCTGACAGCCTCCGCACACGATCAATCAGCGCCTCGAGAAGAACATGAACATGCGCATACCGTCCAAGAGATTACAAACGCTGTGAAGCGCATTACGTCCGAGCTGGGGGAACTTGATGACCTTCTTACAAAGCACCCGGCGGCACTTGAGATGCCGGGGAATATACACTCTTCCCTCGAACGGATACACAACACAAACACGCGCATTCGAACAGATGCGGAACGCTCGTCACAGCTTACGCAAAAGGCCACGAAACTCGTCTGTGCCGGACAGACAATGATGGAGCAGACAGTGACAGGTCTTCGCGCGACCAAAGAGTCGCTCAACGACTTTTTCGAGATTGTCGGAAGTGTGGGAGAACGTTCGGAGGAGATCTCTGAAATCCTCAAAACGATCGCTGATGTTGCCGATCATACAAACTTGCTTGCCATCAATGCCGCAATCATCGCAGCCCATGCCGGCGAACATGGCCGAGATTTTGCCGGCATCGCTGATGAAATTGGAAACGTTGCCGAGCGGACCAAAGCATCCGTTGATGAGCTTGAGAGCCTTTTGCAACACATTCGGGCCGACTTTCAGGGGGCTGCCCAAGCAATGAACAGCTCGTCGGAAGCGATCTCCGAAGGACTGAACTGCTCGCTTCAGGCTCGAAAAGCGCTGGAAACGATCGCGTCAAATTTTCATGACGGCACGAATATCGCTCTCAAACTTGCAGATTCTGTCGTGCAGCACACTCAAGAATATGACGATTTGAGGCAAGTCGTGACGGAACAAGATGATTTCAACAGCATGAGACAAGACGAATTCAGCCACATCCTCTCTCACTTACTTCGACTTGTCGGGCGTATTCGAGACATTTCGGCAGTTCAGGCAGAAGTAGAAATCCAGCTCAGCGAACGCAACGCACGATTCGAACGCTTCAAGAAAGAGATCGGCCACACTGCGGAACAACACATCATCACAGGGCAGCAGCTTCTCGAAGCGACGGGATACGTCCAGAAACTCACCCAACGTACCACGTTTGGCATAGAAAAAGCCATACAGCTGTCAAAAGAACTTGTCACACTGGGCGGCCATTTGGCGTTTACCGTTGGAGAATTTCCACTTTCCGGCCCCCATAGATCCGCGTTTCAGGTGGACATGCCGTGCATCGGCGTTGTCAAACGAAACGCTGACGATTTTTTCAATATCATGCTCCAGAGCGTAAAAAGCGAAGCTATCCGGCACGGCCTTGATGTAATTGAGCTTGATTCAAATAATGAGGCCACCAGACAAGTCGAAAATGTCAATATTCTGTTGAAGCAACCGTTCATTCAGGGTGTTATCCTCTGTCCAACTGATATTAACGCCGCCAAAAAGCTCGTACAAAAAGGCAGTGCGCAAGGTATCGCCTTTGTCGCGGCAGACGGGACCATTGCCACGACGCTCTCAGCTCAATCCAACAACCTGGAAGGCGGCCAAAATGCAGCAAAACTGTTTATGCGGCATCTCCAGCCGAATACGCTAATTGCTATTTTTACGGAACGATCGATCGAATCGATGACAACACGGACTTTGGGCTTTCAGCAGAAAGCCGAGCAATACCCTTTCGATCTGATCGAGATCTACTGTGACATGAGCAGCTCCGAAAGCTTGAGAAATTCGCTGAAAACAGCGCTGGAAGAAACCTCGGGACTCCAGGGAATCTTTCTTACCAACGAGGAGTTGACTTGCGCCTACCTGGATCTCTTACATGAGGGACAACTCTCGGATCATAGCTTCCTTGCTGTAGGCTACGATCGGACTCCTGTCATAGAACAAGCCATCCTTGACGGGGAGATGCTGGGAGCGATTACACAGCAACCAGACAAAATCGGGCGTCAGGCGTTCAACTTATTGTATAAGCTAATCAACAAACAGATCCAGCTCGATGACATTGAAGAACGAACGATCTATCTTGCCACCAAAATCATAAGCAAGGAAACGCTTTCAGCCTGAGTCTTCTGCTACTCGCTGCGATCATCTCCCTTTCCATCAGCGGGATTTTTTCGCCAGAAACGAATTACACGTTTAGCGCGCCGCCAGCGCTGAAGCTGTGTGTTTTGAAATTTTGCAAGGCGATACACCCGATTGTCGGTTGAGACGCCATAGAAAGCCGCGCTGCCGGGACTGCATTTGTCCAGAAGCACCACATCGTACATTTGGGCGTATGTTGACGTCCAGGGACGTGCTCGCTCACAATCCAGAATCCGGATCTGCCCCTGATGAAACAAAAAATTCCAGACATGCGGATCGCGATGGATCCACCCTTTCGCGTGTAGAGATTGAAGTGTCTCGGCGATTTGGGCGGAGTGTTCGAAACGACAGGTCTCCCCCTCAAGATACCGGTACACCCCCCAGGATACCAGCGTCATTCCCCAACGCTTTTTCTCCAGAACCAGGACCGGCTCAGGAACCGGAAGACCGTCTTCGTACATTTGCTGCAAGGTCCGCATCATTCGTGTCGCACTGCCCTTGCGGTAGAGACTGGTGAGCTGCGTCCAGAACCGCCGTTCCTGCGTCAAAGATCGCTTGGCGATAAACTGCCGGCCGTCCTGTTCAAGCAGCAGAACAAGGCTGTATTGTGTCTGTTGAAGGACTTTTCGGGGATGTAAAAGACTGCGGCACACATGATCGAATCCTGAAAAAGTCGTCTGCCAGGCCGGTAAGACGTGCAGTTGCCAGTTTTTCCGTTCTTCCTCAAGAAGCGGAAGCTGGCGTTCGAGCTCTGTACGGTCAAAAGAGAGAACTGCCATAGTCTCATTCGTATGATCTGTGAAAAAATGTTTTATGCCTTCTTCAGCCTCTCAATCCCCCGGCATTCCCCTCTCCTCGTTGCCAGGCAGCATCTGGGTCTCGTATAAACGGGCATAGACACCACCTTTCGTAAGCAGCTCGTGATGGGTGCCGCTCTCGATCAACCTGCCCCGATCGAGTACAATAATCCTGTCTGCTTTGCGAATGGTGGATAAACGATGGGCAATGACCAGCGTCGTGCGTTCTTTCATAAGATTGGCAATCGCATCCTGCACTAACTTTTCCGATTCCGAATCCAGCGAGGAAGTCGCTTCATCAAGAATAATAATCGGCGGGTTTTTAAGAATCGCTCTGGCAATCGCGAGTCTCTGACGCTGCCCGCCGGAAAGGCGTGTACCCCGTTCACCGATCGGTGTATCGTAGCCTTGCGGAAGTTTCTGGATATACTCATGAGCGTTGGCGATTTTGGCCGCTTGAATGATGCGCCCCATCGGACAGTCTTTCACGCCGTAAGCGATGTTGCTGGCAACAGTGTCATGAAACAAAATGACCTCCTGCGTGACAATGCCGAGCTGTCTACGCAAAGAGCGGAAAGTGACATCCCGTGTATCAATTCCGTCGAGCGTAATACGACCTTCCGAGGGATCGTAAAAGCGCGGCAGCAAACTCAACAACGTGCTTTTTCCAGCACCACTCAGGCCGACAAATGCTGTTACATGCCCGACCTGCGCCGTGAAGCTGACATCCTGCAGCACGGGAGTATCCTCATATTGGAAGGAGACCTGCTCGTAGCGAATGCAATCCTTCACTATCGGCAATTCTCTAGCATATGCCTTTTCTTTAATGACCGGTTTCGTATCCAGAATCTGAAAAACTCGTTCTGCCGCTGCCAGAGCTTGCTGCAGCTTGATATTAAATTTACTCAAACGCTTTAACGGCTCATACAGCATTAACAGGGCGGTAATGAAAGAAAAAAATGTGCCTGGTGTTGTAATACCGTTAATGACCTCATAACCTCCATACCAGACGACGCCGGCCACGCCGATCCCCCCCAGCGCTTCCGAAAGTGAAGAATTGACCGCATTGATCCTGACAACCCGCAGCGCTGAACGAAAATAGCCGTTCAGGACCTGGGAGAAACGCTCTGTCTCGATCTGCCCGGCATCAAATGCCTTGACAATCCGAATGCCAGAAATTTTCTCATACAATAAGTCATTGATCTTGGCCATTTTCCCTTGCAGACTATGGCTGGTTCTGCGCATTTTTCGTCCGAAAAACGTCACGATCCCCATTGCCACAGGAAGAACGAGCAAGGCGATCAGCGCCAATTTCCAATGACGATAAAAGACGACACACAGCAGACCCGCCGCCGTAAAGCCCTGACGGATTGCTTCGGAGATGAGATTCGCTGCTGCGGTTTGCAGTAATTGGACGTCATTCGTGATGCGCGACACCAGTGTCCCGGTTTGATGGGCGCTAAAGAAGCTCAGGGATAAACGATGGAGCTGTTGATAGAGTTCGTTGCGGATGCGCAGAATCACCCGTTGTCCAACGGTCTCGATGGAATAGACCTGTCCGAAAGATGCCAGTCCTTTGATTGCAATCAGTGCCAGGATAATGAAAGGCATATAGGCCAGCATCACGCGATCTTTATTCATAAAGATCGTATCAACGACATCTTTGACGATCATCGCTGAAACAGCGGTTGAACCGCCGACAATCAGCGAGCAGATCACGGATATGAGAATCTTTGAACGATAAAGCTTCGTATACCCCAGAAGTCTCGTATATATCTCCATAACTATTGTGCTGCCAGGGATCTTTTGAAACTAAGAACGCAGATCGTCTTCACAGGAAGCGCATGAGTCATCTATCAGTGAAAAGCCGGACGTTGCTGTCAAGAACATTTGAAGATTCAGGACATTTTTTTCAAAAAACCTGATCAGCCTCTCAGGGAATGCGGTTGCTGCATTTCAGGCGAGCAACAGCATACGAAATCGACGCGAGGGAACCCAGCCTCATGAGCTGCTTAGACCATGCGTGCCGCTTCCCAACAATGAGATAATCGAGACAGCCTGCTGCGTATGCCACAGATGCTCCAAACGCATCTGCCAGGACGTCGTGCAGGCTGCAATGACGCCCAGGGATGAAGTATTGATGCACCTCGTCACTGATTCCATACGCGACAGCCAGCAGCATGCCCATCAGACAGCAGTACTGCCAGCGCGCGAAGTCATTGTTCCCGTTATGGCGTGAAAGCAGGAGACGGATCAACAGCAATGCTAAAAGAACATATTCCAGGGCATGCAGTACATAATCCGGGGTATGTCCGCCGATGCGGGGATTCGACTGGGCCGACACGACAAAAACAGCCAGCATGTATGCAATCGGCGGTAGCCAGAAGCAGACAAGATTGTGAAGAGATCTTCTCATAACGAACGGAGCTAAGAACATACAGGCACGTACACTCGTCTTTCCCTGCTCTCGTCCTCTTATTCTTTAAGCATTCAGGAGGATCAAAAATGCGAAATACACGATACTTCCCAGGAACAACATGAGAACCGGCTGCCAAAGTACGTGATAGACTGTTCGGACATCAGCGTCAAAATACTCCTGACTGAAAATCAGGCAGACATGCAACGGCGATATCAACTCCCCTGAGAATCCCGCACAGTACCCCAGAACCAGGTATGGCAGCACTAATGAGTCGTCAAGCTGCACGGTGTGAAACAACGAGGCAGCACCGGGAATGAGGTTCCGACAAAAGCAACAGCGATACCACCGATACTGCCGACAATAAAGGGAAGCAGAATAACGAGAATCCAAAGCGGAATGGGCTGCCGGGCTAAAAATACGCTTAAATCGATCACGGCACGACTATCCACCAGCACCTCTTTGAACACAAAAATCGCCACATCATAGATATAAGGGCCAGGCAAACTCCCAAATATACCGGAACCAATAATTCAATAACGTTTAGATGATGTTCACGTCCCAGCTCTTCCACCATCGGAGCTGAAAATATCGCGCCCCCAGGCATCGGCAATAAACCGATCAACGCAGGGAACAGCACAAGATTAAAGCGGTCGTTACTTACCAGCCCCTTGAACGACGTCAATAAACGCTTCATCTGCTCGAGATGTTCCAGAGAACGGCTGAGAATCAGAATCAAGACGACGACAAGACTCAAGAGAATGGTCTTGACATCCAGCATGGTGGTCGCTATTGAATATGCTAATTCCCCTGCGCTCATCCGGCACCAGAGTCCCAGCACAAGCGCTCCGGCGATCATTGCCGTGCCAAGCTGGAATTTCTTACGTATCAACAGTAAAATCTGCACGAAGACTAAGCTGACTTTTAGCAGAATGGGAGTTCCCCAAAGTATATCCATCTCCGAGCCACAAAATTTTATCGTATCATGAAACATCCTTCCAATGCAGGCACAAGCGAGACCACGTGTACTCATTGTACGTCCTGCACGTGACAATCATACGTCCATCACGGCATTCTTTCAACCACTTTGAATGTTCAACATTGGAAAACGCGCCAAACGCTGCCAATATTTTTTGACAACCTGCTGATTATGAACATCACCTTCAGGTAAATTTGCGCTCACAAATACAGGCGGCAGCGTACCTAAGTCCTCAAGATTACAGGCAGTTTGCGCAACAATCGCATTCAAAATCGCCACACTGATAATGGTTGAAACCGGAGAGACACGCCAGCCGGAATTCGGAAGTTCAACGACCGCATCTCCTTTCGGGACCATCGTGTCAAGTACAATATCCGACACTTCGTATAACTTGTGACCTGAAGAGTGCCGCGACTGAACGACTTGTGAATGTGCCAGGCTGGTCACAGCAAGCACAGCAGCGCCCATCCGTTTCCCTTCAAGGGCAACTTCAATCGGAACGGGGTTAATTCCCGACTGTGAAGCCACCACAAGCAGATCTCCCGGCTGGATGTCATACTTCCCCATAAAATTAGCCGCATATCCCTCAACTCGCTCAGCCATTCCTTCTGCCGGGTCGTCAATCAACATAACGGCACCCAGGCCGCCGGCCCGAAAAAACAATTCTCCGGCAATATAGCGCGAATGTCCGCTTCCAAACACATAAATAAGATGATCCTGATGTATCGTTTCAGCCCACAAAACCGCAACGCGCTCCATGACCGAACGTTGTGAGGCAAGCACATGTTCCAAATGCTGCATTACTATTGTAAAATATCGATCAATTCCCGACAAAGCATCTTTGTCGTGATGTTTCATAACTGCCCTCCCGATACACGTGTAAAGCACTATACACAGCCTATAGCACTCTCCATCGTTGTTATATTCGCAGAGTTCCTGCAATGAGGAACCTCAACCTCGATCGACAGCAAACGTATTATCTAAGCGCCAAGACGCGCGAAGATCGATACGCAGCTGACGGTAAACTGCATACGCGGCATCATAAACTGCTTTCAGATCGGAATTCGGAGCATATCTACGTCTGATAGTGCTTGTCTTTTGTGAGGCTTCGGAAATGTCTTCGAACCATCCAAGTCCTACCGCTGCCAGGAGTGCAGCGCCCTTTGCTCCAAATTCGTTGCCATCCGGTATCGCGATCCGGCTGCCCGTACAATCTGCAATCACCCGGCACCAAAAGTCACTTTTCGTCCCTCCGCCGACCAGACGAATTTCATCGGGCACACCAATCGCCTCATAACAATCACGAATGGCCAAAGCCACACCTTCATAAATCGCTCTGAGCAGATCATGACGTGTCGTCGAGTTGGTGATTCCAAAAAATTGCGCTTTGGCATGTGGTTCGACAAAAGGTGCAATCACTCCTACAGGATGTAAATAGGGGTGAAATATGACACCGTTCGCTCCCGGCGGACTCTGCTGTGCCAACGTCTGCGCCGTTTCAAATATGCCTTGTTGCGACAAATTAACTTCACGTTCCCAAGCGCAAAATTGTTTGATTCCCCAATCAAGATTTGGCGTCCCGGTTAAATTCACCATCGTCCGAAGCCAGAACGATTCCGGTAACACAAACAGTAAGCCGACATCAGGAGGCTCAAAGACAGCTTGCGACACGACCAGACTATTATGACAGGTCGTCCCAAGTACTGTACACGCCATCCCGGGCATCACGGCGCCTGCACCGATTGCTGATGAAGGAACATCACCGGCCCCTGCGACAACAGGCGTACCGACAGACAAGCCGGACTGCTCCGCTGCCTGGGACGTGATCCGTCCTACCAACTGATATGATGCCCTCACCGGAGGAAAAAGATGCCTCCAGCGGGAAATTCCCAAGAGATCGAACAGGGATTCGTTATAGGCCCGTGCCTGATTATCGCCGGGGAGCACTGCAGCCTCAGTGTAATCAAGCTGCCGGGAACCGGTAAATTGGTAACATATCCAATCCTTGCTGCATAAGACCGTATGAGCGTTACGTAACGAATCCGCTTCGTGTTCATCCAGCCATCGTATGAGCGGCAGGGTACAGCCAAACTCCATCACACAGCCGGAAGAGCAATAAATCTGATGCAAGATATCCGGCTGTTCCTGAATGAGCTGTTCGACCAGAGGGCCTGTGCGATTATCACACACTAGAATCGCATTGCGTACAGGATGTCCCTGCTTATCGATCAACCAAGCTCCGACCATATTCCCGCTCAGTCCAACTCCAGAGATTTGAGTCTTATCGACCTGGGAAAGCACCAGTAACTCACGAATGGCTTCGACAGTGCTTTCCCACATATCAAGCATATCAAGCTCGGCCCAGCCAGGCTGCGGACTGAGAAGCCTGGATCGACGGCCGACCGTCAGTACTTCTCGTCCACTTGCATCAAAAAGAGCCGCTTTCGTCACACTCAGCCCGGCATCTAAGCCGAGAAGATATTGTTCTGATCTCATGACTTCACTGCTCCACTTGTGAGTCCTTCAACAAAATAGCGTCCGACAAAAGCGAAAAAGATGATAACAGGCAGCGTCGTTAAAGCGGCACCAGCAAGCAGCAGGCCCCAGTCAATCTGATATTGGCCGATAATCCCGGCTAAACCGACCGGAAGCGTTCGAGATATTTCACTATTGACCAAGATCGATGCAAACATATACTCGGTCCACGACGTGATAAATGCAAAGACGGCAACACTGGCAACTCCTGGAGCTGCCAAGGGAAAAATAATCTTGAGCAGAATTTGCAGACGGGTTGCTCCATCGAGCCGAGCCGCTTCTTCCAAGTCGGATGGTATGGTTCTGAAGAATGCTTGCAACATCCAGACGGCAAACGGAGTGGCAAACGTGACATTCACGATAACAAGGGCTGTCAAGCGATCGATTAGCCCAATCGTACTCATCACGCTATAGAGAGGGATAAGTAACAGTACACCAGGAAAGGCATAAGTCACCAAAATAATACGAAAAATGAGCTGCCGTCCCGGAAATTCGATCCGATATAATCCGTATGCTGCGAGAGTTGACAGCACAACGCTAATCGCCATTGTCTCCAGCGCAACCTGAATACTGTTCCATAAATATGTCGGATACGCCGATGAGCGGAGCAGTGTGTCGTAATGTTGCAAGGTAAAAGAATGCGGAAACCCTGTCGGGACTCGAGTGATAATTTCCTGAGGAGCTTTTATTGATGAAGAGAAAATCCAGTAAAACGGGGCAAAAACCATCAGGAACAACAAAAGCAATGAAACAAAGATGACCAATGGATGCTCTCGGCGTACCATTTTACCTGTGCTCCTCTTCCAGTGAAGGCGCCATATAGTGGATAAACAACGCGGCAAACACTAACAGAAACAGACCGACGATCACCGACATCGCCGCAGCTTGACTCAAACGATATTTTTTAAATGCCGTCTCGTAGATCAGCACCGGCAGTGTCGCCGTTCCTGAAGACGGTCCACCCCCTGTCAATAACCAGATAACATCAAAGACATTAAACGACAGTAAGGTTCCTACAAGCCCCAGAACAAACAGTACCGGCTGTAAGCCCGGCAGGGTGATGTGAACGAACTGCTGCCGGGCTGATGCACCGTCAACTCCGGAAGCCTCATATAATTCGCGGGGGATTCGCAACAGAGCTGCTAGCAGAATCACAGTGACAAAGGGAAACCAGCGCCAGGAATTAATCACAATGACAGAGAGGAATGCCCGGCCTGCGGTGCTGAAGAAACCTATCGGCTCGTCGATGATGCCAATGGTAAGGAGTAAATAGTTGACAATGCCTCCGGAGGCTGTCAGCAGCCATCTCCAAATGACCACCACAACGACTGTCGGCACTATCCATGGCAGAATGATCCAAAGACGAACAAATTGGCGGCCTTTGAACTGCTGTTGTAAAATAAGCGCAACGGCAAAGGCCAATAACGTTTGTAAAACGGCATTCCCCAGTACCCATAGCAGACTTCGCCATGTCGCAGCCCAGAACTGTAATGAGCTGAATACACGGAGGTAATTTTCGATCCCGACAAATTTCCCGCTACTGCCGATGATTTTAATATTCTGCATGCTGAGATACACTGTCGAGAGTAATGGATACAGAATCGTTCCCGCCAGCCATAACAGCAGCGGCAGGACAAAGAGATATCCGAGAATATGTTGCCACTCCGGTCTAAAAACGTGTATTCCACATCCATGAGGTCGATGTGTACTGTCAGTCATAATTTATCACGCTGTGGGGAAAGGCAGGGGAGAGAATGACGCTCTCCCCTGTTTTGTTCTTACTCCTCAATTGCGTCTTCCATCAATTTTTGCCCGGTGGCAATCGCTTTTTCAGCCGATTCGCCGTCAATGAGGAGCAACTGAAGGGCCTGCGCCAGCAAATTCTGCCCTGAAATTGCAGCGATGCTGGGAAAGGTGTTGCCATCTGTGAATCCGAAGAGGCGTCCTTTCGTAGAATTTTCTACCATCGTCTCGATCTGGGATCTATACTTCACGACTAAGGGGTCTTCCCAGAAACTCTTTGCCTGACTGCCGTCTTCAGTCACCGGCAAAAAGAGGCCGGGTTCCATAGTGAGAAAGCGGCCATAATTCTCAGGCTCCAGAATGAAGGCCAGAAATTTTTTCGCAGCTTCCTGCTTGGCCTGATCTTCGGTGAGCAGCATGACTCCATTCACATAAGAAATCGTTCCAGGGTCTTCCAGGCCTTCTTTATGAGGAATCGCGATGACTCCAAGGTCTTCTGCATCTCCTTCGGCCTGTGTGTCATAGGTCGTAATCACTGTAAACTGAAGAATCATCGCGCAACTGCGATTACCGAAACAGGCTTCAGCCTCGCCCCAGGTCCAGTTTGGGCTGTCCGGTGGTGAATAACGGTAAAGTTGTTTATAAAAATCGTATGCCTCAATAGTTTGGGGATTGTTAAAACGCAGCGTTCCGTCAGAATTATAAATGTCATCAGCTCCGGCGTTAATCATGAAATCATAGATGGTTTGATCCGTATACAGCTGCCGATTTGCCGGTAATCCAATGCCGTATTGCTTATCGCTTGTGAGTTTTTCAACAACGTCCTGCCATTCACTCCATGTAACGGGCGGCGCGACCCCGGCTTGCTCAAAGACACTCTTGCGATACCAAAGTGATTGCACCATATTGTAGAGCGGTACGGCCCATACAGCTCCATCATATTTATACGGAGCAATTGCTGCATCATAATAATGATGTGATGCATCCATCTCAGCGACAAAATCGTCCATCGGCTGAATCTTACCGAGTCCTTTCAAGATAGGGGTAAAATCAGGAATGGCAAACAGAAGCTCTGGTGCATTTCCCGCAGCGAGGGCTGCTGGGGCCTTTGCATAGATTTCTCCCCAACTTTGCGGCTCCTGCTTAACGATGATATCAGGGTTGGCCGCATTAAATTCATCGATCAATTCTTGAACGCGTGCGACTCGATGAGGGGGCTGTTCCATGTGCCAAAGAGTAATCTCAACGGGCTCGCTTCCAGCGACATGACTTAACGCCAGCACACAACAAAGCGTCAACAGACCTGCAAAGGTAAAAATTTTCATTATTCAACCTCCTGAAATAAATACGATAAAAAGTGATCGACAGCAGCTCGTTGGCCGGTGTGCAAGTGGTGGAGACTCCGTCATCTTTATAAACACCACTTCCCCAAATATCCGACAACGCTAAGAGAAAACAACCCAAAAATTGGGAATGACAACTCCACATTGTCAAGTTTTTTCTCCGTAGATTCCGATTTACAATCGCAACTGCGCAGCTCAGGTCGAACTCTTCATACGCCCTGATTTCCAAGCGTTCACAGAACACCTGCAGCAGTGAATTCTTTGTAAATTTTTCTTCTTTCGAAAAAATTTTCACAATTTTTCTTGCGTTTTCTACGTATTTCTGGTTTAGAAACCGAAAGTATCTCAATTGCTTCACATACTTAATAAGTACTCGCACTTCTCAAGTTTTTTTTCAGAAAAATAATTGCATCGTGTGAAATCAGGATTTTTGTGACGGTCGAATTTCTTGGGATCGTGTTTTTGTTCTGAAAACCCTACACAACGGATAAGTTATGCGCCCACAAGACATCATCAAGAAGAAACGTGACGGTATCGCACTGACACACGCAGAGATTCAATACATGGTCGATGGCTACATCAATTCCCGTATCCCGAATTATCAAATGGCGGCCTTTACAATGGCGATGTTTTTCCAAGGTGCGACCAAAGCAGAGACTGTGGCCCTGACCGAGTCTATGCTACATTCCGGGACTGTCGTCGATTTAGCCCTGCTTCCCGGCAAGAAAGTGGATAAACATTCTACCGGAGGAGTCGGTGACAAAATTTCGATTCCTCTTGCCCCGGCAGCCGCTGCCGCAGGGATCTACGTCCCGATGATCTCCGGTCGCGGCCTGGGCCACACTGGAGGCACTCTGGACAAGCTCGAATCAATTCCCGGGTTTCAGGTCAACATTCCCCTCGATCGTTATGTCGAAATTCTCAAGGCAATAGGCGTTTGTATGCTCGGTCAGACGAGTGATATTGCTCCGGCTGATAAAAAAATCTACGCTCTGCGCGATGTTACAGCGACCATCGAAAGCGTTCCGCTTATAACGGCAAGTATTTTGAGCAAAAAGCTGGCAGAAGGCATTGACGGCCTAGTCTTTGACGTGAAAGTCGGCAATGGTGCATTCATGAAAACTGAGGCAGATGCCACGATCCTGGCGAAAAACCTGGTCAGTATCGCTTCTATGATGGGTAAAGACGTCGTCGCGCTGATTACGGATATGAACGAGCCTCTTGGATTCTGTATCGGGAACACACTCGAGATTCTCGAATCTCTGGAAGTGTTGCAGGGAAGAGGTCCGGAGGATGTCGTGAAACTCACCGTTGAACTTGGTGCATATATGTTGAAAGTTGGCAAAGTCGCAGAAACGATCGACGCAGGGCGGCAAAAAATGCGGCAAGTGCTCTCTGACGGGTCTGCACTGAGGCGCTTCCGCCAACTTGTTCAGCTTCAAGGGGGCGACATCAGTGTCATCGACAATCCGGAAACTTTCAAACGTGCTGAATATACTCAAGAGATCAGAGCGCAGAGCAACGGCTATATCAGCTCGATGCATAGCGAAAACATCGGTACGGCAGCGATGCTTTTAGGGGCAGGGCGGGACAACATGGCATCACAGATCGATCATGCCGCCGGCATCATTCTCAAGAAAAAAGTTGGAGACCGGGTCACACGAGGCGATACGCTCTGTGTGCTCGAATATAACGATCACAGCAGACTGGAGGATGCTGTTCGAACGATCCAAGAATCCTATACGATCGGCAGTGTTCAGCCGAAAGCGCGTCCATTGATTCGCAAAGTCGTCACGGGTTCTCCCGAATAACGAAAACGACAGGAGGTTCATCCATGCACACAGATCTTCAAGAAACCGTCGAATTTCTCAAAAAGACCCTTCCGGCATGTCCGCATATCGGTCTGATCTTAGGCTCTGGCCTGGGAGAATACGCTGAATCGTTTCCCAGTCCTCTGGTGATTCCGTATGACGAGATTCCGCATTTTCCCGCCTCAACAGTCACTGGTCACAGAGGACGACTGCTCTTTCAACAGTTCGAACACAGTGCAGTGCTTGCGATGCAGGGGCGCTTTCATTATTATGAAGGCTATACGATCGAGCAAGTCACCTTCCCGATTCGCATCATGGGCTTGCTCGGGATTCAGAGGCTGATTTTGACAAACGCAGCGGGCGGTGTCAATCAATTTTTTGAAGCCGGAGACTTAATGCTTCTTCGCGACCATATCAATTATATGGGCGTCAACCCTCTTATCGGACCGCATTTTGAAGAGTTGGGTAATCGATTTCCTGATATGACTCACGTGTACTCTCCAGAAAACTGTGAGATTTTCGTACGGGTCGCACGGGAGCGCCGGATTCCCTTACAACAGGGTGTATATATGGCTTTCAGCGGTCCCTCGTACGAGACTCCGGCGGAAATCCGCATGGCCCGAATTCTCGGAGCAGATGCCGTCGGCATGTCAACCGTGCCGGAAGCGATCGTCGCCACTCAAATGGGGATCAAGGTTGCCGGAGTCTCATGTATCACAAATTTAGCCGCTGGTATGAGTGCTGCAACGCTTGACCATCGTGATGTGATGGACACCGCTGATCGCGCAAAAAAGAATTTTATTGCCCTCATCGACGGCGCAGTTGCTGAATTCGGAACACTGCTCTCTTAAACGATTGACAGTCATGACAAAACTGGAAACGATTCTTCTTGAAGAAGCCAGGGAGGCCCGTCTCAAAGCGCATGCCCCATATTCCAAATTCCTGGTTGGAGCAGCCGTTCTGACCAAAAGCGGAGCCATTTTTCAAGGCTGTAATATTGAAAACAGCTCCTTTGGCGCTACTGTTTGCGCAGAACAGAATGCGCTGTTTCATGCGTACATACATGGAGAACATGAGATTGAAGCCATTGCAGTCATGGCCGATACATCAAGCCCATGCCCGCCCTGCGGCATCTGTCGTCAGGTCATTATGGATCTTGCAGGGAACATTGCTGTCATCTGCGCCAATCTTCGGGGAGACAAGCGGCGTCTTACAACCGTTGAATTGCTTCCCGAGGCATTTACGCAAACATTTCTCCAGCACACAGCTTTGGAGTAGCCATACGCGATGCAAGCGAAGTACATCTTGAACTTACCAAATAAACTGACGCTCATTCGGGTCGGGATTGTTCCTGTGCTGGTCGTTGTCCTGTTGACTAAATTCAGCAACTGGCTGGCGGTCTTCATCTTTCTTGCGGCGGCGGCAACAGATTTTGCCGACGGTTATCTCGCCAGAACCCGCAAAGAGATCACGGTATTTGGTAAACTCATGGATCCGATTGCCGACAAACTCTTGATCGCTGCGTCTCTTATTTCACTGGTAGAAATCGGCTATGCACCAGCTTGGCTGGTCGTTATCATCATCGGACGAGAGTTTTCGGTCAACGGGTTACGCGCAGTGGCGGCGTCACAGAATGTGATTGTTCCGGCCGGGCCTTTAGGGAAGGCTAAGATGGTTGCTCAGGTTATTGCCGTTCCATTGCTGATCCTGAACGTCGATGCGAGCTATCTGGTCTTATGGATCACGATGCTCCTGACAGTATGGTCAGGAATCGATTATTTTATCAACGGGTTGAAAAAAATTGACTTTTCCCTTTGAAAGAGGGTGAACGACAAGACAGTATCGGAAGGAACTCCCTCTATGCAGCAGCACAGGGAGAGCATGTCATTTCCGAAACGCTGTCATCCACACGATGAAAATTGTTCTCCTCATAGGCGCCTATTTGTTCGGGTCGATTCCGTTTGGCTTTCTGATCGGAAAGATGCACGGCGTGGATGTTCGTCAATACGGCAGCGGTAACATCGGAACATCAAACG
The DNA here is from genome assembly GCA_002748425.1 of candidate division KSB3 bacterium. Lineage (GTDB taxonomy): Bacteria > Moduliflexota > Moduliflexia > Moduliflexales > Moduliflexaceae. Next base: position 5,478 of record PDSJ01000012.1, on the reverse strand, counting down.
TTTCAAGACTCTTGGGAACAAAAGCGGCACTCGCAACATTGTTGGGAGACGGACTCAAGGGCCTGCTTCCAGTGTTGGCGGCCTGGATGCTGCTGGGCCGGAATGATATATGGCTAATTGCAACAGGCCTGGCAGCGATCATCGGCCACAACTGGTCCCTCTATCTGAAATTCAGAGGCGGCAAAGGCGTGACAACGACATACGGAGCATATCTCGCTATCGCCTGGCTGCCTGGCCTGCTAACCATTGCGTCCTGGCTGATCGTCACCGCAGTCACCAAAAAATCCTCATTAGCCGCTTTAAGCTCGTCACTGCTCGCTCCGATCTTTGCTCTTACCCTCGGTTCTTCAATCGCAGTAGTCGTGTTCAGCATTCTCGGCACTGCAATGATATACGCCCGTCATACGGAGAATATTAAGCGGATTTTGGCCGGAAAGGAAACAGCCTTAACTAAAAGGATCGATGTACCGAACGATGAAAAAATACCCTGATGCGATACGATCGTGCCAGGGAGACATTTTCTAAGGTTTCATGAGAGGATGAAAAAAATCATTGACAAATTTTCACGCATTTTTCAGAATTAGAGGGATATAATCTGTATGAATGGATGCATAACGTCAACATTTATTCCGGGAGGTTTTCACGCATGGCAGGAGTATTCATTAAAGATCTAATCAAGCGTTATCCAAACGGTTTCCAGGCGGTGAATTCAATTAATCTGGACATTCAGGACAAAGAATTTATTGTGCTGGTCGGTCCGTCCGGTTGCGGAAAATCAACGACACTGAGAATGGTCGCTGGTCTGGAGGAAGTCACAGATGGAACCATCTCGATTGGAGATCGTGTCGTAAACGAAGTGGCGCCCAAAGATAGAAATATTGCGATGGTGTTTCAGAATTATGCCTTATACCCTCACATGGACGTCTACACAAATATGGCCTTTGGCTTAAAACTCAGAAAATTCCCGAAAGATGAAATCGACCAGCGTGTGAAGCGTGCTGCCGACATTCTCGGGATTACCCAACTTCTGGATAGAAAGCCGAAACAGCTTTCCGGCGGTCAGAGACAACGTGTCGCTGTCGGCCGTGCGATCGTGCGTGATCCTGAAGTGTTCCTCTTCGATGAACCTTTAAGTAATCTCGATGCCAAACTGCGTGTGACGATGCGTGGTGAGCTGTCAAAACTCCAGCATCAACTGGAAACCACGATGATCTATGTGACCCACGATCAAGTTGAAGCTATGACAATGGGCGATCGTATCGTGATTATGAAAGACGGGTATATTCAACAGGTCGGTGCCCCTTTGGAAGTCTATGATTTCCCGGAAAACGAATTCGTCGCCGGTTTCATCGGAAGCCCGCCAATGAATTTTTTCAGAGCAAAACTTATCAGGCAAGACGGTGGTTTGACTGTTGATATGGGGAATTTCAGCTTAGCGGTCCCGTCAGAATATACGTCAATTTACGAAGCACATGTCAATAAAGATGTCACCTTCGGTATCCGCCCGGAAGATATTGCCGACGATATTCCTGAAGATCGCCGTGGAAAATGGGAAAGCTTCAGCGCCAAGGTCGAAGTGATCGAACCACTGGGAGCCGAAATCATTTTGGAGCTGTCAAAAGGCGAACATGCCTTTATTGCAAGAGTCGATCCGCATTCAAAATCACAGTTGGGCCAGGAAGTGGCTGTGTATTTTGATATGTTGAAAATCCATCTCTTTGATCCAGAAACTGGAAAAGTGATCTCGCGTCGTTAAAAAAAGTTTCCCGTATTAAGGCTATCAATACCGCTATGCTGCTTAACTGTGTGTAGCGGTTTTTTTATCCCTGCTCTCTCTATATTTCCGCAAATTCTGGAAAAATCTTGACAAGGACACCTAAGTCGCGCTAGTTTGAATTGTATACAGGATGCGATTACTTTCAGTCTTCATTAACCAGTAACAGACAGCACGTGGGAGAAGAAATATTTGTATGGAGTGGGGGTATATTCTCTGTGTCAATGATAACCTGCTTGAGCTGAACACCCTCGCAAACCAGCTTCAGGAAGAATTCAGCCGATCGCATATCGTTTACAAGGCTGAAAGCGCTGAGGAAGCGACTCTCATTGTCGATATGCTGCAGGCCGCTCATAAACAGATCGAATTGATCATCTGCGACCAGACCATGCCGGGGGTGAAAGGCACGGACTTCCTTGATACCATCCATCAGAGCAGTCCGGAAATTATGAAAATGCTCCTTCTGGGGCCGGACGATGAACTCCCCTCAAGCTACCTGCTCTCACGCGCCACTGTGCATGAAGTCTTCGAGAAACCCTGGAAAGTCGACCATTTGATCCTTTCGGTCGAGTCATTACTCCGTCTCTATAAACTCTCGAGCCACATCGAAGTCCTTCAAGACATTAATATACAATTTGGCCCTATTTTCGATCTGCGCCGCCTCCTCAAACAAGCCATTCAATACATCCAGGAAGTCACCAGTACGACGAAAGTGGCAATTGCCATCACGGACGGGCATTCAACAAAGATCTCGTCTTTTCTCTCAAGCTCCTCAGATGCTGATGAGCGTGAAGAAGAACTCTATCCTAAAGAACGGCTGGAGGCCCTGCTGAAAAAATTTTTTTCCAAACGCAAAGAACCGCTGATCTTCAGCAACGCTTACGAGAACAAGTATTTGAAGGAATTCGATATTCCGGGCTGGTATAAAGCCAATCATATCCTGTGTGTGCCGCTCTGGCGCGACAAAACGTTTTTAGGAGCGATTTATTTAGCAGATAAGGGAACCGGACTGCCATTCTTCCGCGAAGACATTATGTCGGTAAAAATTCTCGCCTACCAGTTACTGGCAAGTCTTGAAAATATCCGCTTAACTGAAGACAAACTGCGTATGGAGCGGCTCTCAACGATCGGAAACCTGGCCAGCGAAATCATCCACGATCTCAAAGGCCCCATGACCACCATTCTTGGTTTTTCCGGCTTGCTGGAAGGGGGAGCCTGTAGCGCTGAGGAGCAGCAAAATTATTCTGGGATCATTGCGTCCGAAATCGACCGCATGGTGGAAATGGTCGAAGAGATTCTGGAATTCTCTCGCGGTAATAAAATGAAACTTTTGCTCAAAGCCTGTGACGTCAACGAACTGATTGAGGAAGTCATGGTTCTTCTCGACAAAACCTTTGAGGAGAAGGGGATTCAATTAGCGGCAAAGCTCCACTGTACATATCCGATCTACGCGGACAAGGACAAACTGAAACGTGTGTTTTATAATATTGCGAATAATGCGCAAGAGGCGTTGAAGGAAAATGGACGCTTTTCGATTAATACCTACCTGTACCAGAAGACATTTATGGAATTTCGTCTCGCTGACAGCGGTGCCGGCATGCCTGAACATGTCAAAAAAAATATCTTCGAACCCTTTGTGACCTATGGAAAAAAACGGGGAACCGGATTGGGAATGTCGATTGCAAAAAAAATTATTACCGACCATGGCGGCAAGATTTGGGTGGAGAGTGAAGAGGGCAAAGGAACCATTTTCTATTTCACGGTTCCCCTCGCCGATCACTCTGTCAATTCCCTGACGAGCAGGACATCAAAGTCGTCATCCGCGTCGTGAAAATAAATGTAACCGGCTTCAAAAAAGACGGTCCATCGCGCATTACCGTCGGCAAAGCGGTCGGCACTGGCGCAAAACCAGTAGGGCATATCAAAAAGCGGATCGATAAAATCTCTCTGTTTTGCAGGAGATTCCAAAAGCGACGCAAGTTCTTCGAGCGTTGGCAAACGCCAACCCGACAACCCTGCATAGCGATTGGCATTCACAAACGCAATATGCTGTTCAATCGTTTTGCTGTCGACAAACGGGCGCGGAGTTTTCTGCCACATGAGTCCGGTACGATGATCGATAATAACGGTCTCATCATAAAACGACCGGCTCTCATATTGATGACGGATCGTTCCTGTCACGCTGCCCGACAGACCGACGCCGGAATAATCATCAGGATGATGAAAACCCTTCTGATGAATCATGCTGATGACATCGCTCTTCGAAAGCGTAGCGGGCGTACTTCTCAGCGCGTACACTGGCGGGCTCTGTAAAAATTGTTCCAGGGTGACTTTTGGGGTCTTGGTCAGATGCAGAGCAAACTTTGTATTGTCGTCTAACGTCCCGGTAATCTGTAAGCCGTGAGCCTGCTGAAATTTTTTGATGGCTGCTTCAGTCTTTGCGCCCCACATTCCGTCCAGCGGACCGGGATTGAAGCCGTTCGCCCTGAGCTGTTTTTGGGCGCTTAAAATGAGTGCTGAGGCATCGCTTTCGACGCTGCAGCATATCACAAAAAGACTTAACAACATGACGAGAGACCATCTTTGCCCTGCATATTTGAGGACTGTCATACATCATCTCCTTTCAGGAAAAAATTCTTCTAAGACCTTTCTTCAAACTGCGCTATACTGATAAAGAGAGTTCTGTCAATGGAAAATAGCGAATTATGATGCAAAAAGACGCTTACTGGTATCAGCAATCAGGGGTCATCCCATATCGAATCGCAGCACACGCAACACGTCACGACAACAGCATAGAAATTGTACTCATTACGTCTCGCAAACGAAAACGCTGGATTATCCCCAAAGGTATTATCGAACCGGGCATGACCGCCTATGAATCTGCTGAAAAAGAAGCGCTCGAGGAAGCCGGTATTCTGGGTGAGGTCTCGTCAAAGGCGATCAGCAAATATCGTCATCAAAAATGGGGCGGGACCTGCGAAATAGTCGTCTTTCCGCTAAAAGTCAACATGCTTCTCGAAAAATGGGATGAAATGCATCTTCGACAGCGGAAATGGATGTCGATCGATACTGCCCGGCGCAGCGTCAGGAATGCCACACTCAAACAACTTATTGCCGATCTGCCACAGCTTCTATGAGCTTTTATAAAATTCTCGAAGTTTTAGAGCAACATCAGATAGAATGTATTGTCCACAAGCACGCAGCAGTGATCACGATTGAGGATGCCGAGAAAAAAGCCTCTTCGCTTGTGGAAGGATTGATAAAAACCATCGTCTTTCATATCAAAGACACTGCTTGGGTGCTCGCTGGTATTCCCTGTCATGCGCGCGTCGATTATCGAAAATTGTCAGCGGCACTCGGGGTAAATCGCCGACAATTACGCAGCGCATCGCCAGAAGATGTCAGGCGGGTACTTGGCTTTGAAATCGGAGGAGTCGGACCTTTTCCAGTTCAGGACGATGTTCAGATCATTTTCGATGAAGGCCTTCGATTCCATGATCGTGTACGCTGTGGCTGCGGCAAAAACACACGAACTCTCGAGCTGAAATTCACGGACTTATTGCATGTCAGCGGTGGAGAGTTACATCCAATCATCCGGACATAATTAGTCGATTTTGAAAAAGCAATTAACATTCTGAAATAATTTGATAAATGTGAAAAAATAAGCTATAATAATTGCAAGAAACCAGATTGATACTCGTCTT
>PDSJ01000068.1 GCA_002748425.1 candidate division KSB3 bacterium | reverse complement strand
AAATAATTGCAAAATATGTTGAGATGAATATCGCTCATCCTTTTTTGGAAGGTAACGGCAGGAGCACACGAATCTGGCTGGATATGATGTTAAAAAAGAGTTTGAATAAAGTTGTTAACTGGCAATTCATCGATAAGGATTTATATTTACAGGCAATGGAACGAAGCCCTGTAAATGATTTAGAAATAAGAACTCTGTTAAAAGAGAATTTAACAGCAAATGTAGAAGATAGAGATGTAATATTTAAAGGTATTGAGCAATCATATTTTTATGAAGGATATGAAAAATAGTTATGCCAGCGGGCGATATGGTGCAAGAGAAGGAAGTCAAGTCTGGAGCGGTAAATATGATAAACCAGCATGGCTGGACCAGATAGCCTTACGCCATAACAAAGTATGAAAATCAGAACTCCGGGAAAGTAGCACCTGTTTACAAACCGATTTTCGGATAAACCGTTTTTCAATCCGCGATAATCCGTGTCATCTGCGGATCACCCTGCCACTCCTCAATCTCCTTTATCTTCTGCGCCCGCAGCTCACTGCCCTCACAATAGACAAAGGCGTGCTCCACCGCGTTCTCCAACTCACGCACATTACCCGGCCAGCGGTAGCGCAGCAGCAGATCAAGCGCATCCCGCGCAAGCCCTTTAACCGGCTGCTGCTGGCGTTGAAAACGGCTGTTGAAACGGGCAATAAAATGCTGTACCAAAAGCGGAATATCCTCTTTTCGCTCACGCAAGGGAGGCAGCCGCAATTCTATAACATTGAGTCGATAGAGCAGATCCTGCCGGAACGACCCTTCCTGCACCGCCAGATCAAGATCCTTTGCGGTGGCGGCAATCACCCGCACATCAACGGCAACGGAGAGGTTGCTTCCCACCGGCCGCACCTCTCTTTCCTGCAGCACCCGCAGCAGTTTTACCTGCAGTTCAGCAGAGAGCTCGGCTATCTCATCAAGGAAGACGGTGCCGCCATCGGCAGCGACAAAGATTCCATCCCGCCGCCGGTCCGCACCAGTAAAGGCGCCTTTTTCATAGCCAAAAAATTCAGACTCCAGCAGATCAGCAGGGATCGCCCCGCAATTAACGGCAAGAAACGGCTTTATTTTTCGTCCGCCCAGATTATGGATTCCCTGGGCAAACAGCTCCTTGCCGGTACCGGATTCTCCGGTTATCAGTACGGTGGAGTCATAATCGGCCACCTTTTTTGCCTGCTCCTCAACTGCCAGCAGCGCCTTACTCTCACCAATAATTTTAGCAAAACCACGCCCTTCCTGCAGTGTCTCCACTCTGTGCCGCAGCTGCAGATTCTCTTTACGGAGAGAGGTAACCTCTGCCGCCTTGTCAATGGTGCGTAATACCTCTTCTGTTCTGAACGGTTTGGTGATAAAGGTGAACGCCCCCAGTTTCATCGCCTCAACGGCAATCTCCACCGTCGCATAGGCAGACATCATAATC
>PDSJ01000005.1 GCA_002748425.1 candidate division KSB3 bacterium | reverse complement strand
ATCCCGCTTCACGCCACCCGGAACACCGTTACCATTGCCGTTTCCGCCTGCATGGGCCTGAACGAACTTAATCGCCTGAACAAACATACCACCCGAACCGCAGCATGGGTCATAGACTCGGCCACTGTAAGGCTCCAGCATTTCAACCAACAGCTTTACCACACATTGCGGCGTATAGAATTCACCACCACCTTTGCCTTCTTTTTCAGCAAACCTGGCAAGGAAATATTCATACACACGCCCCAGAATATCTTTCTTTCTGCTCTCGGCATCACCAAGGCCAATAGTGGCAATCAGGTCGATCAACTCACCCAGACGGGATTTGTCCAGTGCGGGCCGGGCATAATCTTTGGGCAGAACACCTTTGAGAGTTTTGTTGTCCCGCTCAACAGCCGTCATGGCCTCATCAATCAATTGGCCGATTTTCGGGTCTTTGGCCTTGCCTTGCAAGAAGCGCCAGCGAGCTTCCGTCGGAACCCAGAACACGTTGTCCGCCAGATATTCATCACGATCTTCCGGATCAGCGAATTCTTCAGCCTGTAGTGCTTCGTATTTTTCGGAAAAAGAGTCGGAGATATATTTCAAAAAGATCAGGCCAAGCACCACATGTTTGTACTCCGCGGAGTCCATCGTACCGCGCAGCTTGTCAGCCGCCATCCAGAGTTTATCTTCAAATCCAAGATTCGCGCCGGTCTGCATTCGATCACGCACAGGCAGGTCTGTATTACTATTCATTGTTAACTCCTGATAGTTTTTCTTTTTTAAATTTAATTGCCTTTTTCATCTAACACAGTGCAAGTTTTGTACTAACTCCATAATGAAACAGCGGAATTTGGCTTTGCTAAATTCCGGTTTGATCAACATGAACATATAGTCCCATAATTAGAAACATATCCCAAACCCAGTGATAGATCATCGTTGGGATGACATTTTTAGTTTTAAAAAATACCCACGCAAAAAAAATGCCACTCATGCCGGCTGACGCAGATTGTATCATTGCTTCTGGAACTGACTCTCCACCTAAAATATTCGTTATGTGAAGAAGCCCAAAAATAACTGCAGACATTAATATTGCTGGATAAGCACCGCGTTTTTCTTTGAAAGCATTGAAAATAATCCCGCGGAAAAGCATTTCTTCACCAATTCCAACCATAAAAGTGGTAGCAACGATTGTCCAGACCAACGTCATATCTTTGCCAGCATAATCACCGTAATGAATTTGTAAGAACGCAAGAATAATCGCAGCAATGAAAAATTCAACGATCCAAAGGTTAATTCTTGGCCTATTCAATGCCATTCCTCTAAAATACTTATAATAGAAGAAGAGAGCACTAGCCATAGAAAATGGCATAAAATACACCAAAATTGTGACAAAAGCCATCTTTTCTTTTTTCGTCATTTTCATACTAAGGCTTTACAAAGAGTTATTGATGAAAATATCCATCCACGCATCTAAAAAAGCACCGATAACGCCGCTGGTCAGGGGGGTTGCGCCAAAGAACACACCCGCTATACAGTAACACTGCCCATAATTCGCAATGAATGCGATGACGACCGCGGGCGCAAGTCCCCTGCACCAGCATTGTTAGCCATCCTCTCTTGTGAGGGATCGTCCCTTCTCTTCGTGTGTGATTCCTCCCCTTTGAACGGTCATAACACATCGCGTTGTAACGTCTCCACCTCCTCTCTGCTTACCCCTGTATATGCGATAATCGTGTCAATCGGGACATGAGCATGGAGCATCGTTCTGGCTGTTTCCAATTTTCCTTGTTCGATCCCTTCTTGCCGCCCTTCTTCATATGAGGACCAGAGCAATGACTGTCTATACGACACATTCTCCATATACCGATCATAGGCTTTCCGCTGCGTGTCATTCAGACGCATCAGGCGCAGTTTTTCTGAGGCCGTCTGGATATGTTTCGACCGAAAGTCCGGCTTGACCTCGCTATGTTTGAGCATATAAATCCATTCATCGACGGCCTCATGCACGGTGTCGGGAAATTTCTTCACCCGAATCAGATAATGTTCCGGAAACAGTTTCCGAACCTCCCGCGTCCCAAACATCTGATATTGCTGCGCCGTGAGCCGCAGCGTGTCGCCCGTATGCCGCCCGATAAACTGCGTTGAGCCGTAATACAGGTAATCGTCCCCCAGGCCGAGATCGAAGTAGGTCACGCTCACGGAGACCACTTTCTTAATGTCTTTATAGGGCTGTCCGCGCTTCAGATATTCCGTCAGCAGGGTGGACACCCCGTAGGAAATCCGTTGAAAAAAATCCTGCTCGGCCTGCACCTGCACTTCAATGAGAATCAGCTCGCGTTTCGCATTTTCCACCACCAGATCAACGCGATTGAACTTATCCGTCTCATCCTGCTGATTCCCTTCGCTTTCCAGAAGACTGGTGACCGTCACCTCTTCCTGAAACACGGCGCTTAAAAAGCCTTCAAGAATGTCAAAGTTCGCTTTATTGCGTAAAAGCTGTTTCATAGCCCAGTCAAATCGAATCAACGTTTCCATCGCATCACCGTTATCACAGGCAAAACTGCTATTCGTCTTTTAGACGTCCCTTTGGACGATTTCTCACACAATAACATCATATTTTATAACACAAGAAAAGACCTTCGGAAGTGTGTTGTCAACTTTTTTTCAGATTTTTTCCAGCGCTTCATTGTTATGGCTGGGACAGAAGGGGGGCTAACAAGATATAAGGAGACTATCGCCACAACTCCCAGGGCCTGATGCTTAAAAAGGCTTTTTTCTTCTTTGTATTTTTGAAAAAGGCTGTTTAAGATAAATCGCATAACTTTAATGGCTCATCGACAGGTACTTTGGGATATAGTGAAGGTGTTCCTGAAAGTACTATTCCTGGCGTGTACCGAGAAGCAGAACATTCCAGCGATCCGCTACAAGCCCCTTCTACAGGCTTTCCAAAGTACGTGTCGAACACCCACTTTAATTCTGAAAAGTTGCTGTGATATTTTATCTCTATTCCGCAGGCTGAATGTCGTTTCGAGCTATATTTTGACGTCCTGTAAGGCATCTTCCAGGACTTGTATCTCGACTTCAAGATTGGAAGATAATTCGTCAAGGATGCCGCTTTCCTGGGTATTGAGCTTCAAGTTCGAGACTTTCAGCCGCATTGACTCAAACATTGCGCCAATCTCCTGAAGTGAGTGCGTACATCGCTCCAGGTTGTGCTCTGCGTTGCGGAGCTCTTGTTGCGTCTGCCTGGCCCGCTGCAAGGATCTGACAGCGGCATTGCGGGCATCATCGCCGCTGTTCGGACTTTGGATTGTTCGTTTCATGCTCCGTATCTTTCGGGCCAATTCCTTTTCGTCAATATTTGCCCGGACGTGTTCAAGCTCATGAATCAACTCCAGCACGTTGAGCGCTTTTTTCATGATGAGCGTTAATTGCGGACGCCATTGTTTGGTATATTGGGCGAGCAGATAGTTTTGGTTGACGCGAAATTGGGCGAGCATCTCGATATATGCATGGGCAATTTGATGCGCGAGCTCGTCAATTTCGGGCGTTAAGCCCTGGGGGATCGTTCTGAATGCGCGGCGCAGCTCGATACGTTTTTTCCACTTCTTGAAATGAAAAGAGAATTCCTTCCTTCTTATGTAGAGTACGCTGCCCAATCCTGCTGCAAATCCGAACAGCAGGCCGAGAAGCCCCGTACGGGTCAGCAGACCACTTCCGATCTCCTCTTTCGCTGCCTCATAGCCTTGCTGATAGGCTGCGTCGTGTTCTTTGCTGGCTGTTTCATAGCCAGCCTGATAGCCAAGCTCATAACTCTCTTTATCAAATTGCTCGCTGACATGTTCAGGCTGCTGCGGCGCAGGGGCCTGCGTTCCAGGTCTTTTCAAGAAGAACGTCACCGCAATAAGCAGTGCGATTGCGACGATCCCCAACAGGGCTTTTTGTCTCATGATGGCTTATCCTCCTTTCTTATCCATACGTAGAAAGCATTTCAATTGATACGCTTCAGCCAGGCTCTCTCACCAGAGAGATGCTGTCTATGACACAAAAATGTTTCTCATGCCTTGTCCGAGTTTGTCAGATAAGGGACGAGTTTTCTGGCCGGACGCAGGCTCAGTTGTTTTTTTCCAGGCATGATCTGCTCGGGCAATGTTTCCGAGATCCCGCTGGCACCGGTAAAAGCGTCGGAGTGAGGTACTTGGCTTCCAGTGCTGTTGTCTTGTGTTCGGACAGCGCAGTGTGAGCCGTAGCTGTCATTCCCGCTGGGTCTCAGCTCACGCTGCGGCGCGTCTGAGAGCGGGACGGTTTGAGGCGTCACATCGATCGGCTCCTTCAGGCTTTTTCTGAGCATACGAGCGACGACTTCCATGTCGTTTTCAGTGCTAAAGGGCATTTTGCAGATCACCGAGTCACCGCCCAGAGGAAGCAAGACCTCTAACGTTACGGCCTTCATAGGTCCGGCAGGCATATTCACAGAGCCTGCGAAAAAGATCACTCTGGCAGCTGACACGCCGACATCGTCGAACACTGCCGTCAGAGCCGGCAGAAGAAAGACTCGTAGCCTGAAATCAGTGAAAGCGTCAAGCCAATAATCTTCCAAATTTCTTAATCTACGGATCGAGTGTTTCTAAGATTGCAGCTGACATACTGATACCCTCTGTCTCTCTGAACAGTGAGACTGCATGCAAACCGTATAGTCTGTCTTGAGAAGACAGTCAAGCTGAAAAAAGCGGATCAGTACAAAAAGCTCTCCTCTCAGATGACGATGCGGACCCGAGAAGGCCTGGATGAAGATCCTGCATTCTCAAGGACGGATCATGTATGCAGGGCGTATCAGGGAGGGGTGACGGAGCCGGCCTGCTGTTCTCTCAGCAGGACCGGCGAGAGGCTTCGTTTACGAGCCAGATGTCAGGCTGAACGGCGCTGTGTCTCCGACAACGGAAAGATACCAGCTGCATGTGGTCGTGTTGTTGAGGCGGTTATCATCGGCACTGCGGTCGATATATAAAGAATGAATCGGCAGAATTGTAACGGCTGCGCCTGTAGCATCCACAAGGGTGACTTGAACTTGATAAGTCGTTCCGCGTTCAAGAGCGTTTTCCCGCACGATTTCCTGGGCCGGAACTTCGCTGATTTTCGCTCCCATAAAGTTGACCCGGATGTTATAGGGGGTCTGATTGTCAATCAGCCCTTCACGAGGGTCGCCGTCATCATCATCGTCGCCGCAGCTTATCATAAAGAGCGACAAGCTCAGAAGCATAAGAGATAAGAGACACTGTGTAACAATATGCTTTTTCATACTCTTTTCCTCCAACGTGTTTTGAAGAATAGCGCTTTGCGTGCGCTAGCGGAAGTTCACAAAGTCAGACAGAGCAATTCTCCTGATGTTTAATCAAAGCAGAAAAAATGCAAGCAGCTTCGTTGTTCATACTTTTGCAAATTTGATGCCGCTAAGAGCAAGTGCTGATTCGTGCGTCAAACGATGAAAGCATGTTTAAATCGGAAAATTTATTTCTGAAAAATGACACATCACGACCTTTAGAACAGTCCACGCACTTTTCCGGTAGTTACATCAATATCAATACGCCTGAACGCTGGATCAGAGGCTGTGCCGGGCATCAATTTAATGTCCCCTGCCACCGGAACCACAAATCCTGCACCCCGGTAAGTTAAGATGTCGCGAATCGGCAGTGTCCAGCCTCTGGGACGTCCCTTAAGACTCGGATCGTGTGATAGGCTGAGTTGGGTTTTGACCATACAAGTGCCGAGTGTGTTAAGCGACGGATCGTCCTGAATGTCCGCAGCTTTTTGCTCGGCCTCTGGAGAATAGGAGACGCTTTCTGCGCCATAGACCTCTGTGGCCAGCAGCTCAATCCGTTTTTTCAACGGCGTTTCTTTGTCATACAGGAACTTGAGCTTTGGCTCGTCGTTACAGGCGTCGATCACGGCTTCCGCTAATTCGCAGGCCCCTTCACCGCCCTTTGACCAATGGCGGCTCACGGCGATTCGTGCACCCGCAGCTTCGACGTGTCGTCGAATCAGCTCGACTTCGGCATCAGTGTCAAAGGAAAAATGGTTGAGGCAGACCACAGGCGAAATACCGCTTTTTTTGACAGTGTCGATATGGGCCATCAAGTTTTCCAGCCCTTGTTCCACCAACTCGAGATTTTCTTCGATATAGGCATGGGGCATTTTCTTTCCTGGCACCACGTTAGGCCCGCCACCGTGCATCTTCAGCGCTCGAACGGTCGCCACGATAACCGCGCAATTCGGAGTTAATCCACTGAAACGACATTTTAAATTCCAGAATTTCTCAAAGCCGATGTCGGCACCGAAACCGCTCTCAGTGACATGATAATCGGCCAGCTTGAGACCGATTTTATCCGCGATAATCGAGGATTGCCCGATGGCGATATTGGCAAAGGGGCCGGCATGCACCAAGACCGGCTGTCCTTCAATGGTTTGCATCAAATTGGGATGAATCGCTTTGGACATTAAGGCCGCAATCGCTCCATCCACTTCAAGATCGCTGGTCGTAACCGGAGCGCCTGATTTGTCGTAGGCCACCACCATTTTTGCAAGTCGGCGGCGCATATCTGCCAAATCCTGTGAGACCGCCAGAATTGCCATGATTTCGGAAGAAACCGTAATTTGGAAACCGCTGCGCATCATGAAACCGTCCATTTTTCCCCCTAAGCCGATGATAATCTGCCGCAGGGCCTGGGCGGAAAAATCCATCGCCCAGTGGATCGCAAGTTTTCTGGGATTGATATTGAGACGCTTTAAGCCTTTTTTGCTAAGCGTGGCATCGGAGTAGTTGAATTCATGTTGTAAGCGGCTGGTGAGTGCTACCATCGCCAGATTATGGGAATTCGTTATTGCATCGATATCACCAGTCAAGCCGAGGCTGAACTCGGTCAGGGGAACACACTGGGCCAGTCCGCCTCCGGCAGCCGATCCCTTAATATTAAAGGTCGGGCCGCCAGATGGCTGACGAATCGCCCCGATGACTGATTTTCCCAGCTTTCCGAGACCTTGCACCAAGCCGATGGCGGTGGTGGTTTTGCCTTCCCCCAAGGGCGTTGGCGTAATCGCCGTGATGTCGATATACTTGCCGTTTGCTTTGTCTTTCAGCCGATTCAGAACATGTTTCTCATCGATCTTCCCGACGTAGTGGCCGTAGGGCAATAGTTCGTGCTGCTCCAGGCCCAGTTCTTCGCCGAGCTGATGAATTGTTTTCATGCCTTCTTCTGCAGCTTCGGCGATTTCCCAGTCTTGCATTTTTGTCGGATCCAGTGTTGTCATACTCTCAGTATGAAGTGATAAAATACCGGAGTCGTCACACACAGAGAAGCGCGTGCAGCGTCCTCTGCACATGATGACTCAAGCACTTTAACACCCCATTCCAACTGTCGAATTGTGTCATGATACAGCTACGCCATCGTGATCAAGATGATACTGTCTGGAGTCGCGCGAGCGTTCACCCTCCGCACGATGACAAATCATTTTTGCATCTCTCTGAAGGGCAAAGCACTGAGCTGTGCTCCTGATATTCTGTCGAGAATTCTGCCGGCAGCTTGTGAACCTGGTACAGGAACTGTCGTACAACGCTAGTTGTCTTTTTTCTCCTGCGCTATCAGCTTTTTCAATTTTTGAGGGCTGCAGAGGTTTTCTTTCCTGGCTGATACGCGGAAGCATTTTCGGCAGGTATATTTCGGTTTTGACACGAGTTTCACAAATGCCTCTGGTTCGTCTCTGGTCATTTTTTGCGACAATTTGCAGAATTTCGTTTTTTCAACAGATCGTCCCATAAGTGTCCTTTCTCCCGTTTTTTCAGACAAGGCTATACTGTGAGAGAGCTTTTGTATAATACCACTATAGCCCCCTTGTCAGGTGCATGTCAATATAAACCTTAAAAAAATTTTTTTCTTTCAGCAGATGACAAATCAAGGCTAATCCGGTGTCACATCTGAGCTTGAGCAGTCTAAATCGTCGCAAGAATCCCGCCGTCAACATAGAGCATATGTCCGTTCACGAAGCTCGAAGCAGCAGAGGCAAGAAAGATGACGGCCCCGACAAGTTCGCGTTGATCGCCCCAGCGTCTCATCGGAGTTCTGGCTTTTAACCAGCTGTCGAATGTCGGGTCGTCTGCCAGGGCTTGTGTCATGTCTGAGAGATAGTAGCCCGGTCCGATGCCGTTACACTGGATGTTATATTTCCCCCAATCGACGGCCATCCCTCTGGTAAGCATTTTCAGACCGCCTTTGGAGGCGGCATAGGGAGCGATGGTGCTGCGGCTGATTTCACTTTGCAGCGAGCCGATGTTAATAATTTTTCCGGCCTTGCGGGCGATCATCGTTTTAACGACCTGTCTACTGACTAAAAATACGCCGGTTAAATTCGTGTCAAGTACCTCACGCCAGGCCGATTCCTCGATCTCTTCAAGGGAACCGCGTCTCTGTATACCAGCGTTATTGACCAGGATATCGATAGGGCCAAGGTGTTCTTCAATCTTGGGAATCGTTGTCTGAATTTGTTCGGCATTCGTTACATCAAAGGTATAACCGTAAGCTCTGAGTCCTTCTTCGGAAAACTGTTTGAGGGCGTTATCAAGCTTCTCCGGCTTGCGTCCGTTCAGCACGACCGTTGCGCCGGCCTGTGCGAGCCCGCGAGCGAGAACCAGGCCAAGTCCTTGATACGAACCGGTTACAAGCGCGATCTTTCCATGGAGGCTGAATAAGTCCTGAATCTTTGACGTGTTTGCCATAGTCACGCGTCAGCGCAGACATAGAGGCGATGTTTGTCTCCATCCCTGTGCTGACGTTGAGATCAGTTAGCGCTGGACTCGACCCGATCCACCGCTTTTCAGTAACTCTTCGACTTCACTGACGCTGATCAGAGGTAAATCGCCGGGGATCGAATGTTTCAGACAGGAAGCGGCAACGGCGAATTCCAGGGCGTTTCGATCGTTCTCAAAGGTATTCAATCCGTAGATGAGGCCTGTGGCAAAAGAATCGCCTCCGCCGACCCGGTCAACAATATCATGGATTTCATATTTTTGCGAGAGCAGAAATTCTTCGCGATTGTTCAGCACTGCCGACCAGCCGTTGTTATCCGCTGAATGGCTCTCACGCATTGTAATGGCAATTTTTTTCAGGTTTGGATAGGCTGCCAGCACTGTGTTGGACAGCTCGCGATATTTTTCCGTCCGCAATTCGCCGGATTCCACGTCTACATCGACCTGAATGCCTAATGATTTCTGACAGTCCTCCTCATTGGCAATTGCAATATCAACAAATTTGACCAACTCTCCCATGACTTCCGGGGCTGCTTTCCCGTATTTCCAGAGTTTTTTCCGGAAGTTGAGATCGCAGGACACGGTAAGCGCTTTGGATTGTGCAGCTTTGACGGCTGCAAGGGATAGTTCGCTGGAGCTTAAGGAAATCGCAGGAGTAATCCCGCTGATATGAAACCAGGCTGCTCCTTCGAAAACCTTATCCCAGTCAATGTCTCCGACTTTCATTTGAGCAATCGCCGAATGGGCCCTGTCGTATACCACTACTGAAGGACGTTGATTTGCTCCGGCTTCCAGAAAATACACGCCCAGACGATCGCCCTGGCGAGCAATGAAAGAGGTCTCTACGCCATGTTTGCGCAATTCACCGATACAACAATCGCCGACAGGATTGGCGGGAATCGCCGAGACAAAAGCGGTTTTCAGTCCTAAACGCGCCAGACCGACAGCCACATTTGCCTCGCCACCTCCAAAGGTTGCTTCAAGCATTGAGCTTTGAAAAAAACGTTCGTGCCCGGGAGATTTCAAACGCAGCATAATTTCCCCAAAGGTAATAAATCGTTTCATTGGAATACGGTGCATAAGATGTCGTGTTCAGTGTCCGACAGCTTCTCAGGAGCCGACGCGCAACACGAGATCTCATGCAGTGAATTATTTTTGTAAAAGATGAATCGCGAACCCGGAGATATGGGTATCCAGATAGATCGCTGTAAGTTTTCCGTGTTGCCGGGTTGCCGTCTCAGGCAGCATCTTGATGCCCTGACGCTGCAAGTAGGCCACAGCACGCTCGAGGTGATTGACGGCAATCGCGACATGGCCGCGTGTGCCCGGATATTTACGTTTTACGACCTCAAACGCGCTTCCGCTAAAGACAGAGCTTGTGCCGTCTCTGAACGGAAACGAAAAGAGCTCTGAAAGCTGCTTGGCTTCATGCAGGGCTTTTTCGGAGGATGCTTCGCTGATGCCGAGCTGCGCGAATTCAAAACCGAGCATGGCTGTCACTGCGGCCCTGGTCAAGCGCGTAATTTCGTCGAAGCGCCCGGAAGAGATCAGATCGGCTTTTACCATCCAGCTGCCACCGCATGCCAGGATTTTGTCACAGGCCAGATAGCTGTTCATGTTGTCCTGATTGATCCCGCCGGTGGGAATAAATTTGACTGCGCCGTAAGGGGCTGCCATGGCTTTCAGCATTTTCAGACCGCCGGAGGCTTCGGCAGGAAAAAACTTCACCACGTCCAGTCCGAATTCGAGTGCTGTCTCAATCTGGCTTGGTGAGTTGACCCCTGGGGTCATCGGAATGTGATTGTCCACACAGTATTTCACGACGCGAGGGTTCAATCCGGGTGAGACAATAAACGAGGCTCCGGCGTTGACTGCCTTTTCAGCCTGCTCAACGGTCAAGACAGTCCCGGCTCCCAGGAAGACCTCCGGCAGGTCTTTATGCAGCCGGGAGATCGCTGCTTCGGCTGCAGCAGTTCTGAAGGTGATTTCCGCGACCGGCAGACCGCCAGCCAGCAAGGCTTGTCCTAAAGGCAGCGCATGATCTGCATTGTCAATCTTGACAACAGGCAGCAGCCCGAACTCAGCAATTTTTTCTAAGACCTTGTTCATAGCGTTTTTCTCCTTTATGATAAAAAATCCTCTCGCTGAGGGGTGAAAACATCCAGTAAAATGCCTTTGACGACATATCCGACCTGTTCATGGGGATGTGAATGGAGAGCGGCGACCGCGCCTTCACAGTTTTGAAGAATCATGGCGTTCCTGGATAGAATCCGATGAGCTGTCCCTTAGCGAGTCATGACAAGTTTCTGCACAGCGATGAGGGTTTTCGTGCTCATAAACGTTGCTGCGTCCAAACGAGATGAGAGTTGATGAGATGAACGAAGACATGAATTCTGTTCGGCTCAGGCTATTGTTCCACATGAGGGACGATATTTGTCTTGTATCGCGAAGACAAGGGAGCCGGAGAGTTGCCTTGCGCCTGCAGCGCAATAGACGAAGACTGCTCCGCTTCCCTGTCAAAGTCGATACTTGAACGACTTCTACTTCATCAAGAGCTTTGGCAGCCACATGACGAGTCCCGGCCAGACTGTGACAATGACAAGAACGATGGCATTCGCAATCAAATAGGGCAGAGAGGCTCTAAACACCGACTCCACCCGACACTTGGCCAGATTCGAGCAGATGTACAAACAGTTCCCAACCGGAGGTGTCACCAGGGCAATGGCTTGATTGACAACAATAATAATTCCGAAATGCACCGGATCAATACCAAGCTGCATAATAACCGGTAGAAACACCGGGGTTAAGATCAGGATATTGGGGGCGAGATCGGAAAAGGTTCCCACAACCAGCATAATGAAGTTGATAATAATCAAGACGATAAGTGGGTTTGAAGAAATTGACATCAGCGCGATCGCCATTTTTTGGGGAATTTGTCCGTAAGCCAGAATCCACCCCAGGAAGCTGGCAGAGGCCACAATCAGCATCACAATGGCGCTGGTTTCAACCGTTTCGACAATGGCTGCGGGAAAATGGCTCCATTTCAGCTCTTTGTACACAAAAAACCCTACGATAAACGCATATAATACTGCCAGCGTTGCCGCTTCTGTTGCGGTCACGACTCCGCCGACGATACCACCGATAATGATCAAGGGCATGAGCAGCGCCAGAATTCCGTCTTCGATCCCTTTGAGCAGCTCTTGCCATGAAGCACGCTGGTCTGTCTCTTTGCCGTAATCGTGTTTAACGGCCATAATCGAGGCGGCGATCATCATGAACACACCGACAAGCAGTCCTGGAATCGCACCTGCCAGAAAGAGTTTTCCAATCGAAGTTTCAGAAGCCATTGAGTAGAGAATCATCGGAATACTGGGGGGAATGACGATACCGATCGTTGAAGAGGCAGCTGTTACGGCCGCGCTGACATCGCGCGGGTACTTTTTCTTGATCATTTCCGGGATGAGAATACTGCCGATTGAGGCAGTATCAGCGACCGATGAGCCTGAAATCCCGCCGAAAATCATGCTGGAAAGGATATTCACATGCGCCAGAGCACCACGAACCGATCCTACAAGAATGAGGCAAAAATGTAATATTCGGCGCGTGATGCCGCCTTCGCGCATCAGGACACCGGCAAAGACGAAAAATGGGATTGCAGTCAAGAGAAAGGAATCAACCCCGTTGACCATCTTGATCGTGCCCATTGAGAGGGGCAAACCCTGCATCAGCAAGGCCACACATGAACTGATAATAATGGCGAACCCTATGGGAAAGCCGCTAATTAAGGTGATAACTAAAAGCAATAGGGCAAGTGTGACAATCGTTCCTGGTCCCATAAGCGTATTTCTCCCTTATGAATAATCTTTATCAAGAAAGCGGCGAATCACTTCGATCGCCAGCAGCACGGTACAAATCGGAACAGCAATGTAGATAGCCATGCGCGGCAGTTTTAAACCAGGGGTCAGCGTTTGTCCCAGACGTCCGCTCATCATGTGGATCGTCGAGATGGTGACGGCGGTCAAGAATCCGATGATGGCAAGGTCAATAAAACGGTCAAGCCCGCTTTTGACCTTTGCTGGAAGCAGACCAACGAAAAATTCGATCATCACGTGCATTCGCTTGCGAAATGCTATCGGAATTCCTAAAAAGACCATATGAATAAACAAAATCTGCGTAAGTTCACCTGTCCAGCGGGGAGTGATTCCGAAAAAATATCGCAGTGTCACTGCGCTGATCACAACCACACACATGGTCACAAACAGCAGACCGGCGATAAATTTATTCAGAAACACAAGTTTTTTATGCAGTGTATGTTCTTTGATGTTCATCTGAGAGACTCCTGCAATTCAGTCAGGGCTGAGACGATGGGCACGCCCGATAATGAATTCGTTTGCGCGGCATTGCGCGGCTCCAGGAAGTTGGAGCCGCGTCGTGTGATGCAAGGGATGAAAAGCCTGCTGAGGCTCTTTATTTAACCATCTTCTGAATTGTATCGATCATTTCCTGACTTGCATAGCCTTCTTTAATAAAGTAGTCGTAGACCGGTTTCACCAGGGCGACAAATTCCGCCCGTTCTTCGTCGGTCGGAACGTAGAGTTCCATGCCGTGTTCTTCGGTCAACAGATTCCGGTACTCCTGATCCTTGGACTCGGTGAGTCCATTGCAGCGCTTACCACCAGCTTTCACAGCCTCTTGAATCAAGGTCTGGTCTTCCGGGGAGAGTGCATTCCACCAATCCAGATTTACAAGGAAAGGACTGGCGATATAGATGTAATTGACTTCCGTGACATATTTCTGAACTTCGTAAAATTTTTCAGAATAAATATTCACGTAAGGATTTTCCTGCCCATCGACTACGCCGGTTTTCAGGGCCATATAGAGCTCTGGATACGGAATCGGCGTTGCACTGGCTCCAAAGGCTTTCATCGTGCGCAGAATGTTTTCCAACGGCGGCGTTCTCATTTTCAGCCCTTTCAAATCAGCAGGCGTTTTGATGGGGCGGACTTTATTCGTGATCTGGCGGAAACCCGAATGCCACCAATCCAGAATTTTCAGACCGTTTTCTTCTGCAAAACTTGCCACATAGTCTCCGACTTCTCCTGATAAGGCCGCATTGACATGCGCATAATCTTTGAACAGGAAGGGCAGTGACAATAGATAGAGCATGGGTGTTGTTTCTTCATAACGCCCGACAGAAATCCCGGTTACCGTTCCCAATTTGGTCATTTCGACCAGTTCGCTCTCGTTGCCGAGCTGAGAGTTCGGGAACAGTTCGACGCTGATTCTGCCGTCACTCTTTTT
Source organism: candidate division KSB3 bacterium (assembly GCA_002748425.1). Lineage (GTDB taxonomy): Bacteria > Moduliflexota > Moduliflexia > Moduliflexales > Moduliflexaceae. The sequence goes on along the minus strand of PDSJ01000005.1, from coordinate 14,809 downwards.
CTCCAGGATTTCTTTAATCTTCGCATAACCCTGCTCGACCGGATGGTTTTGGTTGTGACCGGACCCGAATTTCAGAGTCATTTTGTCAGCGGCCAGCGCGAATCCGGCAGAGCAAAACATGGCAGTAACGACCATAAGTACAAGTATTTTTCGTGTGTTCATCTTTCTCATTCTCCTTACACTGTGAGATGATTCATAAAGTAAATAAATTCGTTATCCCTTACATCACGACAACAACGACGGGCTCTGTCAACTGTGTGATCACAGGTAGCTACGCATCCTCGACAGGCTTATCGGTACTCAGCGAAAACCCGTTATTCGTGTATTGACAGAACACGTTTACACAAGTGACAACAACACTGTGAGCGTCAGCATTCCGATCACGCTGGTGAACAAGACCGACGTCGCAACAAATTCCGGCATCAATTGGTATTCAAGGCTGATAATCGATGCCACAATTGCAACGGGCATTCCTGTCTGCAAAATGCCTGTTGCCCGTTCCTGTCCGCGAATGCCCAGCGGAAAGCTCACCAGCAACGCAATGCACGGCGCTGCAATCAGACGCAGCGCAGCAGTCATGAACACATGCGCGCTCAGAACAGTGTGTGTTGCCTGTGCCAGATGCACTCCTGCAGCGATCAGGAGCAACGGCACCATGGCCGCCCCAGCTAATTCCGTGACACGTGAAATCATCAGGGGCACTTTTATGTCGGCAACGTTCACAAGCAGTGCCGGCACAACCGCAATTAATGCCGGAGTTTTGAAGATCGAGATCAGTGCCTGGAGGCTGCTGCCGTCTCGAGCCCAGCTTGCGGCAATCACACAGATGGTCAGTGAAATGACCATCACACCTAAAAAGTAGATCGTTCCTTGTGCCAGGGCCTGTTCGCCAAAACGAAATCTAATCAGCGGCAGACCGAAATTTCCCACATTCCCGGACACGGCAATAATAACGTATGCTGCGCTAAGTTGCCTCGAGCAGTTGAGCATACGCGCAAGACCGAACGCCGTAAGTGCACAAAGGATATGCACTAATACGATATAGACAAGCATCTTCGCTGCTGATGCAGCCTGAAGCTCCACCCGGCTGATGATCTGAAAGATCAGGGCCGGGACGAATATGAAATAGGCAGTACGAGAAAGCGTCCGAACATCCAGTTTGAGCGCTGGTCCTGCGACATAGCCAAGAAAGACCAGCGTAAACACTGGAACGACCACGTCAAGAAAGATCGAGAATAGTTGAAGCATCAGCGTCCCAGCCAGCCGCCGTCAACCGCTATGGTAAAGCCGTTCATATACTTCGATGCCTCAGACGCCAGAAACACGGCAGCTCCGGCGATATCCTCCGGCTCTCCCCATCTCCCTGCCGGAATACGATCTAAAATCGCTTTGTTGCGAAGCGGATCGTCACGAAGAGCTTTTGTGTTGTCAGTGATCATATAGCCTGGCGCGATTGCGTTGACGTTGATATGATACTGTGCCCATTCATTTGCCAGTAATTGCGTTAAGCCCCTCATTCCGCTTTTACTGGCAGTATACGGCGGGATCAGGATTCCGCCCTGAAAAGAAAGCAATGAGGCGATATTCACGATTTTCCCGCCGTGTTGTTGTCTGACAAATTGTTGGGCGGCGGCCTGGCTGAGAAAAAACACAGTTTTCAGATTTACATTCATCACGGCATCCCAGTCTTCTTCAGTGAACTCCAGAGATGGCGCGCGACGGATGATGCCGGCATTATTGATCAGAATGTCGATTTTTCCAAAGTGCTTCACGGCTTTTTCGATAATGCCGGGGATCGACTTCGTGCTTGTAAGGTCGGCCTGAATTCCCAGAAATGCGCGGCCGGTCGCTTCAATCTTCTTTTGTACGTCTTTTGGTTGATGGGAATTGTAGATCCCGACAATGTCCGCGCCGGCTTCTGCCAGCCCAAGAGCCATAGCGCTTCCCAGTCCGGTCGCTGCACCGCTAATAATTGCGACCTTATCTGTCAGCCTGAACGTTTCCAAAATCATAATAAGTCTCCCATCGGCACGTGATCCATGTCCGTAAAGGTCTGGTTTTCGCCAACCATCCCCCAGATAAAAGTGTAATTCCTGGTTCCGACTCCGGAATGGATCGAATAACTCGGCATAATAACCGCCTGTTCGTTCCGCATGACAATATGCCGGGTTTCCGTCGGCTCTCCAACAAAGTGAAAGACGGTCGCGTCATCAGGCATATCAAAGTAGAAATAGACTTCCATACGCCGATCGTGAGTATGGCACGGCATCGTATTCCAGACATTGTGCGGTTCGAGAATGGTCATTCCCATGACCAGCTGGCAGCTTTCCAGGACAGCCGGATGGACGTATTGATAGATGGTACGGGTATTGGACTCATCAAGTGTTCCGAGATGAACCTGCTTGGCGTTATTGAGCCCGACGCTTTTCGTCGGGTAAGACTTGTGGGCCGGTGCGCTGTTGAAATAAAATTTTGCCGGCGTGTCGGCATCAGTACTGCTGAAGGAGAGCTCTTTTGCTCCCATACCGATGTACAGCCCATCGCGAGAGTCCAGAACGTAGTCTTTTCCGTCAAGCACGATCGCCCCTTTTCCGCCAATGTTGATGATGCCCATTTCGCGGCGTTCGAGAAAATATTCTGCTCCCAGTTCTTTCCCTGCTTCAAGCGCAATCGCCTTCTCTTCCGGACAAATTCCACCGACAATGATGCGATCGACATGGCTGTAAACCAGACGGGATTGTCCGGGAATGAAGAGGTCTTCGATCAAATATTCTTTACGCAGTTCGGCACTGCTGAGTGTTTTAAAGTGATCCGGATGGGCCGGATATCTTACTTCCATAATGATGTCTCCTTAGTCATAATAGTCTTTTGTTGTTATCAATTCAGCTCAACACCTCCGGGCGAAAGCCCAGCTTTTTGGAGATTTCCAGCGCTGCCGCCATGACATCGTCTTTGGTGCTTTCCTGAATTCTTTCCCTGCTTATGCGTATTGCCGGACCAGACACGCTGACGGCCGCAACGGTTTGTCCGATGTCGTTTCGAATCGGAGCGGCGACACAGCGGATTCCTCGTTCGCTTTCTTCATCATCAATCGCATAGCCGCGACTGCGGACAAGCCTCAGATGGTCTTGAAACTGCAATGGATCGCTGATCGTCTGTTCTGTTCTCTGAACAAAATCCAACTGCGGGATCAACTCATGCAATGTTGTTTCCGGAAGATTGGCCAACAAGACTTTACCGAGCGAACAGACATTTGCCAGATTTCTCTGTCCGACTTTTGATGTGGCCCGCAGGCCGGTGGTGGTGTTTTCCGACTCGATTTTTTCGACATACACCACTTCTTTTCCGTCAAGTATGGCTAAATATGATGTTTCTCCGGTCTTCTGGGACAGGCTATGCAAAAACGGCTCGGCTTCTTTGCGAAGATTGATCTGCTCCAGGAGGCAACTGCCGAGTTCCACCAGCTTAAAGCCCAATGAGTAGTTCCGCGTTTCAGGGTTCTGTCTGACAAATTTGAAATACATTAATGACGCGAGAATACGATGGGTTGTGCCTTTTGGAAGATTGACTTTTTTGGCTAAGTCTCCAAGACTGATACCGTTCGGGCTGAGAGCCAGAATATCAAAGACAAGAGAGACCCGTTCGATCGTCTGAATGAGGTTCGTCGGTTTCGAACGTTGTGAAGAGACAGAATTTGTCATAGCCTGAAGTGTTTATCTTTGAGCTTCCGCTGTGAGCTGCGAATACGATTTTCGTAATGACTGCCGCTTGGCCGTGACAGGCACAGGATGTATTGTTTCACATAAAGAAACGATATTCCTTATATAGGCAAGGATGTGATATTTGACATTTTGTCAAGGAAAATTTTTTAATTTCATGACTGCGCCTTAGAGAATCCTTAGACGCTGTTATGCTGAGTGGAGCACAAAGGCTCTGCGTGACCGTGAGATTCACTGCGGTGAGCATGACAGGCGGCAGAGTCGAAGGATATAGACGCTGAAGCGCCAGGAGATGCGGCGCTTCAGCGGACGTATACAGCTTTTATTGATTGGACTCACCGGCGATTCGTCGCAGCTCACGAGCGAGGATTTCGATCGAGATGCGATTGACGCGCGAGACGGCTTCTTTCGTATTCGAGGCATTGTGACTACCCGCAATGACTTGATCAAAGTCGAATAATGGGTGATTCGGGTCAACCGGCTCGCTTTCGAAGACATCCAGACCGGCTCCAGCGACTTTCCCGCTTTTCAAGGCCTCAAGCAAAGCGTTTTCATCAATGAGCGGTCCGCGAGCGACGTTCACGATCCACACGCCCTTTTTCATCTTACGAAAGGCGTCTGTGTTCAGTAAATGATAATTTTCAGGACTGAGACCACAGCACAGGCTGATACAATCCGATGAGCTAAACAGTTCGTCCAGTTCAACCTGGCGAAGTCCGGTGTCTTTGTTGACCGCTTCGTTAATCGGATACGGATCGTAGCCGAGCAGATCCATACCGAGGACATGCAGACGACGGGCAAGCGACGACCCGATATTGCCGACACCGATAATTCCGGCAACTTTACCGCGCAGGGAGACTCCGGCTTTCTTGCGCCATTCTCCCCGGCGGACAGCAAGATTCGTGAGATGGGTTTCACGGGCCAGAAGCATAATATAAGTCAGCGCTGCGTCGGCAACTTCATCGTTGAAGGTGCCGGGGGTATTGGACACGAAAACGTCCAGGCGTCTCGCTGCGTCGAGATCGATGGCATCCAGGCCGATTCCCCATTTTACTACGGCCCGCAGGCGACCCTGGCGGCCTTGTTTCAGAACTCGTTCCGTAAAAGGATCGTCTCCGCTAATCACCCCATCAAAATCCGCGATCATCTCGAATAATTCTTCTTCACTGAGCTGCTGCTCAACCTTTGGAATAACAATGTCAAAATTCTCTGCCTCAAGGTGTTCCCGGCAGTCGCTCAAACTTTTTATCATCGGTGTGCATGTGATAAGAACTCGAAATTTTTTCATCTGTGTTTCCCCTTGTAAGCCTCTTAAACTGCTGGGTCGCTCAAAGATTTCTTAATACGAAATACCTTTTTATAAAAAAGCAGGCAGAATATATGTCAAGAAAAATTAAAATTGACAAACTCTTTGCGAGCTTCCTAGTGTAGCCTGTCTGAAATATATATTCCACACACAGTCTTGAGGTTTAATGGGCGATGGCACGAATTATTTGCGTAACAGGCGGAGCGCGAAGCGGCAAGAGTCGTTTTGCTGAATCATTTTATGCGCAGATCGATGATGTGGTCTACATTGCGACTTGCCAGCCTTCTGACGATGAAATGCGCGCGCGCGTTGCGCTGCATCGCCGATCGAGGCCGGCAAGCTGGAAAACCTTTGAAGGAAGCCATGACTTAGATCGGGCTGTTTCCACGCAGAAGCATTATCTGCTGGACTGTCTCAGTCTATTATGTTCGAATATAATGTTCAAACTGAGCAGAAATGATGAGCGTATTTCTCCCGGACGGCAGCAGGAAATTGAAACATTGGTTCTGCAGGAGCTTCGGAGGCTTATCTCGGCAATTCGGGATATTCAGGGCATGCTGCTGATTGTGACGAATGAAGTCGGCCTGTCGATCGTCCCGGAGCATCATATCTCACGCGTGTATCGGGATATTTTGGGAAGAGTCAATCAAGCGGTCGCCGCCCTCTGCGACGAAGTCTATCTTGTGGTTTGCGGCATTCCGGTGAAAATAAAATAGGGGCAGGAAGCTATGGCAGGAATCATGATTCAGGGGACAGCCTCCTCAGCTGGAAAAAGTCTGCTGGTGACGGCCTTGTGCCGGATATTTTCCAATGACGGCCTGAAAGTGGCGCCGTTCAAATCGCAGAATATGTCTTTAAATTCATACGTCACCCTGGAAGGGCTGGAAATGGGACGGGCGCAGGTCCTGCAAGCCCAGGCAGCTCGTATCGAGCCGTCGGTGCTGATGAATCCGATTTTACTCAAACCCACGACTAACCGCAAGAGCCAGGTGATTATCAAAGGCCGTCCATACAGGAATATGGATGCCGCCGCATATTTTGCCTTTAAGCCGCAGCTCAGAGAGATGATTCGGACGATCTATCGCGAGCTTGAGTCGCAGCATGATGTTGTTGTGCTTGAAGGGGCGGGCAGCCCGGCGGAGATCAACCTGCAAGAAAATGATATTGTGAATATGGGCATGGCTGCCATGGCAAAGGCGCCGGTACTCTTAGCAGCAGATATTGACAAGGGCGGCGTGTTTGCCTCGATTTACGGTACGGTCATGCTGCTGCCCGAACATGAGCGTGCCATGATGAAAGGAGTGGTGATTAATAAGTTTCGCGGCGACGTCTCGCTTTTGAAAGCAGGCCTGGATCGAATTGAAGCACTGACGGGCATTCCGGTTATCGGCGTCATTCCGTACATAACGGACTTGCAGCTTGATGAGGAAGACAGTGCGATAGATTTCAACCGGAAAAGCCGCGGCGCTATTGACATCTGCGTCATTACGCTGCCGCGAATATCGAATTTTACTGATTTTGATGCATTCCGCTCTGATGAGGATGTGACAGTGCGCTATGTCTCTGATCCGTCGGAGATTCAGGGAGCCGATATGGTGGTCATTCCCGGAAGCAAGAATACCATCGGGGATCTCCGCTGGCTGAAGCAGGCGGGCTTTGCTGAAGCGCTTCAGAACTTTGACGGCATCATTTTCGGCCTTTGCGGAGGGTATCAAATGCTGGGACAACGGATCGTTGATGAAGACGGCTGGGAAATGCGGGCCGGCGAGGCTGAAGAAGGACTGGGGTTGTTTCAGACCACGACCATCTTCACAGGATCAAAAGTGACAAGCAACGTCAGCGGAAGTGCGGGCTGCGCCAAGATCTCTGGCTATGAAATTCACTCCGGCAAAAGCACAGGCAATGCGAATCCTTTTGTGACGATTGAGCATAAAGATGGCCACAGCGTTAATGAGCGCGACGGTGATGTTGTCGAGGATCGTATCTACGGCACGTATATTCACGGGATCTTTGATTCCGGCGAGTTCCGCAGCGTACTGTTAAACCGCATCCGCCGCAAAAAAGGTCTTCCTGAACAAGCTGCGCGTGGTCTCGACCAGCAACGCGAGCTCGAACTGGAAAGGCTAGCCCGGACCGTTCGCAAGCATCTTGATCTGGAACGTGTCTATTCGTTGCTGGAATAAGATTTTCCGCCAAAAAACCCCGGTACACACTCTGGAACCGCGTTATGTCTGTTTTTTTACAGAGTCACATGCTTGAGATGCTCTGCGCAGTGCTGCTCGATCTGCTGTTGGGGGATCCGCCGCATTTTCCGCACCCGATCAGAGTCATGGGGCGTCTGATCGCCTTTGAAGAAGGCCTGCTTCGTCGATTCGCCCTCACGCGCAGCTCTGTGCGGATCGGTGGTGGAATGCTGGCAGTAGCTAATATTCTTTTGACATTAGTGCTCTCAGCGTCACTGCTGTCGCTGCTGCGTCCCTGTCCTGTCCTTTTTCATGCTGTGCATGTCTATCTCTTATACACCTGTTTGGCCGCCCGATGTCTGAGGGATGAAGCCATGAAGATCGAGCGCGCTTTGCAGCAGGGGCTTGCTGAAGCTCGGCAACGTTTGAGCTGGATCGTTGGACGCGATACCATGCAGTTGGATGAGCCTGAAATTATCCGGGCAACCGTTGAAACTGTTGCTGAGAACAGCGCTGATGGCGTAATCGCCCCTATGATCTTTGGCATCATCGGCGGTGCGCCGCTGGCTCTGACCTATAAAATGATCAACACCATGGATTCGATGCTCGGGTACTTGAACGAACACTATCGTGATATCGGCTTCCTTCCAGCGAAAATCGACGATGCGGCAAATTATCTTCCCGCCAGGATAACGGGTCTGTTGATCTGCCTTGCGGGTCTGGGCCGGTTTCCTGTCTTGCAGGGGCTGAAGATCATGTTTCGAGATCGCCGCAATCACAAAAGTCCCAACTGCGGCTATCCTGAATCCGCAGTTGCCGGCCTGCTCGGTGTGCAATTGGGTGGAGCTAATGTCTATTTCGGCGAAGTGGTGGACAAACCCACACTGGGCGACGCTCTCAGGCCGCTGGAGCGACTCGATATTGCGCGAAGCTGCGAAATGATGTTCCGGGCTGAATTCCTGGCTCTTGCTCTGTATCTTCTGGCAGCTGTTCCTGGAAACACACTAATCTGACCGGAACCACGCGAGGAGAGGGTTCCTTGCGTGCTTGTGTGTCCTCTGTTGCTTTATGAAACATGGTGGCGATATTCTGAGCTGTCAACAGTTGTACAACGGACCGATTGTTGATTTCAGCAGCAACATCAATCCCCTCGGGTATCCAAAAATCCTGGATGAGCTGATCCCACAGGGATTGTCGGCACTGACGGCCTACCCTGATATGTACTATCGTGCCCTGCGCTGCTCGATTGCGGACTATCTCGGCTGCCAGCCGGACCAAGTTCTGGTGGGAAACGGATCAATGGAGATTCTCGAACATTTTTGCCGTGAAGCAAAGCGCGTCGTGATCTGCATCCCAAGCTTCTCAGAATATGAAGAACGAGCCCTGGTCCATCGCAAAGCTGTACGGAAAATTCCTTTTGCTGAAGACTTCACACTGACAGCGCGCCTGTTGGACGGGGAACTCAGAGAGGGTGATGTGCTGATCGCAGGAAATCCAAACAATCCGAACGGCTTACGAATCGCACAGCCTGAACTGGAGGAGATTCAGCAACTGGCGGAAAGGCAGAAGGCCTTTTTGGTCCTTGATGAAGCCTTTTTCGAATTCTGCCCGGATGATTATGACAGCATTCAGCTCTTTTCCGGCAAAAAGAATGTCTGTGTCATTCGTGCTGCCACCAAATTTTTCGGATTGCCCGGACTCCGCCTTGGCTATGCCTGCGCTGTAGAAGCTGTTGCCCGCTGCTATGCCGACAGCGCCCTGCCCTGGCGAATTAATGCCTTTGCGGATCTGGCCGGAAGAAGTATTTTTACGCAAGATGACTACATCAGGCGTTCGAAAAAACTTATTGAAGAGCAGCGCCGCTGGATGCTCGCGCAGCTCAAGCTTCTCAAGGGCGTTCAAGTCTTTCCTACTGACAGTAACTTTATCCTGGTCCGGCTCTTAGAGCTCGATGAAGACGAACTGTTCAAACAGCTCATTCGGAAAGGGCTGATGATTCGAAAGGCCTCCTCGTTTGAGGGCCTGGGAAAGGATTTCGTCAGAATTGCGGTAAAAAACCCTGCTGACAATCAGCGTCTGCTCACAGCTCTACAGGCGGCGGACTGCTGATTCGCCGCTGGCTGGCCGTGATATGCGGTCTTTACACACGTTCTGCGCTGCATTTCAGGTCGAAATTCGTTCTTCGATTCGAGGTTGAAGTTCAATATGCCGGAGAGCTTGTGTGTGGCGCTCAATGCTTGCAAGCACGGTCTCAACAGCCAGACGGCCGGACTCCTCGAGGTGCTGATCAACGGACGTGAGTTCCACAAAATCTGCCGCAGGAATATTATCAAAGCCGATCACGGCCAGATCATCAGGAATTCGAAGCTGCCGCGCACGCGCAAATTTCAGCACAGAAAGAGCATACAGATCGGAATAGCAAAAAATGGCTTCCGGTGCTGAAGAAAGGTTGAGCAGCTCTTCCATCTGCCTGCTAATGTCTCCCATCTCCAGTGGACAAAAGCGGATATAGTCCTTTGGCAAGTCAAGATCGAGTTCGTAGAAGACTTCATGAAAGCCCTGTAAGCGTTTCGCGCAGCTGTTCGGCTGCTGGGCTGATGCCAGCACTTCTCCTAAAAAGGCACAACGGCGATACCCTCTTTCCAGAAGATGTTCTGCGGCGAGCCTGCCGCCAGAGACATTATGAGTGGTGATCGTGCCGCAAAGGGGACTTCCAATCTCGATACACACAAGCTCGATATGTTTTGCGAGCAAGCGTGTCAGGTCGCGCTCAGGAAGAGGCAACGCCATCACAATCAGACCATCAAGCCGTTTGACAGCAGTGAGCAAATCAATGTAATGCTGGAGCTGTATGACATTTTCAACGGAATACACGATAAGCTCGTAGCCGGATCCGTATAAACGCGATGTTATGCCTCGCAAGCGTTCGACAAAAGAAGGGTTTGTCAGTGATGGCGTGAGTACTCCGATTCTTCCAAAGCGTTTGCGGGCCCTGTCGCCGGCTTCGGCTTTGGGAACGAAATTCAAACCTTCAATGGCATGCAGGACCTTTTTGCGTGTATGCGCTTTCACCTGGTATGGTGAGTTGAGGACACGCGAGACGGTGGTGATGCTGACTCCAGCCACGCGGGCAACATCATAGATGGTGGCATTTTTTTTAGTCATCTTATTGAAGAAGAGGCGCTCGCCCGGCCTACGAGCCGAAAATTTCCGATCAGCCTCGATCCCGGGCGTTCATCATACAGTAAATTGTCGAAAGGAGAACCGGCTCTCTCCTGATTAGCCTTTCACGGCTCCTGCTGTTAATCCGGCCATAATCCGCCTCTGGAAGATCATGACAAGCACAATCAGCGGGATCGTGACCAGCACGCCGGCAGCCATAATTTCCCCAAAAGGTTCATGCATGGCAAATTTTCCGGTAAACAGAGCAATCGCCACAGTCACTGTGCGGGCCTCCGGGGCAACCGATGTAAAGGTTAAGGCAAACAGGTATTCGTTCCAGGCATTAATAAAGGCCAGCAATCCGGTCGTCACCAGCGCCGGCGCAGTTAAGGGCAGCAGAATCAGGTAAAAGGTCTGGAACGGCGACGCACCGTCCACATAGGCTGATTGCAGAATCGACAGCGGCAGTGTTCTGAAAAATGATGTCTGCACCCAGACCGTAAAGGGCAAGGTAAACACCAGATAGGTCAGAATCATAAACGGAATCGCCGGCATGTTCAACCAGTTCATCATCGCGTATAATCCGGACAGAATACTGATCGCCGGAAACATGGTCATCGCCAGGATCAGGTACATGGTCGGTTGTTTTCCTTTAAATCGGAGTTTCCCTAATGAAAATGCTGCAAACGACCCAAGCACCAAAGAGATAATGGTCGTGCTGCCAGCCACGATCACACTATTGATGATGCCTTTGAGGAATTTCTCATTCTGAAAGACCGCTTTAAAATTCTGCAAGCTCATTGTAATCGCGCCTGTATCAGGATCGCGCGGCACAAAGGTGGCCGGCGTCATCTGAAGTTGTGTTTCGCTTTTCAGAGCCGAATTGACCATCCAGTAGAACGGGAAAATCATCCAGAAGGCCATAAACACCACCAGAAGCCAAAACAGGACTTTGCTGATACGTTTTTTCGTTTCTTTTTTCATAGTCCATCCGGCATCATCTTTTCGCCAAGTGGCACGAAAAAATCTGCCGCCTCTTTCTCACGTCAACAACTGTTTTGTGGGCTTAATCGCCTTCTTCTGACTGGACTCCCAGAAATTTGATGTAGAAGAACGCAAACGCGAAGAGTACGACAAACGTCAACACGCCGCCAGCAGACGAGTAGCCAGTCGCACGGTTATTGATCAATTGATAGTAGATAAAACTACCCATCGAGTAACGAGACTGTCCCAGCACGATTTGGAACAGGTCGAACACGCGCAGGGCATCCAGGGTTCGGAAGACCAGGGCCACAGCGATTGTCGGTTTAAGCATCGGCAGGGTTATCGACTGAAATTGCCGCCATTTCGAGGCGCCGTCGACATCGGCAGCTTCATACATAGTGGCGGGGATGAGTTGCAGACCGGCCAGAATGAGCAGCGCCATAAAGGGCGTTGTTTTCCAGACATCAATTGCAATCATCGCCGGTAACTGCCAGGCTTCCAGTTGCAGAAAAGCTGTCTGTCCGCTCCCCAGCCCAAACATATCTGCGACGGTGTTAAATAAACCAGAGCGGGTCGACTGAAACATCCACTGCCAGGCTCTGGACGAAATCGCGGTCGGAATCGCCCAGGGGACCAGCATTAAGGCGCGCATCGCGCTCCGTCCCGGGAAGTTGGCATTCACAATCAACGCAAAAATCAGCCCGAAGATGGTTTCCAGCGCGACAGTCCAGATCGTAAATGCGAGGGTGTCTTTGATGGACAGAATAAAATCCGGATCTCTGGCCCCGATAACGTAGCGGGACCCCAGGAAATTGAATTGTCCGGCTTCGCGGTAACGCACTGGTTTACGAGGAAGAATCCTGGCCGCTGATTCATATTTGACCTCTCTGGAAGCGGGATCACGCTCGATATTGTGATCACTATACGTCAGCAAGACCTGACGATGAGCCTTGAGGCCATCTTCTCCCAAGGCGTTTTTGAGGGCTTTTTCAAACGAGGACCGGCCTTTATAGACCTTATCCAGCAAGGATTCCAGTTGGGCCAGAACCTCCTCAGGCAGCCCCTGTTCCTGGAATTTTTGTAACGATTCTGGGGTTATGGTAAAAATTTCCCTGGGGGGCAGCTTTCTGATCGTCATCCCCAGCAGTTGAGCATAGTTTTGCAGGCCGACAAATTTTGTCGCTTTGGCGCTGGCAAAGGTTTCATCCGTAAAGCTTTTCATAAACGCCGAACCCAGTGGATAAATCGCGATAAGGATAATAATGACGAGAGTCGGCGCCAGCAGCTTATAGGCGGCGTTCTGCTCTCGTCGCATCATCTCATCCATCGGTTTTTTCGTGAGTGCGCTCATATCTATTCCTCCTCCACTCCTCGACATCGTCCCATGCCTGAGGAATGCTGTTATTCTGCCTCCAGCACATCTTGCAGATCGATTTCTAATTCGTCAAGGGCGGCTTGAACGTCTCGCTGCCCGGTCAAGATATGATGGACAGCGCTGAAAATAACACGAGTCGCCCGGCTGTACTGGGGAGCTGTTTGCGCGGAAGGCCGGGCAACGGCATTCACAAACACGTCATACAGACTTCCGAAAAACGGTGCTGCTTTCAGGACATCCGGATCGTCATACAGACTGGGAATCGTCGGATTAAAGGAGCCTTGAATCGCCCGCATTTTCTGAATCGTTTTTGAGCTCATGAACAGAGCAATATCTGCGGCCACAGCAGGGTGTCTGCTATATTTCGATACAGCTAACTGCCATCCGCCGAGCGTGGCTGCTCCCATACCCGGCTTTTCCCCGGGAAGCGGGGCGAGATCGAACTTTCCTCTGACCGGGCTGTCATCGGCATTGGCCATGCCGTACACATAGGGCCAGTTGCGCATAAACACCGCATTGCCCGATTGCCACCAGCGCCGGGCATCTTCTTCCAGAAATCCGGTCACCGCCGGCGGAGAAATATAGCCAATCCAGTCTTTGGCGCGTTCAAGGGCACGCAGAGCCTCTGGATTATTAATCGTGATATTTTTCTCAGCATCGAGAAATGTGCCACCTCCACTTGAGGCAATCCATTCCAGCACATTACAGCTCAGACCTTCATACATATCGCCCTGCCAGACAAAGCCCCAGAAGTTTTCCCGGCCAACAGCAACCTCGCCATCCTGAATGGTTTTCGCCATTTTTTCCAGTTCGTCCCATGTGGACGGAGGGGCAGCATAGCCGTATTTTTTCAACAGATCGCTTCGATAGTAGAGCAGACCGGCATCCATAAACCAGGGCATCGCGACCAGGCGTCCATCTACCGTATTATTTTGAATCAATGCGGCAAAATGCTCATCGACATACTCTTCTGCCCCGTACTGATAGAGATCAATGAAGTGCTCAGCCATTTCTCCCGGCCAAATCACATCGACCTGATACAAATCGATCTCCGGGGACTGAGCGACAAGTTTTTTGAGATAGAGAATAAATCGGGCTGTGGTGGAATCAGGGACGTCATACACCCGAATCTCGACATTCGGATGTTGCTCCATATAGAGCTTTGCCCCTGCTCGAATGAGCTCGCCTTCCTGGCCGACCGTGCTGCCGGTCATGGTGATGACGATCTTATCTTCAGCTCCGCTCATCAGGGGCGTTCCCATGATACAAGCAGTCACAAGGCCCCACATGAGTATACGTTGAATACTGTACATAAGTTTCTCCTCTTTGTATGGAAAAGCGCTTCTCTGCAAGTTTCAGAAAGAGCCTCTAAGCATCTGATGCCTCTGCTTACGTGACATGCATACGACGAAAAGAAGGAGGGTGGTTGTGAAAAAGTCACAGACTGTTCTGAACAGAGAAGATGCTGGACGAATGACGTAGTAATGGAGCGATAATCCTGAAGCGGCCGCTCTGGCAGCCGCTTTGTTTTTTCAGTTCTGGAAGATCTGGCTGGAACTATTCCAGAATATCTTCAATATCGAGCTCCACTTCATCCACAGAGGTTTGAGCATCTTTCTTGCCGGTCAGGACATCGTAGACCGCGTTGAAGAATTTTGTCGACACTTGGTTGTAATTCGGTGACGTGATGGTCGAAGGACGCGCCACAGCATTGATAAACACATCGTAGAGGCTGCCCATAAATGGACGTTTGGCAAGCACGTCAGCGTCTTTATACAGGCTCATGACGGTCGGCAGCATCGAGAGTTCCGTTGCCCGGATTTTCTGGACTTTTTCCGAGGTGATGAACAGTGCGACCTTTGCCGCAGCTTCCGGATTGGCACTGTATTTTGACACCGCGATCTGCCAGCCGCCCAATGTCGCTGCGGATTGTCCGGCTTCTGCACCCGGTAACGGCCCGATGCCGAATTTGCCTTTAATTGCCGAATCATCTTCATTGCCTAAGGAGTAAGCATACGGCCAGTTACGCATAAAGGCGGCGTTGCCGGCCTGCCATGCACGGCGGGCATCTTCTTCCATG
>PDSJ01000067.1 GCA_002748425.1 candidate division KSB3 bacterium | reverse complement strand
GGCACATCCCGACTATGTCAAGGAATTTATTGCTCAGTTCGCCAAAGGCGTCGAACGGATTACCGCAAATCCTCAAGAGGCCGGGAAGCTGGCGTCTCAGATCCTGGATGCTCCGCCAGCTCCTGTCATCGCCAAAGCCATCCCCAGAGGGAATGTCCGCTGGGTTGAGGCGCAGCAGGCCAAACCGGCACTCGAACACTATTTTCAGGTGCTGCTGGATCATTCGGCAGACAATATCGGCGGCAGACTGCCTGATGACGCCTTTTACTATCAGCCTTAAGGACAGGCTGCGGCATCATACATAGCCGGGGAAAATGGGAGTATTATTGTTCACCGCAAAGGCACAAAGATTTTTCATAGGGGGCTCTTTGTGTCTTTGTGGTGGATTCTCTTAACCGTTTAGAGGAAAGGAGGATAGCATGGCATGATTCAAAAAAGACACTGGCGAGCAGATAGAAATTACCGTGCAGGATATGTCTGTGGTCATTGTGAAATGCATGTGCGGGACACGATTAGCCATGAATGCTTCTGTGACCACTCATAAACGCTGGTGTATTTTTTCCGTCATTTTTTTTCTGCTTCTGTGGGAGATTCTGGCGCAATTCATCAGGCAGGAAATCATTGTCCCGACTATCGGGCAAACCTTGCACCAGCTCTGGACGATCGTCACAGCGGACTATTTTTTTCAGGCTGTCGGAGCCACCATCGCCCGTGTCGGGATGACGTTTTTCATCGACCTGGGTGCCGCCCTGGTTCTGGGATGTCTCGCCGGATTATCCCTGAAAGTGGAACAAACGATCAAGCCTCTGGAGATCGCAATGCGGGCCGTTCCGCTCGAATCCGAGACGGCTCCGGTGTTTGTGTGTTCCCTGATTATTTTCCCTATTTTATACAGAAGCGTTGTAGAGGGCATTCGGAATATCGACCCTCAGCTGAGAGAGATGCATGATATTTACGAGATTCCCCTGCGTAAACGGATCAGAGGTTTTTATTTTCCTTCCGTCAAACCATTTTTGTCAAACGGGATCAAGGCCGCGATGGGGCTGAATGTCAAGGTCATGATTGCAGCCGAAGTCTTGAGCCAGCCCAACGTCGCGATCGGCACGTATTTTCAAATCGAACGGGCAAGGTTGAACACCGCCGGAGTGCTGGCCTGGTCGCTGATTGTCATCGCACTGGCGGCAGTCTTTGAACACGCTATGAACCTGTTGCTGGCATCGCCCCGGCGTAGCGTTTCCCTCCCTGAAACCAGGAGGCTGTAACACATGCGTCCCCGATCGTGGCACTCGTTCATGACCAATACGGCGGAGAGGGGGTAAACAAGCACATATTATACTGTATATGAGGGAACCTTTTGAGAATATCTCTTAAAGATGTTTGCAAACGTTATGGCGATATTGCTGTCTTCCACAATCTGAATATGACAATCAGAGAAGGGGAAGTCACCTGTCTTCTTGGTCCTTCCGGCTGTGGAAAGACGACGCTGCTCAACCTTATTTCCGGCTTGACAAAGCCTGATTCCGGCTCGATCATTCAGGAACCAGAAGGAAGAATCAGCTATATCTTCCAGGAACAGCGCTTGTTACCCTGGAAAAATGCCTTTGAGAATGTGCATTATGTGATTCCCGATACCGTTCCGAAAGAGGAAAAGAAGCGGATTACCGCGTTTTATCTGGGAGAAACCGGCCTGGCAGAATTTCATCATTTACTGCCTCACGAATTGTCAGGAGGAATGCAGCGGCGTGTGTCAATCGCCAGGGCCTTTGCCTACCCCTC
>PDSJ01000011.1 GCA_002748425.1 candidate division KSB3 bacterium | reverse complement strand
GATACCGGTCTCCGCTTCAAACACATCGAGGAAGGGACGTAAGAGAAACTCCTGACGGGTTGAGAGCAGGTTGACTTCTTGATCGGCAAGGGCCGCAACGGGCAACATTACCGCCAGGGTAAGCAGTAAAAGAACCATATTTCGTACGAAACGCATACAGAACCTCCTGTTATGATAAGGTGTTCGGAGCGAACACCCAGTTGATTAACTTTAGGCCCCTATACATCTGGAGCCTTCTATCTACATTCAAAAATTATATTTCGTGATATACGCATAAATACTCTCCTGTTTGTAATAAGGTGCTCGAGTAAAGATCAGGATCAGCTACAATCGGCACTCTCTGTCGACATTTGAGAACGATCTATTTTTGCTACGATCTTAGCTCTGATTTTAGTCTTTGACAGCATACCGAAACAGGCACTGTCCGTACTGAAATCTTCATTCACACCGCGAATGGATATCTTGTCGGACGTTACTGTGTGTATCTTTTTTACAAGCAGATAATCGTCTATATACGGGTGCTCGACAAGCACGCTGTCGCCAGCCCGAGGGTCGATATATTCGTATGCGCATGGATCAGCTTCAAGTATATCCCCATCTACGTACAGTGGAGACATGGAGTCACCACTCACCCGCACATGAAAAGTCTCGTGTTGTGGCATCTGAAACTGAAAGTGCTGTATCGGTTCTAACCTGCCGTGACCCAGGCGACTTCTCTGTTTTTTGTTTCCCAGAAAATGGTATGGATTTTTTCAACGGCGGCCATTAACTTTTCAGCTGCTTCCAGGCTCACGCTGACCTTGACCGCCGAGCAGAGTTTGGCTGCCTGCCAGAAGGTGTCATGCAGGTCGGAATATTTTTCAAGATGCACGGGTTTGAAATAGTCGGTCCACAGGACCAGCAATTCGGTCTTGGCTAAATGGGCCTGCTCCTCCTTGATTGCAACATATCTGGAAAAGGTGTTCAGATATTGTGTAAACGCCTCCTGATCTGTCGTTGGGGGTGGGGTGAGAGCCAGCAGTTTTTTGGTCATGGAAAGTACTGCTTCCGCTGCGATTCTGGCTGAAGCCGGGTCATAAATACCACAAGGTCCATCACAATGGGCGTGTGCGATTAACAGATCATCAGTTCTCATTAATAGGTCCCTCCTTATTTCCTGCTTATAGATGTTGAATTTTTATGGTATTGCAAATACAATCTACTTTGTAAAAAGTATTAATATGATTCAATAGATCAGTTGTCAATAAAATTTTTAACTAAACTAAGCTTTTTTACCAGCATATAAAACCTAACACGTTAAAGGATGCAGCTTGCCTGCACGAGAATCCCTTTCTCAGTGATGAGGATCGACTGCTGTGTGGACAAGAAGGTTTGATGTTTCTCGGCAGATAACTGTTCCCAAACTTCCCAGGAAGAGCTGCTTTCATGAGTGATGGAATAAATTTCACATTTCGCAGTGTGACAGCAAAAAGTCATGTTTTTTTTCTTGACAGTGCGAACTGGTGTGGCTACGATATTTTTTGGGAATTGAGGAAGGTTGACGAGGGTGAGCCTGGCCCTAAGGCTATGAAGTATATTCAGAGGATGCCCGGCAAACAGAGTATGCAGCAGACCTGATCCTGAGCGTTTGCAGCGCAGTAACTCCCAGGTAGCGTATGAGATTCCAGCTTCTGTTCTTTGTTCACTCTCCCCCCACATGTGAATCATAACTGCGCGATCGACGCCTGTTTTAGAATTGAATTCATTTTTATCATGTCTGCCTGGATTGTGTCATGAAGTGCATTGTACAGAGGTCGGATGTGATGACGTTGTCAGATCTGTATCTGAATCTTTAATGCTGACAGAGGCAAAAGGACAGAAGCGAACATCGTCAGAAGAACATTAAGGGGACTGAAAGTGCTCAGGGGTGATGACATTGTGCGTCGACCCGGGGGCTTTAAGGTCTGTATGAGTGAGGTGATGCCTGGAGGACTTGTGAAGAGGGTTGTAATTGCATCGCTGTCTGTTTAAATTTAAGAACAAATCAAGAATCGTGATAAGGGAGACTGAATTATGAAGAACGTGAGTGTTGTTGTTGCACTTATTCTGTGTTTGAGTATGAGTTCAATGGCTTTTGCCAAAGCCGAAGTCTCAGTGTTCTGGGCGGAATATGACGGTTTAACGCCTGAATTTGCTCAGTCATTGGAAGCTGCCTTTGAAAAAGCGTATCCAGATATCGAGCTGAACATCGTTTCATCTCCATGGAATCAATTGCATGACAAGCTGATCGCGGCACTCGGCGCTGGTCAGGCGCCGGATTTGTCAGTCATCGGAACACGCTGGCTGATCGAGTTTATGGAAATGGGAGTCGTCGAGCCGATCGAGAAATATGTGAGTGCAGAAGTGCTGGGAAATATCCCCGAATCCATTATGGAAGGAAAGTTGAACAATCAGTTGTACGGCTTACCGGTGGCCATTGGTCCGCGTATTATGTTCTATCGTTCAGACTTAATGGACAAGGCGCCTGAAACATTCGAAGAAGTCCTGGCAATGGCAAAGAAGATTAACAACCCGCCGGATATGTACGGGGTTGGCTTGGCTGGCAAAGTGCATGCTGAACTAACGGATTTCGTCTACTATTTCTATGGTAACGGCGGTGAATTTTTTGAAATGACACCTGAAGGAAAATTTGGAAAATGTACCGTGAACAGCGAAGCCGGCGTTAAAGCGCTGGAATTCATGAACGCGCTGGCAAATACTGAAAAAGTGACCCAGCCGTCATTTCTGGGCGACGAACGGGCGGAAGTTCAGAATATTTTTGTGTCAGGCAAATTAGGGATGTTTATGAGTGGTGGTTTCACCGGAGCGCTCCTTGATAAGCGCGGTGTTGATTTCAAATGGGCGCCGGCCGTGATTCCGTATTTTGAAGGAAAATCGAGAGTACCGTTGTTTATTACCGATACCATCGTGATGTTTAACACCTCAGAAAATAAAGCTGAAGCCGGGAAATTCCTGGATTTTTTCTACCAGGATAAATGGCGTTTAGAGTTTGATAAACTGACCGGATTCCCGCCTGTGACGAAATCGCTTGCCGATGATCCGCATTTCCAGAATCCTGTTTCACAGGTCATGGTTCAATCCATGGAAGGCTCTAAACCATGGCCGTTGGTCGCGGAATGGCCGGAATGTACCGAAGTGATCTGGAATGCTGTTTCTCTTGTCCTTCTCGGAGAGAAAGATGCCAAAACCGCGTTGGATGACGCTGCCGCTGAAATTGATGCATTGCGTGGTATGTAAGTAAATAGCCCCTTTCTCCTGCGGGGACGCGACTGTTGGACTTGTGGAGGCTGCCTGATGAGCAGCGGCCTCCACATAGTTGCGGAAAGACTCAGATCGGCCTCGCTGTGGGGAGGAAAAATCGTCGATACAGGAAAAATATTATGGAATCACCATCAGCAAAAATCATTCCACAGAAAACTGCGTGGTGGACAACTGAATCAAAACTGGCTTATATGCTGCTGTTCCCGGCTCTTGCTGTTCTCTTGCTGTTCATGTTTTATCCGATTCTGTATGTGTTTCTGATGGCATTTTTCAGAACCAATAAACTCGGGCAAGTCATGAACTTCATCGGGCTGGGAAATTTTAAGACGCTGTTTAGTAATAAAACCTTCTGGGAAGTCACATTTCGCTCAATTCTCTGGACAGTGATTGCCGTGACTTCGAAGACACTCGCAGGTTTAGTGATCGCGCTGCTGCTCAATGTGCAGTTTACCGGGCGGAAGCTCTATCGCACACTGGTTATCATTCCTTGGGCATCATCGGTCCCGATTAGCGCGATGCTCTGGCAGTGGACCTTTCAAAGTGAGTTCGGCTTATTAAACCATACGTTAAAGGCAACCGGATTGTGGGACAATCCCCCATTGTGGCTGGCGTATCCCCGTTCAGCATTTTTCGCGAATCTGTATGTTGATATCTGGATCGGTATCCCCTTTATGGCGATGGTCATTCTGGCAGGCTTACAATCTATTCCAAAAGGTATTTACGAATCAGCGGAAGTCGACGGGGCCTCACCAGTCACCAGCTTTTTGAACATTACGCTGCCGATGTTGCGAAATGTCTTGCTTGTTGCCACACTCTTATCATCATTATGGACATTTAATGATTTCAACGTCATTTATATCCTGACAAAGGGCGGGCCAGTAAATAAAACCGATATTCTGATTACATTTATTTACAAATATAGTTTTCAGTTTCTCAAGTTCGGACCAGCGGCGGCAATGGCCGTCATCACGTTTGCAATCCTGCTGACGGTGAGTCTGGTATATGCCCGTTTCTATTTCAGGAGTGAGGAATTATGAGAAAGAGGAGTCTTCGATTTACTCTGTTTATTTATGCCTCAATTACGGTGATTGTGCTTGTCTTGCTGTTCCCATTTTTTGTCGCCCTGTCGACAGCGTTTAAGGACTTGGAAGGTGTCTATGCGAATCCTCCGAGCTGGATTCCACAACGCTTGGCCTGGGAGAATTTTCAGCATATTTGGGAAAAGTACCCGATGGCTCAATATTTTATAAATAGTATTATTGTCGCCACAGGCTCAACCATCTTATGTACAGCTCTCTGCGTTCCGGCGGCCTACGCCTTTGCCAGGCTACGTTTTCGGGGCCGTAAAGCCCTGCTGTTCATGCTGCTGGTCGTGCAGATGTTTTCGCCTATTATCGTCATCATCTCATTGTTTAAAGTGATTGGCGCACTGCACCTGATTAACACGCTTTCCTCGTTGATTATTGTCAACGCTGTGTTTACCCTGGCGTTTGCAACCTGGATGATGAACGGCTATTTCAGCACTATTCCCAAAGAAATTGAAGAGGCGGCCTTGATTGATGGATGTTCCAGGTTCCAGAGCATGACGCGTATCACGCTGCCTATCGCAATACCGGGAGTGGTGACGGTCGTGATTTACACGTTTATTGCCGCCTGGAATGAATTTATGTTTGCGCTGACCTTCATTAATGTCACGGAAAAGCGTCCGCTTACGCTTGGACTGTATAATTTTGTCGGGCGTTGGACAGTCTCATGGCAATATCTCATGGCGGCCGCCTTACTGGCGCTCATTCCTGTTATTCTGCTGTTCATGATGATTGAGAGACATCTGGTGGAAGGATTGGCTGGTGGGGCTGTCAAGGGCTAATTCGTAATTGTGAATCGGATTGCAGATGATCATCCGGCTGCGGGCTGGTTGATTACTGCTCTTCCGATCCCGAGAGCAAACGATCGTGAATGGGCGCGAGCGCATTGCGCTGGCGATGCAGCATAAGACCGCGGATCGAGTGCCCGTGATGTGCCAATTGGCGCTTGGTCATTATTTTTTTGAACTGCGGAATGCCTCCTCATAAGATCTGGTTCAGCAGCGAGGGCTTTGCTGAAGCCTTAGTCATGTTGCAGCAGCAGTATCGCTTTGATGGGATTCTTGTGAATCTTCCGGGACGTCCGGAAACACTCCTCGACGATCTTGAATCGATGACGGACACCCAGGAGGGAGAGCTGTTGTGCTGGAAGAGTGGCGAACCTACCCTGATTCCCTGGGATGATAATCCCCAGCATCGAATGGCCGACGCTTCGGATCTGCTTCGTGCTGATTTCACAAAGATCGAAGCAGATCATCTTGATTGCTTCGATGGACTGACAGGCTATACCTGGGGCATTTATCACACGCCGTTTCCGCCTGAAAAATCACTCAGAGGACACTTGAGTGACATTCCCCCTTCTGCTCTGTTCCGCCCAAAATGGAGCCGTGGAAACTGGAACTGTTGACGCCTCTTGCAGAAGAAATCGGGCGTTATGAGCAGGACTCGCCGCAAAGTCACCCCTGACATACTGTGTTTCAATCTGGACATGCTGGGAGTATGATCATTAATGACATCATTAGACCCTGATTCCGGCGATGACATGCTCAACGTGTCCCTGTGAAAACAGGAGGACAATTTGAGTGTCCAGGGAGAAAAGTCTGCCCGAGAAAAAGCAGTCAAACATAGTAATTTTTCTTGACATTAATTAATAATTTCTTCATGTTATGAGTAACGTTATTCGTTAACATGAAGAGTTCTGATGTCATTCAGACCTTACAATTCGCAAAAAGATTGTTCTGTCGTGCTGATTATTCTCTGCCGAAAGACTGTTAAAGCGTTTTGCTGCGTTATTGCAACGTTGAGTTTCTTCACAGGAGGAGGTCATTATGAGACAATTCATCGTCACAAGAACTAGATCATACCAGAAGGAATACTTTTTTTTCAACATATTCCTGGCATTGATGACATGCCTCGTCCTGATAATATCAGGACAACCTGAGGCACTTGCCAAACCTTTTAACGATGCCTACTCCTATCTGGATCAATTCGAGGATGAAACTGGGCTGAATCCTGAAGCAAACGTCAATATATCCGTGTTTGATGGAAAACTTGTTGCTGAAACCACGAATGCTGAGGCTGTATCGGAATGTATTCAATTGCCGCAGCCTGAAGGCGGAGCCTTTCAGGGCTGGTCATCTGCCATCTTCTCAGCTTCCGATTTCGGGCAGAGTGATCGTGTCGAAATTCAGGATTGTGCTGGAAATACGCTTGTATCATCTGGAGACTTCTCTGATGGTGAAGCGGTTTTAGACCTCAGCGCGATTCAAACCAATGCCATTCGCTTGAAATGGATCGCTGCCCAGGCCGGTTCAAGCCTGGAATCCTGGGGAGTCTATGGAAAATCCAGCGGTGTCACCGAAATTCAGATAAGTCCGGCAACAAACCCGCCAAAAGCCGGCGATACGGTGACCTTTGCGATTCATGTGTCCTCAAATGGGGCAATTACTCATAATCCAATCGTGCGGGTCTCCTTGGATGATATTAACGGGCTGCACACGCCGGATATTGACGACGGGCTGGCAGAAGACGCTGAAATGGACTACGGCAGTGGGGTCAAGATCTATAAACCGTTAGAATTTGTTTCCGCTTCCCTAGGACCGGAGGGCGAGAAACCGATCACACCTGCTATGAGCGCAACTAGTGGAGAGATTATATGGAATCTGAATGATTTCAGTGATGGTTTTTCTGAGGAGTTAACCCTGACACTTCGGATTCCCAGAGGCAGCGTTGATGGCAAGACAATTGCAACAAAAGTCTCGCTGGAACATGGTATATCAACGGCAAACAGAATGATAGCAGCCGCAACATCTGAGGCAGCAGCAATTCAGGCGGTGCAGGCCGTACATCAACGTTCCTGGAGCCCATACAGTTTCGTCGGACCTAATGCGCAGAATATTTACGAATGGTATTTGATCTGGAATCATAAGGTAGATAGTCCACATGCCTCTGATATAGAAGACGTGACCATGTCGATTAGCAGCATCAGCGGCACAGGCAAGTGTCAGCCGATTTATCAAAAGATCATAGTAAGAAATCCTTATGATTCTTTTCAAATTATCCAAGAGCCGGAAGCAGGTTCTCCGCTCACCGTAGATAATCCGGTGATTATTCATTTCGACCGGGCGGATTTCCATAATGAAAGAACGGGAGCCGCAGTTTATTATAGTATTCCTGCTGATTGTCCGGCAGGTAACAAGATTGTCACGCAATCCGATATTGACGGCACGAATCCGCAATGGAGCGATCACAGCGAATGGGAGCATCAGACGCCTCTGCCCGGGGCTTCAGTATGCCGCAGCGGAGCAAATACTACGATGAGAACAGCGAGCGGCAGGCTGTACAATACCTATGAACGCTGGCCCGCCTGGGATGAATTTCATATCCATAACGGTTCAATTAAAGCCGGAGAATATTTTATCACGGAATCTCCCAGAGGCGTCCATGGCTATCGCACACAGGTTTCAACGATTGAAAAAAGCTACG
Organism: candidate division KSB3 bacterium; assembly: GCA_002748425.1. Lineage (GTDB taxonomy): Bacteria > Moduliflexota > Moduliflexia > Moduliflexales > Moduliflexaceae. The sequence goes on along the minus strand of PDSJ01000011.1, from coordinate 203,378 downwards.
TGCTGATCGATATACCCCCTGAAACCACTTTCCACGGCGTTCGAGATTTCGAGACTCCCTACGGAAGTTGGTTGAGCCATTTATATAAAGATTGTTCAGGCACAGCTCCTGGACCGAAGGATGGGGATTTTGATCATGAGGATCCGACGAATTCCGGCTGGTTTCCAGTCGATATTGCCTGGGAAGGCGCTCCCTTCACAGATGCTCCTGACAATTTGAATGAAAGAGCTGTTGTCACTCCTGGCTGTCGTTTGCTGGGCGTAAAAGAAATTGACAACCCAGCCTGGGTGGGGCCGGATTACGGTAATTGGGATCCATTTTTTATCTGGCGGATCTGTGACGGCCAGTATGATTGTCAGGAACCGCCAAACGGGACTAAAATGTCCCTTGTAGGCGGCAGGATTTATACATACTCAGCTGACTGGGAAGAAGGCACGCGAGATTGCGGCAGCTATGCCGGCTGGCCTTTGTATAAGGAAAATGTCTCCTGGCCTAAAGTCTATTCCTGGGCTGAAGAATCGCAGGTTGCGGCAGGAAAAGTCGCGCATGTTATTCTCAGTCCTGAAAATCAGAATCTGGCCAGCATGTATCCTGAAGGACACTGGGGCTTCAACCTTTATGAAGTTCGCCAATATGTGGATCTGACTGCTCTCAGCGGCGAAATCGTCAGCCAGGGTTTCAACATTCCTCAACCAGACCAAAATATTATGGGAGAAGTCTGTCACCTTGAGGAAATCGTATTTCACCTGCCCGACGCCCAAGCCTGCCTGGAAGCAGCAAGTCCCGACGACCCATCCTGCATGGCCTTTTGGGAGATTCCATCAGCCTGCCAGCCGCCAAACGGCTGGGGTCATCGTCTTGAAGGCATCCGTAACCATAACGAGTATATCGAAATGTATCGTTTGCGCCTGAATCTGCCGATTTTGAAAACGACTCCGGCGAATACCATGCTCAATGTCAAAGCAGAAATCAGGAGCCGTAATCTTTTGCAGCCTGGGGCTGATAATGCCGTGAGCACCGAGCGTTGGGCTTCTTCCAATTATACAAGCGTCACGCAGGTCAAGGCCCTCGAAGTCCCCGGCCTGGATGCTGATCTCACTGCACCTGTGAGCAAAAATATCGGCGACGACCTGACGTATACTTTAAAGATGACTAATTCAGGCAATGCGCCGAACGATGGCATCTACGGTATTCTGCAATTACCGAAGCAGGGCATAAACGGCAGCGAGTTTACGCCAGATTACGGACAGGTCTATCTGGATCGCTCTGCTGGCGACATGCTGGTAGAATATACGACTGAATCAGCGTGTTTCACACATCCGAATGCTGCTAACTGGACGCCTTTGGCATTACAGGCCACAACGCGCATCGGCTATCAGGCTGAATCCATTGCAGCAATCGCTTCTGATGCAGCCTGTGTAAGAATCCGCCGTCATCCATCTTCATCAAAGCCTTTTAATCCGGGAGATTCCCTGCTAAGCGCTTATGATCTAAAGATTCCTGATGAAAGCAATCTTGAAGGGAAATGGCTGTACAGCAGGGCGTTGAGCGGAGCAGACCCATTATTTGGCGCAGAAACCGAGGTGGCGCCGGTTGAAACCGTTAGCGTCCGCACTCTCGTCGGTTCAGAAGTGGTTGTTACCCTCGAAAAATCAGCAGAAATTGATCCAAGCCGCGCTGGATATGTCAAATGGACGCTCAGAGTTTCCAATTCATCAGGGAGCACGGCTAGAAAGATCAGCCTAGTTGATAAATTGCCGGATGAACTGATTTATCAGGGTTTGGCAGGTAATCTGGCTGAAGGTTGGACTTGCCTGAATGCAAGTTGCGCAGTTTCTGGAACCAATGCCGACGGCAGTGGCGGCACACTGGGATTTATGATTGAATCGTTAACTTCAGACGATGGAAATCCTGGCAGCGGAAGCGATGAAGGGGTGATTTCCTTCTGGACGCAGGTCAAAGATAATCTGCCGGATGGAGCGGTTATCGAGAATCATGCCTGGGCAAATCCAGAATCAGGTACAGGAGCAGAAGCTAAGGCTCAGGTTACGACAGCTCAAATCGACGCAGTCAAAACACAGACCGCAGTTGATCGGTTCTCTCAGAACTCGATTATGGATGTATTTGCTGGAGATTTCATCACATATACAATTACTGCTATCAATAGCTTCGAACAATCGGTAGAGATGATGATTCACGACGCCCTGAACAGTTATGTCGATTATGTTGCCGGAACATTGAGCGTAAATGGCGCCACTGTCTCGGATGGCTTTGTATCCGATGGTTTGCTGGAATATCGTCATGCTGAACCGATCGCTTCGGGAGAATCACTGACATTGTCGTTCGATGTTCAGGTCGATCAAGATGTTTCAGATGGCTGGGTTATCGAAAATATCGCGACAGTGACAGCCTATCCACTGGCAGGCAGCGGTTTTATCCCGAAGCAGACTAATGAAACATATGCAAAGGTGAAGGTGGCTGTACCAGAACCTTCAACCTTGCTGTTTATTGGAACAGGAGTGTTTGGTTTATCGATACTGCTTCGGAAAAAACGAAGAGGACGGAAATAATCTGTCATCCATATTTAAAAAGGCCGCCTTTTGGCGGCCTTTTATCATAATTAGACATGATCGTAATTACGCAGAGCAGATCGATTTGACAGGAGCGTATGAATCGCTTCCTGCCGAAGGTATGCTGTAATACGCGCTACACGATGGGATCTCAGAGGTACTTATCCATCAGCGTTTCGCCCAGATAGGAGCGCTGGGTTTTGATAAGTTCCTGGATGCCTTTGCGAGCGTACGCAAGCATCTGCTGCATCTGGTCGGCATCAAAAGGTTCTTCTTCCGCAGTACCCTGGATTTCAACGAATTTTCCGCTGCCGGTCATGACGATATTCATATCAACGTCTGCCCTGGAGTCTTCGTGATAGTTTAAATCCAGCAGGACCTTGCCGTTGACAATGCCGACGCTGGTGGCTGCCAGAAAATCCTTCAGGGGCATGCTGTCGATATATTTATGCTTGCGCATATACGTCAATGCATCGAAGAGAGCAATACAGGCCCCGGTGATTGACGCAGTACGGGTTCCGCCATCCGCTTGAATCACGTCGCAGTCCACCCAAATGGTCCGTTCCCCGATCTGCGTGAGATCCACGACTGAGCGCAGAGCGCGCCCGATCAGACGTTGAATTTCCTGGGTGCGTCCGCTGACTTTTCCTCTAGAGGTTTCCCGCTGCATTCTGGTGTCGGTCGAACGTGGAAGCATTCCGTATTCTGCAGTGATCCAGCCCTGGTTGGCATTCCGTAAAAAGGGTGGGACCCTGTTTTCGACACTTGCGGTACAGATCACTTTGGTGTCGCCGACTTCGATCAACACCGAGCCTTCAGCCCGTTTAATATAGCTTCGAGTGATTTGTACCGGACGCAGATCGTCAGACTTTCTTCCATCTTTTCTCATGCATTCTATCCTTTCTGTGTTCTGGTTTTTATGCTGGTGTAAACAGCTTATGACTCAACGAGCAGCAACTTTGAAAAGGGCTTGCGACAATCAACATGCCCTGTCAAGGTCTCAATCTCCGCTCCCTCGACAAGAATTTGCACTTGCTTGACTTCCTGAAAATTGAGAAGCAAGGTATTGACAAATGAGGCGATGGTCGTCAGTTCCGCTGAAAGGCCTCCAATGTGGCGTACCTGGACGTGGCGGCTCAAGTTGAGATATGCGATTCCCTCCTTGCTGAGAAAGACATTGAGAACTGTCGTGCCTTCCGGAATCACCTCATTCCGAGCATTTTCATCCGGCTGAATGAGTAAGCTAATCGTCTGCTGAATCTCGTTCAACACATCCGGATCTCTTTCGATGGTCCGGGCCTTCCTGACCAGTATTCCGTGCTCTGCATCGCCTGTGAAAAGCGTGACATCCCGATACGGAGCTTCCTGGGTCTCAGTCGTCTCTGCCGCGATCTGCTGATGAGTGGCGTTGACCAGGGCGCGTTCAAGCTCCTGCTGCGGCGAATACGTGTATAAAAACCATGCCGATCCCAGAAGCAGAAGACTAAGAACGACCAGCGCAATCCATATCTTACTCATTGCTGTTCTTCCTCGCGTGTAAATGCTGCGATTCCGTCGACAATCGCAGCAACAATGGCTTGCTGAAATGTTTCCTGAAGCAGTCTTGTCCGACTTGCCTCGTTGGAGGTGTAGCCGATTTCGAGATGTACGGAAGGCATTGTCGCGCCTTTCAGCGTAAAGAGCGGCGCATGCTTGACTACGGCGCGTCGGTCTTTGCTGCGCACTACATAGGCGTTGACAATCTGCTGGGCCAGACGCGAGCTTTGTGTGATGTATCTGGCTTGTGCGTAATCCAGCAGCTGGGTTCGGGCGTTGATTTCGTTATAGCCTTCGGGAAGATCAAGGCTTCCGTAGTCCATGACATAGGCTTCAAAGTTTGCGTGTGTGGGAAAAAAACTGTTGTTGACATGAATGCTGAGAAAAATATCCGCCCGGCTGCTGTTGGCGATCGTGGTGCGGCTTTCCGACGAGACGAATTCATCAGTCTCGCGTGTGAAAATGCTTCGCACCCCCAGTCGGTGAGTCAGGGCCGTTCCAAGGAGTTGTGCGATATGCAGAGTGAGCTGTTTTTCCAAAAGCTCTGGTCTGTCTTCAGTGCCCGAGGCAACGATAATGCCGCGATCACTGCCCCCGTGTCCGGGGTCGATGACAACAGTTTGAAGGGAAAAAGGCTGCGAGGCTTCAACACGAGCCTGAGCCGGCGTCGCCTCATCGAGATCTTGTTCGATGATGCCGCCGCTGTCGCTGACCGGAGCTTCGATACGTGACTCCCGGGTATTGTAGGCATCGATCAGCAGGCGCGGCGGGCCTTTAAGCACCTTGTGGGTATAACGACTAAAATCTTCCCCTAAACGAATGATGATTTGAGTCGTGCCGAAGGTATCGATCACTTTGACCTGTTTGACAGATCGGGTGTTAATCGTTAACGGATTGTTCCGTATATTGAGCTTAGCCTGCGGAAGATTAAAAATGAGCATCGAGGGCAATTTTTCCGAGACAGTGTACGAAGGCTCCTTATTGGTCTTGACGATGATTCTGGTGCTGTCACCGTACGGACTGAAAGACAGGCTGAGAATCTCCAGATTTTGAATGCCGGCGGACAGGGTGCGCCGCGCAGCGTCCCAGCGTAATTCACGGTCGTAGACAAGCGGCAGGATGCTGCTGAGAAATTCCAGCGGCACCATAATGCGCCCTTCAATCTCGAGAGGAGGCGTTTCCAAAAAATAGGAACGTCGGTCGGCAATGACGGTTTGCTGCCCGGGAAAGAAGGAGGCACTTTTGCCTTGCTTGCTCAGGACAACCCGTCCATCAACCGGATCGACGCTCATCTCGATTTCGAAAATAGCGGCAAGGTGCTGTAATTGGAGAAATTCCACATTCCGCTCGTTGCGTGTCATCAGCGTCTGCTGGGCACTGCCATCACTGAACGCGACTTCGATAGTACCGGCGTCGGCCTGAGAAGCAAGCAGGCCAGCACAAAGCAAGATAGCGAGTCCGGTTCGTAGAAATATCTTCATTTTCTGGAAGCTGAGAGCATAAGGCATAACGTATTTCTCTTATGGATGAACAGGGCACAGAGAAATTATAACATTGTCAAGGGAAAACTCTTCTGAAAGTATTTCTGTACAAGGGCTAATGGTCGGATATGAACAGCGAGGGCTCTTCCATGTCTGCTGCTGAATGTCGGCTCGTGATGACGGAACGCTCACACTGAAACTACCTTCCCGGCCTGTGTCTGTTCATCATCATCGCCTTGAGCTGTTGAAAGCCACGCTGAATGTTGACAATAGTCCCCCGTTCACCTTTCCAATGTTCCCGAATCGCTTCAGCATTCTGTGGATTACTCAGCAAACGATACAGCATCATTATACACAAAAGCAGGTCTTCGACGAGTCCGAAAGGCCCTGCCAGTATTTCGGGCAAAAAATCGAGTGGAGAGATCACATAGGCGAGGACACCGGCTATGAAGATTTTGTCGAGGAGGAAGACTCGCGAATCAGACAAAAGATTGACCATTAAACGGCTTAAGTCCGGTAGTAAAAACAGCCACTGTATCAGGAGTTCTCCAGGGCGTCCAAACCATGAAGCGGCCCGGCGCAATACGGTATTACGGAAACTGTCGTATGTTTTTCCCAGTGAAGTCATCATGTGCTGACGTCATAAGCCGGCGTGCGGAGCATAGAGGACTCCGGCACCCTGACGTTGTATTGCGGAAAAAGCATCAATAAGGCGATGCACATATACTTAGCTCTGCTGAGCTGAGAAGAATGCCGATTCCGTTATAAAAAAATAACATGAAAAGAGATCGATCGTTCCCAATACGCTGCCTAAGCCCAAAATGATTTTTGTCAAGACAACTTTTTGACAGATTAAGGACGATTTCGGTCCACAGCTCGAGTGTTATACCCGCACTAGTTTTGCAGACAGCAGTCATCAGCACCAACAAGGTCAAGCTGATCGGCTTTAGCGCCTGGCTCACTTCGCAGATCAAGCGCGGCAATGGACATCTCGATCAGGCATCCAATACATCGGGCGGATGCCCTTGGAAACAGGGAAGATAAGACAGTCGCCTGCTTGCTTTTTTTTCTTGACAAGACAGGGAGAGATGGCCATCTTTATGTGGTTCATGGCAGGATGCTTGTGGACAGTGGACAAGAGACACGTGTTCTCCTTAATGAGAGGTTTATGGAACTATTGTTGGGCGTAGGACTTCTTCTGAATATCGGGCTTGGTGTGTGGGTGATTTTATCCATCCGCAGCCTGAAAGACGAGCGCGCTGTTGTCAGCTGCATGAAGCGGGATTTTGCCGAGCAGCAAAGATTTCTCAGCAATCTGATTCAGACCGGCTCTGCGGATACAGCGGAACGCATCAGCCGTTCGTCCGGGACTCTTCGTCAGGAAATTGCTGATCGTCTGAGCGAGGAGTTTTTGCATATTCAGGAGCGCGTCGATGCCCAGCTCACGCGGGGACGGAAGGAATCGCGCTACATGCAGGCCAAAACAACGCAGTCGCTTGAGGGTAAATTCCGGCACTTAGAGGCGAGTACGCACACGCAATTAGGGATGATTCGGGATAAGATGGATCAGCGACTTGGCGAGATCGGGCAGGATGTGCAAGCCAGACTGAATGAAAATATGCAAGAAGGTTTTCGGCATTTTGAAAAAGTGCAGGAGCACTTGAAGGCTGCTGAAAAGCAGTTGCACACGGTCGCTACGGTCAGCAGCTCGATCAACGAATTAAACGCGCTGCTCAAGCTCCCCCATATGCGGGGAGGCTTTGGAGAAGCTGCGCTTGAACGACTTTTGCAGGATTTTCTTCCGCAGCACCTCTTCGAGTTGCAAAGCACGATTGCAGAGGCCGGGCGCGTGGATGTGCTGGTGAAATTTCCGAAAGCATCACTCCCGATTGATAGTAAGTTCCCGCGTGAGCAGGTGCTGCATCTGTTCCAAAGTTCCGATCCGAAGAAGCTCACCGAAGCTCGCAAGCTGCTGCGGAAGGTGCTGCGTCTGGAAGCCCGGCGTATCAGCAAGTATATCCGTCCCGATGCCGGGACAATGGATATGGCTGTGATGTTTCTGCCGAGTGAAATTTTGTACTTTGAAGTGATTCGTGATGAACGCCTGTGGGAAGACCTCGGAAAAATGCACGTGTTTCCGGCCTCTCCGAATACCCTGGCGATTATGCTGCGCAGTATCGCCATTGCGCACGACTATTATGAGATGGCTGCCAGCGTGGAAAAAACCATTGAGAATCTGCAGAAAGCGCAACGCCATTTCGCACATTTCGAGAGCAAGTTCGCCGCCATTGGACAGGGGCTTGATGCGGCACGCGACGCCTATCATGTCGCCAATACCCATCTCAACCGTTACTCTAGTTCCGTTATTCGCCTCACCGGAACGAAAGAGGCCTGACGCTCCCACGCTTCTTGCACTGGCAGGAGGTGAACGCCGCGCTCTCATTTATGCCAATTGAGTTCTCCAGTACTCCAGCGTGTCCAACAGCGTTTTTTCAAAGGGAATTGCAGGCTCCCATCCGGTGTGCTGCCGCAGCAGAGACGCATCGCCCAGCATTAACGGCACGTCAGACGGCCGTAAACGTTCGTGACTCTGCTGCACCTCTACAGATACGCGGCTGTGTGCAAGCAAAATGTCCAGGACCTGCTGAATGGACCAGGCTTTTCCAGAGGCTGCATTCATTGGTATACCGATCGGAGCTTGTTCCAGAGCAGCATGATACGCGCGAACCATATCGCGCACATCCGAGAAATCGCGGCGGGCTTCAAGGTTGCCGACCGACATAAGCGGCGGGCGCAGTCCTTTCTCGATTTCGGCGATCTGTTTTGCAAAATCCGAACAGACAAAACTCGGGGATTGACGCGGGCCAGTGTGGTTGAAGGGACGCACGATCACAATTTGTGACTGGTGACGGTGAAGATATTGATAGCAGAACATCTCCTGGGCGGCTTTACTGTCGGCATAGGGATTGATCGGCTGTAAGGGAAACTGCTCAGAGACCGGCTGCCGGTCTTCTGGAACAATGCCGTAGACTTCTCCTGAGCTGACCATTAATACTCTGGCTCTTGGACAAAACTCGTGCAAGGTTCCGATCAGGTTCAACCATCCGTAGAGGTTGACCCGGAGCACGACATCCTGGCCTTTACTCCAGGATTGATGAACGCTGCTGATCGCGGCGAGATTATAGACCCGATCGAAACATGGCCCTTGAAACAGGGCTCGGACTTGATCGATCTCAGCTAAATCACACTTGCGTAAATGAACGTTGTTCCGCAAACGCTCTGGAAAACGCCCAAGCTCTTCCTGGTAAATATAGGTGCCGTAAACCTCTGCGCCCTGTTCAAGAAGATACTCACACATATGACTGCCTGCAAAGCCGGTAGCTCCGGTAATAAGAACGGTCACGATTGTGGAAACGAAATGACGTGACTCAGGCTCACAGTGGGGAACGTTCTCAGACTCCATCTGTGTATCACCTGAGCCACGTCGTTCCGTTTTTTAATCTCTGGCTCTCCAATAGTCCAGGATGTCTTGCAGGGTTTGCTCAAAAGGAATAGTGGGTTCCCATCCTGTGGCAGCCTTGAACCTGGAGTAATCGCCTAAGAGAATCTGTACGTCGGAAGGACGCAGTCTCGCGGAATCTTCTTCGACAGTGATGGCGGCATCGGTCATGCTCAACAGGCGGTCTAATACGCTCTGAATGGTGTGCGTTGTTCCAGAGGCGATGTTATAGACCTCACCCGGTGCGCAGTTGCCGTCGAGCGCAAGCCAATATGCCCGAACCATATCGCGGACATCGGTGAAATCACGTTTTGCTTCAAGGTTGCCGACCTTTATTACCGGCGGACGTTTTTTCTTTTCGATATCGACAATCTGTTTGGCAAAATCGGAGCAGACAAAGACGTCGCCGCGTCGGGGCCCTGTGTGATTAAATCCGCGTGTACGGATGATCTTCATGCCGTAGCTCTCGCTGTACTGGTAGCCCATCATATCCTGGCCTACTTTACTGACGGCGTAGGGACTGAGAGGACGCAGCGGGTTGCTTTCTGTAATGGGGACTTCGTTATCATAGACCATGCCGTATTCTTCGGACGAACAGGCGATTTGAATCCAAGGGCTTATCTCGAGCGAACGCACAGCCTCAAAGATATTGAGCTGCCCGATAATGTTCGTATTTAAAGAATCTGCTGGAGAGGCCCATGAGGTCGGCACAAAGCTCTGAGCCGCCAGGTGGAAGATGCGGTCCGGACGAATATCCTGAACGACTTTAAAGACCGAGGTCAAGTCCCGCAGCTCGCATTCGACGATCTTAATGTCATCCTGGAAATGTTTGATCGTTTCAGTACGGCTTCTCCAGCGCCGAATTCCGAAAATTTCGACATCCGGGTGTTCTTTTAAAATGTAATCGACAAGGTGGCTTCCGGCAAATCCTGTAATTCCTGTAATTAATACTCTCATGAAATAGTGAACTGATACGTCATGTGCAGAACAGGACGAGCAATTCTACACATGACGGGATAGCTTGTATGATGTGACTTCTTCAAAATACATTTGTAACGCGTCTTCCCAATGACGCGGAGCCTGTCCGATGAGTGACGTAAATTTCGACGTATCCAGGACAGAATAGTTCGGGCGTGGGGCTGGACGCTGCAAGTCGACGCTTGAAATCGGCTCGATCGGCACATGTGACAGCCCGGCATGGCAGAGGATGCGTATTGCAAATTCATACCAGGAGCACTGACCGCTATTGCAAACATGAAAAATTCCAGAGGCCGTGGCTTCCAGCAATGCCGAAATGGCTACGGCAACATCCCGAGTGTAAGTTGGCCCTCCAAATTGATCGTTGACGACCTGGAGTCGCCCGATCTCCTGGGCCCGTTGCAAGATCGCCGCGACAAAATTTTTGCCATGGAGACCGTACAGCCAGGCAATTCTGACAATCAACCACTGATCTTTGTCGAGAATCTGCTGGACCTGCTGCTCACCGCTAAGTTTTGTCTTACCGTAGACGCCTTGGGGATTTGGGCTGTCAGTCTCCTTATAGGGAGTTTTTTTGCTGCCGTCAAACACATAATCCGTGCTGATATACACCAGTTTTGCCTGAAATTTTCGGGAGGCCTTTGCGACGATTGCAGTGCCTCGTTCGTTCAACGCGGCTGCCTGGTCTTGTTCTGATTCAGCCTGATCAACGTTGGTATAGGCCGCTGTGTGAATAATGACATCAGGCCGAAAGCGTGACACAATGTCTTCAAGCTGCCCTTTGTTGAGAATATTGCAATTATGGAGATCGATTCCGAAAACCTCGTGCCTGTGCCCGAAGAGGTCGAGAACATCGGTTCCCAGCATTCCCTGTGAGCCGGTCACAAGATATTTCATCGTTGTTCCCTGCTTGTTGCCTCTCGTTTCTGGTATTGTTCCGCGTAATATGCCTGATAGCGGGCGTCTTTCTCCTTGATGGGCCGCCACCAGTTTTCGTGTTCGACATACCACCTGATCGTTTCTTCCAGTTTTGCGCCAAAATCCGCTGAAGACCTCCAGTCAAAGCATCTGCGGAATTTCGAGGAATCGACAGCATGTCGCGGAACATGCCCCGGGCGATCCGATACGAAATGCATTAACGACGTCGGTTTTCCAAGTGCATTCAAAATCAATTCGCTGATTTGCAGGACGGATAATTCCCGGTTCGAACCAATATTGAAGACCTCGCCGTCATACGCACTGCTGTGCAGCAAAAGCGAAATCGCTTTGCAATGCTCTTCCACAAAAATCCAGTCGCGCGTATTCTTCCCATCCCCATAGAGCGGCAGGGCTGTGTCGTCAATCGCATTGGTGACAAAAAGCGGAATCAGCTTTTCTGGATATTGATACGGACCGTAGTTGTTGCTGCAGCGCGTGATGATCACCGGAACGTCATGAGTCGCCCAGTAAGAAAAAGCCAGCCGATCGGCTCCGGCCTTGCTTGCGGCATAGGGCGACAAGGGCATCAGCGCATCTGTCTCCAGCGACGGACGGCTGATGCCCTCTGGCGACATGGCCGTACCGTACACTTCATCGGTACTGATTTGGATAAAGCGTTCGACCGGATATTTCCGCGCCGCTTCAAGCAGGACAAAGGTGCCGTACACGTCTGTTGAGATAAAACTGCCGGCGTCCATAATCGAACGATCGACATGGGTTTCCGCAGCAAAATGCACTACTGCGTCCATTTCCGGCATAAGTGTTTCCACCAGATCGCGATCAGCAATATCCCCTTGCACAAAACGATAGTTTGCCAGGGTTTCTATGTCGCGTAAATTGTCGAGATTCCCGGCATACGTAAGTTTATCGACATTGATAATCGTATATTCCGGAAAATTGCGGAGCATATAGCGGACAAAGTTGCTCCCGATGAATCCTGCGCCTCCTGTGACAAGAATATGTCTCATCGCTCTGCTCCTTTATAAAATTCCTGCATAGCCCAGCACACCGAGAAGAATGAAAATTAAGACAAAGAGTCCGGCAGCCGCTAAAAAATAGTAAGAAATATTTTCGGAAGAATTGTAGCGTCTCGTCGAATGCATTTGTCGTGAAGCGCTTTTTTTAGAATGACGTCCCATCCGGCAGCCCTCATGCAAAAAGTCCTTAGTCAGGGAAAACTCTCACAAGATATGCAGAGACACTGTAACAGTCGAAAGCTTTTCGTCAAGTCTATTTTTTACATGCGTACGCTCAAAGGGTTAATTTCATATAAATTCGAGGAAGAACCCGGCTGAGTTGTTTGACACTGTGGAGGATAAGGTAGCGTTGCCCCGGAAACATCAGCTCCATATCCTGACGGCTGTTTTCAAGAGTGGGAATGTGACGATACCCAGCCTGCTGTTTTCCAGGCAAGCCATGAGTACATCATGCTGGGCGTAGCGCGTGCGGGGATCGTATTCACGATCGAGCGGCTGCCCGTCGCTGAACAGAATAATCAGTTTCTGTCTTGCAGGAACCTGTGATATGCGATAGCCGGCATGGCGCAGCGCAGCGCCCATGCGTGTATTCTGCATTGGATGGGCTGCAAGAACACGGGCCTGGCTGTCGTGATCCCAGGGCTCGTCAAAGGTTTTATAGAACAAAAAGTTACAGCGTTCCCGACCGTCGCTGCTGAACCCGCACATGGAAAAACGATCGCCCAGCGCTGCCAGGCCGTGTCCGAAAATGACTGCTGCGTCCTTTTCGATGTCGATCGTTCGTGCGTCATGCACACGTTCACCGGTGGAACCACTGACATCCAGCAGCAGCAGCACGGCAATATCGCGCCTTCTGACTGCCGGGCGTTCGAAAAAATCGATCTTTGGGCCCGGCTCCTGTCTGGCCTGAATCATATACTCCACCAGGAGGCTTTCATTGATTGCATCACCTTCTGGAAGACGTTTCTCTTTATGGTTCTCGTCGGGCCGCAACATCTCGAAAACCTTGCGCAGTTTATTTCCTTCCTGTATCAGTGTTTTGCCGACAAATACGTCCTGACGCCATTCGGCCTTACTTTCATAGACATAACAATGTCCGCGCAGGTAGCGATTGTGACTCCATTCATCATGCAGGTAACAGCGGCCTTGCTCTTCATTGCGTTTCTCGCTGCGCTGCTGTCGCTCAATAATTCCAGGCTGAGCGGGAACACTGTCATAGCGAGCTTTTTGTCTGAAGGAGAGGTCCTGCTGTGGAAGCGAGGCGTTCATCTTCAGTAAATCATCTTCTGATGAAGAAGGTTGAAGATAGCCCGGATAGAAAAAATCCGGCAAAAAAGAGAAGGGCCGCAAAAGGGTTTCATTCAAATCAGGATACCGCTGGAACAAGTGTTTTTTGTCGAGTCCTGCGAGTTGTTCGACTGTATCAAAAAGATGCGTTGAGCGTTCGACAATCCTCTTGAGGGGCATGAGCCATGACATTTCCTGCCTGTCCAGACTCAAGAGGTCGAAAAAAAGCTGTTCTGGTCCTGAGCGCCCGGAATGGGTTTGCTGCGCCTCTTTCTGAACAGCGAAACGGATGAGACTGCTGCAGCCTGACCAATGTGTCTGGCTTGCCTCAAGCACTCGTAGAAATTCGAGAATCTGGAAGAGGTTTTGTTCGGAAATCGCGTCCCCTGCCAGGGTTTTTGCGCCGGGGTAGTCAGGAAGCCCGTGAAGACAGGGAAAGCTTTTAAATGCCAGCATTGCGGCCCCGACGACCGCCAGAAGTACATACCAGCGCCGATTGTCCTTTTTTGACGCAAAGCGATTGATTCGGCCCGGGAGATAGAGGGAACGCTGCAACATGACCATGCGGGGACGGCGCCGCAGGCTTGCAGCAGGTAAGGCACTCAGGCTTTTGATCGTGATCTTATATCCGCTTAGAGCGAGCAGTAAACGTTCGAGCGTTGTCATGACATCACGTAAGCGGCATTCGCAGGCCAGAGTCTGAATCACGGCTTCAGAATTGTCGAGGTCCAGCGCGAGAAAGCGCTCAGCCATGCGGCGATTGACTTCATGACAACTTAGGCCTTCCTCGATGTAGCGATCCACTTCACGCGGGGCTAAACGCTCGCTCAGGCGTTGATAGCCCTGGAGAAGCGCGAGAGCCAGTTTTTCATCGAGAACGAAAGTTTTTTTGAGCCATTTGAGGAGCTGTTCGACCCGCTCAGGGCTGTTCCCAAAAGCCCCGCGTGACAGCGCAGTAAAAAAACGAACTCCGTAAGCGCTACGGCGTGCTGTCAAGGTGCACGCAAGATCGACAATGGCTGCACAAAGTGCATGGAGTTCGAGATACCAAGCGCTTCCCGGAGCCAAAAGGATCAAAAATTGTTTCAGCGCCAGGGCAGAGCTCTCCTAATCTGCCGAGCGGAATGTGTCGAAAGCTTTTTGGAGCTTCTCCTTTCTGTCATCGGGAATCTCGCCCTGTTTGAAAAGCCTGTCAAATACTGGGACTAAACGTTCGCGTTGTTCGTGCCAGGGTCTCATGCCGCGTTGGTGGGCGGAACACTGAAAGGGTCTGAAGCCTCGCTCAGGCGCGGTGCTGACAGTCATTCAGCGTCACGCATGAAATCGCCGAAGTAGAGTTTCACGATGTCAAGGATGGCGAGCATAATTTCGGGGTCATCGGTCAGAGTGTTACCGATCGCACAGCGGCAGGCATCGAATGGGCTGAGTCCCTGCGCGATGAAACGTCCGACATACGTGTGCTGACACCTTCATCGAGGCCAAAGCCTTTTAATTCGCGGATGTTTCGTCCCATTTCAGCAAGTTTCCTGCTGTCGTTTTCAGACAGGCCGCTTTCACTTTGAATGATCTCGCTCTCGATCTCCAGAGGAGGATGGCTGAACACAAATGACGCAAAGCGTTGTTTTGTAGATTGTTTTAAATCCTTCACAAGGCTTTGATAGCCGGGATTATAGCTCAAGACCATCATGAAATCAACATGCGCCCGGATGACTTCGCCGGTCTTATCGATATACAATATGCGGCGATCGTCAGTCAGGGAGTGAATGATGACGATCGTATCTTTACGGGCTTCCACGATTTCGTCCAGATAACAAATTCCGCCATAACGTACTGCAAGTGTGAGAGGCCCGTCCTGCCAGACGGTTTCATCATCTTTCCACAGATATCGTCCCAGCAGATCGCCAGCGGTCAGGTCCTCATGACAGGAGACGGTCATAAGCGGCAGTTTCAACTGATAGGCCATTGCCTCGATAAAGCGGGTTTTTCCGCAGCCGGTGGGGCCTTTCACGATAAGGGGAATGCGGCTTTTGAAGGCTGCCTGAAAGATACGCTCCTCATCACGTTGCGGAATGTAATTCGGAGCGTTGGTCAGGAGAAATTGTTGAATGATCTCGTGCTGCTTCAATGCTGTTTTCTTCTCCGTTGGTGATTCATGTTCAAGAAGGCTGTCCTCTATTCGTCGTTGTGTTCTTCTCTGAGAAAGAAAACGGCGGCGGAGACATACGTCAAGTTTTAAGTTGATGGAGAGACGTTTTTCGGTCTGGCCCAGCCGCATTATGGATTTGGACGGATAATGAAAAAATAAAGCAGGCAGCAGGCAGGCCGCAACTATAATCCCTGCCCAGGCTGCGCTCTCCTTTAGTCAACAGGGTTGAACAGAATCTTTCTCGCCGGATAGACACTCTCGATCAGACTCAGTTGGTAGAGGGTTTCAATCGAGTCGGCGTAGGCCTTCGGGTCTAAGGCCCCGTAGCCTGATGAGCTGTCTAACAGCTGACAGGTTGAGGCAAGAACACCTCTCAGGAGAGTATAATCCGGCTGTTCGCTGTACTGGTCAAGGTAAGGCAGTGAGAGCTGTATGGCATCCTCCTGATGCTTGCAGGTATATTCCATTGCTGCAATGGTCGCTTCTGTGAAACGCCCCAGCACATCCCGCCGTTTCTGCGTCAAAGCTCGTGACGTAATAAAGGAACCCCCGATTATATTTGAAAATTCTCTGATGTCCCATTGAGAAATTTCTGTCCCTAGTTGCCGCAGTTTAACCGGCTCGTTATTCAGAAAACAGACAGCTCCGTCAATGTCGTTGTGTAATAACGATGTGATTTGAGTGTAGCCGATATTCTCAACCATGACCGCATTTTTCAACTGGTAATGCTGCAGAAACACTTCGAGTCCGATATAGTTGGTCCCCGCCATCATCGGCGTACCGATACGTTTTCCGCGAAAGTCCTCCGGGGACTTGATCTTCTGCCGCTTTGCGACGATCGTGACTGGGATTTTCTGATAATACTGCAATAATGCCACGAGTCCTAGGTCGTTAGCACCGGACAAGATCAGCTGATCCGAGTCGGAGAGCCCCAGATCGATCTTTTCCTGAAGTAAAAGTCCGAAGATGTCGCTCCCAAAGCCGTATTCAATCTTCAGCTCGATCTGCCGATCGAGGTACATTCCTTTCTCCAGCCCGACATACAGGGGAGCAAACTGAATATGAGGAATATAACCGATGACCAGTTTCAGTGTTTCGGTCCGAGGCAGAGCTTCAGCGTGAGCGATGCTACAGGACGAGAGGAATATGTAGATGACGGACTGCAGCAAGATCTGTGTGCGTACAATTTGATACTTCATGTGCAATTGGGGTATGTCAGGCATTTTTCAGGAGCTATAGCGCTTACGCTGCTGAAAACGACTGCCATACGCGTCTCCCTGCTGTGAGATATGTAGTTTTTTGGACAGACCGAGATAGAGCAAACTGGCAATACTATAATAGCTCAATCCCAGCAACACCAGCCAGAGCAGCGCCACAAACATCAAGTCGATATCGAAATTGGCCTTGGCTCTTCCGACCAGAGAACCAAGGCCGGTATTGCCTGAGATGAATTCCCCCACGACGGCTCCGATGACCGATAGAGTGATCGAGACCTTAATGCCGCTGAAAATCATCGGTAAGGCAGCAGGCAGTTCAAATTTGGTAAATCGTGTCAACCAAAATGGCTTATAGAAAAGAATCAGTTCTTGCATGCTCTGTTCGGCCAGCTTAATGGCGGAAATATTGTTAATCAGCATGGCAAAAAACATGACAATCACAGCCGTAAAAATTTTGGGCGCGATCCCGAAGCCCATCCATAATACCAGAAACGGTGCGACAGCGACCGAGGGCATAGTGGTCGTCGCGATCAGGCAGGGCATTAACAGATTCGAAAGCAGCTGTGATTTCGCGATCGTATAGCCCAGCAGCAGTGTCAGGAAAAGGGCTATTGCAAAACCGCTCATGGATTCTATAATGGTTATTTTCAAATCCGGCCAGATCGTACCGGCAGCCAGCGTTGAAAAAAAACGTTTCAGGATCGTCCAGGGATAGGGGAAAATAAAATCAGGAATGTTCAAATACATCTTAATGAGACTTAACACCCCGAAAAAGCTCAATAATTCGAGAGGAATCATGCAGTTGAAGAGATATTTTTTGCAGCAGCACTTCAGGCGCGATCTGTTGTTCTTTCCTCCATGAGGCCGGGGCGCAGACTTGTCCAGATGATATTTTTGTGTGACTTGAGCTGTTTGCTGCCAGAGATAATGAGCCTCTTGGCGAATCTCGTGATTAATACTCTGTTCCCCGTCAGACAAAAAGAAACGATTTTCCTCATGACTCTTGCTGCTGTGAATCTCTTTCACTTTCACGATTTCCGCCGGCTGTTTCGCCATGACAAAGACTTTTTCCGAGAGAAAGCAGGCTTCTTCGACTGAATGTGTCACCAGGACAAACGTACAGCTTGTTGTTGTATGCAGACTCCTCATGAGAATATTCAGTCGTTCGCGAGTGAGAATATCCAGCGCTGAAAAGGGTTCATCCAGAATCAGAAGCTCCGGGTCGGTAGCGAGAGCGCGGGCGATTTCCACCCGTTTTTTCATGCCGCCGGAAAGCTGGTGCGGAAAATAGTCTTCAAAGCCCTGTAAACCGACTTTTTTCAGCATGCCTGCGGCGTTTTGCTTCAAGTCGGCTGTAATCGGCGTACCGTTCAGCTCAAAAGGCAGCAGCACATTCTGAACTGCGTTGCGCCATTCCAGTAAGGAGTCGTGCTGAAAGACAAAGGAAATATGCTTTGTGTCGACCTCCAGCGTACCGTGTGAAAGCGGATAGATACCAGCAATCAGGTAAAGCAGCGTCGTTTTGCCGCAGCCCGAAGGCCCGATGAAAGACACAAACTGATTCCGTTCGATTGAGAACGAAACATCGTGTAAAATGAGATCTTGTTCGAAGCCGAAAGTGAGATGACGAGCTCTGATGAACATGAAAGCGCTCCAAGCAAAAAACGCCCCGCAATCCTTAACGACTACGGGGCGTTTTTTCCGGGACAACACAGGTCCCGTCATATTAACGGGACAGCTTGAACTTCCTGATATTTTCACCGAAAATCTTTATCTCATCCAGACTATGACTGTCGGCCCCGGAATTACACCGGGTCAGCCGTTCTCGGCTCGCGGACTTTTACCGCCGGTGAGGAATTTCACCCTGCCCCCTAAAGATTTTATGAGTGTGTATTCTTGTTTCGTGAAGTCAGACCTGTCAAGAAAATTTTTTATGGACAGCGTGATCTCTCTGGAAATCATCCGGGTTTTTCCAGCGTTTGCGGATCACCGGCCATGCCTTGCTCAGGGCCTTGTATTTTACCATTTCGGAATAGCGCTCATAGACAGCTGCAAACCTTGCGCGTTCTCGAAGGCCTCGTAATTCCAGAATCCTGTCAAGCTGATCTGAACTGGGAGGCTGCAACTGCGTTATCACGTGAGCGTAACTGTCTATGATTTCATTATAATCATGGGCAAAATCATCCTCGACAAATTGTGGATCGGCAAAGAGTTTCCGGGAACCGCAATACATTAAAATATCCCGTTCTTCTTCAAGGAAATTTGCAGTTTTTAACATTTCATCTGTATAGAGACGCTGATTTTTCAGACCTTCGTGGTCATCGGAAGCCTGCTTGGGCGGATGCGTTTTCAACGTTTGAGTGTAGTGTTCCTGCAGTTTGAGCAAACGGCCAACAAGGAGTTTGACTTTTGGGGGCGTATACAATTCAAACTGGAAGAAACGCTCTTCCTGTTTCAGATCGATTCCTAAAATTCCGGTATAGAGGAGGTTAAAGTCACCGGCCCGATCGCGAAAGGCGTAGACTTGCTGGCTTATGCTCTCGAGGTAGTGAAAAATGTTATCGGAAAAAATGCGCAACGCTTCTTTGTACGGCTCAATAAATAGATCGAGTTCTCTGAACAGGGTCTTTGTATCCGGGAACGCTTCAATCGTATATGTCGAGAAGCACGCGTGGAACCAGTGCAGTTCCAGACAATAGGTCGTTAACATCGTGTTAAGTGGAGTTTTCCATTTCGTAAAAATCTCCGATACCAGCAGTTCCTGTACGTCATCGAGCACTTCCCAGAGGCGGTCGATATGTTCCTGCAGTGCTTGCTGCGAGACGTGCTTGTGCCGCAGTTCCCTGCGCATCTTTTCAAGTTCTTCGCTGTGCTGAAATGTTTTTTTCAGTGCCGGCGTCTTTGAGAATTCGCCGGTCACGATCATTTCGCTCAGGACTGAAAAGCGATCTTGATCAAGAAGTGTCTGAAAAATGTTTTTCATTCTGTCTGTCAGGATATGGGATTGAACAAACGTATAACCTTCTCGATCAACGACCTTGTATTCCTCGGTTAAGAAGTCGACCTGCGGCACAAGAGTCTCGTTGAAGAAATCCTCATAATTGTTCAGCAGATGCTCGAGGCTGGCCAGAAAGTAGCGTCGTTTTTTGGCAATCTTCCCCTTGTTTTCAAGATAGGCTGTAAAGCGAGAATGGTAAAAGAAGGTGGCAATGATATCGTTCAAGACCCCGTCGCGCCAGCGTTGATTATAAATATCGTGAAATTGATTCTGCAGTCGCTCCATTTTCGCAAGAATATTCCGCAGATTCGGATCGTTGACATTGAGCAGTTCATCTTGCCCCACTTTAATCCGTGACAACATCTGGAGAAGCTGTTCATCGCTTTCTAAAAAATGAGAGAAATTATTCTGGATGTCATCCAGCAATCTGAGAAAACAGAGCTCAAGGACGTGAATGTTGTCAGGGGGATCGTATTCCGGAAAGAGGTGGCGAAACATATTGCGGATGATAACAGCCTGATTCTGGACTACCGGGAGGTATTGCTGGGCAATAATCTCGAGTTCGGCAGACGACTGAATCGGAAGGTGGACGCCCTGTCGTTCAATATCGTAGATGATCCCCTGAATGATGGCAGACTGCATCTGTGAAAAGTTGGAATACAGCACGAGGTAGCATCGATTTAAAATTTGTCCGGCTTCCCATTCCGCTGCGACAGGGTCTTTCTCGGCGCCGGCCCTGCTTTGCTTCGCATGTTTCAGGAGCGGTGTCAGCAGATCATCGAGCAGCTGCCTGGTAACTTCGTCCTTCACAGGATCGATCAGATCAATGATATTTCCCTGTGTCAGCGTATAGATACTGTTGATAAAGGAAATTTCTTTCGGAATCTTTGCCATCTTGAGCCGAAGATTACGAAGATACTGCATTAAGGGCGATTCGAAAGTGCTTAGCGCCGACCGATACTCCCTCGGGACAATGAGCAGCGAATCCTCATCTTTTTCATTCGTCAATGGAGCCTTTGCGGACGCAGCTGCGCGCGCAGATCTCGAGGCATCATGGAGATACGCTTTAATCTTCTGCGTTTCCGTTGTTGACATGAACGCGTCAGGCAGTACACGGTCGGAGTGTTGCGCTCGCCGGGCTGGAAAGGCGAATTCAGGTGGTAGCTTAGACACTCGATGCATCCGGCTTATACAGAGTTGCGGTTGTCGACACGTGCCTCAATGAGACACACCATAAACACAAAGGGGTGGAGATGAGATGCGCTGGCGCTCTTAGCGCTTATTCCGGTAACGTCAAAATTTGGGCTCCATCTGTGGTCAGGGCCAGCGTATGTTCAAACTGAGCGCAGAGGCTTCTATCTTTTGTGATCGCTGTCCAGCCGTCTTTTTTGACTCGAATTTCATGTGAGCCGGCGGTCAGCATCGGCTCGATTGTAAACACCATCCCTGCTTTCAGGCGCAGACCGCTGTTCGCTTTTCCATAATGCAGAACATGTGGCGCCTCATGCAGATCTCTGCCAATACCGTGCCCCGTATATTCCCTGACAACACCGTAATGATATTGCCTGGCCAGGGTTTGAATGGCGAAGCCAATATCGCCGAGGCGCGCCCCGGGTTTTGCCTGGTCAATGCCCAAATACAGAGCCTCTCGTGTGATCTCGATGAGTTGCCGGGCTTGTCTGCTGACCTCGCCAACCGCTACCGTAATCGCGGCATCGCCATGATAATTGTTCTTATAGACACCTGTATCGAGCGTAATCACGTCCCCGTTTTTGAGCCTTCTCGAGCTGGGAATACCGTGAACCACCTCTTCGTTGACAGAACAGCAGACACTGTTCGGAAAGCCGTGATACCCTTTAAATGATGGAGTTCCCCCATGATCGCGAATGAAGGTTTCGGCCATACGATCCAGTTCCAATGTGCTAATGCCGGGAAGACACTCCCCTTCGAGAAACTTGAGGGTCTGAGCCGTTATTCGGCTGCTTTCGCGGATCAATTCGATTTCCTGAGGTGTTTTGAGATGAATTCTTGCCATGCGGGTTGTCCTTCTTCCTTGAAACAATCAGTACATAAGGGGATGAATACGATTATGACATATTTTAATAACGTTCCACAAGCACGCTCTGCATAGATGCCGATGAGTTGACAAGCTGCCGCACCGTCTCTCTCGGCAGGCAAAGACGCTCAGGAGAGAGACGGATGATGTTCACAGACAGTTCGAACTCTGCGTGGACCCTCCGGAAACGTGGAGCGGGAGAAACATAATTAGGGGTTCAAGCTCATTTTAGCCTTGAGCGCCGCAAGTTCGTCATCCACTGAACTGGATTCAAGAGCTTTGAATCTGTCGTCCAGGGATTCTACCTCAAGTTCCACAGCCGCATCGGACTGGGCTTCGATTTCCAGGACTCTCTGCTCCATGCGATCGAAGGTGGCGAATGCGCTCTTGTCGTTAAGACCACTCATGACCTCATGAATCTTCTTCTGGGCTTCAGCGCGCTTCTGACGAGCGAGAAGAATTTCTTTTTTTCGACGGGCTTCATCGATTTTTGACTCCAGCGCCCGCAGGTTATCTTTTAATTTAGATGAAAGCGTATTTTGTTCTTCCCACTGCCCCTGAACAGAGGCAGCCAGACCATCGTAGGTCTTTTTCTGTTTCAGAGCTTCTTTGGCCAATCCCTCATCGCCTTGTTTTAAAGCCAGCATTGCTTTGCTTTCCCAATTTTTGGACTGTACCTGATTTTGTCTTAACTGGTGATGCAGCTTTTTCTCATCAGCGATCGCTCTGGCAACCTGAATTTTTGCTTCGCGCAGTTGCTCCCGCATTTCTCGAACCATCTGATCCATTAATTTGGCCGGATCTTCCGCTTTATCAATAAGATCATTAATATTGGCCTTGAAAATATCTGACATTCTACTGAAAATACCCATAGCTTTGACCTCCTTACTTTTAGGAAAGTACTCTCTAAATGTGTTTCCTTGGCAGTGTGGATGCGCTAGCGATTCAAATACTCCTTCAACTCACTGTAATATTGTGCGACTGTAAACCCGATGGAGTCAAGAGACGCCTGCAGCTCGTTTCGGTCGAGGTTCTCGACTTGCAACGTGTCAATCACCACGACGACATCGTTTTCGATTCCAAAGGCCCCGTGCGGTATTTCAGTCGCATTTAACGTCAGCAGACGTTCATAAAATGTTTCACGGCCTGCTTGAGGTACTTTCATCAGATTGACCCGCAACAACAGAATCGGGTCTTCGTAACTCATAATAATATTGTCAATGTTATTGTCGGTTGACTCAACCTTCCAGACCCCGTCACTCACCTGCTCAAATGGAAAACCGCAATCATCCAGATAAATCTCAATGTCATTTTTTGTCACCATAGTGCATTCCTCCCTGGATTAAGTTATCTCATAAAGGCTGCCGAACTTTCGGAAGATATTTACACGACGCTTCTATGATCTAGAATACAACGAGAAGACTGTCAAGAAACTCTGGAACAAAAAATCAAAAAGTTCCCTCATCCGTACATACAGACGAGGGACAAAATCTGTCTGGTCAGCTTTTTTATTCGATGTCTTATCGAAGTGATACAAATTTTTCTCAATTTTTATCTTGACAATTTTTTGAGAGGATTCGTAGTGTTTCTGCTGAATTGAGAATGGAATATTCCTCAAATATAGGCACGTAGCTCAGGGGGAGAGCGCTACCTTGACGTGGTAGAAGTCGGCGGTTCGAAACCGCCCGTGCCTATTATTTTTTTGCATAAATGCTTTCGATGTGCCATCATAACCGTATGTGTGGAACAGGCACGTAGCTCAGGGGGAGAGCGCTACCTTGACGTGGTAGAAGTCGGCGGTTCGAAACCGCCCGTGCCTATAATATTCACCTTCTGTCAATGTTGTTTTTGGAAGAGTTTCTAAGCGTATGATACAGATTAGCTTGCCGGATGGATCGATAAAGCAGGTGGAAAAAGGAATTTCTGCGGCAGAACTGGCAGCCCGGATCCATCGAAAACTTGGGAAGGATGCGCTTGCTGCAAAAATCAATGGAGTTCTCTGCGATTTGGGTACGCCCTTGACAGAAAATGCTTCTGTGGAGATTGTGACGTTTGAATCCGAAGAGGGCGCTGAAGTGTATCGTCACAGTACATCACACCTTATGGCTCAGGCGGTGAAATCTCTCTTCCCTGATACAAAAGTTGCTATCGGCCCTGCGGTGGACGATGGTTTCTATTATGATTTCGATACAACACAGACGTTTACACCGGAGGATCTCAGAAAAATCGAACAGAAGATGCTTGAGCTGATACAAGCCGATCTCCCGTATGTCCGCAAGGAAGTTTCACGGGGAGAAGCCATTGACTTCTTTCAGCGGAATGGTGAAGACTATAAAGTCGAGATTCTGAACGCTCT
This sequence comes from candidate division KSB3 bacterium, assembly GCA_002748425.1. Taxonomy (GTDB): domain Bacteria; phylum Moduliflexota; class Moduliflexia; order Moduliflexales; family Moduliflexaceae. The sequence goes on along the minus strand of PDSJ01000011.1, from coordinate 179,299 downwards.
TCCCGAAGGTGAACGAATTACGCAATACCAGCAGGGCGATTTCGTCGATCTGTGCCGGGGGCCGCACGTTCCGTCAACCGGAAAGATTAAGGCGTTTAAGCTGCTCAGCATTGCTGGGGCATATTGGCGGGGCGATGAGAAGAGGCAGATGCTTCAACGTATTTACGGAACGTCGTTTCCATCAAAGAAAGAGTTGACAAAGCATCTCGACCGTCTGGAGGAAGCTAAACGCCGTGATCATCGAAAACTGGGAAAGAAATTGGATCTGTTCAGCATTCATCAGGAGGCTGGTGCTGGCCTGATTTACTGGCATCCCAAAGGGGCAGTGCTTCGCCGGGTCATCGAAGATTTCTGGAAAGACGTGCATGTTGAACGAGGTTACGAACTTGTGACTATCCCGCATATTGCGCACTCGGATCTGTGGAGGACATCCGGACATTATAATTTTTATAGAGAAAATATGTATACCCTCGGGATCGATGAGGAAGAATATGTATTGAAGCCGATGAACTGTCCGGGGCATATCCTTATTTATAATAATACACTTCGCAGCTATCGAGAACTGCCGGTGCGTTACGCTGAACTGGGAACGGTTTACCGCTATGAGCGTTCCGGAACGCTGCATGGGATGCTGCGCGTGAGGGGATTCACGCAGGATGATGCCCATATTTTTTGTACGCCGGAGCAGTTGTTTGATGAACTTGTCGGCGTGCTCGACCTGACCGAGTTCATGTTGAAGAGTTTTGGCTTTCATGATTATAACGTTGAATTGAGCGTTCGAGATCCGCAACATCCTGAGAAATATGCTGGTTCAGATGAAAATTGGGAACTTGCTGAGCAGACGCTTGTCAGAGCCCTGGAGCATAAAGGCCTTTCCTATAAGCGTATGGAGGGTGAAGCGGTGTTTTACGGGCCGAAGATTGATACAAAACTGATCGATGCCCTGGGAAGGGGATGGCAGGGGCCGACGACACAGTTCGACTTTAACCTTCCATCTCGATTTGACGTGAATTATGTCGGCAAGGATGGCGAAAAGCATCATGTGTATATGGTGCATCGTACTGTTCTCGGATCAATGGAGCGGTTTGTCGGCGCGTTGATCGAGCATTATGCTGGGGCGTTTCCGCTGTGGCTGGCACCTGTTCAATTGAAGATTCTGCCGATCGGGGAGCGTCATATCGAGTATGCTAAAACCGTCCAGGCGGCACTTCGGCATGCGAAGTATCGAGTTGAGATCGATATGCGAGACGAGAAGATCGGTCAAAAAATTCGAGTTGCTCAGTTGGAGCAACTGCCGTATATGTTGATAATCGGCGATAAGGAGGTTTCCGGACAGACGGTCTCCTTGCGCCACAGACGAAAGGGAGACTTAGGTTCTTTGACGATTGATCAGCTTCTTCATCAGTTGTCAGATGAAGTTCAGTGAGTGAGTGAGAAGACGACGATTTAGCCAGTCTCGAAAACCGAAACAGCCGGAAAACCGAATAAACACTCAAATCCGAGTGCCTGAAGTCCGTGTGATTGGCCCCGAGGGGGAGCAATTGGGGGTTCTTGATACTCGTGACGCGCTCGCGAAAGCCGGGGAACTGGGTCTCGACCTTGTTGAGGTTGCTCCCAATGCCAAGCCGCCGGTGTGCAAGGTCATGGATTACGGCAAGTTTCGCTATAAGCAGCAAAAACGCGCTCATGACGCGAAAAAGAAGCAGACCGTTATTCAGGTGAAAGAGGTAAAGATTCGTCCTAAAATCGACGAACACGATTATCAATTCAAGCTGAAGCATGTGATCCGTTTTCTTGAGGGTGGAGATAAAGCAAAAGTGTCCGTCGTGTTTCGGGGGCGTGAAATCGTACACCGCGAACTGGGACGAAAGTTATTGGATCGTTTTATTGAGGAAACGAAGGACGTTGGGGATGTCGAAAGCATGCCAAAGATGGAAGGGCGCAGCATGACGATGATCCTGGTGGCAAAAACAGCAAAAGCTCATAAAAAGTGAGCGTGCAGAGCAGGGAGACTCTGAAACGCCAACAACTTGGAGAGCTGTTGTGCTCTTGGAAAGAGAGGGAATAGATTATGCCGAAGATGAAGTCGAATAAAGGGGCTGTGAAGCGTTTTCGCAAAACGAAATCCGGAAAAATTAAACGAAACAAGGCAAATGCAGGGCATATTTTTACGAAAAAAACTACAAAACGGAAACGCCATTTGCGGGATGCAACACTTGTGGATGCATCAGATAAAAAACGCATAGCGCGTTTGATTCCGTATGTGTAACCGTCTATGTTTTTTAAAAGACATTAACATACTAAGAAAAGAGAAGGTGGCAGATTATGAGGGTGAAAGGTGGTAATGTATCAAGAAAACGCCGCAAAAAAATTTTAAAGCTTGCCAAAGGGTTTCGTGGCGGACGCAGCAAGCTCTTTCGCACGGCAAAGAATGCGGTCATCAAGGCGTTGACCTATTCCTACCGCGATAGAAGACGCCGCAAACGTGACTTTAGAAGATTATGGATCGTTCGCATTAATGCGGCTGCCCGTGCATGCGGCATGCCTTACAGTAAATTTATGAAAGGCCTGCAGCTGGCGAATGTTCGTCTGGATCGCCGTGTGCTCGCTAATTTGGCGATGGAAGATTCTGCTGTGTTCGCTCATCTCGTTGATACAGCGAAATCGGCTCTCGAATCAGCAGCAGCCTGAACAACAGCCGGCATTTCCACATAAGAGATATGGAAGACATTATTCAGAAACTGGAATCGCTTCGCGCTGTTGCCGAAGAGGGCTTTCACCATGCCCAGTCCCTAGAGGCGTTAGGGAGTCTGCGGGTGAAATTTCTGGGGAAAAAAAGTCAGATCTCTCAATCGATGAAACTGTTGGGTGGGCTGCCGCCCGATCAGCGCCCATCTGTCGGCAAACATATTAACGACATCAAGCGCAGTCTGCAGGAACTTTGCCAAAAGCGTGAAAAGCAGCTTAGTGATGAGGAAAAACAGCGTCAACTTGCAGAAAAACGCCTCGATATTACCCTGCCGGGACGACAGACTTTTTGGGGCCGCCGTCATCCTCTGACTCAGGTCATGGCTGAGGCACAGCGCATTTTCGAAGGCTTAGGCTTTTCTGTCGCTGAGGGGCCGGAAGTTGAACATGATTATTATAATTTCGAAGCGCTGAATTTCCCAACAGATCATCCGGCACGCGACATGCAAGATACGTTTTTCGTGGAAGATAAGATCGTTTTGCGTACCCACACCTCACCAGTGCAGATCCGTTTCATGGAAAAGCATACGCCTCCGGTCAGGTTTATTTGTCCGGGAAAGGTCTATCGGCAAGATGCCGATATCTCCCACAGCCCGATGTTTCATCAAATTGAGGGGGTGTGTGTGGATAAGCATGTTACAATGGCCGATCTAAAGGGCATTTTAGCGCTTTTTTGTCGTGACATGTTCGGTGCTGATACGACGTTGCGTTTCCGACCCAGCTTTTTTCCGTTTACTGAGCCAAGCGCTGAGGTCGACATTTCCTGTATGATGTGCAAGGGAAAAGGCTGCCGGGTGTGTGGGCAAAGCGGGTGGCTTGAAATTTTAGGATCCGGCATGATTGATCCGAATGTCTTCAAAGCGGTCGATTACGATCCGGAACAGTATAGTGGTTACGCGTTCGGCATGGGGGTTGAACGCATTGCGATGTTGAAATACGGTATTCATGATATCCGGCTTTTCTTTGAAAATGATATCCGGTTTCTGGAACAATTCTAAATTTTTTGCCTCATAAAGCCGTATCCGAGCAGCATACGGCTGATGGTGTTGTATGAAAATCAGTTATCGCTGGCTACAAGAATATATCGAGTGTCAGATCTCTGCTGACGAACTTGCGCATCTCCTGACAATGGCCGGACTTGAAGTAGAAGGGCGGGAAGATTTTTCTTTTCGCATTCCTGAGCATGTTGTTGTCGGAGAAATCCTTGACGTCCAGGCTCATCCTGACGCGCAAAAACTTTCAGTATGTCAGGTGGACACAGGAGAAGATGCTGCTCGTACTATTGTCTGTGGCGCTCCAAATGCGATCGCAGATGCCAAAGTTGCTGTCGCGCTTCCGGGAGCAGTCTTGCCCAACGGGATGAAGATTCTCGATACGGAGATTCGTGAAATTGTGTCGTCCGGAATGTTGTGCGCTGAAGATGAACTTGGGATTGGGAACGATCACAGCGGCATTTTGCATCTCCACACCGACGTTCCTGGCGGAACTCCCCTGACAGCCAGGCTGTTGGGACTGCCTGAAGATGACACTGTGCTCGAAATCGGCCTGACACCGAATCGGGGGGATTGTTTGAGCCATATCGGCATTGCCAGAGAGCTTTCCGCCTTACTGGATGTGCCGCTTCGTTCCCCGTTTATCGACTATCCTGAAGAAGGGCCGGAGGTCTCAGAACAGATTGACGTTTCAATCGAAAGTCCGGAACTGTGCCACCGTTATACTGCCGGCGTCATTTCCGGCGTGACGATTGCGCCTTCGCCCCTGTGGCTGAAATCTCGGCTGGAAAGTCTCGGTGTCCGCTCGATTAATAATGTTGTTGATGTCACCAATCTCGTTATGATGGAGCTGGGGCAGCCCCTGCATGCTTTTGATTTGGACCTGGTCAAAGGCCGGAAGATTCTTGTACGCCGGGCTGACGATGGTGAGCGCTTTGTGACCCTGGATGGCGTTGAACGTCAACTGGACGATAGTATGCTGATGATTGCTGATGGTGAGAAAAATGTCGCTATCGGCGGTGTTATGGGAGGGCAAAATTCCGAGATAAGCGATTCAACAACAGAGATCTTGCTGGAAAGTGCCCGCTTTGAGCCTTCAAATATCCGAAAAACTGCCAAAAAGCTTGCTTTAAGCACTGAATCCAGCTATCGTTTTGAACGCTGCGTTGATGTGCAGAGCACTGATCTTGCTTTGCAGCGGGCGATAAAACTGATTGCTGAGCTTGGTGGCGGAAGAGTATGTCGAGGTCTTCTCGATGTGTATCCGACTCCGCATGTTCCCGTGAAAGTGACGTTGCGCTTTGCTCGCGTTTCCGGCATCCTCGGGGTGGATATCCCATCGACGGTGATCGAAAAGATTCTTTCCGGCCTTGGTTTCCAGACCCTCGAATGCTCTGAGGAGAGCTTGACTGTAGAAGTCCCGTCTTACAGATCAGACGTTGAGCGGGAAATTGATTTGGTGGAAGAGGTCGGACGCGTTTACGGATTCGACAATATTCCTGCGGCACTCCCCTCAGGAGAAATTCCTCCCCGCGTCAACAGTGTTGCAAAAGATGTCGAGCATGTCCTCCGGGAATCCCTCTTGCGTCAGGGATTGCACGAAGTGATAAACTATAGTTTTTTTGATAAGAACAGTTTGGGCAAATTAGGGATTGACAAGAAGAATCCTTATGATAAGGTGGTCCCGTTGAGAAATCCTTTGACGAATGAGCAAAGTGTTTTACGGACGACCACAATTCCGGGTTTACTGGAAAATTTTATTTCTAACAGAAGTAATCGAGTAGAAAATATTCGGCTTTTTGAGATCGGAAAAATTTTTCTCAGTGCTGATGAGGGGGCAGACGTTCTCCCCGAAGAAAAGCTGGTTGTCAGTGGCGTCTTGAGTGGTCAGCGGCAAGAATTCGGATGGAATCAACGTCAGGAGGCCGTAGATTTTTACGATCTGAAAGGCATTGTGGAGAATGTTCTTCGGCAGCTGCATATTCCTTATTTTTTTCGCCGTCTCGACTCGGAATCGTTTCTTCATCCAGGGGAGTCAGCCGTGATCAGGGTCGATGATGAAACTCTTGGCATTCTTGGAAAAATTCATCCTGATGTCAGCGACGCATTTGATCTTCCCGATGAGGAAGTGTATGTATTTGAATTGTGCTTCGATGTGCTCGTGCACTCCGCGAAGTTACAAGCTGGATTCAACCCGCTTCCCAAATATCCAGAGGTTCACCGGGATTTAGCAGTTATTGTGCCCCTCTCCAGGGTTGAGGCTTCCGAAGTCGAATCGATCATTTTTGAGGTTGGGCAGCCCTTACTGGAAAAGGTGGTGTTGGTCGACCGCTATGTCGGGCCGCAGGTCGGCGATGAAAATGCAAGTTTGACCTATTCGCTGTGCTATCGTTCAGCGGAGAAAACCCTGACCGATCGCGAAGTTGCCGGCGTTCATCAGCGTATTATCGCGCAATTGGAAGCCCGGGCAGGGCTTCGATTACGGTGATAGTTGTTCTGTGAAAAACGGGAAAAGAATTTTCCCGCATGTATGTCTGTACTGGGACGAAATTTTTGTCAATATGGGTTTGTGTGTTGTGCCTGGTATGTGATACTCGAGTAAAGATCATGCGTCCAGTGTTGTTGTGAATACGACGATGAAGACTTCCATCTGAAATAACGAGCGGCAGAACTGTGCAAAAGATACGAAGTTGTGTATCGTGTCGGCGATGCAGAGTTTGTTCCCAGAGCTTTTTCTCTATCTTGCGGCTTTGAAAATTTAATTTTTTGGAGCAGTGTTGTTGAACAGTATCGCGATTTTAGCCATGATATATATGCTGCCGTTGTTCATATTGTTCTGAGAGGATATCTTTATATATCAGAGAACATCGTGAAAATAGATTGTAGAGTTTCCCCTACCGTGACCGTGATGTAGTAAAACTCTTGAGCCTACCAACTTCAAGACAGGGAGCTTGAGACTGGGGATGGATAAGAAGCCCCGGCTTCTTCTGAAACTGGGGACCTTGTGAAATTCCTGCGAAAGCACCCACCTGGTTTTACCAGGTTCAAAGATTTTACTTCACACGGCGCAATGGTGGGGGACATTGTCTGTTCGCGCGCCCTTGAAGGCGTCAACCAAACGCAACTTCCACGAGTTTGTCCCTGCGCTGAACGCGTGGAGTCCTCGTTTTCTCTGCACGACGTCATACACGTTACATGCCGTTGCGCGGCATAACTTCATATAGCCTCCTGTCCCGGTTTTTATCCGCACAATATAAAAAAGTCTGAGTGATTGAGAGGCAAGGCTCCGTCATTGTTCTCATGCGCTAACAAGACGTGTCCAGTGAAGCTTCTGCGAGGTATATGATCCTATGGTGTCTATCGGCAGCGTTGTAGTAGTAACTTTTGGAATTCTGATCGGAGCCGGGCTTGGCTATCTGCTTCGAAAAGAGGTGATCGAGCGCAGGAGCGCAAAAGCCGGATTACTGTCGGCACAAATCATTGAAGACGCGAAAGCGGAAGCGGAAGCGGAAAAGAAACAGATTCTCCTTGAAGCGAAAGATGCGCTCTATCAGGCGCGCGCAGAATTTGAACAAGATTCGAAAGAGCGGCGGGTTGAGCTGTCGAAATTAGAAAGCCGTTTGAACCAGAAAGAAGAGCATCTCGATCGCAAAGACTCCATGCTTGCCCAGCGAAGCGCAGAACTCTTAATCTCCGAACAAAAACTCGAAAGTCATCGACAGGCGCTCCACAAAGAGCAGGAGTTGCATGCGTCTCTGATTCTGGAGCAGCAGAACGTCCTGGAGAATATTTCTGCGATGACGGCTGAAGAAGCGAAGCAGGAGCTTGTTCAGCGGATGGAGAATGAGGCAAGATACGAAGCGTCAAAAACCATTCGGCGGTTGCATGAAGAAGCCCGCCAGAACGCGGATAAAAAGGCAAAAGAGATTATTATGACCTCGATCCAGCGCTGCGCTGCGGATCATATTGCCGAGACCACAGTCTCTGTCGTGGCTTTGCCGAATGATGACATGAAAGGCCGTATTATCGGTCGTGAAGGACGAAATATTCGTACCTTTGAGAGTGTCGCGGGTGTTGATCTGATTATCGATGATACACCAGGCGCGGTGATCTTGTCAGGTTTTGACCCGATTAAGCGCGAGATCGCCCGCATCTCGCTCGAGCGTCTGATCGCCGACGGACGTATTCATCCCACGCGGATTGAAGAAATCGTGAGCAAAGTTCGAGGCGAGATGGATGGCATTATCTATGAAGAAGGGGAAAAGGCTACTTTTGACGCAGGAATCCACGGCCTGCATCCGGAAGCGATCCGTTTGCTCGGACGTTTGAGGTATCGCACGAGTTACACGCAAAACGTTCTGCTGCATTCAAAGGAGGTTGCGTACATCGCTGGAATTATGGCGGCTGAACTGGGAGCAAACATTCAAGTCGCCAAACGCGCTGGCTTACTGCACGATATTGGAAAGGCGGTCAATCATGAAGTTGAAGGCGCCCATGCAGTGATTGGTGCGGAATTAGCGCGGAAATATAATGAAAGCAAGCGAGTCATCCATGCAATAGAAGCGCATCATTATGATATTGAGCCGACAAGCCTGGAAGCAGTTATCATTTCCGCGGCAGATGCCCTTTCAGCGGCTCGTCCGGGAGCACGGAGAGAAATCCTTGAATCGTATGTCAAACGTCTCGAAAAGCTGGAAGAAATCAGTAATTCATTCCATGGTGTCGAAAATTCGTATGCCATTCAGGCCGGGCGTGAAATTCGTGTGATTGTAAATTACGAAAAAGTCTCAGACGACGAAGCCGTGGTGCTGGCAAGCGATATTGCGCGGCGGATCGAAAAAGAGGTAGAATATCCGGGGCAAATTAAAGTGACTGTGATTCGAGAAACCCGATCGTTTACTTACGCGCATTAAACGCCGATTTATCTGTGATGCGCATGCAGCGCATGGCGGAGCAATCAGCTCTTTGACTGTGAAGATTGTAGTTATTGGAGATATTGTCGGTAAATCTGGAAGAGACCTTGTTAAACGTGTGCTTCCCGAGCTTCGTGAGCGTTATCAGCTTGATGCTGTCATCGCAAACGGCGAGAACGCAGCGGGCGGGGCGGGGCTGACGCCGAAAATTGCCGATCAGTTGTTTGCAGCAGGGATTGACATTATCACATCAGGCAATCATATCTGGAAAAAAAAAGAAATTATCGACTATCTCGACAAGAAAAAGGAATTGATTCGTCCGATGAATCTGTCATCGCCTGAAGCTCCGGGGGCAGGGACCTGTGAGTACACTTGCCGTAACGGCCGTCTGATAGCTGTGATCAATCTTGTCGGGAGGGTGTTTATGGACGCCTATAGCTGTCCTTTTCAGGCAGCAGACGAAGAAATCATGCGTTTAGCTGACAGTGGTGCAGTAATTCTTGTGGATTTTCATGCGGAAGCAACTGCTGAAAAACAGGCTCTTGGCTGGTATCTTGACGGTAGGGTTGCAGCGGTCCTGGGAACGCATACCCATGTTCAGACCGCCGACGAACGAGTGCTGCCTCAGGGAACGGCCTATATTACGGATGTCGGTATGACTGGCGCGATGGACTCCGTCCTGGGGGTGAAAAAAGAATTGGCGATCCAAAAATTTTTAACGGCGATGCCGGTGCGTTTTGAGCCATCGACTCTTAATCCACGTCTGCATGCTGTTGTGCTCACCATCGATCCGCAGCGTGGAATTGCGCAAGACATTCAGCGAATGTCCTGTCAAATGCCACTGTAAGCCTGTTTCGACGCGAGATGATGAATTTATTCACTGAAAAAGGCAGATATTTCTTGTTTAAAAATGGAAATTATGAGATTATGGTTTATAACACATGATCTGCTCAGGGTTTCTAAAGTAAGGTTTAACGTTCTGAGATTTCCATTATTCAAGAAAAAGCTTTGCCAGAGAGTGTTGTGTGCTTTTTGATGCTCTCACGGGAGGAAAAACGATTGTCGTGAGTGAGTACTCCGTAAAAATTTTTTCCTGAGTGCTGTATGAGAAGAACGATTTTACGATCATTAATCATTTTAAAGCAGATTGTCAGAAATAGTTCCGAGCAAGGAGGAAAATACGTTGATGTTTACTGTTGGAGATAAGGTTGTGTATCCGAGCCATGGCGTCGGAAGGATTGAAGGGGTTGAAGAAAAAGAAATCGCCGGGCAGAAAGTGACATGCTATGTATTAAGCATCATTGGAAAAGATCTGAAAATTATTGTTCCGACATTTAATGCGCAAAAAGTCGGCTTACGGCAGATCATTCAGGAACCGGAAGTTGAAAGGGTGTTTGATATCTTAAGCGATGAAATCAATAATATGCCGCCAAAATGGAACAAACGGTATAATTTCAACCTGGACAAAATCAGAACCGGTTCCATTTACGAAATTGCAGAAGTCTTTAAAAATTTAACACGGCTGGGCCAGAAAAAAGAACTTTCGTTTGGCGAACGCAAGATGCTGGATAGTACTCGTGAGCTGATTGTCATGGAAATTGCGCATTCCAAAAAAATCGGAACAGCTCAGGCAGAATCCTTAATCAATAAATGCTGTGCCGCAGCCTGAAGGCCGTCGTATAACGTCTGTCTATGCAGAGAAAGAAGACGTAGTGGAGAGGTCGGGAGTGTTTGGAGAAAGGGTTCCAAACACTCTCGTTATTTTTGTGCCATATTCCTGTTGGTCAGGGGATGTGGCTGTATTCCCTGTCGGCCTTTGTGAGCTGCGGTATGGCCTACAACACGTTCCGTTAAGTTTAAGGAGAGAACAGGAAGTGAACTCTACTCGTGCAGGAAAGATTGTTTTTGCAGGCATTTTGGGAGTCACGGGATATGTTTTCGGTTTCCAGCAGGGACATTCCCTTGAAAGCAGCCTTGTCGGCGTGGCATGGGGGCTGATGCTCGCTGTTCTCACATTGTTTCTGGAATTTATTCTTCGCAAAGTCTCTTCTAAAGCGATGCTTGGAGCGATACTGGGCGGGATCATCGGTCTTGTGATCTCGTTTTTTTTGCTCAGGGTGTTTTTTCTTAATGTTGTGGAATCCAGCGGACTGCTGTTGTATCTGCAACGCTCACTGAGTGTGTTATGTGTGCTCACAGGGGCTATGATCGGTATGACACGTTTGCAGCATGTTTCGATGGACTTCCAGCGCAGCTCTGTTTCCGAACGCCATCTGAGTAAAAATTATAAGATCCTTGATACCAGTGTGATCATCGACGGGCGTATCGCTGACCTTTCTGAAACCGGATTTCTGGAAGGTGTGCTGCTTATTCCACAGTTCATTCTTCAGGAATTGCAGCATATTGCTGATTCTGCGGATTCTATTAAACGCAATCGCGGACGGCGCGGGCTGGAAATCCTGCATAAAATTCAGAAGCGGGTTGATATTCAGGTGGAGATCACCGAACAAGATTTCCCTGAAATTCCAGAAATCGATGCAAAACTTGTCGAGCTTGCCAAGCTGATGGAAGCGAAGCTGATCACAAATGACTTCAATCTGAATAAAGTTGCAGAACTTCAAGGCGTGTCGGTGCTGAATGTCAACGAATTGGCCAATGCCCTGAAGCCGGTTGTGTTGCCGGGAGAAGAGATCGAAGTTCAGGTCTTGAAAGAAGGCAAGGAATACGATCAGGGGATCGCCTATCTTGACGATGGGACAATGATTGTCATCGATCATGCGAAAAAGCTGATCGGTCAGACCGTCGGCGTGTCTGTGACCAGCGTACTCCAAACCACGGCTGGCCGAATGATTTTCGGACAGCTCGCTGGCAGCACTCCTGTCAAATAAGTCAATCGCTTGTTTTGAGGAGCATGACTGTGCATAAATTTTTATGAGCATCAGCGTCTCTGTCAGTGCTGTGATTGTCGCCGCTGGCCAAGGCAGGCGCATGAAGACCTCTGCGAAGCTGCCAAAACAATTTTTGCCGATTGGAGGGATTCCGATTCTGGCTCACAGCCTGATGGCGTTTGAACGTTCGGAGCTTGTCGACGAAATTGTGCTGGTGACCGGTGAAGAACTTCGTTCGCCATGTGAAAAAATCGTTCACCGCTATCATATCCAGAAACTCTCGACAATCGTTGCAGGCGGACAGGAGCGGCAGGCTTCGGTCTGGAACGGCCTGCAAACGGTAAATCCTCAGACTGAGATTGTCGTAATTCATGATGCTGTCCGCATGTTTGTGACGGAAGCGATGCTTGTTGATTCCGTGCGGGAGGCTCGAATTCATGGCGCCTGTGTGGTCGCTGTTCCAGTGAAGGATACGATCAAACAAGGCGTTGTCTGTCATCCTGAGGAAGAAGATGTTTCAGGATCATCAGGGGAGGTCTTTGTCAAAGAAACGTTCGATCGCAATGCCCTCTGGCAGATTCAAACGCCGCAGACCTTCCGTTGCGATCTTATCCGGGACCTGCACAAACGTGCGGCGGCTCTGCAATTGCAAGTGACTGATGATGCTATGCTGGCTGAGCATTTTGGACATGCAGTAAAAATTGTTAGTGGTTCGTACCGGAATATCAAAATAACTACTCCTGACGATCTGCTGATTGCCGAGGCATTTTGGCAAGATGAACGAGGAAATTAATCGTCTGAGTGTGCCGGGAGAAAAGACTCTTCTGACGTTCTGACATCTTTGCACACTCAAACGTCCTTTGCCTATGTTTCGAGTTGGAATTGGATTCGACGTCCACCGCCTGGTGGATGAGCGCAGGCTGATTCTCGGAGGGGTTGTGATCCCATTTGAAAAGGGCCTGCTGGGACATTCTGACGCTGATGTCCTGACTCATGCAGTCTGCGATGCCATATTGGGCGCACTTCGACTCGGCGACATCGGGAGACATTTTCCTGATAGCGATCCCGCTTATACAGGCATTTCAAGTATGATTCTGCTGGAGCGGGTGAGAGAGCTAATGGCAGGACGAGAATTCCGGCTTGCAAACCTTGATACGGTTGTGATCGCTCAGCGCCCCAAACTTCATTCCTATATCGCTGTAATGCAGGACAAGCTCGCTGCTGCATTACGCACATCAGCGGACAGAGTCAATGTCAAAGCCACGACAACCGAGGGCTTGGGATATACCGGACGCGGAGAAGGCATCGCTGCCCAGGCGGTCGTGCAGTTGATTCATGTTGATTTTTTTCAATCAGAACGTTTTTGACTTGACTTTCCACAGTGGATTGGAAACATCGCGTTAATAAACCGTTGTTGTCCAAGACAAGGCAGAGTCCCTCTTTTTATCAGAGCCAAAGGACAAGAGGCTGCCTGGGATACCCATCAAGTCTAACACTCCAAGAGGCATAGAGTTATATTCGGGAAAGGATCGATTCACATGGCGAACAAATCTTCTTCACAACAGGGCCAACGTGTTAAATCACACGAAAAAGACTTCAGAAATCAATTCGTTGCGGAGCTTTACCTTCATAAGCTCATGGATTGGGTGACACAGAATCTGAAACGTATCGGTATCGGCATCGCTGCGCTGATTCTTGTGCTATTTATCGCTAGTACGATGATAAAGTTTCAGCAGAGGCAGGCTCAAAAAGCGACAGCCCTTGAATGGAAAGCCATGCAATTCAGCCTGGACGCGAAGGATGCGCAACGCATGGCTGGCGGGGACGAGGGGAGCGATGAGGCCGATAAACTGTCTCAGGAAAGCATCGCAAGTTTTAAGCTGCTTGTAAAGAAATATTCAGGAAGCCCGACTGGGGAACGAGCCGTGTTTTTCCTGGGCTGCCTTGAATACGAACGGGGAAATTATCCTGAAGCCCGCGAATATTTTTCGACTTATGTCAAAAGATATGCTGACGGACAGCTTGCATTGAGCTCCCAAAAAAGCCTGGCGTATATTTTCGAGCAGGAAGGCGAATATCGGAAAGCGGTCGAGAGTTTTAAGGCATTGGAGGAAAGTGTGACTGATGCTCAAAAAGCGGGCATTCAGATGGATCTTGCCAGAAATTATCGTTTACTCGGTGAGAAAGAACACGCTGCAGCACTCTATCAGGCTGTTATTGATTCAAGCACCTCAGCGGCGATAAAAAGTCAAGCCAGAGAAGCCCTGGAAATTGTCCGGCTCGATCAGGAATTCCCACCCCCGGCTAAGGAAGAGGAAGCAGCTTCTGAAACAGAAGACAACGGAGCAGAGGAGAGTGATCCGGACACGACAGCGGTCGAAGATGCTGACGATGAAACAGCAGAGGAGGATGAGCCTGCTCCGGATGCGGCAAGCGTGGAAGAAGCGCATGCTGAAGATGACGCCGGAGCTGCGCCGGCAGAAACACCAGGTATGGTCTCGAATTAGCCTGTGATGAAACAAGGAAGTAACAGTATGCTGCGACACAAACAAATTGGAATCATCGGTGCAGGCAATATGGCAGAGGCGCTTGTCAGAGGACTTCTGCAGCCTGCGGGCGTGGTAGATCCGGATCATCTCGCCGTCAGTGATATTTCTGAAGAGCGCGTGAACTGCTTGCGTAAGACCTACGGCATGAAGACTTTTCTTGACAATGCAGCGGTTGTGAAATCCTCGGAGATTCTTATATTAGCAGTCAAGCCACAGGTTGTTCCGGTCGTGCTTCAGGAGATTGCCGAATATGTCGATACGAAAAAACTCGTTGTTTCCATTGCTGCCGGTGTCAACATTGCGGCAATTCAGGACGTGCTGGAAGCTGTACGAATCGTGCGGGCCATGCCCAACATTGCGGCGCTTGTTCACGCTGCTGTCACCGCGTTAAGTCCCGGAAAGTACGCCACAGAGACCGAAGTGCAGATTTCCCGAGAGATTTTTAGCGCAGTCGGTGATACAGTCGTGGTTGAAGAAAAGCTGATGGATGCGGTGACCGGCTTGAGCGGAAGTGGTCCTTCGTATGTCTTTCACATCATCAACGCGCTGGCAGATGCCGGGGTAAAAGTCGGTTTTTCACGAGACATTGCCCAACAACTTGCGATTCAAACCTTGTATGGATCTGCCAAAATGGCGCGTGAGAGTGGAAAGCATCCTATGCAACTGCGGGACATGGTCACGTCCCCTGGGGGAACCTCGATTGCCGGCGTGCATGCCTTGGAACGCGGCGGACTGACCGCTACGCTGATCGATGCGGTTGAGGCTGCGACCAAACGTTCGCAGGAATTGGGCGCTTAAGAGGTGATGCGATGAATTTACTATCCGGCCTGGCCGTTATCCTCGATCTACTTCTGGAACTTTACCTCTGGATTGTTTTTGCCGCAGTCCTGCTTTCCTGGATTCCGTTGGCTCCTCAACATCCGACAGCCCGGAAGATCAACTATTTCCTGCGTCGTGTGACCGACCCGTTATTTAGCTTTTTCAGGAAGTATGTGCCTTTATCCCGCTACACTGCACCATTCGATATTACGCCCTTATTTGCGATCGTTGCGATCTACTTTGTGCGAATTGTTGTGGTTCAAAGCCTGAAAAACGGTAATCCTGTCGCTCATCTCATGCAGGCCCTGTTTTATATCCTGCATGTTTTGTTGGGTGTTTATCTCTGGATCGTTCTCATCGCTGCGATTCAGGCTGCCATGCAGTGCTTCTTTCCCCGGCAGCCTCTGGCGCATATGCGCATCCCGTTGATCGGCAGGCTGACTGCGCCGGTGCTCGATCGGCTGAGAACGTTATTTCGTTCAGCCTTGCATATACATTTCCAAGGCTGTCCCCAGGCTCTCGATCTTGCCCCTTTTTTACTCCTGGTCCTGGTTTATCTCCTGATGCGGTATATCTAACGCAGATGAAACTCTGCGTGTGCAAGCGAAAAACGCTTCGACGCACATGAGCTGTTCGAGAGAGAAGCCGGGCTCGCCCCCTGCTGGGGAACGAGGGTCTATTCAGACACTCTCCCTGAAGATTGACTCGTCGTCCTCAATCCTGGATGGAAAGATGTTCTTGAGATTGCTTCAACGTCTCCTTCAGAGGAGAAATCTGCTAAGATATTGCCCATGTTTTGTAACTGAATATCATCTATGGAGAAATCAGGGGGAGTCGCCTGTTGCAGAAGAAAATATATATCCTGCTTTGTCTTTCTGGAATCTGCCTGGCAGGGCTTTTTGTCGGCGGCCCAAGTCGATTTTCTCCCAGGTCGTACAAAGCTCTCTGGGACCTTGGACATGTTGTGGCTTTTTCACTGTGGTCATATATGCTGTTGCGCTCATGGAGAAAAATTTCAACGGCGTCGTTTCTCATTCAGTGCGTCTTAGTGCTTTTCTTTACCCTCTGCGTCGGGGTGTTGATCGAAATCGTGCAAGGCAGTATCGGTCGAAGCTCTAGCCTTGCTGATGTCCTGAATGATCTCCTGGGGTCGCTGATAACTCTGGCTTGTTATAGGTCGTCGCGTCAACAGCTTGATAGACGCTTGTTACGAGTATTGCAGCTCGGAGTCTTGGGGCTTGTCCTCGTGACCCTTCTTCCGTTTGCGTATGCAGTTCTTGATGAAGCCGTTGCCAAGAGGCAGTTTCCGGTGTTGTCAAATTTTGAAACTCCGTTTGAGATAGGACGCTGGAAAGGCAACAACGCTGAACTCACGCGTGACCGGCGGTTTGCCAAAGAAGGGCATGCCTCACTGAAAGTTTCTCTCAGCACCGCGCAATACTCAGGGGCGATATTAGCCTATTTCCCCAGAGATTGGCGACGTTTTCAATGTCTCCAGCTGGATATTTTTACGGAATCTCCGACGCTGTCTCGCGTCCATTGCCGAATTCATGATATAGGTCACGCGATGAGTACCGAACAGGCTCATGACGATAGATTTAACGCAACGTTTGCACTCCATCAGGGCTGGAATACCCTTACGGTGTCGTTGAAGCAGGTACATGACGCACCGCTTCGCCGGGATATGGATTTGGCCGGGATCGATGCGCTGGGGATATTTGTGGTTCAACTGCCCGCTCCTGAGACCCTTTATATCGATCGTGTACATTTGATCGAGTAAATTTATAAGGGGTTTTCCCGCATGAGGAGATCAAGAGCTTTTTCGGCAGCCGCACGGATGTCCTGGGACTCGAGAGTGGAGTGGAGGATCTTCTGCAGACTGGGTATTCCACGAGCCGAGCCAATTTGTCCGAGCGCTTCGATCGCTTTGATGCGGAGAATCTGTGAGCGCTCGTGTTCGGCCAGAGTGCTCAGGCTGTAGAGACTTTCGTCCAGTCGGAGTTTGCCGACGGCATCAATTAATGCGGAGAGCAGATGCACGTCCTCTTCTGAACTGTGCGTATGGGTGATCAGCTCCTTGAGGCGGCTGTAGACGTTGCCGCCTGGGTGCTTGCTGCCTTCATAACGCTTGGTGACCAGGTCGTTGAGCAGATGTGCCAGATAGATCACTTCTTTTGGATCGCGCAAGCGGGAGAGGAAACGGATAATTTCGATTTTAACGTCGACATTTTGCTCGATAAACAGCCTTTCGCGAAATTTCTGGATGCTGATATCGCGTTGTTGCAGTGCGCGGATCACATAGATCCGAATTTCGGCCTCGTCGTCGTGCAGCATCTGTAACAGTTGCGCGGTGGCGTCTGCGCTGGGCTCTTGCGCATAATAGCCGGCGATTTCCAGGCGAATATCCGCATAAGGATTGTCAAGGGACATTTCTGCCAGACAGGCTCCATTGCTCTCGGGATCGATCTGGAACAACGCATTCAGCGCTTCGCGTCGAATCGCTTCCTGAGGAGAAGAGAGGAGTTCCTGAAGAAGCCGGATCGCATACGGCGTTCTGTTATAGGCTAAAAGCGTAATGATCTGTTGATAAATTTCCGAAAAACTCTCCCAGGCAAAGCTGCGTTGCAGTTCGGGCAGCAAATCGTCGATGTCATACAGCTCTTGAAGAACCCAAAGTACGCCTTTCCAATCCTCACGGTCGGATTCCCGGAAGACCTGAACCAATCCTTCGAGAATGTCTTTTGTCACCAGACGATGATGGGCCAGGATGACAAGAACCGGGGGATATTGCCAGAGCGAGCGATCGTGCCGTATCAGAATATCGTCGACGTCGCGTTCATCGAGATCTGAAAACATGACTGCACGAAAGGCCTTTTTGGCTTCGCGCTGCCGCTCAGCCTTGTGATAAAGCAGGCCAAGATAGAGATACAGGTGAGGATTTTTGACTTGAAAGGACGTAAGTTTTTCCAGCACCTCGATCAATTTATACAGCAGGGGCCCTTCAAGAGGGTGCTCGAGGAGTGTTCGGTAATAGATCAGCGCCTTGTTAAAATGCCCGATCTCTTCATAGAGCTTTGCGGTGACGAGATAGAGCGCAATATCGTCGGGGCAGCGCCGCAACGCACGCTCACATTCAGCGATCATCTCTTTGAGCGTGACGATACATTCGCGATTCGATTCCTCATACTGTTCCGAAAGCTGCATCATGATCTGTTCGCACTCTTCCAGGGCATCTCGCACGTGCAGTTTTCTGAGATAGGAGCGAAACAGCGCCAGGCGGATCGGAAGATTGTCAGGATCCGCATTTAACGCCAAGCGATATTGCTTGCAGGACTCGGTTGTGGTCAGCATGTTTCGGGCATACACCGTTGCCAGAAGTATCTGAACGTCGTGTCTGGCGTGCCGCTTATTCAGGACGTCGCGGCAGCAATTGACCACTTTGCCATAACTGCCGACTTCATAGTAAGCTTTAGCCAGATTCGCCAGAATCTCCGGGTGCCCCTTTTCATATTGCAAGGCTGCTTCACCGGCTTGAATGGATTCCTCATATTTTCCCTGACGGAGATAACATTCGCATAACGCGCTGTGTGCCGCGATATTATCAGGTTCCAGTTCCAGCAGGGCTTGGTAAATCGTCTTGGCTCCCGGACCATAGCTGAATGTGTCGTGCAAGAGATATTGGGAGAAGAGGAAGCGCAGGATGCTCTGATCCCCGGGAGAGAGTTTCAGGCAGCGCTGCAGAAGCAGATTGGTGAAATTGTCAAAAGACTGCTGCCTGAAGCAGGCCAGTTTGAGGTGCTGATAGCCTTTGTCGTCAAGAGCCTTTAAGGTCAGGAGGCGATCGTAGAGTTTAAGTGCATTGCCATAACGCTTGTAATGAAATTCACCTTCTGCCATGAACGACAGAACATCCGTATCGGCAAAACGCTGCTGATAGGCTAATTCGATCAGCACGGCGATCTCATCATCACCGTGCTGATACCAAGCTGTATAGAGGAGGCTATAGGCTTCCGGGAGAAGTTCCAGAGCTTTATGATCGTCTTGGATATATCTCCAGTAGAGGGCTAGGGCTTCTTTATCCTGACGCTGCTCGTTAATCGCAGCTCTGGTCTGTGTGATTACGTCCTGATCCATCTTATTCTTCGATCCCCAGGTTTAATAAAGAGCTGTTCAGGAACACGATTTCGATGCGTCGGTTTTGAGCGATCTCTTCCGGATTCTCGCTCAGGATTTTTGGTTTGTATTCTGCATGCCCTACCACAGCTACGTGTTCTGGGGGGATCCCCTGCTGAATAAAATACTGGGCGACGGCATGTGCTCGGGCTGTGGACAGCTCCCAATTATCGGCATATTTGGGGTTATCGGAACGTACGGGAACTGCATCGGTATGGCCTTCGATCTGGATGAGATCATACGTGCCATTTTTGATCGCCTGTTTGGCTTCGTGGAGGATGCTATCAAGAACCTGTTTGAATTCGTCCTGTATTTTCACCTCACCAAAGCCGAAAAAGATACTGCCTTGCTCGACTGGGATCACGACTTTTTTCTGGAGGCTCTCAAGGGCTTTTAATTTTGTCAAAACCTGTTGCGGCTGGTCGGCCTCGACTCTGAAGACACGCTTCATTTCTAAAATAATCTGATTCCATTGCTCGAAAAAGTCGTATAACGTGTCAATTTTCCCCTCAAAACCAGCCTCTTCCAGGAGGTTGTGATAGGAAGTCAAGCGCAGTTGATTTTCTTCCCATTCTTTCTTCCAGGGGATCTCAGTGACATCAGTATAACCGGCGTTGGCCAGTATCTGAGTTGTTCGATCGTATTGTTCGAGTTTGAGCTGGGCTTCCTCCAGGGCCTGTCCGGATTCTGCAAGCTTCCTGAGAGCCTCGCGATTCAGGGGTTGTGTGTCCTGCCATTCCCGGTATAGCGGCAATTCAACGATTCGGCCGGTCCATCCGGTATTTTCGAGTACCTGTCTGGTCAGCACAGCGTCGCGCCATTCCAGGCGATTCGGAATTTCCTGAATATTGTTATAACCTGCTGCCTGGAGTCGATCCTGATATTGCCGCAATTCGGCCTTCAGTTCCTGAATCGTCTGCTGCACGTCTTGTAAAGCCGATAATTCCGACCGCAGCCGGGTGGTTTCCTGCTCGGCATTCAGCATGGCCTGTTTGCTGATGGTAAAAGAAATTGCTGTAAACGCAGTGATCACGACGAAGATCAGCATGATCGCTGCCAGCGCATCGACATACCCGATAACATGTGTATTGTCCAGACCAACTCGTTGAAACATAAGCTGTGCATGAGCCAGGTTTTTGAAAAAATTTATCTCAGGCAGAAAGGTTTTTCAAAAAAACGATACCACTCATGAATTACGTGTACAGGGTCAGGAACGCAAAAGACGTCTTTGCGCTCAACCCTGGAGGTCCATCCCTCGCAATGACACAAAGCATTTTTCCATACTCTTGTACTCCGCTTTGGGGCAGGAATGGCAAGAAATTTTTTTTTAAAAAGACAGAATGTCTGTTGCAAGATGTCAAGAAACCTTGTCAGCCGGCTGTCGAATTCTTTGATGCTTTCTGTTAAACGCGTGCGTTTTCCTGGAGATAGCGTTCCAGCGCGCACCTGAGTTTTGCGGAATGAAACAGGGTCGGTGCTACGTGGATCTCCTGCTGCCTGTCGTACAGGATGTAACTGTCGGACACTTTTCCCTTGTGGATCTCGACACGCAGATCCTGCTGAAATTCGAGATGATGATAATATAAGGTACGTTCGATTGTAGCTGCTGCCAGAAGAAAGACTCTTCCGTCTGTGACGCAAAGCCAATAGGGAGCCGTTTTCTTAACCGGCTTTTTTCCTTCGGTGATGAATTGATAGTTTGTGGCGCTTTGTTGTAATGCCATAAGCTGCTCCTGCTGCTGCAGGAAACGGAAGAGTGGCTTCAGGATTGTGAAAGGCGGTCTGTCTATCAGCTTTTCAGAGGGCAGCAGGCCTTCCAGACGTTTCTGTAAAAGTTTGTCACCGATCTTTCGTAAGTTGAGGGCGGCAACGATTTTCGAATAAAATTCTTCTTCAACACGGCTGAACGGCAGATACCAGAGCAGTGCGTCCAGGATTTCCGAGAGCGCACGCTCCTTATCAGTCTGACTGCTGATACGATCAGTCAGACTGTCAGGGCTGCTCGGTGACACGGCTTCCTGCAAGATGGCTGCTTGCTCCTGGAGGCCAAAGGGCTTCGGATAGCTGACCGCCCGCTGGATGATATATTCTCGAATCGCGTCGGGCAATGTGCCATCCAGCGATGCAGCCTGCGTGAAAAGGCGCAGGATCGCTTCTTCTTTTCGGCGTTTTTGAGCCAGGAGATCGTCGCTGTGGGTTTCATCAACAGGGATTGGTTCCAATTTTTTACGCAGGCCCGATGTTACGGCCAGTGTCTGTTCAAGCTGCTTCAAATGTTCCTGTTTCTTTAGCAGGCTGAGTTGGTCGGCTTTTGCGACGCTCTCAACTTTTTTCATAAGCCGCGATTTGTCAGCGTCCGTGTAGGGTTCCGGCGGAAGCGTAGCGGAAAGCGGGCGTTTGAGCTGCAGGGCTTTCAGCAAAGCGACTTTAACCTGGTTGTCAAAATGGGGATTTTTCAAGACAAAGCTCAGAATCAGTTGATATTCTTCGCTGGAGACGTGACGATCGACCACAGCCATGTTGATCATCTCAAGAGCGATATTTTTTTCCACAGCGACCGTCTGTGTTCTGATCTGCCGCTTGCTGTATACCAGGACGGCCTCTTCGCCGACGACCGTGAGGATTACGCTCAGGAGATAGCGGTAGCTCCCCTCCTTTCCAGCCGTAAAGATGGCTTTGCGTCCCCAGTACCAGGGATTCATCGCGTTGACACCCATCCAGACATATTGTCCGATGTCATAAAGATATTTATGTTTTCTGGCAAATTGAACGAATTCGAAATTTTTGACTTTCTCAAAGAGTGCTTTATAATGTAAGACATCTTGTACGTTGGCATCTTTAATTGTATTTAGAGGAAATTCTTCGAGATAGTCCTGTAGACGGAGAATGATGCGTTCGTTGAGCTCTGTCAGTTGAACAAGAGAGGCTTGATAGTGCGGATTGTCGATCCCCGGATAGTAGATCGCAGCAATCTCCTTGATCAGATCGAAAGACATCTTCCAGATTGTTTTCGGCGCCAGTGACGTGTCGAGCCTAAGACTGGTCCAGACTCTCTGGCGCATCTGTTCGATCAGTGTATATGCCTGCTCGTCTTTCGGGCTGGGGTTTTGGACGCGGAGCAGGGCGATTTGCTGAAACTCTTCCTGCTCTGCGTCGACTTGCAGCATCTCCTTCTGCTGCCGCTGATGCTTCCGAAATGTGAATAAGACCAATACTAATATCAGCACAGCAAAAAGCAGGGCAAAGAATGAATAGCTGTCCATGGTGGAGACCTTCGTATATGCAAAGAGGAGTCAGCAGAACTGACTCCTCTTTGCATCGTGGCAGATTGAGATGAACGTTTAGTTGACGTCTTCAAACTCCGCGTCAACAACGTCATCGTCTTTTTTCTCGGGCCTCGGCTGCTGTCCGCTGCTTTCAGGTCCAGGCTGCGCCCCGTTGGGAGCGCCTTGGCTTGCCTGCTGCTGATACATCACTTCTGCCATTTTATGGGAGGCTTGTGTTAACTCGTCCATGGCTGTCTTGATGCTGTCGGCATCGTTCGATTCGATCGCGTCCTTGGTTTTCTTCAGCGCTTCTTCGATGGTACTAATGTCGGACACCGGGATTTTTTCACGGTTTTCATTCAGGAGTTTTTCCGTTTGATAGACCATCGAATCAGCCTGGTTTTTCAGGTCGATCGCTTCACGCCGTTTTTTATCCTCGCCGGCATGCATTTCAGCGTCTTTCACCATCTGATCGATTTCGTTTTCGTCGAGCCCGCTCGATGACGTGATCGTAATCTGCTGTTCTTTTCCGGTGCCTAAATCTTTTGCCGACACATTGACGATGCCGTTTGCATCGATGTCAAAGGTCACTTCGATTTGCGGCACTCCACGTGGGGCCGGCGGAATTCCTACCAGATGGAATTTCCCAAGTGTGCGGTTGTCACGCGCCATTTCGCGCTCTCCTTGCAAAACATGGATTTCCACACTGGTCTGGCTGTCGGCAGCCGTCGTGAAAACTTCACTTTTACGAGTTGGGATCGTCGTGTTGCGTTCGATCAATTTCGTGGTCACACTGCCCAGGGTTTCGATCCCCAGCGACAGCGGAGTCACGTCGAGTAAAAGCAGGTCCTTGACTTCCCCGCCGAGAACACCGGCCTGGATTGCTGCACCGATCGCCACGACTTCATCCGGGTTCACGCCTTTATGGGGGTCTTTTCCAAAAAGACGTTTGACCAGTTCCTGCACTTTTGGAATCCGGGTCGAGCCGCCGACTAAGACCACTTCGTTGATATCCGAAGCCTGAAGACCGGCGTCGCGAAGCGCTTTACGGCAAGGCTCCAGAGTTCGCTCCAGCAGGTCGTCGACCAACTGCTCGAATTTCGATCTGGTGAGCTTCATGTTCAAGTGCTTCGGCCCGCTCTGATCGGCAGTGACAAAAGGCAGATTGATATCTGTTTCTGCTAACGATGACAGTTCCATTTTCGCTTTTTCAGCAGCTTCTTTTAAACGTTGAAGCGCCATGCGGTCCTGGCTCAGATCAATGCCTTGTTCCTTTTTGAACTCCGCGACCATCCAGTCAATAATGCGTTGATCGAGATTGTCGCCGCCAAGATGCGTGTCGCCGTTGGTGGATTTCACTTCTACGACGCCTTCGCCGACTTCAAGAATGGAAACGTCAAACGTCCCCCCGCCGAAGTCGAAGACCACGATGACTTCATCCGCTTTTTTGTCAAGACCGTAGGCGAGTGCGGCAGCTGTTGGTTCGTTGACGATACGCATGACATCAAGGCCGGCGATCTTGCCGGCGTCTTTTGTGGCCTGGCGCTGGCTGTCGTTGAAGTAAGCCGGGACTGTTACAACAGCTTTGCTGACTTTCTGCCCCAGATACTGCTCGGCGGAATCACGCATTTTTTGCAGAATCATGGCAGAGAGTTCCGGTGGTGAATATTCCTTGTCCTGGGCTTCGACCCGAGCATCGCCGTTGGCGGCTTTAACCACTTTATAGGGGACGCTGTGCATTTCTTCCGACACTTCATCATAGCGCCGGCCCATAAAACGTTTGATGGAAAAGATGGTATTTTCGGGGTTGGTCACAGCCTGACGTTTTGCGACTTGCCCAATCAGGCGCTTGCCATCTTTTGTGAATGCCACCACAGACGGCGTGGTCCGACCGCCTTCAGGGTTGGTGATGACGACCGGATCCCCACCTTCAATAACTGAGACAACAGAATTTGTCGTCCCAAGGTCTATGCCGATAATTTTTTCAGTTGCCATAGTCTCTTACCTCCTGAGAGAGTCAATAGAATATGTTGAGCTTACTATTTCTGGATCGTGTTTCAGAAAATGAAATAGGAAACCATCGATTCTTGTCAAGATTTTTTGATGTTATTTAATATGCTTATGGAAAAAATATAATACTTGAGTGTAATGCTGTCAAGTTTATTTCGAAAAATTTTTACATTCCGATGAGAAAATAAAATGCTTCACTCTGACGTTCGGAATGTTTTGGCAGATTAGGGCGGCATTACAGCAATATTTCCCATTTTTGCTTGACAAATCAGATTTTTCTCACTATAGACGGGCCGTAGTGAAATACGGAGATTCATGAGCATTGCACTGGAGCATGCGGTCTGTAATTGCGTTGAAACGGTCTTGTGCAAGCTCTATGGAGGGCATGGGGATATGAGCGAAGCGGGTGTCAATGGTGCGCAACACATCCAGCAGGATGCAGCTTACGTTGAGCCAGACCCTGATCTCATGATAGAGGATATGAGTTATCAGGAGGCCGGGCAATATGTGATGAGCTTTCTGCTGACCGAGAAAAAGACCGAAAAGATCTTACAGGAGAAGCTGCAGGATCTGGATCGATGCAACGAACGCTTAGCGTACGCCGAACAACACGGAGACGGTCAGCAATTGGAGCAGATAACGCGCGAGCTGCATGGCTTGATTCAGGAACGGGATTCCTTGCTGGCCGAACTGGAGCAGCTGCATCGTAAAAATGTTGTGCTCAAAGCACAATGGCGGATAAAAGCCACACGCGGCGGCGAGGCTGCAAGAGTGCAGGCTGAACGCTTGCTGGCTGATTTCAGTGAGCTTGTCGATGTTGAAGAATATAAACTTCAAGAGGCCATGAAAGATCAGGAGGCTGAAGATGAACTCGCGAAACTCAAGGCAAAACTTGCCGGTGAGCAACTGTGAAAGACCTCTCCTCCTCTCTGCTGTCTGAGCGGAAAGGGGCGTTTGACCTGTTGTTGGAACGAATGTGAGACTACAAAGCTGGAACCAGAAAGGTTACATATGGAGAATGCTAAGGCTGGGCATCCTGCTGGGCGTGTTCCTGTGTCTTGGAAAAGGCGTGAACAGCTTCTGCGTGGTAACGGTAGCGGTCCCAGCGTCCAGTGCCGAAATTCTGCATAAACGTATTCTCGACGGACAGCGGGCCCTTTATAATGGACGCTTCCTTGAGGCCCGCAAGCGCTTCACAGCGATCGTCAAAGATTATCCTGACGATCCCAGAGGCTATTTTCTACTGGCATTGACCTACCGTTGGTTGACACGCATCGATCCCGATTCAGTCGATTACCAGGACTTATTTGAAGACGCTGCCGCTCGTTCGATCGATCTGTGCAAATCGTTAATTGTGACGAATAAAAATCACGCCGATGCCACACTCTATCTGGCGGCATCCTACGGTTATCGCGCCGATTATTATAATTTTCTGAAACATCGCTGGAAAAAGGCGTATGACGATGGCGTAAAAATGCGTGAATATCTTGATAAAGCCAGGAAGTTCCCGGGAATGTCGCGAGATATCAATTTGGGCTACGCGCTGTATAATTACTATGCATATGTATATCGCGATAAAATCGGCTGGTGGCGCTTTTTCCTCTCTTTACCCAAAGGGAATAAGGAGAAAGGAATTGAGATGCTTGAAGAGCTTCGACTCCGGGGCGTTTATACCAGAGTTGAAGCCTGGTACTTTCTCATCGAAGTTTATAAAGACGATAAGGCAACCGAAGAGTTGGCGATTTCCCTGAGCGAACAATTGCATCGTGACTATCCCGGAAATCCCTTTTTTCATACCCTGCTGGCCGGGGTGTATCATAAATTTCACGACTGGAATAACTCGAGGCAGGCTGCGATGGAGATTGTCGCGCAGGCTGAGACATTGCCTTTTTACTCCGATTATCTTGTGCTGCAGGCCAGGTATCTCATCGGAGAGAGTTCGTTTTTTCTGGGGCACTATGAAGATGCCCTGTCTGCCTTCGACCGGATTATTGCCATGCAGCCCGAACAACCCCGGTATTTACTCCCATGGTCGCATCTGAGGCGTGGCACGATTTACAATCTTAGAAAACAACCTGAAAAAGCGGAACGGGAATTTCAGAACGTGTTAGAACTGAAAGATGTGCATGGTGTCCACGCGCTTGCCCGGCAACTTCTGCAATCCCTGGGCCAGGGACAGGCATTATGAGAAATTTTGAAATTGTGATGAAAAATGATTGACAAAAATTTCAAAGCTGTTCACAGTGTTTTCATCCTTTAGGAAGGAAGAGTATCTATGCGGGTGTAACTCAGTTGGTAGAGTGCAAGCTTCCCAAGCTTGGAGTCGCGGGTTCGAGTCCCGTCACCCGCTTATAAGAATGTTTATCACAAAAGGGAAAGCGCTGGAAGCGCTTTCCCTTTTGTGATTTATTCCATTGGAGATTGCCGCGAATGCTGCTTTACACGGGGTGGCTTGTTATGGAGGCGGACTGAAACTGGAGCCTTATACCGCCGCCAGGGTTCCGATCCCGTATCGTATTCCTGAAGATCTTCAATACGTATGAGAGACTAAATGACTATGCAGAAAAAATCCGCGTTTAGGGCGTTCGTTCGGAGCGAACAGCAGAAAAATACATGGCGCGCAAAGTTTTTACGCACACTGGGAGCCTTTTTTCCGATGTCTTCCCGACGCCGGGGGCACTGTAATAACTGTGGGGCTTGTTGTCATATCCCTAATAGCTGTTTTTTTGTACGAAAGAGTGCTGATGGAAAACAATATTGCAGCATTTATCGCTTCCGGCCTCTTAATTGCAGGAAATATCCTCGTACGGAATGTGAGTGGATTGTCAGAGAACACTGCGGTTTTTATTTTGAAACTGCTCCTGAGATTGAGGAGCGTCGCGGTGTTAGCACGTGAAGATCACGCGCCTTGTCGCTGGCATCCGTCTGTTGTGACGGAGAGGCTTCGCCAGGGATGTGCTTTGCAGACACCGCGCTCAAGAGCATTCAATAACGTAGACTTGCCGCGAAACCCACCTTTAATGATCAGGCTGAATGCCCATCCTTCGAATCGTGCCTTTGTTCGGAACTGTAATCGAGATTTCAGGACTGGCAAGATGTTGAAAGGCCCTTTTGGCTCGTCTGCCGGGACCGCTCATTAACGCTGCTGAAGCGCGGCAAGGCGGCATCGTTCATGATCAAGGCGCAAGATAGCGTTGCCGGACCTGGGATCGCAGTGTTGCGATCTCGACTCTCCTCGAGGAGAGGGACGCTGACGTTCGGCCGCAAACGTCATTGTGGTGTGAAATAAAAGCTGACAACGCAGAAAATAGCTTTCTGGTCAGACCATGACGTCATATGAAACGTATGAAACGTACTGTATGTGTGGAGGGGGAGAATCGTGCAGAACAGAGGACAGGATGAACGGGGGAGAGTGTTGGTCATTGACGACGATCCGAGAATTCTCCGCTTATTGACGGCTTATCTGGCGGGTGTCGGCTTCAAAGTGTTTCCCGTTAAATACGGGCAGCATGTGTTCGGGATGCTCGAATGGCAGAAGCCGGACGTGATCCTGCTGGATATTCTAATGCCGGGAATGGATGGCTTCGAACTTTGTCGGCGCTTGAAGGAGAATCACCTTACGCGTGATATTCCTGTGATCTTTATGAGTGCCTTGAATGAGACTTTTGATAAGGTCAAAGGGTTCCAGCTCGGTGCGGTCGATTATATCATAAAACCTCTGCAACTGGAGGAGGTTCGTGCTCGAATTCATGCCCATCTTACGATTCGACAACTCCAGCGACAGCTTCAAGAACAAAATGAACTGTTGGCAAAGCAGAAAATTCGTTTTAAACGCTTGGCCGACGCGACGTTTGAAGGGATTGTCATTCTTGACGGCGGTTCGATCCTTGAAGCGAATGGTGCCTTGTTGAATTTATACGGGTATCAGCAGAAAGATATCGTCGGCAAGCCTTTTCTTTACCTGATAAAACCGACTGAGCATGAAAGGGTTGCACAATATATTCTTGTGGAAAGCCAGACCCCTTATGAAAGCTGCGGCGTCAAAAGAGATGGCAGCTTATTTTCGTTTGAGATGCAAAGTAAGTTGATGCCTTTTCTGGATCAGCATCTGCAGGTCGTCGCCATCCGAGATTTGACGCTGCAACGCGAGATGGAGCGAAAGACCGCACAGTTAGAGCGTGAAAACATTCAGCTGCGGGCGAATATCAGAGAGCGTTACCGCCTTGGGGAGATTATCGGAAAGAGTGCACCGATGCAGGAACTCTATGAACGTATTTTAAATGCGGCGGAGTCTAATGCGCATGTCGCAGTCTATGGAGAATCTGGAACCGGTAAAGAACTGATTGCGCGTACGATCCATAAGAATAGTGCCCGTCACTCGAAAGAATTTGTGGTGGTCAATTGTGGAGCGATCCCGGACAGCTTGTTTGAAAGCGAGTTCTTTGGCTATCGGAAAGGCGCATTTACAGGAGCGGATCGTGATAAACCCGGATTTTTCGATTTAGCGCATCAAGGAACGTTGTTCCTTGACGAGGTTGGCGAGTTGAGCCCCTTGGAACAGGTGAAATTGCTGCGTGCTATTGAAAGCGGCGAGTACACTCCTCTGGGTTCTAATAAAAGTAAAAGCGTTGATGTCCGGATCATCGCCGCAACCCATCAGGACATCAGCAGCCTTCGCCGAAAAGGCCGCTTGCGTGATGATTTTTTTTACAGGATTCATATCATTACCCTGACAGTACCACCTTTGCGCGAGCGACGGAGCGATATTTCCCTCCTCGCCGAGCATTTTCTTGAGCAGCAGCGCTTCGGCCGCAAGCGCTGGAAGCTCTCTGGTAAGCTTGCGGATGCGCTTTATGCCCATCACTGGCCCGGTAATGTCAGGGAATTACGCAACGTGATCTCACGATATTTAGCAGGCCAGCCTCTCGAACTCGACCGATCGAAGAACTCCGAATTCTCCGAAAATTTCAACGGGCATACTGGTCCGGAATTTGAGGGGGCTGTACAAGCCCTTCGTCCAGCTGTTGAGCAATTTGAGCGGCAGTGCATTCTTCAAGCCTTACATCAGAATCAGTGGCACCGTGAGCATACGGCGCAGGCCTTAAAACTTCCAATAAGAACGCTGCACAGAAAAATGAAGGCTCTCTCTATCTCAAGGAAAAATAAGGCATAATATCATAAAAGGATAACTATGACATTTTTTATGCTATTTATGGCATAAAATTGCTAATTCCTTTTATAGAAGGAGATTAGAGAACATTTTTCTCATATCATATCGGTCGTTTGCGGCGTTTTTTTAGACGACACTTTCCACTGCATCGAGCGATTTTCCCTGAAAGTATGCGTTATGCATATATGGCATGTTTTTTGCATAAAAATGCGAAGGCTGGTTCCCTATATCATGAGCAGAGTTGATTTTCGTGCTGTACAACTGTTTTCAAGGACGCTTTTGCCGTGTACACAACGAGAACGTTGTTGTTGATATTTCTGAAAAATGTTGTTGTTTACGTGGGATGTTGTATCATTCTGCGTGAGATCGAAGAGGAGGGATATCATTTTGATGGTATACGCGATCTATAAAGCTCTCACAGATCATGTTGGAATATATTTGGGTTATATCATTCCGATCGTGTACGTTCTGAGCATTGTCATGAAGACTGTGGTTTCACAGATGAAGACCTTGAAGAAGGTCAGAATAAAGGATTTTGCTGCCGTAGCGGCGATCGCTGTAATAATTTTAGATTTTATGCGTTTTGTGTATTTATTTTCAACCGGAACCGGGAGGTTGTTACCGCCTGGTATCTTATTCGTGAAATATGCTGTGGGGGGAGTCGTGTGGCTGTGGCTTTTATGGTATAGTTATGAAATCCCTTTTTCACGCTTTCTTGCCAAGCGCGGCATTCATAAAGCGTAACGGCTTGCCATGTACACCGGAAAGTTCTGCAATCTTCTCTGTCAGAGCATTTCGTCGTGATAGAATATCGTTTCAGGAAGTGTGAAAAACGTAAGTTGTGTAGAATCTGGAAGCGGACCATTCTTTTTGATGTCTGCTGTTTTGCGTAATGGATGTGCTGAGTGCCTGTTTCAAGGCAAAGTGTCAACAGCATTGAGTCGAAAAAAGAGTACAATTCGCGCTGTCGTGACCTATGATGTTGGAAGTGATTGGTGTGCCGGTCGCTGAAAAGAGCCGCCGGACAGCTCAACGCTGTCCGGCGGCTTTTGAGAGACTTCTCCCATTAGTTGCCGGGATAGTGTTTCTGGGAAAAATACGTGGTGTGCAGAATTTCATGGGCCCTGTGACTGCCGGGTTCTCCCAGGAATTCGTCATAGAGTTTTTTGATCGATTCGTTTTCGTGGGATTTGCGATGTGTCTTACGGCTGTCTTCGCTGTAGATCGCTTTCATACGGGCTTCCAGCTTACTGGTATCTCCATGGATGTAGGGCTGTCCGCCGCCGTTGATGCAACCGCCGGGGCAGGCCATAATTTCGATGACATCGTACTTTGACGTGCCGTCTTCGACCTTCTCCAGAATTTTTCTGGCATTGCCAAGCCCGGACGTGACAGCGACGTTTAAGATCTTGCCGTTCAGATCGATTTGGGCCTCCTTAATGCCTTTCATCCCCCGGACATCAGAGAAATCGACATTCTCCAGTTCCTGACCGGTCACTCTCTCGTAAGCAGTGCGTAAGGCTGCTTCCAACACACCGCCCGTAACTCCGAAAATATCCGCTGCACCGGTGGATTCGCCTAATGGACTGTCATACTCTTCTTCCTCCAGATGACGCATATCAATACCAGCTTCCTTGAACATTTTGCCCAATTCACGGGTCGTCAGAACGTAATCCACGTCTCTGACACCGTTTACCCTATGTTCCGGACGGGCGGCCTCATATTTTTTCGCCAGACACGGCATAATCGCGACCACGACCAAGTCCTTTGCTTTGACGCCGATCTTTTCAGCATAATAGGTCTTGGCGATCGAGCCGAACATCTGTTGCGGCGATTTACAAGACGATGGAATATTGAGCAGGTCCGGAAACTGAAATTCCAGGAAATTGATCCAGCCCGGGCAACAGGACGTCAACAACGGCAGGTCCTGACCGCTTTCGAGACGCTGTACCAGCTCATTGGCTTCTTCCATGATCGTCAGATCCGCTCCAAAGTTTGTGTCGAAAACGCCGTCAAAGCCTAGGCGGCGCAAGCCGGCGACCAGCTTTCCGGTCACAGGGACGCCCCCCTCCAGGCCGAAAAGTTCACCGATGGCAGCTCTGATTGCCGGAGCAGTCTGGACAATGACGGTTTTACCCTCGTCAAAGATTGCGCGCCAGACGTCGCGGCTGTATTCGATGCTGGTTAATGCAGCCGTCGGACAGACGCTGACACACTGACCGCAAAATGTGCAGATCGATTTGTCAAGGGCTTTCATCTCTGCAGGAGCCACCACGGCTTCGAAACCTCGCCCGAAGCCGGTCAACACACTCACAGTTTGCACATCGTTACATATCGTTTCACAACGACGGCACATGACGCATTTATTTAAATCCCGTTTTAACGCACCACTGGACGTATCGATTTCATAGGTCGACTTTGCACCGTCGTCGTAAGGCTTGGTATCAATGCCGAAATTACTGGCCAGGGTCTGCAGTTCGCAATCGGTCGATTTGCTGCAATTCAAGCAGTCGAACGGATGATCCGACAGGAAAAGATCAAGGACCTTCCGTCTTGATCGCAACACACGAATCGAATTGGTCCGCACCGTCATTCCTTCGGCGACCGGTGTCGCACAGGCTGGCGCCAGATTCCGTCGGCCTTCGACCTCGACCACGCAGATTCGGCAGGATGCGGTTCTATTGGAGACGTTCAGCTCCTTAAGGTTTAAATGGCACAAGGTGGGGATATAAATATTTAACTGTTTTGCAGCCTCCAGAATCGTTGTATTCGCGTCGACGGCGATCTGTCTACCGTCTATTGTAAGTTGTATCATTATATTTCCCCCTGTTTAATTTTTCGATATGGCTTTAAACTTACATTTGTTCATGCAGGCGCCGCATTTGATGCAAGCAGATTGATTGATAACATGCGGCTGTTTGACTTTCCCGCTGATGCAGCTCACCGGGCAGATACGAGCACAAGCCGTACATCCGACACATTTTTCAGCGATAATTTCGTAGCGCAGTAAGTCCTGACAGACTCCGGCCGGACAGCGGCCTTCGTTCACATGAGCCTCATACTCATCCATAAAGAATCTCAGGGTACTCAACACAGGGTTGGGAGCTGTCTGTCCCAGGCCGCAAAGGGAGGTGTCTTTGATCACTTCGGAGAGTTCCCGAAGTTCATACAGATCGTCGGGGCTGCCTTTGCCCTGGGTAATTTTCGTCAGAATTTCCAGCAGACGTTTGTTCCCGACGCGGCATGGCGTACATTTTCCGCAAGATTCTTCGACGGTGAATTCGAGGTAAAATTTGGCGATATTCACCATGCAGTCTTTTTCGCTCATGACAATCATGCCGCCGGATCCCATCATTGAGCCGATTTGCAGCAAAGACCTGTAATCGATCGGGGTGTCGAGATTTTCTTTTGGGATGCAGCCGCCGGAAGGCCCGCCGGTTTGGACAGCCTTAAATTCATGTCCGCCACTGATGCCGCCGCCGATTTCGTAGATGATTTCTCGTAACGTCGTCCCCATCGGCACCTCAACCAGGCCGACGTTGTTGATCTGACCTGCGAGGGCAAAGACCTTCGTGCCCTTGGAATCGTCCGTTCCGATCGATCCATACCATTCAGGCCCTTTGAGAATAATCCAGGGAATGTTGGCGTAGGTTTCGACGTTGTTCACGATGGTCGGTTTGTTCCAGACCCCGCTTTGCGCCGGAAAAGGCGGTTTTGTCGTGGGCTCGCCGCGTTCACCTTCGATCGAGTGAATCAAGGCGGTTTCTTCGCCGCAGATAAACGCGCCGGCACCATATTTGATACTCACGTCAAAACTAAAGCCGCTTCCGAAGATATTTTCACCTAACACGCCGAGTTCTTTAGCTTGCTGTAATGCAATTTCAAGGCGTTTGATGGCGAGAGGATATTCTGCCCGAATGTAAATATAGCCATGTTGTGCGCCAATGGCATAACCGGCGATCGCCATCGCTTCTAAAACGCTGTGAGAATCGCCTTCCATAATCGAACGATCCATAAACGCACCGGGGTCGCCTTCATCAGCATTACAAAGAACGAATTTTTCGTCTGACTGGTTTTTCGCAGCAAATTCCCATTTGAGACCAGTGGGAAAACCGCCGCCGCCACGTCCGCGCAGTCCGGATTGCTTTATAAGCTCGATGACTTCTGCCGATGTCATTTCCCTGAGTACTTTCCCGAGTGCCTGATAGCCCCGATTGGCAATGTATTCGTTGATATCTTCGGGATTGATCAGACCGCAGTTACGCAGAGCTATGCGTTTTTGTTTTTTATAAAAAGACATTTCCTGCTGGGTTCTGACCCTTTCTTTTACTGTCGGTTCGACATACAGCAAACGACCGACGTCGATTCCGCATTGGATGTGACGTTCCACAATTTCGCTCACATCGTCTTGTGTGACTTGAGAATAAAAGACATCGTCCGGAAAAATTTTTAAGATGGGGCCGCGTTCACAAAAGCCGAAACATCCGGTGATCGAGATATCCACGCTGTCTGTGAGATTTTTTTGTTCCAGGACGCGTTTGAATTCCTCCACGATGCTTTTTGATTCAGATGCCTGGCAGCCGGTACCTCCACAGACCAGGACTTTACGATGTATTTTCTTCGCGCCGATCAAATTGACTTCTTCCGCGCTCTTCAGGTGAAGACGGCTGTCCAGTACGGGTTTGACACGATCGTATAATGCTACTAATTCGTCGTATGAACGGATTGCTTCCATCAGTTCTTTCCTCCTTTAGCCGAGTTCGACGAAATAATGTTCCAAAATTTCGCGGACTTGTTCCGTTTTGACTTTCCCATAGACTTTTTCATTAATCATCACCACTGGAGCGAGACCGCAGGCTCCGACACAGCGTAAGCTCTCGATAGAGAAGTTTTGATCCGGTGTGACTTCACCGCTTTTAATGCCAAGGACCCGTTCGAATTCCAGGAGGACTTTGTCCGCGCCTTTTACGTAGCAAGCAGTTCCCATGCAAACGTTGACACGGAATTTTCCTTTTGGCGTTGTCGTAAAGTAATTGTAAAAACTAATGACCCCAGATACTTCGGCGTGATGGATACTCAGTTTATTGGCGACATGGAGCTGGATTTCTTCGGGCAGGTAGCCGAAAATGTCCTGGGCTTTATGCAGGCATTGAATAAGAAATTCCTTTTTTCTGGGATCTCGAGGCTGAATGTCGAATTGATTGATATAGTTGTCAAGTTCCTGGTATAACTCAGGCGGCAACAATTTCTCTTCTGGTTCCGGATTGAGTATTTTCAACACAGATACCCTCCTTAAATTTATTTATATTGATGAAACAGTTTCCTGTTTTGGGGCAGTTTTTACATCAGCACGCTATGAAAACAGCTAAGCTTTTTGCAAGGAAAATTTTTACAGGAATTTGGGGGGCTATGGTCTGGGCGCGTCCCGCAAAAACAAGGACAGGCAGCCTGCTGTTTTTATAGACGGGGCAGAGACCTCTCAGCCCTGGCGCTGTGTTTCGGAACACGTTCGCTGAGGAATCTTGAGGATGAGTTTCGCAAAAGAGTGGGAGGGAAAAAGCAGATTCTTCGAGGTGTATGACAGATTAGCAATATTCAACGGTGACGTCTTTATTATAGCCCCGCAGTAAGTGAGCGAGCTGTTCGATGATATTTTTTCGGATCGAAATACTCATCGGTAAATGCGGGTTTTGATAAAACGGATTGATTTGCTGTCCTACGAGAAAGTTCACTTCATCGGCATACAATATTTCCAGTGCCAGCATGGTGGCGCCGTTAATATCGGTCGGCAGCTTTGTATAATCGCCCTCAGCCTCCCGGATGAACTCCATCGCTTTCGCGATGGTCAGAATGCCCTCTGTCATAAGATGAATGCCTTCCATGCGTCCAACCGGCGGAACATCGACGGTGATCGTGTCAAGATCGACTTCTATTTCCTGGTTCAAGTGTTTGGAGACAATATTTCCGGTTGTTCCTCCACAGACAATACGGCGTCCTTCGAACGCCATGAGCCGTTTGACGTGTCCAGCATCGTCTTCTTCGCGGAGTGGCGGGCCAGTGAAGATAAACGCCGAGTGGCGCTGGCGAATGTATAAGCCCACCAGCGTAGCGTCGTCACCGGGTTCTCCGCCGTAGAGTATATTTGTCTGCTCCAGCACTCGTTCGACAATAGTCTGGGTCGTTTTGACCTGCTGTTTCAAAATCTCGGACATGAGATTGGCGATATTATCCCAGCCCCAGCCAAAATTAAAGGCTTGTCCCAGCCCGGCATACCACACACCGTCGCTGATCGCAGCCAGAAAATCGCCATCTTCGAGTTTTCCTTCACTGACTAAAATTTTCCGGCCGGCAGCTTCCAGGGGCAGATGCTCGAGCTTAACGATGTGCCCGCCAGATTTCAGAAAAAACAGGCGTGGGTTATCAAAATTGATGACCTTGAATTGAAAATCCTCATGGTCGATTTCGATCAGCGTGAACGTGGCATAGGCGATGTTCCGTACCTGGCAGATCGGCAAGGTCCCGATAATGGTTTCCAGCACATCATTCAAGGCGATTTCTTCTTTGAGCATCGTAATCAGAATTTGAGACGTCAAGGTCGCCAGTATATTGGCTTTGACACCGCTCCCCAGGCCATCAGACAGCACCACCCAGGTTTTCCTGTCAGTTTTCGCGACCCGGACCTGATCGCCGCACAGCTCTTCACCGAATTTATTTAAGCTTGAATGATAAATATCGAGGAAGCGCTTCATAATAACGACGCCTCTTGCTCCAGCATGCCCCGCAGCTTCAGCAAACTGACCTTTGTCTCTGCTGTTGATTCTCCGAGCAGACCCGCAATCTCCTGAGCCACTTTCATCTGCTTGTTAATGACATCGTTTACCTGCTCGATGGTTTCTTGTTTAATGCGGCGAATTTTGTCCAGTTGATAGCGTTCGTGGCTCTGGTCGACCAGAATACAAGCGACGAGCCCCTCATCTCTCATTGGAAAAATTACTTTTCGGACATAAAGGTTGTGCTTAGGGTATTCCCGCTCTTTGATTGTGATGACCTGGTTCTTTCTCCAGGCGATTTTCAAGTCGTTGACATTTTCCAGGAGATCTTCGGCCGTGAGTTTCAGGAGAATATCTTCGTCCATTTTAAACATCTTGCAACAGGTTGGATTGACAATAATGACATCCATCTGTTTGTCTACCACGAGTAATCCGTTCGGATTATAATCCCACAGCAGTTTCCACAGAGCTTCCGATTGGTTTTGCATATTTTGTTCGCTCCTTGGGTCAAGCGGTCTTCAGTTGGGGCAGAATCTCCAGGACAAATTTATCGTCTACATTTTCTGGCCGGATATGAGTGAACAGATTGCTTCCAAATTTCATAATGATTCCATCGGAGCAGGGGCCGAGGCAAAACGAACCTTTCAGCTCAACGGACACATCGAGTCTATAGTATGTTATGAGTTCCTGAATCCTGGGTAAGACCTCATAAACGCCTAATTGATGGCAGGCTGATCCCATGCAGATATATAAACATTTTTTGGGTTCTTCTGGTCGCATAAATTTCGTGGACAGCTCTGGAGACAGGTATGCTGAAAGAAGAATTCGTCATATCCCGTTCTTCTTTTCGCTGCCGCCTCTTTATTTCGTCCGCCCGGCAAAGGCGATTTGCTGAAATGTGTTAAAAAGTGTCTGGCTTTTTAATCTGTTGGTAAAGAGGAGTGAAAACACGGTGAAGACTTCTCCCGTTGCTGCTGTCACATTCACGTGTTATTTCATGGAGTTTATACGGACATATCTTCTTAAAACAGGAGGAATATTGTCAAGAGAATACAGGGGTGATTTTGTTGAGAGGCTCTGAGCTCATACGGCGTGTCGGGATTGTTGCGGGAAGTGATTCAGGTCTTGTATCGCGGCATGATGGTGAAAAACACAGAAAATTCTTGACCTTTCTGCGAGATAGCCGTACATAGCAGGAGATAATTTCATATTAGTCATTGAGGACGAGAATCCTGAAGTTGTGACAGGCTCCTGGCCTCCATTGCTCTGTGGATTCTGGTATTTCACGT
Source organism: candidate division KSB3 bacterium (assembly GCA_002748425.1). Taxonomy (GTDB): domain Bacteria; phylum Moduliflexota; class Moduliflexia; order Moduliflexales; family Moduliflexaceae. The sequence goes on along the minus strand of PDSJ01000011.1, from coordinate 141,712 downwards.
ACACAATGGAACACTATAAAGATAATTATATCATCGATTACAGCCAACGGGATCCGGCAGAAGGTGTGAACGAATTATTCTACCAGCGCTGGTCTCCTCGCTCCTATCAGAAAACAGAGATCCCTCAAGAAACCTTTAAGCTGATTTTTGACGCTGCACGGTGGGCGCAGTCGTCTTTTAACGATCAGCCCTGGATATTCCTGACTTCCAGTGGTAAGGAGGATTTTGAAAAATTTTTGGGCTTGTTGGCAAAGAAGAATCAGCAGTGGGCTGTAAATACATCGCTGATCGGTTTTATTCTCGCTCGAAAACATTTTGCGCATAACGGGAGTCCGAACAATTGGGCGCAATTCGACACCGGCGCAGCCTGGATGGCCCTTACGATGCAGGCCAGAATGCTGGGGTTGTATACGCATGGGATGGCGGGTATCAGAACATCTGCTGTGTACAAGGAATTCCACATCCCTGAAGATGAATTTGACGTGATTTGCGGCTTCACGATCGGTGTGCTCGATACGCCGGACAAACTGCCGGACGATGTGGCTGTGCGGGAAAAGCCCTCACCCAGAAAGAGGCTTGATGAACTCTGGAAACAGGGCGCGTTTTAAATGTCTGCGACGCTTGCGACGTCTGTCTGCGGCTTCCAGATCAGCCAGCCCCTTGTCAACCATTTACGCCGCAGATTGATGTGATAGCCGCGTTTGACCAGATGACGGGCAGCAGCGCTGAACCATTGACGTTGCCCCCAGGCGTGTATGCTCCGGGTTTCACGGGCGGCGTGTTTCCAGCTCTGAAAAAAATCATAAATCGCTTCTCCCGGTACAACGCGGTGAATGTAGTTTTTGGGCAGGATAGTTTGAAAGTCTCGTGGTTCAAAGGGAATCCGGAAATTGGTGCTGAACACGAGCGCTTCCATCGTCCAGACGTCTGCATCCACAGCTCTTCGCGCCAGATTTGCGACCCAGATACGCCCGAAAGGATCGGAGGTCCCTTCGATCAGCAAGCCACCGGGCAGCACGTAAGGGGCAAGCATTTCGTAAGCATGGGCAACAGTCTCTTCTTGATATTGCCGCAGCACATTAAAGACCCGAAGCAGACGGACACGCTCTGGGCGACCGTCTGCCCCGGTTTCCAACGGCAGGTTAAATCCACCGAGACGGAAAAACGTTTGATGATTTTCGTATGGCTTGGCGGCGGCGACACGTGCTGCCTCGATCTCGACTCCCAATACTGCTAAGTTCGGATTCAAACGCCGAAGCCGTTCAGCGCTTTCGAGCGTCGTCATTGGATTGGCCCCGTAGCCCAGATCGACAAATAAAGCGCTGCGATATGCTCCGCGCTGCCGGGTGATAAGCCCCGGATCGTAGCGCATGAGAAAAGTATCAACCCGTCGGAGACGGTTGCAGGCGGTTTTGCCGCGAGTTGCCTGCCCGTCGGGCTTATATCGCTTTGACACGTCCACATCCTTATTCATGTCCCCGTCTAGACAGGGGAGTGGCTGCTCCTTAAGCGAAGTTGGCGTCGTCGCGGATTCCATGTGGAGATCGAGACTCCACATAAGACAATAAGCATTCCAACACTCTGAAATCTTGTGAGGGATTCTTCTAAAATGAGCCAGGCAAAGAAGACGGAAAAGACCGGGATCAGATTAATAAAGACTGATGCCTGACTGGCAGGAATGTTCTGCAGCCCGTAATTGAACAGGCTGTAGGCCCCGAACGAGACAAAGGCCCCGAGATAGAAGATCGAAAGAGTCGGCACCAGCGCGAATGTTGTCGGCAGTTGTGTGGACGGCAGAAAGAGCATCGGCAGAAAGAACAGAGTGCCGATGAACATCTGGCTTGCAGACAGTACAAAGGCTGAGTAACGCCTTCCCAAGAATCTCCCGAGGATGGTATAGCCTGCCGCAAAGCCCATCGCGATAAACTCCAGACCGTTCCCCCATAAAGGATTCGGAGCGCTTTCAGTGGCGACTCCCTGAAAACTGATCAACCCAATTCCGCTGATGGCAATCAAGAGCCCTGGAATTGTTGTCGGGCCAAGGCGTTCTCTCAGCAGAAGCGTTGAGCCAAATGCCACGAGAAGCGGCATCAGGGAAGACACCATCCCGGCCTGTGATGCGGTTGTGTAGAGCATCGCGTACGATTCGAAAACAAAATAGAAGCAGGGCTCACAAAGAGCCATCAGCAGCAGGTATTTCCAATCGCCTTTATGATACCGGCACTGACGTAATTTTTTAGAAAACAGCAGGAACACAAGCGACGCAATGGCCATGCGTCCGAAGATCATCGTCATCGGATGGTAAGCTCTTAGCGCCAGTTTCATTGAGATGAAGGATGTGCTCCAGAGTAATGTGGCGACAATGACTCCTATGGTTGGGAGGAGTGAATCTTTCTTCTTGTCCAATGTTTTTCTCCTTCATAAAAGGGTCAAGCTGGAATGCTCGCCCTGGGTCTGCGTCGTTCCGTTTAACATGGCGTGCAGCCATTTGGTTGTCTGAGCCCTATGTTCGGCACCTTGCCGGATGCGCTCGGTACTGCTTTCGAAAGATTCGTCCACGTTTTGAACCGAGCGTTGCATATTGGCAATGTGCTGGCGAATCCTGCTTGTCAAGCCGATGAGACTCGAGGCGTTGAAAGCAATGAGTTTCGTGTGATCGGCAATCGTGACGATCACGTCCAGCTAGTTTCTCCCCAAAAAGGGGTGACAGGCACAGGACGCGAATATTCCGCCAAAATTTTTATTGTCAGAAACACAATAGATGGCATACAAGCAAGAATTCACGATAATACATTCTATTGTACGTCAGCAGAAACGGTCAAGGAAAAAGAAAAATTTATCGTGCTGTTCAATTTTCTTGATTTTTTTGCTGACGTGTCTCTATAAGAGCGTGTAAAAACAAGGAGAGATTTCGTATGAAACAGATGTATACAGGAGCATGGCTGCTGATGCTTTCCCTGCTGTTGGGGTTTTCCGAGGCATCGGTGGCAGCTAAAGGAGACTTTGATGAAATTATTGTGAATTTCGGTGACCGGATTGAGCAGGAGACGATCCAGCGCATTGGCGAGCGGTATGGAATTGCGTTAGAGTTTAATAGTATTTTCTCACGCGAAGAAAACATCATGCGTTTCCCGGTTGGGGATATGTCTCCTGATGAGTGTTCAGATCTCATGCGCGTCTTGACGGACCTTGATGCGGTTGAATATGCCGAACCGAACTATCTGTATCAGACGTATTTGACTCCTGATGATCCTCGCTACTACGAACAATGGAATATGCAGATGATCGACATGGAAGACGCCTGGGAAGAGGCGGACGGACATGGCGCAATCGTTGCGGTGATCGATACCGGAGTCGCTTATGAAGATTATCAGCAGGGAAAAAAAGTCTTTCGACAGGTCCCGGATCTGGCAACAACCACATTTGTGCCGGGTTACGATTTCGTCGAAGATGACGAACATCCCAACGATGAAAATGCCCACGGCACCCATGTGACAGGAACGATCGCACAATCCACGCATAACAAAGTCGGCGTGGCCGGTATCGCGTACAACGCCTCGATCATGCCTTTGAAGGTGTTGAATCGATATGGTTTCGGCAATATTGCCGATATTGCCGAAGCGGTTAGCTTCGCTGCCGACCACGGCGCCCATGTGATCAATATGAGTCTTGGAGGCGGCGCAGCAAGCCGCTTAATGCGGGATGCGATTGCCTATGCGCACCAAAAGGGCGTGACGATTATCTGTGCCGCCGGAAATGAAGGCCGGAGTAGAGCAAGTTATCCAGCGGCTTATCCGTATGCGATCGGTGTGGCCGGGGTTGGACCGGATGGGCGCTTGGCTCCGTACTCCAACTATGGTAGCGGCACTGATATTGCGGCCCCCGGCGGCAATACACGCGAACGGAAAGAAGACGGCATTCTTCAAAACACGATTGGTCGAGCGAAGCCCCTGGTTGATACGTATGAATATTTTCAGGGCACTTCAATGGCAGCGCCGCATGTCGCTGGGGTTGCGGCGTTGTTGGTCTCTGTCGGCGTCAAAGAACCTGAGGCGATTGAAAAAATCCTTCTTGAATCGGCTGATTCACGAGGAGACAGTGCAAAATTCGGCGCGGGTATCGTCAATGCCGCTGCCGCAGTTCGTCTTGCAAAAGACCTGAACGAAGAAGCTGAAGCGAAGAATCGTACAGCCTCTTCGTTCAATTTCAGGGAAAGCATGCTATACTTTCTGGCGGGTGTCGGTTTTGCGATTGCGTATTTTAAGCTGCTGAAACGCTCAGACGGCTATGGTAAACTCTTTTCCTTTTTGTTCTCACTGGCAATGCTGCTCTCCTCATCTGGTCTCTTTGTTCTTCAGTGGCTGCCTCGTTGTTTTCTGCCGTCCTCTTGGGTTCATGTGCTGAGTTCCCCCTTTGCTAATCTTGATCGGATTTTTGGGGGAGCGTCATGTTCGGCAATCAATCCTTTTTTCCATAGTGCGTTGCTACCTTTTGTGTTGATCGTCGCTTTACTGGGAATGAAGCGCGGAAAGGTCTTTGCCGTCGGTTTTACGCTGGGCATGGCAAGTCATCTGTTTGTTGATACCTTTTTTTCTCTGGCAAACGTCATTTACATTCCTGGGACGTTTCTGTTCGATAAACTCTGGCTGCTCGGCAACGGAGTGCTCTGTTTCGTGCTGGCGGTCTTCGCGGGGAAAACTTCATGAAAACACTGAATGGAATCGTGAAATTCAGGGACATTGGCATAGGGTGCTGGGAATTCGAAACGACAGACGGTGCGCATTACGAAATCGTCGGCGGGGATGCTGAACTCTATCAGGATGGGAAGCAAGCGACAATTTCCGGCAAGGTGAGGGAAGATGTCATGAGCACTGCTAACATCGGGCCGATTTTTGAAATAGATTCTGTGGCATGAAGATTGCCTTGAAATACGCTGTCAGGCAGTTTGTCGCTGTCTGACAGCGTATTATGGCCAAGAAACGCTCGCTCTATTCTGCCAGAGCTTCGATTTGTTCGACACGTGTCTGATGGCGCCCTCCTTCAAACGCAGTTTTCAGCCAGACCGTCACCATTTCCTGCGCCAGACCTTTTCCGATGATACGGCCTCCTATCGCAAGCACATTGGCATCATTGTGCAAGCGGCTCATGCGCGCTGTGTATTCGTCGTGGCAGAGGGCGGCTCGAACGCCTTTGACTTTTCCGGCAGCCATTGAAATGCCCAGGCCGCTTCCGCAGATAACGATTCCCCTCTCGATCTCCCCTTGTACGAGAGCGTGAGCGACTTTCTTCCCATAAATGGCGTAACTCGTTGAGGTCGTGTCATGCGTTCCGAAATCGATAATCGTGAGGTCAGGAAAATTGTCCTGCAAATAGTTTTTCAAATATTCTTTCAGCTCAAATCCGGCATGATCGCTTCCTAATCCGATGTTCATAATAGATTTTCTCCCTTACTATGCCAAACTTCTGGCCCTGTTTGTCTCAAATCGTCTGCGTGACACGACGCCGTTCCGCGCTGTCGATCGTGAGCTCAGATCAGCGATACAGAACAGGGAAATGGAACGATGACAGTGCTCTTTCTGTCAAGAGCTTTTTCTCAATGTGTTCTGCATGGGAATCTGGAGTAGCGGCCGAAAAGCAGCATGTGCCGCCAGTCCCGGCACAGATATCATCTGGAACGTTTATGCAGGACCCAGAGCGGGCAAGGTTCGCTAAACCCTTTTAACGCGTATTGGCCTGCATAGTGAAATACGGAGCGTTGGGGTTTCTGTAATTGTTTCAACGCGGGTTCAGTCATGACGATTCGATTGGTAGCAGGGATGGGAAGGCCGTCATAATCAGAATTGACCTGATCGGGCATCTGGATAGCTTCGATCCGAAAGACTCGATGAACTTCTACTCCAAGGACGTCGCCGTCCTCGGTGAGTTTGACAGCTCCCCAATGTAACGCCATCCGGTTCTGCACATCAGCCTGAATGGGGTCTCTAAGGAATGACACGGCGAGGGAGAAGGCTGACGGCATTGAGGAGAAGACGGCTAAGAAGCCGTCAGTTGTGGATTTGATGAGCATGACATCCGAAGAAGACTTGTGCTGGCGGACACGTTTATAAAGTCTGCTGATCGTTTTGGAAAAATACGTGTCTCCGATGTTGCAAAGATAATCTGACAATTCCTCTATGCCATAAACCAATAAGGCGACTTCCTTAGAATTCGGAGAGCCTTGTGCGCTTGAGAAAAAAACGGTCCCTTCAGCCTTCTTCCCGGCCAGATTTTCCTGTAGGTTTTTTACCTTTTGGGCGTTGCCTGACCTTTTGGACTTTTTCATGGACGCATTAAGAGGAGGACGTGGCGAGCTCTGTCTGTCAGCCCCCAGACGGAGTCGCGCTTCATGGATACGCTCTGTGCTCAAGCCTGACTCTTCAAAAGCCTGTTGCAGCGCATGTTTAAAGGCTTTTGCGTCAGGGTAACGCAATTGTGCCAACGCGTTGCGCATTTTACGTTCATCATAGGGGACTTCGGCTTCTAAGAGCGCACGGTCGAGCACCTTGGCAACTGACCCTGGAAGTGATGGATTGCATTGTCGTATCGGAATTGCAGGGTTGCCGACAATAATCTGCATATAATCCGAGATCGCTGCTACGCGGCGCTGTTTTTTACAACGTTCGAAGAGGGCTTCAAAGCCTTCACGAACCCATCTCCCCGTTAGCATTTCGTAAAATACTGCGGCAATTGAAAAGACATCAGTAGCGGGATTCAGGTATTTGTAATGTGTAATTTGTTCTCGCGGCCAATACATGGGGGTTCCCAACACTTCACCCGGTTTCGTGATGTTTGTAAAACCTGCAGACTCAAAACTTTTGGAGATGCCGAAGTCCGAAATTTTGGCTTGCCAGATCCTCCCGTTATGGTCCAACAGTACATTTTGTGGTTTTAAATCTCTGTGAACGATGCCAATATAGTTTTCCAGCTTCCCTTTGGCAATTTTGACCTGAACCGCAGCATAATGCGCATAAGCAAGCCCATCGAGAGAATCGAGCATGAGAGATGCCGCTTCATCAAGCGGCAATGGCCTTCCCCGCTGTTCCAGAAACTGGTGTAAATTCATGCCGCATATATATTCCAGAACAAAATATAATACATTTCGGGTTTTTCCGTGATCGTAAAGCTGGACGATGTTGGGATGCTGCAGTTGGCGTGTGACATCGATCTCTCGTTTAAACGTGTAAATATTGTCGGGATTGGTGGCCATTTGAGGAAGCATTACTTTAATCGCAACCGGTCGTCTTGTCTTAGAATTGACGCCTTTATAGACAATCCCCATCCCGCCACGATCGATTATTCTCTCAATCTCGTACCCGTCAATTGTTGGAAAATCCCGCCCGGATTTTCGAGATGAGACAGGGGAAGGCGCTTGCAGGCGTTCTTGCTGTTTGGGCTTTGATGCTTCGTGTGGTTTAGCCGCATCTCTCAGCAGTTTTCCTAATATCTCCATCGGGCTTGAATGCTCCTGCTTTTGATCGCGACTTCCTTCAGGCAATGGGTCGGACGTCCCTGGCTCATCTTTCGTCTGGGGCGCAGGCAGATCCAGAATTTGTACCTTCATCTGCGTGTCACCAACGACAATTGTATCACCGTCATTCAGGACAACATCCCGCAGGGCGTCTGGAGCGTGTCGGCCCCTTTCAGCCGACACGTTACGTCCTCCGTATCTGATGCCATTGACAAGGGTACCGTTTTTGCTCCCGAGATCGGTGAGCTTGCAAGCCGGCGGCGAAATCTCCAGCAAAAAGTGCTGTCGTGACACATACGGATCGTTGGGCAACGAGACCCGTGCGTCTAACGCTCGTCCGAACAGGAAGCGATCCGGCTTATCAAACACAAAATATTGCCCCCTGGCAGAGCCGGCAACGATACTAATTTTTACACGCATACATCAATGTCCTCCTTATGTGGTTATCTGGTCTGGAAAAATGAGGTTAAACGTTTCATCATTGTGAAATGCTGTGGAGAATCTTCGCCGACGGGAGGAGCCGATTCATTGATATCCAGCTCCCAATCCAGCTCACAGACGCGTATCATATTATCCTCTCCTCCGGAAACAAGCAAACGCCCATCAGGCGAGATCGCGACAGAGGTCACTTCTTGTTTGTGTCCGCGTAAGGCCCACAAATTCTGACCAGTCGCCAACTCCCAGAGCTGGATACTTTTATCCATGCTGGCGGAAAAGACAAAACGCCCGTCCGGCGTCAAAGCAAGATCGGTAATTTCCTTTTCATGCCCGCGCAATACTCTCAGGCATTCTCCGTTTTCGAGCCGCCATACGCGGAGGCTGCAATCGTCGCTTCCTGACACGATATAGCGGCCGTCCGGTGTGAGGGCTAACACTGTAATTTGTAGTCGATGACCTTTATAGGTCTGCAGACATTTGCCATTGTTATAATCCCACAATCGCAGCAAACGGTCTGAGCCGCCAGACACAAGGTACGTCTTATCAAGGGGTAGAGCCGCCACTGCGGTGACTCCGTGCTTATGTCCCGTAAAGGCGTGTAAGCATTCGGTGGTCGAAGGGTTCCAGATGCGGATCGTGCCGTCAAGACTCCCGGAGAGAATAAAGCGGCCATACTGGGACACGGCAAGGCAGGTGACATCCTGTTCGTGGCCTTCATAATGCCGAAGGCATCGTGAGGAGGCAATGTCCCAAAGGCAGAGGGCCGTATCTTTGCTCCCGGAGATGACGAAACGCCCGTCTGGTGTAATGGCGGCGGCAGTCACTGCAAGCCGATGTCCCTGGAAGGTCTGGAGGCGCTTGCCAGTCTCCAGATCCCAGGACAACAATGTCGTATCTGTGCTCCCTGAAAGCATGCAATGCCCGTCCGGTGTGATCGCGATCGCACGGAGAGGCCCATGGTGGTCTTCTTCGCTCGCCCAGAGCATCCATTCTCCACGTAAGGTTTTTCGGGGGAGAGTTCCTCCGATTTCAGCGCTGAGATCCAGAGCCTCGGGAGCACGTTCATAACTGGGAACCGAACGAGCCTGCTGCAGGTAACGGTATGCAGCAGTGGCTTTCCCATTTTCCCAGGCAGTTTTGGCCCAGGCCATCCTTTGCTGGAAGCGTTCTGATGAAAGTTGAATCTCTTCATGATTTTGCTGGCGGCAGACTTGAAGCGAAGCCTCGTAGTGCTCGGCTTCCGGCAGGTCTAAATCCCATAAACGTAAACTCGCATCAGTACTGCCTGAAATGATGTATTCTCCGTTAAGGGAGACGATCAGAGACGAGACGGTATCCAGATGTCCGTTAAAAGTTCGCAGACACTTCGCCGTCGCTGTCTCCCACAGGCGAACCGTGCTGTCTTCACCTCCAGACACCACAAAACGACGATCAGGAGTGACTGCGACGGCATGGACGGGTTCTTTATGTCCGCGAAAGACCAGAACACATTTCTCTGTCGCAAGATGCCAGAGGCGCAAATCGTGGTCGGCACTTCCTGAGACGACGAAGCGGCCGTCTGAAAGCACTTTGACGGAGTTCACGCTTTTGGTATGCCCTTGAAGCGTTCTGACGCATTTTCCACTGGAAATATTCCAGAGGCGGATCGTGGTGTCCCGGCTCCCTGAGACGACAAAACGTCCATCAGGTGTGACGTCAAGACTCGTGATGCAGTCATGATGCCCCTGAAATATTCGAAGGACTTTCCCCTTTTGGAGGTTCCACAGGCGCAGGGTTCGATCGGCGCTGCCGGAAATCGCGCGTTGCCCGTCAGGACTTATGACAACAGCCGTAACAGGCCCACGGTGCCCTTTAAACGTTCTGATAACGTGTCCTGTCCCGAGGTCCCACAGTAAAAGCGTTAGATCCCGACTCCCTGATAAGGCCGAACGGCCATCCGGCGTGACGGCGAGACAGGTCACCTCCTTGCTATGGCCTTTAAGGGTTCGAAGGCATTTCGCACTTTTCACATCCCATAAACGGAGACTCATATCTCGGCTGGCAGAGACGATAAAACGTCCAAGCAGAGCGAAGGCGACGCTCGTGACTCCTTCTGTGTGCCCTTGATTCCCCCACAACGTCCAGAGGGCTTCCCGGGTCATCACATTCCATACACGTATGGTCGAATCTTGACCGGCAGAGATGGCGAGCTGGCCCTGTCGGGCTGTCGCCACTGAAGTTACATTACCCCGATGGCCTTCAAAGGTCCAGATATGTTCGTTTGACTCGAGATCCCAGAGTCCCAAGGTCGCATCTTCACTCCCGGAGAGAATAAGATGTCTGCCGGGAATGACACTGACGCTGGTAATCTTTTCGTCGTGTCCGCCCTTGAGCCTCTTTATTTCCTGACCGGAGTTGAGATCCCAGATTTGTACACTCGCGTTCGGAGTGCCGACTACTGCAAAAGCCCCATCGTCTGAAATGCTCAGTGATGAGACGGTAGAGGCAAAAAACCCCAGGTTCTCAAGTGAGGACCCATAGAATTTTCGTTCGCTGCGTTTTCCGCTTGCCAAATCCCAGAGATAAAGGTTTTCTTCATCATGGCCGGAAAGCGCATAACGACCGTCCGGCGTCACGGCAAGAGCATTGATCGCATGCTTAAACGTATCCGACGTCCAAAAGCACTTTCCTGTAGGGATCTCCCATTTACGGATTGTGTTGTCTCGGCTCCCTGATATAATCCGTTTCCCATCCGGTGTAATTTTAACGATATTCACCCAGCCACGATGTCCTCGAAAGGTTCTGAGCGCTCTGCCCTGTTCGATATCCCACAAACGAATACTTTTATCCCGGCTTCCTGATACGGCAGACTTTCCATCAGCCGTGATCGCGACAGACAAGACGTGATCGTCATGGCCTTTGAGACTCCACAGGCATTCTCGACTGTTCGGGTTCCAGACCCGCACGATTTTATCTTCTCCTCCGGAGACGGCATAACGTCCGTCCGGGCTTATCGCCACAGAGAGAATGCTTCCTGTATGTCCGCTGCCGAAAAAACAGTTACAACGCTGCCAGCGATATAATAGTCGCTTTTCGCTGATTTCTCGTGTCCCTCTATGGGCCAGAGCCCGCCGGTTGAGACTTTCAAAATCCCGAGGGCCAACGTCTAGGGCATTGTGGTAGGACCTGACAGCTTCGAGAAATTTTGATTGCGCAAGCTGAGAATCGCCTAAGGCACGCCATAGTGAGGCATTTTTGGAGAATTCTTGATCTTTGAGAGCAGAGAGAAATTCTTGTTCCGCTTGTTCTGCGGCTCCGCGCTCTAAATGAATGAAGCCCAGATAGATACTGAAACGCCTGGTGACATGTTTGGCTTCTGTGAGCAGCCTGACAACCTCGCAATCGGTAATCTCGGCGGCTCTCCATTGTAACAGCGCTTTGTTATACAATGATTCCGGATGATAGGCATCAAGTTTCAGGGCTTCATTCCATGAAAGAAAGGCTTCCTGTTCCCGATTCAGATCAAGGAATGACACGGCTCGGTTATTCAAGGCGTCCGAGCGAAGATCGGCTGCTTGAGGAATCATCCGCCGATAATTTTTCCCGAGCACATCGCGATAGATATGTGTGAGGGCGTTACGCAAATCGAGCATCGAATCCGGACGGTTCCCAGGGTCTTTTTCGAGACAGGTCAGGATCATTTGAGAGAGCGCCTTAGGCACATCGGGATTAAACGTTCTCGGATCCGGAGGGGAACTTGATAAATGCCGTCCGATAATCACATGCACCGGTTCACTGTGACTGCCGTCGTCAAATGGACGCCGTCCGCAGCAAAGCTCGAAAAGAATGACGCCCAGGGCATAAATATCGGCCCGGCAGTCGGCGTGTCTGGCCTCTCCCCACTGCTCTGGCGCACCGTATTCAGGAGTTCCCAACTCTGAACCGGTTGCCGTAATCGTATGCACGCCGCCGGAAGCATGCCCGTGCGTCTCAGCACTGGACGACACTTCGATGTCTTCTGAGCCTGCGCGTTTGACAATGCCGAAATCAGTGACCAGAAGTTCACCTTTAGCGGTTAAAAGCAGATTACCGGGTTTGACATCCCGGTGCACTTCCACCCCATGATTGTGGGCATACCCCAGTCCATCGCAGGCTTGAATAATGAGGTCGAGAATTTTGTCCCATTCGCCTGCTCTGACGCGCTTTTCTTTGATCCAGTCCCGCAGGCTTCCGCCATCAACATAATCCATAAAGACTCGTGGAATGCCACCGAATTCTCGAACGTACCAACATTGGACAATATTCAGATGGAGCCCGAGATCGACCCAGGTTTGGGCTTCCCGGATAAATCTTCTTTTGGAGGCATCATCAGATACCAGATGGGTCAAGGGCATCTTGACGGCCATTTCGAGCTGCCACTCTTTATGATGAACCCGATAGACAACACCCATGCCACCGCGTCCGATCAGTTCCAGCACTTCAAACTTCCCGTCAATGACATCTCCGACCTCCCAGTTGACTTTATCAGTGAGTCGTTCTCTGTCCTCATGATTCGCTGCTTGTGTCAGCCTTCGTTCTCCACGACTGCCTTTTGAAAATGTGACGCGGTGTGAGGTGCTGGTATGGGACTTCTCAGAGGAAAGGGTCAGGTCGAGCGATGGAACATGAGTATTTTCGGCCTCAGCAGTGGACGCAGCTTGTCCATGCGCATCTACACGCTTGGCATGTGCACCTTCTTGCGCAGGGAGCGGCTCGCGTAGTCTTCTCCCGGAAGTCAAGGTCTGATCCGGTTCCGGGGAACGTATCCCCCTGCCGGTCAAAGTTCGATCGTCTTTTTCTGACATGGCGGCTTTGTCCTTTTACTGGATAGACATCTCTACGACAGAACGTTTTAATCAAGAACGTCTATGACGATAGCAGTAATATTATCGGTCCCGTCAGCAGTTCTCGCGTGCGATATGAGCTGCTGGCAGAGAGCGCCAGCCTGAATATCCGCATTGAGCAGTTCAGACAATTCACGATCCGAAATCCCCTTTGTCAGGCCGTCTGAGCAAAGTAGCCATCGGTCGTTAGCATAAATTTTTTTACACCAGACATTCGGATGTAACTTGCCTTCCTTCCCGATGTATTCTTCCAGGGCATGACTTAAAGGATGCGAACCAGCGTTGTCCGGTCTGAGATATCCACTGCGAACAAGTGCAGCGGCAACGGTCTGGTCCTTGCTGATTTGGATGAGTCGGCCTTTACGGTATAGATAGACTCGGCTGTCTCCGGCACACGCAATATACGCCATCTCATTCCGAACAAGCAACAAAGCTACTGTGGAACCCAGTCCCCGAATTTGAGGGATGTTCTGAGATTGTTGATGCAAATTCCAGCTTAATTCTTCAAGAGCCTTTGCAAGGACATAGCTAATTGAGCCGGGACTCGCATTCTCAAGAGCATCAAGCCTCTTGCGCAACAACATCGGCAAGACGGTAACGACCGCCTTGCTCGCAGTTTCTCCTGCCGCTCTCCCGCCCATCCCATCCGCGACAATGAAGAGCTGTTCATCAAGCTTGCACAAAAAGGCGTCCTCATTGTGGCGGCGTTTACGTCCAACGTCTGTCAGCCCAATTCCTTTCAGAGTCATTATTTTTTATCTTCACCATGTGTTGACAGCATTTGAAAAACAGGCGATTTTTCTCCAAAGCTGTCGTCATGATATGCTGAACAGGTCTTTACAGGAAATCGTCTCTGTGCGTTGTTATCTCTCGAAACATACCCATAAATCACACGCTTCATCCAGTCCATGAAGCTGAAATTTTCCCGCTGGTTGAAACAGCTCCTGCATCTGGGGAGGCAGGTGCTCTCGTCCGACTGATGTCATGAGAATACGGTTTGTACTCGGAAAGTCCTTATAGTGCTTTTCAGAAGGGAGCCGCTCACGACTGTTTATGCTTTCGAGTCGGCTGACGCGATGGACCTCCATTCCCAGAATATCTCCCTGGACTCCTATCTTGATCCGTCCCCAATGCAGGGCAAGACGTACACCAATTGTCGGATCGACAGGCTCGCGCAAGTATGTTAATGCCAGAGAAAGCGCAGCAGGAAGCGAGCGGAACAGCGAGAGAAATCCATCTCCGGTACCTTTTAGAAACAAGAGTTCTCTGGAGGAAGAATGCATCCTGACACGTGTTAACATTTTTCCAACCAGAGTGCTGAAATTTGTATCGCCCATATCAAGGGCATATTGCGTGGACTGTGCGAGATCGACGACCAGCAGTGCCGCCTCTCTGCTTTCTCCTGTTTGAGCACTTGAGAACATAATTGAAGTAGATGTGCGAGTCTTCCCTTTCGGAGCAGGGGAAGAAGAGCGCGGCGGCATTTCTTGAGAAGGGGAAGCTTTCCCGTCCTCCTGATGCAAGGCATGGATAAGCGCGTCGCGAAAGGCTGCTGCATCCCGGTAGCGGAGTTGCTCGAGCAATTTCGTCATATGCTTTTCATCATGCGGTAATTCCTGTTCGTTTAATGCATTGTCAAGGACCGTAGCCAGTGTTGCCGGAATGTTTGGATTCCGTTTGCGAATTGGGACAGGCGGGTTTGTGACGATGACGTTGAGGTAGTCGGAAATTGACGGCAGGCAGCCGTTTTGTCTGCATTGTTCAAACAAAGCCTGAAAGCCATCTCGAACCCAGTGGCCAGTGATCATCTCATAGAAAATGGCTGCGAGCGAAAACACATCTGTCGGCGGGCTCACATGCTTGTAGTGTGTCAGGTACTCGCGAGGCCAGTACATCGGCTCTTTTAAGAGACTTCCTGGCGAGCTAACGCTGGTAATACCGGATTCCTCTAAACTTCGATGGAGGTGAAAGTCGGTGATTTTGGCTATCCACGTTGTCCCTTCTTTGCTGAGAATGATATTTTGCGGCGAGAGTTCACGATGTACGACCCCGTTCCAGGTATGTAAACGTCCGTCAAGGCTTCTGCGCGAAATTTTTGCCCGATGTGCAAAAGCCAACCCCTCCAGACTTCCCCAGAAAATTTGGATAGCTTCGTCTAAAGGCACCTGTCCATGATAGGATAGCATTAATTGTCTCAGGGAAATCCCATCGATATATTCGAACATGAAATAGAGAGAATTACCGATGTTTTTATACCCGAAGAATTGAACAATGTGCTTATGCCGAAGTTGCTGAATGGCAAAGAGCTCTCGTTGAAGTAAACGTAATTTTTCGTTGTTGATCTGAATATGCGGATGAAATTTTTTGATGGCAACCAGCCTGCCGGTTGCCTTTTCACGCGCTTTATACACGGTTCCAAGTGTCCCTTTGCCGATTTTTTCTTCGATCTGGAATCCTTCGAGCTGATGAACCCGTGTTGAGTACCTTTTCACCGAAGGGCTGTCGGAAAGAAGAAGCTGTTTTTCAGGAGCGGCGCCGGGCCTGATAACGATTTTTTCTCGACAGCTTACACAGATATGGCGCTGTAATGGCGTCTTTTCGAGTCCCTGTATTTCATGAGACATGTCTTTTTGACACAAACTGCAACGTATAGGGCTCTGAGCGTACGCGATCCTGTTGTGAGCGTTCATGATTTGGATAGAAACCGTGATACAAGTATCACCGACAACGATTTTATCGCCATGCTTCAACAGGACTTCATTGATTGGGGCTTGTTTAATTCCTTTGGGTAGCGGGATACGTCCACCATAGCGCACTTCATTGACAAAGACTCCGTTTTTGCTGTTCAGATCGCGCAATTTGCACACTGGAGGAGAAATTTCCAGGAAGAAGTGCTGCCGGGAAACATATAAATCGTTGGGAAGAGAGATATGGGCATCTTTCGCCCGTCCAAACAGAAAGCAGTCCGGTGTATTGAAATAAAAGTGTTTCCCCTTAGCCGGGCCGCTTGTGACATGCAATTCTACACGCATAAATCTTGTCCTCGTGCGTCTCTTATCGCAGACTCACGTCTCTTCCTAGAGATGTCATTGTGGAAAAATTGTTGTTTAGGTCCATATCCGTCAGCAATCCTTTTGATCAAGAGCGTCCATCTCTGTGATGAATGTGTACGTATGATCGCTTATATCAGCCGAGACGTATTGGTCCTGTCCTGTTGCTCGGGAGCGGCCAGTATCCAGTCGAATTCCCAAATCTGCAGCAGACGATCTCTTCCACCTGATACGGCAAAACGGCCATCAGGAGTCAGGGCTGCGGCTTCAATCTCATCTTGGTGCCGTTCGAAGCTTCGAAGGCATTCGCCTGTTGCTACGTTCCACAAGCGCAGCGTTTTATCCCAACTTGCGGAAAGCGCAAATCGTCCGTCTGCAGTTAACGCCACATCACTGATAATGCGATCATGCCCGTGAAAAACTCTGAGACAACGTTGTCGAGGAACACTCCATAAGCGTATGGTCGTGTCACGACTTCCGGATAAGAGAAGCCGTCCGTTTGAGCTGATCGCAACGGCTGTGACGGCTCCCTCGTGTCCTTCGAGTCTCGCCTGGCGTTTTCCGGTTTTGAGTGACCATACACCCAGTGTATTATCCCAGCTTCCGGAGACGGCAAAGCGTCCGTCAGGGGAAATGGCGAGGGCTGAGACATCAGCCGTGTGTCCGCGAAGCACATGAAGGCATTTTGTTGTCGTCAATTCAGCAGCTTTACAGGCATCTTCAAGCGGCGTCATTAACCCGTGAAACAGTTCAAGATGTTTTTCCGTGAGCAGGGGCCATAAACGTATAGTGCTGTCTTGACTTCCCGAAATCGCAAGCCGTCCGTCGGGAGCTATTGCTGCGGCGCTGATATAGTCTTCATGTCCTCTGAACTCTTTCAGGCATTCCCCCGTTGTCAGCGCCCAGAAACGCAGAGTCTTGTCCCAGCTGCCAGACACTACGAAGCGCTTATCCTTGCTGATATCTACACAAGAGATTGCATCACGATGTCCCTGCAGGTGTCGTAAACAGACGCCTGTTGAAAGCACCCACACTCGTAAATCGTGATCTCGACTGCCCGATACTGCAAAGCGTCCGTCGGGTGTAACGGCAACTGTGCTAATCGTATTTGTGTGACCGTGGAGAGTTTTTATTACATGCCCTTCACGTAATGTTTTCCGTTGCAGCAAAGTGCCCAGGTGTGCATTCAGGGCTTTTACCTCGGGATCGCGTTCATATCCGGGAACAGCTCTGGCCAGCGATAAAAAGGTATAGGCTGTGGACAATTTTCCGGTATGAGCCGCCAGACTGGCTCGCGATAATAACTTATAAAAACGTTTGCGCAAGCTGTAAAGCGCCCGGTGATCCTGCTGGAGGCAGACCTGATGAGAAGCATGATAACGGGGAATTCCGGCATCAACACGCCAGAGTCGCACACGTTTGTCTTGCCCGTGAGAGAGCGCAAATCTCCCATGAGGACTCACGGCAAGCGTTGTGACACTACCCGTATGCCCCTCAAACGTTCTCAGGCATTTTGCAGTGTTGACATCCCAAAGACGAATTGTCTTATCCATACTTCCTGAAAGAAAAAATTTTCCGTCAGCCGTCATCGCCAGACTCGTGACCGGCCCTTCGTGTCCCTTGTAGACCTGCAGACATGTGTGAGTCTGCAAATCCCAGCGCCGGATATCAGTATCAAAACTTCCTGATACGGCAAAACGCGCATCTGTGGAGATTGCCGCCGTTTTTACCGGGCTTCTGTGACCCTGTAATTTTCCGAGAAGTGTCGCTGTTGACGGGTCCCACAGGCAGAGATCGGAGTCAAGCCAATTCGAGATCAGAAGACGTTCGTTGAGGGCAAGCGCTGTGACACTCATCCAGTTTTTATGCTGCTTGAAGTCCTGCAGGCCATCAGGCCCTTGGTGAATCCAGAGACATTTTTTTTCTACAAGGTCCCAGGCGCGTAAGGTGTTGTCTTTTGTTCCAGAGACAGCAAAGCGACCATCCGGGCTGACGATCACGAATGAGGTGTTGTCGACCGAGCTTTTCAGGGTCAGAAACGATTCACCCGGAGGCAGGAGTCGCATCTGTTGAATCTTTGCCGCTGAGCGTTCCGGCAGCCTTACAGCAGATTGTTCGGTGTCACTGGAAGCGGATAATGGGCGTAAGACCTGAAGAAGCCTGCCGGAATGTCGCTCTCTGATGCGAACTTCATGCATGTTGCCGAGCAGGATTTTCTTTCCGTCCTGACTCACGGCAACCGTCTCTAACCAGTAGCTGAACTCATACGTCACGCGCACGCATTCACCACGCTCAAGATTCCACTCTCTGAGAGTTTTATCGCGACTGCTGGAGATGAGAGTCCGGCTGTCGGGCGTGAAGGTCAGGGCAGTAATCTCAGCGCTATGGCCTGTGAGCACATAACGGCATCGTCCATCCGCCACTTCCCACACTCGCACTGTGTTGTCGGAGCTTCCGGAAACGGCGTAGTGTCCATCAGGTGAGATTGCCAGAGCATTCACGGTATTCGTATGTCCTTCAAACGTTTGGAGGAGGCGCCCGGAATTTATTGAGAAGAGATTGACCGTATGGTTTCGCTGGGCTGATATGATGAATTTTCCATTCGGACTGAGTGCCAGAGCATTCACGTGATCGTTCAACGCGTGGCAGCGCCTGAGGTATTTTCCTGTATTCAATTCCCAGACTCTGATTTCCCCTTGACTTCCTGAGAGGAGCAGTGTGCCGTCGCTTGAAAGCGCGATGGCATTGACGGGATGACGATGTCCGCGAAAGATGCGAAGGCAGCGGCCGGACTCAAGCTGCCACAACCTGATTTCCGTATCAGCACTCCCGGACACAAGATCGTCTCCATTTGAGCTGAGCGCGATCGCACGAACCTCCTTGCTATGTCCTTTAAAGACCCGATCACAATGTCCTGTTGCAAGATTCCAGAGCGTAATATGAGAGCTGTGGCTCCCTGCCAGAACGGCAGATTGTCCGTCCGGCGTGAGTGCAAGAGAGGTTGTGCTGGAGGAATAGGCTCGAAAAGTCCATAAGTCCTGTCCCGACCAGCTAATTGTCCATAAACACCGTCCGGTGGAGATATCCCAGAAGCGAATGTGTTCGCGATCCCCCAGAAATGCGAAGCGTCCATCTGCGGTTAATGCTGCGCTGGTCACCTCCTTGTCATAACCTCTGAAGACACGGAGACAGTGAGGCCAGGGGAAAAAACAGCGTCTTTCCTGTCTGTGGATGTGCCTGTGCGCCAAATCGATACGCTCTGCAAGACTGCTGTCCTGAGGGAGCAGCTCGAGAGCTTTTTGATACGCTGTCAGCGCGGTATGAAATTTTCTCTGGGCCATACGGGCATCTCCCAGGGCTTTCCAGAGCAGCCCATTACGCGTCGAGAGTCCGTGGCGTAAGACTTCGAGAAATTCGTTCTCAGCCTTATCTGCATGAGCTTGTTCAAGCTGGACAAATCCGAGATAGAGACCAGCGCGCTGGCTCGCCTGTTTGGCCGCGTTCAAACGTCTGACAACTTCACTATCCGTAATTTGTTCGTCACGCCAGAGGAGGAGAGCTTCATTATAGACCGATTCAGGATGATACGGATCGAAATGCAATGCGTTTTTCAGCGTGGCAAGGGCATCGTGCCGGTGGCCGAGATCGAGCAGAGAAACGGCTCGATTATTCAGGGAGCTGGAACGGAGTTCAACAGTTTTCGGGACTTCACGCCAATAGTTTTTCCCGCTCAGTTCTTTGTAAATGTCAGTGAGATGCTCTCGAAGCGTTTGGATCGATGCAGGACGTTCATCCGGTTCTTTGGCAAGGCATTGGACGATCAGGGCTGCCAGATTCTCTGGGATTGACGCATTAAAGGCACGTGGATCAGGGATCGAGGCAAATAAATGGCGTCCGATCAGGACCGAACTCGGCACACGTTCGTCTTGTCCGTCAAAAGGCCGCCGGCCGCAGCAGAGTTCGAAAAGAATGCCACCCAGGGCATAGACATCGGCTCTCGCGTCCGCATGACTTGCTCTGCCCCATTGTTCAGGCGCGCTGTATTCCGGAGTCCCCAAGTCTGATCCCGTAAGCGTCGACGTATTTGACAAAGGGGAGACAGGTAGCAAAAAGTCCTTTTTGCTATGGAGGTCTTCAAGCTCCTTGTGCTTCACAATACCGAAATCAGTGACGTAGAGATGACCGTTTTTACTCAGAAGCAAATTTCCAGGTTTGATGTCGCGGTGGGCGATGATGCCCTTGGAATTGGCGTATTCCAGACCATAGCACGCCTGCAAGATCATATCGAGAATTGTTTCCCAGTCTCCTGGTTTAACCCGACCGTCCCGGATCCAGTCTTTTAGGCTGCCGCCCTCTAAATAATCCATGAAGACACACGGGATTCCCCTGATTTCATGGACATACCAACATTGGACGATATTGGGATGCAAGCCTAGATTCACCCAGGTCTGCGCTTCGATCATGAAACGCTGTTTGAGAGTATCCTGTTCGAACCAGTTTGCAAGCGGGACTTTGACAGCCAGATCGATCTCCCATTCACGATGATGGACTTTATAAACTGACCCCATTCCGCCTTTGCCGACCAGCCCTGTCACGTCATATTTTTCTTCGATACTCTCGCCAATATTCCATGAAGTACTCTGCGAGGCACACACAGCGTTTGGGTGGAAATGGTCCTGTTCTGGACTGTGCGTCAGTCCGTTCGAATCACGTTTTCGCGGAGAAGAGAGCCTCTGCGCCTTGCTCGCGTTCAGACTCCCGGCAGCGCTGCCCAGTACAATGCTGCTGGCACAGGCCTGCTCCATAGCATGGGCTAAGGGCGTTGTCTTCTTTTGGATATCTCCGAGAAGTTTGTTCATCATACATGAATGAAAGATCGTATTTGATACGACGAGATCCCTCTTTCCTCTTCTGTCAACGCTCTGTCAATGCTTGACGTCCAACGGTTCTGAAAGGCATCAAGAATGATCAGGGCCTGTTCGAAATCTTAGCGATAACGCGATGGACGTTCCATCGAAAAATCTCCTCAAAAAGTGTAATATCGGCTCATGATGTTGTCAAGAATCATTTTGGGCAAATGAGGAGAGTTTTCGGGCGACTGAGGAAAAATATCACACGAAGAAGGCGGAGCATGCCGACGGAAATCCTTGCGGGGTAACTGTAACTATCTGCAAGATACTGTATGCATCCCCGGAAGAGGCAGTAAATGTGGTTTTCTGGGGGCCGTCGGAATCGTGGCGCTCCAGCGTGACTGTCGTCACAGCGCGTAAATTTCTTCTTTACTGAGAAGACGCAGACCAGAGCTTTTGAGAAGCTCGTTGACGCTCGCTACGTTTTCGACTTCAATGACTAAGATGCCCTGATTATTCATGACAAATCCGTAAGAGTCCTCCACATTGATGTCTTGCTGTGTTAATATCTTGAGTGCTGTATGCAGACCGCCGGGCGTGTCGTCAACGATCACGGCCACAATGGCTTTTTTGGAGACCGAAACATGAGCTTCTTTCAAGGTCTGATACGCACGGTCCGGATCGTCAACAAGGGTTTTGATAACGCCGAATTCTCCGAGATCAGAAATTTTAATTGCGCGGATATTAATCCGGGCCTCAGACAGCATTTCAGTAATATGGTCGAGCCGACCAGGCTTATTTTCGGCAAATATGGAAAGATGATGTGCAATCATAATTTTGTTTTGAGCGTATAGAGTGTCTGAGCGCTGCGATACATCATGATGCAGGCGTCATCACTCTGAGACTCAAGCCTTTTCGATAAGGTTAATGGACGTTTCTGCGATCAATGACTCGGATGGCTTTTCCCGGAGCTTTGGGGATCGAGTCCGGTTCGACCAGGCTGACCTTTGGTGTAAAGAGCAATTCTGCCCGGAGGGCTGCCGTAATTTTTTGCTGCAATGCACGCAGGCATTTAATATCCCCCAGGAAGACATTATTGTGAACCTCAACGTTCACGGTCATCACGTCGATTTCTTCGACAGTCTGGAGTTCGATTCGGTAGTTTTTTCCCACTTCAGGAATGCTCATCAGCACTTTTTCTATTTGCATCGGAAAGACATTGACGCCTTTGACGATGATCATATCATCGCTTCGTCCTTTGATTCTCGCAATGCGTTTATGAGTCCGGCCACACGGGCAGGGTTCAGGGATCACCATGGTCAAGTCGCGCGTGCGATAGCGGATCAGCGGCATGGCTTCACGAGTAAGGGTTGTCAGGACGAGTTCGCCTTCTACCCCGTCCTCTACAGCTTCGAGCGTCTCCGGATCGATCACTTCTGCGAGAAAGTAGTCTTCCCAGATATGCATTCCCGTCTGTTCTCGACATTCAAAGGCAACGCCAGGACCATACATTTCAGACAAGCCGTAGGAATTGAAAGCTTTCACTCCAAGGGCCTGCTCGACTCGCTGACGAGTGTATTCAGTGTGGGGCTCGGCACCGAGAAATGCGATCCGTAAATGGAGATCGTCTTTCGGAGACACACCGGCGTCTTCAAACACGGACAAGAGATGAAGTGCATAACTTGGGATAACATGCAGAACACTTGTCTCAAAATCCTGCATAAAATGCAGCTGGCGTTTACTGTTTCCTGAACCTGCCGGAACAGTGAGCGCTCCGAGCAATTCAGCACCATAATGAAAGCCCAGCCCTCCGGTAAACATGCCGTAAGCAGTCATGTTCTGAAAAATATCCGATTTCCGCATACCGGCCATATACATACATCGAGCCATGACATTGGCCCAGTCGCGGATATCTTTGCTGCTGTGAAAGATCACGGTTGCCTGGCCGGTCGTCCCGGAAGACGAGTGTAAACGCACAATTTCCTCCCGGTCTATTGTGAGAAAGCCGTAGGGATATCCGTCCCGTAAATCCTGTTTTGTGGTGAACGGCAGTCTGTCTAACTCACCGAGAGTGATGACGTCCTGCTCACCGATGCCGTGTTCGTAAAAAAGTTTTTGATAATACGGTGAGCGACAGGCTCGTGTGAGCGTATGTCTTAAACGTTCTTCCTGAAGTGTGCGCAGCGCGGCCAATGGCATCGTTTCTACAGCTTTTTCCCAATACATACGTTGTCCCCTTCAATGCAGCATCCTGCCTGACGGGCAGTCAGGCAATACTGCTGTCTTCCGTGAGAAATGAAGAAAGTATTTTTACAGATTTTTTTATCAACCTCCTCTTCTCCACAGCATCTAACAAGTAAATTCTATGAATGAGGGGAGGTATGATCTATGAATTCAGACATCATGATGGAACTCGCCAAGGCTATCAGAACACTCTACACGCTGGAGGACTCCATCATTCATGAAGATATGCCGGAGAGCAAAGATTTACGCAGTAAGCAAGCCCTGCTGGTCTCTGATGTCATTCAATCTTTGCAGGAGCTTGAAAATACAATAAGACGGGAATCGTCATTCGTGGTTCCAAAGCGAGTAACTGTGTGACAGGCCACGAGGCCAACCCTTTATGGCCTCGTTTGCTCACCTTACGAAGAGTCCATATTCGTCTTTTTTATGCTGTGAAGATCAAGCTCAAAGTAATTCGGAATAAAGCGTGACACATGCTGTTCAATAAACTGCTCCAGTTCTTGTGATTTTTGTTCGAGGGTTTCGAGGCATTCAGCAGCCCCTGAAAGCCTTTTTTTTCGTCCAAGTTCTTCCAGTCTGCAGGTTGCCATATAGACTCGGTGTGCCCCAATAATTCCTGAAGCGCTTTTCAAACGATGGGCGGCCTGCTCAAGCAATAAAGGATCTTGTCTCTTTATCGCTTGCCGAATAGAGTGCAAAATCTCCGGAGCACTGTACTTGAAGTATGTCAAAAGCAATTCTTTCACAAAGTTGTTGTCTTTATCAAAAGACAGCAGGAGTTCCTGAAGATCGATAATCGGAGATTGTTGATCTGCGTTTGCCTCTTCTGCCCGGGTATCTTTCTTGTCGAGATGAAATTTTTGACGACAACGGCTGATGGCTGCGTAGAGCTGGCCGGCGTGCAACGGCTTTGAAACATAGGCATCCATCCCCGCCTCAAGAAAACGTTCTTTATCACCTTCCATCGCATGAGCAGTCAAGGCAATTATCGGAATGCGGTGCTCTGCACGTTGCTCCTTTTCGCGTATTCTCCGAGTCGCAGTGAGGCCGTCGATTTTCGGCATTTGGATGTCCATAAGAATGAGATCAAAATCCTGTTGTTCAACAGTATCGAGTACGGCTTGTCCATTGTCAACGATGGTTATGGAACAACCCCAGCGCTTCAGCCACTTCTGGATGACAAGCTGGTTGATGGTATGGTCTTCAGCGACAAGTATATTGAGCGGCGGGAGCTGTTCGGATACTGGACGAGATGGCTTTGAAGGCTCTAAATGACTGTCAGCCCGAGTCCTGTCTTCTCGGAGTACTTTGAGAAGACTGTCGAACAGTCGTGACGGATCGATCGGTTTATTGATGTGAGCATCAACGGAAAATTTTTGACAGTGCTCTTGCAGTTGTTGATATTCTGAGGGATCAGCAAGCATGACGATGCTCTTAAAAGAGCCTGGTCGCTCTGCGGCGACTGCGCAGAGCATCTTAAAGCCATCCATTTCCGGCATTTGAGAATCCACTAAAAGCACATCAAGAGCACCATCTTCAGCAGCACGGATTGCCCTGAGGCCCTCTTTCCCGTTCCGGGCTTCTGTAACCTGGATTCCCCAATGCTCAAGCAGACGACGCAGGATGCTGCGGTGGGTTGAGTTGTCGTCAACCACCAGCGTGTTAACCTGTGATAAGCCGACTTGAGCAGGAATATCACGGGCGTAATACGTGTCTATGCTTGTATCGCGTGTGAGACGAGCAGTAAAGTGAAACTGACTGCCTTGTTCAGGCTGGCTTTCAACCGATAAATCGCCCCCCATAAGTTCTACCAGATTTCTGGCAATGGCCAGGCCGAGTCCGCTTCCTCCGAACCTGCGGGCAATCGAAGTATCGGCCTGAGTGAACGCTTCGAAAATTTCTTGTTGTTTTTTTTCTGAAATACCGATGCCGGTATCGCTGACGCTGAAATGGAGGACAATTTCATTTGGTACAGAGGGTGAAGGTGAGCTGGCCTCCGAGGTGATGTGGAGTAGAATTTCTCCTTTGCTGGTGAATTTGATGGCATTCCCGACCAGGTTCATGATGATTTCCTGCAAGCGTAAGGAATCCCCGATTAAAAAGCGCGGCACAGCCGGATCGATTTCCCAGAGAAATTCTATGCCTTTGCTGTGAGCTTGTAAGGCGAGAGTGCCGGAGATGCTCATCACCGTTTGTTCCAGATCGAGAGGATGATTTTCCAGTTCGAGCTGTCCGGCTTCAATTTTTGAAAAGTCAAGAATATCGTTGAGCAGCGTTAAAAGGGTGTGGGAAGATCTCTGGATGATATTAAGAAGTTCACGCTGATCGACTGAAAGAGACGTTTCAAGCAGTAAGTCAAGGATGCCGATAACTCCGTTCAACGGCGTTCTGATATCATGGCTCATCACTGCAAGGAATTTGCTTTTGGCTCTATTGGCGATCTCGGCTTCTTTAGCTTTCTTTTCTGCCTGACTCCACGCGTCTTCCAGAGCTGAATTCGCTTTTTGGAGACTGCACTCCAGCTCTTTTCGCTTGGTGATATCATGCACGATGACAACAGCAAAACTGTCAGTGATCTTTGTGTTCCCGCCGAAATTCGTTGAAATCGGATAGACCTGAATATGAATATAGCGTTGTAGTATCGAGTCTCTTAATTCCAAATTCGAGGCGTGCCCTGCGTATAATTCTTTCCAGGCATCATGGAGAAAATCCGCCAACAGGCACTCTGATGCAAGGCAGTTCGGATGAAATAAGGGATGAAGCAGGGTGCCCTTAATTTCACGAATTTTCGACAGCCCCCAACGTTCTGCCGTTCGATTTGCGCGTAAGACATGTCCTGTGGAATCGACCAGACAAATGAGTTCAGGGAGAGAATCTGCGGTGACCTCCCATTCCTGCTTTGCCTGCACAATCTGTCTGTGAATATGTGGTGTGAAATCAGGCTCCGACATGCATTCTGTATCCTAAAAACATCGTGTTGCAAGTGAGAACCCGGCATCGATGTACTGGAGAACGGAGAACTCACGACTCTTTATGCGCGATATGCAATACTCTTTAGTATTGCCTTGTGTCTCACCCTTTGCTGAAGGGAGTTCATTCAGAACGTTCAGATCGTTGTTGAATATCCACGACTTCGATTTCCAGCGAATGCGTACCATTCCAGTTATTTTCCTGAAGGTGACAGGCGATGTCGACGAGATCGCCTTGAGACAGCTCTTGCGCGAGGCCGCCTTGTTGGAAAGCAATTCCTTTAATAGTTTTTTGGGCGCTTTCCACCCATATCTGCAGATGTGCTCCGGTTCTGCCGACAGGATGAAGCCGCTGCACCCGAACGTTTCGCAATAAAAACACCGGACGAACATTCCCGATTCCGTACGGTTCGAGGCGATCGATTTGCTGCTTCACTGCGAGGCTCATGTGCTCCGGTGCCAGCTCGCAGTCGATGTCCACGATGGGGAAGAGTTGTTCCTCGCTCAAGGACGCATTGGCAAGTGTTTTCATCCTGCGGCAAAAAGTGTCATAATTTTCCCGCGCGATCGAGCAGCCGGCTGCCTGGGAATGGCCGCCGAATCTGAGTAGCAGATCCTTCTGGCGTGAAATCGCCTCGATAATGTTAAAATGCTCTGTGCTGCGTGCTGACGCAACGAGGGTTCCGTCTTCTCCGTCATGAAAGATGATTGAAGGCCGATGGAATTCTTCTGTCAGGCGTCCGGCGATCAGGCCGATAATGCCAGGATGCCAGGATCTATGCCTGGCGATCAGGATTTTTTCCTGCAGAAGATCATCCTGTAAAAAGTCTTTCGCCTGATGAACAGCCTGCACGGTTTGTTCCTGACGTTTTGCGTTCAAGTCCTGAAGCTCATGAGCCATACGTTCAGCTTCTGCGAGATCTCTCGTGGTCAAGAGTTTCAGGCTGGTATCCGGAGAGCTGATACGACCGGCAGCATTAAGGCGGGGAGCGATCCGGAAGCCGATCAGTGCTGAATCATAGCTCGGATGACTACCAAGGCAGAGATTCAGCATGTTTCGCAGCCCAGGCCGTCGGGTTTTTTCAATCACCACGAGCCCGTATTTGATCAAGATACGATTTTCTCCAGTAACAGTAGCGCAGTCGGCTACAGTGCCGATCGCTACCAGATCGAGACTCCATTTTAAAAACCTTTCGGCATCCTTTGAAGCCATCAATCTCGGGCAAAGCGCTTGTGCAAGTTTATAGGCGACACCGACTCCGGTGAGCTCGTGAAAAGGATAGTGTTCGCCCTCGCGCCTGGGATGCAGAATGGCATCGGCCTCTGGAAGTGTTTCTGGGATCGTATGATGATCGCAGACTATCACCGATATTCCGTGCTCTTTGGCAAAAGCGATTGCGTCGAGGCTGCTGACCCCGTTATCCACTGTGACAATGACATCGACCTTATCACGGATCGCTTCTTTGGTGATGTGGCTTTGAAAACCATAGCCGTCATGAACGCGGTGCGGCAGGCGGCACATGATCTGTTTGATGCCGATCGCCCGGAAGGTCTCATAGAGTAGCGCCGTTCCGGTAATGCCGTCCGCATCGTAATCGCCGACGATCATCAGGCGTTGCTGGTCCTTCCTGACGCGACGCAGCAGGTCCACAGCTTGCTGCATCTCATTCATGAGAAAAGGGTTATGCAGTCCCGTCTCAAAATCCGGTTCGAGGAAATCTTCAGCATTGTTGATCTGTCGGTTGGCCAGGAGCACTTCAAGAATTGAATCGCTATTTTCCGTATGCCGGACCTGCCAGATTTTTTTTCTGAGCGAAAGTTGCATCGTGTGACTCTCCTCATGTCACAGCCACAATAACAATAAGAACAACTTGTCTATCATATCGGAGAATGAGTGCGCTTTGTCAAGGGAAAATGGCTTTTTTATGAGAAGCTTCTCGCAGATCCTCTGGTATGAAAAGAAGATGATGCAGAAGCTGGTAGTTTTTGTCAAAAGGTTTTTCCAGAGAAAAAACGAGCTGGTATCCCATGAATTGCTTGATATTGTGTTTCCAATCGCCAAACAGACCGGAGTGAGCTTATGGATTCAGCCGCTCATGCCACGTTGCTTGTGCTGTTAGAGATGCGAGACAGCACGTATACGTCACTGTTGAATGGACAGACTGCGCAGGGGCTGTCTTCAGCTCTTCCTGTCCTGCGAATGACATCAGTTGGAAGAACATATGAAAAGTTTTTTCAGAAATAAGGTTGACGAAAAGATTTAAACATTATAGAATAAACATTTGTTAGCTCTAGTGTGATATAACACGATCTGATGAAAAAATCAGGCGCTCTTGAATGTGTATTCAATTCCATGTATAGACGGTATCTTAGCAGCAGACTCACAGAAGAAGGACAGTTTCGTGCCCGATTTTTCTTCTTTTTCAGTACGTCAGCGTCATCCGGCATTCTCGGCATTGCAGTGTATCACATGATGCAGGGGCATTTGCCGGAGGCCGGAGCTGAAGCCCTGATAGCACTTGCCCTGGGGACGTGCCTGTTGCTTGGAAGCAGAGTACGGTCGGAAAAAGGTCTTGGCTTCGTGTTTCTTGCAAGTGTGAGCCTCTGCCATGTGTTTGCTGTGTCTATGATGGCACATGGAGGCGATGATGGGTCTCGACTGCTCTGGATGTATCTGCTGCCGTTGCCTGCGTGCGTTCTCCTGAGCCGTAGAGAGAGTCTGGTGTTTCTGTCTCTGTCATTTCTGGCAATTGTTGTTGTCTTTTCAGGAGCAGGAGCGTTACCCGCCAGTCTATCTCATGAGCTGAGATCCAAAAATTATGCAATCGAGACCCGTATACGATTTCTATTAAGCTTTTCGATGCTTTCTGTTATGGCTTCTGGCTGCGGCACGTTATATAGACGGAAGCAGAAAGAAGACTGTAATGAGCAGCCTGTCAATCAAAAACGCCACTCCAGCGAACTCCCTGCTGCGGGTGACGCAACGGGTTCCCATGAGCGCAGCGGCGAATTACGGCAGCGTATACCGAGCCTGACGGAAACAGGCCCGGACGCGATAGCTGCCGCTGATCCGCATACATCGCTGCACGATGCTGTTCATCTCCGCAGCAGGCTCCAGGAACACAGTGATTTCTTGACGGCGATGTTGGATAATGCCCCTGTCGCGATCTATGCAAAGGATCTTGAAGGAAAATACCTCTTTATCAATAAAAAAGGACTGGAGTGGCTGCGAGTTTCGCCGGATGAAATGTCGGGAAAAACCGATTATGAGTTGTTTACGCGTGATATTGCGGAGAAATCTCGTCGGGAAGATCAGGAAATCCTCCGAACCGGATCTCCGCTTACGTTTGAACGTGTACAAACAATCGAGCGTGAACTTTTTGCCGCCCGACTGGATAAGTATCCTCTGCGTGCTGAAGATGGCCGACTTTATGGGGTCTGCGGCCTGACGTATGACATCAGCAGTTATAAGCAGAACGAACAGAAGCTGCAAGCCTGGCTTGACGAATTGGAGACGCAAGTTGAAGAGTATGCCGAGAGCCTTGAACGGCAGGGAACCGAGCTGAAACATTTCACTGAAACCGTTCCATACCAGCTCAGGGAGCCTCTGAAGGACATCAATCAATTAACGTCCATGCTTGTTAAGAATTATGCGACAAAACTGGATCGGCGCGGCAAAGACATTAGCAGCCTGCTGGTGAACCGGATCAAGCGGCTCAACCGTTACATTGACGGGATTATTCAGTACGCATCTGCTGGGCGTTCAGTGGAGCATGAACAGCAGATCGATCTGAATGAGTTGATTCGTGAAATTGTCGAACAGCTTGCGCCTCCTCCTGAAATGCAGATTTGGATCGAGCACACCCTGCCAGTGATTATCGCCGGAAAAGTCGGTATGAAACAAATCTTTCTTCATCTTTTGAGCAATGCCATCAACGTTATGGATACGCCATACGGCGAAATTGCTGTCGATTGTGAGGAACATAGCGATGCCTGGACGTTTGCAGTTGTCGATAATGGCCCGGGGATTGACAAGAAAGATCATGAAAAGATTTTTAGATTTTTTCAGACCCTGGCTCCGCGAGATGAACGTGAGCGTCCGGGAATCGGTTTAGCTCTGGTGAAAAAGCTTGTCGAGCACTATGGCGGTCAGATTTGGGTAGAATCATCTCGGGGTAAAGGCGCACAATTCTATTTTACACTGCCGAAGACCGGTCTCTAAACCTGCATCTCAGGTAGTCCCTTCGATTTCTTCATGTAAAAATATTGACAGGAATTCCTTTCTCCCTCTGATGCAGAATCTGCAAGCGCACACCATTGCATTGACTGAGGCCAATGTTGAAATTCGGGCACTGAATGCGCATCTTAATGCTGAACATATTGAGGTGAAAGCAGATCTGCAGAAATCGGAACAGAAATATCAAACCTTAGTCGAGCAGATTTCCGAAGGGCATTTTGTGCTGCAAATTGAGTATTATATGATGCAGACCTGATTTATGTGACTGATTCATAAGAAGGAAGAGGCAGAGGAACTCTGCCCTCTGCCTGTCTTGAGATGGGATGGCTAAATGCCGACCAGTTCAGATGGTACTTGCAGACGGAACAGGGCATTTTGCACTTGTTTGGCAAGGCGTTCCGTAATCCCGCGCACCGAAAGTCGGTAGGATGTGGTGCCAAGCAGTGTCGTTTCAGTACGCAGCGGCAGGCTCCAGCCCGGGAACTCTTGATGCAGCAAACGATAGATCCGGTCGATACTCGTTTGTTCAGCATAGACTCCAAGCTGGATGGAATACATCCCTTGAACGGCATAGACATAATTGTCGATTTTTTTCGGGGCGAGATAACGCCTGGCCCAGGCCTTTGCCTCGGATTTTGTCCGATAATAGCCTAAAGAAACCCGATATGCCTGGCGCTGCTGCGAGACAGTTTGCTGTTTCCGTAACACAACGTGTAAAGGCTTCATCGCATTGTCGATCGCGTGTAACTTTGACGCTGGTACCGGCGCGATCGTATAGACTCCATAATTGCCAGCTTCCATAGTCGGCATCGGCACTGGAGTCGGAGTACTCACAGGAGGCGTGGTCGTCGCAGATACCGGGGTCGCCGTTGGCACAGGCACAGGCTCTATTGTCGCTGTCTGGGGAGTGCTTGTGGGGGGCGGCATCGGCGTTGTTGGCATCGGCGTTGTTGGCATCGGCGTTGTCGTCGGCAGCGGAGTACTGGCGACAGGTTCGATGGCTGTTACCGTTGACTGGCCTTCTGATTGGTCTGTTATCACAGGATGTTTCGGGACAGGATTTTCTTCGCGTAAGCTTCGGTCAATTGTGTCCTCTGCTTCCTCTGGCATCGGCAAGATCTCTTCCTCCACCAGTTCGGCAGGTTCGGTATCACCAAGTGGAATCAGCACCTCACCGGTATTCTCATCTGGGACGGGGACTCCATCCTCCTCCGGGACGATTTCCCCGGGAATCTCAGCGTCGGAGAGATTCAAGGCGTCATCTCCCAATGCCACTTCAGGTCCTTCTGAGACAGTCGGAGCTTTTTCAGATTCTTTCAGTTTGTTCCAATGATACACTCCGCCGATAATGCCTCCAATAATAAGCAGCAAAGCTATAATTCCAATAATCGCTCTTATCATGTTTTTTTCTCCTCTCAACTTGTTATACGCTTTGTACATCTTTGCGATCTGCCTGTATTCAGATATAAAAATGGAGTATACACGAAAATGAGGCATTGTCAACTTTTTTTCCACAGAATCTGAGTTTTGATCGGGAAAACTATGACCTCATATCACGACTATAAATTTGAAGGGGGAAGTTTTACTCAAAAAGTTCTTTACGGAAATTCTGATATGAGATAGGTGGTCTCACTGCATACAGACGCCTTAGCATTGGCTTCGTATGAACTCAGGCTGAATGTTGTAGCGGAGTGCTTGTCTTTCACGTATGTAAGCAAGAGCATGATGGTTTGTGTGATTTCTTGCTGCCGTCAATTCCCTGGAGCTGTTGAGAGGAGAAAATATGTTTCCAAGTGTCAACGAACAGATGGATACGATCAGACGTGGTGTCGTAGACCTGCTGCCGGAAGACGAACTCGTCAAAAAGTTGGAACGTTCGTATAAAGAGAATCGTCCTTTGATCGTGAAACTGGGCTGCGACCCCAGCAGGCCGGATTTACATCTGGGGCATACGGTTGTGTTACGTAAAATGCGTCATTTTCAGGAGTTAGGTCATCAGGCTGTTCTCATTGTCGGTGATTTTACCGGGATGATTGGCGATCCCAGCGGGAAAAGCGCGACCCGCCCGGCCTTAAGCCTGGAAGAGACCCGTGAGAATGGACGAAGTTATTTTGAGCAAGCCTCAAAAGTCCTGGACAGCAAACGGATCAAGATCGTCTATAATTCGGACTGGCTGGGAGAGATGAGTTTTGAAGACGTCATCCGGCTGGCAAGTAAATACACGGTGGCCCGTATGCTGGAACGGGATGAGTTTGAGAAGCGATACAAGGCAGGCGAGGCGATCAGCGTACATGAGTTTCTCTATCCTCTTGCTCAGGCGATGGATTCGGTGGCGATTCAGGCGGATGTGGAACTCGGCGGGACCGATCAAAAATTTAATCTTCTGGTTGGACGCGATATCCAGCGGGAGTATGGGCAGGAGCCACAGGTGATCCTGACGATGCCGATTTTAGCAGGCACTGACGGCGTCCAGAAGATGAGTAAATCTCTGGATAATTATATCGGCGTGTCTGAATCGGCTGGAGATATTTACGGAAAAACTCTTTCGATCGCCGATCATTTAATGTATGAATACTTTGAGCTGGCAACCTCGGTGTCGCAAAAAGAGTTGGATGAGATTCACGCTCAGATCACGCAACACCCTCGCGATGTAAAACGCCGCCTCGCCCGCGAACTGGTAACCTTGTACCACTCCCGGGAAGCTGCTGTGGCAGCGGAGGAAGAATTTGATCGGATTTTTATTAAAAAAGCTGTTCCAGAGACTATCGAAGCGTTTAGCCCTGAGACTGATGATGCCTCGATCTGGATCGTGAAATTGATGACGGAAAGCGGAATGGCGCAGAGTAACGGTGAAGGCCGGCGTCTGGTGAAACAGGGTGCGGTCAGTATCGACGGAGAAAAAGTGAGCGACCCGGATATGGAGCTTGCGCTTGACAGGGCGTTTGTGCTCAAAGTCGGGAAACGTCGTTTTATGAAAATCGTTCCAAAAGCAAAGTAGGGGCATACCAGGGTAGAGGAGTGCTGAAGGCGTGAACTCTTGTTGACATTTCACGCCTTTAATACATCATTATTCCAGGACAAAAGCTATGCGCGTTCTTGTGACCGGAGGGGCCGGATTTTTAGGTTCGCATTTGTGTGAGTATTTGCTGGCAAAGGGCATGGAAGTGGTCTGTATGGACAATTTGCTCACCGGCGACAGTTCAAATATCGCTCACATTCATGATGAAAAATTTTTATTTATTAAACATGATGTGACAAATTATATCTATCTGGATGGCGATGTCGATTATATTTTACATTTTGCCAGTCCGGCCAGCCCGATCGATTATTTGGAACTTCCGATTCAGACACTGAAAGTCGGATCACTTGGGACGCATAAGGCGCTGGGACTGGCAAAAGAGAAAAACGCCCGCTTTCTGCTGGCCTCAACCTCTGAGGTCTATGGCGATCCACTGATTCATCCACAGACAGAGGATTATTGGGGAAATGTCAACCCGATCGGACCAAGGGGCGTTTACGATGAGGCCAAACGTTTTGCAGAAGCGTTAACCATGGCCTATCATCGTTATCATAACGTGGCAACCCGAATTGTCAGGATTTTTAACACCTTTGGACCGCGTATGCGACTGTATGACGGTCGAGTCGTGCCAACCTTGCTGCGCCAGGCTCTGCGTCATGAAGCCCTGACTGTTTTTGGAGACGGGTCGCAGACGCGGAGTTTTTGCTATGTGGCGGATCTGGTAGAAGGGATTTATCGACTGCTGATGTCTGACATCACAGAACCGGTAAATATCGGGAATCCTCATGAGATGAGCATCTTACAATTTGCGGAACTGATCAAAGAGATCACCGGCTCAAAAAGCGAAATTGTCCTGAAAGAATTGCCTGTTGACGACCCAAAAGTCAGACAGCCTGATATTCAGAAAGCCAAGACACTTTTGGGCTGGGAAGTACAAACTTCGGTCGAAGAAGGTCTGCGGAAGACCTGTAAATGGATGAAAACACGCATCGAGTAATTCTCGAAAACCGTTGCAGTGAACAGTGCTCAGAGGAAAAACACGCATACTGAAATATTGGAAACTGTTAGCTTGTGCGCTTGTCTTGTCGTTTTCTTATGGCGAAAGAATGTGAAAATTTCGTGCTGAAGCTGCAACACTATTCTCCCAAGAAAATTATCGGAGCCGTGAAAACCTTTCCCCTGCAGAAGCTGCTTAACATGAAGCAGCAGATGGAGGAGTGCCTGGGACAGCCAGAACGACTTCAATCTTGCCGGAAGGACGAACTGGAGGCTGCGCGTGAGAAGTTACAGCTGGCCGTTCGAACACGTCTGGATACGTCTGAAAAACTTATACAGAAATTTACCGGTTTATCGCCGGAAGTGATTTCTTTAGAGAACTCGGTTTTTTCTCTGGTGTCTTCTCGAGATTTGCTTGAAGATGTCAGGGCTGCCAATATTCAGGAGCATGAATGGCTGAAGCTGCTTTCGAAGACGAGTATAAATATTCTTGAAGCTGTGAACATCCAAATTCAGCAGCGTTTTTCTCATCTGTCTCCTGAGAGTATTGCTGTGATTTATTCTGACGATCAGCTCAACTCATATCGTCGTTTGTTAAAAAGTCTGCTGATCCATATCGAGGTCGATTCCGATATCTTCCGGGTGTATAGTGAAATTATCAGGCATGTCGTCGAAGGAAGCCGGATTCATGAACATTCAATCGCTGCCGCACGGGTCTTCTGTCGGAACGTTTTTGAGAACGATCCGCCTGACTTTGAAGGTGTTTTTAACACGTATACCATGAGTGAACTGGAAGTGCAGCAGCGCACGCTGCAATCGGCGCTTAAGACTGTGCAGCACGACATTAGCCGGCGTCCCAGCATTCTTGAACTCGAGGAACAATGCCGGCAGATACTTGAGGCAATGTCGCGACATGTTGACAATCGTAAAATTCTCATGCGAGAGACCACGCGCGTTCTGCATCTGTCGCATTACCTCTCTTTCGTTGAAATAGATTCGATCTCAGAGAACGCCTCAACAATCTTGATGCTTTGCCAGGTTCTGTTTAATGAGATTGCCGACTTTCTGGCCAGCCAGAGAGAGCATCTTGATGTGTCCTTAAATCTGACAAGCATCAATGACGCAGTGGACAAGGTCAAGGATGCGTTGCACTATCGGCAATTTGCGATCGGGCAGCTTTTCCTGGAATTTACGAGAATTCCTGTCGGCGAATTGCGACTTCTCTCAGTGAAACATTTAGATGATGCTCAATTACTCCTGCAAGAGGTGCAAGCTATTGTAGAAGACTATCTTCAACGCACTCCGGGCTTGGCTGAATTCGAGATCCTGGTCTTATCCGAGATGTTGCAAGATACCATTCAAAAACTGCAGAAAGTTGCAGCATCAAAGGCCAGCCGGGCTGCTTCATCCTTTGACAAGGAAGCTTGGGAATACGATCGAAGTCTCCCGAGCCTGAGTAAATTCTACGACGAAGATCTGCTCATCTTGATTCGCAAAGCATTGAGCATCGAGAATCGTTCAGCGATGCTTGGAGAGGGGCAAGCTGCGCTCTTGAAATCTTCTCCACTCGTTCCACTGACTGCGCTAAAAGAGTATGTTGAATCATTCCTGGATGTTACAAAATTCCGAGATCGTTTATGAATTCGGAGCTGCCGGCTGGTTTTGACGCATAAATCAAAGTCGACAGAGTAATGAAGTGAAAAGAAGGGAGT
The DNA here is from genome assembly GCA_002748425.1 of candidate division KSB3 bacterium. Taxonomy (GTDB): domain Bacteria; phylum Moduliflexota; class Moduliflexia; order Moduliflexales; family Moduliflexaceae. The sequence continues at coordinate 105,828 of PDSJ01000011.1, read as the reverse complement.
GGTGAGTTCCTGCGCTGGCGGTCTGTAGACGAATCAAGTTCTCAGGACTCCAACACTCCGTTCAGAACGCGATCATGAGGTCTAAAAAAACAGAGCACTCGATCCGTTTTGGCGTTTCTGCAAATGCCAGACTGCTTGAGAAATTCGATGAGATGATTACGGAAAAATGTTATGCCAACCGCTCAGAAGCGATCCGCGATCTGATCCGGGATCGCCTGGTAGAATATGCGTGGACACAGCGTGATGAAGAAGTGGTCGGTACACTGACCCTGGTCTATGATCATGAGTTCCGTGAACTCAACGACCGCCTCGCCAAACTCCAGCACGATCGTCATCAAAATATCATTTCAACGATCCATGTTCATCTTGATGCCCACAATTGCCTGGAAGTCCTGATTCTGAAAGGGCAGAGCAAAACCATCGAAAGCCTGGCAGATGTTTTAATCGGCACCAAAGGCGTCAAACATGGCAAACTCACGATGAGCAGCACTGGCAGGGAATTGTACTGAGCCTGCAAACGGCGTGGATCAAAAAATTCTCAGACAGCGCTACACTGTCTGAGAATTCTGGATTCCTTTTCGACATGAAGAGTCTGCCCTCTACTCTGTTGCCCCCTCCGTGTCTTCCAGAGGCACGAGAATGTCAGCCAGTTCACGCAGGTCTTCATCTCCAGAATCTTCGAGGAGCTTTCGGATATCTTCCCATAAAGCATTTGTAAACAGGAGCGTATCTGTGCCGATGGCGCGATCCTTGGGATGGGTGAGCTGCGAGACAAGTCGATTTATTCCGTCAGGTGTGCTGAAGTATTTCTCGAACACCTTGTTTCCTAAGGTCTTCATCAGCAGAGCCACCCCATCGCTGCGTTGCAGGGCTGTATATTCGAGCTCACCGGCTCTCACGGTACTGAAGGCGAGGCTGCCGCCGACTCGATCAAGCCCTTCGTTAAAATCGTTGAACAGTTCCTGGACAACTGAGGCCACAGACGATCGCGGGTAGTATAGACCGCCCGGTAACACACAATACAAGCTCCCGTTGTCGTCGTCACGTTTCAACTGCATTGCCAGTACCGGAATGGCGATTCCTGCTCTTAAAAGCGCTTCTTCGACAGCATCGCCTTCTAGATCACTGAGAATCTCCTCTGCATGTTTCAAAAATCGATCGAGTTCTTGAAAGGCGATCTGTTCAAATATTGTCAGCGCATAAATTCCGTTCGAAACGGCCGGGAGTACTCTCAGCATATTCACGCTGTTCGCATCTTTCGGAACAAGGTCGAACAGTTCCAGCAAAGCTGGTGATATTGCTTCTGGATCGGCGTGTATGAGGGCATTTTGAATTTCTTCATCCGGAAGAAAGTCGTAAAGATAGGTATAGCCGTTTTTATTTTCAGACAAGATGATACGACGATTGATCCACTCATGTTGCTGATAGCCGAAATAGCCACGCCGGGTGCGATAGTTATTTTCGAACACCAGGGCAGTGATTCCTTCGTCATAATCACTACTGTAAAACGTGCTGCTACCTTCGAAGAATGGCTGTGTCAGCGCAAGCCGGGCATAAAAATCCTGGAGCGTCAGGGCGTTGGCGTTTTTCGTCTTGGCCATGTCCTCAAAATGGGATTTTACCTGCGTGATCTCCATTTCAGGCATCATTTTGGTGCCCATCAGCAAGGGCAGCGACAAAGGAATGTCCATCATTTGCACGAGGAGATCTGTTAAGCTGTCAGAATCTTCCCAGGGGAGCGCCTCAGTAGATGTCAGAATGGTGCTCATGGTCCAGGGAGTTTTGGAGCTCAGCGGAGTGATGTGCTGCTGTTCAGCAATGACTTGCTTCAGGGCAGAGAATGTCTGGAGCGGTAATTTCCGCTTTTTCAGCTCTTGTTCAGCGGCAAAGAGGAAATCCTGGAGAAAGCGGGATGGCGAATAGGGCTGAGTCTGCCCGGTGATGTTGACAGCAAATTTACTGCCCGGCAGAGCAGCGAGAGCGTTTTTGATCTCGGGAAGCGGCAGCGGCACGGCAAAATGTTCAGGCTTCACATCCTGCGTGTAAAGTGTTGTTGATAGCTGCTGAATGCTCCGATCGAGATCGATTGCAAGAGCTAAGCCATCGAGTTCTTGCAGCCGGCGGGCAACCCACTCCAGACCGGTCTGATAAAACGCTGTTGTATAGGCTTCGATAAAATCGAGAAGTTGATCGAGATTCTCAACACCAAATTGCCAGCGTAAGCGTATATTCACGCTACGATACTCTTCGGTGCTCTGTCTGATCGCCGTACGCAGCTGTTGGAACAGTGGCTCCAATGCTCCTGAAAGGGAATCTTGTATCAGTGGGATTTGTGCTTTGATAAAGGCCGGACTCAGCAGCACAAGCAGATCGTGCCCGGCGTACTTCTCGATGCCCTTATGGTACAGCGATTCGGAGTTTAATTTCTCAACACCGCCATTGGCAAGCATTTGGGCTGTTTGCAGCGAAGCACAGAAGAAAGCCTGCGTATCGGAGGTGAGCAGATAAATCTCTTCAGGCATATAAGATATCCCTGGCTGAATGGAGTAGTAATTCATTCCTTCAGCACTTTCGAGACTCAACGTGTCAGGCTGCAAGATATTATGAAGCATTTCGGTAAACCCTTGAAAATCAGCAATCGGAACGCTCAGGACAAAGCCTTGTCTCGGATCCATCGGATAGAATGAAAAGCTGAGCGGTGCATGTAAGGAAATTCCGAACATCGTTGAAAGCGAATTGGCCGGCATTTCCCGGCCAAACATTTGTGTGGTCAAAAAGGCTAAAAATGGATGTTCTGACTGCAGAAACGCTTGAAACTCAGGTGGAGCAGCCTGCTCCGGAACGAAACTCGTCAGCAAGGTATCAATGTTTTCCAGCAAGAGTTCCAGATTATTGACTCGGAGATGGACAACGGCTCCCTGAGGAAGGGTATCCTCTTGCGCCGCTGTGACAGGCAGGCCTGTCGAGGCAATCTGAACGACGTCTTCCTGAGCATTGGCAGAGAGTGAGAAATATATGAGGCTGAGAAGGAGACTGAGAAACACGACACTTTTATGGATCTTTAACTGTAACATGCTGTTTTCTCCTTGATAACGAGGCACAATTACCGGATAGAGTCTTGACGAAATGACTACTGGTTTGTAAACCATATATGATAATTCTTGATTCTTGCAAAAAATGCAGTCAAGCAAAAAATGAAAAATGTTTGTGATCTGCTGCCTGAGGATGCGCTGAAGGATGATGAGCTGCTGAAAACGGACAGTTCGTAGAATTCAGGGTTCAGTCGTCGGCATCGAATGTGACAGACTGAACCCTGAAACAGTTAGGCCACGTACGTCGAGGCAGCCGTATCACCGCCGCGACCAGTCCAGTTAGTATGGAAATATTCTCCGCGCGCTTTGTCGATTCGCTCGTAGGTATGTGCGCCGAAATAATCCCGCTGGGCCTGCAGCAGGTTGGCAGGAAGGCGTTCGGTTCTGAAGCCGTCGAAGTAGCAGAGAGCCGTTGAAAGAGCCGGGACCGGAATGCCTTGCTCCATCGCTTTGGCAACCACACGGCGCCAGCCGGTTTGAGCAGCTTCGACTTTGTCTTTGAAGAACGGATCCAGTAGCAAATTGCTCAGGGTGGGATTAGTATCAAAGGCTTCTTTAATCTTGGCGAGAAAGACGGAGCGGATAATGCAACCGCCGCGCCACATCAGCGCGATGCCGCCGTAGTTCAAATTCCAGCCATAGCTTTTTGCAGCAGCCTGCATCAACGTATAGCCTTGAGCGTAAGAAACAATTTTAGAGGCATACAATGCGTATTTGATGTCTTCGATAAAGGCGTTTTTCTCACCGTTAAAGGTCGGGGTGGGCCCGGACAGCATTTTTGAGGCGGCCACACGTTCTTCTTTCATCGCTGACAGGCAGCGCGCAAAGACCGCTTCACCGATCAGCGTTAAGGGGACACCTTCGTCCAGCGCGGCAATCCCGGTCCATTTCCCGGTGCCTTTTTGGCCGGCGGTGTCCAGAATTTTGTCGACGAGGGCTTCGCCGTCTTCATCCTTGTAAGCCAGAATGTCGCGGGTAATCTCGATCAGATAACTGTCGAGTTCACCGGCATTCCATTCTGCAAAGACCTCGTGCATTTCATCGGCAGACATGCCAATCAGCTCTTTCATCAACTGATAGGCTTCGCAGATGAGCTGCATATCGCCGTATTCGATGCCGTTGTGCACCATTTTGACAAAGTGACCGGCTCCGCCTTCGCCGACCCAGTCACAACAGGGATCGCCGTCGCTGGTATGGGCGGAAATTTTTTGAAATATTGGCTTGACATGCTCCCAGGCGGCCGGCGATCCGCCCGGCATAATCGAAGGGCCGGTCAAGGCGCCTTCTTCACCGCCGGAGACGCCGGTTCCGATGTAAAGTTTCCCAGCCTTCTCGACCTTTTCGACCCGGCGGATGGTATCGGGAAAATGTGAATTCCCGCCGTCAATGATGATATCGCCGTCTTCTAAGTGCGGAAGAATCTGGTCGATGAAGGCATCGACAGCAGCACCGGCTTTCACCATTAGCATCACGCGGCGTGGCCGTTCCAGATTGTCCACCAGCTCTTCGATGCTGTGGCAGCCGATGATATTTTTGCCTTTGGCGCGGCCTTCCACGAATTTATCAACTTTTTCAACGGTTCTGTTATATGTGGCAACCGTAAAGCCTTTACTTTCCATGTTCAGAATGAGGTTTTCCCCCATCACGGCGAGTCCGACGACTCCGATATCTGCCTTTTTCATAACATGTGTAGCGCGGAGACGCAACACCGTCGGAAAAATTTTCACAAAGGATACAATTTTTCCGCCGCCGCGTCTTCGCGATATTCCTTAATATTATGATGAGTTTTATCGTTTTACCCGTGCGTTGCCCGCCCAGATACTCCAGATCTGTTCTTCGTCGGCTGGTTGACTGTAATCAGTCAGAAAGGTCGTGGTCAATGCGCCGTTGGCCCAGCCGAACTGGACCCATTTTTCAGGTTCCCAACCCTTTAGAATCGCATACAGCATCCCTCCGACAAAGCTGTCGCCGCCGCCGATACGATCGAGGACCGTAATCGGACGCGGTTCGACCACATGCCAATTGTCACCTTCCGAGAGAATTGCGCCCCACATGTGCTTATTGGCGTCAACGACTTGGCGCAGAGTCGTGGCATAGACTGAAGGATGAGGATAGGCGGCTTTGACCCGATTGATCATGCCTTTGAAATTTTCGATTTTCGCAGCCAAATCTTTTCCGCCGGCTTCCGGCCCTTCGATGCCGAGGCAAAGCTGAAAATCTTCCTCGTTTCCAACAAGAATATCCGCCAGGCCCGCGATTTCAGTAAAAATTTTAGACAACTCTTTTTCGCGGCCTTTCCAGAACGACGCGCGATGGTTCAGATCAAAGGAAATGCGTGTGCCGTATTTTTGGGCAGCTCTGGCGATTTCGAGGCAGAACTCTCCGGTTTCCGGTGACATAGCAGCAATCAGACCAGACATGTGGACGATTTGCGCACCGTCCTGTCCGAAAATCCGTTCCAGATCGAAATCCTTGACATTTAACGTTCTTCCGACCTCACCAGCGCGGTCGTTATAGACGCGAGGACCCCGTGAGCCGTACCCGGTGTCGGCAATATTGATTTGATGACGCACTCCCCAGGGGCCGTCCGGCTCCACGTCTTTACCTTCGTAATCCATGTGACGGCTTGCCAGATCGTCTTTGATTAAGCGGGCAATCGGGCTGCCTTTCACAAAAGTCGTCAGGATCTTGACCGGCAACCCCAGATAGGACGACACGGTTCCGACGTTTGATTCGGCGCTGGTCACCTGGATGTTGAACGTGCCTCCGAAATGCACTGGCTGGCCGTTGGCCGGAGTGAGGCGAACTCCCATGCTTGTCGGGATGACGAGACAATATGTATACGCTTTTCTCAGTTCAAGACTCATACGATACTCTCCTGCAGGTCTGTAAATGGTTACGTGTTTGAGGGGCTTGAGAAGGACTCGCCCGACGTGGACCAAGGCAAGTCCCAGGACTCAAAGATGTTGAGCTCTGAATACTAGACCCCTGAATAGGCATTGAAACCGCCGTCAACAGGGATAACAACGCCGGTAACAAAGGCTGAAACATCGGATAAAAGATAGAGCACGGTGCCGCACAATTCTTCTGGATCGCCGAAACGTCCCATCGGCGTCCCGTCAATGACTTTTTGTCCACGCGTCGTAAATTTTCCGCTTTCTTCGTCAACCAACAGGAATTTATTTTGCGTCGTCAGGAAGAAACCCGGAGCAATTGCGTTGACACGAATATTCGTTTTCGCAAAATGGGTTGCCAGCCATTCGGTGAGATTATTAATGCTTGCTTTTGCGGCAGAGTATGCAGGCACTTTGCTTAAGGGCTTCAAAGCGCTCATGGACGAAACATTCAGAATCACTCCCTTTCCCTGATCGAGCATATCAAGCGCAAAGACCATCGTGGGGAGTACTGTTCCAAGAAAATTGAGGTCAAAAACTTTTTGAAAGCCCTCCAGCTGCAGTCCGAAAAATGTTTTCTCCAGATTGGCAAGATCGCTATTTTCCATCATCTCCACCTGAGCTGTGGCTTTTGGGGAATTCCCTCCGGCACAATTGAGCAGGAGGTCGATCTTGCCGAGTTGTTGATTGATTTCTTTTTTAGCGTTGTTGAGCGATTCCTTGTCCAACACGTTGGCAGCCACTCCGATCGCGGAGGCTCCAGGGATTTTCGACACCTCTGCGGCAGTCTTGTCGGCAAAGTCCTGCACTACATCGAGAATCGCGATTTTGGCTCCAGTCGTTGCGATGCCTTTTGCCAGGGAGGTGCCGATCACTCCTCCTCCGCCGGTAATGACACATACCTTCCCTTTCAGGTCGTCAAATGAATAAGTTTTCATGCTGTTGCTCTCCTCCTGTTCCGGGCGGTTGAAGCCGTAACAGCTTCGACCGTCTGGTGATAATGTATGAACGATGTTCAGCCTTCGAAATGTTCTTTCAGCGCCCATAAGCCCAGGGCCGGATTGCTGACGTAAAAAACCTTTTCGCCGTCAGCCATGGTATTCCATCCGTCTTGCAGGCGTTTCGGATTATAGCGCGCGATCATGTCATCATAGTTCGCATACTGATACCCGACCGATTCGATCGCTGCCTGGCTGACTCCGGGGCCAGGACAATACGTAATGCTGAACCGTCCTTCACTGGACCCGTGAATCAGGTGCGCGGCCGCGCCCAGACTCTTTTGGAGTTCTTCGTTTTCTTTGACAGCCTCTAAGGTTGCTGGTGTTCCGCGATAGCCGTACTTTCGGATTAAGCGATCGTTTTCCGGATCTTCACCAAATTCTTTTAAACCGGGAGCCAGGATGATCAGCTTTCCGCCGTCAGCCATGACCAGACGTGTACGGTATACAGCTTTATTGCCGATCCAGGTGGATTTGAATTCCGACGGATCGAGATACACGACCATTGTATCGACTCGTTCGTCCAGTAAGTCCAGATTCACTTGCTGACTGAGCCGGGCTGCCATGCGGAAGGCTTCACCATCTTTATCGCCACAGAACAGTCCCCGCATAACGAGTTGATCCTGTTCCTTAGCCATCACAGTCATGATGAAAAAAACCGGTAATCCGCCGAGAAAACTGTGGAACGCGTGATCCAGAGCGTTCCGAACCGGGGTGTCTATGCGTCCCATGATTTTTTCCATACCGTAGACTGCACCGAGAAAATGGGATTTATTGATCATGTCCGCTCCGCCCACGCCCACGCAAACATTTTTGGTGAAATTTGCCATGCCGATCACTTCGTGCGGCACGATCTGACCGATCGAAAGAATCAGATCGTAATTGCCTTCCAACAAGATGTTGTTGACACCGACTTCCATCGAGAGTTCCAGTGCGCCTTCGGAGAACTCGCGAATTTTTTCTGGTGGGACTTCCCCCAAAACCGTCACCTCATTTCGCCAGTCATGCTCTTTGAAACAGTCCAGAGGAATTTCAGTTCCGTACATCTCGCGGATTTCTTCCTCAGTCATCGCATAGTGTGTCCCAATGGCGGGCATAATGTCGATCTGTGTTTCAGGAGAAAAATATGTGTAGATGATTTGTATTAAATTCCCGGCGTCCGAATGAAAGCGGCTCATGTCGGGCGGCAGCAGCAGGACACGTTTCGGGACTGTCCCGAGTTGTTCGATAATCTTTCCAAGAATGTTCCGCATGCTGCGCTCTTTTTCTTGCTGATCGATGGAGACTGTCGGCCCTCCGTGTGAAAAAAGTGTTGCCATAGCGTCTTCCTCCTTGTTGTGGAGACCTGAGAGTTTCTGGAAAGCTGTCAGGTCAAAATCCGGGCTTATACCGATTCCCGTTCGACAATATAAGGCTCAGGCACTTCGGTCAGTGTGAGAGCTTCTTCCCCTTCGATTTGCTGCAATAATCGTTCCATAGCAGCGGTCCCAATAGCATGAAGGTTTTGATTGACACTTGTCAGCGGTGGCAGGCAGATGTCGGAAAAAATAAGGTTGTCGAATCCCATGACTGCCACATCGTCAGGAATCCGCAACTGCGCTTCCCGCAGTGCCTTCATCACACCGAAAGCGATAATATCATTAAAGGCCAGCACGGCGTCAAAGTCGCTGTGCTGTTGCAAAATCGTCTGAGCCGCATGATAGCCGCTTTCAATGCTGATCTCGCAGCACCGGAATATCTGTTCGTCCCGAAATGGAATGTTCTGTTCGTCAAAGGCTTTTTTCAGACCTTCTATTCGTTCTTCAACAGCCGGGACGGAATGTTGACGTGTTACATGAATAATCTGTAAATGCCCTTTACGAAGTAAATATCGCCCTGCCAGACAGGCTGCCAGAACGTTATCCGTTTTGACGCAGGGATGCTGCTGCCCGCGAAGATCACGATTCAGGAGCACATACGGCATGTTGAACTGCTGCAGAATTTTGACGTTAGGGCTGGCTTCGGGATAGTAGGTCGGGCAGACGATCACGCCGTCCACATGTTTTCCCAGCAATACGTTGACTAATGCTCGTTCCTGTTCAATATCCTCATTGGAATTTCCTAAAATAATGCTGTAGCGCAAGGCTGCAGCTTTCGTTTCCATTCCTCGAAGCATGAGGGAATACGATGGGTTGACATTATCCGGTACGATAATCCCGATTGTTTTGGGTGGCTTCCCGCTGAGCCCTTTTCCAAAAGGATTTGGAATGTAATACATCTCTCTGGCGATGTCTTTTATCTTTTGCCGCAGTTCCTCGCTGACTCCGGGTTGATTGTTCAGAGCTTTTGAGACTGTTTTGGGTGAGGTGTGAACCTGAGCTGCGATATCTTTTAGGGTGACTCTCGCCATGAGATTTTATTTAAGGTCTGATCGTATGCGATGGTAATCGGTTACTGTGAGGTAATCGATTACCATGATTTTTTTGTCAAGAAATTTTATGAGTTTTTTTGATGTCAGAGAGCCTTGTGTGCTTGCGATCCCATTCAGGTGTACGTTTGTCGCGCGTGAATCGCTTGCCTGACTTCTTGCAAAAATGGACGTTGTAAATATTGACTTGACACAAATTTGTTTTTGAGAATACATGGAATGGAAAGTAGGATCTATGTACATTAACTCAGTAACTCAGTGAAGTCGTAAGATATGATTGGAGGCTGGTTCAATGGCAAATATCAGTGAATCATTAGCGAAGGCAATGCAGATCGATGGAGCAATTGGAGTAGCGTTAGTGGATTTTAAGTCCGGGATGTGCCTGGGTACAGAGGGGGGCGGTCGCATTAATATGCAACTTGCCGCCGCCGGAAACACCGAAGTCGTGCGGGCGAAAAAAAAGGTGCGGGACAAACTCGGCATCGAAGATAAGATTGAGGACATTCTGATTACCTTAGAAGCACAATATCATCTCATCCGCATGCTCCATTCAAGCACGACAGTATTTTTGTATCTCATTTTGGATAGAGGGAAGAGTAATTTGGCCTTGGCGCGATTAGAGCTTGAAAAGATTGACAAAAATCTTGATATGTAAGCTCTTTGCCGCGCGAACTTGCTGCCGTCTGTCTCAGCCTTCCCTGACAAGCAGGGACGGCCGAGGGATTTTTTCTGCCTATCTCAACGGTTCCGGCGTGAAGCGGAGTTACTGCACGGCAGACGAAGTGAGGCATCCCCAGATTGACTTCGGACCAACTGGGGATGCGATGCCCTCCAGTTGGAAGTGAGAATTGTTCCGGCTGCCGGATGTGTTCTCAGAACGTGTCAGAGATCAAATCCATTCAGCAGCTGATCCTTAGTAAGCTTTCAAAGATCCTTTCACATAGCATACGCCAGGGCTGAACCCGGACGTAAAAAGTGGCCGATCGTTCTTGCTCCCTCCACCCTTTTGCGCCGGTTGCTGATTCAGGGCATTCGCTGATCTTCCGATTTGCAGATTAAAGCCGAAGCTGTGGTTTGCGGCGGACGACCGTAAGCCATGTTCTGGATCGAATACGCGTTAAGCGATGTTCTTCTCCTGGCCCAGACTCCGGACGTATTCCGGAAAGACCCATGTCGCGACTGTTGGCACAACAGCCATGCATGTTTTTCTCGAGAAAAATTACGAACAAGCTCTTGACAGATGAGCGGCGTCCGTGTATGCGCAGCAAAGGATATCTTAAACACAAAAAGAGTCGCTTTTTTTGAAGAGAATGCCGATTTCTGACAGATCGTGTTCTATAACACTGAGACGGCAGCAGAAGAAGAAATATGCTATGAAAAATCGAACGAAAAAGAAGAAGCCGAAGATGAGACGTCTAAAGGCAGCGTTGCTGGCACATCGTGGGGCTGGAGCGGATCAGTGTAAAGAAGGAGAAGCAAAACTGCTGTCTCTGGTCGATGTTGAATGCGTGGAGATTGTCAATACAGAAGCCGAGCTGTTGTTTTTTCTGTCTGGCGGCTCGGAAGCTTTGGCGGTTGACATGCTCAAACCAGATAAATTCTATGTGCTGCTGGCCTGTAAAGAAGGCAATTCTTTTGCCTCAGCAACTGAAGTGAAAGCCTACGCGAATCAGCGCGGGATCCGCACAGTGCTGCTCGATTACGATCAGCCTGAAACTGCTGGGTTTTTAAAAAAATTCACCCAGGTAATGGATGGCCTGCATCGTCTAAAGGGCCAGCGCCTGGGATTGATCGGCGAGGTCTCGGAATGGCTGGCGGCATCCACGATTGCCCCTGAACGCCTGCAGGAAAAACTCGGAATTGAGTTGCAACGCTTTCCGTGGAACAGCCTGGAAAACTTTCAGGAACAAGACGCGGATACAGCCTTGTTTGAGAATTTTCACAGCTCGCATTTTAATTTGCAGGATACTGCAAAAGTGTACCGAGTCTTGAGAAATTGCATTCGGACACAGAGACTGGATGCCATTACGGTGGAATGTTTCTCGCTGGTGGTGGAACATGCCGTGACAGCCTGCCTGCCTCTGGCGCAGTTGAATACCGACGGTCTTCCTGCCGGCTGTGAAGGTGATATTTGCAGCGCGACAGGAATGATGCTGGTGAGGGCGCTTACAGGGCTGGTCCCCTGGATAGCGAACACAGTGCACGTTGGAGACTCACACGCGATTTTCGCCCACTGTACTGCGCCGCTAAACCTGTTGCGTGATTTTTCGATCGTCACGCATTTTGAAACCGGTCAAGGGACTGCGATTCGAGGGCAGTGGGAGGCGGATGATGTCTTGCTGTTTCGTCTGGATGCGACTCTGACCAAAGCGTTTCTCACGAGAGCAGAAGTGCTGGAGCGCCCACAACTTACACAGGCCTGCCGTACACAAATCGAAGTCGCTTTGAGGCCGGACGCTGCAACGGCATTGCGAGAGCGCCCGTTGGGGAATCATCATCTGATTCTGCCCGCCGACTATGCCGATGTTCTGAATTTGGCCTGCCGCGTGCTGGGGCTGGAATTACAATGACCGACCGTCGGTATCGAGCACCTGGATCGTTGCCTTTGCTTTCAGGTCTTCCAGCCATTTTTGAAAGAGCTTCAGGACAATGTCCGGATTGTCGATATCAGCCTTGAAGCGGAATTTTCGACGAATATAATTGATGCCTTTCATATAGAGTCGTAACTCTTCTTCCAGATCTCGATCGGAAATCCTGTGTGTGAGGAGTTTTTGCTGGAGGTCCTCGAGGGTACGATGCCCGAAAGTTTTGCTGATGTATTCCAAGACTATTGTTTTGGTCAGCGTTTTTTCTTTAGGGGCTGCAAGGTATTGGATTTCCTGTTGCAGTAATTTTCGTTCGATCACATAGGTTAGCACGTCTTCTTCTTGCAAAGAGTTTTCATCGAAATCGGCGAGGACCTGAGCCACCGGATTTTCCAATTCTTGTTGAATGTCGCTTAACAAGATCAGTTCTCCATCAAGGATCGCGACGATTTTTTCGATCAATTCAGCCTCGGCAGTGAGGCTTGCGAGAAGCAGGATAACAATCAGAGCACTGCCTGCAAAGCGTCTTTTTATACTCGGGATATTGGATTTTTGCATTGTTATGAAGATATTTTTTCTTGACTTGCTCATATTTTCCAGCTATACCTACAGTTAGGTTTACGATAGGCATGAACTTTTGTCAATCAGTTTCCCGATATTCTTTAAGATCATGCAGGAGGATGAGGATGAAAAGATATGTGATGATAGCGCTTGCAGGGGTCTGTGTCTTCGGATTCTTCGGACTAAGCGAGGCAGCCCTTGACTGGCAAATCCGATGGAATGACACAGAAAGCCCCCAGGTTGCCAAGGTGTATATTTTTAACCCTGAGTCGACCGATCAGAGCTTTTCGCTCGAGATTGGGGATGTTGCCAAGACATCGAATACCGGTCCCTACGCTCCTTATCTGATCATTGGGCAGGATGTCTCCTTACGCCTGGAGCCGGGAGAGCGAAAGATCTTCGATATTATCGTGTACCAGGACATTGATCCGGACGGTATTTACGCTGTTCGAGACGCTGTCCCGCATTCTCTCAGCCCACAGGCCTACCAGATTCTGCTTTCAGGACGTCCTGCATCGGATAATTCCCGCCAAAGCCAGTATCCAATCGATAGTCGGGGAATCTCACCGGTTCCACGATACGGGCAAGAGGAATCGGAATATAACTATCGGCATGAACGGGGCTATTGGAAACTGATTTTAGTCGATCATGACCATGTGGCTGAACAGCTTATCCGTACTGGAAATCGTACAGGGGGAGGACATAGAAGTATTCAGCAGGCCATTTTGTTTTATACTCAGGGCAGTGTTGCCTTGAGTCAGGAAGCTGAGGAGGTGTTTTACACGGCCTTTCCTGAAATCGATCGCTCGGTTCCGCAGCCTCAATTCGCCTCATGTACCTGTTATGTGACTCTTTCGCTCCCAGCTGCCGCTTCTGTTCCTTCTGTCATGACCGGAGCCGTGTTAGGCCCCAGAGATCAGGGGCTTACGACGGTTGTCGCGGCTGACGATATCGCTTACAATGCCCCGGGCTCAACTAAAAAAAAGTTGTTACACGTGTTTCTCATGAAAAAGATGGGGGTTCCTTATGAAAGCAGTGAATATGTCAGGTTCATCAGACAGGACAGCCAGATCGAACGGATGATTCGGATCGGGAAAGCCGAATCCTATAGTAATTGTGCGATTCAAGATGTGATCTGGTACATGAATAAAGAAGTCACTGCCTTAACTGAAGGCCAATTGCTCTGGAAACGAGTTGGAAAAACAGATTCAAAGCAGAGGACGGGTCATGCGTGCTTTGGAGCGCAAACAGCAAAATTTGCCGAGCTGGGGGCGAAACCGCAAAATTGGAAAAATGTGGCCTTGCTGCTGGGAATGGTCGTGCCTTTTGGCCTTATCTTCCAGCGGAAAGGACGAAAATAAGACCTGAAAGTTTCCTGGAGCCTCTGATCCTGCGCTTCCGGGAAACTCTCCCCCATGTACCCCATCCTCTTTGAAATCCCTGGTGTCGTACTTTATACACAGACAGTGCTGATGGCGCTTGCATTCATGACAGGGCTTTGGCTCGCTGCTCGTGAGGCGGAGCGTTTTGGACTCAAACACGCTGTGCTGGTAAAAGTCGCGTTATGGGCCTTTCTCGGAGCGATTCTCAGTGCCCGGCTCTTTTTCTGGGCCTTTTTTCAGAACGGCACTGACGATATCAGCCTCAAGCATCTCTGCCGTCTGGAAGCCCTGGACGGCGGTTTCTCTTTTCATGGCGGTTTGTTGGGCGGAGCTCTGTGCGGAGCGTGGGCGGCCTGTGCCTATAAGCTTCCGCTTCTCCGCTTGGCAGATGCGTTTGCACCCGGCCTGGCACTCGCGATGTTTTTTATGCGCTTGGGCTGCTTGTTGAATGGCTGCGATTACGGTATGAGCACAAGCGTCCCGTGGGGAGTATGGCTGCATGGGACATTTCGCCATCCCATCCAGTTGTATGAGGGTGTTTTGAGTGTTCTCTGCATTGTCCCGCTCGTCCTGACAGGGAACCGAAGCGTGTTAAAACCGGGACAACCGTTTCTGCTGTATCTTTTGCTCAGTTCGCTGCTGCGCTTTGGCGTCGATTTTTATCGGGATGAAGCAGGCAGTGCTCCCGGAAGCCTGTTGACAACTCAATGGATTTCCGGAAGCCTGTTTCTTGCAAGCGGAGTGATTCTTTTTGTGTCCTTTTGTCGGGCTGGCAGCCCTGCATGTAAACAGGGCTGAAGGGGATCAACAAAGAGGAAGCTGAAAACTTTTATGTGATCGTGCTGTTTTGCAGAATGTGCCGGACGTGTTAACATGCGGCTTTCAGAGTGAAAACGACGTTTCCGCACGTCCGGCACCTGCGAACATGTCGCTAATGATGAGTGCCGTCTAGCCTGATTGAGAGAGTGCATGATTGGCAACATCTTTGACCGCATGTACAATGGGGAAGTAGCCTGTGCAGCGGCATAAGTTGCCTTCCAGGGCCGTTTTAATCTCTTCTTCCGTGGGATGCGGATTTCGATCCAAGAGCGCTTTCGCACTCATAAGCATACCCGGTGTGCAGATACCGCACTGAATTGCGCCATGCTCTAAAAAAGCCTGCTGCAAGCTGGATAAAACACCGTCTTGCGCTAAATTTTCGACGGTTTCTACTTCAGCGCCTTCCAGTTGGCCGGCAAGAATCAGGCACGAGCAGACTGCGTCGCCATTTAAGATGACCGTGCATGCCCCGCATTCCCCGATACCGCAGCCTTCTTTTGTGCCGGTGAGGTTCAGCTTTTCGCGCAACACATCGATGAGTCTCATCGAGTCATCTAGCTCAAGCCGTACCGGCCTGCCGTTTACGGTAAAATGTAAAGTTTTCATAATGTGAAGTCTCGTTGTCTTTAGTGACAAATTTGCCCGTGTATATCCCGCAGCAGATCCTGGCAAATATCAATGAAGACCGGTTTTTTATATTCGGCGGACCAGCGTTTGCCGATGGCAGCTTCGATCATATCCGCCAGAGGCGCTCTGACAGCGGAAATCGTCTCGTCATTCAGCACCTTTCCCCGCAGCACATTTTCCACTGGAGTCAAACGCTGCGGACGGCTGAACATGGCCCCGTCAACAAGGCGGCAGGTCTTTATTTTCCCGTTCTCATCAAAAGAGAGCAATGCGCTGAGACTTAAACGGGTGATGTTGAGCGCATTCCGCCGTCCAAGCTGAAAATAACTGTAATAGAATTTTTCATGTGGTTTCGGCAGGACGATTTCTGCAAGAATTTCGTCTGGACGGATCTGCGTGTGATACTGTTTGATGGTGAAATCCGCTGCGTCAATCTCGCGTAGCCCGTTTTCCGACTGGAGTCGCAGCTTTGCGTGATACGCAATGAGCGGCGGTAAGGCATCGGCGCAAGGCGCGGCATTGACCAGATTCCCACCGACCGTACCACGATTACGAATCTGTGTGGACCCGACAGTAGAGCAGGCGTGCACAAAGAGCGGAACGTGTTGTTGCAGTGATTCATGTCGGATAATGGAACTGAATGTGGCTGCTCCGCCAATGCTGATGGCGTCCTCTTCTTCGCTGATCCGGGCTAATTCCGGGAGATTCGAAATATTCAGCAAATTGAGCGCTTCATCGCGCATACGCGCTTCAATCACCACGTCAGTTCCGCCGGAAATAATGCGGAACGCTCCTGTCGCAAGCAGCGCAAGCGCCTCTTGTAAGCTTGCCGGAGTCGTCATTTTCACTTTGTTGACGCGGGAACTGTGTTTGTGGCCGCCATAGGCCGTGTGATCGATTTTACACACTTCTGCGCGCACTTCACTCTGCCGCACTGGTTTGCGCAGGTTTTTGCCCAAATAGACCTGTTCCAAGGTCAGGGGGATTTGGTATGAACGTGTCCCCACTGCAAAGCTCAGTGCGTTATTAAGCGCGGCAGCCGTAAGCTCCAGAGTCGGTTCCCCCAGACTTTTAGCGCCAAAAGGCCCGTTCTTGTCGGGATTTTCTACGAATATCGGATTGATGTTCTGGATATCCTTAATTGTCGGAAGGAGGTAGGTATCCAGGTTGACTGATTTGACCACGCCGTGCTGAATATCGTAATCCTCAAAGATGCCGTAGCCCATTCCCTGCGTGACACCGCCGAACACCTGTCCTTCAGCGCCAAGCCGATTGATCACCTGTCCGACTTCATGGGCTGCGGTGATCTGAAGCACTTCAATTTTTCCGGTATGGGTATCCACTGCGATTTCAGCGATCTGACAGCCGTACACAAAGGTAAAATAGGCATTGCCATGTCCCCGTTCTTCTTCCCAGTTGACGTCAGGCGCTTTGTACCATCCATAGGCCGAGAGATTTAATCCGGCCTGGAATGCCTTGCCAACAGCGTCTTCAAAGCGAATTGCCTGCATATCAGTTTTGGAAGATTTTTTGGAAATGCAGCCGTCTTTCCAGACGGTGTCCTCCATAGCGGCAACCTGAAGGTCTTCCTGAATAACTGAAAAGATGCGTTCTTTGATGATATTGGCGGCGTTGACGATCGCATTGCCGCCCATGAGAGTGCCGCGAGAGGCCACCGTCGGTCCGCCGTCGGCAATTGAAGACGTTTGCGGCGTGAGAAAGACCAGTTTCTCCTGGCCCACACCCAAAATCTCCGAGACCATCTGACAAAAGGTGGTTTGCAGGCCCTGTCCGTTTTCCGTGACACCGGTCATGAGGTAGATACTGCCGTCGGCCTGTACTGAGACGATTGCAGAGGAGGTATCCAGCCCTTCGGCACCCAGAGAACAGCCCCGGAAGCTGCAGGAAAGGCCGATTCCGTATTTAACACGTTCAGCCGTCTTGTTCAGGGTACTGAATTCCTCACGTTTTTTCTGATAAGCAGATTTGTGAACCGCTTCGTCGATGACCTGCGAGAGAGCGACCTTATGTCCGGACAGCCTCTGCCCGGTTGCCGTGACGCTGCCCTGTGTATATCCGTTTTTACGACGAATTTCCAGTGGAGACAGCCCGCAGATTTCGGCAATTTCATCCATCAGCGATTCTTGAGCGAAGATCACCTGTGGTGCGCCGAAACCACGATAGGCTGCAGTATAGGTGTTATTCGTGTACACGCCGCGAACGTTAGTACGAACATGCTCGATTTCATACGGCCCGGTGGCTTGCACAGCAGAGCGCCAGGTCACAAAAAAGGTTTGTGACGCATAGGCTCCGCTGTCAGCCAGGATATCGATCTGCATCGCTTTCAACGTGCCGTCCCGCATGAATCCTACCTTATAGTTCATGATGTAGGGGTGACGTTTATAACTTTCTTTCAGGGATTGCTCCCGGGTATTGGTGAGTTTCACTGGCCTGGCAGTCATTTTTGACAGCAGCGCTGCACGGCAGGCCATTACGTGGACAATATCGTCCTTTCCGCCGAAGGACCCACCCAGGATCGATGGCATCACGTTCACTTTGTTGAGGGCGACATCCAGAAATTTTGCCACGACTTCACGGGTTTCGTACGGATTTTGGATGGAGCCATATACTCGGAAGCCCCCGGTCGTCCAATCGGGAGCCGCCATCACGGTTTCCGGCTCGATGTACGCGTGTTCGTGAAAACCGGTTCTATAGCTTCGTTCAATGAGCTGGTCTGATTGCTGAAAGCCTTGTTCCACGTCGCCTTTTATGACCGGATAATGGACAACGATATTACTTTTAAATTCCGGATGAATCAGGCGGCTGCCCGGCTGTACAGCTTCTTCCACATCGAATATGCCGTCAATCGGATCGTATTCGACCTGAATGGCCTCAGCAGCTGTCGCGGCGATTTCACGTGTCTCGGCCGCGACAATGGCAATGACGTCACCGGAGAAAAACACTTCATCGTCGGCAAGTACATATTGATCGGCCCGAATCGGGCCCACCCGTTTTTGTCCAGGAATATCTTTATACAGGGCGATCGCCGCGACGCCTTCGATTTTCTCGGCCTGTGAAATGTCGAGCTGTATGATTTTACCGGCGGGAATATCCGTATAACGGCAGGCCGCATGAAGCATCCCGTGAAAATTCAGGTCGTCACCATACAGCCCCTTGCCGGTAACTTTTTCGTAGCCGTCTATGCGGGGAAGACGCGTTCCCAGCGTGTGGTAATTGTTCATAAATTTAGATCCCGATTTCTTCTTCTAGACGTTCGACTTTCTTTTCACGCAATGACTTCGGCAAGAGAATGTTGGCAAGAATGGCTGTAAGCCCGCCGGTCGTAATGCCAGAATTGAAAATCGATTTGAGTAATGGTGGAAAATGATCCAGAATACCTGGTTCGAATGTGACTCCAAGGCCGAACCCGAAAGAAATTGCGATAATCAGCAGCCCCCGACGGTCAATGACATTGGAACTGATAATTTTAATGCCGGCTGCTGCAATCGTGCCGAACATGATAAGGGTTCCTCCTCCCAGAACCGGTTCTGGCATGAGTTTAAAAACACCGCCGACAACAGGAAAGATACCGATCAGCATCAGAAGGCCGGAGATGGCGTAGCCTACTCGACGACTGGCAACGCCGGTCAATTGAATCACACCATTATTTTGGCTGAACGTCGTGTTCGGAAAGGTGTTAAACACTGCGGCTAAGGCAGAGTTAAATCCGTCGCCCAACACGCCGCCGGCAATGCGTTTCATATAGAGATCACCTTTGATTGGTTCGCCTGACACCAGTGAGGTTGCCGTTAAATCACCGATGGATTCGATGGTTGTAATCACGTAAAGGAGCAGGATGGCAATAAAGCCTGACAGGCTGAAACTGATGCCGTATTTGAAAGGAATCGGAATCGCCAGCATCTCCAGATTTTTTAACGCGCTGAAATCGATCCAGCCCAGGAAGGCAGACACAATATAGCCCACTCCCATGCCGATCACGATGGAACTCATTCTGAGAAAGGGATTTTTACTCCGATTGAACAGGATAATCACAAACAACACAAGCGCGGCCATACCGAGATGCTTGAAACTGCCAAAAGTTCCAGCGCTTTTTGAGGCGAATCCTCCGGCACAGCTGGTGATGCCGACTCGGATCAGCGTCGCTCCGATCATCGTGACGACAATTCCGCTCACCAGTGGAGTGATCACCTTTTTGGCATGGGGGATAAAACGGCTGACAATCATCTCAATCGGCGATCCTGCAAGGCAGGTGCCAAAAATCGCCGACAGTCCTGCGTCTTTTCCGATGCCGATGCAGGTTCCCAGAAAGGTAAAGCTTGTGCCCTGGATGCTCAATAAGCCTGATCCAATCGGGCCAATCTTCCGAATTTGAATCAGGGTCGCCAGTCCTGATACAAATAAGGCCATACTGACAAGATAGCTGCTTGTGGCTAAATCCAGGCCAAGCGCCCCTGAGATAATCAGGGTCGGCGAAACAATCCCGACGAAAATGGCTAACAAATGCTGTAATGCCGCAAACAATGTTTCTAAAATCGGTGGAGTATCATTCAGCCCATAAATAATGTCTGCGCCTGCTTGTTTTTGTTGCTCTTGGGTTCGTTCGCTTTCGTACGATTGATTCATCGCTTTTCTCCTTTGAAAAATGCGTCATCTCCCAGTGTTTCTAACCTCTTATGCTGAAAGAAGGTCGCAGTGATTTCGTTCTTCCTGTCAGGCCCGTTACTGCAACCTGTTTTTAAGGAAGGACAACATCGGCCAAAGACAAAATGACGTTAATTTAATAATCTTAGCCGTGACTTCCCATTCTTGTCAAGTACTTTCTGAAAGCTCTCAGGAAAACACAGGAAAACAGAAGTAGAGCATTCCCCTCCAGGGGGAGGAGAGAATTCTCGAAAATTTCCTTGACTTCCGTATGATGAATTTTTATAATTGCAAAAATTTATGTTGAAACAAATTTGAGCTCTGCAGGCAGTGTTCAGCGAACACGTTCTCTTGGTTGGGGCAGGCTGCTTCTGATAGCTCTGTCTCCGGCGTTTGCATGCTCCCTGCTGATTTCACATTAATTATCTCATGAAAAACACCAAAGAATTTTTTACGCCGACCACTCTTCACGAGGCGTCCACACTCTTGCGCGAACACCCGGGAAAGGGTGTCTGCATTGCTGGTGGGACGAATCTTCTTGTGGAAAAAAATCCTGAGATCGACTATCTTGTGAATCTCTTGCAGCTCGGGCTCGACTATATTCGGGAAGATGCCGAGTTCATCAGGATTGGTGCGTGTACGACGATCGAGGACTTGTATCACTCAAAATGTGCGAATTCCCTTGCAGGCGGGCTTTTTGCACAGGCCGCCTCCTGGTTTGCTGGTAAGCAGGTTCGTAATGTGGCCACGATTGGGGGGAATGTTGCCGACGGACGGTCAGGGGCTGATATGATTCCTCTGCTGCTGGCGATGGAGGCTCGCGTCATAATTGCCGGAGAAACGGAGCGTTTCACCGCAATAGCAGATTTTATCAAAAAAGGCGGGGAACGCCTTCAGAAAGGGGAAGTGATTAAAGAATTCCTTATTCCAAAAGTTTATCAAGCTGCCACAGGGAAATTTCTCAAAAACACGAAAACCCATGAGGATATTTCAACCGTGAGTGTCACCACGCTTGTCTTGATGCAGGGAGAACTCTGTAAAAAGGTTCGGATTGCTTTGGGCGCGGTGGCTCCGACAGCGATCCGAATTCCTCAGGCCGAAGCTTGTCTGGAAGGCCAGAAACCGACGAAAGATCGACTGCAGCAGGCTGTGGATATGGTGGTTCAACATATCCATCCAATCGATAATTTTCGGGCGGGAGCCCAATTCAGGCGAGATATCAGCAGGGCCTACACAAGGCAGGCGCTCTCTGAATGCGTAAAGATGGCGTGAGACGTCGAGAGTTCTTCTGCCAAGACCCAGAGACGCAAATCAGGGGCCATCGGGCTGTGTTGCGTGAGAGTATGCTGTGCTGCTTGAGTCATTTTACGGGGAAAAGACACGTATGAAAATTTCAGTGACCGTGAACGATGAGAAGAAAATTTTCACAATAGCTGCAAACGACAGTTTGCTGGATGTCTTGCGCCGAGAAGGGTATACCGGGGTCAAACGCGGCTGCGGTGCCGGCGATTGCGGAGCGTGTACGGTTATTTTTAATGGCAAAGCTGTGAACTCGTGTATCATGATCGCCGCGCAGGCTGACGGGGCGGAAATCATCACGATCGAGGGCCTGGCCCAGAACGGAACACTGCATCCGCTCCAGCAGGCCTTTCTTGATCATGGTGCCGTGCAATGCGGGTTTTGTATTCCCGGGATGGTTTTGTCGGCAAAAGCCTTATTAGACGAGACGCCTCACCCGACGGAAACAGAAGTCAGAGAAGCGGTCCTCGGCAATCTCTGCCGCTGTACTGGGTATAAAAAACAAATGGAAGCGATCATGTCTGTGGCCGGTCAAAAGGGGGGCGAATTATGAGGACGGAACAATTACGCATCGTTCATTCATCAGTTGAAAAAGTCGATGGTGTGAAACTTGTCACAGGCGCTGCCAAGTATACCGATGATTTTGCCCCTCCGGGTTTACTCCACGCAAAAATCCTCTTCAGCCCCCATCCCCACGCGAGAATCGTGTCGATCAATACGGAAGACGCCAAGGCTCTTCCGGGTGTGCAGGCGGTTCTGAGCTACAAGGATGTGAAGGCGGTGCGGCATACCAAAGCCGGACAAAGTTATCCTGAGCCGTCTCCCTATGATCGCTGTATTCTTGATGAGAAAGTACGCTTTATCGGTGACCGAGTGGCCGTGGTTGCGGCAGAAAGCCTGAATGCTGCGGAGCAGGCTCTGGAAGCGATCGACGTTGAGTATGAACTTCTTCCTGCCGTGCTGGACATGGAAGAGGCTATGAAGCCCGGCGCAGCAGTGATTCACGATGAAGAAGACGCGACTGGGATTTATGATGCGTCCCGGAATATTGCTGCGTATAAATCTGCTGAACTTGGCAATGTCGAACAGGCGCTCCAAGCCGCAGACCTCGTGATCGAACGGGAATATCGCACACAGCGCCAAAAGCATTGTGCGCTCGAGACGCATGGCAGTATGGCCTATCTTGATGAGAACGAACGTCTTGTGATCGTCAGCAGTACACAGGTTCCCTTTCATACCCGCCGTCAGCTCGCGTATCTCCTGGAGATGCCGATGAGCCGCATTCGCGTGATTAAGCCTCGTATCGGCGGCGGTTTCGGGAATAAGCAGGGCATGATGTCTTGTGAAGATGTCACCGCAGTGCTGGCCTTGAAAACTCGGCGTCCCGTGAAACTGGTCTATACGCGGGGTGAAGAATTTCACGCTGGATATTGCCGTCATCCTGAGATCGTGCGTCTGAAAACCGGTGTTATGAAAGACGGAACAATCGTCGCGCATGACATGCGGGTAATTGCCGACACCGGAGCCTATGGCGATCATGCCTTGTCATTGCCCTCAAGCACTGGAAAGAAAATTTTTCCCCTGTATCCGACAAAGAATTTTTATTTTGAAAGTTACGGCGTGTACACCAATTTACCGGTCAGCGGGGCTTTTCGGGGCTATGGAGCGATTCAGGGCTTCTTTGCCATGGAGTCCCAGCTCGACGAAATCGCGAAAGAACTGGGCTGGGATCCACTTGAGCTGCGTCAGAAAAATATGATTAAAGCCGGTGGAATCGACCCGGCGCACCGACCTTTTGGGACTCCAAACGAACGGAAAATGGCGAGTTACAGCCTTGACGAATGTATCAGGCGCGGCGCTGATGCGATCGGCTGGCATGAAAAACACGGCAAGCCTGGCGAGGGCGTCGTGAAGCGTGGCATCGGCATGGCCTGTGCCATGCAGGGGAGTGGAATCGCCATGGTGGACTGGGGCGGAGCAACGTTGAAGCTTAATGATGACGGCAGTTTTTCGCTGTTTGTCGGCGCTACGGACCTCGGTACTGGCAGCGATACGGTGCTGACCCAGATTGCGGCAGAATGTCTTGGCGTTGACATGCAGGATATCAGCATTCTTTCATCAGATACTGATTTGACGCCGTTTGACGTGGGAGCGTATGCCTCCAGCACCACGTATGTCAGCGGCGGCGCCGTCAAAAAAGCGGCTGAGCTCATGCGCGAAAGAATCCTGCAGGCTGCCGGGAAGATGATGGGACTGTCTCCTGAACACTTGCACTGCGGATATAAAGAGATTTACGCTGAAAGCGGTGAACGGGCTGCCCTGCGGGATGTTGCGTTATACGCAACCTACACCGAGAAAGAGCAATTGACAGTCACAGCGTCGAATATGTCCGAAACCAGTCCTTCGCCGTTTAGCGCGCATTTCGCCGAGATTGAGGTGAATACCGAAACCGGACGGCTCAATGTACTCAAGCTGGTGAGCGCCGTCGACTGCGGTGTGGCGATCAATCCTGTTCTGGCGGAAGGGCAGGTGGAAGGTGCGGTCACACAAGGTTTGGGATTTACGTTATTTGAAGAAATGGTTTTTGAACATGGAAAACTCATGAATCCGAATTTTGCGGATTACAAAGTGTTTAATGCTTTTGATATGCCGGAGCTGGAAACGATTCTGGTCGAAAGTTATGAAGCCTCCGGTCCCTACGGTGCCAAGTCTGTCGGTGAAGTGCCGATTAATGGCCCGGCCCCTGCCATCGCCAACGCCCTTTACGATGCGATTGGAATCAGAATGTACGATCTGCCGCTGACTCAGGAAAAAGTGTTAAAGGCCATTCAAAGCGCGAAACGATAACTCACTGCCAGCCTCCGGGAAGCTGCCGGCTTTCGTTGCGGAAGATCCTGGTGATCAACGTCTGATTCGTGTGTGCTGCCATAACACACTGTTTCTGGGTTCCTAACAGTGTTTCTCTAATTATAGCAGAGGGAGAGGAGGAAAACAGCCATGCTCAATGCTCGTTCGAAGATGGATGCCGACGTGGAGTTCGAGACTCAAGCGTTGGGAGGAAAAGATCTTGCGTATCTTGCGCCGCTAAGCCTGCAAGAAGCCGAAGACATGAAGGCGGCGCATCCGGAGTTTCAGTTTTTTGCTGGAGGAACGATACTGAACTGGAGAGCTGCTCCTCGCGCAAAGGGGCTGATCGATCTTAAAAATCTTGCGCTGGATGAAATCGACGTAACGCCAGAAAGTCTGGCGATCGGCGCTATGGTCACGATTCAAGAGCTCACGGAATATCCAGGAATTCCGAAAGCCGTGTCATCGGCTGCTGGCCTGTTCAGCAGCCGCAATGTCAGAAATATGGCAACTGTCGGCGGCACGGCGGCAGGACGCTTCTTTGTCTCTGATCTGTTACCAGTGTTCCTGGCCTATCGAGCCGATGTGAAATATTTTCTGGGAAAAAAGATGTCAACCCTTCCTCTTTCTCAATGGCTGCAGGCACGATCCGGGATACTCTGTTCCATTGTGATCCGACAGCTCGATCGAAACGTGGCCTTTAGACAGGAGAAAATTTCAAAAATTGATTTCCCCTTGATTGTGACGGCGGTCGGCTGGAAAAAGGCTGGTACACAGATCAAAGAAGCCGTGGTCGCGATCAGCGGGGCGTCCGGAAAAATGGCGCTGTCGGAATCAGGAGCAGCCTGTCTCGAGGGAAAAGACGTTTCCGTCATTGAAAGCAGCATGGTGAACGCGGCGGTTCAGCAGGATCTGCAGCCCACTGAAAGCATCAAGGCAAGTTCGCGCGTTAAACGACGAATTGTTGAGAGTCAGCTCAAAGGCATCATCGCTGAATTGCAAAAGGAGGGAGCGCTATGAAAATCGCATTCACACTCAATGGAACTCCGCATACAATTAATGTCTCGGCCGGGCAAAAAGTGCTTGGGATTCTCAAAGAACTGCGGATCAGATCCGTGCGCAGGGGTTGCGATGAGGAAGGGAAGTGCGGGAACTGCTCGATTATCCTCGACGGCCAGCTGGTGAACTCCTGCATGTTAATTCCTTCCCAAATTGATGGGAAAAATATCACAACCATAGAGGGCCTTTCGAAAGGCCGGGAACTGCATAAAATCCAGCAAGCGTTTATTGACGCTGGACTCGTGCAGTGTGGGTATTGTACGCCCGCTCAGATGCTGGCGGCCAAGGCCTTGCTCGATGTCGTCCCCAATCCGACACGGGAACAAATTCAAGACGCCTTCAGCGGAGTACTTTGTCGCTGCACAGGGTATCGGCAGATCTACAACGCGATCGACATGGTAACCCAGGGCAAACGAGCTGAAGATTTCACGCCGGAATATAAACAGGACTATCGCGTGGTCGGAAAGCTCACGCCGAAAATTGATGCCGAGCAGCTGGTGCGGGCCGAAGAATCTTTTGTGGAAGATTATGTGGCCCCGGACGCGCTGCATCTTTACATTCTGCGCAGCCCACATCCTCATGCCGAAATCGTATCGATCGACAGTCGTGACGCAGAACGCCTGCCGGGAGTTGAGTATGTTTTAACCCATGAAAATTCTCCAAAAACCTGGTACACGCAGGCTGGACAGACTTTCCCGGAACCCTCGCCCTACGATCAGCAAGTGATCGGCTCGAAGATGCGTTTTATCGGCGACCGCGTAGCGGCTGTGGCAGCGACGTCCTATGAATTAGCCCGATACGCTGCGGAAAAAATTCGTGTGGAGTATGCTGTGTTGCCTGCCGTGTTTTCCATCGAAGATACTGTCAAAGAGGACGCTCCGGTCATTCATGATCGCGATCTGTCGCTCGACCCGATCGATATCGGCGGTGATCCACAACACAATATTGTCGCCCGAAACAGCGGTGGCATCGGCGATGTTGAGCAGGGCTTCAAGGAGGCGGCTGCCGTGATCGAACGCAGCTTTTACGCGCCGCATATTCAACATACGCCGATGGAGCCTCATACTGCTTATGCGTACATGAAAAATGGGCGTCTGATCGTTCACAGCTCTGTGCAAACCCCCTATCATGTGAGGCGGATTCTTTCGAACATTTTGGAGATCGATGAAAACAATATCCGTGTAATCAAAGAAAAGGTCGGCGGCGGTTTTGGGGCAAAACAGGATTGCAGTGTGGAGGATGTCGTGGCTGTCATAGCCTATAGAACTGGAAAACCGGTCTATCTGCGCTATTCCAGGAAGGAGGAATTTATTTTTTCCAGAACCCGGCGCCCATTGTATAATACAGTCAAAGCTGGCATCAGCAAAGACGGCAGGCTCACTGCTCTCAAACTGACCACAAAAGCGGATTCCGGGGCCTACGGGCCTCACTGCCTGACTGTGCCGATGAATGGTTGCAGCAAAACCCTGCCGATGTTCACGTGCGCCAATATGGCCTATGATGTGACATCCTATTACACCAATAACATCGTGCCTGGTGCGTATCAGGGCTACGGGGTGCCGCAGGCCAATTTCGCCATTCATCTCACCCTGGCGGAACTGGCGCAGCAGTTAGGCCTGGATTTTGAGGAATTCATTCAAAAAAATCTGGTCTACACCGGTTATCAGCTCGATATTCTGAAGCAGCTCGGAGAAGGCAAGGAGGGGCTGGCGCAGAAAATTTCGAGCTGCGGTTTCCCAGAATGTTTCGAAAAAGGCTTTGCCAGATATCACGGCTGGGAGAATGCTCCGAAGTCGCCAGATGAGGATCTGCGACAGGGGAAAGGTTTTGCCGTGATGATGCAGGGATCCGGAATTCCCGGAATCGATGCTGCCAATGCGGTTGTCAGGATGGTCGGAGACGGAACCTTTATTCTGCAGATCGGCGGCGCTGATCTGGGAACCGGTGAGGACACGGTGGCTGCAAAAGTGGCGGCTGAAGAACTGGGCGTTTCCCAGGAGCAGGTGACCGTCCTGGCGGCAGATACGGATGTCTGCCCTTTTGACAAGGGTTCCTATGCATCGAGTGGCACCTTTTTTACCGGTAATGCCGCTTATGTCGCAGCCCACAAGATGCGCAAGCTGATTGTTGATGCCGCAGCGGAGATTTTGAACACGGCCGCGGATGAACTGCAGATTTTCCCCGGCGGCAAGGTGGGCACTGCATCGCGGCAGTTAAGCTATAAAGAATTGGCCTACGCCACCCAGTCCGGTTCTGGATGCGGTCAGCTTATTGCCAGCGGTGCGTTCACCACTGATCGCGCGCCCATTCCCTATGCTGCGCATTTCGCGCAGGTCTCGGTCAATAGGCGCACCGGTATGGTGACAGTGGACAAATATTATGCTGTTCATGATTGCGGCGTTCCGATTAACCCTGATTTAGCAAAAGGACAGGTCTACGGCGCGATCATGAAAACCATCGGGCATTCTTTTTACGAAGCCCTGGAATTCGATGCGCACGGTCGTTGCTTAAATGCCAATTATACGGGCTATCCGATTCCTGGGATCGAGGATTTGCCGGAAGAGTTTGATGTCGATCTTGTCGAAATTCATGATCCCATCACGCCTTATGTCGGGAAATCGATTTCAGAGATCGCCTGTAACGGGGCATCTGCCTGTATTGCGCTGGCGATCAATCAAGCTCTAGGCATTTGGCTCAGAGAGTGGCCTTTCCGACCAGAAAAAGTGCTGGCGGCTTTAGAACAGAGATGAGCTGTATGGCAGGACGCAAAAGAAGGAGCCAATCCTGAAATGCTTCATTGAGAGTGAACGCGTTTTCATCGAATGGACAAGATTTACGGGGACTGACGTCTCAATGCCGTATATACGGACGTTGCGGACACCAGCAGCAACACAGTGCACTGCTTGGGATCTAAGGCATTCAGAGGGAGAACACGAAGCGGATGAACAATAGCGGACAAGACGATGGAAGCCGTTTTCAGAGCAGTGGCAACGTGAGCCATGCTGAGAATCTGAGGGAGGTCGCTCGATCGCACAAATCGCAGATGCATGGCGGCTGGGACGTGGCGCTGGATCAGCTTCTTTGTAATTTCCCCCCACCAGATGAGCATTTTGTCGGTCGCCAAGCGCAGCTCGCCGAAATGATAGAACAGATGCAGCCGGGGAAGACAGTGGCGATTTGCGGTCCGGCAGGCATCGGTAAAAGCGCTCTGGCAGTCCAGGTCGCCCGACAAATCCGGCAAATCGATCCGGAACGCTTTCCGGACGGCATGCTGTTTTACTCGTTTTACGCTCAACCCGATTACAGTCTTGCCTGCGAATATATTGCAGCGGCGTTTGGCGTGGTTGCAACGCCTGTTCCTGAGCTTGCTGTGCAAACAGTGCTTTCTGGAAAGCGGGCTCTGATCATTCTGGACGCTGCGGAACTGGCTGATGATTACGGACCGATTCTGGATGCGCAGGGAGACTGCGCTGTGCTGATCACCAGCCGCAGCAAAGAGCCTGCAGCACGCTCAGCATGGTGTCTGGACTTACCGCCTTTAAACGGCAATGCCGCTGCTGCGCTTCTCTGCGCCTGGAGCGACCGGAACAATTGTGACAAGCACATTATGCAACGTATCTGTGATCGGCTGGGGAGGTCTCCTTTTGCAATTCAATTGGCCGGTCGTTACCTGAAGAATACTGGTGAACGGGCGTCGAAATATGCAGTATGGCTTGAAACAGCGCATTTTAACGCTTTGGGCTGTCACGATGGTGAGAACATAACGCGCCTTCTGGAGCGTAGTATGGCGCAACTTAGCGCAGAGACGCAGCGCGTCTTGACGGCTGCAGGACAATTTGCCTGGACTCCTTTCAGCGTTGCCGCGCTTGCAGCGGCATTGGACTGCGACCCCCTGATCTTCCGCAGCGCTGCTGATGAATTGGTGAATTACGGCTTTTTGCAACGCCGGGGCGATCATTTTATTATGCATCATGCGCTGATTGTCGACTTCCTTCGAAAATATTGTGAGCCGGAGGCAGAGATCTTTACTCGACTGGCGGATTATTATAGCGATCGCCACAGTGCGCAAAACGGTCAATGGGACGTCGTGCTGCATGAGGAACGATCGCAGATTATTGCCGTTGCGCGGGCCTGTTCGGAACGACGGCACTGGCAGGCTGTCCTGTCGATTTACAACGTTGTGAAACGATATCTGCGGAATCACGGGTTTTGGACGGATCTACGGGAAATTCTTGAGTACGCGCGGACTGCTGCGCAGCAGATCGAGGATGACGTGCAAGAGGTTCACTGCGCAAAGGCGCTGGGGGACATGTGTTTCAGCGTGGCCGACTATGAGGCTGCCCGCAGGTCCTACGAAGAGGCCCGTCCTATCTATGCCAGAATCGGAGATCATCTCGGTGAGGCGCATTGTACCAAGGCCTTGGGGGACGTGTATTTTAATCTGGGCGACTATGACGCTGCCAGCTGCTACTATGAAGAGGCTCGTGCTGTGTATGCCTTGAGCGGCGCTCGCCTCGGTGAGGCGCATTGCTTCAAGGCTCAGGGCGAGATTGCTCTGCAGGAAGAACGTTGGCGTGAGGCTGAAAAGCTGTTTTCTGCAGGATTACAACTCTATCGTGCTATCCATTCACAATATGATATCGCCTGGTCTCATTACTTCTTAGGGCAGGTTCTGGCTGCACAGGGGCAAGAGGATGAGGCCGCCGAGTCCTATCACGCCGCTCTCAGGCTTTTCACTGCGATTCGTCAGGATGTGCAGGTCGCTATGGTTCAAGAGGCGTTAGACAGCATGGCCCCAAAGACTGACTGAGAACTGACTGAGAGAGGAGGCTGACAGGTCACAGCGACCTGTCAGCTTTTGGAATGTTTAGAGACCTTCCAGCACGCCGCTCATATCGTTGAACTCCTGAATGAGTTCATCCCATCGTTCGGCCTGATTGAAAAGTTTGGGCCAGATTTCACGATCGTACCAGAGCTGGTTGAGGTCGTCGATCTCTTTGGCCTGCTGCTCGATCCAGGTGTAATATTTGAGGTTGTGGATACTTTTGCGGTCTTGATAGCTCAACTCCTTGAGATAATCGACCGTGCTGCCATAGAGACATTTTTCCATGTCTTTGGCAGCCTGCAACTCGGAATAGGGGCCGCGTTCTTCGCTCAGTTCGCTTAATCGGGACTGATACATGCCGGCAGAATCGGTGGCCAGGGTAAAAATTATATCATCTGACGTCATCTCATAATATTTCGCGGCCTTGATCGCCGAAAGCATATTCGAGACTCCCGAGATGCCGAGGAGCGGCAAGTTTTCGATCAGCTCTTCGGAAATTCCGCTGCTGCGCAGGTACTCATGCCCTTGAGTCTCGTTAAAGAGTCTGAAAATCCGCATACAGTCTTCATCGTCTATCGCCACAACCATATCGGTATTTTTGACATTATGCACCCAGGGAACGTGTTTATCGCCGATGCCTTCGATGCGATGCCCGCCGAATCCGTTCATAAGGAGGGTCGGACATTGCAGGGCTTCGGAAGCGACGACTTTGATCTGCGGGACAAGCGTCCGCAGATAATCGCCCGCAGCAATCGTTCCCGCTGAGCCAGTGGCTGAGACATACGCTGCCAGCTTGCTGTTGTCCCCCTTCAAGTGCTCGTATACTTCCGCAATCGCATATCCGGTAATGTTATAGTGCCATGCGGGATTGCCGAATTCGTCGAATTGGTTGAAAATGACGACATCTTCGCGGGTTTCACGCAGTTCCCAGCACTTGTCGTAAATTTCTTTGACATTTGATTCACAGCCAGGCGTAGCGATCACTTCAGCTCCGATTTCTTTCAGCCAGTCAAAGCGTTCCTGACTCATTTCTTCCGGCAAAATGGCGACAGCCGTGCAATCCATCAAATAGGAATCAAAGGCGCCGCCTCTGCAGTAGTTCCCGGTCGATGGCCAAACAGCTTTGTGATAGGTCGGATCGAACTCACCGGTGATGATACGCGGGGCCAGGCAGCCGTAAGCAGCGCCGACTTTATGCGCACCGGTAGGGAACCATTTCCCGATCAGTAGAACGATACGAGCATCGACGCCGGTGATCTCTCTGGGCAGCTCCAGATAGTTCACACCGCCATAAAGCCCGCCGCTTTCTTGCGCTGCATTTTTCCAGCTGATTCTGAACAGGTTGAGGGGATTTAAATCCCAGAGACCGATATGCCGTAATTTGTCTTTAACCTTATCAGGAATCAGATCCGGATTCCTCATCTGAGCGAATGTCGGGAGGATAATGCCTTTTTCTTTAAAATGTTGTGCGGTTTTTTCCACCACACTGCGATTGACGACTTTGGTCATTAATTCAATCATGATACGTTCTCCTGAAACGTCACTCCCGGCTCCTTTTCCTATGAAGAGAGGGGTCGGGTGTGAGTTGTTATACGGTTCTCGGTTTTCCGGCGTGAAGCAATGACATAAGTGTGTCTGCCGGGTTTTTTACCTTGCTGAGGAAGATCATGGCAGCAATAATATAGGGCTTGAAGCTGGCTTCCTGATATAAGGGAGTGCGATAACGATCGAATACAGAAGCAGCCACCTCGCCCTGTTTGCAGCTTACACCGGAAATATCGGCAGGCAGGCAGTGCATGTAGAGCGCCTTGCCTTCGCAGGTTAAAGCCATTAGGTCTTCCGTGCACTCCCAATCTTTATACTCAGCATTCTGTTGCAACAGATCCTGTTCCAGAGCGTTGATGCCGTCGTGGTCGTTATGTTCATAGAGGGCAGTCCGCTTCTCCATTGCAGCAAAAGGCGCCCAGCTTTTAGGATAAACGATGTCGGCCTCTGCAAAGGCTTCCGCCATATCGTTCGTTTTGTTAAAGGACGCGCCGGATTTCTGGGCATGACGTTCTGCAATCTCTTCGATTTCCGGCATAATTTCATAACCCTCGGGATGGGCAAGGACGACATCCATCCCGAGACGGCTGAACAGACCGATGATACCCTGCGGTACGGAAAGTGGTTTTCCGTATGACGGAGAATAGGCCCAGGTCATAGCAACTTTTTTGCCTTGAAGATGTTCCAGGCCTCCGAAATGGTCAATTAAATGCAGCGCGTCGGCCATCGCCTGAGTCGGATGATCGATGTCGCACTGCAAATTGACAAGTGTCGGGCGCTGTTCGAGCACACCGTCCAGCCAGCCTTGCTTGACCGACCGTGAAACCTCCTGCATGTAGGTATGCCCTTTGCCGATGAACATATCATCACGAATACCGATGACATCTGCCATAAAGGAAATCATATTCGCGGTTTCCCGTACGGTTTCTCCATGAGCAATTTGGGATTTGCCCTCTTCGAGATCCTGGACTTCAAGGCCAAGCAGATTTGAGGCACTGGAAAAGCTGAATCTGGTACGCGTTGAATTGTCGCGGAAAAGGGAGATTGCCAGGCCGCTGTCGAAAATTCTCGGAGAAATGTTCTGGCAGCGCAAGGCTTTCAGGATTTCTGCGACGATGAAGGTCGCATGGATCTCGTCGTCGCTTTTTTCCCAGGTGAGGAAAAAATCGTTGAGATACATGTTGTCAGTTTTATGGATCGCAAGATTGCGGATAAGTTCTTCAATACCTGTTTTGTCCATAGTGCGTTTCTCCTGTTAAACGGATCGCAGAGATATTACAGACCGACTGCCCGTATTTTCTGAAGATGCCGACCTCTGCCTAAAAACGAGGCATTTACTGTTGGCAGGGCTTCGGGTCTCTGCAATAGTTCTTATGAGTGAAGTATGTTTTGTGAAGAGCTCTGTGCTTTTTGAATCAATTTTTCCTCATCAAAGCCGACAAGCTGACCGTGTTCCACCACAATTTTTCCGTTGACAATGGTATACTCAGTCCCGTGATTGTAGCCTGAAAAAATAAGCGCCGCCAGTGGATCTGAAAAAGACCCGCAATATTCGAGTTTGTGAAGGTCAAACAGGGCAATGTCTGCAGCCCAGCCTTCCTCAAGCCGTCCAAGCTTTCGAAAGTTCAGGAGCTTTGCGCCGTTTTCAGACGCAATGCGAAACACGTCCCTGGCAGTGATGGCGTTTGCACCTTTTGTCACCCGTTGAAGCATCAGCGCAGTCCGCGCTTCTCCAAGCATATCGGAAGCATCGTTTGACGCTGAACCATCGACGGCTAAGGCCACATTTATCCCGTACTCAAGCATTTCTCTGACCTGGCAGATTCCGGAACCCAGACGCATGTTTGATGAGGGACAATGAGCAATATGCGTCTTTGTTTCCGCCAGGTGCTGTAATTCGTCGGCATTAAAATGAATGCCATGAGCGTAAGAAACATCCTCTCCGATAAAATCGCAGTCTTCCATCAGTGTGAGCGGACGTCTGCCGTAATGCTGTTCGCAAAAGGCGGTTTCATCTCGTGTCTCGGCTAAATGGGTATGCAGACGCACGCCGTATGTCCGGGCCAGCTCGACCGTATCTTTCATCAGCTGTTCGGTCACTGAAAACGGGCTGCACGGAGCAAGCATAATCTTGCGCATAGAGAACTCACTGTCGTCGTGATAGCGCTGGATGACACGTTCGCTGTCCTTGAGAATTTCATCTTCAGATTGGACCACTGAGTCCGGAGGCAGTCCGCCGTCTTTCCTGCTCAGAGACATGGAACCGCGCGTCGGCGAAAAACGCATTCCCAGGTGTTCGGCTGCTTCGCACTGGATACCCATGATGTCGGCGCTGATCTGTTCAGGGTAGATATAATGATGGTCGGTGGACGTCGTGCACCCGGTTTTTAACAGTTCAGCCATCGCCAGCAGCGATGAATAGTAAATCGCGTCCTCATCCAGATGCTTCCAGACATCATACAAGTACGATAACCATTCAAATAATTCGGCATTTTGAACTGCCGGAAGATTTCTGGTCAAGGTCTGGTAAAAGTGGTGATGAGTATTGACAAGACCGGGAATAACGACACAGGTCGATGCGTCGATGCGTGTTGTCTGATCTACTGTCGGCAGGGAGATATCTTGTGCAATTTTTTTGATTGTGCACCCGTCGATGAGAATGTCATGATCTCGAAGCCCTTCTTGTTCAGGGGAAGGAGAAATGTAGAAACAGTTTTTAAGTAATAACATTGTTTCGTGACGCCTTTTTCAATGTTCAGCACACAGTCTCAGCATGTGTAAATTGCTTTACTGGTCGCTAACGTCCGCTTATTCTGGAATCTGTATGCCTTTCATTGCCGTGTCAATATCTTTCAGACCGTTTCCTGTGAGCAGCAGCACGACGACTGCATCAGCAGGCAGCGTTTCTCTCGCACTCAAAAAGCCGGCGTAGGAGGCAGCGGCAGCCGGTTCGGCAAACAAGCCGGATTCCGTTGAGAGTGCCTTTTGGGCCTGAACAACGGCATTGTCGGAGACCGTGAGACATCTGCCGTTATGTTCTCGAATTTGGGTGCAGGCATAATAGCCGTTTCTGGGAATATCGACTGAGATTGAATCTGCAATCGTGTTTGACGCGATTGGCTCTCCAAATGCTCCGTTATGTTGCAGTGCCCTGTACATCGCGCTGCTTCCTTCAGTCTGGACAGCATAGATCGTGGGAACTTTTTCCAGAAGTCCTGTCTTTACAAGATCGCGGAATCCTTTATACACGCCTGCCAGAATCACTCCATCGCCAACAGGGACAAACACGTAATCAGGACACGAGTGTCCCAACTGTTGATAGATTTCCAGAGCAACGGTTTTTTTGCCTTCGATCGTCATCGGATTGTGCGCCGTGTTCCGGCTTAAACCCCCATGTTGTTGAGAATATTCCATGGACAGATCGTAAGCCATATCATAATTCCCGTCAACGCGGATCACATTCGCTCCGTACTGGAGCGCTTGTATCATTTTCGCTGGCGGAGCGCTTTTGGGAAGAAAGAGCGTAACGTTCAAATCAGCGGCAGCTCCGACTCCAGCCATCGATGAACCGGCATTTCCGGTAGAGGCCAGGACAATATCCCTGATATGATGTTGGCGGGCAAATGCCGCAACAAGATACGATGCGCGATCCTTGAGCGAGCCGGTCGGGTTTGCTGATTCATCTTTAAGGTAGAGTCGTGGAAACCCTAAGCTTCTGCGCAGGCGTTCCGGCTCCCAGAGAGGAGTGTTTCCAACAGGAATTGCAGGGAAATATGTCTTTTCCACCGGGAGAAAATCGACTGGCGTCAGATCTTCCGCGAACCTCCCGGTAAAACCGACTTCTAAAATCCCCCGCAAAGGCTCATTCGGTGTTTGCGCCATTGAGCATTTCGGGCAAACGGTGAATTCCGGCGTGATCTCAAATTCTTGTTTACATTCACTGCAACGATAAAAATATTCCATAATTGAGAGGCTTTGACCGTGCTATGGTCCAGGAGCCCCGACGCGCAGCCTTATCCAGACGATCCGCTGCGGCGCTCCTGACATCAACGGCGTTACTTTTCCAGAGCGGCTTTGATGCGTTTCAAACCTTCTTTGATATTCTCTTCGCTTGTGGCGTAGCTGAGTCTGATATACTCTTCGTCTTCCCCGGTATTCCTGGCTCCGAAACACGTTCGGGCCAACACAGCGACACCGGCTTCGTTCAGCAGATATTCCTGGAGTTCGACCGAGTCTTTGAAGCCCATGTTCTGGCAGGCGTTCGTGACATTGGGAAAGGCATAAAACGCGCCTCTCGGACTCAGACAGCGTATACCTTTAATGTCATTGAGGCCGTTCACAATAAGGTCTCGTCTGGCCTGAAAGCGTTTCACCATGTCTTCAGTAGCATTCTGCGGGCCTTTATAGGCCTCATCGCCGGCCATTTGGGTGAACGTCGCGGTACAGCTGTTTGAATTGGTCATGAGCTGAGCGATGGCTGCAGCCAGCTCTTGATTCATTGCGCCGTAGCCTAAACGCCAGCCGGTCATGGCGTAGGTTTTGGAATGGCCCTCCAGAATGATAGTACGTTCTTTCATGCCTGCAAACTGGGTGATGCTTTCAAATTCTTCACCATAAATAATCCGGGAGTAAATTTCATCTGACAAGACCCATAAATCGTGCTTGACCGCTAAGGCGGCGACCTTCTGAAGGTCGCTTTGCTGAACGACCCCTCCACAGGGATTTTGAGGGCTGTTCAGGATCAGCAGTTTTGTTTTCGGGCTGATCAGGCGTTCCAGTTCTGCCACATCAAAGACAAATTCTTTTTCTTCCAGCAATGGGAGCGGGACGGCCCTGGCCCCGACAAAGTCAATCATCGATTCGTAAATCGGAAACCCCGGGTTCGGGTAAATCACTTCGTCACCCTGATCGACCAGGGCAAGAATCGTATAGAACATGATCGGTTTTCCACCAGGCGTGATGATAATCTCATCAGCATTGTAATGTACATTTTTTCGGGTACTGTTGAGATAATCCGCACAGCTCTGACGAACGTTGAGCAGTCCGGCTGACGGGCCGTAATGCGTATATCCGTCATCGATCGCCTTTTTTCCCGCCTCTCTGATATGTAGCGGCGTGTCAAAATCCGGTTCACCAATACAGAAACTGATAATGCTTTTTCCTTCTGCTTCAAGCTTTTTCACTTGATCCAGCACGGAAAATGCGGTCTCGGTCCCCAGACGTGACATCCTTTTTGCATAAGATTTCATGCTCTCTCTCCTTCATTGTTACAGGCCACATTCAGTCTCAGAAGATGGGGCAATGGCTGAGACTGAATGCGGAAGCTGAGACTGCGCACTGCGTTTCAGACTCTAACGGTTTAAAACATAGACCAGCATTGCATAAAACGCCGAACAGATTTCAAGATCGTCGATCCGGTTGATTTCATTTGGGGCATGCGCTTGATTTTCATCACCCGGGCCGAAACCGATCGCAGGGATCTTATGGCGTCCGGTTGTTGCGACACAATTGGTCGAGAACGTCCATTTATCCACTATGGGGGCTTTCTCATACAAATCGGTATAGGCCTGTATGCCGGCTTGCACGATCGGATGTTCTTCGGGAATTTTCCAGGTCGGGAAGTACAATTCCTGGCCGTAATCGGTATTTTTATACCCTCTTTTGCTGTAATTGGGCATATAGACTTCAATGTCGTCTTCCGCATCACCAGTAGCTTCCGAAATATATTGCGTGACCTGGCGAATCGCTAATACGTCGTCTTCGCCCCAGGTGAGACGCCGATCAAGATAGAGCATGGCCTGATCCGGTACGGCGCATTGCGAGGGGCCTTTCACATCCATTTGGGAGACGACGATCGTGCCTTTCCCCAGGAAATGATCTTCATCAGGCTCAAGCGCCTCGTTGAGTCTTTCCATCGCTAAGGCGGCGCGAGAGGCTTTATACGCCGCGCTGACACCACGTTCGGGAGCAGACCCATGCGCAGAGACGCCTCTCAGCTTGGCGACAATTTCCATGCGCCCGCGATGACCGCGATAAATACGACAGCTCGTCGGTTCTGTGGAAACGACAAAATCAGGCGTTAGCCCCTCTTCTTCAATGAGATATTTCCAGCACATTCCGTCACAGTCTTCTTCCATGACAGTAAAGGTGAAATAGACAGCATATTCGCCGTCGTAGCCAAGGTCTTTGAGGATTCTTCCAGCGGTAATCATCGATGCAGCGCCGCCTTTTTGATCGGAACTGCCGCGTCCGTGTACCAGCCCGTCTTTAATCAGCCCAGAAAAGGGATCAAGCTCCCACTGGGCCGGATCGCCGACTTCAACCGTATCGATATGGGCATCAAAGGCAATCTTTTTGGGGCCGTTGCCGATACGGGCGACCACACTGCCCAGTCCATCGATGCGGACTTCATCGAAGCCAGCCTCTTCACACGCTTTGGCGATCATCTGACAGACAGCTTCTTCTTTGGAGCTGTAAGAAGGGATTTTGACCATTTCCGAAAGGAGCTCTGCCGTGTACATTCTATATGCGTTTGCTTTTTCCAGGATTTTTTCGTTCATGCTTCACGTGACTTCTCTATCCAGCGATCGACAACCGACAGCGGCCACTCATCAATAAAAAATACCTCCGACTGTCGAGCGCTGAATAGCGAATTATGAGACGACAAATTTGATGATAAAGAGCACCGCCAGCACATACAGGAGCGGTGAGGTATCTTTCGACTTTCCCGTCAGGGTCTTCAAAATCACAAAGCTCGTCAGGCCGAATGCAATACCTTCAGCCACACTGTATGTCAACGGCATCATAATAATAGTTAAAAATGCCGGGATGGCGATGGTGTGGTCATTGAGATCGATTTTTAAGATCGGTGACATCATAAAGAGACCAACCAGGACCAGCGCGGGAGCCGTTGCTGCTGCCGGGACCATGAGAAAGAGCGGAGACAGAAAGAGGGAAATAGCAAACATCACACCAGTTGTCAGAGATGTCAACCCTGTCCGGCCACCTTCCGCAACGCCGGAAGCGCTCTCAACGTAGGTGGTGACGGTGCTTGTCCCCAGTATGGAGCCGATAGTCGTTCCGACCGCGTCGGCAAAAAGGGCCTGTTTCGCTCTCGGCAGACGGCCGTCTTTGGGATCTAACATGTCGGCTTTAGAGGCCACACCGACCAAGGTTCCGACAGTATCAAACAAATCTACAAAGAGAAATGTAAACAGCACAATGAGCATATCAATCGAAAAGATTTTCGAAAAATCAAATTTGAAAAATGTCGGAGCAAGGGACGGAGGCGTGCTGATAAATTTCAGTCCTTCAGGAACTTGCGTCACTCCGAGAGGGATTCCGATAATGGTTGAGGCAATAATTCCAATCAATAATGCCCCTTTCACCTTCTTGACCAGAAGAATTCCCATGATCAGTATTCCTGCCAGAAAAATCCACACGCTGTGTTCGTCCATGGGCCCGCGAGAGACCAGGGTTGCGGGGTTATCGACAACCAGTTTCGCTTTTGCCAGGCCGATGAAAGCAATAAAGAAGCCAATTCCAACTGAAACCGCATGTTTGAGCTGGAGTGGAATCGAATCGATAATCGCTTCACGAATGTTGAAAAAAGTGAAAAGAATGAAAATAATACCTTCTACAAGCACTGCCGTTAATGCGAATTGCCAGGTATAACCCATCCCAAGCACGACACTGTAGGCAAAAAAAGCATTCAACCCCATGCCGGGAGCAAGAGCAAAAGGCAGGTTGGCATACAGCGCCATAATAAGGATCGCGATAATGGACGAAAGTGCTGTTGCCGTAAACACGGCACCATGATCCATTCCCGCGTCTCTTAAAATATCTGGGTTGATGGTTAAAATATAGGCCATTGTCATAAACGTCGTCAACCCTGCAAGGACTTCTGTCTTAACGTTTGTGTTGCGTTTGGAAAGCCCAAAAAATCGCTCTAACATAATTTTGTATCCCCCTTTCCCCTGATGGGTGCAAAGCATGTCGTACGCATTCTTTTCTCT
The DNA here is from genome assembly GCA_002748425.1 of candidate division KSB3 bacterium. Classification (GTDB taxonomy): domain Bacteria; phylum Moduliflexota; class Moduliflexia; order Moduliflexales; family Moduliflexaceae. Next base: position 66,211 of record PDSJ01000011.1, on the reverse strand, counting down.
CGACGGGAACGATCTCTATAGCGTTTTCGCTTTCCTGTCAAGTTTTTTTCTGAAAGACTGTTATGGTAATCATATAACATCTTGAATGATTATTCAGGGCATGGTCCAGTCGATTCCCGCACGATGAAGGAACACTTTAGCAGCGTGAATCCCCCGGTGGTCGACAGGCGCGTATTCATCAGCTCAGAGAGTTTCCTTATTGAAAGTTGTCCAATATTTGAGCTGGGCTGAGAGATCGTTGTGAGCGGCGGAGTGGTGTAGGCCGCCATCATAATGTCTCCAAAACCGCTGATGGAAAGATCCTGGGGAACCAGCAGCCCCAGGCTTTTGGCGGAGTGAAGCGCGCCGATCGCACTCAGATCGTTGAAGGCCATGATTGCGCTTGGACGTTGTTCTCTGGGAACGTCGAGGAGGTTGCTGGCAAGCTGTGCACTTTCTTCGATAGTGGGAAAGCAGCAGCGGTAGAGTTCTGGGAGAAAACACAGGCCGGCATCTGCAAGTGTGCGTTTGATGCTTGTCAGAATAATCTTTGACGATTCCCATTCGGGCAGTCCGGAGATGCAGGCGATTTTCTTATGTCCGAGGCTAATCAGATAATTGATCGCTTGTTGTGTGACGGTGGCGTAATCCGTCATGATGCACGGGAGTTCAGGGATCTCTACTGAGCGGGAGACGACCAGCGGAATGTGTTCCTGTTCGTGAAATTTCACAAGACGATCCGCAGGAATCTGGGTATCGATGACAATCAGCCCATCAAGCGGCCAGCGCTTTAGGAGATGTAAACGATGCTGCTGGAATTCGGGATTCTCAGTGGCGTCGAAAACAGCGAGGTTCAAACCCTGGCGGTCGGCTTCTTTCTGTGCAGCGTTAATGAGTTCGGCAAAACGAGGGTTGAGGGGATTCGGCACCATCAATCCGATTCTTTCCGCCCTGACACGCGGGGTCTTCCTGCGGGGCTGAAAGCCGATCTCCTGAATGGCTTCTTCCACTCTCTTCTGAAGCACTCTGCTGACTGGTGAGGATTTATTGATCACGCGGGATACTGTTGAGGCAGAGACTCCGCAAGCATGTGCAACGTCTTCAATCGTCGGCTTGGATGCTGTATCTTTCATGTGCTGATGTCATTGAAAAAAGTCATAGAGGTCTTTAAACGCAGACTGCTGAACTATTTCATTGTCACCATGATATACATTTTACTTTCATGAAAAAAGTCAAGAAAATAGTCGTCCGAGAGAAATATTTCTCCTGTTTTGAGAAGAAGAGAATCTGCCTGTGCGTCAGATTCTCGGCAGGCTCAGGCTGCTCTTAATTTTCGCAAGAAAGATTTTTCCTTGACATCTTCCTGTCATAGGCTTCTACTTGATTACGAAGAATCTTGTCGTGCTTCTCCGGTGGCCTTGAGTCGCCTGACAGATCGCGTGCCCACCGATTTCAGGTAAAATATAATTACGGCTTCGTTCGAGTGATGTTCAGACTTATAGAAGCGCGGATTCCACGGTCAAGCCAGCACGCTCTCACTCCTGGTCTGCTACTGAAAATTTTCAATACGACGCAGCGAGAATGTGTGATCTGCTGAGGGATCCCCTTCGAAGTTTTACGAAGCGTAATTCTCTGTCAAATGAGTTGTTATAGCTGCATAGAGGAGGAACATTATGGGTGATAAGATGCGTGTCATGACTTTTGGACAGACCATGAACTGGCTCATGTCCGAATATCGGGAACAGGGGTCTATGTTTGGCATTCACAACACACATTTTTTTAGAAAACAGCGCGAACAGCGTTTCTCGCTTCTGGGAGAAGACTGCGACACTGTTCTCGGACCGGCGGCCGGCCCGCATACGCAGATGACGCAGAATCTGGTCGCCGCCTATCTGGTGGGGGGACGATTTCTGGAACTCAAAACCGTACAGAAATTAGACGCCCTGGAATTTCCGAAACCCTGTATCGATGCCAGAGACGAGGCCTATAACACCGAGTGGTCGACTGAATTACATTTGGAAGAAGCCTTTGACGAATACCTGAAAGCCTGGATCATTCTGCATGTCCTGGAACGACTTTTCGATTTCTCAGAGGCGGGCAGGCGCTCTTTTATGTTTAACATGAGCATCGGCTACGACCTTAAAGGCATCAGGACGCCTAAAATGGACGCATTCATCAACGGCATGATCGATGCGTCGGCACATCCGTTGTTTCAACAGTATCTCAAGGAGCTTGACGCACTCCTGCAGACCCCTGATTTTCTTCAAGGTACAGAGTTTGAAGGACGAGATCTGTCCGACATTCCATCGCAGATTTCTCCGAACATTGTGAACTCCGTAACATTGTCCACCATGCACGGCTGTCCTCCCGAAGATATTGAAGCGATTTGCTCCTATCTGCTGCGTGAAAAGAAGCTGAACACGTTTGTGAAGCTCAATCCGACTCTTCTGGGCTATGCCAGAGCCCGTGAGATCCTTGATACACTTGGCTTTGGGTATCTCCGGCTTTCTGAGGAATCCTTTTCTCATGACTTGCAGTATCAGGACGCTGTTCCGATGCTCAAACGGCTCGTTCAGGAAGCCGGGGAGAACGGTCGTGAATTTGGGATTAAGCTCTCGAACACGTTGGGATCGGTCAATACGCTGCGGATGCTGCCGGGAGATGAAATGTATATGTCCGGCAGAGCCTTGTTCCCGTTGACCATGAATGTTGCGGCGCTGCTGTCGGAAGAGTTTGAGGGCCGTTTACCGATTTCCTACTCCGGCGGAATTTCGCAATTCAATGTGAAAGAGGTTTTTGATATCGGCATTAAACCGATCACGCTGGCGACGGATCTTTTAAAACCCGGTGGCTATATCCGTATGAAGGAGATGGCGCAGATTTTGGAAGCATCGGAAACGCCGCTGAACGGCCGTATCGATGTTGCAAAACTGAAACGATCGGCCTCCGAGGCATTACACAACGAGCAGTATCAAAAAAGTTGGCGCGGCACAGACAAGGCGCAAATCGACAGGAGGTTACCCTTGTTCGACTGTTATGCTGCTCCCTGTACGCTCAGATGTCCAATTCACCAGGATGTCCCGGAATATATTCGTCTGGCCGCCGAGGGATCTTATGATAAGGCCCTGGAATTGATTTACAGTAAAAATCCGCTTCCGCATATTACCGGGTATATTTGTGATCATCAATGTATGAGTAAATGCACGCGGCTCGATTATGATGGTGCTGTGCGTATCCGCGATATGAAGCTCTTGGCGACGAATAACGGCTGGGACGCATACATGCAGCGTTATCAGAAAAAGATCGACAGGAACGGCATCAAGGCAGCCGTGATTGGGGCTGGTCCGGCCGGGCTTGCGACGTCGTATTTTCTCGGTCTGGCAGGTTTCGACGTCACGGTGTTTGAACGGGCTCAGTCTGCCGGCGGAGTGGTGACCAATGTCCTGCCCTCGTTCAGGCTCCCGGCGGAAGCTGTTCAGCAAGACATCGATTTTATCCGGGAGCACGGCGTCCAGTTCTGCTTCGGCGTGTCGGAAGAGTTTTCAATTCAGGCCTTGAAAGATCAGGGTTTTCGGTATATTTTCATTGGAATTGGCGCACAGCTTTCCGGCACGATCAAGCTTGACGGCGATAATGACAATGTGCGTCACGCGCTCGACTTTCTGAGAGCGTTTAAGAGCGATCCGCAGAGCATCACGCTAGGACAGTCTGTGGCCATTGTAGGAGGCGGAAATACGGCAATGGACAGTGCTAGAGCGGCTCTAAGACTGCCCGGCGTCAAATGCGTGATGATTCTTTATCGCCGGACCAAGGAGGAGATGCCGGCTGATCTGGAAGAATTCGAGAATGCCGTGGCCGAAGGCGTCAAATTCATGCCGCTCGTGCTGCCGGAGCGTTTTGAACGCTCTGGAACGTTGATCTGCCGAAAAATGGCGCTTGGCGAACCGGATGCCGGCGGTCGTCGACGCCCGGTACCGACCGACGATACGATTGAGCTACCGGTCGATGCTCTGATTACGGCGATCGGCGAAAAAGTGAACGTTGATCTTCTGCAGTCGAGTGGTCTTGCGCTAGGGGACGACGGCTGGCTTGCTGTCAATACAGATACGCTGGAAAGCTCTGTTCCCGGTGTCTTTGTCGGCGGTGATACCTTCCGCGGCCCTTCGACGGTCGTTGAATCGCTGGCAGACGCCAGAAAGGCTGCCGAATCGATTATCCGGAAAGAATTCCCGGGGTGGAAAGGCTTTGATGCGAAAGATGAGCTGAAGACCCAGGATAAGGCTGCCAGAATTCCCGGGATTGTCGCCAGAAAAGCTGCTGTGACCGCCGACCATCCGGAGACGATCGATGCGGCTCTCGGCCAACTGGAGGCACGGCGCTGTCTCGAATGCCACGTGCTCTGCAATAAATGCGTGGATGTCTGCCCGAATCGGGCCAATGTGGCGATTAAAACCGGGAACGGCCGATTTCAGGATGCCTACCAAATCGTGCACCTCGATTCGTTATGTAACGAATGCGGCAACTGCGGGACCTTCTGTCCGTACAATGGCGACCCATACAAAGATAAAATCACGCTGTTTACGCGCATGGACGATTTCGAACAGAGTGCGAATAATGGGTTTATTTTCGACCAGGGCATGACGACTGGTTTTTTGCGCCTCGTTCAGAACGTTTATGGACTTCGAGTGGATGCGCAGGACCAGATCTGCATCGATGCTCCTGAGGCTGATGCCGCAACACTGTCTGGTGTTCAAGAAGTTATTCAAAGCGTTCGGAAGAATTACAGCTATCTCATTGCCTGAACGCGATCTCACTCATAAAGTATGCGGAATGGGCTGATTGGCGACGGTCCGAAAACGTTTCTGACAGCGTCGGGAAACGTCAGACGAATCCGTCCAGTCCGTGTGCTTTTTCTTCGTTATGAAAATCTTACAAGATGCACTTCTCGTCCAGTTTCAGCCCGCGTCCGTACAAGAACATGTAGATATTGTTATCGACGGCAGCACTATTCATGATGTCGGTCATAAGCTTGGGAGCAAGTATCCTGATGCTGACGTAACAATGTTGAACGGAGCTATGGTGACACCGGGAATCGTGTGCAGCCATAATCATTTTTATTCTGGTCTGGCGCGCGGGATTCTGGCCGATATTGCAGTATGCCCCGATTTTGTTTCGACCTTGCAGAACCTCTGGTGGAAGCTTGACCGGGCTCTGGATAGAGAGAGTCTCTACTCCAGCGCGATGATCTGTGTGCTGGAAGCGATTAAAGCGGGGAATACGGCAGTCATAGACCATCATGCTTCTCCAGCCTGTATTCAAGGCTCGCTCACGGTGCTGAAAGAGTGCTACGAAAAAGCTGGTCTGCGGGGCATTCTCTGTTATGAAACAACGGATCGGAATGGAAAAGAAGGGATGCGCGAAGGACTTGCAGAAAATATTGAATTCGCAAAGTGCATTGATGCTGAACAAGCTGAGGGAAAACGCTATCTGCTTGAAGCGGCTGTTGGCGGGCATGCGCCTTTCACGCTTGACGATGAGGCTCTGACCATGCTGGCCGAAGCCGTCAAAAGCACAGGGCGCGGCTTTCACGTCCATATTGCCGAAGATCGCTACGATGCCTCCTACTCCCGCCATATCTACGGCAAAAATCTTCTGCCGCGCTTAGAAGCGTTCGGTCTGGTGAATGAAAAATCGCTCTTCGCCCATTGCGTCCATTTGGAAGATTCAGACATTGAAACGATTAATCACTATGATGCGTTTGTGCTGCACAACGCCCGTTCAAATATGAACAATGCAATCGGCTATGCTGAAAAGCTGTCATCCTTTCACAATGTGGCCCTCGGCACGGACGGTATCGGCGCGAATATGTTTGAAGAGATGAAAACGGCGTATTTCAAGCATAAAGATGCCGGCGGACCGTATTGGCCCGGAGATTTTCTCGGCTTTTTATATAACGGGAATGTGATTTTGGAACGCTATTTCGGCAAAAAGTTTGGGAGGGTCGAAAAAGGCTATCAGGCAGATTTGACGATCTACGATTATGACATGCCGACGCCCTTAACAGCGGACAATATCGGTGGTCATTTCGTGTTTGGCATGGCGTCGAGAGATGTGAACTCCGTGATGGTCGATGGAGAATTTGTCTATAAAGATCGCAGATTCCCCTTTGATCTTGCCCCGATCTATGAGAAGGCCCGTCAGGAGGCACAGCGTGTCTGGGATCGCATGGATACATTGGATTGATGCCTTCGGTCTATACTTTAGTTTCAATGCTATGAGCCATTATACTATATGGACTATGAGGGAGAGTCTTTATGAGTCTGTTAGGGATAGATATTGGAACGTCCGCCTGTAAAGGCGCCGCATATTCTTTAGATGGTGAGAGGCTGGCCCATAGTTTCAGAACATATCCGACCCTGCGCCCTCAGCCGGGATGGGCGGAACTGGACAGTCGACAGGTGTGGTCTGCAATTCAGGAGCTTATTTCGGATATTGCGAGCCAGACAGACCGCGATCCGGTGAGCGCATTATCAGTGAGCACACTGGGCGAGGCTATGGTGCCGGTGTCGGAAGATCGGGAGATTCTAGGGAACAGCATCGTCTATATGGACACACGAGGCTCGGAATTTCTCCACGATCTGGAGATCCGGATCGGACAGGAGCGCTTTTATACAATCAATCCGAATATTTGGGGGCATCAGTATTCCTTACCCAAGTTGAAATGGATTCAGGCCCATCAGCCGGAACTTTACGAGAAAACCGACAAATTTTTGCTCTGGGGTGATTTTACGGCGTATATGCTGGGGGCCGAGCCTTTGATCAGTTATTCTCACGCTAACCGGACTTTACTCTTTGATATTCACCGGGAACAGTGGTCTGCAGAGCTTTTGGCCCTGACTGGTATTGATCAGGATTTGCTCTCGAAACCGGCTGCCAGCGGGACTGTTGCTGGCAGGCTCGATCGGAAAATGGCCGAGACCCTGGGACTCACTCCGGGCATCCCCCTGGTCGTTGGAGGCCATGATCAGTGCTGTAATGCGCTTGGAGCCGGAGTCGTTGATGCTGGACAAGCGGTTTGCGGGATCGGCACAATCGAGTGTATTACGTCGGTCTACGATTGCATCCCGGATTTGAGCCGGATGTTCCAGGCCGGCCTGAGCGTCGAACATCATGTGCTTCCGGATCTGTATGTGTCGTTTATCTCCAACCAGGCCGGATCGCTGATAAGATGGTTTCGGGAGACCTTTGCCTCAGCAGAAACCCGGCAGGCAGGAGCGTCTGGGAAGATTGACGAGAAGCTTTCCTCTGAAATGCCTTCTGGGCCGACAGAGCTGCTGATGCTTCCGTATCTGGAGCCGACCGGAACCCCGAATACGATCAGCGACGCCTCCGGTGCCATTCTCGGCCTAAAGACCAGTACCACCCGTGGAGAAATCCTGAAAGCATTCATGGAGTGTGAAACGCTCTATTTTCTGGAGAGTTTATTGACCTTGAAAGACGTGGGAGTTGATACCTCGCAGTTTATTGCCACCGGTGGAGGTGCGAAGTCCGATACCTGGCTGCAGATTAAAGCCGACATCTTCGGAGTCCCCTTTATTCGTCCTGACCTTGTCGAGGCCGGGACGCTGGGGGCAGCTATGCTGGCCGGTATCGGCGCAGGAGTCCTGACCGATATCCGCGAGACTTCGGCCTGTTTCGTAAAAGAGCTTACGCGATTTGAACCGGACATGCAGCGTCATGCGATCTATCAGGACAAGTATCAGAAATATCGTCAACTGTATCCATCGTTGAAACATTTATTATAACTGAACTATCAGGTTCACAGCCAGGACACTGGAAAGGCGTCTGAAAGCACGACGACATGACAGCGCAGATCCGTGCGGTTTTCCTCCGCGCCTCTGCGTTGTTCATCATAAGGAGAACACTTTCATGTTAGATGCAAAGAGCTTAATGTACAATGCGTACAAGGCCGGAACGGTTATTCCTTCGTTTAATATCCCCTATCTTCCGATGATGGAAGCCGTGATCCGGGCTTTGCAAGAGACCCGCTGCTTCGGACAAGTTGCCGTCGCCCGGCCGGATTGGGAAAAGTTTGAAGCCAGGAGCATTCGCACAGTGTATGAGCGTTATCAGGACCTCAAAGATGAGCGTGTGACCGGTTTACACCTCGATCATGTTCCAGTTATTGATGAGGACCATAAAGAAGTTGATTACCTCAGTATTATTAGTGAAGCGGTTGAGTTGGGATTCGGGTCGGTTATGGTGGATGCGTCCCGGCTCTCACTTGAAGGAAATATCGGTGCGGTCAAAAAAGTTGTCGACATCGCGCACGCCAAAGGCGTCGCAGTTGAAGCAGAACTGGGTGCGGTGATGGGGCACGAAGATGGCCCAATGCCCTCCTATGAGGAACTGTTTAGTTCTGGGATGGGATTTACCGATCCGGAAGAGGCCAGGGAATTTGTCGATAAAAGCGGTGTTGACTGGCTCTCTGTCGCAGTCGGCAGCGTTCACGGTGCACTGTCGGAAACTCGGCGGCATGAGAAAAAAGTTAATGCACGCCTCAATATCAAGCGGATTCAGGAGATTCGCAGCATCATCGATCGACCACTGGTGCTGCACGGCGGATCGGGTATTCAAAAATCGTATATCCTGGATGCGTTTAAAAACGGTGTTGCCAAACTGAATATCGGGACAGTGATCCGTCAGGCCTACGAAGAAGGTCTTGCAAACTCTGTCGAACAGGGGCAGGATAATGTGTATCGCAGCACTGTGAGCCTGATTAAAGATGAGCTGGAAATCGAAGGCTCAGCAGCGCTGATCAATCCTGCGTAAGAGGAATGTTTACGATGAACGAGAGACGACGATCGTTCACGCTGAATTTGGCGGGACAAGCCTGGGATATCCGGGTCAGACGCGATGAACTGGAGGCGCTTCATCATCCTCTCCTGCAACGTTTTGCTCAAGAAACGGCTACCTGTGCCGGGCGGCGTTGCCTGGTTCTTCTGGCCGGTCCTCCCGGAAGCGGCAAAACAACCCTCGGTGCACTGTGGGAAGCTCTGGCTGAAGCCTATGCTCCTGGCCTGTCGCTTCGGACTTTACCGATGGACGGTTTTCATCTTTTGAATCGCGTCCTGGATGCTGAAACGATCGAGCGTGATGGGGTCTCGATTCCATTACGAAAGGTAAAAGGCGCACCTGAAAGCTACGATGTGGCATGTTTCAGCGAGGCACTCAGAGCGCTTTCAGAGGGAAAAGCCATTTCCTGGCCCCGCTATGACCGTCGAATTCACGATCCGGTTCCTGCGGCGATCGCCGTACCTGCGCAAGGCATGCTGCTGGTGGAAGGCAATTATGTTCTGCTTGACGAAGCCGGCTGGCGCGATGTGAGCAGGTTGGCGGCGTTGAGCATTTTTGTTGAATGCGATGAGTCTCTCGCCAGAAAGCGGGTTCTCGCGCGTTTGCAACGCGGGGGGAGGAGCGTTGAAGAAGCGTTGCAGCATTATGAATTTAACGATCTTCGTAATTGGGAACGAGTGATGCAGCATCGGCTGGAAGCTGATATTGTCTTAAAGGTCCAGGATGGAGATCGGCTCCTGCGCCTGAAATAAGCGTCTTTTTCCAGTGAATGACATGCTGAAAGCCGGGGGAAGAACCTATGCAATCAGGGCCCCTTCATGTTTCAGCAGCCACTCTTTCCGCCACAGGCCGCCGGCATAGCCGGTGAGCTTGCCGTTTTTGCCGAGCACCCGATGGCAGGGGATAACGATTGCAACGGGATTTTTGCCGTTCGCATTGCCGACGGATTGATTGGCGTGCGGCTTTCCGAGAGCGGTCGCGATGTCATGATAGCTGATGGTCTGTCCATAAGGAATGGTGAGCAAGCAGTCCCAGACCTTTTTTTGAAAATCCGTGCCCCGCGGATCAAGCCTGATACTGAACTCTCGCCGAAGCCCTTGAAAATATTCATCTAGTTGGACGATACAGTCCTCAACTATGGGATGAGATGCGGCACTCTCCATCTTCTGCCGGGTTTCCACAAAAGAGATTGAGGTGACTCCCGCGTTGTTCGCCTCTACCTGCATGAGGCCGATTTTTGAGTGATAATACCTGCTGAAGGGATTCAGGTGTCCATCCATGATACGGAATAATCGTTCGCGTGATCGTTCACAAGCTGATAGAAAAGAACGTTTTTGTGGGAAAAGATGAACGCTGGCGGTCATGAATCCGGAAGAGGCTGAGACCTCTTCCGGAATATGTTCAGTTTAGAGAGCTAATTTAACAATGGCAAATCCACGATCATCGGTTCGGATAAATGTCATATTGTCGTTGCTGTCTATATAGGATCGTGCTTTAGGAGACGTTTCAAACGTCACATTCACATTAGCTCCAATCGGAGCAAAGCTCCAGTTGTCATCTGCCGACGGGTTGATGGTCCCCTGGGTCAGCAGATAATTTGCAATAATGTCTCTGTTTTTATCCGGCGCATCGATCACGATGGTTGAGCCATCCAGTGCAGGGAAGCTTCCGCCGCCGCCAGCACGATAATTGTTGGTCGCCACGAGGAACTGCTGCTCTTCGTCAATAGCATTTCCGTTAAACGTTACGTTTTTAATGCGCGATGCTTCCGGATTGACCAGTTCGCCTTTCGGACCATATTTTGATGGCTGAGTGACATCAATTTCATAGGTCAGCCCATCAATCACGTCAAAATTGTAGGAAGGAAATGCAGTATTGATCAGCGCCTGCTCCTCAGAACTCGCAGGATCGATTTGATGGAACTGTCCGGCTGAACGCTCAAGCCATTCTTTGACTTGAGCTCCTGTTAACAGGACAACTTTTAAATCATTTGGATAAATATACAGATCAGAAATATTCTTTAAGGCAATATCTCCTGCAGGAACATCTGTATAATAGTCAGGACCTCCACGCCCGCCGGCTTTGAACGGCGCTGCTGCTGACAGGACGGGGAATCCGTCATATTCTGTTCCCTGGATGATTCGCTCGACATACCAGCGTTGCGCGATACTGACAATCTGTACTGACGGATCATCTTGCACCAGAGCAAAAAAGCTATTGATCGGCGCAACGGTTTCGCCAACTTTACGTCGCACATACGCTAAGGTTTCTTCATGATCCTGCTTGACTGCAGCGGCGATGAGCGGATTTGCTTCGACGACTGGAATGGCTTCACGGCCTTCCCTCTTAAAGATCGGGCGTGCTTCAGATTGTGAATCAATCACGGTCCACTTAGCATCGCGTTTCGCCAGAGTGAGATCAACGATGCCTAAATGACTGCCCCAGAATCCCGGCATAACGGCCGGAACTCCGTGAACGGTTCCTTTCGTGTTATCCACACCCTCAATGCCCTCAAAGTTTTTTCCGGGAAACACGGTGTGAGAGTGTCCAAAGAGAATCACGTCTATTCCAGGAACTTCAGCCAGGTAATAAGTGGCATTCTCATCCATAGTTTTACGTGGATTGGGATTCAGGCCAGAGTGAGGAACGGCAATAATTAAATCTGCCCCCTTTGCCAGCATTTCAGGAACGTATTTTTTCGCTGATTCCACAATGTCTTTGGTAATAACTTTCCCGGAAAGATGACGCTGGTCCCATTGCATAACTTGAGGAGGGGTAAATCCAATCACTCCTACCTGCAGAACATGGTCTTGTCCGTCATCATCAGTGAAGGTTCGCGAGAGAATAACATAGGGCTGAAAATACAATTGATCGTTCTCAGGATTGTTATCCTGATCGTCAAAATACACGTTCGAGACAACATACGGGAAATTCGCTCCATGGAGCGACTTATTTAAAAAATCTAATCCATAATTGAATTCATGGTTTCCAATATTCCCGGCATCATATCCCAGCAAATTCATGGCTTTATACACAGGATGAATTTCGCCGAATCGCAAAACACGTCCCATAGCCACGTAATCGCCTAAAGGATTTCCCTGAATTAAATCGCCATTGTCAAACAACATACTATTCGTGACTTCTGCACGAGCCTGCCCAATCAGTGTGGCTGTTTTCACTAAACCACAGGTATGGCTTTCTTTATCTTGATAATAATCGTAATTCAGTAGATGAACATGAATATCAGTTGTTTCCATGATTCGCAGCTTCAGGGTCTGCGCCGCTGCGATACTGCTTGTTGTCGCAAACAGCAATACGAGCAAAATCGTCAGTCTGTTACGTCCTGTTTTCATGAGTTTCCCTCCAGTAAATTGATAGCGTTCGTGAGACACCTTACGAAAAACAAGGAGATGCCGTTTCTCTGATTTTCTCAGGTGTTTCCCGTCATTGTTGATTTCTTGAATGCCGGAGCGTTTTACCGTTGTCAAGCAAAAACAGAGATCTTCACAAGAAAAATGCTGTTTCAGACGGCTCAAAGCCATGAAGAACGCTCAAGGCGCAAGACACCAGCACGCTGAAGCGCTTTCAAGACTTTTAGTGTTCAACTGACCCGACGATCAAACCGACGACTTCGTCAGGGCTTGTCTCTTTGACGATGCGTTCGCCGGCTTTTTTTCCACGGCGCATCACGACAACGCGGTCAGCGACCGAGAAGACATCGCGCATTTGGTGACTGATGATAATCACTGGGACGTTTTGAGATTTCAGCGTCAGGACTAAGTCCAAGACTTTTTTCTGTTCGGCGACTCCCAGCGCGGCTGTCGGCTCATCCATAATCAGCAATTTTGCGTCCCAGTAGATCGAACGTGAAATAGCCACTGCCTGGCGCTGTCCACCGGAGAGCATCGCAATTTTATTTCTGAGGGAAGGGATATCGATGTCAAGGCGCTTCAGGACACTTTGCGCTTCGTTGTGCATATAGCTGTGATCCAGGACATTGAACAATTTCAGAAATTTTTTCTTTTTTTCGCGCCCTAAAAAGATATTGGCATAGACGTTTAGGTTTTCAGCCAGCGCCAGATCCTGGTAGATGGTCTCGATGCCCATACTCAAGGCATCCATGGGATTATGGATTGCCACTTCTTTTCCACAATAAAAAATTTGCCCGCTGCTGGGATGATAAACCCCTGAAATCATTTTGATCATGGTCGATTTTCCGGCCCCGTTATCGCCGAGCAACCCGACAACCTCACCAGGATAAATCTGCATATCGACCTCATCCACAGCGGTTAATCCGCCAAATCGTTTTGTAATACCCCGAACTTCTAATATCGGTTCCATACTGTTATTCCTTCTGTGTTAATTCCGGGAAGAATTGATCGACCAGGACTGCAAAGACTAAAATGCAGCCTACCGCGATATAGAGATTAAATGTCGGGATGGCCAGATTCACCAGTCCAATTTCCAGGCAAGCAATAATCAAGGCCCCGATCACGGTACCGATGAGAGTTCCGGTTCCGCCATACAAACTGGCTCCTCCAATGACCACAGCCGACACAGCATCGAGCATTCTCGCACTCCCGGCATCTGCGCGGCCAGTCACAAATTTCAACACATAAATCACTCCGGCCACTGAGGCGAAAAATGACGAAATCATATAGATCCTGATCACATGCCAGGGGACGTTAATGCCTGCTCTTTTGGCGGCTTCCATATTCCCCCCGATAGCATAGGTATGCTGCCCGAACTGCGTTCTGGCCAGGATAAACGCAAATATGAGAATGAAAATCGCTGAGAGGACCACGACGTTCGGAATCAAGCCTGTGACCTGTTTGATTTCTTCGCGTGTCAAATGCTCCGGCATACTGAAAAATGAGATTTTTCCCGGCAGATAGTAGAGCAGGTAACCGTGACCAGTAAACCCGACCGCCGCAGGAAGGTTATGCACCGGTACATTGCCTGAGATAATTTCCGCAATGCCGTAGGCAATACCATACATGCCGAAGGTCGCGATAAAGGGAGGCACGTTCATTTTTGCGACTAACAGGCCGTTGACCAGCCCCGGAATCAGCCCGAGTGAGACCGCGATGAGGATGCCGGCGGGAATTGAGACTGCTTGTGAGATTCCTGCCGCCTGAAGCGTGACCATGATTTTGGCGCAGATCACACCGGCGAAGCCGACAATAAACCCCACCGACAGGTCGATGCCGCCGGTGATGATCACAAAAGTCTCTCCAATTGCCAGTAGCATGACGGTCGTAGACGCCACAAGAATATTCTGAAAGTTTTGCAGCGAGAAGTATCCTGTTCCGGCGAAACTGAAGTAGCTGATTTCAAGACAGAGAAAGATTAAAGCCCAGTTCCTGCCGACATGAACCAGGACATCTCGTCTGTTGAGAGAGTTGTATGAGTTCATAGCCAAAATGGTCTATTCGTGATGTACGAGTTCCGGGAAGAATTGATCGATGAGCACGGCAAAAATAAGAATGCAGCCAACAGCAATATAGCGGTAAAAGACCTCGATTCCTACAATGACAAACCCGGTTTCCAGGGTTCCAAGCAGCAGAACGCCGATGACGGTTCCTGCGATCGTGCCAGATCCTCCCATCAGGCTTGCTCCGCCGATGACGACCGATGCGATTGCAAAGAGCTCGTAGGTGGCACTGAATTGGGTGTGATTTCCCATAGTAAAGCGGAGAACCAGCAAGACCCCCGCACATGATGCCAGAAAAGATGAAATAGCGTAAATTTTAATAAGGTGCCAGGGGACGTTGATTCCCGAACGAATGGCTGCATCGGCGTTTCCGCCAATGGCGTACGTATGTTGTCCAAACTGCGTTTTGGAGAGAATAACACCGAAAATGGCGAGTAAAATAAGCACGATCAGTAAGGAAAACGGCATCAAGCCTTTTAGTGCTAAAATGTCTGCCCGATCGGTCAGGATTGGTTTCTCAAAAAAAGTCAGTCCGTTTTTGGAAGAGTAATAGGCCAGAAAGCCGTTACCGATTTTTCCGGTGACTGGAGGGAGAAACGAGACTGGAAAGCCTTCGCAGATTTTTAACGCGACTCCATTCGCGATTCCGTACATGCCGAGGGTGGCAATGAACGGAGGGACACGACATTTTGCGACCAATACGCCGTTGATAAGGCCCGGAATGATCCCCAGGACCAGGCCGACCGCACAGCCGATAAGAATACAGAGCAATTCCGGCCAGCCTGCGCCTTTTGCGTACAATTTTTGCATGACTGTCGCAGAACTGACTGCGACGAATCCCATAATGAAACCGACAGAGAGGTCGATCCCTCCACTGATAATGACATAGGTCTCACCGGCTGCAAGAAGGAGGGTGGCAGTGGCTGCAATGAGGATATTGTTGAAATTGCGGAGACTGAAAAAATTTTGGCCGGTCAGACTGAAAAACACGATCAGTACGAGTAAAAAAATCAATGCCCAGTGTTTTGCGACAAGGTAGAGAACTTTCTTCTGCATGTTCATAGTCGGAAGCAGCAGGGACAGCGGGCGCTGCCAGAGCAGTGCCCGCTGCATGAGGGATATGAACGGAAATTATCTCGAATAGATGTATTGCTGTGAATCCGGATCGTCAACATTGTCTTTCGTGAAGACGAAAAAGCCGGGAACTTGTTTTTTATCCGGGATGTCCGTACCGTCTTTCAGGTATTTATAGCCCCATTCAACGGCGAGCGAACCGATTTCAGCCGGTTTCTGTGCAAGCACCAGATCGACTTCACCTTTGCGAAGGGCGTTGATCAAGTCTTCCGTTGCATCCCAGGTCGCAACCTTGACTGCCCCGGTCAAACCGGCGTTGACAATGGCGCGATAGGCGCCCTGCGCACTGAAGATATTTGTGCCGAATACGCCGGCCAATTCCGGATTCTTCTGGAGTACGGCAGCCACCTGAGCCTGAGCTTTTTCCTGATTATCCAGGCAGTATTCGATCGCCACAACATCGATATTCGGGAATTTTTCCATGCCGGCCACAAACCCTTTTTCACGTCCCTGGACGCTGGAGACATCGGGATTCGTATTTTCGACCATGACGCTCCCTTTTTCTCCGATCATCTTTGCCATTTGCTCTGCGACCACCACGCCGCCGGCGTAGTTATCGGTTCCGATATAGGCCAGCGGGAAGTTATAATCGCTTTCTTTCGTATAATCTCCATCACCAAGGTAAGTATCGACCGTGATAACTGGAATGCCGCTGTCATGGACTTTTTTGAGAACTGGAATCAACGCTTCCGTGGACGTCGGAGCAATGAAAAGCAGATCAATGTCACCACGAGCCACGAGCGCTTCAAGGATCGGTACTTGAGCTTCAGGACCCCAGGATTTAGGATATTCACCGACAATCAGGTCCACGCCCAGTTCATCGGCCTTGGCCTGAGCCCCTTTTTCCATCGTATAATAGAAGGCATCCGAAATTCCCGGCATGAATGCCATCTTGAACTCTGCCGAGACCCCACCCGCAAACACAAAGATCAGAGAAGCAGCAAGCAGCGAAACACATACACGTTTCATAAATCAAACCCTCCACATGTCTAAAATTTTTAGTGTCATAACACAATCGTAAGCAACATCATCTACGTTTGCGGATTTCAGAGAATCTGTCAAGAAAAATAGTATGTCACATGCAATGGCCTGCATATATTTCGGAATGTATCAGGATATGGCTTGAAAGCGGCTGGAACGAGCTGCACTTAGTGCTGCAAAATTGAAAAGCGGCTGCGTAAATTCAGAAGCCGATTATACACATTGTTCAATTCGGCTCTGAGATAGCCCTGCAGGTGATAGGTTTTGAAGATTTGCTCCAGTTCGCGGATCGAGCGCCCAGTCATGTGCTGCATCTCAAATATTTGCTGCCGCTTTAAGCCCTTCATTTGTGACAGATGCCTGGTGAAGGCTGCGAGCATTTCCTGCTCCCGTTCGGAAATATCGACTTGTTCAAGCAAAGCAGGAGCTTCGCCCTGACCCACTCTGCGGCAAGCATCGGAAAATGTGAGTTCTCTGTCTGGCTCTGCGACGAGAGTGTCGCCATGTAATGGCAGGTGTTCTGCGTCACGGCTCATGAATTGCTGGGAAAGATCGCTCGGTTGCTCGATCTCCTCTTCCTCTCCAAGCTCCAGAATCCCTTCATCTTCATCCTTTTCCTTTTTAATACCGTGCAGCATGTCCGTCATGCGTTTTTTGATGATTCCGTAATCTTCCGGGCTCAGATCGAGTGTGGCAGGCTGAGATGTTGAGGAAGGCGATCTCTCCTCGTCATCACCGTCCTGGGCCTGTTGATGCATTTGCAGAAGGCGCTCTTCCACAGCCGCTAACAGGGACTGTAAGCGCTCTTTAATGCGGATATTGTCGATTTCATGGAGGTGTGAGTAGATTTTCTCAGCGACTTTTTCAAGGTATGATTCGGTTGCATTCTCAGGGAGTTGGGGACTAGGTAAGCTCATAACTGCAATATCCTTAAATGACTGTGGGAATGAGTATGACTATGTGCCATTTATAAAATCTGACATCATCTTAAAGATCGTGTCAAGCAAAAATTTAGTCTGTATGTGCTTTGCGTTTGGAGAGGCCGTTCGTCTCTGGGTCATGCTAGGCTGAAGCGATTGAAAAATTGAGCTTTTCTTAACATTCCTCAAAAAATATTGACATAAATCCTTCTGAAAGTATGAGTATTATCTTACGCATTGTAATTGAGGGATGGTTTCTGATAGAAAAAAGTGTAGTGGCTGTGGGTGAATAATGCCATAATGGCAGAGTAAAGTATGAGAACACGTTGCGGGTGGGTGGGAAACGATCCGTTGTATGCAGAGTATCATGATAAAGAATGGGGCGTCCCGGTTCATGACGATCGAAAATGGTTTGAAAACATTCTTTTAGACAGCGCCCAGGCTGGTCTGAGCTGGATTACAATTCTCAGGAAGCGCGAAGGATATCGCACAGCCTATGACAATTTCGATTATCGAAAGGTGGCTCAGTATTCCCGAAAAAAGGTCGAGGACTTGCTTGGAAATGCTGGTATCGTTCGAAATCGACGTAAGATTGAGTCATCCATTCGAAATGCGCGTGTGTTCCTGGCTATTCAGGAAGAGTTTGGTAGCTTTGATACGTATGTATGGCGTTTTGTCGGCGGAACACCAAAAGTCAATTCCTGGAAAAGCCTCTCGGACGTCCCTGCCAGCACAAAGGACTCTGAGGCATTAAGTAAAGATTTAATCCGGCGCGGCTGTTCTTTTGTCGGCCCGACGATCTGTTATGCGTTTATGCAGGCCGGCGGCATGGTGAAGGATCATGTCGTGACGTGTTTCCGGTACCGTGAAATCCTTGAAATGAGATGAGAGCACCATGACTGCAGACGATGTGAGATGTTTCTCTTATGCGCCGGCAGCACGGAGTGATACGCGTGATACAGACGCTGTTACGTCAAATTCCAAAAGTCGATGATCTTTTAAAACGGCCTGAAATCGAGATCTTGCTGAATACATATCCGAGAGCGCTTGTATTAAGCGCTGTTCGCACAGGCCTGGACGTTTTGAGAAAGGCTTTGCTTGACGGGCGCTCCAAGAGAATTTCGTATGACGATCTCGTGATGTCGATCCAGAGCTATCTGTCTGAATCACGGGAACTCCACTTGCGTCGAGTGATCAACGGGACTGGAATTATCGTGCATACGAATCTGGGACGTAGTCAGTTAAGCACTGAAGCGCTGAATGCAGTCAGAGAAATTGCCGGCTCGTATTCGAATCTTGAATATGACCTTGAAAAAGGAAAACGTGGAAGCCGGTACAGCCATGTTGAGGGGCTGCTCTGCGAACTGTTGGAATGTGAGTCGGCGCTGGTTGTCAATAATAATGCTGCCGCTGTCCTGCTCGTGCTTTCAGCGCTGGCTGCAGGGAAAGAAGCTATTGTTTCGCGCGGTGAGCTTGTCGAAATCGGGGGAAGCTTTCGGATTCCGGATGTCATGCAGCAGGGTGGGTGCATCTTACGGGAAGTTGGAACGACGAACCGGACGCACCTCCGGGATTACGAAGACGCCGTGAATGAGCAGACAGGGCTGCTGTTGAGGGTTCATCCCAGTAATTATCGCGTTTGCGGTTTTACAAAACGCGTCTCGCTTGAAGAGTTAGCAATGCTCTCTCGCAAATCGAATATTCCCCTTGTTGAAGATATGGGAAGCGGATTACTACTCGATCTTGAGCCCTATGGGTTGAGAGATGAACCAACGGTGCAGCACAGTCTGGCAGCCGGGGTTGATGTGTTGAGCTTTAGTGGGGATAAGCTTCTTGGAGGCCCTCAGGCCGGAATGATTGTCGGGAAAAGCCGCTATCTCGATCTGATGAAAACCCATCCTCTGACGAGAGCGCTTCGAGTCGACAAGATGACTCTTGCTGCACTGGAAGTCACGTTAGGGCATTATCGCGACCCTGCTGAAGCCGTTAAAAATATCGGGACCTTGCGCAAAATTGCCATGACGTCGAATGAGCTGGAGCAATACGCAGACGATTTACGCGTGTGCCTTGGGGAGGCAGCGATCTCGGCGGATGTGGTGCCGGTTCTCTCTCAGGTCGGAGGTGGCGCTCTTCCGACACAAGAACTTCCCAGCTATGCTGTTGCTGTCGATATTCCGTCGTTCTCGCCAAACCAGATCGAAGCAAGGCTGCGTTGCGCGAGACCGCCGATTATCGGACGTATTGTCAAGGATCGCTATATTTTGGATCTGCGGACGCTTGAGCGGGAAGAATTCCCGACAATTCAGCAACAGCTCGCGGCGCTTGTTGCTGAAGGAGCATGACAGCGGAGCGCTTGCTGTTAACGGGCGCTTGCAAGGGGACGGAAAGACGAAAAACCTGTACGGATTGCTGGAGGAGGACTTCCGCGATATCTCATCTTTTTTCTTGACAGCGAGAGAAGTGTATGTCTCTCTGTAATGAGGATGGAGTCGTAAAACAGCGTAGTATATATTTATGTGTGAGGATGTCAGGGTATGGCGAAGAAGATAGGAGAAATTTTATTAAAAGCGAATGTTATAACAAACGAGCAACTCCATCAGGCGCTGCAGGAGCAAAAACGCAGTGGTGAACGCTTAGGCTCATTGCTGGTAAAACTCGGTTTCCTTGAAGAAGAAGAAATCCTCTCATGTCTGAGCAAGCAGTTCGGCGTTCCGGCCATTGATCTGGAAACATTTCAGATTGAAGGTTCTGTCTTAGAGACGATTCCGGTTAAAACCGCCCAAAAGTATACAGTCATTCCCATCAGCCGCGTCGGAGGCACTCTTACGCTGGCCATGGCCGACCCGTCGGATATTTTTGCCATTGAAGATATTAAATTCATGACAAATTATAATATCGAGCCGGTTGTTGCCTCGGAGCGGGCGATCGCTGAGGCGATCGAGACACAGTACTCTCAAAAATCCAGGAGGCGGACCGCCGCCTTTACTGTGGCGCAGCAGCAGGCCAAGAAGCAAGCTGAGATGGGGTCTCTCAATTACAAAGATTTCAGCTTCAAAGAAGAGGAGATCGATGAAAGCAACATTGACGAAAGCTTTGATGCGCCGACCGTTGATATCGATGATTTTGAAGCGATGGTCCAGGGAGCGGTCGATCAGGTTGAAGTCGTTGATTATGACGACGATGAAGAAGAAAATCCTTTTGAGGCTGAGGGAGCCCCGGTGATTAAGCTTGTGAACGGAATCCTCCTGAATGCAGTCAAGCGGAAAGTCAGCGATATCCACATCGAACCCTACGAAAAAGCCTATCGAGTTCGTTACCGGCTGGATGGAGATCTTCATCAGGTTATGGGGCTGCCGATGTCCCTGAAAGCTGCGATTACCTCCAGAATTAAAATTATGTCCCAGTTGGACATTGCCGAAAAGCGTCTCCCTCAGGATGGACGTATTAAGATGAAGATCGGGAAACGCCGGGATATGGATTATCGCGTGTCGGTATTGCCGACCCTGTTTGGTGAAAAGATTGTGCTTCGTCTGCTCGATAAATCCAACCTTCAACTCGACATGACGAAACTGGGGTTCGAACAGGTTTCGCTGGATCGCTTCCGTAAAGCGATTAAGAGCCCCTTCGGGATGGTCCTGGTCACTGGTCCGACGGGAAGTGGTAAAACAACGACGCTCTATTCTGCGCTCTCGTCTCTCAACACTCCCGATATTAACATCATGACTGCTGAAGATCCGGTGGAGTTCAACTTGATGGGGATCAATCAGGTGCAGATGCACGATGACATCGGTCTGAATTTTGCGGCAGCGCTGCGTTCTTTCCTGCGCCAGGACCCGGACGTTATTCTGGTGGGGGAGATTCGGGATTTTGAAACGGCTGAAATCGGAATCAAAGCTGCGCTGACCGGTCATCTTGTGTTAAGTACCTTGCACACCAACGATGCTCCCAGTACGGTCAGCCGTATGATTAATATGGGGGTTGAACCGTTTCTGGTGGCCTCGTCAGTGTTGCTCATCGTTGCTCAGCGACTGTTGCGGCGCTTATGCGATTGCAAAGAAGTGAAAAAGGTGCCGGATGAAGTGCCGCGAGAGGTCTTGATCCGTGCGGGGTATTCTGAAGAAGACGCTTCTGAGATCACGCAGATTTGGGGGCCGAAAGGATGCCCGAAATGTGGAAACTCCGGCTATAAAGGCCGTGTTGCGCTGTATGAAGTGATGGAGATGAACGGCGGTCTTCGTGAGATGATTCTGCAAGGCGCTTCTACCGATGAATTACGGAAAAAAGCGCAGGACGATGGCATGCTGACGTTGCGTCAGAGCGGACTGCAAAAAGCGCGTGACGGGATGACAAGCCTGGAAGAAGTGCTGAAGGTGACACTGATTCAGTAATGATGACATTTTAAGGAAAGGACTGCTATGGCTGACTTACACGACTTGCTGAGTGTGATGCATAAAAGAGGGGCATCTGATTTGCATATTTCCGCTGAAATTCCCCCAACAATCCGCATTGATGGTGAACTGACGCCGATCGAGAGTGAGGCGGCGCTCAAAGCTGCTGAAACGAAATCCCTGGTCTACAGTGTGCTGACCGACGCCCAGAAACACATGTTTGAGGAAAATAACGAGCTGGATTTTTCCTTTGGCATCAAAGGCTTGTGCCGCTTTCGTGGAAATGCCTTTGTGCAGCGTGGAACAGTGGGAGCCGTCTTCCGCACGATTCCTTATCAGATCCTTTCGTTCCGGGACCTTGGTCTGTCGCCTGCGATTGAAAAATTTTCAGAAAAACCGATGGGGCTGATCTTGGTGACTGGCCCGACAGGGAGCGGAAAGTCAACCACGCTTGCTGCATTGGTGGATAAAATAAATCGGGAGCGCCGGGCGCATATTATCACGATTGAGGACCCGATAGAATTTTTGCATGAACATCGGTCCTGTGTGGTGAATCAGCGGGAAGTGCATAGTGATACACAAACGTTCGGTATGGCGCTGCGCCATGTGCTTCGTCAGGATCCGGACGTCATTTTGATCGGTGAGATGCGTGACCTTGAAACCATCGAAGCGGCGCTGATGGTTGCTGAAACCGGGCATTTGGTGTTTGCGACGCTTCATACGAACTCGTGTGCGCAGACGATTAACCGCGTGATTGATGTGTTCCCGCCTCATCAGCAAACTCAGGTTCGAACACAGCTGTCTTTTGTGCTGGAAGGGGTCGTGACACAGCAGCTTATTCCAAGAGCGAGCGGGAAAGGACGCGTGGTGGCGACAGAAGTGATGGTGCCGACGGCTGCAATTCGGAATCTTATTCGAGAAGATAAAATTCATCAAATATACTCGCAAATGCAAATCGGACAAGAAAAGTTCGGGATGCGGACAATGAACCAGTCCTTGATAGAATTATACCAGAAGCGTCATATTAGCAGGGATGAAGCGATCCGACGCTCGCCGAACCTGGAAGAGTTCTCTCAAATGATGGCACGAGTGCAGGCAGGAGGAAAAGGAGCGGCACAGCGAACCCGTCGATAAGTCCCTGTAAAAAGCGTTGTCGTGTTGTTGTTTCGCTCTTTGGATTCTACCTGATTCGATGCTGAACTATTATGCCTGAATTTAGTTACAAAGCCAAAATCGCCGGCCGGACATTAAAAAAAGTCATTGAGGCCCCGAGCAAAGAAGTCGCACTCAAAATGATCAAGGGAAAAACCGGAGCCGATCCCTCGACCCTGAAACCGAAGCCCAAAGACCTCTCGATTCCTTTTCTTAAGAAAATGCTGGCTCCCAAAATTACGACAAAGGACATTACGCTCTTTGTGCGTATGTTTGCCACGATGATCGATGCTGGTTTACCTCTTGTGCAGGGGCTTGAGATTTTATCACAGGATAAGGAAAATCCATCCATGTCGAGCCTGCTGAAAAAAATACGTGCCGATGTTGAGGAGGGCTCCACGTTTGCCGATGCACTGCGTAAGCATCCGAAACAGTTTGACAACCTCTTTGTCAACCTGGTGGAGGCCGGGGAAGCCGGTGGTATTCTGGATACGATCCTGGCGCGTATTGCAACCTATATGGAGAAAAATGAAGCGATCAAGGCCAAAATCAGAGGAGCAATGGTGTATCCGATTATCGTGCTGACTGTCGCAGTCGCGGTGGTGACGATTTTATTGATCTTTGTGATCCCAGTGTTCGGAGACCTGTTTAGTGAACTCGGTGCGACTCTGCCGCTGCCGACACAAATCGTGATCGCTCTCAGTCATTTTCTCAAGCGCTGGATTTTTGTGATAATTCCAGCGCTGGTCGTTCTGGGATTTGCGATTAAAAAGTTTTACGCCACTGAACGAGGCAGAGTCATTATCGACTCAATTTCTCTGAAAACGCCTCTTTTTAGTAATTTGATTGTGAAATCCTCAGTGGCACGCTTCACCAGGACGCTGGGGACCTTGATCAGCAGTGGCGTGCCCATCCTGGACAGCCTGGAAATCACAGCAAAGTCGGCCGGAAATGCGATTATTGAAATGGCGATTATGACAACCAGGGACAGCATTAAGGAAGGTAAAACGATTGCCGAGCCGCTGGAAGCAACCGAGGTTTTCCCGGGGATGGTGGTGCAGATGATCGGAGTCGGAGAACAAAGCGGGGCGCTGGATGCCATGCTGGAAAAAATTGCGGATTTCTATGAAGCAGAAGTGGATGAGGCGGTTGAAGCGCTCACTTCAGCAATGGAGCCTGCATTGATCGTCTTTCTCGGTATCACGGTTGGGGGTGTGGTCATCGCGATGTATATGCCTATGTTTACGATGATTCAGGCAATCAAATAAGCCTTCAGAATGTGTATGACACATGCCATCACTCCCGATATACAGCGACTATCCTGAAGATTCCCTGCAGCGGGACAGCCTGCTGAATAAAATTAAATGGCTGATGATCTTCAGGATCGTCGTGGTGACGATTCTGCTTGGCTCAGGGCTGACCATCCAGTGGAATGTCTTGCAGTCACGTCCTCTTGAGCTGCTGTATATTTTTATTATTCTCTCCTATGCCTTCACCGGGCTGACGGCTTCCTTTCTGAATCAGTTCGGAAATCTCCATCTGTACGCATATTTTCAGTTTGGCTATGATTTGCTGTTTGAGACCGCGATGGTGTATATCACCGGCGGTGTAGAAAGTGTCTTTACCTCTACCTATATTTTCACGATCATTGCGGCCGGAATCCTTCTCTTTCGACAAGGAGCGTTTATTGTTGCTTCGTTAAGTACGATGTTATACGGGGCACTTGTGGGGGTGCAGTTCTATCGGATTCAGCCCCTGTTTATCCCGACACAGCCCCTCCTCTTCACTCCTGTAAACAGCAGTGCCGTATATTATAAGGTCTTCCTGAATGCCTGCGCGTTTTATCTGGTCGCGTTTCTCAGCAGCTATCTTTCCGAATCGCTTAGAAAAACCCACCAGCGTCTGTGGGAAACATCATACGACCTTACTGAATTGCAGGCGTTCCATCATAATATTCTGCAAAGCATGCACAGCGGCGTGATGACGACCGATCTCCATCTGAAACTCACCTCCTATAATTTTGCAGCAGAGCAAATTACGGGCTATACCTTGAGCGAAGTCTATGGAAAGCCGCTTCAGGACATTTTTCCGGAACTTGACGTTCCACAGAAGATGAATCCCTTATTGAGAAACATGAAGGCAGACAGGCTTGTCCAGCGACAGGAAACGGCAATTGTGACAAAATCCGGGACAACGGTGTTTCTCGGCGTGTCAGTGTCTCTTTTCCTGGATAATAGCGGAAATGTGGCCGGATTGATTTGTATCTTTCAAGACCTGACGGAATTGAAAGCGATGCAGGAGCACGTTGCTCAGGCCGATCGCCTCGCGGCAATCGGGCAGCTTGCTGCAGGTCTCGCGCATGAAATCAGAAACCCCCTGGCGTCAATCAGCGGATCGATCCAGATGCTGAACAGCGAACTGACACTCGACATTGAGCAGGCGAGCCTGATGGACATTGTGCTCCGGGAATCAAAGCGTCTTGATCACCTTTTGTCGGATTTTCTGCTGTATGCCCGCCCTCAATCGATGAGTTTTGCAGAAAGCGACATTATGCGTGATGTCATTTTATCGACTGTCGGTCTGCTCAGGCAAGACAAGCGTTTTGTTGAAGAGAAATGTACGATTCATGTCGAGCTGCCTCAGGACTTTCCGAAAATTGTCTGCGACACACAACAGCTCCAGCAAGTGTTCTGGAATTTATGCTTGAACGCTCTGCAAGCCATGTCCAAAGGGGGAGAACTCCGTATTTGCGCCCGTTCCGAGAGACTTGACGGATGGAAATTAGACGCCCGGACCCCATTGGAAGTGGCCGTCATTTCTGTGAGTGATACGGGTGATGGTTTGGATGAGGAGACCTTGCATCATATTTTCCAGCCTTTTTATACCACAAAGAAGCAGGGAAGCGGCCTCGGCCTGGCGATCGCGCATACGATTGTCAAAAATCATCATGGTGTTATTCGAGTGAAGAGTTCTCCTCAGGAAGGAACAACCTTTGAGGTGGTTCTGCCTTTTGTGCAATATTATTGGTAAAGAAACGCGTATGAGTAAAATATTAGTGGTCGATGACGAGCAGAGTATGCGGGATTTTCTGCATATCATGCTCAAGAAGGAACAGTATGATGTCGGGCTTGCTGAAGACGGTCAGGAAGCGTGCCGAGCGGTTGATGAGGATATTTATGATCTTGTGATTACCGATATCAAAATGCCGGGCATGAGCGGATTGGAGGTCTTGCGCTATGTCAAGCAGGTATCTCCTGAGACGCTGGTGCTGGTGATTACAGCCTTTTCATCGACCGAAGACGCTGTTTCAGCCATGAAACAGGGCGCGTTGGATTATCTGACCAAACCGTTTGACATTGAAAAGATCAAATTGACGATCCGGAATGCGCTCGAGCGGAAGCAGCTTCGTGAAGAACATGAATATTATAAGCGGCAGTATGACCATCAATTTGATGTGGGAAATATTGTCGGAGAAAGCCAGGCCATTCGCCATATTTTCGATATGATTCGCCGTATCGGGCCGAGTAAAAGCACGATTTTGGTCACCGGGGAGAGTGGAACCGGCAAGGAGTTAATCGCGCGGGCAATCCATCAGAATAGTTCCCGCCGTGATGCACCGTTTGTCGCAGTGAGCTGCGGCGCAATTCCGGAAAATCTGCTGGAGAGCGAACTGTTTGGGTATATGAAGGGCGCATTCACCGGAGCTGTGTCAAATAAGATCGGACTGTTCGAACTGGCAGACCGGGGAACGCTGTTTTTGGACGAGGTCGGGGAATTACCCTTGCTGATTCAGGTAAAGCTGTTGCGGGTGCTCCAGGAAAAGCAGTTTAAGAGGGTTGGCGGCACCAAGGATATTTCGGTGGATGTGCGGATTGTTGCGGCGACGAATCGTGATTTAGACCAGATGGTGGCCGAGAAGAGCTTTCGGAACGATCTGTACTATCGTTTGAATGTGATTCCGATTCATCTGCCTCCCTTACGGGAGCGAGAGGAAGATATTCCTTTGTTGGCCCAGCATTTTCTCAAAAAGTACAACCAGGAGATCGGCAGGCATTTCACGCATGTGACTGACGAAGCGCTGGGAAAGCTTTTGAGCTATGCCTGGCCCGGTAATATCCGCGAACTGGAAAATGTCATCGAACGAGCTGTGGCGCTCGAAGCTGAACCTGCGATCGACCTGGCCGGTCTGCCGGAAAATATTCGTGGCGTAATTCACCCTTTTGCGTCCCGTATTCCGGCAGAGATTCCACCCGAAGGGATCGATTTAGAGAATATTGTGGATGAAGTCGAGAAGGATCTGCTGCTCAAAGCGCTTGAGAAAACCGGATGGGTAAAAAAACATGCTGCCGACCTGCTGCATCTGACCTTCCGCTCATTCCGATACCGCCTGGATAAATTCGAGCTGGATGAAAAAAAGCCTGAGCACACAGAGTGACGAATTTTGTCAGATTCTGAAATTTGTCACCCTGAGAGTTGCAAGAATTGTCACCTTCCGCCTTATACCTCCTGAAAAAAGGGCAAAAGCCGGTTGGCATGAAGTATGCGTTATCATGTAGCGTCGAGCGATAAGGTTTTGAACACTATTACTTTTATGATGGAGGATTGATTATGATGTTCAGGAAAGAAAAAGGGTTTACATTAATCGAGTTATTGATCGTTGTAGCTATCATCGGTATCATCGCAGCTATTGCCGTACCGAACCTGCTGACCGCTATTCAACGGTCGAAACAAAAACGAACGATGGCTGATATGCGTGCTATCGGAACTGCGCTGGGCAGCTATCAGGTCGATTACGATACGTTTCCGGTTTTTAGTAATGAGTGGACAATCGGAACTATTGTCCCGACATCGTATTATACAGGGTCAGATATCGATGGATGGGGTGCCAGATATTATTATAAGAGTGACGGAAACAACTATACCTTATCAAGCTGTGGAAAAGGGAATGCTGTTTCAGGAAGCGATTTTGAGGCAGATATCCGTTTTATGAATGGGTCTATGTATGAAGCCGGCAAGGGTGACACTGGTGCTTGCGGCACGAAACCATAATCACAATCTCTTCTGCCATCATGTCTCGTAAGTGTATGAGAAGGTGGAAGGTGTGGTGGGTAATTCCGCCACACCTTTTTTTATGGATTTCCCTCTGGAACACTCTGCTCATTCAATGAAACTGCTTGGATCAGGACTGAAGAAGCAGCCCTTAGTTTTCGCGTCACTTGCGTACCTGGCTCTGCCATACGCGATCTTTTTTTTCGGCTATTTGCGCTGGTATCTTGCGCTAATCTGTGGAATCTGTCTGGTTCTGGGCCTTGAATTCGCATTGCGGATTCCAGTGAACGTTCCTCGCTTCACAATATCGATATCCCAATTACTGCTGGTGCTGCTGGCGGCGTTCTTTTTTCTGATCCTCGCCGGAGTCGGCGGCTATGGTCACCAGGACGGAGACTGGCCAAAACATACGGCTGTTTTGGATGTGCTCATCCAGCAAGCCTGGCCGGTATCGTACAGCTTTTCTGCGGAGCAGGGGGCTGTTCTTCCTCCACTGAGAACTCCTCTTGTGTATTATATCGCCTATTATCTGCCTGCTGCGATTGTTGGAAAGCTGTTTGGCTGGTTCTGGGCGAATCAGGCGCTTTTTCTCTGGACGTATTTCGGGCTGTGTCTGGCTCTGCTCTGGTTTGCGGTCTTGGCACATCGCCTGTCTTTCCTGACGCTCTTGATCGTCATCTGCTTCTCCGGCCTGGATGTCATCGGGCTGGCAATCGTGAGAACGGTCTTTCTCCACGAGCCGCTCGCATTTCTCCACTGGGAGCATATTGAGCGATGGTCAGGAAACTGGCAATATTCCGCCAACTCATCCCTCTTGTTTTGGGTGCCGAACCAGGCTCTCGGCGGCTGGATTGCGTGTGGAATCATTTTTTCAGCACTTTTTTACGGCAGGGAGAAAAAAGGGCTGATTTTTTATCTTGCTCTCAGCCCGTTATGGAGTCCGTTTGTAACGCTTGGCCTGCTGCCATATTTCATCGCTGATTTTTTTTCCGGGAAAAAGTCATGGATGACCAGAGTGACGCAATATCTTTCATTCAGCAATGTCATCGGCGTTCTGCTCATCCTGGTTTCAGTCTTGTTCTATAGCGCAAAATTTTACCCGATCCCTTTGCCTCTGAGTCCGGTGAGCAAAGGCTTTGTGCTGACGCATCCTGTTGTTCCAGGCTTGTCGGTGATCGAGTCAGTCGCATTGCTTGTGCTGTTTGTGCTCTTTGAACTTCTCCTGTATATGTTCGTGATATATGCAAGCGGCCTTCCGCTCTCTGCCAGGGAGCAGAGGTTTTTACAGACAACGCTGATTTTTCTTCTCATTTTACCGTTGTACCGTTACGGATTCTGGAACGACCTGGTGATGCGCGCATCGATCCCAGGCTTATGCGTGCTCTGCATCTTTACGATCAGAGCCTTTTTTTATGCAGTGACGAATAAGCGTCTGGTGGCGGTTCTGGCGGCCCTGTTGCTACTGATCGGCGCGTTGAACAGTTCTATCGAATTCAAACGTCATATTGTGAAAACGTATGAACGGGCGGCGTTGCTGGTCATTCCTCAGGCCAAAGAGCTGCATAAAGTCCCGGCCAAAAAGCTCAATTCCTCATTTTTTTTCCAGTATATTGGCAGCCCTGATGCTCCGTTTTTTCGATGGTTGACAAAACCATTAGGGGCCGCAAAACGAGTCATCCCGGTATCCGAGCTGATTGAAATTTACGGTCCGGGATCGCCCCGGAAATAGCCTGCGCCTGAATGCTCAATGACACAGCGAACACGCTTCAAAGAGATCTTTCAAGAAAAGGAATTCTGGTTTCTTATTCTGCTCTGGATCGGATTTTGTTTTCGTCCGCTTTTTCTTGACGAAACATTTTTTTTTCGTGATGTGACGTACTTCTTCTTCCCGCAAGAGAAGCTGTTCGCTGATTTGCTCCGCGCCGGCGAATTTCCTTTGTGGGATGCCTATCGTCATGGCGGTCATCCTTATCTTGCCGATCTGAACAATTCTCCCTTATACCCAGCGAATCTGTTATTCCTGTTTCTGCCTGCTGTCAAAGCATTCAGCCTGTTTGTTGTACTGCATTATATACTTTGCTCGTTGTCGGCCTATCTGTTTTCACGCTCTTTAGGTCTTCAAAAAACGTCAAGTTTCCTGGTGGGGGTTTTCTATGGTTTCTGCGGTTATAGTCTCTCGCTGAACGATCACCCGACCCGACTGGCGGCAATGGGGCTTCTGCCCTTAATCCTCCTGTACTGGCATCTGTTTCTTTCAGAACGCCGCCGACGTTATTTTGTGTCTGCAAGTCTCGTTGCTGTGCTGCAAGTGATCCTTGGAGCGCCAGAGGTCAATGTGCTGATGATGGTGACGCTGCTGGGCTGGGCTGTGACATTCCCTTTTCCGAATGTGTCCGTGTTCCGGAAGTTGATGTTCTGGGGCCTGCTGGCCGGCAGTATTATTGGCGGAGCATGCTTCCAGGTCCTTCCCACGTTGGAGGCAGTCTCGCAATCATCGCGGGGGATCGGATTAGATTATCGTATGTTTGCTCAGTGGTCATTGTATCCGGGACGTATACCTGAAATGTTCGTTCCAGCTTTTCGCGGGTATCTTGACAGGCTGCCGTACAATATCTACTTCTGGGGCGGTGATTTGGGGGATTACGGCTATCCTTACATTCCGAATATTTATTTTGGCTGTGTTGCCTTTGCCCTCGCAGTGATTGGGGCCTGTTCTCCTCAAAGGCAACCTTGTCCACTTCGAAGCCGATTGTTTCTGGCCGGAATGTTTTTCGTAAGCCTGATCCTGGCGTTTGGTCGTTTTGTTCCGTTCTTTCCTCTGTTATTCCGTGTGGTGCCGCTTATCTCGATCTTTCGTTATCCGATTAAATTCCTGTTGGGGGGAATCTTCCCGCTGGCCTTCCTGGCAGGTTACGGGGCGGAAATGATCCTGACGCAGATTGTGACGACAGCCTCTCCTGATCCTGCCGGCTCGAAAAGACGCCGCAAGGCTCGAAATATATTGATTGCTTTGTGGAGCGTTGTTTTTCTCCTGGGCTCGTTCACATTGCTGTTTTGGCTTTCCAGCGATTTTGCCGTCCAGCTGCAAAGCGTTTTTTTTACACGTCCGGGCACAGCAATTTCCCATGCGGGCTTAAGCCGCTCTTTCACGCATGCAACAGCAGTATGGCTGCTGTTTACGCTTCTGGTCACATCTCGATATATGCAGCCGAGGGCCTGGCAGTCATGGGCGTTTGCTGTTGTGCTGGTCGTGGATCTTCTTTCTGCCGGAAGGCGCGTGAGTCCTGTAGCGCCGGCGGCATATTTTAATAAGGAACCTGCGCTTGCGGAGCGTATTCGCCAGGAAATCGGAGATGGGAGGCTCTATCGCAGTCCTGACGCCTTGCCGCAGTTTTTTCACTTTCCTGTGGGCGGCGAGTTCATGGTCCCGCCGGACCACATCATGTGGCTCTATCGCTGGCAGCTTGAAACGCTGCGCTTTTATCTGGGCGGCAATTATCATATCCCGGTTATCTTCCACAGAGATTATAATATGATGGCGCAGCGCCGCATTATTCGGCTCAAAGAACTGATCGAAGCGCTGCCGTGGGACCGGAAAATTCCGCTGCTCTCGTCTGGAGGCGTGACGCTGGTGCTGTCATCGGACAATATCGATGTTCCCGGACTTGAACGTGTGGCAGCTATTCCGAACTGGAGCGATCGTCCTCTTCTGTTATACCGTAATACTCGCGCGGCACCGCGAGTGGGATTTGTCACGCAGTGGCAGGACGTTGAATCGGATCGTGAGGCGGAGCGCTGGATGCTGAAGGCGGATTTTGATCCCCGCCGGCATGTTGTTCTCCAGGAGCCTCAGAAAACTGTCTTTTTCAGAATTGCGGACTTCGGACGGGCCAGGGCGCTTGAGCCTCCGGCAGATCCGAATAGCTGTGAGAACCCTTTGGACGTCCGGATTGAAACAAAGGCGCACAGCAGTCAGTCGGCATCGTATGCAGTGACGAATAATTGCAGCGGCTATCTTGTTTTTACAGAACAGTTGTATCCGGGCTGGCATATAGAGATCGATGGCAAGGCAGCGACGCTAAAACTCGCGAATCTCGCATTTTCAGCTGTCTGGCTGGAAGCCGGGTCACATGAGGTTTGGCGCGGCTATAGCCCGAGAATCGTCTGGCTGGGAATCGTCTGCTCGATATTGACGTGCGGACTGTTCTTGTTGTTGATGCTGAGAAAGCTAATCTAAATGATGATGTAACAGGAGGGAATTATGACCTTAAAAGATCGATTGATGCAAGACATGAAAGAAGCGATGAAACAGAAGGCGCAGATTCGCCTGGGCACGATTCGGCAAATCCGTTCGACGATTAAAAATAAAGAGATCGAATTGATGGAAGAGCTGGATGATGAGGGGATTGTGAAAGTGATTTCGACTTTGGTCAAACAGCATAAGGATTCAATCGAGCAGTTCACGAAGGGCGGACGTGTGGACCTTGCCGAAAAAGAAGACGCTGAATTGAAGGTCCTCGAAGGCTATATGCCTCAGCAAATGAGTGACAAGGACGTCCAGGCTCTGGTACGCGAGGCGATTGAAACGCTTGACGTGCATTCCATGAAAGACATGGGCAAGGTGATGAAATATGTCATGCCGAAAGTGCAGGGCCGGGCTGATGGAAAACTCGTCAATCAGTATGTGAAATCATTTTTGGGATGACCTTATGTTTTGAGCTATTTTTCACATTTTAGCAAAAGGGACTGTATATGGACAGGGTAAGAGAAAAAGCCTTTATCATGGCATTCTCTCCGTATCTGTTGCTGTGGCTGATTTTTTGTCTGATCGCGATTGTGGGTGGCGTTGCAAGTTCAGGTGTTGTACACGATGAACGACTTCCTGCGATCGTGAAGTCAGCGCTCTGTTGCTCGGAAGCGCTGCTGCTGTTTAGTGTGCTGACGCTGTACGCAGGATTGAGGAAAACGGTCGCGCTATGGTTGACATGCCAGGGAACAATCCGCAGGGTTCTGGATGGAATACTGCTCTTGGCCTTACTCATGTTTTACCTGTTGAGCTGGTTGTCTTTTTATCGGCTGGGAATATTTTTTAATATCACCACGCTGAAGATGCTCTTTCACGATCCTGTTCAGTTATTCAGGTATGTTTGGCATGTCGATTCAGCGGGAGTATTCCAATTATTCTTTATCTCTCTGGTAATGGCAGGCGCCGCCTCTGGATTGCTCTTTCTGTTGCGCCGAGCGCCGTTCATCTTGACGAAACGTTGTTTCATCTGTGCGTTCCTGCTGCTGCTTGCGGCTCTTCTCGTAATCCCGGCAGGAAGTATCTATACTTTTATTCATGGCGATCGCGTCCTTCACGACGATCAGAATGTCGCTTATTCTTTGCAGGAACATTATACTGTTATCTCACGTAAGAAGACTGGCCCGTTCTTAACGCTCACAAAAGATCTCCTGAACAATATCTTTGATAAAGAGAGGCATTCAGACGGGGCAGGCAAATTCACTGTTGCCCGTTCTCCCATTATCAGTATGGAGGACTATCAAAAAACGATCGACATGCAATCGCTGTCAGGGTATAATGTCATTATTCTCCTTATTGAATCCATGAGAAAAGATGTCCTTCCCGTCTATCAGGGGAAGAGAAATGTCATGCCGACAGTGGAATGGATTGCCTCGCAAAGCCTTGTTTTTGAGCAGGCCTATTCTCAGGCAACGCATTCGAACTATGCCGATATTCCACCGCTGTCATCACACTATCCGTTACGGAGCAGGTATATCCATTTTTACCCGAAAAATCCGCCGTATCCCAGGGTGTTGTTTTATGATATATTGAAGCCTTTGGGATATCAGACAAGCATTTTTTCCTCACAGAATGAAGAGTGGGGCGGAATGATAAACTATCTTTCTACACCGGGTCTGGATACGCTTTTTTATTCAGAACTCTCTGGCACGGGAAAAAAATCTCCCTGGGCACAAGAAGGGGATCGATATGCCGAAAAAATGTTTAGTGGAGAAAAAATTTCAGGAGAACTCGACGATCGGGTGACGATTGATGCGGCTTTGGCATGGCTGAAAACTCGTGACAAAAATTCTCCGTTTGCGATGTATGTCAATTTACAAAACAGCCATTATCCCTATGAAGTGCCGCTGAATTTTCAACGCCGCTTCTTAACCGGGCCCACGCAGGAACTTGAAGCCCGTCTTCGCGCCGGGGATATTCGTAATCTGCCGCTTTCAATAATGTACGATCACTATTGTGATAGTCTCGCGTATATGGATGAACAAATTGCGCGACTTGTCTCGTATTTGCAGGAAGAACAGGAATGGGAGAAGACGATTCTGGTTGTGTCCGCTGACACGGCAACCCGTTTTGTCGATTCTCCAGGCAGCAGACTGGGGTTTATGATCGGTAACGGCGGCGCTATTGTGGATGAGGTCGTCAACGTTCCCTTATTGATATGTGCTCCCCAGCTGTCTCATAAGAGAGACTCACGCTGCGTCCAGCATATTGATATCCTTCCGACAATAATCGGTCTGCTGGGCTTGCCTCAGCATCCGTCATTTCAGGGTATCGATCTCATGGCTGACGATTATCCGGCATCTCGAACAGTGTATATTGTCTCACAAACCCCTTTTGCGCACCAGTATGCATTAATTCAGGATCAGTGGCAGCTGCTTTACGATAAAGAAAAAGAACGCTATTTCTTTATTGATTTGACGACTGCAGATGAGGAATCGGTCCGACCCTACGATGAACGACTCGTGGAAGACTTACAAATGCGCTTGCATGCCTGGATCGAATTGCAGATAGAATATTATGATAATCACTATCTGCATTCAAAATTTTATCCTCCGGTTATTATGGATGAGTAGGACTGTGCTACAGTATCATGGAGTTTCTGACAGAACAAGCATTAGAGTTTGATACGGTGAAAGAGTATCTCGCGCAATTCGCGCTCTCCTTACCTGGGAAGCAGGAGCTTAAAGATCTGAGGCCGCTGACGGACCGCGAGCGTATCGAGATTCTGCTCACCGAAATCAGCGAATTAAAAGATATTCGCGCAGTTCACGGCCATTTACCCCTTGAAACGCTTGAAGATATTCGGGAGCCTTTGCGACGTTCCAGAGTCGACGGCGCGATTCTCGAACCGTTGGAATTACGACAGATTTACAACGTATTATATAGCGGGCGGGGCGTGAAGCAGTTTGTTGATGCGCTTGACGCGCAGAGTTATCCATGTCTACGGAAAAAAGTCGAGTCGATTGTTCTGATCGAGGCGCTTGAGAGGGCGATCGCTCGTTCGGTGGATGAGGAGGGAGCCATTCTTGATAGCGCCAGTCAGAAGCTCAGACAAATTCGCAAAGAGCTGCGGATCGCACGAGAGAGTATACAGAGACGCCTGCAAACATTTTTTCAGCGGCAAGACTACCAGGGCGTTCTTCAGGATCACGTCATCACCATGCGGCATAATCGCTATGTGATTCCAGTCAAAGCTGCCTCAAAAGGCAAGATCAAGGGCATTGTCCACGATCAATCCTCCAGCGGAATGACTGTCTTTATCGAGCCGCAGGAAACCGTCGAATTGAATAATCGACTTGCCTCGATTGAAGCTGATGAAAAGGCAGAAATCCGCCGGATTTTACTGGACTTGAGCGGACAAGTCGCAGAATCCCGCGTTGAGATTGAAGAGACGTTGATCGCATTGGGCGAGCTGGATTGTATCAACGCCAAAACTCGCTTGAGCGAGCGCTGGAATTGCTGTCAGCCGGAACTCTGTGAAAGAAAACAGATCGTCCTGCAGCAAGCCCGGCATCCTTTGCTGCTGATGCAGAACGAGGCTGATCCTTCGGCCATCGTTCCTCTGCTTTTGCGTTTTGATGACGACTTCAGCACGCTCCTGATTACCGGGCCGAACACAGGGGGGAAGACTGTCTCATTAAAAACGGTCGGTCTGTTAGCCATGATGACGCAGGCAGGCTTGCATATTCCTGCGGAAAAGGGAAGCAAACTTTGTGTGTTTGATAATATTTTTGCCGATATTGGTGATCAACAGAGCATTGAGCAGAATCTGAGTACTTTTTCGTCGCATGTCACACATATTGTCAAGATTCTGGAACAGGCGAACGATCGCAGTCTGGTATTGCTGGATGAACTGGGAGCCGGGACCGATCCGGCTGAAGGCGCTTCCCTGGGAATCGCGATTCTCGAATATTTAGATGCGAACAATGCCAAGTGTCTGGCCACGACGCACCATGATGCCCTGAAATCCTATGCATATACTCAGACGAGCACGTTGAATGCCTGTATGGAATTCGACGTTGACAGCCTGTCTCCGACCTACCGCCTGCTGGTCGGAATGCCCGGGAAGAGCAATGCATTTGTCATTGCCGAACGTCTTGGTCTCCCCGGCCATGTTATCCGGCGCGCTCAGACCTTGATGGGAGAAGATTTACTTCAGGTGGATCGTCTGATCCGGAAGCTGACCAAAGACAGTGAAGAATTGGATCGGAAAAAAAGGGAGACCGACGCAAAGTATCGGGGGATACTGCGTCTGGAAAAAGAAAGCGATCTGCTCATGAGAGCTGCTGAGAAAGAAAAGCAGCGTATCCTTGATACAGCACTCCGGCAAGCGAAAAATATTGTGGACGATGCGATTCGGCAGTCACAGGAAACCGTGCGGTCGCTGCCGGCTGCTGGCCGCGAACAGGGAAGGGAGAAGCTCAAATCCCTGCAGCGCAAGGCGTCTGAGCTTCACAAAGCACTCAGAACAACGCGGAAAGTTGTGAACTCGACGCCGTCAGCAGCAAAGGGAGAACCGGTCACGGTCGGCGCGAAAGTTCGTATGGCAGGACTTGAACGAAGCGGCAGCGTACTGCGCTTCTTAAAAGATGGGAAGCACGCTGAAGTTCAGGTTGGCATGATGCGGCTTGAGGTGCCTGTGGATCAGCTTTCTCTGTTGCAACAGGCAAAGTCATCTTCCGAGCACAGGAAGGTCTCGATCTCTGATTTTTCAGCTCATCCCGGAGACAGCCACACGCTGCCGCTTGAACTAGTCCTTGTCGGGAAACGGATCGATGAAGCCTTGGATGAGCTGAACGGCTATCTGGATCGAGCTTTTCTCTCCGGTCTGCCTTCCGTCTCGATCGTACACGGCATCGGAACCGGAAAACTTAAAAAAGCGGTTGCCAGTTTTCTGCGATCTCATCCCCATGTGCTGGAATATGCTCTTGATAATCGAAATTACGGCATGACGAATGTGCGTTTGGCATGTTGCTCTCCGCCTGCCAATCAGAGGTGACTGTATGTGCGGAATTTGCGGAATTGCGAACTTGCGCGAGACCGAGGCTGTCGAAGAACGCCTTGTGGTCGCAATGCGTGATGCCTTGACGCATCGAGGCCCGGACGATAAGGGAATGTTCCTTGACGGGCGGGTTGGTCTGGGGCATCGCAGACTGAGTATTATCGATCTTTCAAGCGGCGCTCAGCCTATCCATAACGAAGATTCTTCCTGTTGGATCGTGTTGAACGGAGAGATCTATAACTATCGTGCTCTGCGGAAGGAACTCGAACAGAACGGCTATCATTTTTATACTAATAGCGATACTGAAGTGCTGCTGCATTTGTATGAGCAGGATGGAGAGGCAATGCTTTCCCGTTTGAACGGGATGTTTGCCTTTTGTATCTGGGACAGGCGGAAACAGACACTCTTTCTGGCTCGCGATCGGCTCGGTCAGAAACCCCTCTATTACACAAAAACTTCTACTGCCTTTCTTTTCGGATCAGAAATGAAAGCCATCCTCTGCCACCCTTCAGTCAGCCGGGAGATCGATTTCTGTTCGTTGAGTAAATACCTGACCTATGAATATGTGCCGGCGCCGCACAGCATGATTCGACACGTGCAAAAATTGAAACCCGGGCATGCCCTTGTCTATCACGTTCAGAGTCACGAACTCTTCCTCAGGAAATATTGGGATATCCCGATTTGCGAAGATGCCATCGCCTATATGTCAGAAGAGAGCTATGTCGAGGAGTTGCTGCAGCTTCTGAGAGAGTCTGTGCGAACACGCTTACTGAATGCTGATGTGCCGGTGGGAGTCTTTCTGAGCGGCGGAGTCGATTCCAGTACAGTCGCGGCGCTGGCCTGTGAAAGCACTCAGAGAGTTCAGACCTTTACGATCGGCTTTGACGAAGGATCGTTCGATGAATCGGGCTATGCCGATCAGGTGGCTGAGATTCTGGGAACCGAGCATCATGCCGACGTACTGGATATGCGTACCGCCCATACTCTGCTGCCTGAGATTATGCACTCTCTTGACGAACCGCTTGGCGATGCATCGATCATTCCGACCTACTTTCTGTCGAAATTCACGGCACAGCATGTGAAAGTCGCGCTCGGCGGCGACGGCAGCGACGAACTCTTTGCCGGCTACCCGACGTTTCAGGCGCTCAGGATGATCCATTACTATAATGTCTTCCCCCCTGAAATCCGAAATATTTTTCATCGCCTTGCTGCAAAACTTCCGGTCTCTCATTCCAACATCAGCTTCGATTTTAAACTCAAACAACTCTTGCGGGGAACAGGCGTTTCGCATGAAATTATGTTTTTTCGCTGGATGGGATCGTTCAACGAACACGAGAAAAGATCCTTGTTTCATCCCGACATTCTGGAGGCGGTCAGACATGAAAATCCCTACGAAGACCTTTTGGAATACGTTCGGGAAAGTAATTTGTATGAAACCTTTGAGCGAGTGCTCTATGTGATGACAAAGCTCTATCTGCAAGATGATATTCTGGTCAAAGTCGATCGCGCGAGCATGGCGAATTCGCTCGAAGTGCGTGCCCCGCTGCTTGATTACCGCTTTGTCGAATTTGCTGCAAAGCTGCCGACGCGCTATAAGCTGCATCGTTTAACCACAAAGTATCTGCTCAAAAAAGCTGCGGGTAAATTGCTCCCGAAAGAGATTGTCCATCGCAGGAAAAAAGGCTTCGGCATTCCGGTTGCAAAGTGGATCTGTGAAGATATGAAAGGGATGTTTTTGCATTATCTGAGTGATGAACGTCTCAAAAAAGACAGCTTGTTTCAGTATCCGATGATCGAACGCTTACTCTACGATCACTGGGCACGAAAGAAAGATAACCGGAAACTCCTCTGGACCCTTCTGATCTTTCAGATGTGGAAAGAACGGTGGATTGATGGAAAATAGCACTGCTATGAAACTCAATGCAGGTTGTGGACAATTTCGGAAAGAAGGCTATGTCAATCTCGACATGTCCCGATTTTCTCAGGCAGATGTCTTTCACGATCTTGAGAGCCTTCCTTATCCATTTGACGATGAGACCTTTGAGCTAATCGAAGCAGATCATGTCCTGGAGCATTTGAGCGATCCGTTTGCTGTTATGGCGGAATTCTCACGAATCTCAAAGCCAGGAGGAATGATTAAGATTCGAGTGCCTCACTTCAGCCGTGCGTTAAGTCATCCGCAGCATAAGCGCGGATTTGATGTTACATTTCCATTTTATTTCGATCCTCACTTTGCCGGGGGATATACTGGCACGCCTTTGACCTGCCTGAAGAACGAACTGCATTGGTTTTCGCAAAAATATCTCATGAAAACGCTCTTGTCTCCGGCACGTTATTATACATTGTCAGCAATTGGCGCGCTACTGGACGCTTTTGCCGGCTTGTCTCCGCACTGTTGTTCGAGGCTCTGGTGTTTTTGGGTCGGTGGTTTTCAGGAAATCGAATTTATTTTTGAAAAATCCGCTGATGCGTGATCATCGTCTCTGAGGGGAGACATCTTACTATGCCTATACACGGTCAACAGGCTGATGTCGTGCTGCTGACGATTCCAAATAATATGGAGAATGTCAGCGGTTGGGGAGCCAAATTTGTTGCGCCGATGGCTCCGTACGGTCTGATGTATCTTGCGGCCTCGCTGCGCCAGGTCCGAATTTCCTGCGCGATTGTTGATTGTTATGCGTTAGGCTTTGGCGTGTCAGAGGCGCTCTCATCGCTTCTTGAATACTCCCCGAAAATCGTTGGCTTCTCCATCCTGACCAGCCAGGCCTTTATCGCGTGCGAACTGATACAGGCATTGCAAGGCCGCCTTCCCCGGGTGAAAATCGTGATCGGGAATCTTCATGCCGATATTTTTGCCGACTGGTTTTTGGAGCACGGTCTGGTGGACGCTGTTGTGCACGGCGAAGGCGAAGAAACCTTTACAGAGCTCTGCCAACACTATCTTGATGACGGAGATATTCATCAGGTCTCCGGAATTTCTTACCGCGCGGCCGACGGCGCTATTCAGCGAACGCCCCGACGTCCCACGATTCAGGATATCGATCGCATCCCGCTTCCGTCCTGGGACCTGGTTCCGTATCATCTTTACCGTTTCCCGATGTATTTTCATCCGCTTGGCACAAATCCAAAGACCTTCAGCCATGTGTTTACATCGCGCGGCTGCCCGTATAATTGCACCTTTTGTACAGTTCATAAAAATCGGACGATTCGCTATCACAGTATTCCGCGCGTTCTCGAAGAATTCACGCTCCTTACGACAACGATGGGGGCGAAGTATCTTTTTATTATGGATTCACTGTTTACCACAACGCCGCAGCGCGTGACCGAGATATGTGAAGGAATCTTACACAGCGGTCTGCACTTTGTCTGGGGCTGCGAAGGCCGTGTAAATTTTGCGGCAAAGTATCCTGATATGCTCCGTCTGATGAGAAAAGCCGGATGCGTTCAGATCGCATACGGCATTGAAAGCGGCGACGAAACCGTGCTGAAGCGTATTAAAAAGCGCCTGACGATTGAAGAAGTTGAAGAAGCAGTGCATAATACTCGTGCCGCAGGCATTGAACCGGAGGGGCTTTTCATGCTTGGTCTTCCGGGCGATTCGGAACGTAGCATGCGAAAAACCGTCGATTTGGCCAAGCGGCTGCCTCTCGGTTTTGCTCAGTTTGCAATCACGACTCCTTTTCCTGGTTCGGAACTGTATTACGATCTGGTCCGGGAAGAAAAAATCGATCCGTATGCCTGGGATCAGTATAGTCAGTATGCCTCGCTGTCAAAAGGAATCCAGGCGCTTGTTTACGTACCCGAGGGCTTGAGCTGTGACGATCTGTATCGCTGGCAAAGAACGGCCTTACGAGAATTTTATTGGCGTTGGCGGCCGATCTGGCGAACAATTAAAAATTTTCGGCTGCGGATGATCCCGGAACTCTTCTACTCTGCACTCATCTTACTCTCGGGCTTTTTCGAGAAACGTTCGCCACGCCCATGAGCTGAGAAAGAAAAAACATGGCCCTGAAGTGTACACGGATTTGGCGGGAGAAAGCCCTATGGCTGTTGCTCTTCATAATCGCCCTATGTTTTCTTGGCCCTCTTTTCAAGGGAGAAATCTTTTTTGTACGGGATATTTATAAACTTTTTCTGCCCCAGAAACGATTGCTTCAGGAATTCTGGGCCGCCGGAGAGTGGCCTTTTTGGGATCGTTATCTCCACGGCGGACAGCCATATCTTGCTTCTCTGACAAATGCAGCTGTCTATCCACTCAACCTTCTGTATCTGGTATTTCCTCTGCTCACGGCATTTAATCTGAATGTTGCTCTGCATTTTTTTCTCTGCGCTGCGTCGGCCTATCTCTTTGTTCGGGTTCTGGGGTTCTCGACGAGCGCCTCGATAATCGTCGGAATCGCCTACAGCTCTTGTGGACTTAGCTTGTCGCAGGTCAATCTGGTTCATACGTTTTTTTCGGCGGCGTATCTGCCGCTGCTGTTTCTGTGCTGGCATCTTTTTCTCTCAGAGAACAAACAGCGCTGGTTTGTTCTCGCTGTTATGATAAACGTGCTGCGTCTTTTGCTCGGAGCGTCAGAGCACTACATTATCGGTGCGCTGCTGCTGGCAGGATGGACTTTCGGCTATCCCTACCCCCTGCGCCGGGCTCTCTCGAAAGGTCTCCTGTGGGGATTATTACATGTGTTTGCGTTCGGTATTGCTGCGATTCAGCTCGTTCCGGCGATCGAGATGGTATCGCAATCGTCGCGCGGCGAGGGCCTGCAATATTATACGTTCAGTTTTTGGTCGCTTTCCCCCCGGCGCTTTCCGGAACTTCTGCTGCCGCATTTCTCAGGCTGGGTCGATCGTCTCGGAGCCTCGGATTACTGGGCAAGAAGCATTGATGATGATACACCGATGACGTTGATTCTCAGTATCTATTGGGGCCTTCCTTTGCTGTTTTTAGGATTCAGTGGCGGTCTGAGCGCCCGGAGGGACAGGCTGCTTCCGCGACGCGTCCGACGTTTTTTGCTCGCAACGATATGGCTGTCGTTTTTGCTTGCTGCAGGACGTTATCTGCCGATGTTCGAATTGATTCATCGCTCTGTCCCATTGATCGGGACCTTCCGCTTTCCGGTAAAATCTCTCTGGTTGGGCATTTTCCCGATGGCTCTGCTGGCTGGATATGCTGTTGACTGTCACTGGGGGCAAAACAGAGAGACGCAAGGCCAGTGGCGACCGTCAAAGCGCTTACTGAGCGCCATGTGGATTTGTTCGGCCTGCCTCGCCGTCTGTGTGATACTCTGGTGGCTTTCCCCTGGTTTTTCAGCGGCGTTTCATCGATTCTTTTTTCTACAGCAGGAACAGGAGGTTTCGCTGCATGGACTGCGGCAGTCTTTCCTGCATGCGTTTGGAATCTGGACCTTGCTGACCCTGGTATATCACTATCATTCGCAGTTGAAACAGAAATGGCTGGCGCTACTCTTATGCGGGATCATTCTGTTAGATTTGATGCTGGCGGGCAAAGCACTTCTTCCTGGGATGCCAAAAGAATTGTACACTGAAACGCCTCCGGTTGTGGAGCGCATTAAGCGTGTTCTGGGGGATGGACGGCTGTATCGGACCAAAACCCCCCGTAATCCGGTCCTGCTGGTCCCGGAGAATCATATTGTCTGGGGAACCCGCTGGAATCTTGAAATTCTGACAGAATATAATGCGGCATCGTACAATATTCCAGTGATCTTTCATGAAGATTTTGATCGTCTGG
Source organism: candidate division KSB3 bacterium (assembly GCA_002748425.1). Classification (GTDB taxonomy): domain Bacteria; phylum Moduliflexota; class Moduliflexia; order Moduliflexales; family Moduliflexaceae. The sequence continues at coordinate 23,267 of PDSJ01000011.1, read as the reverse complement.
CAAATTTCCGGGAAGTTGCATTTCGCCGTCTGCTCGAACGCACAGCATGGCAGCAGAAGATTCCTTTGCTGTCGGCAGCAGGAGTGTCTGTGATTCTTACTGATGAGAAATTTTCCGGCCCGGGGATTGAATATCTTGGAACAGTGCCGAATCATAGTAATCTTGTGTTTCATCTCTATAAAAATTCTCGCTATCTGGGGAAGGCGAGATTTGTCGGGTCCTGGGAATATGTCGAATCGACGGAAGCGGCTGAAGCGGCTATGCTCGCAGACAGATTCGATCCGAATGTCCATGTGGTCTTAGAGGCCGAAGACGCCCGTTCGAAGCATTTCTGCTTCCGGGGACGGGGTCGTCCAAAACCAGTTCCTCCGCCTGTGCATACGGGGCATGTGGAGTGCAGCGGCGCTGCTGAAATACAAGAAGTGTCTGCAGGGTCTTCCTCGCTGACGTTCTCTGTGACATCAGCCTGTGATGGCTATCTTGTGCTGCAACAGCCCTTTTATCCGGGCTGGCAGCTAAGGCTTGACGGAAAGCCTGTTCCGATACTGCGGGCAAACTTGGCCTTTTCAGCGGCGTTTGTCCCCAGGGGAACTCATGTGCTCCATGTTTTCTACGCTCCGGTTTCACACACTCTGGGACTTGGTCTATCGTTCTTTTTCCTTCTCAGCCTGTTTCTCTGCGTCTGTTTAAAGATTTTTCAACGGGTAGGCAGAACAAGGCTCCCAGGACAGCAAGCATTGTAAAAAAAAGTGAACAGACTAGCCCGGCAATTAATGAACGAGGGCGATATTCGCGTGTGACAAGATGTTTCCCGGCCGGAAGCTGGATGGCGGAAAAGGCCAAATTTGCGCGCAGTTGCGGCACAGCTTTATCGTCAATACTTACGTTCCAGCCCGGATAATACGGGCTGGAAAACAGCAGAAAACCATCGCAAGTTGTCCTGACAGCATACGCTTGCCGCTGTGGAGACGCGTGAAGCGTTTCGATGTGCGCAGTTGTGCAGGATTCGTCGCCAGCAGGAGGAGTCGATTCTGCACGTTCTATCTCATGAAGAATGACTTCCTGCTGGGGATCGTAGCTCGGCTGTAACATCAAAATTATGGCCTGTTCGTCTGATTCGGCGAAGCGGCGTTTATCGATAAATTTCACAAAATCCACAGCATGACTGTTGCGATACAGATACAGGAGGTGGTTGCTCTTGTTGGGGATTTCAGAGATTTTTTGCAATCCCGGCAGTGCGCCCAGACCAGGATCGGCGCTCAGGATATTTGTGACTCCGGCTGCTGAAAGCACAGAAAGTTTTTGGGGCCATGGCAGGCTTCTCACCGCAGATTTCAGTACGATGACGTGCCGGTTCCCCAGTCCGACATAATCATCGTGAAAGATGACTGGAATCTTCCAGAAGGCCCCGAGGTAGCCGGCGAGGGTGTCCAGGCTCCAGCGATACCCCCAGACCACGTCGTTTGAAGGCGCATAAAGCTGGATATCGGAGGGATTCTCGTCTCTGAACAGTCTGCCGCTGCTGAATTCTTGACGAAGACGCTGGGCGACGGGCGGCGGACGGCGGAAAACATCTCTGGCAGCGTAAACATTAACAGCGCTTCCGGCAACAAGGAGATCGCAGCACAACAACGCGGCGCAGATCAGGGCAGGCCGCGTTGTTGAACTCTGCTTATGATAATGCGTGATCAGGCTGAGCATAAGGAAAAGCGCACAAAGCCACCAGAGCGATGTGTTCAAGTTGCTGCGCATCCTTTCATTGTGGGCTTCCTGGAAAAATGTTTGCATAAGATCCTGTGCGAAACTGTCTGAGACAAGGAAAAGCAGTGCCGCAGTGCCGCTGAACATCGTCGACAGCCAAAGGGTGATACGGACGATCTGCGGCGAAGACTGTGAAAAGAATCTGTCAAAGCCGCAGCCTGTCAGGAGGGCAAGGGGGAAGAGCCCAGCGATCAGAAATTTGATCGGATATCGGAAAAGATGTATCAATGGAACGTGTTCATAGAGCAGGCGAAAACCAGGGAGAAAGCGCCCGGTCGAGAGGCTGAGACCTGCCATAAACACGGCAAGCAGAAAGAGACGGGTTTTCCGCGAGAGAGGGCCTGTTTTTCGCGTTTGAAGCGCTCCCCGGAGTGCAAGGAACAGTGAAAGCACGCCCACATAGATGTTAATGATATAGGGGTAGTCGTCGCCGTCGGACAGGGCCACGCCCCAGTAGTATTGTCGGTAGGGGAGCTGCTTGACAGTCCCTGAAAAATTGGGCAGGACTAATTCCGCTAAGCGCTTTGGATGAAGCGAGCTTGAGCTGAATTCCTGATAATCCATACCTTTGCCTCGGGAAGAATTCCGCAGCATTTCCAGTGCCGGCAGGACTTGAATGGCAGATATGCCGAGGATAAACACGTTTAAGAGGGTCCAAAGCACAAGGGCGCGTGTTGACGGACGCTGAAAACAGAGGGCCCATCCGGCAAGCAGCAGCATACTGATCACATTTACTTCCGGTGCTCCGCAAAGCACTTGTAAGACGCCAGAGAACGTACAGAGAACGTACCAGCGCCGTTGTCGCTCGTGTAATGCAAGCTGCCAGAAGAGGAAGAGCCAGGGCAGATAGGCCATGGCCAAAAAGCGCCCGAAAAGATTGATCAACGCCAGTGAGTATCCCGAGAACCCGAAGCTTACGGCCGCAACAAAGCTCCCAAGTCGTGAGAAATGCAGAGCTCGACAGAAAAGATAGGTCCCGGCAAGGGATAGTAGGGCGTGGGAGATAAGCGTCAGGTTAAAAGCCGTAAAAAATGGGAGGATAAGATAGAGCAAATTCGACGGATGAAAGGCGGAATTATTCGGGTCGCCAAAATAGGGCTGGCCGCCATGACGATAGATATCCCAGAGCGGCAGCTCACCTTGACGAACCGTCTCAGCGAAAAACTGTTTCTGGGGGATGAAATCGTAGGTGAGGTCTCGAAAGAAAAGGGTTTCTCCCAGCAGCAGCGGCCGCCAGAAGTACAGTAATCCGACGACAAGGAGAACCCAGAGCTCTGTTTCTCGAACGACCTTATGTAACGTGAAGTGCTGCATACTTTTTCCTCCCGGGGAATTGTCGGCCGCTTTGTGCGTTACTACCCCCAAAATACGCGAATGCGTGATCTGTGATTTTTTGTAGTATTGCTGTAAGAATGCCGGAACCAGGCTCATGTATTGAGCTTATGGCTTTTGAAGCAGGCATGTATCAGCTCAGGGAATTCCGCTGGTTCTTTGGCGACTGCTACGCCGGCGGTTTCAAAGGCTGCGATTTTTTCTGCAGCCGTGCCTGAGCCGCTGGAAATAATCGCTCCGGCATGTCCCATACGTTTGCCAGGCGGTGCGCTGCGCCCGGCAACAAAGGCTGCAACCGGCTTAGTCATCTTCTCAGCGATAAATTCAGCAGCCTTTTCTTCGGCATTGCCGCCGATCTCACCGATCAGTACTACGCCCTCGGTCTCTGGATCGGCTTCAAAGCGCTCAAGGAGATCGATAAATCCCATGCCGACAACCGGGTCACCGCCTATTCCGATGCAGGTAGATTGTCCGATTCCGGCCTGGGTAAGGTGATTCACGACCTCATAGGTCAATGTACCACTGCGTGAAATCAGGCCGATTCGGCCTTTTGTAAAAATACTGTCCGGCAGAATACCGACTTTGCATTTTCCCGGAGAAATCAGGCCCGGGCAATTAGGCCCGATAAGCAGCGTCTTATTGCGTTCGAGGAATTTCAATGCCTTCATGACATCGAGAGTCGGAATGCCTTCGGTGATCGCGACAACAAGTTTCACGCCAGCGTCGGAGGCTTCACAGATTGCATCAGCCGCAAAACGCGGAGGCACGAGAATAAGAGCGGTATCAGCTTTGCTGTGTTTGACCGCATTGTGCACTGAATGAAAGACCGGAATGCCTTCGACGTTTTGACCTTCTTTGCCCGGGGTGACTCCGGCAACCACCCGGCTGCCGGAGTGTTTCATTTTCAATGCATGAAAGCGCCCATCCCGCCCGGTAATGCCTTGTACGACAATGCGGGTTGTTTCATCAATCAGAATACTCATCTTGTATGTAGAGAGAACACAAATAGCGCCGATAGCTTGGCTGAGACAGAGAAAAAGCCGTGAATATATGCGTTATTCAGTGCTTGAGCGTTCACCGGATTGCGGCAATCGCTTTTTGGGCGGCGTCACTCAGTGAAAAAGCCTGGATTACAGGGCTGTTCTTCAGAATTCTTTGCCCTTCGCGTTCATTGGTTCCGGCCAGACGCACGATAATCGGCACTGTGATCTTCATGTGTTCTATCGCATGTACTAATCCCTCGGCAACGTCGTCGCAGCGAGCAATTCCTCCGAAAATACTGATCATGACCACGTTGACGTGGCTGTCACTCAATAAGATCGTTAAGGCATCGATGACTTTCTGCGGATTCGAACTTCCGCCAATGTCCAGAAAGTTTGCTGGCCGGCCGCCATAGAGCTCGATCACATCCATTGCTGCCATTGCCAGACCAGCGCCGTTCACCATACATCCAATATTCCCATCGAGTTTGATGTAGCTCAGGCCTCTTGTTTGAGCGTCGAGTTCCTTTTTTTCATCGTCGCCAGGGTCGCGCAGCGCTTCGAACTCAGGATGGCGGTATAAGGCATTGTCGTCGAGCGTCATTTTGGCATCCAAGGCGATCACATTACCGCCGGCGGTGGTGACGAGCGGATTGATCTCTGCGAGCGAGGCATCGGTTTCAACATAGCATCGATACAAATTTTTCATAATCGTGGCGGTTTTTCTGACTACTGTGATGTCGTTGAAAAGCTGGAAAGCCAGATTGACGGCTTGAAAATCGAGTAAACCGGTTTCAGGATGAATGATGCGTCTGCAAATTTTTTCCGGCATGCTTTTTGCCACGTCTTCAATGTCTGACCCGCCTTCAGAGCTGACTATCATAACAGGACTTTTGGCGTCTCGGTCGTTCACGATAGCAACATAGGATTCGCTATGAATGTCCACAGCCTCGGAAACAAGGACTTTTTCGACCGTGAAACCTGTAATCTTCATCCCCAGAATGTTTGCAGCCGCTTTTTCGGCTTCCTGCACATTACTGGCAAGTTTAATACCTCCGGCCTTTTTACGCCCGCCTGTCAGAACCTGTGATTTTAGCACCACCGGACGGTTAAGGTCCCAAAAGGCTTGTGTGACGTCGGAAATATTTGTGCAGAGGGTTTCCTGCGGGATCGGAATCTGATAGCGGGCAAAAAATTTTTTTGCGTGATACTCGTGTATTTTCATGAACTCTCTCAAGTGTCCCTTCTGTAACCGTTGAGCCTGAAGCTGTCAAGAAAATGTTGTTGACAATCCGGGTGTTGTTGCGTATCGTATAAGTAAATATCTGAAACGGTTTTCAATAAGGAAGGAGGAACGATAATGAAAAAAATCTGTTTGTATGCTGCTGTTCTTTGTGGATGCGTGTTCTGTCTGAGTGCCTGTCGCAGTGAGACTCAGACTCGGAATGAGACTCAGACTCGGAATGAGACTCACTCCGAAACGCGCATGGACCCGAAGACCGACGTCTCGTTTGACGATCTGAAGGAAAAGTTCGGAGATGCTGTGGAAACAAGCAGGGAATACGTTATTCAGCGAAGTGAGGACTATCGCCAAGACCTGAAAAAGAAGCTTCAGGAAATTGATGAACGGATCGAGGAGTGGCAGCCAAAAATCGAGCAGGCTGAAGCGGTACTGCGGCAAAAACTCCAACAAAAACTGGAAGAGCTGAAACAACAGCGTCAGGAACTCGAATGGAGCTTAAAAGAGTTAGAAGAGCCGAGCAGGCAAGCTTGGAACGATCTGAAAGAGGGGATGGATACTGCCGTGAAGGATATGGAAGATGCACTTCGAAAGGCGGCTGACCGTTTTAAAGACTGAGAGCGCTATCAGGACAATGTCTAATTTTTTTTGATCAGGAGTTGATCCCCGGGATGCAGCGTATCAAGCGAGGACGTTTTGCCTTTAATCATTGTAATATCTTTGGCTCTGACGTTAAATTTTTTCGCAATCCGTCCTAAGCTGTCACCGCTTTCGACGGTGTACATGATACTCCCGGCTGAAAGGGTCTCGCCGGAAGACAGGCTGTGCCCGGAGACTGCGTCTGCAAGCTGTCGCCATCCTTTGGGAACTTTGATCGTATGCGTGCCCGCGGGAAGTATGTCTGTTTTGATTTCAGGATTCAGGAGCCGGAATTCGCGATAGTAGCTGCCGTAGTTTCTGGACAAATCCCGAATATGGGTACTTTGAGATAAATTGACCGTAACGTTTTCGAAGCGATAAGGCGGGAACAGATTGCTGTCGTCAATATAAAAGCCGTATTTTTGGGGATCAGAGAGGATGATTTTAGCGGCGATAATTTTGAACACATATCGTTCAGTTTCCCGAGGTAATTCCAGCTGATAATAATTGCGGACGCCCTGCGATTTCATTGCCCGCTGTACGCGTCCTTCGCCGGCGTTGTAGGCTGCCAGCGCCAGAGGCCAGTCGTGAAAGATGCCGTAGAGACGGCGTAAGTATTGAATTGCCGCATTGGTGGAGGCATACAGATCGCGTCGGTTATCCAGCCAGGAATTTTGGGTCAAGCCATAATCGTTGCCAGTGGATTGGATGAATTGCCAGAATCCTGCGGCCCCGGCGCTTGATGTGGCCTTGGAGCGTAAGCCGCTTTCCACGATCGTGACGTATTTCAAATCATCGGGGAGACCAGCTTTGTCCAATTCTTCTTCAATATACGGAAAAAACTGTCCGGTGCGCTTCAACCACAAGATGACCTGTTTTTCATTGACCAGAAAAGAAAAAAATTCGCTGTCCAGGCGCTGCCAGACATCCCATTTATCAAGCGGAATACGTTCGTTGCACAAACTGGCGACTTTGGGAAGTTCGTAGCGTTTTGCCAGGTGTTCCTGCACCTGTTCCGGCACTCCTCTCCCGTTGCTGCGCTGCTGTTCTTCCATCATTTTATGGACCATGCGAGCCAGCGCTTTATTCTGCTGCTCCAGAGTACTGATACGGGCTGAGAGCTTACTAATCTCCCCCAGAAGGAGTCTGGTGATATCTTCGATCATTTCGGGATTTGAGTCAGAGTGTCCTGTTTGCGGGAAAAGAATCGCAGTGGATACCATGAGGCAGACGACGAGACAACATATCGTCATTGACGGCCGTTGCAGGATCTTCATTGGATTTTTCATGTCTTATATCAGCTTTTCGCGTTGTGTCGTCCGCAGTAATCCCTCTCTGAGATTATGACGTGACGATCGTCGTAGCTTTACGTCCCTTCATGACTGCAAATGCTCAATTATTAAGTCGGACTCGGCACCGGCGTCGGTGTCGCACCTGAAGCGACAATGATGATCGCCGTACCACTGCGTCCATCCTTGGTCGTGGCCGTGATCGTGGCCGTGATGTCATTTGCGCTTGTGTTATGGCCGGTAAAGGTCACGCGCGCATTCCCGCTGGCATCGGTGACAGCGGCGCTGGCGCTCAGGGTTCCCCCACTAGACAGGTTAAATGTGACTTGCATGTTCTCATCAGCGACGCCATTAGTTGCCACGTAGGCTGTAATTGTGCTTGTTCCGCCATGCGGGATTGCCGAAGCGCTCGAGCTGACAATAAAAGTAGCTGACACGGTCGGCGTCTCGGTGGCGGTCGGCGTCGGCGTCGAGTTGGTCGTGCAAATTTCAATTGAATCGCTGTCATCGCCAGATATTGCCGTGACTGTGCTACATCCGGTATAGCCTTCTGGAAATGTCAGAGTCACTCCCGAAGACCCGTTGCTCGTTGTGTTGCTGGTGGTATCGAGTGTGCCGACGCTGCTGGTCCAATAGACCGGGATTCCGTCGGCGACCGGCTGTCCGATACTGTTTTGTACCAGCGCCGTAATCCTGGCTGTCACGGCGAGATTCCCGATGCTTGGGATATTCTCAGACGGACTGACAATCAGTGTGATACGCTGGGCATCTCCACCGCCGATCGGACCGCTTCCTGCAGCAGAACCAAGAATCGGGACATCAATTTTCTTTTCATCACAGCCGGCGAGTAACGCAATAATTAGCATTGAAAGGCAAAAGAGAAAGACAATGAGTGCGATATGAGAAGAGAGTTTAGTCATGATATCGTCCTTGAGCCTGCGTTGATCTGCTGAGCGTTATTCATCAGGATAATTGGCAAATGCAATCGATAATGACGATCTGACGGAAATATCGTTGCCGTAGCCGTCTTCACCATAAAAGGTCACTCTGGCGGTTGTGACGATTTGCCCTTCGTCACGCAGCTCTTTTAAGGGGGATCGGTTTTTGATAAAGGCGCTGACGATAACAATACGCACCTCAGCGCTACTATCCGGCTCAAGGACAAGATTGGTTCCAAGCGTGAAATCCTGAGGATTAGGTCCTCCATCGCTGCGGAGATGTTCGACATGATAGGACCTGAAGATAATCGTATCAAACGAAGAGGACTCATCGGGGTTGGTCGGATTTGTGCCGGACCCCAAGTGCTTTGAGCTGCAGTGGAAGTTCACTGTGATAATATCGTTGGTCACGGCTCCACCGTTTAAGACATCGGATAAAAGCGGAGCATTGTCATTGATCGAAGTAATTGTGACATGCGAGTTCGTCAGGTTCGTCGAGGAAGCTCCTGGTTTCCCGCAGCCCATCAGGCTGGAGGCGAGAAAGAGACTGATGAACACAGCGATCGAAAAAGTTCGGAATCTCATGATGTGCACGTCCTGACTCTACAGTTAGTTTTTAAGGTACCGTTTAATTTTATCTGCATCGGTTTCTTCACGATTAAAAAATTCTTCCAGACGTTTGATGCGGTCTGTCAGCACATTTTCTGTCAACGTCCATCCTTCGTCAGGATCTTTGACAACCCGGGGTGTCACGAGAATAATCAGCTCCACTTTTCGGTGCTGCTGTTCGTCGTATCGAAACAGCTTTCCGAGCCAGGGGATATCTTTGAGCAGTGGAACTCCCTGGCGACTTGTGACGTTACGATTGGACATCAGGCCTCCCATCACAAGAGGACGATTGTCCTGCGTGACAACCGAGGTTGTCGTTTTACGTGTTGTAAATGAGGCTGCTCCTGTATCCCCGAAGGATTCCTGTCCAACATCGCTGACTTCCTGCTGAATGTTCATGACAACGTCTCCGGCATTGTTGATGAGCGGAGTTACGGTAAGATTGATCCCGGTTTGGCGATAATTAATGTTCTGGCGTATATTGTCACCGCTGCCAGTCGTTTCTGAAATCGGAATGTCATCACCGACGTTGATGGTTGCCTCTTCATTGTGACGTACAAGAATATGGGGGTCTGAAAGGATTTTCAGGCGATTCTCCGTGGCTAACGCTCTGAGCTGCATTAAAAATCTTCCGGGAGCCGCCGCCACAAATTGAAACCCTTCACTATTGATAGGAATCACGTTATTAAATACGGTCTCAGTGGTGGTTTCAACCGAATTTGTTTCCCGGCCGGTTGTGAGCTGCCCTTGTCCCAGCATCATACCCTGGACGCCGAAAACATCGCTATCATTTAATTGCACTTCAGCGACGACAACATCAATCAAGACTTGAAGCGGCCGCTTATCAAGCTTTTCCAGTAAGGTCAGAACTTCAGCATACTGTCGGGGGCTGGCCTGAATAATAATCGCATTATTTTGCGTATCGGCAATGAAGATCGGGGGCGGTTCTTCATCATCTCTCAGGCTCGCCAGATCATCTGCTTGCGGCACAATCACCGGAACCGTCTCCCCGCTCGTTTCATCTGTCGAAAGCGTATTTATCGCCTCCTGCCCTGCTTCTCCATAGACTTTCGCCAGAACCGGAGTGAGCGTTTCCGCTGTGGCATATTGGACAGGATACACAAAGTTTTGACGTTCGCTGGAGGATTCTTCGGTCACAGTGTTCTCCGGCTGATCGAGAATATCGACCCATTTTCTGACAAGTGTGATGACTTCCGGTTCATTTGTGGAGACAACCAGTGAATTCATGCGAGTGATAGGATAAATTCGCGTCCGGGTTCCAGGAGGTACGATGTGACTTGGCGTCGTCTGCGGACTTTCCGGCGCTGTTGGCGTGTCCGTCGTTTGAGCGGCTGCAGACGGCGCTTCACCTTCAGGTATCGCTTCGTTGACAACAGGGGATTCGTTGCGGACAGCGAGAATGGTGCTTAAATCGCTGACCAGATCTGCCAAATCGGCATGATGTACCGGAATAATATCAAGATATCGATCTGCATAACGGCTGACATCAAGTTCTTTGATCATCGCAAGGATCTTGTTGACGTTTGAGAACAGATCGGTGACGATCAGGGTGTCACCATCTTCATCAGGATAGACAACGAGCTCTTTACCTTTGGGCATCAGCACTTTTAAGGCGCGTTTCACAGCGTCACCGTGAATATGCTTCAGCTTGATTACTCGTGTCACCAAGCGATCATCATTCTGTAAAACCGTTCCAGGATCTTCGGACAAATAGCGCTGTTGAGCGTTCTCCCTGAGGGAAATTTTATAAAAATCCCCCACTTGAACAATGGCCAGTCCGTTGAGTTCCAACACTGTTCGGAAGAGTTCGAAAACTTGATCCGGCGTCATCGGATTTTCCGAGAAAATCGTGACCGTGCCAGTGACATCTTTATCGATGATAAAACTCTTTTTTGTGATCTCACTGATGACTTTGGTGACGTCGTATATGTCGGCGTTGTCAAAATTGAGGCCTACACCCGGCATGTCAATAGAAGATGCTGAGCGTTCGGGAAAGACGGTTGTCTGGAAGAGAGCGCCCGGCAGGGGGGAGTCGAGGTCGGATTGCGTTGAGTGGTCCCGTTCCGGAGTTTTCTGAGAGGATTGCGGGATTGCCTCCTGATCTGTGCCAGACGTTGTTTTGTCCGGATTCATTCCTAAAAGTTCATCGATTTTTTTTACTTCGATACGTTCTTCGCCGCCGGCCGAATCGCGACCGGACTGAATAGCTTCTCTTGATGATGTCTCAGTGGTTTTTTCGGGCTGCGGCGGCACGGCGCAGCCGAACAAAACAAGCAGAGATAGTCCATAAATCCCTACAAATCGTCTTAGCATGAGTGTCTGCTCTCCTGCGTCATACGGCGATAACTGTCATTATTCAAAAATCGGCGGACGCTGTGCAATTTTTTTCACGAAACGTGCAGGATAGTCCTGAAATGTCCTTTAAAAAATACGCTAATATATCCCTGAAAGCTTGTCAAGTATATTAGCATCTCAAATGTTGAGGACCTGTTGTCTTTACGTGTGTTACGAGGCCAGCAGAAAATCGATCTGGCGTTTGGCGACATCGACGTGAGCGACTTTGACCCGGACAATGTCCCCGACCTGATAGCGTTTATGAAATTGTTCGCCGACAAGACTGTACATGCCTTCGTGGTAATGATAAAAGTCGTCGTGCAGACTGCTTACATGAATCAAGCCCTCGACAAAAAAGTCGCGCAGGTTGACAAACACGCCAAAGCATGCAACGCCTGAAATCACACCTTCGAAAGTTTGGCCCTGTTTCGCCTCCATAAACCGCAGTTTTTTGACATGTAAGAGCTCTCGTTGAGCTTCGCTGGCATTGTGTTCACTTAGGGTTGCATGCTGTGCAATGCGTTGCAGCTGTTTTTGCCGGGATTCCTTTTCAGCTTTTGAAAAAGCACCGCCGGCCAGGTGTTCTTTTAACAGTCGATGGATAATCAAGTCAGGGTAGCGTCGAATTGGTGAGGTACAATGTGTGTAGCAGGTGGAAGCCAGTCCGAAGTGACCGGTATTTTTGAGCGTATAGCGGGCCTGTTTCATACTGCGTAAGGCGATCATGTTCACAATATGCTCGCCAGGTTTCCCGTGTACCTGTTTGAGCGAGCGTTGAAGATCTTTGGGATGCAGTTCGCCGTCTGATCGCAATCCTATGCCCAGGGAATGCAGCAAGGCATTCAGACTTGCGATGTTTCCGGGGTCCGGTTTGTCATGGGTTCTGTAGAGCGAAGGGATTTGCAGCCGGTTTAAATGGCTTGCGACCGTTTCATTCGCCGCGATCATACACTCTTCAATAATGCGATGCGCCAGGTTGCGTTCGGCTTTAAAAATATTTTCTACATTGCCAAGCATATCCAACACGATTTCCGGCTCCGGTAAATCGAAGTCGAGACTGCCGCGACGCATACGTCTTTGAAACAGGAGTTCCGACAGCTCTTTTATCAGTTCGAGCGAAGGAAGCAGGTCGTTATGTTGTGTCCGCAGTGCGTTGTCCTTTTCTTTAAGCATTCTCCTGACTTCAGTATAGCTGAGCTGCGCCTTGCTACGAATCACGCTGGGTCTAATCTCATAGTCAAGCAGGTCCATGGTCGGCGAGAACACCATGAATACCGTCATGGTCAGGCGATCTTTGCCTTCCCGCAGGCTGCATAAATTATTTGACAGGCGTTCGGGAAACATCGGGATTGCGCGATCCGGAAAATAGATGCTGGTCCCCCGCCGACAGGCTTCCAGATCGAGCGGATCACCTTCTTTGACATAATAATCGACGTCGGCGATGTGTACGCCGAGTTTGTAGTGTGCATTATCCAGACCTTCGATCGAGATGGCATCATCAAAGTCGCGGGCGTTCTCTCCGTCAATAGTGAATATACATGTTTCCCGAAGGTCGAGGCGCCGTGCAAGCTCTTCAGCAGGGATGCCATCCCGGAAATGCTCAGCCTGTTCGAGTGCGGCGTCCGGGAACTTCGTCGGCAGGTTATAGCTATAGGTGATAATTTTTTCATCGATACCCTGAGTGTCTGGATAGCCTAGCACGTCAACGACTTCACCTTCCGGGTGATGTCGGCCGTTGCCGAAGTTCAGAATGTGCGCCGCCACGATCTGATGAGCCTTAGCCTGTCCGGCATGTGAGGCGTCAACATAAATTTTATAGGGCAGTCTTGTATTTTCCGGAATGACAAACGCATAGTCCCCGCGATCGTCATAGCGCCCAACCAGGCGGTTAGCCCCACGCTGCAAGATCCGAACGACCTCTCCTTCCTCTGAGGCTCCGTTTTTCTTCTGAAGCAGGCGTACAACGACTCTGTCGCCATGAAACGCATTGGCAAGGTTGCCATGGCTGACATAAATATCGGGGACATTCTGCTGCCCGCTCACAATAAAGGCAGAGCCTTTACGCGTGCTGTGAACGGAGCCTACGATCAATCCTTGCGTCCCGGGCAGGGCGTATGTATGCTTTTTCGACTCGACAATATCGCCGTTAACGACAAGTTCGCGCAACAGTCGCTTTGCCTCATGCCGCTCGTCGCTTTCAACATACAAGCGTTTGAGCAGGTCTTTTTCTGTAATTGTCTGGAACGGCATACTGCGTATGAATTCAAGAATACAGGATTTGTCGATCATTGGGCTATCCAGCGGATGGCGTCGAAGACAATGCGGTTCCCGACGTGATTTGCCGTATTGCTCAACTCGATATACTCGCTTCCGTCTCCTGAGAAATAGTAGTTACCTAAGTTCACCCAGCTTCCGGCAGCCTTTGACTGATTGACGCTCACGGAATGCTGCTTGCCGTTTGCGGTGACCTGGTACGTGACAGTTCCTGTAAGGCCGTGTAAGTTTGGGATATAGGCCTGCAGGTCATAGCGGCCGGAAGTGCTGAACGGTACCTTCCAGACAACAGCATTATAAGGCGCAGCTGTTGAAGTATACGCCCAATAATAGAGTCCGTTCGAATCGTTGCCGTGACTCCAGTTATAGGAAGGCCCTTCTTTGAGATAATGTTGCGAAGCAGCAGTGACGGTATAGACTGCCGCCGTATCTGTCGGGGCTGATGGGTTCGAGATCTCTTCACAAGCCTGTAAGGCGACTAAGAGTAAAAGACAGCTTATCGTCAACGTTGTTGCGCGCGTAAATTTTTTCAAGATCGGCACCCCTCCTTCAAGTCTGAATGCCCCGGCCGACTGGCTGGCCCGCAGAGCACTGAGTTCTGGATGCCTGCTTGGCGGCCGGACGGTCTGAAGCAGACGATCACCGTGCGCTCCAGAGAGATTCCAGAAGCACGAGACCGTCGTTTTCTCATTACGCTGCCGGACTTTCGTGAAGTCATTTCTATATAATAGTTGACTATTTAGGAAGCAATATGTATAGGGGGAAAAACAAAAAAATTTTTGATTTGACGTTTTGGAGCCCTGGAGTTTTGGAATCTTGTACGCTGCATCGATCCTCCCCAATATCCTGAAGAACTCCCGTACTCCGTTATTCCAACGATTTTAGCACGTAGAGGGTTATATTCTGTGGAGACATTATTACAAGAACGCTATCAGGAAAGCTTGCAGAAAGAAAAATCGTTATTATGGGATATTCATCAATGCCTGCTGGCAAGCGGCATCGAGCAGCAGGCTCTCGAACATATTCAGAATGCGATCGGGCGTTTAGACGAGCTCTTTCTCCTGGTGGTGGTCGGAGAGTTTAATTCTGGAAAATCCGCGTTTGTGAATGCATTATTGGGACAAAAGGTGCTTGCCGAAGGCCCGACCCCGACGACGGATTTGATTAATATTCTGAAATACGGCGACGAGCACAGATCGACCGTTGTCGATAATATCCGTGTGACCAGGTTTCCGCTGGAACTTTTGAAAAGCGTCAATATCGTTGATACGCCGGGCACGAATTCTCTCTACCAGGGTCATGATGAGCTTACCGTAAATTTTATTCCAAAATCAGATTTTGTTATTTTTGTGATCTCCGTCGATCGTCCGCTTAGCGACAGCGAACGAGATTTTTTGGAATTGATCAGCATCAAGTGGAAGCGCAAAGTCATCTTTATGCTGAATAAAATCGATAGCAAAGACCAGAAGGATGTTGAGACGGTGATCGATTATCTTCGCAAAGAGGGCAGAAAGTTTTTGGGAATCGAGCCGCAGATCTTTCCAGTGTCGGTGGCCCGGGCGTTCGAGGCAAAGCAGAGTCATGACGATGCGCTGCTGGAACAAAGCCGTTTTGCTCCGCTTGAACAGTATCTGTATGAATCTCTGAGTGAGGACGCCAGAGTGCGCTTGAAGCTGCTGAACCCGATTTATACAGTCCAGCCGATTTGTGACACTGCTCAACAAGGCGTACAGGAAAGACTTGACGTGCTTTCAGAGGATCGGCGGCGTTTGCAGCAAATTGAAAAACAACTCGCGTATACTGAAGAGGATTTACGCGAAAGTTACGCCCGTTTTCTGTTGAACGTGGAAAATATTCTTCTGGATTTGCGTAACCGGGCGTTTGATTTTGTCGATGACTTTCTGCAATTACGAAATGTCTGGGACATTACCTCAAAAGAGAAGGCCGAACAACAGTTTAACGAGTTGGTGGTGAAGGATTCCAGCGAGAAGATCGAAGAAGTGCTCACCGGCGCTGCTGACTGGATGGTCAAGAAGAGTATGAAAACCTGGGATGATACCCTGGAGTTTTATAATCAACAGCTCAACCACGATGTGTATAAAGATAAAATTCTCGGCCAGGTCGGGGGCCGGCAATTTGCGTATGACCGCGATAAGATTTACACTGGAGTGATTCAGGAGGCACGTTCGAAACTGAAAGCCTTTGATTATCAGAATGAAAGTCGGAAAATTTTGAAAACCTTTCAGAACGCCATGATTCATTTTGCCGCCACCGAAGCCGGCGCCATCGGTATCGGCGCAGTTCTGGTGACGATCCTGTCGGGCTTTGTCTTTGATTTGACCGGGATCATCGCTTCAGGAGCTATTGTGACTGCCGGTTTTTTTATCTTGCCGCGTAAACGCAAAAAAGCCAAAGAGGATTTTGACGTCAGTATTCAGGCCCTGATCCGGGAACTGAAAAAGAATATTGCTCAGGAGTTTGATGAATACATGCAGTTCACGTTCGATCAGATCAGGGAGACCATTAGTCCAGTCGATCGTTTCTGCCGCGTCGAACAGGATGAACTCAGCAAAGCACATCAGGAACTGAACGAACTGAGCAAACAACTTGCAGATCTTCAACACGAAATTGTATCGCAGAGCTGAACGTGAGGTCCGGCTTATTAGCGCTGAAATCAGACGCAGGAAAGGAGAGAGAGGGCTCGTTGAAAGAACGAGGCGCGCATTCACGATTGTCAAGAAGTGGAGTCTGCCTCGCAGAGGCAGACTCCTTAGGCTGTTTAGTCAAACGCTTCTTCGACTTTCCAGACGTTGCAAACTTTTCCGACCAGATCGGGTCCCGGGTTTAAGGTCTTTTTCCCGGGTTTCCATCCTGACGGCGTAGCTTCTGTGCCCTTGCTTTCGCGAACAAGCTGGAAGGCTCGTATCTGCCGTAACGTTTCATTGACATTCCGTCCGACCGGAGGGGTTAATACTTCATAGCCCTGAATGACGCCATCCGGATCGATAAGAAATCTTCCACGCATTTCAACGCCGGCCTCAGCATCGTAAACGCCGTATGCCTCGCCCACTCGTCCGCCTCCGTCTGAGAGCATCGGGTAAGGAATGCCGCCTTCCACCATCTTCGAGAGTTCGTAATCGTTCCACATTTTATGGACAAACACGCTGTCTACGCTTATGGAAAAGACCTCTACGCCAAGTTTCTCGAATTCATTCATTTTTTCGGCGACCGCCGAAACCTCGGTGGTTCAGACGAATGTGAAATCACCGGGATAAAAACACAGCATAACCCATTTACCGAGATATTCAGATAATTTGACATTGATGAACTGACCCTTATGATAGGCTGGTGCCGTAAAATCCGGGGCTTTTTGTCCAACTTTAATCATAACTTTCTCCTCCTTGCGTGTTGATGATGTTGCTTGTTCGGAATTGTTAACGTTTTCACCGACAGGACCGCCGGTTGGCCGGGCACAGCCGGCCTTAATTTCTTCTGCCATACAACTGTTCTCCTTTTATTTTCTACTGCGAAGTCCATGACGGTTTTACCCGAGATCGTCATGCTGCCATGGCTTGTTAAGCGAAACACTGACGACTGAGACGATTGTCAGGAACTTCGCAGTATACTAATATGATATGGAACATGTGGATACGACAAGCTATCCTGAGTGATTCAGGACATCCAGCCGAAAATATTTCGACTGAAACCTTCTTCTCCAGACCTTGAGTCTGAAAAAAATCGCTGCACAGAACTCATAGGAACACGTGAGCTTTTACGCGAACTATGGATATCAGTTAAACTCTTTCGATGCCGCATTCATAGAAGATGAACGGAAAGTAATCTTCTTGATAGGCATCTTGTCTTTAAGCAGCTCATAGAAGAGCTCACATAGATTCTCGCAGGTGGATACTTTTTTGGTCACCACTATTCTGTATTCAGGATATGACCAGGCAAGTTCATGGTCAATCTTTTTAAGAGGAACACAATGCTCCGGGTCGTTGGTAATGTTTTCTTTTTTGTATACGGCAAGAACTGCGTCAAGAAGTGGGTCGCCTTCTTGAAACAATGTTGCATGGTGAAAATGGTCACAAACTTCCCATGCCTTTTTGAATCCCTCTTTACAAGCATGTGCATATCCAGTCACCGGGTCTACGGTGTCCTCAAGTTCAATCCTTAAAAGACCTGAGTGCCCGTGAAGGTGCTTTGCTTCGCATGGCCAGTTCATAAACCTATGTGCGTACTGGAAGTCAAGTTTTACGATTGATGTGTACATGTTATTTGACATAATAAACTCCTTACGTAGTGTTAGGTCAACTGACTGATGATTTTCATCAAAGTGAATAAAAATCAACAGCTATTTTACCTTAAACGCATAGATTAAGCAACTGTTTTGATACGCGTCGCTCGGCGCACCATTTTTTCGCATCAATACTAATTAGTATAAATTCTTAATTAAGAATAATTACTATTAAGGAGTTTATCTTCAATTTGTCAAGAAAAATTTTTCTATAGTATTATTTTTTTCTTGCGCTGTTCAGCACAATCTCCCGAGACAGGCTTAATAGTCAATTGAAGAGGCCTCTTTTCCAAAAGGTCTTGTGAGCAGCATTAAGGCCGGTGTCATCAGATAATCGGCAACAAGAGCGCTTGTCAGCCCCAGGACAGCTAATATTCCAAAGCGTGCCATATTAGCCACCGGTGAAAAGATGTACATCCCAAAGGTCGCAGAGAGAACGATGGTCGTCATGGCCAGGGTTGTGCCCACTGTTCTGAATGATTCCAGAATGGCTGTGCCATAGTCCCCGCATTTTTCAAACTCATATTTGATGTGAGTAATAAAATGAATGGTGTCATCAACGGCAATCCCCAGCAGCATCGGCATGATTGTCATGGTCATCATATCCAGGGGGGAACGGAAATATCCCATATAGCCCCCAATAACGATCAACGGCGCCACGTTCGGAATCATCCCGATCAGGCCGGTTTTGACGCTGCCGAAGACCAGCACTAACAAAACGCCGATCACCACGAGTGCGACGGCAATGGATTTTATCTCGCCGGTGACGATTTTCTTGTTAAGTTCCGCGAATTGGACTGCGGTTCCAACCACACTGAGCTCTGCGCCCGGAAAGTAGTGTTCCCCGAGCTCTTCGATTGTGCGTAATTCTCTGACAATTTCGTTGGCGTTATAAGTTTTGATCTGAACCTGAGCGCGCAGCGTGGAATAGGTTTCATCAATCCAGTCAAAGGTTCTTGTGCCGCCGGAGATTTCGTACAGAAACAACAACTGGGCGATCAGATCGCGGTCGTCCGGCACCTTGTACCACGCAGCGTCGTCACTGTGGAAGGTCTGATTCATATCCTTGAGAATATCCAGAATCGAGAAGACTCTGGGGACCGCTTTATTTTTTTTGGTCAGCTCAAAGGCCCCAACAGCCTCAAGGAACGCGTCAAAATGTTTCATGACCTCTGGATCCTTGATCGTGTCCGGATCATTATAGCCGATCGTGATATTATACGACATGTAGGATCCGAGCTGGGAGTTGACGACCTCATATACACGTTTGATATAGGGGATCTTGAGGCCCATAAATTTAAAGGAATCAATATTGATCGACATAAAAAACATGCCTGGGACAATAAGCAGCAGACAGAGCGTGAACACCTTTAAAATGAGGCGATTCCGGCTTAAAACGACTCGCCCGATCCCTTCTGTCCACCGATCAAAGATTGAAGACCTCAGCGTTTCTTCAGCCGGCTTCGGCTTGTCTTTGCCAAAACTCATCAGTGCCGGAAACAAAAACATCACAAACACGTAGTCAGCAAGCACCACTGCCGCGCAGGTATATCCCAGCCACTCAATCGTGATAATGCCGGCTGTTGCGAACGACATAACAGAGCCGATTGTCGTGATGGCCGTGAAAAAAATCGGCCAGCCGGTTTCTTCCACGGCGGCAATCATAGCCTCCTGGCGTTTCCCGCTGCGAGTGAAAAACCGTTTAAAGGCATTGACCAGATGGATGGAATAACCAACCGAAAGCCCCATGCCCAGCAAAATAGGAAGGGTCATGAGATTGGAATCAACGCTGATACCCAGCCAGCCCATGCCGCCAAAGACCAGCACAATCCCCATAATTGTCGTAAACACCGGAACAAACACGCCTCGCAGTGATCGCAGGAAGAACGCCAGCAGGACGATCATCACCACAAAGCCGGAGATGACCCTGGTCATCATTTCTTTGCTGAAAAAATCCCGTTCTTCTGTTTCCGTATAGGGCATTCCTGCAGCTTTAAACGTATAGCGCTCACTGTTCCATTTCGGGTCGGTCACGATAGAGATCGCTGCTTCGCCGACTTGAAACATCGGATCTGTCGAGGTCTCTTGCGACCATTCCTCTTTATCGGGATATTCCAGTAACGACAGCGACAGCCAGGTTTCCGTAGCATCGTCGGAGACCAGCTTGTTGACCAGATTCCGGCGTGACAGGATCAGTTCGCGGATCTTCTCCAGCGTTTCAGGGTCGTCGGGAATTCCGTCTTCGAACGGGTTGATCACCTCAATGCCTTCTGCTGTGCCGATTGAAATTTCAAGTTCCGCCAGTGATGTCACTTCATCAGCATACGGCACCTTTTCCAGCAATTCATCGCCAAGCTCCTTGATGGCCTTGAGCACCTCCGGGTGAAACACGTCCTCCGCTTCAATCAAAACGCCGACGGTGTCGTTGTTGCCAAATTGTTCTTCAAATTTGTCGGTTGCAATTTCGATGGCTTCACTATCGTCAAACCAGTCCTCTCGCGCATTCGAAGTTGACACCCGCTTCAGGCCAGTCATGCCTGCCACTGTCAGCAAGACGGCTATCAGGATGATCCACCAGCGGTACTGAATTTGAAATCTTCCCATTTTTTTGAAAAATCTGTTAATCTCGTATATTTTCATGCTCTTCTCCTTTGAAGCGCCATGAATTGCAAGCAAAATGAAGCGTGCAATCTCCGCCGCAGCAGCATGCCGGGCAAAGCTCACAAGCACACCTGCGGCTTGGGGCCCGCTCGACATAGTGTTTGTATGTGCTGAACGTATTTATTTTATAATATCTAATATATTTTGGATTAACTAAAAATATGTGTAAAACAGTATCAACACAGCCCCTTTTGCATTGTTCACTGCGGGTTATCGATTCATGACTCCATCAAACCGAGCAGCCCATGATAGTAGAAACGTGTAAACTGTTCGATATAATTCAACATTTCACGTAACGGAATATCATGGGAAATAAACTCCATGACGATATTCAGCGCCCATGCGCTTAGGGTATGCATAAAGAATGGCGAGACTCCAGCAGGAAATTTTTCAGGAAAACGCGCCTTCATCGAGTCAAAATAATAGCTGTGCATTTTTTGGTATTCCTCCTGCACATAGTCGATGAAGCCCTCAACGCTGGAACCCTGTGATTTTAGCAGAATCAGGGTCAGATTCTCACGATGGGAGTCGATAAACTCGACAAGGAGCCGCCCCTCTGCTAACTCGTGTTCGAGACTTGGAAACGGTACGTTCCCGGCGGAGATCATCATCTCCCACGCCAGCGTGAAGGCATCCCTGATTTCATCCAGTGTCGGCTGCACAAGCGCCGTAAACAGCGCGTCCTTGCTGGCAAAATAGTTATACAGGTTGCTGCGGGCGACTCCAGCCTTGCCTGCAATGGTCCGGATGCTGGCATCCTTGAAGCCATGCGCCAAAAATTCTGCGCGCGCTGCCTTTAAAAGCGCCTTCTCAACGTCTGCTTTCTTGAATTGCATATCTGAT
Source organism: candidate division KSB3 bacterium (assembly GCA_002748425.1). GTDB lineage: Bacteria > Moduliflexota > Moduliflexia > Moduliflexales > Moduliflexaceae. The sequence continues at coordinate 2,049 of PDSJ01000011.1, read as the reverse complement.
CGCGCTGTGATTCAGGCAGGATTTTCTATCCGCAGATGCACCATTGAACAGACTCCCAACATATCGGGCATGGTCAAGAGCAGCTTTGTGCCCAGCGAAAGCCCCTTTTTCAGGCCCTTGTACATAGGAGTTGCACTGACGACTGTTACCCTGGGGTCCCATGTTTCGAGCGATTTCACGGATTTCAGCCCCCATCCTTCATCCATAGACATCCCCATACCGCCCTTCTTTAAGACCATCTTTTTCCCTATTTTGATTCCCAGGGGCGACAACGAATCAAAGAAGAAATCAACGTTCCTGAAAAAGTCTGCCGCTTTCAGGAAGAAGTCCTTGATTTGTTCTTCCTGAAAATAATAGAGTACGCCTCCGGCCAGGCAGAGTACAGCATCCCGGACTTCTATTTCCTGAAACCATTCGGTATCCAGAAATGACGAGGCGATGCTTCTATGTCTTGCACTGTCTGTAAAGAAATGCTTCCTGAGTTCGATGACATCCGGCAGATCAAGCTCATAGAAAGTGATCTTGCCATTGTCAATCCGGCTGAAGGTCGTATCCAGACCGCAGCCGATATTGACAAGAGTCGCCTCAGGATATGTCTGGATAAAATCGAGGGCCATCTTGTCGATATGGAGACTGCGGGCCACCCAGCCATGCTGTGAGACGGCCTGAGTGTCAATGATTGTTGAAAAATCATAGTCAATCTTCTCAAGAATTTCTACGGCCTGAGGATCGACCAGGCGCGGATTAGGCTGCCGGGTTTCATAGGCCCGGCCCCAGAGGGGCAGTAGAAGAGTCTCCTGTACGCCGCCTTTGTGTATACTGATCTTTTGTGTCATAGTATTTCCTCCGGTTGAATACAATTGTCACAGTTGATAGTATGATATGTGCGCAAGATGGCATGCTTGTTTGTATTAAAATACGACATCTGTCCTTAAAAGTCAAGTGTTCTTTTAAGGACAGATGTCGTATTTATTAAGAAAAAGCAGGATGGGGAGTCTCACAGCGTTGTGCTGAGGCCTGTACAAGCCTTGCGTTCAATTCCATGCAGGAGCTCTTCCGGCCGATGAATTTATTTCAGGGCGTTGACAATGGTATCGGCGTTGTGGGTGATCATGCCGATATACCTCCCTTCCGGCCTTCCTTCTTCCCCCATCGCGTCAGAAAAGAGTTCTCCACCAATCTGCACGTCAAAGCCTTTCTGCTGCACGGCTTTTTGTACGGCTTCGACGTATTTTTCAGGGACGCTGCTTTCAGGAATACTCGCAATCTGCGAAGCGACATATTCGTGTAATTGAGCTAATTCTGCGAGATAGGCTTTGGCCTGCCGCTCATATAGTCCGGAGTGTTCCGGATCACGGTCGCGCTCAACGTGTCTCGCAGTGTTTCAACGGCTCTCATCCAGAGCGAGACGCTCATCCACTGTAAAGAATGAGGTCTGCTTTCCGCATCCGCCCCACATCGCCGGCTGTGGCCTGATAGAGGTGGGGATCGACGCCCGGCCCCATGAGGGCGGTCACCTCGACCAGATCACCGCCGACATTCACAGCAGCATCAGCGATCATGCCGGTGGTCGTCAGGATACGCAATTTTTCTGCCTGTGCGCTATTTCCGAGAGACATGAGACTCAACGCCAGACACCCACACAAGTACTCTTCTATATTGCTTCATGATTTCTTCCTCCTGTTAATGTTGTATCGTCATATCTGCTGAAGTATGCAGAGCTTCTGAAGCCAATATTCTGTTCTTTCCTGAGATCAGTCGTTTTCTGGAAGCTACATCGTGGGGGCCGCAGAGCCTGAAAATCAAGAGCTGTTTTCACGATCCTCCGGCCTATCAGCGCTCCATAATCATATCGGCTACTTGCAGACCTTTTGAAGTCAGTTTCAATATCCCGTAGCCATAACCGTATGCCAATTGCGTATAGCCTGAATGAAGCCACCCGATTAAAAAATGTATGGAAGAATGCGCCATTTGACGTCTTGCATATACCGCCGGTAGGCTTCAGGAAATTTCTGCCGCAGAAACTTCTCCTCTGCCAACGCAGTCAGC
>PDSJ01000066.1 GCA_002748425.1 candidate division KSB3 bacterium | reverse complement strand
GAGGTGTTGATGCTGGCATATATTAATAAATATGCCTGGGAGAGGAGCCTTGAGACCGGTAAGGCACACTACTGGAGCCGTTCCCGTCAGCAGCTCTGGCTTAAAGGCGAGAGTTCCGGTCATGTGCAGATAATTCATGATATTCTTATCGACTGCGATGCCGACACTGTTATCTATAAGGTAGAACAGCTTGGCGGTGCCGCCTGCCATACCGGGCATAGAAGCTGTTTCTATCGGGCGGTTGACGGCGACTCTCTGCAGGTGCGGGGTGAGCCTGTTTTTGATCCGGCAAAGGTGTATGGCACGAAATAAGTTGTTTTTTTGTCCCCAAATTATTTTTTTTGGTCGTCAGGACGGCAGGAAAAGCGTATAGCGTTCAGCTCGTCTGCAAATTATAAAGGAGTTATTTATGAAGCTGTTAAAACTTGGTCTGCCAAAAGGCAGTCTTGAAAAGGCAACCATTGAACTGTTTGAAGCAGCCGGCTGGCGAATCAAGCCGGCTGCCAGAAATTATTTTCCAAAAATTGATGATCGACAACTGGACTGCTCTATCTGCCGCCCGCAGGAGATGTCGCGTTATGTGGAGAGCGGCGTTCTTGATGCCGGTATCACCGGTAAGGACTGGACAATGGAGAATCAGTCTGAAGTCGTGCTTGTCTGTGATCTGATCTATTCCAAGGTGAGCAAGCGACCGACCAGATGGGTGATTGCGGTGGCGGGTGATTCTGCGATAAAAACCCTGCAGGATCTGGAGGGGAAAAGGATTGCTACTGAACTTGTCGGGGTAACCCGCCGGTTTTTTGAGGAGCAGGGAATCAATGTTGACATTGATTTCTCCTGGGGAGCAACAGAGGCAAAGGTGGTCTCCGGCCTGGCAGATGCCATTGTTGAGGTTACTGAAACAGAGACCACCATCCGTGCCCATGGCCTGCGTATTATCCATGAACTGATGGAGTCCAACAGTCAGTTTATTGCCAATAAAGAGGCGTGGCAGGATCCG
>PDSJ01000065.1 GCA_002748425.1 candidate division KSB3 bacterium | reverse complement strand
TCGGGATTATACCAGAAATGCCGAGGATTTCTCTGCAGAAAGCATAACCCTGCACGCTGTGGACGGTTCAATGATCGCAAATATGGCGGAGGGAGTAATTGACCGCAAGGCCTGCCTTGCCGGAATCAATATCGGCCTGGTCCCCGGAGTATATCGGTTACGGGTAGAAACAGGTCCACTCGGTTTATACGAGATCTTTCTGTCGACGGCAAAAGGCTGGCAGACCCGGGTCTTTTTAACCTGTGACGATTTCTATTCCGGTAAGGAAAAAATCCGTCGCCCTCTGCTGCGCACGGCTTCTGTTCTTATGGGACGACAACGCACGCCGTTTAATCCTGCAGGTCGTGACGCCCGTCTCGCCGAGATCGCTCTTACCGCGCTGCTGCGCGGCTATAATATTCTTGATTCGCCGGAGATGAATACCGTATGCCACAGCCTTAACAGACTTGTCGGTCCTATCCCTGATGTCCAGGCGCTGTTTATGAAAGCAAAGAGGTCTATACCGGGCAACAGGCAGCAAATAGCCCGGTATCATGGCCTGCCGCCGATGCTTATCCATAGTTGGGATCTGCTGATTGAGCAGTCTCGATCACGCTATACAACAATTCCCATCGGGTCATTATCGGATAAGATCTCTGACACAATCGTCTCAACAATGCCATGGTTGATGTGTCGGGTCGCACTGATAGCCGAGGATCGTACAGAGACCGTTCCTCAAATCAGTTTTGCCATGGCCGATCGCGTTCTTGCCAATATGACCAGGCAGGTTCTTGATGCTGGACATAAGGAGGTCGAAAGTTACCTGAAGGAGCAAGGGAAACGCCTTGATCCTATTGAAAACGCAATATTCAATGCCATAAGCACGGTAAACAGGTCCGGGGATCTTATCAAGACTAAGGACAGAGATAAGGCGACAGAAGAGCTGCGCTGGACTGATGATACCAGAAAAGCGGTCAGACAGGTTATGACAAAACTTCCGGCACCCACCTATTCAATTGCGCGTTCAGCGGTGTCTCTTGCGGAAAAACTTAAAGATCGACTGGAGTTCAATCCATTTGAGAAAGGCAAAGAGGAGTAGATATTATTTACACTGCAAGAATCCAGACTAAAAAACAACCCGCTCTGCCTCTTTTGCAATGGTCTTTAACTCATCCTGCCAACTGCCATCTCCAGAGAGTCGATTGGCAAGCAGTACCGCAATATGTATCGGTTTTACGCCCAGATCGCGGTTGCGGCCCAATCCGGTTAAACAGGAGGGACAGTTGGTGGCAATAAAAGGTTCTGCCCCATTTGCATTACCGTTTGCTGCCAGCTGCTCAAGCCCTTTTTCCAGCTGCTCTCTTTTCCGCAGCCGCATCGCGTTGGCAATATCCGGTCTGGACAGCGCCAGGGTTCCTGCCTCCGAACAGCAGTTTGCGATCGGC
>PDSJ01000071.1 GCA_002748425.1 candidate division KSB3 bacterium | reverse complement strand
TCGGCCGTTTTTATGGCATAATGTCTATGCGGGCAGGCATCGCCTTGTAAAGGAAAAGGAGAAAAGTATGAATGTAAAGGCTATTTCGGCAATTGCCGCAGGAGGGCTGCTGCTCTCTGTAGGTTCGGCGTATTCCGCCACAACGCTGATGCAGATTGGGCGGAGCCCTTTCCATCGTCCGCCGTTGGCAAGCACCTCTGATTTTCTGGCTATGGTGCAGACACAGGCGGCAGATGTTGAAAAAGGTTTTATTAAGACGGGCTATCCGCAGCTGTATCAACCTTTTATGGAGCAGGTAGGTTCGGCTGATATTCAGATGGTTGAGTTCCCGCAAGGAACTCATTTTGAATGGATGTTTTTCAAGAGGAAGGGCAATGGTGATGTTCGTGTCGCCCGGGATCTTACCTGGGGAAACAAGGTTCCCTTCCCCGGCTATACCTTTGGCATTGTTCATGAAGGCAGGAAATATACCTTTGTTGTACCGCTTGGCTGCGGTAATATCGCCCTGCTCAACAGCGAAGAGATGGTTAAGGAGGTGGCTGAAGAGGTCGTTATTGAAAACCAGCCGCCTGTCTGCCGTGCCAGCGTTGCTCCGGTAAAAACGTACTGGGGTGAGGCTGTTACCGTTGATGCTAGCCGTTCTTCTGATAGTGATGGCCGCGTTATTGGTATGGAGATGGCTGCCAGGGATGCAGATGGTAATGTGCTGGGCAAGGAAATTGTCAAGCGAGGCTTGAAAGGTTCACTGCTTTTGCCGAAAGGGGCCAAGTCCATTGAGGTTACTATCGTTGATGACGCTGGAGCGACCGCGACATCTCCAGCCTGTAAGGTTGCCGTCGAAGGAAAATCACGGGTAAATATGGTGGCTGATGTTGGCGCTTATCATATGTTTGATCCGGGTACCTGGGTGTTTGGCCGTATCGGTCTTGAATACCATGTGAACGATGCTTTTTCCATTCTTGGTCTGGCCGGTTTTGCACCGCATACTGGTGGTGAGGATGGGGACAGCGCTGGC
>PDSJ01000070.1 GCA_002748425.1 candidate division KSB3 bacterium | reverse complement strand
TGGGCTGCCGCTGCCTGTTGTGCTTCCGGGGTCTGCCCCCCGCTGCCACATCCTGCCATTTGTTACCTCCTTAAAGTAGTTCTATCATATCGTCTGTTACGTTATGTTGCTACGCTGTATAAACAGTATGCTACAGTAATAATATCCTGCAGAAATGCAATCTTTCCTGGATAAATATTTGCTGTTATTTTATACGGTTAAGAAAATAAATTTATCCCGGCTTAACAGATGCCGACAGAGAGTTATCGCCCCTTTTTCTTTTTAATCTGATATTTCTTCATCTTATACTGGAGCAGACTCTTGGTGATCCCCAGTTGCTCGGCCGCCCGTGCCTGAATATACTCTTTCTCTTCAAGGGCGCGCTCCAGCATCGCCTTTTCCACACTATAGAGCACATCGTTAAGCAGGGCATGCTCCGGGATAACCTGCAGCAGATCGACCTTACTCCGCAGGGTGCTGCTCTCTTCCCATAGGGTATCGGGTTGAACATCTTCGCCGCGGATCTCATCTCCGGTACAGAGGATTGCCGCTCTCTCTATGGTATTTTCCAACTCGCGGATATTTCCCTCCCAAGGCAGACGCATCAGCAGCTGCATCGCCTCCTGGGTGATGGTCAGGTTTTTACGCCCCAGCTCCTCTCTTGCCTTCTCCATAAAAAATTCAACCAATAGAGGCAGATCATCAAGCCGCTCGCGCAGCGCCGGCAGCACCATCGGGATAACATTCAAACGATAATAGAGATCTTCACGAAAACGCCCTTCTGCCACCTCCTCACGCAGATCCTTATTAGTGGCGCTGATAATACGCATATCCACCTGCAGGGTTTTACTGCCACCCACCCGCTCAAAACTTCGCTCATGGAGCACACGCACCAGTTTGGATTGCAATGACAGCGGAATTTCACTAACTTCATCAAGAAAGATTGTCCCCTTATCGGCCAGTTCAAAACGCCCTTTCCGCATCGACCCCGCGCCGGTAAAGGCGCCCTCTTCATGACCGAACAGCTCACTCTCCA
>PDSJ01000063.1 GCA_002748425.1 candidate division KSB3 bacterium | reverse complement strand
TGACAACGGCGCGCTGCTGCTGCCTTTTCCGGATGTCAATATCCATGTTGACTATCAGGGCAAGGTGCATATCAGCCTCGCCCAGAGCAATACTCCCGCGCGCACCATTGTCGCCGAAATGATGATTCTTGCCAATACCCAGGCGGCAAAATATGTGGCAGACCGTATGGTTCCAGGGCTGTACCGTTCCCAGCCGCCGCTGCAGAACCGGCTTGTCCACGGTGAAGATGACGATCTCTACCAAAATACCCTGCAGCGAAAACAACTTCCCAGAGGAGAGCTGTCTACCATCCCCAAACCCCATTCCGGGCTTGGCGTAAACCAGTACAGCACGGTTACGTCACCAATCCGTCGCCTGCTTGATCTGGTGATGCAGCATCAGCTCCATAGCATTGTCCGTCACCAGGAACCATGCTTTACTGAAGAGATGTGCAAGGATTTTACCTCTGTCCTTACCCGTACCCTTGCCGCTGCCGGCAATGTCCGTCTGCAGCGACACCGCTATTGGCTGCTGAAATATCTGCAGGAACGGCAGGGACAGACCATGGAGGCACTGGTTATTCAGGCAGGCCCGAAACGAACACTGATGCTGCTGGTTGAACTGTTAATGGACTTTGATCTGCCAGCCACATCAATGGCCGGAGTTACACCGGGGAAAACGGTGCAGGTAAAAGTGGTAAAGGCGGAACCGCTGGAGAATACAGTCCGTTTTGACTGGGCATAGACCGAGAATAGATAAACCCAGGCTATTCAGCCTGCACTGTTACAAAGCAATACCGTGAACAGTGCAAACTTTCTCGTCTATAACTCTCTTGCCCAATCCGGGATCCGCTCAAGGATATAGCGTTGTACAGACTCCTTTCTTTCACCGGCAGGAACCTCACCCACATCCTTCATTACTTCATCAAAATCAAACCAGCATATCTCTTTATCGTCCTTGCTATAGACGGTAAGGATACGGCGGTCATTCTGCTCAATATCTTCTTCCTCCTGAATGGCGCCCACCAGTTCAACCGCTTCTTCATAGGGGATAAAACGT
>PDSJ01000061.1 GCA_002748425.1 candidate division KSB3 bacterium | reverse complement strand
CGACAATAAAAGCGGTATTAAAAGTGTGCGGGTAACTGTCGTGCAGGGAGAGACACAAAAAATTCTCTACTATAAGGATAATCCGCGCACCGGTTACCGTTCTCCGGTGGGCCCGCTGGAAGAAAAGGCGGAAATTGCGGTAGACTGCAAGAAACTGGGCTTGAAGGAGGGTCCTGTGCAGCTGGTGCTGGAGGTAAAAGATTTCTCACTGAATCGATGGTTTCAGGGCAACAAGACAGAACAGCGTAAAGAAATTACCATCGATACCGAGGCACCTAAGATTCATATCCTCCATAGCGAACGCAGTGTCACCCCTGGCGGATCCGGTCTTGTTATCTATCAGATGGATGATGAACATGCCACCACCGGAGTTTTGCTGAACGGCCATTTTAACCACGCGTATCAGGCAGCAAAAGAGGGCCGGGGTAAGAATATCTTTATCGCCTATTACGGTATGCCGTATAACGCCAGTGTGCTGTCCCAATTCACCATCACCGCCGTTGACAAGGCCGCCAATGAGACGGCGGTACCGGTGGGTGCCAGCTTCAGGGCAGATAATAAAAAGAGGGACACCATCAATATCAGCGACGGCTTTCTTGAACGCAAGATACCGGAATTTCGCCAATATTATCCAGAGATGTCAGGGGATCTCCTTTCTCAGTATATCCATGTCAACAATATTGTGCGCAAGAAGAACGGGGAGGTTATCAGTGAAATATGCAAAAAATCCTCTGCTGACAAGCTGTGGAGTGGTGTTTTCGGCCGTATGGCAGGCAGCAAGCGCGCCGGTTTTGCGGAATATCGTTCTTATCTTTACAGGGGCAAGGTTATCGACCATCAGGTCCATCTTGGCGTTGATATCGCCTCCGTGCGTCAGGACAAGGTAAAAGCGGCAAACAGCGGTGTTGTCGTCTATGCCGACTATCTTGGCATCTACGGCAAGATGGTAATGATCGATCATGGTCAGGGGGTTTTCAGCCTCTACTCCCATCTGAGCCAGATAGATGTCTCGCCCGGTGTCACCGTGAACAAGGGCGACTTTATCGGGCTTACCGGAACTACCGGCATG
>PDSJ01000023.1 GCA_002748425.1 candidate division KSB3 bacterium | reverse complement strand
CCCCTCTGGACCGGGAAGAATTTCCTGAACTTTCCGGGCGTACCAGCGATAAACCGGCAGCACAAGATCAGCACAGTCTTCGAACTTCTCTTGAATGTAAGATTTTTTGACCCGATAGACCCCGTCCCGATCGAGAATTTCCAGAACAGCAACTTTCTGACGAGTCCAGAGCCTCATAACATGATTTGAGCGTCTCCTTTCGTTCTTCATAGAGCTCCTCTCCTCAGCGTTGCGCGATTCGTCGAAGTGCTTAACAGCGCCCAACACACAGTCAGATGGTCATTCTCCCTTGCCGCCAGTATGGATAAACAGTAACTTCTGGTCCTTTGCAAAAGCGCCTTTTTCGCTTTCCTGCCGGAGACCATACAGGGCTTTCCCGGTACAGACGGGGTCCAAAAGAATGCCTTCGCCATGAGTTCACTATTTCGCAAAGCACTTTAGCGAACAGTGAATTCACTGTTCGTCTTGTAGAATGCCTCGTTCCTGAAAGACTTCTTTTGCCACAAACATGGCGTTTAAGGCAGCTGGGAACCCTGCATAGACGGACATTTGTATGATCACTTCAACGATTTCTTCGGGTTTACAGCCGACATTTAACGCTCCGTTTATGTGAACGTTGAGCTGCGGTAGAGAATGGCCTAATGCTGTCAGCGCTGCAACAGTAGCAATTTCACGGCTTTTTACATCCAGGCCCGGACGTTGATACACATCACCAAATGGAAACTCAATGAGGTATTGTGCAAAATCTGGGGCAATGGATGCTAAACTGTCTATAACTTTCTTCCCTGCGTCTCCGTCAATTTCGTGGAGTTTTTTTAAGCCAGCTTCAAATCTTTCGTTTTTCATGTTGTCTCTCCTCTGGACTATTTTGGGGTAACTTCTATAAATAGTAAACAGCTTAGAGTTCACCTAAGTCAGGAAGATTTTTTGCTTAAAAGAACGTTCTCATAATATGCGATTTTTTCCTCTTTCTTTCAAACGGTGTATACATTCTGCCCACAACAAACCTTTTTCAGTGAAATCCCTATGACTACTCGCGTTACGTCTGATCTTTTGAGTGCTCTTTCTGATATTACGTTACTCACAATTAGTGAGCTAAAGAGAACTACAGTTCCAAATTGTTGAAAAATTATCCATGACCCTGTTCAAGCTATGTTTTCTGAACGTATTGCCTGCTTTACTCTCAGGATCAACGAGTCCCACCCTGAGCAAAACATAAAGCTGTTGTCAGCAGAATACAGCAAATTGTCATGTAGCATATTTTCATTATCTTTTTCGTCAAATGTGAACTTCACCTGTGCCGCATAGTTTACGCTGTCGTATGAAACGGCTTGCTTTCAAATACGCTTCTGATCACTGTGCATGCCTCAAAAAGCAGATCAACTTTCGAACGCTCTTGAGTCCAGCAACACAGTGTGCCGTTGTAATGCATAACACTAATTTTGAGTGGTAGATTGTGTAAATATTGAAACAAGTTCTCATCAAGCGTATCAGTTAATGCATTACTTTTGTTAGAATAAAGCAGAAGTCCCTTTCTTTTTGACAAAAATGGCTGCTGTTCCTGCGGTAACAGTTTTATCGAAAGACTCTTAAAAATATCTTCTGTCGTGAATCTGATCATTTTGTTGAGAGTGTGTATTCCTACACAGCTCCCAATCACAAAATCTGGCATATTTACAAGATCTTGCTGCCAAACTAACACATCTGTCTGAGAGTCTTCACAGCCTGAATCAACGCGTAACAACCAACTGTTCTGATCCCAGTTTTTTAGACCTGTTCCCTGATAAACCTCATCGATATCATCAAAAAAGAGAAAAGATTTTATAACATTTTGTACGACAGGCGTTGTCTCGTGTTGTTTATGAAAACCGTTATCAGCTAAGACTGATGGCAAGGGCAGATTATTCTTCTTGCGATCGTAAACAACTCCACAGACAACAAGAAGAATGATTAACGCTGATATTGTAACAAACAGCTTCATTGATAATTTTTTTTACAATGTGACCCGTATCAAAAGTGATTTGTGTATTGGGGAAGTGTTCTCTGACACCTTTGATGAAGGCTGGCGACAGATCACAGCTGACCTCTGAGACTTGTGCGGCCCTGCCGCCATGAGCCTCTACATGTTCAACAAAATCGCCGGCCGTTTCATGACTCTTTCCTGTACTCACATGAATAGTACGACGCCGTTTTACATCAATAAAGAGACTTATGTCATTGTGCCCTTTGGCAATGGAGCTTTCATCACTGCCAAGACTGGCAGTATCAGAGAAGTCCTCCTCTGATAACGCGTGTTCAACATATTTATCCAACATTCCCACACCGGTGAAATCAGTTTCACGCGTCCGTCATCACAGGTTATCCCTGGGTCTCCGTGCAGGCAGCACACACACTCATCCTGGAAAAAGTTCACATGACACCACGTTGTGTTAACCGTATCATGAACCTTACAGGATCCGCCATCGTTGTCAGGAAACTGACAATCACGATGGATAGCAAGACGACTATTTGCCCCATCAGCATCCATATCCAATGGAGCCTGTTTTTTTACAAAGCTTCAAAAAAGTCAAGAAGAAAAAAGACCTTGAAAGGCCGGGTAAAGGCGTCAAATTCGCAAGAATATTTTCATTTTGACATCTTTACAGCTTTTCAGAAAATAAAGGCTTGACACAGTATCGACTTGGGTATATTCTATAGATTCCCAACATAGAAACTCCGCTGTCTGACAAAACATGTGCTTTTTTGAGATGAGAGAACAATCCTTATGAAGACAAACGCTTCTCTGGTCCCTCGTATTGTAGAAATTCTGGGGCAAGAGTTCGTCGAACAATTATTCACACGTTTTGAGGACGTTCTTCGCTTTCCGCTCAGTTTGATCGATTTGCAAGGACGTGTGGTTATCAATTCAACGCGGCAAGGTTTTTCAGAATATGGAACGCTTCGCTACTGCGTCGATCGCCGGCAGGATCTGATCCGCTTCGAAAACCCTGATGCCCCCCATCCGGATCTGCTTTCAGTCACCCCTCTTTATGTCAGGGATGAACTTGACGCGTATATTTTGCTCTTGCATGAAGGCGAGCCGCCCTCAGATGAGATTCCTACGCTCGGACCCCAGCTGCTGGCGGATATCCTGAGTGAAAAAATCTATTCAGAATATGAATTAGAGAACTTGACCGAAGAATTGATTGAGCGTTACAATGAAGTCAATCTCATCTATGACATTACAGAAGGTTTGGGAGCGGTCTTCGATCCGAAAACCGTCTGTGACGTTATTCTCAAGAAAGCGATACGAGTCATCGGAGTGGATAAGGCTTCCGTCATGCTTTATGACGAAAAGAGCGATCGCTTGTTTATCGCCGCATCGTCTGGGATTGCGTTGTCTGAGGATGAGTTGAAGCGTCTTTCCATTGCTCCTGGTGAGGGCGTGAGCGGTCATGTTTTCAGCTCCAGAGAGCATAAACTGATCGAAAACGCCGACCAGCGCTTTTTCCAGGATGACCCGTCGTCTCAAAATCAGGGTAACCAGACGGGCCGTAACGCGCACTCCCTGCGAGGATATAAAAAACAGTCTTTTCTCTCAGTACCGATGATTTGTACGCCGAAGCAAACCGAAGAAAAAGTCATGGGGGTGATCAATATGACTGACAAGCAGTCATCGGACATGTTCACCTCCGGCGATCTGCAGCTGGTCAAAGCGATCGCTTCGCAGGCGGCGATGTCACTCTACAATATCAGCCTGATTGAAAAAGTAAAAGATGCGGAACGCGTCAAACGCGAGATGGAAATCGCGCAGCAGATTCAGATGGGACTCTTGCCGGCAAAACCGCCTGACGTTCCCGGAATCGAACTGGCAGGGCGCTGTTTGCCGGCAACACAGGTCGGAGGTGACTATTACGATTTCTTCCTCAGTCCAGATAACAAACTGGGCTTGGTTATCGCTGATGTCTCCGGGCACAACGTCGGGGCAGCCCTGATGATGGCTGCTGCCCGGAGCACCTTGCGTTCGGAAGTATTAACCGAGCATTCTCCGGCGAGAATTCTCGGGAATACCAATTTCGTCTTATATGACGATTTAACGCATGCCGAACTTTTTATTACCATGTTCTATGCTGAATATGACGTCCGCACTCGCACACTGCTCTACTCCAATGGAGGGCACAATCATCCGATCGTGTTGCGGCAGGGGAAGCCATCTTTCCTGGATACAGACGGCATGCTGATCGGGATGCTGGAGACAGTAGATTTTGAAGAAAGGAGCATCCAACTCCAGAAAGGCGACTTTGTGATTTTTTATACCGATGGAGTGGTCGAAGCCGTCAATGAGGGCGGCGAGATGTTCAAACTCCACCGCTTGTGTGACGTACTTGAGTCTAACTGGGAGTGTGCCTCTCATGAGCTGCTTGACATTATTTACACAGAACTGGAACGATACAGCGGAACGACTCTGCGCTCAGATGATATTACCGTTGTTGTGTTAAAAATACATTAACGGATATCAATGGCGTTTGGAGAGTTGTAGAGATACTATGCAGAAAATCCTTGTAGTCGATGATGAGCCCTCGATCGTCCGACCGCTAATGTTCATTTTGAAAAAAAAAGGCTATACGGTCTTAACCGCTTCAAACGGCGTAGAATGCCTTCAGATGGCGCAGGCAGAAAAACCGGATTTGATTTTTCTGGACGTGATGATGCCCCAAAAAAACGGGTATGAAGCGTGTCAGGAGCTTAAGGCCAATCCAGAGACAAAGAGCATCTATGTGATCATTCTTACTGCGCGCGGTGTCGAACTGAGTCCTGAGGAGAAGGAGCAAGTGCAGGCAGATGAATACATGACCAAGCCTTTCAGCCCGATCAAAGTCGTGGAAAAAGTCAACTCGATTTTGAAAGATAACTACTAAGTACTGAGGCGGAATTTAGCCTTGTAATAACTTTTCAGACCGATTTCATCGGCAATGTCCTCGACGATCTGATTGACAAGTTCCTCAAGGGCAGGGCTGATCCAAAGTTCAACAATTCCAGACGGGGCGTCCATCGTTCTGACAACGGCAAGTCCTTCATAGCTATCAATAATACTGTTCAAATAGCCGATTTGACTTTTGTCGATGACAGCGCGATATGTAATAGTGTCCATGGTCTGCGGTTCTGTATTCTCAGGCATCGAGGTCTGAATGACAGCTAATTCGCGAAAATACATTTCGGATATCTTGCACCCCGAACAACGAAGAAACATCAGCGTAAAATGTCAATTATTTTTTTCAGGAGAACTGTGTAAGTTTCATGCAGCTGCAACAGACAGCAAGATTTTTGCACGTTGCAGACAGCGGGCTGCCGGCAGTCAAGAATAAAAGGCTTGACAAAAACGCCCGGCTTGAGATGTTCTTGCTATCTTTTGTAAACCTGCTCGCGCAATGCGGTATCCCGGACACTTACAATAGTGGAAGCGCTGAAATTTTTTATGATCGATGAAGGTCCGGACAGATTAAGGAAACAATTGACGGTGATATGACAGAGAGTGTTCTTTGATGATGAGAACTTTGCCTGGATCGAATAACAACACGGCAGCCTTTCGACTGAATATATATATTGCAGTTGTGGTGCTTTTGTTTGGGGTGTTATCTGCACGCCTCTGGTATCTTCAAATTATTCAGGGCCATCAGTACCTCAAGAAATCTGAAGAAAACCGGATTCGTCTGCTCCGCGTAAAAGCGCCGCGTGGAATTATCAGCGACACGGACGGCTTCCCGCTCGTGCGCAATCGGCCGAGCTTTAATGTGTATGTTATTCCAGAAGACATCTATGCAGCAGCAGGATCCCGGGCAGATTCCAGGATGAAACGGAATGCACTTGAAAGGGCGGCCGATCGACTGAGGGGACTCCGACTCCAGCCTCCTCTTTCCCGGGAAGATGTCATCAAAAAAGTCGAACGGTCCCGCCGTCCGAAATTTGAACCGATTCTCATCCAACGCGATGTCAACATGCAGACGGTCGCCTACCTTGAAGAGCATAAAATTGAGTTGCCGGGAGTCTTCGTAGAGGTGGAACCGTTACGGAATAACATCTATGATGAAACGGTATGTCATGTTTTAGGTTATCTCGGAGAGATCAGTGAGCAACAGCTCGAGGACAAAGAGACATATCCCAATGCCAAACCAGGCGATCTTATCGGAAAAAGCGGTGTGGAAAAGACGCTGAATGCCTATCTCAGCGGTATTCCCGGCGGAAAACAAACCGAGGTCAACGCGTCAGGCCGGGAGCTTGGCACGATTAACGAAAAAAATCCCGTTCCAGGACATAATGTCGCCCTCACAATCAATTTACGTATTCAAATGATTGCCGAGGAAGCACTGGGAGAGAACGCTGGAGCTGTCGTGGCTGTCGATCCCGAAAACGGCCACATTTTAGCGATGGTCAGTCGCCCGGCCTTCAATCCAAACCTCTTTGCGGGAGGAATTTCAAACAAGGAGTGGAAGCGCCTGATCGGGAATGACAAAAAACCCTTGCGGAACAAAACAATCCAAAACCACTACGCTCCGGGTTCGACCTTTAAACCGATGATAGGCTCCGCCCTGTTACAAGAACACGTGGTCTCGGACAGAACCGCCTTACATTGCGCTGGTTCTGTCAGACTCGCCAATGCCTTGAAACGGTGTTGGAAATCTGCAGGGCACAATTATCTGAACCTCAAACAGGCCCTGGAACAATCATGTAACGTATTTTTTTACAGAGCGTCTCTGGAATTAGGCATCGACAAGCTCGCCTATTATGCCAAAAGCTATGGTTTCAGTGCAAAAACAGGCATTGAGCTGCCGAATGAGGACCCCGGACTGATTCCGACAAAGGCATGGAAAGAAGAAACGATCGGAGAACGCTGGTATCCTGCTGAAACAATGGATGCAGCAATCGGTCAAGGCTATGTCACGGTCACACCGCTTCAGCTGGCAATGATGACTGCTGCGATTGCGAATGGGGGGACGTTGTATAAACCAATGCTGATCAAAAGCATCAGAAAAGCCAATGGCGACATCTTGGAAGAATTTGAACCAGAAGTTGTCAGGCAGGTGCCGATCGCTCCTGAATATCTGCAAATCATCCGTGAAGGGATGTGGTTGGTTGTCAACGGGAAACGAGGTTCGGGGCGAGGGGTGAAAATAGAAGATTTTGAGTTTAGTGGAAAGACCGGGACAGCACAGGTCGTGCGGCTGCAAAAAGGCGAGCAAGAAGACTTACCTGAAAAGTTGCGCGATCACGGCTGGTTTGTGACCTTTGCCCCGGCAGACCATCCTGAAATCGCGATGGCTATTTTAGTGGAACATGGCATGGGAGGCTCGCGCAGTGCCGCGCCGGTCGCCAAATATATCTACGAACGCCTCTATAAACCACAGGATTTCCTCGTGAAGCAGGGAGGACGGATTCTGCCCGAAACTTAAGCTCTGCTGTGCCGGGAAAAGACGCATCGAGACGCCCACAACGGCATGCATTGACGACTGAAGCACTACACAATGGCTCGACCTTTTTACGATAAATTAGAATGGACAATTGTGATCGCGACCCTCTTGCTTGCAGGGATCAGTCTTTTGACGATTCACAGCATTTCTTCTACAAGCAATGATCCCCGAAGCCTTGTGCTGAAGCAGGCCGGATGGTTTGCAATCGGTTTTTTCCTGATCGCTTTGGTCACCAGTATTGATTACCATCTCTTGAGCGCATTAGCCTACCCATTTTATGCGACGGTTGCGGCTTTGCTCGCGGCAGTGCTGCTTTTTGGCCAGAAAATTATGGGGGCCGTGCGCTGGATCAAAATCGGTCCGTTAACGCTGCAACCCTCGGAACTGGCGAAAATTGCGTTGATTCTTGCGCTGGCAAAATATTTTTCTGGAAAAAGGAAGGAGTCCATTTTTCTGAGCGATCTCATCATCTCCGGCGGATTCCTGGGCGTTCTGGTCGTCTTGATTTTGAAAGAGCCCGACCTGGGTATGTCGATACTCCTCTTTCCGATTTTTTTTGCAACCGTCTTTGTCGCAGGAATCGATCTAAAGCCCCTGCTGAGAATCCTATTTTTCCGCCCTGTACTGATTATCATCGTCGCTGGACTAATTTTCACGTCGTTTTTCAGGCTGCCGCTGGACAATTACTGGAAATTAACAGACCGGTCCGTTGAGCAGCTGCGCGTTGAGAATGTGCCTCAAAAAGTTCTGGAAGGCCTGCAGAAACTCCAGAATAAGGAATATACGGATAAAGAAAAATTTTTAACCGATCTTGAAAAAAATATCGGCTCTGAGCACTTAGCAGCCTTTCAAAAATCGATTCTGAGCCACACGGTTCCCCGATTTCGTCTCATTACGTTTCCGGCAATGTTTGTGTGGTTGAATTTGAAAGAATATCAACGAACCCGCATCTTGTCCTTCATCGATCCTTCCCGTGATCCACTGGGATCCGGGTATCATGTCACGCAATCCCAGATTGCGATAGGGTCCGGCGGATTATGGGGAAAAGGCTATAAGAATGGAACCCAGAGCCAGTTGAAGTTCCTTCCCGAACAATATACTGATTTTATTTTTTCAGTATTTAGCGAGGAATGGGGCTTTGCGGGTTCTTCGGTCTTGTTATGCATTTACATGGTCCTCGTTTTAAAAGGACTGAATATTGCCTCCAGAGCAAAAGATAAATTAGGGCGTCTCATTGCGACCGGTGTCGTGACGGTATTAGTGGTGCACATGTTTGTGAATGTCGGCGTGACAACCGGTATTATGCCGGTCACCGGCTTGACTCTTCCGCTCATGAGTTATGGAGGCTCTTCAATCTTCTCAACGTCAATAGCACTTGGCTTATTGTTAAATGTAAGCTACAGACGTTTTGATTTTTAATATATGGCTCTGCTGGATCAGATTGTCCCTTTACTCCCCCATGTTGCAAAGCCGATTCAGTATGTCGGCGGAGAAGTGAATGCGGTGCGCAAAGACTGGGAAGAGACAGGAGTAAAGGTTGCCTTATGTTTTCCCGACAGCTATGAAGTTGGGATGTCACATCTGGGACTGCATCTGCTGTACCGAATTTTAAATATGGACCCGGATGTACTTGCCGAACGGATTTACGCACCGACAGTCGATATGGAAGTGCTGATGCGGGAGAATAACATTCCGCTCTTCAGTCTCGAATCTCATCGGGCTGCCGCTGATTTCGATCTCCTGGGATTTACGCTGCAGTACGAGCTGAGTGCGTCAAACATTCTCAATATGCTGTCGTTAGCCGGGATCCCATTGCTTGCAAAGGATCGGCCCGACCCCTTTCCTTTGCTGATGGCTGGAGGACCATGCGCGTGCAATCCGGAACCGCTGGCGGACTTTTTTGACTTTGTGGTGTTTGGCGATGGCGAGCGTATTGTTCCCCGCATCGTCGATCGCTATCGGGACTGGAAAATGAGCCGATCGGGCAAACATGAGTTGCTGCGTGAGCTCTGCTCCTGGCCGGGTGTCTATGTGCCTGCATTCTACGAAGTCCACTATCGGCCTTCCGGCGAAATCGCCGACATATCACCAATCTCGCCCGACGTTCCGGAGTCCGTGCTGCGGATCGTCGAGCCGGATTTGAACGACATTCCCTATCTTTCCGCACCGCTCGTACCATATCTCAAAACCGTCCACGATCGGTTAACGCTGGAAGTGATGCGAGGATGTCCGAGGGGCTGCCGCTTCTGTCAGGCTGGATTTATCTATCGCCCTAAGCGAGAACGCTCACCGGACTATGTACTGCAGCTGGCAAAATCTCTGCTGCATCAAAGTGGGTACGATGAAACTTCACTCTCCTCCTTAAGCACCGGCGACTATTCGCAGATCACCCCGCTGATGGAGGCAATGATGCAGCATTGTGAAGCCTCGCGAGTTGCGCTCTCGCTGCCCTCAATGCGCGTCGGCACTCTGACCGAAAAGATGGCCGCCGTGATTCTTCGGGTTCGAAAAACCGGTTTCACCATTGCGCCGGAGGCTGGAACGCAGCGCTTGCGGAATGTCATCAATAAAGGTATCAGCAAAGCAGAAATTCTCCAAACGGCAGAGGAAGCCTTTGCCTCTGGATGGGACGTGCTGAAACTCTATTTCATGATCGGGCTGCCTACCGAAACTGATGAAGATATTGACGGCATTCTCGATCTTGTGACGCAGATCCGAAGACATGGCACACGTCATTCCAGAAGGCGCATCAAATTACATGTCGCCATTTCCTCCTTTGTGCCAAAATCGAACACCCCGTTTCAGTGGGAGCCGATGGCGTCCGTTGACGAACTCGATCGCAAACAGGAAGACTTAAAACGGCGTTTACGTTCCCAAAAAGCCGACATGAAGTGGAATAATGTACGTTCGAGCTATATAGAGGGGGTCTTTGCCAGAGGAGATCGCCGTTTAAGTCGCGTCTTACTGGAAGCGCATGCATCAGGAGCGAAATTTGACGGTTGGCACGAACATTTTCATTTTTCAACCTGGACCAGGGCCTTTGAAAAGAGCGGTATTGATCCCGAATTCTACCTCTACCGCGAGCGTTCGGAAAAGGAAGTCTTTCCCTGGTCTCATCTCAAAAGCGGCGTGTCAAAACGCTATTTATGGCAAGAGCGAAGCAAGGCATTAGAGGCACAGGGCACAGGTCCCTGCGATCGGCATTGCCGGCGCTGCGGTTTGTGTTCCGACGAGCTGCACCAGATCGATGCAAGAGCAGACGAGTGCAGGTCTGCCACGTCTCCCACAGAATTTAACTCTTCAGCCAAAAGTGGCCCCCCTGCCAAGAAACAGCGTGCAGAAGCTCTTCCAAAGGGCTATCGGCTTCGCCTGACCTACACGAAGACGGCGTTGCTGCGCTTTTTATCACATCGTGAACTGGCACGTATGTTTCAACGCGCAACGGCCCGGATTGCTGCTCCTCTGGCCTACTCTCAAGGATTTCATCCGCATCCGTACATTTCCTTTGGCCCGGCCCTTCCGGTAGGCGTGGAAGGGCTTCGCGAGCTGGTGGATGTTTTTTTCACGGAACGTGTCGATGCGGAACATTTTGTCAACCAGATGAACGAGACGCTGCCGGGCGGTATCAGAGTGTTGAACGCCGTTCCTGTTGAACTCAGAGCGCCTTCTCTCTCTGCTGTGCTTCAACGATTCTTCGTCCGGGTCTCAACAACACAAAAACTTGTACGACAAGGCTTTGATCTCTCGTATTTTCAAGAACATGTCGAGAAGTTTCACGATCGGGAGACATTTATTGTCGAAACGTTTAAAAAACGTACGGAAGCTGTTGATATACGTCCGTATATTGCTGTGCTAAGCCTTCATTCTGATGAAAACGGCTTTCCTTGCCTGGAAATGACGCTTGAGTCCCACCAGAACGTCATCATCAAACCGGAAGAGGTCCTTCATCTTGTGTGCGGCGTTCCGTACGAAAAAATTTTAGATTGTAGAATTACACGAATTGGGATGGAAGCAAAGAGCTGACACTCTTTCGACTTCCGTCAAAACTGACGCGTGCGCTCATGAAGCGCTCTGTCTATAAGTATGAGCGCAGACCGCGTCAGAGCTGTTCTTAAGCTGAATACAGCTCTGACGGTCTGCCGAGATAAGGATCGTTCAAGGATTTTGCAGTATCAGAACTGCCGTGATGTTGTTTTGCCGGAGTATGGCTGGATCCTGACCATAGCATCGCCAAAAAAGCACAGCTTCAACAACGAAACGTTTGCCAAGAGGCTTATGTCACTCCGAAGATTACAGAATGCTGGAAAAGAACACATGCCAGCTCTGATGCTGTTAAGCCCTTTTTTGAACAACAAGGGTGTCTATGTCGCAAGAAATTATTATCAACTCAACGCCACAGCAAATCCGGGTCGCATTAATAGAAAACGGACAAGTGGCGGAAGTCAATATCGAACGGAGAAAACATCGCGGGATTGTCGGGAATATCTATAAAGGCCGAGTATCAAAAGTGTTACCGGGTATGCAGGCCGCATTTGTGAATATTGGTCTGAAAAAAGATGCGTTTCTCTATGTGACAGACGTGTATGACAATCTGGAAGATGATGATGACGACGAGACGGAAGGAGACGCAAGTGAGAATGCCTCTCAAGAGCTGCAGCAAAAGCCCCAGAAGGCTCAGCGCCGTCGTCCATTGATTCAGGAGCTTCTGAAACGCGATCAGGAAGTCCTGGTCCAAGTCGCCAAAGAACCGTTGGGGACAAAGGGAGCGCGAGTGACGTGCCATATTTCCCTGCCGGGGCGTTACATCGTGTTTATGCCGACGGTCAATCACATCGGCGTCTCGCGCAGAATACCGAGTCAGGGAGAACGCAACCGCCTGCGTAAAATTTTGAAATCTCTGAAACCAGCAAGCGGCGGCTTTATTGTACGCACTGCCGGTGAAGAGCGCGATGAGGATGATCTGAAGACGGATATCGATTTCCTGACCCGTCTTTGGGAGACACTCAGAAAGAAAAGCGAAACTCGTCGCGCCCCTTCCCTCGTGCATGAAGATTTGAATCTGGTCTCACGCACAGTTCGGGATATTTTCACGAATAAGGTCGAAAAATTTGTTCTGGACTCGGAAGAAGAGTACCAGCGGGTCGTTGAATTTACAGAGGCAACGATGCCGCATCTGGTTGATCGGATTCGTGTCTTTGTAAAAGATATCCCGGTTTTCGACCACTACGGCATCGAAAGCGAACTGGAAAAGGCCTTGCAGCGTAAGGTCTGGTTAAAATCAGGTGGGTATTTGATTATTGATAAAACCGAAGCACTAGTGGCGATCGATGTCAATACCGGTAAATTTGTGGGACGTAAAAATTTAGAAGATACGATTGTCCGCACCAACCTGGAAGCTGCAACGGAAGTGGCGCGGCAGGTGCGTTTACGGGATCTTGGCGGTATTATTATTGTTGATTTTATCGACATGGAGAACGAAGAGAACAAGCGGCGAGTCGTGAGTACGTTGGAGCGTGAACTGGAGGCCGACCGGGCGCGTACCAACGTGCTGGAGTTGACAGAGTTAGGACTCGTGCAAATGACGCGTAAACGTGTGCGGGAAAGTTTAAAGCAGCTTCTTTATCAGCCCTGCCCCTATTGTAAGGGTTTAGGCATCATTAAGTCAGAAGAAACGATTTGTTACGAAATTCAGGGAGCCATTCAACGTCTGGTGTCAACCACCGAGAACGGAAGGATCACCGTACGCGTCCATCCTTCGATTGCCAGGATGCTGAAAGGGGAAGAGCGGGAAATCATCAACTCCATTGCAACAGATTATGGAAGAAAAATCAAACTCCAAGAGGACAAAGGCATGCATCAAGAGCAATTTCAGGTCAGTCTCGTCTAAGCACTCTGAAAAAGCGGCAATGACCGCAGCGATCATTGCCGGCGGGCGCAGCCGGCGCATGAAACGAGAAAAAGCTTTTCTTAAACTCGGAGGCAAGGCGCTCATTGAACGAGTCCTCGAGGTGCTTTGTCCCCTTTTCCCGCATGTCCTGATAAATAGTAATACACCCCAGCGCTTCCAATGCTGGGGTGTGCCGGTGATTCCGGATATCGTTCCTGATCGAGGTCCTCTTGGTGGAATTTATACCGCCCTTGTACATGCCGGGACCGAGTATGTCTTTTGCGTGGCCTGCGACCTTCCTTTTCTCAATCCGGATCTCATCACTGTTCTGCAGGCTGAAGCTCGAAACTGTGATATCCTGGTTCCCAGAACATCAGACGGCCGCCATCATCCACTTCATGCTGTTTATTCCAAAAATTGTCTCACGACGATAAAGCAGCGTCTTCAACACAATCAGTTAAAGATTTCCGAGCTCTTTTTCTTTTCACAGCTCACAATTCACTATCTCGATCAAAAACAGATTCTTCCATTCGATCCGGACTCAAAGGCGTTTATGAACCTCAACACGCCCGATGACTTCCGGCAAGCCTGCCGCATGGAACAGGCCGTCCGAAAAAAATTTCATTGATGCCCGAACAGACACCAGGCCCGCAACAAGTTTGCGCGAGCCTGGCGTGTTTCACGACTGTGATCTTGCCGAAGGACACAGACACGCCCCCTACGAACTCACAACCATTTCTTCTTCGTCGCGTGTAGAACTTGATGAACTGAGTTGGGGAACCGGTTTTGGTTTCAATTCCGGCAACACCGCCTGCGGTCCGCGTTTGAAAAAGATGTCTTCGATAGTGCCCCAACTTTCGCAAGATGGGCAGTGATCCGACCAGTATTCATACATGGAGCCACAGTTGAAACATTTGAAATCCGCAATTCTGAGATCCACGAGTTCAGCCGAAATCCGGTATTCTTCAAGGGCTTTATCGATGTTTCCGGACTGGTGATACAAATCTGCCAGCAGAAGATGCACTTGTGGGATGCTGGGATCTTCTTTCTGGAATTCAAGGAACATTTTTTCTGCGTCATCGTAGCGTTCGAGTTTCATATATAATTTTCCAAGCGCCAGGCGAAGATGATTGGCATTCTGGTCTTTTTCCAGCGTCGACAGATATAAATCAACAACACCGTTCAAATTTTCCTGCATGTCGCCCTCTTTTCCAGCGTAATAATCTTCCAGTTTCTTGAAGATCACGGTTGAAAGAGTTTGTTGAGCAGCCGTTTCGAGCAGCCGTTCCGCCTCACGAGGCCGATCGGTTTTCAGATAAAGGTTTGAAAGAATGAGAACGTTCGGCACGTAGTTATCATGCTCGCGGCGGCTTTCTTTGAGGGTACGCTCTGCGGCTTTCAAATCATTGGCTTTAATTTCTTCCACAGCCAGACGGTAAAACAAGGATGCAACTTTTTCATGCATCTCCGGGGTCATCCGACTGCTTTTGATCGATGAATATGCTTCGAGCGCCTCTTCATACTTTCCGGCTTTGACAAGAAGCTCCTGAACTTTTTTGCGGGCCGTCGGACTCGAGCGGTCAACATCAAGCACACGATTATAGAGCTTGATGGCCTCATTATAATTCCCAAGCACTTCCCAGTTTCTGGCGGCTCCGAACAAGGCGCGCATGTTTTGGGGGGTACGCGCCAGAATGGAGTTATAGTTCTCGATCGCTCGTTGCTGATCGCCTTCGCGTTCATAGGCCTCAGCCAGTCCGACATATAATTCGATATGTGGGTTGTCTTTATCGATAATATGCTCGAATTGCTCTGTTGCGTCCTGATTGAAGCCCATCAAGCTGAGCGCAATCGCATTTTCACGATGATCCCACAGCAGTTTTCTTTCCTTGCGTTCGCGGCCTTTATTGGTCAACGCGTAATAGCGCCATCCAATACCGGCAATTGCCACAAAAATCATCATAACGGCAATTCCAAGCAAAATCGAAAAAAGGATAACGTACACAACATCCACTCTGATATATCGGTCTTCAAACGGGACAGGGGCCTCAGCCTTATCTGCAGGATATTCGATATTGGTAAAAGGAATTTTGTAATGTAACTGCACCGTCTGGGTATTTTGGATCGTAAAAATCGCGACGAGAAAACTTAAGAAAAGAAAAATAATTACAACTGGTATAACAAATGACATTGACGATTTTAATTTCATGAGAACTCCTCCATAACAGTCGAGAAAACGGACATGATGAGCTGCTGAAAATTGTATATACAAGGGGTACTAAAGATGCCTGTCCTTGTCAACATAAAAAGAGAATTTTTTTATTGCCTAAATCCCGGCCTCAGCGTTAAGAATTCCTGTAGACAAACAAATACAGCTATTACACCTGCAGTCCGCGGGAAGAATACGATATGCCGATCTCATCAAAAGCACGTGAAATTCCGCCGTTTATTGTCATGGATGTCCCCTGGAACGCGCTCAGGACATTGCGCGTGAGCAACAGCGTGATGTCATCCACGTGGAAATCGGAGAACCGGATTTTGACACTCCGGCTGGTATTCGCAAAGCCGCGATACAGGCAATGAACGATTCGCACACACATTCTACTCACAGCCTTGAATTGTGGGAACTGCGGGAAGCGATTGCGATATATTACGACAATACGTACGGCGTCACAATTTCTCCTGAGCACATATTGCTTACTTCCGGCACGTCACCGGCGCTGTTGCTCTTATTCAGCGCATTGCTGAGGGACGTGCGCATTCGATTCTGGAATACACTGATCGAGCATTTGTACTGAACGGCTTTTCAAAATTATTCGCCATGACCGGCTGGCGCTTAGCTGACATTATCGCACCTCCAAAATTTCTCAGAGCCTTGCAGAAGCTGCATCAAAATTTTTTCATCAGCGCCAACAGTTTTGTCCAATGGGCCGGCATCGACTTCGGCTCAAACGGCGAGGGCGACCTCCGATTCTCTTATGCAAATTTGCTGGAAAATATTCAGGAAGGCTTGCAGCGTTTCGATCGCTATCTCAAACATGGCGAATATGTTACCGGCAGGCAATTTCCGGAATTCATGCTATGAATGCTTTTAAAAAAATGTGTGCCTCCTCCATTCTCTGCTGGTTAAGCTCTCTCACGATGACTGTAACCTTATACATGGTCTTTTGGTATGCAGCGGATGAACTTGAAGGCAGCGGCATTCCACGAATTTTTTACTTCTACTTTTCATTCATATCGCTGGCTGTCTTATCATTTTTTCTGTTCATTCCGGCGAGTCTCGGTTATCTTATCCTGAAAAAAAATGGATGGGATTTATTCGCCGAAACATCAGCCGAGTTAGGTCTCCTTTTCAGTTCGCTGCTTATGCTGGGAATGCCGTTCCTCACGAAGTCAGTAAGGGGTGCCTGGTGGATCCTGGACGGGCGTTTCATGCTGATTGCTGCGCTCTGGCTCGTATATGCGGGCTATTTTCTCGTGCGCCGGGCTGCAACCGACAGCCATAAGGCGGCGCAGACGGCCGCTGTCTTCGGCAGCCTCTGCCTGCCTGCTGCGCCTGTCAGCGTAATCCTTTTAGGCTGGTGGCAGACGCTCTTTCCGGCACAACAGCTCATCATCCCTGCCAGGGGGCGTGGTGTCACAGCGGAAGAAATGGCGACCCTGCAAGTCTCTCTGGTCACGTTCCTCTGCCTTTTTGCCTACTTATTCCAGCAACGTTTCGTCATCGCGTATATGCAGCGTGAAGTGGATCGAATTCGTCGGTCGATTGCCGATCGTCCGGTACAACACGGTTTCTTAGTCGAAAACCGGAATTACGTCATTGACGAATACAATTTTCGGGAGTATCGTAAAGATGAATAATCTATCGTTCTTTTTTGTTGTGTATGTGCTTTTTTGGGCTGGTCTGTCATGGTATATGTCGACGCTTGCCAAAAAACAGAAGCTCTTACGGGAAGAAATCTACATTCTCAAAAATCGTTTACGGGTGAGGGAATGAGGCAGTCCTCCGCGTTCAGTGTTCGGAAAACATTTTGGAGACTGAATGCGGAGAAGCTGCTTTTGGGATTAGAAGCTATAACGCAATTCTGCGTACAGTTGGTCTTTTTCATCAAATTGCCCGAAGAAGCCGTTCTTATCGCCGCCGCCGAATATATCAAGACCAGCGCTCAGACGCAAGGCGTCTGTCAGGTCATACGTCAGCTTCGGACGAATGAGATAGCCGTCATCAGCAAAGCGATACATACCCAGCACTTCGAATTCAAGTGTTTCCTCGTAATTTAAGGCTTTTGAGGCCCGCAGGGTTGCAACCGTATTCACTTCTTTTTCCGATGAAATCGCCTGATCATAATCGAGGATATACTGTTGACTGCCTTGCAGAATCCATGTAATATCCCAAAGGTCCCGTTCAAAGGCGAGTGCGTATTCAATCGTATCTTTTTCCACAACCATATCAGGAACGGTCATATCATCCACATCAAAATACAGTCCCAGTTTGCCGGCAAGTTCAAATCTGACAACAGTATCGAACAACACATTCACGATGCTCCCTCCGATGAGCTGCATTCGCTCATACTCAGGGGAAACGCTAAGTGTTCCAGTCTCAAGATTCAATGCTTTCTTTCGCACCGGGATATTATTCCAGGTATAGAGATAGTTCAGCGTGACATCCCAATTCCCCAGCAGTCCCTTGAATCTCAGCCCGTAGCGTGTATTTTCAGCTGAGACATCCAGCTCTTCATCATCATTGACCAGCAATTGAAATCCTCCAGGGAGCGCCGGAGTGCTAAAGGCGAATTCTGAACCAGCATGAGGGAATTCCGTAAAGGACGTATCCCAGATAATTAAGGACTGTAACGAATAGTCATCGCTGAAGTAATAGGTGAGATTCACCATCCACAACGGGATACGCAAGTTCTCAAAGTCGTTGAGGATAAATTCCTTTAAATCCAGAGGATTGATGATATCGAGTACTCGCAGACCATCAGTGATCTCCCAGATAATCTGCTGCTTTCCCAGGCGTAAATCGAAAGTATCAAAGAAGAGGTTAAGTGTCGCTTCCCGTATGTCGACATAGGCGCGATAGCTGTCTTCTTGATCGACATCAAGGTCTTCAACATCATAAACGGCGTTATAGGCTCCCAGCCCATCGAGTTTGAGATTGACATGATCGCCGAAATTGTTTTCGTAGCTCAGTCGAAGGCTGTTTTTTATCTTTGTGAACCGATCGAGTTTATTCAAGCGGACGGCTGTTGCATTCTCAATATAGCCGTCAAAAGTATCTGTCAACAGTGTCAAAACAGATCGTTCCTGCTCCTCCTCATTGTCTTGAGCAAAGCCGGGAACTCTGCAGGCAAGCGCAATCAGGAGGGACAGAGTGAATACTGCCAGAAATCGTATTTTCATCATGAGCATGACAACCCGGCAGGCCGGAATTCCTGACAAAACGGCTCTGCAGGGCTGCCGTAAAGACATCGTGCTGACTGGGTTCTTTATTTCAGGCCTTTAGTAAGGCGGCGTTGTGAAAAGACATCATCATCAATGCCGGTATTGTAAGTCATGTCCGTGAAGTTGAAAATCGTCTGGTGCTTTTTCTGCTCGTTCACCATGTGCATTCTGCCAACCGTCCAGATACCGTCGATTTGCTCGATATTGCCGGTTGTGAGTTCCTTGAGGAACTTCCCTTTTTTATCATAAAACCTTGCCTTGACCGTCACCCAAATATCGGGGCGGATCCAGAGTTCTCCACGACTGTAACCGGTTTCTTTCATCACGTCTTTATCTTTGGGTAACGATTCAATATGATAGCATTCGATCCCATCGATCACCTCCGTTCCAAGATGCTTATATGTGTAATCATCGACATTGCGATCGCCCATATCATTATAACTGAAGTCGGTTCCCATAAAGTAATCCGCTTTTTTACTCGATGAAATACGACGGACTTTTTTCAGAGCAGGCAGATAGAGCCACTGATCGTCATCCTTGTCGTCATCCTCATAACTCCAGGTCAAAAAGCCTGTATCTTTTACATCAGCCGGTTGCATGAAAAACATTACGGATCTGGTCTCCAGTTCCGGATCGTCGTCGTAGTCCTTACGGAATGTCTGGACTTTTCGAACGCGCTCCTGTCCCTTTTTATTGATCAGAATCATTTCCAGTCGCGATGTGGAATCCACACCATCGTCGCGTTCGTCCACATTTACGACCGCCTGTCTGGCATCGATTTCAGCTAACTCGGCAAACGCCAGAGTTCCGCTCAACATCATGCAAACAGTCATCACAAAACCCAGTCCAACTACAAATGTTTTCATAAATTTTTCCCTCGCATGCTTCACAATGAAGGACCAGTGCCTTCACCCCGGAACACTGAAGGGTCCTCTTATCTTGTTGTTTTCTTAACTGTTACACCCTCAATACGAGAATTCATTGCCCCAAATGTCAGCCAACGAATTCCCTCTGTCAGACACGAGCGTCGAGCTGCGAGCCTGTACACCCCTCCTTCTGCTCCTTTGTCTCGACCTTCAGTATGAATTTCGGCTTCAGATACGATATCAGCACTGGCAGAAACAGGATACTGCCGACCGACGTGATGAACATAATTGCCGCCACGAGTATGCCCAGGCGCACAAGCGGCATAAAAAGCGAAAAGGACATAACCAGAAAACCAGCCGCCACCGCCACTGCATTGTATGTGATGGCCTGCCCGGAGGTCGTCGCTGTGAGCACCGCTGCCCGAAACAAACCTTCTTCATTCATCTTCAGCTTGCGTGCTGCCATTTCATGCCGGAAACGAGACGTGAAGTGGATGGCGTAATCCACTCCAATGCCGATCGCCGCATTCGAGACAATCGCCGAACCGATTTCCAGCGGAATCTTGAAGAATCCCATAATCGCGAAATTCACAAATACCGCCAACGACAGCGGCACAATGGTAAACAGTCCGCCGTACATGGAACGAAAGATGATGCTGGTAAGAATCCAGACAGCGATCAGCGAGGACAGAATGCTGCGTTTCGACCCTTCCACCACATGCTTGTCCATGACCAGCGGTGTGTAGGCCCCGCCGGTGACACGAACCTGATAATCCGGATCAAAATGTTCGGCAGTGTAGGCGTAAATCTCATCTACGACCTTTTGGGTCTGGACTGTGCTGCCGTCCTTTGAGAGAATCACGATGCGTGCCTGCTGATAGTCATAATCCACCACGTCGTCAAAATCTTCCGGATCCCCGGACATCGAATACAGCAAGAGATACTGCGCCACGAGATCGCGTGAGTCAGGGGCCTCCGGATCGGGAAGCCGATAAAAATCTTCCTGATTCTCATGCATTGCCATATTCATCTTCTTGATGTAATCCGCCAGCGACATCGTCTTCCCGATAAAAGGGAAGGTCTCCTGCAAATGCATTTGCAGCCCTTCCATATCCTGCAGGATGCGTGGTTCTTTCATCGAGTTGATATCCGGGCCAGTAATAATCACGCCGTAGAGGTGTGTTCCGCCAAAGTGCGAATTCAGGACGGCATCATCTTTTCTGACGTCAGTACCGTTTTGAAAATAGGCAATTCCGTTGTCGTCCACAAAAACCAGTGAAGTGCCGTAGACGGCAAGTGCAAAAATGCCGACGCCGACGCTCAAGGCGATCAAGCGATGATGCATTACCAAGGTCACAAGCCATTTCAGGACACTGCTCGACACACGATCGAAGAAATGCTCCTTTCCCTCTCGAACCCCCTGAGCCGACGCGTACGCACGAATTCTTTCAAGATACAGCACTGCCGGCACAAAAGTCAGGGCCAGCACAAGCGCGGCAAACGTGCCAAAGGCGACAAAGACGCCGAAATCTTTCAGTGGAATGACATCAGAAGTGAGCAGCGTGCCGAAGCCCACAACAGTCGTCAGTCCTGCCATGATAACCGCCAGGCCGATTTTATTGAAACAGCTGAGAAAGGCCGCCTCCTTTGCAAGCCCCTTTTTGAGCTCATCGTAATAATCATGAATGACGTGAATGGCATAGGCACTGCCGACCGAGACCAGAATCACCGGGATCGCCGTGCACGGCAGCGATAACGGGACCTTCAGCATCGCCATGCTGCCAATGGTCCAGATGATCGCGATGCCGACATTCACCAATGGCAGGAATACACCGTTCAGGCTTCTAAACGAAAGATAAAGCGTCAGGGCCACGATGATAAACGCAAAAGGCAGCAAGCGCCTGATATCATCCAGCATGTATTCCCCCAACATGACATTGATGGCGGTATAACCGGAATAATGGTAACGTTCTCCGTCCCCTTTACTGGCCTCGACAATGTCTTTAACTTCATGATAGACGCGCTCCTGAGTCTCCATATCGACATTCGTTTCGAGCTGGATGATAAGCGAGGTTGCTGTTCCGTCTCTGGAAACAAGGTTCTCCATCAGCAGATCCCAGCGTTCGAGCTGTTGTCGGATCCGCTGGGCATCTTCTGCTGTTTCCGGCAGATTATCCTCGTCGACAAAGGTATAGACTTCCATACCCTCTTCAGTGCCTTCAATGTTATTGACCGAGGCCAGGCTGGTCACATCGGCAACTCCTTCAACCTCTTCAATCAGGCGAGTCAATTCAGCCACCTTTGCCAACGCAGACGGGTCATAGATATTATCCATCACCAGTCCGATATATATGATGTCATCATTACCAAAAATTTCTTGAATGTCTTCATTATACATCCGCTCTTCGTCATCAGGAGGGATAAAATCGCCGGCATCGTTGTTAAAGCGGACCTGTGGAATAAATACGGCAAAGAAAAGCGTTACAGCAGCAACAACCGCAATAACGCCTTTCGGATATTTCATAATCATCGTTCCTAAAAATGTCATAAGGCGGTGTTTTCAGCGCAGAGATGCAGCGACTGCCAGCCGGCTTCTCTACGAAAAAAACGGACGTTCAATTCTTGTGCTGAGACAAACTGTCGATTAATAATTCGATTGTATCATCTAATTGTTCTTTGACAGGGATGGCAACAATGTCCTGAAGTTCAGAATCGTCCAGCATCATCATGACGCCAGTCGCGCTGCCCCAAAAACTGTTGGCAGCTTTCCAACAGTCCATGTTCCGAAATGTCCCGGCGTCTATCCCGCTTTGGATAATCTCCGCGACAATCTGTAAGGCATCCCAGACTTTCTGATGCGTCGCTTTCCAGATACTCGGCGCAACTTTCTTTTTGACGCGTCCATGATACAGCAGCGAATGAATATAGAAATATTCGGGATATTTTTTAAAAAAATGATAATACATTTCCTTCATCTCCCGAATGATCTCGCCGGCTGATTTCCCGCGAGGGTGCGCCTTCACCTCCCGGAGTTGCATGATCAGGATATCCAGCCCTTTTAAGAGCACCGAAATGTATAACTCTTCCTTACTCTTAAAATAGAGATAAATTGCCCCCTTACTCAACTCGGCTCTTTCAGCAACCTCGTCGATCGTGGCTTGATCGAGGCCTTTTGCAAAAAAAATTTCCTGTGCCGCCTCCAGGATCGCATCCTGCCTGGCTTGCTTCTCTCGTTCACGTCGTTCTTGAACTCCCATGCCACATCCTGTCTTGAATTTATAATATGACTGATAGTCAGTATATGAACTATTATTTTTTTTAGCTGCGGCCTGTCAAGTAAAATCTATATTTTTTTCACGCAGCCCTTCCAGGAACATTTTTTTCTTTACTTTTTTTGAAGACCCCTCTGTCATAAGTACACAGCGTTCAGTGTTTCAGAATTCAGTATGAATACCAACTGTTATCGGGCGCTCCCGGACGAAAAGCCATTCAGGGCCAAGCAGGAGGCAGTATGACAACACGAGTGATGATTGTAGTATGTTTCATCGGCATTTTCCTCAGCGGATGCGGGAAAGATAAACAGGAACCTTCCCCTGGCTATACGCTTCCAGACCCGACCGTCAGAGAAAGTCGCACACTGTATGTTCCCAGCGATTACAGGACGATCCAGCACGCCGTCGATGCGGCGGTCAGCGGCGATTTTATCCGCATTGCTGCCGGCGCGTTCCATGAAGACGTGCAGATAAAGCACAAGGCGTTGAGTTTGCGAGGAGCCGGACCAGGACAGACCGTGATCCAGGGTCTGCTATCAATTGAAAACAGCAGCGAAGCGTCCGTCGAAGCCCTGACGATCCAGGGAGGCGGGATTGACATCAAAGACTCGACAGCCCGCATCAGCGGCAACGAAATTCTGAACAGCCCCGGTCCCGGTATCCACCTGGAAAGCTGCGCTGACAGCATCATCAGCGACAACGACATCTCCTACAACCTCAAAGAAGGGATTTTATCCAATGAATCCAATGGGGTCATCGGGAGCAATCATATCAAACACAATGGAACAGACGGGATCGTGGTGAATAATGCCTCACCGACCCTGCAAGTGAACTACGTGAGCGAGAATCAGCGCGACGGGATTTCAATACGCGCGTTCTCCCATTATACTGCTCCGCTGCTCATTCAAAATAGAGTCATGAACAACGGCAGCGGCGGCAACTACGACATCATCTGCTACGGGCCAAACAGCAATCCCACCGGCACGGGCAATCTCTTCAGCAGATGCCTGAACTGTGCTGAATGTCACGCATTAGACGATCTGGCAAGCTATGAACGGGGATTCCCCTCGAAAGCGTCATTCATGAGCCGGCCGTGATCGATCTGAAAAATTGTGACTCGTTCGATCATTCTGATGGATTTATTATTGACAGAATGCTGCAGAGGGCTGTGATCGGTCTGACTGCCATACAGATTATTACTTAATCAAGCCAGCATCGATCGCAACAGGACCGGGAACGCGGATGCGGTAAGAACAGATCGGGATCGATCACTAGGCTTGAGGACAAGGATCAGTACACAAGGAAAGAGATGAAAGCAGAAATCGTGACAATCGGAACAGAGCTGCTGTTGGGACAAATCGTCGATACCAATGCCGCCTGGATCGCCGGGCAGCTCCATCAAATCGGAGTTGACGTTGTCTACACAAGCACGGTCGGCGATCATGCCGACAGAATGCGTGAGATCCTGAATCGAGCCCTGGAGCGGACCGATATTGTGCTCACCACCGGTGGCATAGGGCCTACGGAAGATGATCTGACCCGCCAAATCGCAGCAGAAATCACCGGGCGGAAACTGATTTTTCACGAAGATCTGCTGAAACAGATTCAGCAGATCTTCAGTAAACGGGGCCTGACGTTTCACGAGAACAACCGGCGCCAAGCATATCTTCCTGACGGCGCGATTCCGATCGAAAATCCGCAGGGGACGGCTCCAGGCTATATTATCGAAGACACGCGCGGGATTCTCCTCTCACTGCCTGGTGTGCCGCGAGAGATGAAATTTCTCATGCAAGAGACGGTACTCCCATATCTCAGGAAACAAACAGGATCGTCCACGATCAGATACCGTGTCCTGAAAGTATGCGGAGTTGGTGAAAGCCATATTGATCATCTCATCAGTGACATCATGCAAAACACAACGAACCCGGAAATTGGTCTGCTCGCTCACGTGGGCCAAGTCGATATCCGCATTGCCGCCAAATCACATACCGAAGAAGATGCAGATCGTCTGATCGAAGAGCAGGAGCGCCGGATTCGTGAACGCCTGCCTTATCACATCTTTGGAAGAGATCACGAGACACAGGAAGACATCATTATCGGCCTGCTGAAACAACGCTCCCAGACGCTGGCGATTGCCGAGAGCAGCAGCGGAGGCTATATTGCACAACAATTCAGCGCCGTTCCCGGGGTTGAACATGTCTTGCGCGGCGCAGTGCTTACGATGAATGCAGAATCATTGCGGCGTCTCCTGCCTCAATCCAGGGAACGCCTGGAGGGAGCCGAATTCGTCAGCATGGCTGCGGCCAAAGCGATGGCGATGGCAGTGGCGCGAAGCTGTGGGGCCTATATCGGACTCGGAATCAGCGGAGTCCCACAAAGCAAATACGGCCGAATCACAGACGATCCTGTTCCAACATACATCGCTGTGTATAAAAAGGACGGGAGCTTCGTGGTGCAGGACTACCATCTCTCCGGATCTCCCGACATTGTACGGACACGGGTCAAGAACATGGCCCTGGAGCTGCTGCGCCGCGATATACTCGGCATTCATCAGCACTTTTCCAGTTAGAAGATAACGATCTAAATTGCAGCACAGGAAAATATTCCGAACAGAGTGCAGATTCACGGGGTACAAGACGTATGAAAGCAGGAATTATCGGGTTGCCGCGTTGCGGAAAAACGACTTTATTTAATGTTCTTACCGGACGAAATGTCCAAACCGGCGGCTACGGCGTGGGTTCCGAGCCGAATATCGGCACGGTAAAGGTGCCGGACGAACGTATTGATGCCCTGAGCACAATGTTCGCACCGAAAAAAACCACTTACGCGGTTGTAGAATATGTGGATGTCTCCGGCTTGGCAAAAGGGAGTGTGCAGGACGCTGGAATGGCGAGCCGGTTCCTGGCACACATTCGCAATGTGGATGCTCTGATCCATGTCGTCAGAACCTTCGAGAGCAAGACCGTCCCCATGCCCGAAGGGGGGATCGATCCGGCCGGCGATATCGACGCTTTGAAGCTCGAACTCATCTTGTCCGATCTGGCGATTGTTGAAAAACGCATCGAACGCCTGGAAACAGACATTCATAAAAAAGGCGAAAAAACACAGGAACATGAATTGCGTTTGATGCAACGCATCAAAGACTGCCTGGAACACGAGCAGACCATTCGGGATCTTGAAGTGACCGTCGATGAAGCCCGGCTCCTGAGGGGCTATCAGTTCTTAAGCCGAAAGCCGATGTTGATTGTCCTGAATATTGGTGAAGACCATATCGGAGACACGGAAAAATATCGAGAACTGATCGCCAGAAATGCGGCCCAGGGGATGCCGACCCTTGCGTTGAGCGCAGCCATAGAAAGCGAAATTGCTCAGCTCGATAGCCAGGAAGACATTCAGACATTTATGGACGCGATTGGCATTCAAGAACCTGGCTTGACACGTTTAATCAGGGTGTCTTATGAGCTGCTGGGGCTGATTTCATTTTTTACGGTTGGGAAGGATGAAGTTCGAGCCTGGACCATTCAGCATGATACCAAAGCGTCTCAAGCTGCCGGCACGATTCATTCGGATCTGGAACGTGGGTTTATTCGGGCCGAAGTCATCCATTACGATGATCTGATGAAATACGGTTCGATTGCCAAGACGAAACAACATGGAGCCTTCCGCGTCGAAGGCAGGGACTATATCGTCGTTGACGGCGACATCATCAACGTCCGTTTTAACGTCTAAGCCCACGACGTCATGAATCACTCACCGACCTTCCCACCCCGGGAGCAACGAACGCGGCCTGGGAAAAAACTTGACAAGAGCTTCGAAATCTATGCTGATATACGATGCGCAGTATGACGAAAAAGTTTCACAGGTATATGTTGAAGCGTTACTCTTCCATTTATGAGAGCGGCGCTTTACAATAAATCATATATCAGCTTATGTTTAAAAGATATTTTACCCTTATCGTAGTTCCCGACGCCACGTCGGAGTTTAAGCAGATCAAGGTCCCCTATTTTTTGACACGGGGTATCTTGCTGCTCACAGGAGTGGTTGTGCTCGCGATCAGCGGCATGTCATATTATATGCTCGCACACTATAAGAATATGAAAGAGCTGGTCACAGCGCTTCCTGAATTTCGAAAAAATACCAGTTCGCAGAAAGAACTCATCGATCGTTACGAACGTGATATCAGTGAACTACGCCAAATGGTCTCACGCTTAAAATTAGTCAATGCCAAGCTGATGTTGATGGCCGGTGTAGAGCTTGGTTCGGATTCCCCAGTGAATCTCGCGATCGGAGGGCTTGATGAAAAGCTCGACCTTTCGATCCTCCCGGATGATCTTCAGCAAGGCTTAGAAGAAAACATCGAAAATAAAATCGCCAGTCTCGACAGCTTGCGGGATGCAGCGACTGACCAGGAAGAAGTGTCGCAGCGCATAATGGAATTTTTCCAGGATCAGCAGACCCTGCTTGATTCTACGCCTTCAATCTGGCCGGTCAAAGGCTGGATCACCTCGGGCTTCGGAACGCGCAAATCGCCGTTTACCGGAAAACGCAGTATGCACTATGGCCTGGACATTGCGACAAAAAGCGGGACAGCGATCATCGCCCCTGCAAACGGAATCGTATCCTATTCCGGGAAAAAAGGCGCTTTTGGAAACGTACTGGTCATCGACCATGGAAATGGATTTGTGACTTTCTACGGTCACTGTAAAAAACTGCTTAAAAAGGTCGGCAACAAAGTCAAGCGCGGCGATATCATTGCTCAGGTTGGCAACACAGGACGCAGCACCGGATCGCATCTGCATTATGAGGTCCGGGTCAAAGGCGTTGCGGAGAATCCGACCAAATACATTTTAGATATGTAAGCTGCACGTTGTCCTGAAAGGCACGAGCTTTTCGAGACGAGCTTCGGAAGCTGGAGATTTTTTCCGTTCATAGATCCAACGGTTATTTTCCTCTTGACAATTTCCGCCGACACCATAGAGTATGATCTGCTATTTCTATGCTCGTTGGAACCCTCGGAGTGGCGGGTGGATAGCCCCTTTACAGGACGGGATTCCTGATAAAAATCAAGGGACTCATGTTTGATAATCTTTCAGAGAAATTACAGTCGGCGTTTAAAACGATCCGTGGACACGGCAAGCTGAGTGAGCATAATATTAAAAGCGCACTCAAAGAAGTACGCATGGCTCTTCTCGAAGCCGATGTCAACTTCCGGGTCGTAAAAAATTTTACAGAACGCGTCAGAAAACGCGCTGTCGGGCGTGATGTACTGAAAAGCCTGACTCCCGGGCAACAGCTCATTCAAGTTGTCAATGAAGAACTGACCGAGCTGATGGGGAAAGAACATGTCGGGCTGAATTTTTCCGGCACGTCGCCCTGTACCGTGATGATGGTCGGGCTGCAAGGTTCTGGAAAAACAACGAGTACGGCGAAACTTGCTCGAAAGCTTGTGCAAGAACAGCATACGCCCATGATGGTGGCGGCAGATGTCTATCGTCCGGCGGCGATCACACAGCTGCAAGTGCTGGGCGAACAGCTCGGCATCACCGTATTTGCCGATGCTGAGGCAAAAGACCCCCGGAAAATCTGTCGGCGAGCCAGGCAAAAAGCTGAAGAAGAGGGCTTCGATGTACTCCTGATCGATACGGCTGGACGCTTGCATATCGATCAGGAACTTATGCTGGAACTTCAGGATTTAAAAGCCGTGTTATCGCCGCAGGAGATCTTATTTGTGGCCGATGCCATGACCGGTCAGGATGCTGTGACGGTCGCTGCGCAGTTCAAAAAGGATCTCGATGTCACTGGAGTGATTCTGACAAAACTCGATGGTGATGCCCGAGGCGGAGCCGCGTTGTCGATCAAAGCGATTACCGATCGCCCGATTAAGTTTGTCGGGATGGGCGAAAAGCTCGATCAGCTTGAAAACTTTCATCCTGAACG
The DNA here is from genome assembly GCA_002748425.1 of candidate division KSB3 bacterium. Lineage (GTDB taxonomy): Bacteria > Moduliflexota > Moduliflexia > Moduliflexales > Moduliflexaceae. Next base: position 76,507 of record PDSJ01000023.1, on the reverse strand, counting down.
CATGGCATCGCGCATTCTCGGCATGGGTGACGTGCTTTCTTTTATCGAAAAAGTAGAACGCTCTTTTGACGAGAAGAAAGCTGAAGAGCTTGAGCGGAAGATTCGGGAACAGAATTTCAGCCTTGAAGATTTTCGCGATCAACTGAAACAGGTTCGCGAGATGGGGCCCTTGGAACAGCTCCTGGAAATGATGCCCGGGATGAATAAAAAAGCTCTGCAAAATCTTCAGGTGGATGAAAAAGAATTCGTTCGGATGGAGGCGATCATTAACTCTATGACGCCCAGAGAACGGCTCAATCATAAAATTTTGAACGGCAAACGTAAGTTGCGCGTCGCCAAGGGCAGCGGAACCGATGTCCGTGACATTAATAAATTGCTCAAACAGTTCGAGCACGCTCGAAAAATGATGAAAAAACTGACAGGCGGCGGAGGACGAGGTTCCCGCAGGCTGTCGCGGCGTATGTCAAAAGGTTCTAGAGGCAGATTGCCGTTCTAGGCCTGATTCTTCGGCGTGATCGTATCTTATTACGCCGTATGTACCTATAACTATCAATTCAGGGAGGTTCTAGACTTGGTTAAGTTACGTTTGAAACGTATGGGTGCCAAAAAACGGCCGTTTTATCGCATTGTGGCCGCAGATTCGCGCGCCCCGCGTGATGGAAGATTTCTTGAAACCGTGGGGACTTACGATCCTCGCCAGCAGCCTTCGGCCGTCACGCTGAAGGAAGATCGCGTCCGCTATTGGCTGGACAACGGCGCACAACCGACTGAAACGGTACGGAGTATCCTTGTCAGGAACGACATCTCGCCAAAGTCGGAAACTGCATCAGCATAACTACTGCTAATCAAGCCGGAGGGAAACGGAATGAGGGATTTGGTTGAAACGATCGTGCGATTTCTGGTTGATCATCCTGATGAAGTTGAAGTCAAAGAGGTTGAAGGTGCGCAGACAAAAGTGCTTGAACTTCGCGTAGCAAAAGAAGATATGGGGAAGGTGATCGGAAAGCAAGGGCGCACTGCCCGTGCGATCCGTACAATTCTGAGTGCTGCCAGCGCGAAGATGGAAAAACGCACCGTCCTTGAAATCCTGGAATAAGACACGTGAAGGTCGATCAACTTGCCGAGCGCGTGACAATAGGTAAGATTCTCAAAGCTCGCGGGATTCGAGGCGATATGAAAGTGCTTCCGCTGACCGACATTCCCGGCAGATTTGAGTCTCTCGGCACAGTCTGTGTTCAGATGACGAATACGGAAACACGCCGCTTCGAGATCGAGCATGTCAGCTACTATAAAAATTTTGTCTATTTACGCTTTAAAGGCTGTGACTCGATCGAAGCGATTCGCCCATTGCTTGGATCGTTATTGCAGGTCGATCGATCTGAATCTCCGGAACTTCCTGAAGGACTGTACTATCATTTTGAGATTCTCGATGCTGATGTGTATACGGATGACAACCGCTATCTCGGTAAAGTCGTCGATATTCTTGAAACCTGCGCATCGGATATTTATGTTGTCCGAAACGGCAAGCAGGAATACTTGATTCCGTCGAATCCCGAAGTCGTCACAGAGATCGATCGGGAAGGCGGGAAGATTTGCGTCCATCCGCTTGAAGGACTCCTGGATCTGTGACATGAAAATTTTTGTGTTAACCCTGTTTCCCGAAATGTTTGACGGGGTCTTGACTCAAAGCATGATGAAACGCGCGCGCGCGCGCGGCTGCCTTGAGCTTCACCTGTACAATATCCGGGATTTCAGCGACGGGAAGCACAAAATGGCGGATGATAGACCTTATGGCGGCGGCGGCGGAATGGTCATGAAGCCGGAACCGATTTTCAAAGCGGTCGAGCATGTCATTGACGCACACTGTTTACGCCGCCACAAGCTGATTTATCTGACTCCGCAAGGCACGACCCTGACGCAGGGACTGGTAAAAACGCTGGGACTGGAGGATGAATTGATCCTCCTTTGCGGGCATTACGAAGAAATCGACGAACGGGTCCGTATCGCGCTGGTCGATCTGGAAATCTCTATCGGGGATTATGTCTTAACTGGCGGAGAACTGGCGGCGATGGTGCTTGTCGATGCGATCGCCCGTATGATTCCCGATGTTGTCGGCAAAGCGAAGTCAGTCGTGAACGATTCTTTTTACGGCAGACTGCTGGATTATCCGCATTACACCCGACCTGCTGAGTATCGAGGCCTGAAAGTCCCTGATGTCTTACTGTCGGGCAATCATAAAAGAATAGATGACTGGCGGCATGAACAAGCGCTGCAACGAACGAAAGAACGCCGTCCAGATTTGTTGGTTGACGATTAGCACATGAGCATTGGAAGCCGGCATCCGATTATTGCATATTGATAACACGCATGTTTTTGTGGCCCTGATACACTATCCGGTCTATGATAAAAACGGGGAGATCGTTGCGACGTCGATTACGAATCATGACATTCATGACATTTCCCGGGTTGCAAAAACCTATAATTTAGGTGGCTATTACATGGTCACGCCTGTCATATCCCAACAGGAACTCTGCCAGAGAATTATCCGGCATTGGGTCGATGGGTTCGGCAGTCAATATAATCATACGCGGCAGGAAGCCTTTGCAAGCACCTGGCTGGCGGATTCGCTGGTCGATGTGATTAAGAGCGTAGAGGAAAAATTTCGCAGGACGCCGACAGTCATGATAACAAGTGCGCGGGAGCATCTGGCGCGGGAATGCGGGAAGCCGCTGATCACATTCCGAGAGGGCCGGCAGTGGCTTCGGGAAGAGACTGAGAAGCCCTGTCTCATGGTTCTGGGGACTGGATACGGAGTTGAAAACGACTATATCCGAACATACAGCGACGTGATTCTGGAGCCGATACGAGGAGTCGGCAGCTATAATCACCTCTCAGTACGGAGCGCTGCGGCCATCATGTTCGACCGTTTATTCGGACGTGATGATTTATAATTTCACACGACATACGCCGTTACGCTGGTGTATATTGATGAAGGGAGAAATTGACACATGACATTACTTGAAGCCCTTGATAAAGAACAAATGAAAGAGGATATCCCCAGGTTTCGTCCTGGGGACACGGTCAGAGTGCACGCCAAAGTGCGTGAGCGTGGGAAAGAACGCATCCAGGTGTTCGAAGGAGTCGTTATCCGAAAGAAACGCGGACAGAAACGGTCGACCTTTACCGTGCGCAAGATGTCTTTCAGTGTTGGTGTAGAAAGAATTTTTCCACTGCACTCACCGAATATTGACAAAATCGAGGTGATACGCTACGGCAAGGTTCGTCGTTCGAGACTGTATTATCTTAGAAAGAAACGTGGCAAGGCAGCACGTATTAAAGAAAAACGTGTCTTTGAGACCAAAAAGACCGCAAAAGCTTCCTGAAGAGGAACAGCAGTGCGCCGCCCCGGATCTCTCAGCACAAGTCGGAACGGCGCATTGTATGGTGTCCCTGTTCCGGGAACTCCCGTCGAATGCGGTGTCAACTGTCCTTTACTGATCGGCTGTTTTCTCCTGAAGGTGGAAAAGATCGTGCTGTTCTCATGCAGCGTTATGAACGTATCGCCTATCAGGAAGGTGCGACCTATGTCGCCGGTGTCGATGAAGCTGGACGTGGTTGTCTGGCCGGTCCGGTTGTTGCGGCGGCAGTGATCTTTCCAAAAGGTCTCTTTCTGTCGAAGGTCAATGATTCAAAACAGTTGACAAAAACCCAGCGGGAATCGCTGTTTCCATGCATTCAGGAACACGCTTTGAGTGTTGGCGTCGGCATGATTCCTGCTGAGACCATCGATCGAATCAATATTCTTCAAGCTACGTATCTGGCGATGGAAGAGGCAATCGCAAATCTCGTCATAACACCCGATTACCTTCTGCTCGACGCTGTCAGCCTCAGCCGGGTTCCTATTCGGCAAAAAGGCATTAAAAAGGGCGACAGCCTGAGCGTGTCCATTGCCGCAGCCTCAATTATTGCCAAAGTCACGCGCGATCGGCTGATGCTCGATTATGCCGAACAATTCCCATGCTATGGCTTTGAACAGCACAAAGGCTATGGAACGAAAAAACACCGTGAGTCCATTGCCGTTCATGGTCCCTGCCCAATTCACAGAAGCACGTTCCGAGGCGTCAAAGAATATCTGCCGTCCAGCTAACCGGCTTCGAACCAGATGCAGGACTACGAAAGCAACGTATCCTCTGTCAGCACCGGGCGCTGCCCCTGCTCATCACTCAAAGGAATTTTCACCTATGCCTCCGATAACAGCCGGACTTCCATACCGCAGCTTGAGCATGCTTCTGCTTCTCGTTCTGATCCTGTGGCGACCGCTTAACGCAATGAACGCGCCAGAAGACATCCGCAACACTCACGCGCTGCAGCTCTCGACCGAGGCCCGGGAATTCATGCGCACACTCCGAACTGCCGAACTGACCGAAGATCGCTATTTTGGGTCCATGCTGCTTCGCATGGTCAACCGGCCGACATTGACTGAGGAGCACAAAGTCGAAATTTTGTACGCCATGCTGAAAAGCATCGGCTGGAGCTTTTCAGGGGCTGTCCGCATCCCGGCTTATTACGACTATTTTCAGGTCTTTGGAGGGTATGCATCAAGCTTTCTGCGCTATCAGAAAAACCTCGATCAGCTGGGCTACGACGCAAAGGCCTTCGTGGAAATCGCCCGATCTGAGATCCGGCAGCATGTCATGTATGCCGCTCACGCGCTTCTGCTCGCCATGCTGCTGGATGCCGGGCACACAAGCGAGCATCTCGAAGAATTCCTCAGCGCAGAGCTTTTCCAACAAGCCCAGGTGCCCGAGATCTGGCTGCATTATCTCGCCTTTGCCGTCGTCCTGTCGCGCAATGCAGATCTCGCCCTGAAACTAGGGGAACTGCTGGAAATCGTCGAGTCGGAAGAAGGGCAGGAAGATATTCTCTGTGCACTTGGCGTGTTCGAGTCGGACGACAACTTTGCGCGTATTCAACGTTTCCTTCACGAAACATTGCAGCACGACTACAATCAGGCGGTCGAGACTGCACTCCTGATTGCCAGACGACGCCTTTCACCGAACGAATTCTATCTCCTGTATACGGAATTACTCTCTGAGGCCAAACGAAGCTTTTCTCTCAAAGAGTTGCGCGATCGCCAATTCCAGAGTGATATCTGGCGAGATCATTCAAAGAGCGTCTATTTGAAGGTCTGGGACAATTTCGATCTGCGTATCTACGACGACGGCATCCTGCTGTCATACAAAGACGTCTTTTCCGATTTTATGTAACGCGCGCCGCGAGAAAATCCCGCAATATGAAACTTGACATGCCCTGTGATCCGTGTCATAGTAGCCTGAATGACTATTCACATTTTCGATCCGCAGATGCGCTGCTTACTGAACAGACTGCCATGTCATCACAGAAAAAAAAGATTGCGCTCGTCACCGGTGTCAGCCGACAGGCCGGTATCGGCGCGGCCATCGTCCGCCAATTAGCTCAGGCCGGAACAGATATCTTCATCACCTACTTTCGGCCTTACGATCGCGAAACCCGTCTGGCTCGCGATCCGAACGAGCCTCAACAACTTTTGGAAGAATTACGGTCTGGCGGCTGCCGGGCCGAAGGGCTTGAGCTCGATCTTGCAAAAGAGGATTCCATTGCGTCTCTCTTCGAAGAAGCGGAACTCCGCCTGGGTCACGTCTCTATCCTGGTAAATAATGCATGCTATTCCATGCCGGACGGCATTAAACAGCTTACTGCGAAGATCCTCGATCGTCATTATGTCATCAACCTCAGAGCAACGGCTTTGGTCTGCGCCGAATTTGTCCACCGCTATACGCAGCACCGTTCCAAACACAGTTATGGACGCATTATCAATCTCTCTTCCGGACAAGGTGTCGGTCCGATGCCGGGAGAATTGGCCTACGCTGCCACCAAAGGCGCTGTTGAAGCGTTCAGTGTCAGCCTGAGTGCAGAAATCGCGCCGCTTGGCATCACTGTCAACGCCGTCGATCCGGGAATTACCGACACTGGCTGGATTCCTGCGGATCTGAAAGCCAAATGGGAAGCTGAATCACCGATGGGCCGCATCGGAACACCCAGTGATGCCGCCCACCTGATCCGTTTCCTCGCCTCCGCCGACTCAGGATGGATCACCGGACAACTTTTACACTCACGCGGCGGACTCTGAAAGAATCCGCTGCATGAGCATGAAGCCATAATGCGCGGCGTTGGAGACCCAGGATGACCCCTCACGTGCTGCACGGTTCTCTGTTTACATCGTGTCCATACTCAGAACGCGCGAGGCAAAGGCGTAGCCGCCATAGAGGTTGCGCACGTTGGTCCAGCCGTGGTTCTGGAGGATTTGCTGGGCCACGTAGCTGCGGTAACCAGCTTGGCAATGCACCACGACCGGCGTATTTTGCGGCACTTCATGAAGGCGCTCGCGCAGATCATCCAGAGGAATGTTGATCGCTGTATCGAGATGCCCGTCTCTGTACTCACGTTTGTCACGCACATCAATGACGGTCGGCGGCACATCGCCTTTTAATTCTTCAAACAGGCGCATCGGCGAAATTCCATCGCTCAATCCGCGCCGCGCATTGGCTGTGATAAAGCCGCTCATCACAGCAATATCTTTAGCCGATCCAAACGGCGGAGCATAACAGAGATCAAGATTTTCCAGATCCTCGACCGTCATTTTCCCTACAATCGCAGTCGCAAACACGTCCAGACGTTTATCGACGCCCTCTTGTCCGACAGCCTGCGCTCCAAGAAGACGTCCATCTTCTGCGGAATAGACGACTTTCACAATCATTAACTGCGCTCCGGGATAATAGCCTGCGTGATTCTGCCCGATCGAATATGCGGCCTTTACGTTCACGCCAAGTCGTTTGGCAAGCTTCTCGCTCAAGCCGGTTCCACCAGCGACCACGCCGCAAACCCGCGCGATCGATGTCCCCAGAACGCCTTTCATCCTCAGCCAGGGCTGGTCCTTATCCGCATCCTGTTCCAGCAACTCCAAGGCTGCGTTATTCCCGGCAATGCGGCCTTGCTTGTTGGCAGGACCAGCGAGCGGAATATTCACCTGCGTTCCGGTCGGGAGAAAGGTGCTTTCGCTATTATCGCCAGCAGCATAGATCGTCGAAATCGAACTTCGTTGATATTCATCCACCAGAATCGCTCCGGTTTCGCCGAGTTTGAGGCCGATCGATCCGGCCAGCTCCACATTCGGGCGGACACCGGTCCCGATAATTCCGATATCGAAGATCACGCGGCGCCCGCTTTTCAAGACGGCGACACTGCGATCCTCTTCCTGTTCGATCCGGTCTACAGCATCACTGACAATCACTTCTGCACCGCTGTCCGTCATCGCTTTAACGACCGGTTGTGTCATCTCTCGATCCAGTGGCCCCATAATCTGCGGCATCGCCTCGACTACCGTGGTATTGATCCCCCGATGCATCAACTGCTCTGCGCACTCCAGACCGATGTAACCGGCCCCGATAATCAGGGCATGAATGCCGGTGGCGTCCAGATCGTGCAGCGGGCCCTCATCCATGCGGCGGATCCCTTCCATATCGCGCGGGAGCAGATCGTTCAAGCGTTCCATAATCGCATCGACATCCGACACAGTCCGGCAGAGAAAGATATTCGGCCCGTCAAGTCCCGGAATCGGCGGAACGATCGGGACAGTTCCGGTCGCCAGGATCAGACGATCGTACGACAAGTGCCTTTCTTTGCCGTCAGGGCCAACAAAAGTCACCTCACGTGACTCTGGAGAAACGGCCGTAACTTTGGTATTGAGGCGGAGATCGATGTTAAAGCGCTTTTTAAATATATCAGGCTTTGCCACAAAAAGCGAATCGCGGTTGGCGATTTCCCCACCGACATAATAGGGCAGTCCACAGTTGGCAAAGCTCATATACGAACCGCTTTCAAAAAGCACGATCTCGATCTTTTCATTCATACGCCGCGCTTTGGCAGCAGCCGAAGCCCCAGCAGCAACAGCTCCAACGATTATCAGTCTTTTCTTAGCCATGAGATAACCTCCGGTTACACTATCAAACATTAGATTATTAGAATATTAAACTTTTTCAATCTTCTTTTCGAGCACCATAATTTGACATGAGAAATTTTGTCAAATACGATTTTAGAGAAAAGAGTTCTCTGTGCTAAATAATTTGACAAAAACCACGCGAATTTCATGAATTGAGGCATATTTCTTCAAACCACTATCGTTGAAAGTCTCAATAAGGAATTGTACGTCGGGGAAGAGACGCTTGTCAGTCTTGTGACCGTAGCCAGCTCTTCCGACGGCATAGATCGATTTATGAAGTCTCTAGTGTTTGTTGTGATGCTCTGCGCGCTCTCCCTCCTTGGATTAAATGCCTGCGTTCAAACCCTTCCGGACCGTGGCATCGCCCGCCATTCAGCGCTCAGCAATCACGAGCCGCACAGGCTGCTCCAAAAGCATCTGGCCTTTTCAGACGAGGAGCTGCGAAAAATGGAAGAAGGCGGAATTATCGCAAAAACCTTTGACAGCAGCGTGGTTGCAAATGAAGTTGCGGCCTTTGGCATCATGCGGATCAATATCCCAAAAGAATTATACCTCGAACAGTTTCGCGATATCGTGACGTTCACCAAAAGCCCTGAGATAAAAGTGCTCAAAAAATTCAGCGATCCCCCGACCCTGAAAGATCTGTCCGCCCTGAAGCTGATCCCCGTCGATCTTCACGCCCTGAAGTCCTGTCGTCCGAACGCGTGTAAAGTCAAAATCGACGACAGCATGATGCTGCGTTTTCAAAAGGAGGTTGCCTGGGGAACTCCTGCTGCCCGCGAACAGGCTGAAACGTTGATGCGGGAATTCATGCTGGAATATCTGAATGGCTATCTTCAAGACGGCGACGCCGCGCTTGGTGAGTATCACGATAAAAAGCAGCCGCTTCGCATTGCAGATGCCTTCGGAGAGCTGCTCGACAATTCGGCCTTCCTGTTCGACTATGCACCGGAACTCTACAACTACCTCAAGCACTATCCCAACAGTCAACTGGACAATGTCGAAAATTTTTTCTACTGGTCGGAAGAGCAATACGGGCTTAAACCGGTTCTAAATCTCTTTCATATCAGCATCTATCAGCGGCGGCGCGGAGATTCCAACGATATTTTCATCACGTCCAAGCAAATTTACGCCAGCCACTATTTCGAAAGCTCGCTCGGATTTACAGCCTTTGTCGACGAGCAAGGCGGGCAGGAGGACTCGAACTCCTACTTAATGTATCTGAACCGTTCCCGCTTCGATCAATTGCGAGGCCCCTTGAAAGCCATGATGATCTCCCTTGCCAGGCAACGCGTTCATGATGGTGTCGAACGCTATTTTACGATGGTGAAAAAACGGCTCGAAGCCGCACAATCTCGTAAGTAACGCGGCAATGGAATGGACGCGTGTTTCATGCTCGCCGTCGCTCACAAAGTACTATGGGAGCTCAGCCGTTACGATGCTGCGAGGCCTCTGTGCACATTCAACTGTAGCAGACGAGGACGCTCGTTTTCCCATTGCACTACGGAAACAGACCCGTTATCGAGCCGCAAGCGGCGATAGAGGCAGGGGTTAGTTCCCAGAATACTGCTGCAAAGCAGTACCCGCAGAAAAACGCCGTGCGAGACGACAAGAATCGGCTGCTCGACAGGACAGAGACTGTCAAGAAAATCCTGTCCGCGCTGGGCAGCATCGTGAAAATTTTCCGCACCCTCCGGGATAATCGGGTCCGGCTCCCGACGCCAGAGTCGAAAGGCTTCGGCCAGAGGCCCCCCGGACAAGTCTTGCGGTCGTGCAGCTTCAAAGGGGCCGAAGTTGACTTCCACCAGGCGGGCATCCGTTTTGATCTCCGCCTGCGGCGCTACGATCTCTGCCGTTTCTCTGGCCCGCCGCAAGGGCGAAGCGATCACATGAGCGAACTGCACGCTGGAAAGCGCCTGTCGTACTACGCCAAGTTCCTGGCGTCCTTGCTCGCTCAAAGTCAAATCAGTGGTCGAATTCAGCCTGCCGTCAACATTCCAGGCAGTTTGTCCATGTCGAAGAAGTATCAGCTGTGCCTGTCCCATCTGTCTTTTTCACACATGCAAGTCTGGACCTGAAAAGAACTCTTTACAGGCCTGGATCTTCGCATATTTGGCGCATCGACATCCGGAAGCCTGCAATCATCAGCCCAGACTTCGGACGCGGCTCTAAGAAGGTTAAAAGCGGCGGCGAAAGCGGAAGCGCCTTGATGAGCTTCGTGCTCGGTTAAGCCATAATGTCGTCCCCAAAGCGGCAGCCTGACGGAAACGGCGATTTTTCATAATGTGATGATCGACGTTGAGCTTAATGATATCTTTCAAGCGCTGGCTCACTTTGGCATCCGATGTGGGAAGCTTGATAGTCTGCACATCCACAGCATCTTTTTTGACAAAGACATGCAGATAATGATGAAAATTGGCCGGCTGCCATAATGCACCGCCTCCGCCACCGCTGATGACGTAGCGTACACCACGTTTATAAAACTCGGAAAAGATATGGACGTGCGATCCAAAAACCGCTTCGACATTATAGCGTTCCATAAGTGACAGAAAACGCCAGGCATTAGACGATGCGGAAAACGCCAGATAATTGTATTTCGGGCAGACCGGAGGACGATGTAAGAACACGAGAATTCGTGACTGTCCAGCCAGTTGAAGCTCTCGCTCCAACCATTTGTACTGAAATTTCTGCAGGCCCCGTTTGCGCGAACTGTCGAGAACGATACATTTCGTGCTGCCTACGGAAAAAGTATAGTACATGGGAGCGAGCAGCCGCCGATATGCCGCCCGCCCGCCTCCTGCGCGCTTGTCGTGGTTTCCGATCGAACTGAACACCGGTACGTTCGAACAGCTGAGCAGATCCATCAGGAGATGGTAGTCTTCCAGACGCCCGCCATGCGTCATATCGCCGTTGGACATCAGAAACATCGGCTCAAGGCGATTGACACTCTCAAGAATGTCATGCAGATAGTGAAACATGCCGTGCAGGTCCCCAAAAAAGATAAAGTCAAATTCTTCATGCTGACAGGGATCGTGGAAATGAATGGTCTGAGTGCCGGATCCAGCCACATCGCAGATCAACGACATTTTGGAACGCAAGAGGTTTCTGATATGACCGCTGTCATGTTCAAGCTCAACCTCCTCGCCACGAATGTTTTCAATCAAAAGCGTTAAGGGTCTGTGATACAGTCCGGCAAGTGGCCGGAAGATTTTGATGTGCGTCTCAAAGCCCAAAGCCCTGATGATCGCAACATTATTTTCAAGCGAGCGTAAAAATCCGCCCCGCACATTTACGATGGGCTGCGTATGTGAGTTCATCAGTATCGTCCCCATTCAGGCATCTTATTCACAGAGATCACTTCGCAGACGGTCAGCGAAGCTCACAAGGCAACTCGCGCGCACTGTTTATCAGGTATTCTGCGCTCCCGATGATCGCTTCGGAGCATTTTCGAGACGATTCAATAACTCATGCGCCGGATTTCCCCTGCCCCATCACAATCTTATAAATATCCAGATATTTTTTCGCGGAATAGACCCAAGAATAGTCCACCCGCATCGCATTCACCTGCAGCAATTCCCAAAGCGAGCGGTTGCGGCGCAGAACCAGTGCCTCCCGTATTTTTTCCACGAACGCCCCGGGCGTATAATCTCGAAACTTGAAACCGGTTCCCTTCCGGCTTTCCGGGCTGAATTCACTCACGGTATCATCCAATCCGCCGGTCGCATGAACCAGCGGGATCGTACCGTATTTCAGAGCGAACATCTGATTCACGCCGCAAGGCTCACTTTGAAACGGCATCAACAGTAAATCGGCCCCGGCCATCAGTTTATGTTTCAATTCTTCGTCGGCCCCAGTATAACAACGCGCAAAACGTCGATGGCGGGCCATCAAATCTTCCATAAGGCGGGCATAGTGCGCGTTCTGATACTTTCGATCGTTCAGAAAGATAAAGCGCACCGGCAGCCCTATCAGCTCATCAAAGGCCTGAGCCAGCAAATCAAAGCCTTTTTCTTCATACAACGGCGCAACCATCCCAAGCAGCGGCACGTCCGGCAGTGAATCGAGACTGCACGCCTTGAGTAAATCTTGCCGGCACAGCTCCTTACGCTCCAATTCATCCTTGGTGTAATTTGCGGCAATATACGGGTCGATTCTAGGATCAAACTGTTTATATTCGACACCATCGATCACCCCGTAAAGTGCTTTGCTGCGCTTTTGAAACATCCCTTCAAGTCCCCGTCCATAGGTCGTGGTCTGAATCTCCTGGCTGTAGCGTTTACTCGCAGCGATCAAAGCGTCGGCATAGACAAGTCCCGATTTCAGAAAGCACAATTTTCCATAAAATTCGAGTCCTTCCGGACAGAAGATCGAATCCGGCAATCCGGTCACACTCAGCGTCTCTTTGGGAAAGCAGCCCTGGTGACGCAGATTGTGTACGGCAAACAGCGTTTTCATCATCGCATATAACGGGTTGCCCTGGAAAAGCGTTTTCAGGTAGGCCGGAATGAGACCAGTATGCCAGTCGTGACAGTGCACGATATCCGGAAAAAAACCGATCTGCGTGAACATTTCGAGCGCAGCCAGATCAAAGAAGCTGAAACGTTCGGCATTATCCTGGTATGAGGACTCAGGAGGCCCGTAAAGATAGTCGCGGTCAAAATACTTTGGTTTATCGATCAAGTACACCGGCACTTCTCCTGAGAGTTCATGCCGGTAGATCGCAGTCTCCCCGAAACGGTTAACGCTTCGGATCGTCATCTCCGGCACCAGGCGAACCTGTCCGTAACTGCTGCCATTTGTATCGGGGTAACGTGGTATGACGACGCGTGCATCCACGCCCAGTCCCTTCAAGGCCCGGGCCAGGCCTCCGACAGCCCGGCCAAGTTCTCCAGTGCTGACAATGGGATCAACTTCCGAGGCAATAAACGCTATTTTCAACGGTCGTGGCATACCTTTAGTCTCCTGCAAGCAAGATTCGCAGATCCATCACATTCGTATTCGTCGGTCCGGTTTTGAATAAATCTTCCAGCTTATCAAAAAAATGATAGGAATCATTTTTCTGTAAAAAGATTGTTGGATCGAGCTGAAGGGCATCCGCCCGAGCCAATGTCCGCCCGTCGGCCAAAGCGCCTGCAGCATCTGTCGGACCGTCAGTGCCGTCAGTGCCAGCGCTGAGTACAGCCACATTCGACAGACCGGCAATCTCAGGCACGGCAGCCAGCACAAATTCCTGATTTCGTCCGCCAAGCCCGTCACCTTGGATCGTGACGGTGGTTTCGCCGCCGCTGATCAGACAGGCCGGCGGCGCAAGAGGATTGCCGGATCGACAGATTTCTCTGAGAATAGCTGCATGAACTTTAGCCACCTCTCTGGTCTCTCCTTCAATGCCGGTCGCTAAAATGAGCGTCCGATACCCAAGCTCTTCGGCTTTGACAGCAGCCGCCTGCGCGGCCAGCGCATTGCCGGCCACAATGACATTCTGGGTTTTCTCAAACAGCGGATCCCCGGGTTTCGGTGTATCAGCGATTTCACCGGCTTCACCTTTCATCAAGCGATCGAGCACAGAAGCTGGTATTTCGCTGCGAATGCCATATGTATCCAGAATCGCCAGGCACTCCGTAAAGCTGTGTTCGTCAGGAACGCTTGGGCCGGAGGCGATCGTGTCCAACGGATCGCCGACCACATCCGAGATCATCAGAGAAATCAAGCTTGCCGGTGAAACAATGCGGGCAAGTTGTCCTCCTTTCAGGGCGGAGATATGCTTCCGGATCGTATTCATTTCGTGGATCGTCGCTCCGCAGCGTAAGAGACTTGTGGTGACGGCCTGTTTTTCTTTCAGACTGATTCCTGCAACAGGAGCCGGCAGCAGGGCCGATCCTCCGCCGGAAATCACGCAGATCACCAGATCCTTTTCAGTGCAGGGTTCAATCATCTCGATCAGCTTACGGGTACCGGCGACACCGGCTTCATCAGGCACAGGATGCCCAGCCTCATGAACGGTCACAATCTTCGTCGGAGCCAGATGCTCATATTTCACATTGACCCAACCGGCCGTAATCCGTTCTCCCAAAATATCTTCGAGCGCTCCAGCCATTGCCGCGCCGGCTTTTCCTCCACCAACGACATACAGGTGTTCAAAATCACTAAGAACGTAACTCGACGATGCCACATGCAACGTCTCCCCTTCCAGTCTGACGAACTTTTTGATCGCATCGACCGGATCGACGGCTCGCAAACCCGCCTGGAAAATCTCTTTCGCATGGTCCCGTAACATGACATTTTTCATCGTGCAGCATCTCCTTTGTCTCTACGATAGAAGTTACAGCGTTCATCTCTGCTCACAGACGTGAGCTCTGCTTTCTTCCATAGAATACGCTTCGAATCTTGTCAACCGATTCCCATTGAAATTATAGATCCATCAGGGATGGATCGGCAAAAATGTTCTGGAGGGAATTTGTTTCTCAAGTCTAGAAGCTGATTGACAATTCCTGGGCTGCAAGGTAGCAGGACAACGGAAGCTCGAACAACAGATCACACGCTCTGCCGGCATTTCCGGCAGAGTACGAGTAACAACATTTCGGAAGCTTCTGCTTACGTAAATTTCATAGCAGACCGAGCAGGACACGAACTGCGAGGAAGACACACACGAGGCGAAATGATGCATAACAGAGCCCTGGCAGAGCAGATAGCGCAAAAATCACGGCAACTCGGCTTCGATCTCATCGGCATTGCGCCGGCGGTTCGCCCAAAAGAAGCTGCATTTTATCGACAATGGCTCGAAAAAGGCTTTGCCGGCGAGATGGCGTATATGAGCCGTCATATCGAGAAACGCGAAGACTGCCGCCTGCTTTTTCCTCCGGCGCGTTCCATCATTGTGTGCGGTATGTCCTATCACCCGGGCAAGGCGATCTCACCCCACGTTCCGGTCTTCATCACAGGAAAGGACGAAAAGCCAGGACGCGCCACAGGATATATCGCCGCCTATGCCAGGGGCGACGATTATCACGACTATCTCAAAAGCCGCCTATTCAGTTTACTTGATTTCATTCGACAGGAAAGCGATCTTCCCGTCAACGCCAAAGTCTGCGTAGATACGGCTCCGCTTCTGGAACGTCTGCATGCTTATTACGCTGGACTAGGCTGGATCGGCAAGCACGGCGGTCTGATCCATCCTCGTTACGGCTCATGGTTTTTCCTGGGAGAAATTCTCGTCGACCTGGATCTGCCCTATAATAGCCCCCAGGCCGATCGCTGCGGCGAATGCCGGCGCTGTCTCGACGCCTGTCCCAGCGGCGCCCTGCTGGGACCCCGCCTCCTCGATGCCCGACGCTGTCTGTCCTATTTAACGATCGAATATCACGGTACGATCCCGAATGCCTTACGCCCTGCACTCGGCAACGCCGTGTTCGGCTGCGATCGCTGCCAAAGTGTTTGTCCCTGGAACCGCGCAGCAAGCCCGGGCCGAGCGGACGCTTTTCTTCCACGCAAGGGTCTGCTTGCTCCAGGGCTGGATCAACTCGCCGCCATCAGTCAGGAAGATTTCAGCCGCCTCTTTCGCAACAGTCCACTCAAGCGAACTCAGCTTCAGGGCCTACTGCGCAATACCGCAGTCGCGATCGGCAATTCCGGCGATCCTGCACTCCTGCCAAGCTTGAAGAGCCTGCACGAACGGGCGGATGAACTCGTCCGTCCTCATAGCGCCTGGGCGCTCCGGCTTCTGGAAAAAGCATCGTAAGCGTGTCAGACAACGTCGAGAGCAGGGAAGATGACGGGACGACAAAAACTTTATAAACTCTATCACTACAGATTATTTCTATGTAAGGCTTATGCTTGAGTATTTCTGCATTTACCAAAGCTAATGTTGCATGGCTTCTTGAAGAAAAGCGTCTGAACGCATTTATCGCCCGAGTACAGTGCCTGGTCTGAGCTGTTTTTCATGAATTTTTAGATTGTCATATAGTAATTCTGCCAAATTGATTATTTTTAATTCTTCGTATTCATTTCTATCATCAAATACTTCCTGACAGTAATGACAAACAGTTATCAGCATTTCAGCACCGGTTTCTACTGCTTCATTAAGTCTTTTATCTGTTATCAGTTTTAATGTATTCTTTTTAAAATGTGCCATTCCTCCACTACCGCAGCATTTAATGCCTGACTTCATTTCAGTCAAAAATATATTCGGAATATTTTTCATTATATTACGATGGCTCAAATCCATTCCGGTATAAGCCGTTTTACATGGTTCATGCAAAGTTACTTTTTTCTGACATTCAAAATTTACAAAGTTTAGTTTATGAATATTTTCAAGACAAAATTGGAAAAATGAAGTAAGCTTTAACTGACTATTCCACATTTTTTTAATTCTTGTGAGACAGGTCGGACACCATAAGATTACTTCATCGGGATTGTAATCGTTAACAACTTCAGTCAAGGCTATATACTTTTCTTCAGCTTTTTTAAATCTGCCATTGAATAAATAATTATCACCACAACAAAATTTTATACCTGGGATGAAGGCAATATCATGTGTAATACAATTTAACATTTCTTTGACTTTTAGCAGGATATCAGGTCTCTTGTAGATATTACATCCGGGAAAGAAAACATATGTTGTATCACATGTTTCAGATTGCTTTAATATACAGTCTCTTTCTTTTTCAGTAAGTTCTCTGTTAATCGTGTCATAATGAGATGAATAGTCATCTGCTACTGTATTTATATATGGATCGTCTCCTTTTTCAAATGATATTGATTTTGCAACTTCAATAAAAGAAAGCGGATTGATATTTTCAGGACAACAATCAAGACATTTAAAACATTCAAGGCATGAATCTATTCTTTTGGACACGATTTCATTTTTGGTATTATTTTTTACAAAATTAAATAGCTGTTGTTGTATTTCATTTGGTTTGATCGTAGTAAGTTCAGCAATTTCAATACTTGGGCATATTTTTACACAGTTACCGCATGTTATGCAATTATCAACAATATGCTTCTTCAGCTTTCCTAAAAGTGTATTCAATTTATTTACCTCGTTTATGTATTATACGTCTGACCGGGATTGAGATGATTCCCCATACGGGACCATATATTACTGGTATCAGAAAAAACTTATCACAAAAGGTCTGTATACCAGACAGGGGAACGTCACGACAGCAGTTCAGCCCCGTTGGGAAATCTCTTCTGTGAATAGAGGTCCAACGAGGCGGCTGCTATGCCGGACAAGGAACTGCTAGAGATCGGTAGCTGGGGAAATCACCTATTCCACAGGATCAAGTGTAACGTGCTGCACGTCGCCGAACGATGCCAGAGCATCGCGAATATCGGCACGACGCCCCACAGCAAGGATTTTCATCTTATCGGGATGCAGATAGGTTCTGGCGGCTCGCAATACATCGGCTGCCGTAACCTCCATCACACGTTCACGAAAGTTTTGGAGAAAATCCTCTGGATAGCCGACATATTCATAATACATTCGGCGCCGCACAATATGATCGACGGTGGCAAATTTGAATACGTATGAATTGAGATAGTGATTTTTTGCAGCCTCCAGTTCCCGCGCCGACACTTCTTCGGTCAAAAAGGCGCTGACTTCATCCAGAATCACCCGAATGACCTCTTCGACGGCATCGTTTCGGCTAGCACAATGGACCCAAAATGCTCCATAGTCTCTGGTTTTCGCGCCAAAATGTGAGCCGACAGAATAGGCGAGGCCCCGTTCGTTGCGAACCTTCTGAAACAAGCGGCTGGAAAACCCACCGGCCCCTAAAATGAGATCAAGAATTCTGACAGCAGGATAGTCGGGGTTATCGGCCTTGATTCCCAGGTGCCCGATTTCCAGACTGGTCTGATCCACATCTTTGTCAATCAGGTACAGCGCTGGGGAAAACTCATAGGCTGTCATGTCCACATCCGGGAAATCGATCTGCCCGGCTTGCCAATCGCCGAAAGCGGCATTCAGGGCATCAAGCATGGCTTCTGTCTCAAAATCACCTGTCACAGCCAGCATGATATTATTGGGGTAAAAATATTTCCGGTAAAAGGCCAGCAAGTCATCACGTGTGATCCGTCGGATCGTCTGCGTCTGAGGAATTCTGGCCAGCGGGGACATTTTGCCGTACAGCACCCGACGGAATTCCCGATTGCAGATATTTTGGGGAATATCATTCCGGCGGCGGAGCATCTCGAGCATCTGACTCTTGGCCAGCTCGACCTTCTCTTGCTCGAAAGCGGGACGTCTGAGGATCTCTGCAAAAAGCTTCAGACTTGCATCGAGCTTGTCCTTCAAGGTCCAAAGCTCTGCGCTGCCCCACTCATCTTCAATATCCACTTCTACGGTTGTGGCCAGAAATTCCAGGGCTTCGTTAAGTTCGCTTGAATTTCGCAGTGCAGTGCCGCCAGTACGCAGGACCTCAGCGACGATAGCCGCCAGTCCAAGCTTCTCTTGCGGCTCGTATATCGTGCCGGTGCGAATCATGGCATAGATCGAGACCTTGGGTAGCTCACGATCCTGCGCAAAGAAAAGCTGCATTCCGTTCTTCAGGCGATGCCGCTCGACAACAGGCGGCGTAAAATTCAGTGGAGGAAACACAAGATGCTGGAAGCTCTCACGGGCCGCGCTCCACACCGGACAGCTCAACAGCATACATGCCAGTAAGAACTGAAAAAAAACATTTTTTCGCATATACATTATGAACATTTTCATAAGTTGACACTCCTATTTCTTTTTTACCAGCCAGGCCACAGTACGATTTCGTTCAGTAAAGTACTTGTTTGCCACTCGCATCACATCGGCAGCTGTGATAGTTTTCATACGTTCCATCTGTTCTTCAATCGCGCGCCAGTCGCCCATAATTCCTTGCGCAAAAACAAGCTGTTCAGCCAGGCCGCTGTTGGAAGAGAGTGAATCGATAAATTCGGCTTCCATATTATTAATGACTTTTTGCAGCTCCCGTTCATCCACCGGCCGACGTTTCAACAGCTCGATTTCTTCATACAGTGCCTCTTCCAATTCCTCAAGTGTATGAGGAGCCAGCGGGACCCCCACAAAGAAAAACAGGTTCGGATATTTTTGTCCGGCAAAATTCGCGCTGGTGCTGACATAGGCCGCAAGCTGCTGCTCTTCGACCAGGTGTTTATACAGCTGAGACGTGCGTCCGGTACTCAGTAAAAAGGAGATTACATCAAAGACCGGATCGTCTTCGTGCCGTACGTCGGGACGATGATACCCAAGCAGGATGTAGGGGTTTGAATCCCATTCCACCTTGACCCGTCGTTCGCCGACCTGCGGGGGCTCGACCGTGTGAATTCTGGGAGCCGGCGGGCCTGACGGAATCTGGCCAAAATACTTCTCCGCCATCAGGATCACAGCATCTGGCTGAATAGAGCCCACAAGAGCGACCGTCATATTCGAAGGTGAATAGTAGCGGCGATAAAACGCTTCAAGCTCTTCCACCGTAAGACCTTCGATGTCAGAGGCCCATCCGATTGCAGGTAAGCCATAGGGATGAGCGATAAAGGCAGTTCCCAGAAACTGTTCAATTAAGGTCCCGATCGGCGACGCATCCGTCCGCATACGCCGTTCTTCCATGACGACATCCCGCTCCTTATAGAACTCCCGGGGAACGATATTCATCAAGCGATCGGCCTCCAGCAGCATCCAGAGTTCGAGACGATTCGCCGGAAGGTCGACAAAATATTGCGTGCTATCGCGTGAAGTCGACGCGTTCAAGCCGATCCCTCCGTGTTCTTCAAGAATCTTGCTGTAAGCTTCCGAGACCACAAAGGCATCTGCCTTTTTCTGAGTTTCGCGAATCTCCTCCTGAAGTTGCGCCAGGCGCTCTGCATCGGCATTCCGTCCTTTTTCGCGCTCATGGTTAAACGCTCTCCACAGTTCGTGAAGACGGTCCAGATGGACTTTCTCCTGCACGTAATCCGTTGTCCCGATCGTCTTGCTGCCTTTAAACGCGATATGCTCAGTCATATGCGCGATTCCGGTTTCTCCCAGACGATCGTTGGCCGATCCAACATTTACAAACGTTCGGCAGGAGACAATCGGGGCCTGATGCCGCTCATACATGAGCAATGTCAGACCATTCTTCAGTCTGTGCTCAATGACTTTCCCCTCAAGTGACTGCGCAGCAACAGCAACGGGCGCCAGTAAAAGCGCAGACAGACCGAGAAAACATATCCTAACCTCTTTCCTCATACCATGCTCCTTTTATGACAGTAAGGTGTTTGAATGAAACGCTCATACTCTTCTCCCTCTCAATACTTTTTAGCCCTACGACTTATGGTGCTGTTTACTGACAGTCAACTCGTGATCCGACAAGATGTCAAGCGGAAAGGAGGAAAATCCATGCGGCGTTCCTGAGCAGCAGGTCCTCAGTGTGATCCCCTCAGTGTTTCGGGGCGGATCGGGGATCAATAAATTCCAGATGAATTCATTTTCGATCAAACTTACACACAGCCTGCGTGTCTTCACATTAACACAACTTCCAGGTGAAAAGTCCCTGATCTCTTTGCAGCTTTTTGAAAATTCCGCCTGATAAAACTTGACTTCATAAAAATGCGCTCCAGTCTTCGGCGTAATAACGTCTTGTTATGACATCCTGACGGCGAAGCATGGGGCGTTTGAAAGGAACAGACCGCGAAAACGAGCACGACTAACGATACGTATTTACAAGATGGGCACGAAAGAATATTCGGTAGAGATCAAAGGGCAAAAAGAAGGCTTGTGGATTTTTCTCAATGATCGGCTGCCGCTTCATGACGTGTTCACTGCGCTTAAAGACAAGCTGGCCTCATCGAATAACTTCTTTCATGGTGCTGAAGTCACGATTGATACAGGAACTCGGCTCCTCACACATGAAGAAAAAGCAGCGCTTCAGACGATTGTCGAGGGGATCTATGCTTTACGCATCAGGTCGCTGACGACTATCGGTACATCCCGACCGTTAGCCGAGGACACAGAAGGCATCAAGGAGAAACACGCCGACAGCGCTCCGACGGAAACTGCTGCCATACCGCAAACAGGCCACGATCTTCCAGCGCGGCCCTTGACTACCGGAGACGACACCATTGCTGCTGTCCCTGAGAACAGGGCGCTTCCTTTAGAGCAGCAGGAAAGCGTCGATACAGACAACGACGATGAATTCATGAAATTCCTGGACGAGACCTTTCGCATCCCTGTGAAAGGAGGCTGGGTGCAGAAAGAAACCTACTCGTCGGACTATTTGTATGAGAATGAAGAAACTGCCTTCTATTTTCGCGGAACGGTTCGTTCCGGGCAGAGTTTAGAATTTTCGGGAAATATCATCATACTTGGAGATGTCAATCCCGGAGCGTACGTTATTGCCAGTGGAGACATTATCGTGATGGGCCGCCTGCACGGCGTGGTCCATGCCGGGGCTGAGGGGGAAGAACGCGCCATAGTAATCGGGATGAATTTTTACCCTTCGCAATTACGCATTGCACAGTTTATCGGCAGACCGCCCGACGAAGGACCTCGAATGAGAGACAAACACTCCCGGGCGGAAAAAGCCTATATTAAAGACGGTACGATTGTAATCGAGCCATTCTTGTAACCCTGTAAGGAGATCTGAATACTATGTCGGGAAAGGTATTTGTCGTGACATCGGGAAAAGGCGGAGTTGGAAAAAGCACCAATACCGCAAATATTGGAACCGGTCTTGCGATGTCGGAACGTAAAGTCTGTGTCGTGGATGCCGATATCGGCCTGAGAAATCTGGATATGGTTCTTGGTCTGGAAAATCGAATCGTTTACGATTTGGTGAATGTGATTGAACGGAAGTGTAAAATCAGCCAGGCGCTGATCCGGGACAAACGGCATAAAAACCTCTTCCTTTTGCCAGCGGCTCAAACGCGGAGTAAAGAAGCGGTCACATCGGAACAAATGCTTGAACTGACGGAAAAATTACGCAAAGTGTTCGACTATGTGCTGATCGATTGTCCCGCCGGAATCGAGGTTGGATTCAGAAACGCTGTTATCGGCGCGGATATGGCCCTGCTTGTCACGACTCCGGAGATTTCGGCTGTCCGCGATGTAGATCGAGTGATTGGCCTGCTGGAAGCCTCGGGAAAGCGTAACCCCAAACTCATCATAAACCGGATAAACCCGGAACTGGTTAAACGCGGAGACATGCTCGACACCGACACCATTCTGCAAATCCTGGCCGTCGATCTGATCGGTGTCGTCCCTGAAGACGAGAACATGGTCTCCTATACGAACCGTGGCGAGCCTGCAATTTTATCGAAAAAATCAATCGCCGGCAAAGCGTTTAAAAATATCGTACGCCGTCTCGAAGGGGAAAGCGTTGAATTCCTGCCCCTGCGTGAACATCGGGGATTATTCGGTGGACTAAAACGCTTAGTGAAACGGGGATAATACATAATGAGTGAATTCCTAAAACGCTTATTTCGCCGCCAGTCCAAAAGTGCGGATGTTGCAGCAGAACGGCTGAAAATTATTCTGGCTCATGAGCGTCGTGGAGTGAGTGCGCCGTTGATGGAACAGATGAAGGAAGAGATCATTCAAGTCATTTCAAAATTTGTCGATATCGATTCCAAGCATATCGAGGTTCGGATGTCCGACGCCGCCGATGTCGAAATGTTGGAAGTCACTGTGCCGTTCCAGCGCTAGGAAGAGCAGTGTACGAGCGTGTTTTCTCTCACACGTGTTCCGCGTTCATGAATGTGAGAACTCGCCTATACTGCTCGTTACACGAGTAAAACCGGAGTGTTCGGGACTGATCTTTTTCAATCTGCAGAGTTATCTCTAAGCAATCCCGGGGCAAAATTGCCTCAATGCGCTCCGCCCATTCGACAAGCGTCACTCCTTTGCCATAAAAATATTCCTCATAACCTAAATCATAGATTTCTTCCTCGCACGTCAAGCGATAGACGTCAAAATGATAAATCGGAAGACGGCCCTGGTATTCCTGAATCAGCGTAAAGGTCGGACTGGTAATCTGACTGCGCTCTTTCACGCCCAATCCCACGGCGATGCCCTGAGCGCAACAGGTTTTCCCGGCCCCTAAATCTCCGCGAAAAGCCACAACAGATCCTGGAAACAATCCCTTAGCCACGACTCTTCCCGCCTCAAATGTCTCTTCTGCCGAATATGAATGCATCTTCACGTGTAGTTCCATCCTCATACGCTCCTCTCTCTCCCCGGTCTCACAGAACAGCGCGACGCTCTGCCCATGTTGTCATAAAAACCTTACGGACACAGAACCGCAATCTCACGATCTCCAGATTCCAGCGCCATTCGTCCCAATATTGTCAATCGAAAAAATCAGAACATTTTTTTCTTGCCATATCAAGCGATGTCTCCTGACGTTTCTCATAAGGAATGATATATGTAACAATCGCTACACATTGCGTTGACAGAAGCCACAAATTCCGTCAGAGCTGACGCCACAACGAGTATATGAGTCTTATCCATTTTGACAACGTATCATTTTTCTATCCTGAAAGCAGCGTACCGGTCTTTCAGAACCTTTTTTTAGACTTGTGGCCAGGGACCACTGCAGTGCTGGGGCAGAACGGTACGGGAAAGTCAACCCTGTTACTGCTGGCAGCCGGCCTTGTACAACCGACGACAGGGACGATCTCACTGCTGGGTCAGGACACGAAAACCTTTCAAGATGAAATTCACCGGCATCGCTCTGCTTCATTCATTTTTCAAAACATGGAGTTCGACACCAAGGATTGTGTCGGTGACTTGCTCCATGTGGTTCTTCAGAATGGTTTTCGTGAACAGAAGCATGAAGACATCATCCAGATGTCGATCGAAGTCTTCGAGCTAGAACATGTGTTACAGCGTAAGACTCAGGACATCAGCAAAGGGGAACTGCAGCGGACCATTCTGGCGTTCAGCCTTTTATATGGCTCTCGGGTACTGATCATGGATGAACCGGTCTTTGCGATGGAACCCGCTCAAAAACATCGGGTTCTGGGATTTTTACAGGAGTTCAGCGCTCTGGAAGGCACAAGCATTTGCTATGCTCTTCACGAGCTTGAATTGTCGCAAAGATATTCCGATTATGCAGTCTTGCTCCAAAAGCATGATGCTCCAATTTATGGACACACGAGTGAAATACTCACCCGCGAACATCTGGAAAGCGCGTACGGAGTGCCACTCAGCTTCCTCAAACAAGAAGAACGATTCCGGCGCGAGGCCCTGATGGGCAAGGAAAAAAACGGGGTGATGGAGTCGTGAAGTCCTGAGACACATCTCTGCCAACTCTACAGCTCAGCTCCCTGGAAGAGCCGAAAGTCGGGCGGCTCGAACACAACGTGAAAGTCCTCGTGATCCAGCTTACGGATGAAGCCCTCACCCGACTCGATGAAATTTGGCCCGGTCCTGGCAACCAGGCCCCGGAAGCCTACGCCTGGTAAGAGAAAAACACGTCACATCCGGTTTATCTCCCCCAATGTGGGAGCCGAACGTTCATATTTTTGAAACGAACTTTCTTCTTGACAAAATACGGCGTCTGCTTTCCTGCTTTCTTGATGGCTCTGAAGAGGCTTTCAACCCTATGGTAATGCAGAGATGATTGTACATATTGAGCGACTTCAGCCTGTGCAAGAGTTGGCTTACGATTTTAACAGCCCTGCCTGTCAACTGCCGAAAGAATTCGCGACCTTAATCGGGGCTGCACACCTGGAAGCCTGCATTCGGAAGCTCGAAGAGGAAGTCACCCTCGAAGCCAGACTGATCGCTGAGGTCGAAATGTCCTGCTCGCGCTGTCTGAAAGCGCATCGGCAGCACGTTGATGAGTGCTTTAAACTGATTTTTCTTCCAGAGCCTCAGGAACAGAAAGCTGCTGACGAACTCGAACTGCGAGAAACGGATTTATACGTCGAGTTTTACAGGGACAAAATAATAGATCTCGAAGACATCGTCCGGGAACAGTTATTGCTCATGCTTCCGTTCAAGCCCTTGTGCCGGGAAGAGTGTTTAGGTTTGTGCTCATCGTGTGGACAGGATCTGAATGAAGGAACATGTGCCTGCCCGAAAGACAGGATCGATCCGCGCTTTGCCGTCCTGAAAAAATTATCAGGCCAGAAACGAACTGAATAAAAGATCGAATGTACGATCGCTCCGGGAGTAATGACGAACATACCGAACAAGGCGCTTTGTTGCAAGAGAGACAAGAGCGCAATTCATAGAACAGCAAAGGAGAACAATCATGGCAGTACCCAAAAGAAAAACTTCGAAATCACGACGCAATATGCGTCGCTCACACGACGCATTAACGATTCCGAAACTTTCACCATGCCCGGAATGCGACGAGATGAAACGTCCGCATGTCGTGTGTCCGCATTGCGGAATGTATAAAGGACGCCAGATCATCGAAGTCAAAGACAAATGAGACTCTTGATCTGCGTTTGATGAAGCCGTGAAAGACATCAATCATGATTAAAGCGGTTCAGCAAAGTCGATGCCTTGTTGAACATCTTTCAGGGTGCCCCTACTTATGAGGATTGCTGTCGATGCAATGGGTGGTGATTATGCCCCGGAAGCAATTGTCGAAGGGACGGTGCAGGCGGCGAAAGAATATGGATTCTCTTTAATTCTCGTCGGACAGGAAGAGCACGTTCAGAAAGAACTTGCAAAATACAACACGAGCCGCCTCTCGATCGAAGTCAGACATGCATCCCAGATCGTCGATATGCACGATCTCCCCTCCGTGGCTTTGCGCCGGAAACGGGATTCCTCACTGCATGTTGCGATCAATATGATTAAATCCGGCAAGGCTGATGCAGCGGTCAGCGCCGGAAATACCGGGGCTGCTATGGCGATCGGAAAAGTTGCCTGCCGTATGCTCGAAGGGATCGATCGTCCTGCTCTGTCCATGGGCTTTCCCAATATCAACGGCGTCACCGTCGTGGTCGACGTGGGGGCGAATGTTGATTGCAAACCCTTACATTTGTTACAATTTGCCGTTATGGCTCATGTCTATGCACAGGAGGTTTTCGGCATTGCAGATCCTCGAATCGGCCTCCTCAGCATCGGCGAAGAAGAGTCAAAAGGCAACACGCTCACCAAGGATGTCTTCGAACCGCTTCGCCAGAGCCCACTGAATTTTATTGGGAATGCTGAAGGTCGCGACCTGTTTAACGGCCGTGTGGATGTCTTGATCTGCGACGGTTTTACAGGGAACGTGATGTTAAAGGTCTCCG
This sequence comes from candidate division KSB3 bacterium, assembly GCA_002748425.1. Taxonomy (GTDB): domain Bacteria; phylum Moduliflexota; class Moduliflexia; order Moduliflexales; family Moduliflexaceae. Next base: position 50,256 of record PDSJ01000023.1, on the reverse strand, counting down.
AAAGCCTGGCGAAAACGATTGGCGTGTTTCTGAAAGATGCGTTTACGACGAACTGGCGGACCAAACTGGGCTACCTGCTGGTCAAGCCCGCCATAAATGCCATGAGAAAGCGTATCGATCATTCTGAGTACGGAGGTGCTCCGCTGCTTGGTCTGAACGGAGTGGTGATTGTCGGGCATGGGAGTTCCAAGGCGATCGACGTGAAGAATGCGATTCGGGTCGCTGCAGAGTCGGTTCAACACCACATTACCGATCAGATTACTGAGACCCTGCATCGTTGCGAATTCGACACAAAGGCGTATACCCGGGCAACTTCTCTCTGGAGCCAAATCAAGCGTTCGATCAGGCAGGAGGGCCCAAAAGAAAAGTCTGAAAAGGGAGAACTCGAAGAGGAGAAGACAACGCTTTCAGCTTCCGACGAGCAGCAGAGAGCATTGGACGCTCACAGGGAAACCGGGCCAGGAGAAGAGTACAAGAGCCAAGAGCATGAAAAGCAATATTGGTGGTCGAGGAAAACCTCAGCAGTTGATGACCCGGTAGGGGCTGCACAGCAGCAAGCGGATAACATCGATTCTGAAAAAGAACGCGAGCAGGCCCTTGAAGCAACACTGCCCGAGAATGCAGGCACGGAGGCTAATGATCTTGAGCAGACCGTTAAAGAGCCTCCTGAAGAGAAAAGGCACTGGTGGTCCAGAAAATCGGGGCATGAGCCGATATTGGCGCATTCCGAAGAGCACGCAGGGGAGCATCTTCTCAACAGCGAAGCCCAATATCCTGAAACAGGGGCCGCTGAACTTGAAAAAATCGATACACACCAAGAGAAGGATGTGGACGAACACGACGACGCAAATCCCGAAAGCGATGATGAGACAAACGTTGCTAAAAAATCCTGGTGGAAAAGGCAGTCTCATCAGCAATCAAAGGACGATCTCGTACAACACGAGGAAGAACCTGAACGTCCTGCTGATAAGAACGTAATAGATTAAGGAATCGACCTTAATTGAGGTTCTGGAGTGATTATGCAACATGCAAACACAGCCTGCATCATATGTCTTGTGACATGCTCTTCGGAAGCAGAAGCCGAGCAGATTGCCTCAACACTTGTGGAGCGTCGACTGGCGGCGTGTGGCAATATTATCCCAGGCCTTCGATCGATTTTTTGCTGGGAAGGGTCTCTTGAACGAGAAGAGGAGGTTCTGTTATTACTCAAGAGCCGCGCCGAATTGTTCCCCCAAATCGAAGCAATCGTCACGAGGCTTCACAGTTACGATCTCCCGGAAATTATCGCGATCCCGATCGCAGCTGGTTCAGAAGCATATCTCCGCTGGATTGGACGTGAAACCGGATCAAGCCTTTTTAACATAGCGCGCGCGAGCGTATAAAGCCACACAACCGTTTTACAGATCGAGCCATTCCTTTCTGCCAACGAAGAAAATATGCGTCACAGTGAAACAATTGTTCTCGCAGATGCTCACCTCGAGGCTCTCGACCAAGAACTCGAACATTTTCTGAGCTTTTTACACTCTTGCCGGACAAGCGGCATTCAGGCCCTCTACCTCCTCGGTGATCTCTTTAACATCTGGATTGGAACTGCTGCAATGGAACTCTCTCACCATCTTCCGGTGATCGAAATGCTCCAGACGCTCAGGGAAGATGGCATCTCTCTCTTGTACGTCGAGGGTAATCGTGATTATTTTTTAGCCCATCGCTATCTGGGTTTCCCCTTTCACGAGATTGCACAGGAGGCCGCCCAACGTCAGTTCGGGCAGCATTCAATCTACTTTTCGCATGGCGATCTTGTCAACCTGCACGACAGACAATATCAATTTTGGCGGCGTTTTTCGCGTAATGTCTTCATCTTCAATGCGTTCACCCTGCTTCCAAAGAGATTCGCGGTCGCCTGTGTTCATCACTTAGAGCGCTCATTCCGCCAAAGCAACCAACGCCATAAAAGCGCCTTTCCTCATAAAAGCTGTCAGGAATATGCCCAAGGTCTCTGGGATCAGGGTTACGACACTATTGTGCTCGGTCACTTCCACGAAGAGCGAGTCCTCCCGGCATCCAGCAATCACAGCGGCAGACAACTCATTACGCTCCCGGCCTGGAAAGACGAGCACCGCTATTTGAGCATCTCAGCGCAGGGGATCTGCGCCTTCCACCACTTCCCAGACTGACCCTCGCTGCCTGTGTTCCTGGCGCTGAACGACACGCATTCTCAAGAAGAAAATTATTTACAGAAACTCTCTCAGCTGAAAATGTACCGCCAAGGCAGGAGTCTGTTAACCTGGCAACGATTCTGAGAGGATGTCCTTGCCATCGTTTTCTGGTCGCGGAATTATCTGCCCCTGCTGCCGCACTTGCCGGAACTTGACGCACGGGGTGTTACAACGCGTGCTTCCATCTCACCTTAAGGGATTACAGAGCGCCGCTGGAAGCTTTTGTCCCGCCTGCAGAAATAGTACTTGAAAGCTTTCACACTCTGGCAGATCGCTATTCACCTCAACATGTGCTTTGGCGTTTCGATCCGATCGTACTCTCCAGCCAGCTACCTGTCGACGCAGTCGTTGAAAAATTTTCCCGCCTTGCAGAACGACTCAAAGGGGCTACTGAGCGCTGTTATATCAGTTTTAAGGCTGCGGATGTACGCCAGCCGTGACATCGGCGCTTACAACAGTTGCCTTCACGGCTGTCGTTACTGCTATGCCACCACAGACCATGAAACCGCTCAAGCACACGCTGAAAGACACGAGCCGTCGCAGCCTCTCCTTCTTCCTTAACATGAAGGCATTTTTTCAACGTTCCTTTTTAAAATACGCTTCGTACACATTCACTGCGGTCATTTTAACGCCCTGGAAGCCAAAAGCCCAGAGGACAAGCGAAAAATAATCTTCGAAAAGAACCGCACCAAAGTCCGGACTCGGAGCATACAGAGACTGGAATCCGAGGGCGACGGCAGCAGCAAAATAGGCGCTCAGGCTGCCTCCGGTAACCAATTTCGTCGCAAGTCTGGGCGAACGGATCGTGGAGATGACCTGTTCGAAGTCCCCGACCGTCTGTTTTTCTTCCCACAGGGCACTGGCAGCGGCAGCCAGTACTTCGGCACGATGAAAGGCGGCGCGATCTTCATAACTGTCCAGCAGTATGAGCTGTTCAGCCTGCTCAAGCAACTGCTGCACTGACTGAAAAGTCCGTTCACCCATTTGCGCCCGGATGGTCTGGATTTTGGTATAGAGTTCCAGCTCCTCCCGAATCACGTCCAGATACGCGAACATTTCACGTAACTCGTTGAATTGCAACAGCTTTTCGCAATAAGTGCGCCAAGACGCCATTTTGTCGCGCAGGCGAGGGTATTGTAGGGCCTGCTCCAGAAGATGATCGAGATTTTTCCGCAAGTCTTCAGGACTTAAGCGCCGTAATTGAGCGCCCTCCTCCCCGCCTGTTGGGGGGACTTCAGCTTCTTGCTGGCTCTGCGCACTCGTTTCAGCGTCCCCGGCAGGACGGGATTGCTCCTCAACAGAAGGAAACTCTTCGTAGTGCTTGCGTACCCCGTCCAGGATTTCCAGGACCTGATTAACATCGTAGGCTGCACGTTGAATTCCATCCCATGAGCCGCCTTCAAGATACGTTTTTGCATCACGGATCAGACGGCGCAGCTCAGTCATTTTCGCATCGCGTCCTTTGAGCCGCTTCTCTGCCTGCTTGATCTGCCCGACGATTTCCAGACTTTTCGTCAGTTTCTGCAACGCTTCATCGACATCTTCGTAGCGGTTGTCTTCCAGAGCGTTCCGGGCCTGCCCGTAAAGCGCATCCACAATACGCCGGGCTTGCTGGCCGGTGACATTTTCGACTTGTTCACGCTGCTCGTCAAGGGCTTTCTGATAGCGCTGAGAACGGAAGATATTCTCGTTAATTTTTTCTGGAGACAGCTCGTAGGCAACTTTTCGCAGTAAAAGATTCACTTCGTCGAGCCCAGTCATGGTCTCGGCAGTGTTCAGCAAGCGTTCGATGTCACCGAAGATAAGTTCAATTTTACTACGATCGGCTTTTTTAACATAGTCCAGATTGCTGGTCAATTTTTCCCGCGCATGCTGAAAATCCCTCCGGGCCATGCGATACGCTTCGAAAAAGAGCACGACCTGCTTGAAGATCGCTTCGCTCTCTTCATAGCCACCCTGAATTTTGGGAAGAAGCTGGATCAGTTGATCGCTGATCTTCAGGCTTTGCTGATCGTTTTCGCCTAAGTCCCGCACAGTCCCTAAGAAATCCTGAATCTTCATCCGCAGGGCTTCACTGCCTTGCTTACGCTGCTCGTAAAGCCGGAATTTCTGCGCTGTGGCGCTCAAAGCGTCCTCGGTCTGCAGAAACTGGAAGTCCTGATTATAGGCCCGTGCCTTTTCTAAAAACCCTTCTGCTTCGGAAAGATAAGAATCGAACTCCACGTCTTCTTGCTCGATATGCCTATACCAGTCCGAGATCTCTTTGTCAAAACGGTTCTTTTTACGGCCTTTGCCCGCCCAGGAGTTGACTCCGGAGGCGGCAAGCACTGCAATCAAGAGCACGGCGACAGGCAGATGCCAGGAATCCTTCACGCTGACCCGAATATCGATCTCTTGCCGTTCGCCGCTGATACTATCGTGAATTGTAATGCCGCCGAGGTAGCTGCCGGCCTGTCTGAAGCCACCGATAATCAATTCGATCCGCTGCAATCCCCCTGCTTTAAGAGGAACATGCTGTTTGGACAATTCGACCTTGATAATATTCACATCAACGCTGTCGCCGCTGTTCATCTCGATGAACGGCCGCGCGACCAATTCCAGTTCAGCGGTTTTGAAGCCACTGGTTTCTCGAACGATCAGTTGAATTTTTTTCTCCTCCGAGCCGACTTCGATCCCCTTAGTTAAGACGATCTCTCCCGGATCCACTGCCAGTTGCAGCTTCGAAGACAGGCGTCGTCCAGAAGGCGAGAAATCCTGAGCCTCAGAACGAAGAATGCAGCTCAGACCAATACAGACAAACAGGCTGATCAAAAAAATGTTTTTCATGAATACAAGCACCTTCGTTTAAGACCGACCCCTGAAACGTTCCTGCAAGGCCTTTCCACGCAGAAACGCAGAAACGAAACGTTTATACATGTACGTGTCTTAGGGACGATATATTTAATTTTTATAATCCTCCTTACGCAGCTCGAATTTCTTCATCTTCCCGTGAATGCTGCGTGTCGTCAAGCCGGCATGTTCGGCAGTTCTTTTGATACTGCCTCGGTATTTTTGCAGAATACGTATCATATACTCTTTTTCCACAATATCGATCGCCTGTTCACGAACTGCCTCCAGAGGAAGCTCTTCATTGAAATCCATCAGCCGGGAACGTTCATCTTTACGGCGCATACGGGTCGGTAAGTCAACGCTTTTCAACACCGGTCCACGTTCCAGCAGGATCGAGCGTTCGATGATATTGATCAGTTCACGAATATTCCCCGGCCAGTCATAGCTCATCAAGGTATGAAGCGCTCCGTCCGAGACTTCCTTGATCCGACCGTGACTCAGTTGTTCAACATAATGTCCGGCGAGCAGCGGGATGTCTTCCCGACGTTGTCGAAGCGGAGGGAGAACGATCGGAATCACATTGATACGGTAGTAGAGATCTTCCCGGAACCGGCCGTCGGCCACGGATTTTTCCAAATCTTCATTCGTCGCCGAAATAATACGCACATCGACTTCGATCGTACGGGTTCCACCAACCCGTTCGAAATGGCGCTCCTGAAGCACCCGCAGAAGTTTCATCTGCATGGCGGGCGAGACATTGCCGATTTCATCTAGAAAAAGCGTCCCTCGATCCGCCAGTTCAAACTTTCCAATTTTCTGGCGAATCGCACCGGTAAATGCCCCCTTTTCATGACCAAACAATTCGCTTTCCAGCAAATTATCTGTTAAGGCCCCGCAATTCACGGCCACGAAGCGATGCTGCTTCCGGGAACTGATGTAATGGACAGCCCGGGCCACCAGTTCCTTACCGGTTCCAGTTTCTCCCTGAACCAGCACGGTCGAGTCAGTCGGCGCAACATTGGAGATCAGCTCAAAGACCCGATCCATCCGGGGACTCTCGCTGATAATATTCTCAACGCTGTATTTGCCCTGGACCTCGCCTTGCAGGTATTGATTCTCTTTCTGTAACTGCTTTTGATCAAAAACTTTTTCGATTACCAGCAGGACTTCCTGAGCATTGAACGGTTTGGTGATATAATCGTTCGCTCCCAGCTTCATCGCCTCCACAGCCGTTTCAACGCTGCCGTGAGCGGTCATGATGATAAAGCCCATTTCCGCCAGGCGTTCATTTCCCGGCTTCAGGCTGCGTTCGCGGACAGCTTTCAGAAATTCCAGGCCGCTCATTTTCGGCATTTTAATATCCGAAATCACCAGATCGTAATTTGATTGCTCGCACTTCGCCAAAGCCTCTTCGCCGTTATGAGCGACTTCGGACTCAAGGCCCTTGCGTGTGAGAATCTGTTCAAGATAACTGGAAAAGACCTTCTCGTCATCGACAACTAAAATTCGTTTTGTCATAGTGTTAAGAACATCGTTCTTGCATGGAAAAAAGATTGACTCCTATGGTCATCAACACTCCTGCGAGCACCGAGCTGATTTATGAAAGAAAAACACGCTGTCTGGCATTTGCCCCACGATCATTTTTTTCCGATAAGCGGTTCTGCAGCCTCAAAGACTGTCTGTACAGTCAAGACCTTCATGCAGTCATGGGATCCGCAGACAGTTTTCTGGCAGCCCAGACACGGAACATCTCCCTGCACGACCTGATGCTTCGAATCAGGATAGGTCCAGTTTTCCGGTTTTGTCGGCCCCATTACTGTCAACGAGGGCGTTCCGACCGCGACCGCAATATGACGCGGCGCAGAACAATTTCCAATATGCAGATCGCTTTCTTCGATCAGAGCCGCAAGTTGCATGAGGTCCGTCGGAGGAGCAAGCAGATGCTGATGTGTTCCGCACTGCAGGAATTCTTGCAGCATCTCTTTTTCTCCGGGTCCCCAGAGAAACATGACTCTGGCGTCATGTTTCTCTGTCAGAAGGTCGGCGAGTCGAGCATAGCGTTCCGGAATCCACCGTTTGGCCTGACGCCGGCTTGTCGGATCGATGGTCACCAGAGGCCCACCGGCACGACGATTCTTTTTCAAAATACCCTTTTTTGTGATAAAATTCTCAATATAACGCCGCGCACTTTCAGGAACCATAAGCACCGGAGCATGCAGCTCGCCCTTTATACCAACAGCCCTCAAAAGGGCTAACCTGTCTTCAGGAGCATAGCCGATGCCGCTCGGAATGTTCGGCGTCTGCGTATAATACCACGAACGTCCGGCATGATAAGCGGCGATGCGATCTGTGGCCCCACTGAACAGCGCTATCCAGCCGCTGCGGGGATTGCAGAAAAAATCGATAAGCAGATCGAATTTTTCCTTTTGCAGGCGACGAATCAGCTTAATATCCTGGAAGATACCGCCATGACGATCCCGAATCAACAGTTCGTCAATATGCGGGTTGCCTTGCAACAGTTTCGCCGGGCCTTCCTCGGTCAGATAACTGAGATGAGCGTTGGGACAGGCCTCCCGCAACACCTTGACCGCTGGGGTTGTCAACAGTACATCACCCACCTGCCGAAGCTGAATCACCAGAATACGTTCAGCCGTTAATGGATACACGCTGTGCAATGCTCGTACCTGATCAAGTACAAATTCTTTATATCGTCGCCATCAGAAAAAAACACCTCTGTATAAATCTGATCCATCGAATAGTCAAAACGGCTCAAATTTCCAATCGCCTCGACCGGTGGATCCATTTCACTGTCATCCACATGTCCACTGGCGAGGTATTCCCTCACAAAGTCCATACGGAGCAGACAACAGTGCAATCTGCTTTCCGGCGTGTTGCGTTTCTTTGTGTCGAACAGTATCTACAGTCTCTTCCGCCGGGTGAGTTCGGCAAAGACCTCATCAATCGAGATGGTCTTTTTTGCCAGCAGTGCACTTAGCATGTACACGACATCAGCAGCTTCCCGGACAATCTCATCGTTGGTCTCAGCCTTCACGACATCAGCAGCTTTTTGCAGGACGTTGGCCTTGATCGTTCCAAGACTCAAAGATGCGGCATCTTGCACCTCAAACGGCTCTGAGAGCATCTCATGGAGTTTCTGCAAGCTAAATCTGCGATCGCTGAAACAGGAACAGGTCTCATTACGGCAGACGGCAGCGCTTTGTTTGACAGTTGCCAGGACCGCATCGCGGTCGCAATCGGCACGCAGGCGAATCAAGGTCTGAGAAGAGTTGGGACGCTCGCCTCCAGTCCAAGACCATCGTCGGGAACGCGAGTAATAATCCATATTGTCCGTATCAAGTGCTTTTCTCAACGCCTCTTTCGTACTGTAGGCCAACTTCAGCACCTGACCGTTTTCGTCCTGCATCACCGTCGGCATCAATTCGGCCTTACTCCAGTCCAGGCTCTCCACAAAAGACTCTGCCAAGTCGATCTTCCCCGTATACAGGGCCATACCAAGCTGCACGTCGCATCCGATTTTCGCAATTTCAATGACTTCTTCCACGCTTGCAACGCCCCCGGCCACGGTAATATGACGGCTAGTGGAGTTTTTCAATTCCGTAATCTGTTCGAAATCAGCCCCTTTCATTGTGCCTTCGCGCTCAACACAGGTAAACAGGAATTCCGAGGCATACGGCTCCAGTTGCTCGACCGCCCTGAACAACGACATCTCGGTCTGATGTTTCCAGCCTCGCGTCACGATCTTACGGTTCAGCGCATCCACTGCCACAATAACCCGGTGACGTCCGATTGCATCCACCAATTCTGCCAGAAATGTCCCATTGATCCTGTTGTTTTCAAAGGCCTGCGAACCGATAATCACCTTTCTGGCTCCCAGTGCGATCAGTTCCCTGGCCCGTTCCACTGTACGGATACCGCCGCCGACCCGGAATTCGCCGCAGGGCAGCAAGTCCTTCATCATCTGAAGGTTTTCTCCCTGTGCCATTGCCGCATCCAGATCGATAAGCGCAATCTCACCGTAGCGATCGAAAGTTTCGACGAGGGCCGCTGCATCGTTCCGCTCCAGCACCTTTTCGCTGCCCTGCCTGAGCTGCACCACCTTCCCCTGCATAATATCAATCGACGCAACTACCATCGCACAACAACTCCTTTATCGCGCATATACTTTTTAATCTCCGGGATGCCATACTCCCCGAAATGAACCAGTGAGGCCAGCAGCACTGCATCCGCTTTGCCGAGCGTGATGGCGTCCACCATGTGCTGAATATTGCCGGCGCCCCCCGATGCAATCACCGGAATCCCGGCATGTCCCGATACCATGGCGTTCAACTCCAGATCGTAGCCCTGCCGGGTCCCATCCATATCAATTGAGTTCAGCAGGATCTCGCCGCAACCCAATTGCTCACCTCTTTCCGCCCATTCAAGGACGTCGATGCCTGAATCGTGACGAGCACCGTGAGTGTAAGCCTGCCAGGTATCGCCGACTTTTTTGGCATCGATCGACAGCACAATACATTGTGAACCGAAGATTTCAGCTCCTTCAGACAGCAGCTTCGGGTTTTCGATCGCCGATGTACACATCGCGACCTTATCTGCGCCTGCCAGCAGCAGCTTACGCATGTCTTCGGTGCTGCGAATGCCGCCGCCGACCGTTAAGGGGATAAAGACTTCGTTCGAAACCTGCCGCACGACATCGATTAAAATTTCACGGCTCTTGTACGAGGCGCCGATGTCAAGAAAGACCAGTTCATCGGCCCCCTGTTCGTTATAAAAGCGGGCGAACTCTACCGGATCGCCGGCATCCCGAATCTCCTGAAAGTTAACGCCTTTAACCACACGCCCGTCATCAACATCCAAACATGGTATAACTCGTTTTGCGAGCATAGCGTTTCTCAACTTACCCTACACATAAGAAGTGGCCTTCTGTTGAAAAGCTCCTGTTTTCCCGCTGGGGAAAAGCAGGGAACCAGCAGCTTTCATGAGCTAAGATAAGTTCACCCAGTTGTCTAATAGTTTCATTCCGAGCGCCCCGCTTTTTTCAGGGTGGAACTGCACGGCATAGCAACGGCCGTTATTCACGGCCGATGTGTATGTAATATAATACTCTGTTTGACCGATCGTGATACTCGGATCGGGAGTATCGATGTAATAGCTATGTACAAAATAAAAAAACGCATCGTCCGCAATACCTTCCCACAGAGGTGATTCCTGCGATTGCTTCACCTGATTCCACCCGATTTGCGGCACCTTGCCCTGCCTGAACTTCGGGACGCGTCCCGGCAGCAGACCAAGCCCTGCCGACGTACCGAATTCATCGCTTTCCTCAAACAGCATCTGCAGGCCCACACAAATACCCAAAAAAGGCTTATCTGCCTGAATCCACTCCACAACCAGATTGTGCAGGCCCCGAGCCTTCAGCGCAAGCATCGAAGCATTGAAGGCCCCCACGCCTGGCAGCACCATTTTTTCAATGCGGGTGAACTCATCCGCGGAGCTGATCGTAACACTTTCGACCTTCAGAAAATCGAATGCCTTTTTGACCGACAGCAGATTGCCCGCTCCATAGTCAATAATTCCAATCATCTCTCTCCTCACATACGCAACAACAAAACGCTCATCCCCTCTACGCCGTCATTGGCAGCGATTGTTCTTAATCGTTTACGCTTACCATAGAAAATACAAAGCGCCAAATGCGTCAAGGGAAAAAAGTTATGTCCCTCCGGCATATTTTTTCCGATCCAGATTTTTGATTGACAACATGTTACGTCGGTCCTTTCTCCTCTCTCTGACAATTAAAAGTGCGCGATTTTGTCTGAACGCTATCAGAAGATGCTTGAGGTCGGCGGCTTCTGGATGACTAAGACCGACGTACCATAACGCCATTGGAACACATTCATGAATAACGATCTCTCCCCACTATGCCCGGCAATGTCGGGGCGTGGTGTCAGGACTGCTATGCTGCAGACGACGATTCAGACAGTCCGCGAAAAAATCCTGTCTGCTGCTGTGTTATCCGTGAAACGATGTCGATGCAAAGATTCCTTATGTGCACTTGTTCGATGCTTGCGACACAGCTTTTTCCATTTCATAACTTGACAAAAATCTTTCACTCCGGCAGAGTATGGTCTCAATGATTCATTCAGATATAAACCCTATAAAGCGATTTTTATGCGGAATACTTCCCGCCACCTAGTGATTCGGGTACTCTTCCTGGAAGGAGTCTTACTCATTGTGGCCTTTGTCTGGGCGTGGTTACGAAAGCTGTCTCTGAGCGGAGCATTTTCCATGACCCTTGGGCACAGTTTGGCCGGTCTTTGTATCGGCCTCTTTCTTCTGGGAACGAATTATGTACTGGTGGAATACGGCTCGCGCTCTTTCAAATTTTTTCGGACCGTACAAGGTCTGATAGAATGTGAAATTTCTCCTCTGTTCAAGCAATTCAACCTGACGGCAATTGCGGCTGTCGCATTGCTTTCCGGGCTGGCCGAAGAACTGCTGTTTCGGGGGGTGTTACAGGCGGAAATCGGTCTCTGCTTTGCATCGATTCTCTTTGGGGCTGCGCATGTCTGGAGTAAAGCAGCGATTGCATACGGCGTCTATGCCGCCATTGTCGGGCTTTTTTTCGGGATCACCTATCTCTGGAGCGGCAATCTTTGGACTCCAACGCTTGCACACATGGTCAATAATCTTGCTGCGTTACTCTACTATCGACATACTCTGACACATGCGAAAAAATCCGTCGTTTCAGACCAGACGCCTCTGTGATGTCAGGGGCGAACGATCGAAATCAGCCGCTTGAATCTGTGCGTTCAGCCGGCAATCGCTACACCCCCTGATTCGGTATGAAGCCGCGACCAACAGCGCAGCTCCATACCGAATCAGGGCTGATACACAATGAAACGCTTTTTACACAAAAGCTGCTACCTGATGCTCTGCCTGATCGTCAGCGTCCAGTTCACGGGCTGCCGATACTTCTCCAAAAAGATTCCTCCTGCCGAGCAATTCTCGAATGCCGAACAACTTCGCAAGGACGGCCGGCTTTTGGACGCTGTAGAACGCTATGATACGCTTGTGTCCCAGCATCCAGATTCGGAACTTGTGCCGCCGGCCCTGTACTATTCAGGAGCCATCAAATATACCATCAGTGGACAAGCGATAGGCCCCAAGACCCTGAAAGCACGCGAAAACGGACTTTCAGAAGGGAAAAAGACGCGTTACAACGCCTGGATTGAATATATGAAAGATCATCAAGACGCTTTTTCGTATGTCGAAGGTCTCGATCGGTATTTGTATAAAGGTAACGATTTTAAAACCCTGATCGAAAAACATCCTTCGAGCAATCTGGTTGATGATGCCGCGTTTCAACTCATACGTCTGCACGTTCACGGAAAGCAGAGTACGAAAACCTTTCGTCTGGACTATGCCCTCCAGCTCTATACCGACTATTTCACGGCTTATCCCCAAAGCCCCTATCGCGCTAAAGCGCTGGAGCACCTCGGCACACTTGCAGACAAAGGCAGCGCGATGGTCAATAACGACGCGATCGGCACAGCGTTTAAAGAATTTTCCACTGCGGCGAGCGACCTTCCGGGGTTCCGCCCGCTGGCCTATACATTGGCGCTCAGCTTTCTCGAAAGCGGCGATCGGTCTGGCGCAGCATCGATTCTCGGAGTCCCGTCGGTGATCGGTATCGGCACGGTCGACACCGAACGCACTCGTTTGAACATCAGAAGCGGACAAGGCACCAACACCCGGATCGTGACAAAAGTCGAAAAAGGCGGACGCTTGCTGCTCTTGGACCAATCGGGAACCTGGTATAAAGTGCTTCTGCCGGACGGCACAACAGGCTACGCCCACCGAGATTTTATCCGGGAGACCTAAGCTGAAAAAAACAGCTGTATGAATGATCACGTCAGGCAGTCGCAACAGCAACAGCGTGAGAATCGATGAAACACGACTCTGTTTCGGGCTGATATGATTTGTATCAACACAATCCGCAACAGCTCATTAGCGCATTTTGGGATTGATGAATTCATGGAAAGCATGCCATCTGTCAAGATGTGATCTTTTTTTCTTGACTCAACAGCAACGATCGTGCAAAAATTTTTGTTTGGGACTATATATTCTGCATAGGAGCCTGTGAGGTATACTCAATGAGTTATCGTATTCTGATTGTTGAAGATGAGCCCGGCATGATCGAACTTTTAACGGTCGCTCTGGAAGATGAGGGCTACGAAATTTTTATTGCCAATAACGGAGTACAGGGCCTGGAGAAAGTCAGAGATAAAGAACCTGACTTAATTATTTCCGACGTGATGATGCCCGATATGAACGGCTATGATTTTTGCCGGCAACTGCGCTCCGACTCGAAAACCGCTGCAATCCCTTTCATCTTTCTTACAGCCAAAAAAGATGTGTCTGACAGAGTCCAAGGCTTAAATCTGGGGGCCGACGATTATATCAGCAAACCCTTTCATGTCGTTGAAGTTGTCGCCCGCATCAAAACCCTTATGATGCGCATCAGACGCGTTCGCCCCTCGCGCCCGCAGGAGGTGGTCATGCCTGAAACGGAAGCGGCATTTGCCGGGGATTTGGAGAAAATGAGCATCGGCGAGGTCGTGCAAACAATCGCTCTTACGCGCAAAGTCGGGCGCCTGATAGTGCTTAATGGAAGCCGGCGAGGGGAAGTCTACTTCACAGAGGGGATCATAGATTATGCTGATGTGGATCGTCAGAAGGGCGTTGAAGGGGTCTATCGGCTTCTCTCGTGGAAACACGGACAGTTTAAATTCGATTCCGGCGTAAAATCAGACAGGCTGAACGTGCAGAAATCCGCCGAGAGCATCTTAATGGAGGGTATGCGACGGCTGGATGAATTTACCCGTCTGCTCGATTATTTTCCTGACGCCAACAGCACTCTGGAAGCTTTGTCGTTAACAGAAGGAGACCTGGGCCCGGAGGAGTTGCAGGTCTTGAATTATGTCAACCAGTATAAAACACTGATGGAAATTATCGATCACAGTAAGCTGGGGGATCTGAAGACCTTACAAATTCTTGTGAAATTGCATTCCGGAAATATTATTGGGATTAAAAATCGTAACGATACAGAAAAACAGCAGGACTCGATCGATTTTGACCAGCTCGCAGAGGATCTGTTCGGTTGATTGGTCTTCAGAAGAAGCACTGAGGCCGGTGTACATGCCTGGATAATCGTTATCAACACCGAGAGGAGGAACACGTATGTTATATCCGCAGGGAAAAACAGTGATTGGGGATTTAAAGACAGCATTTGTCAATATTGACGGCGTCTTGCAGGAGATGAAAAACGCTCAGTTTACCGGCTATGTCAGAATATCCTCGGAAGACTATGACGGCCTGGTTATCTATGAAGACGGTCTTGCCGTGGAAAGCGTCGAAAATTACAGTGACGGCCGCCCGCGCGTCGAAGGGGCAGAGGCGATGACAAACGTCATCGCCAAAACCAAAGAAGGAAACGGCCTGCTCAACATTCAGGAACTGCCGTCGAATGTCATTAATATGGTACTCCGGGCGATCCACAGTAAAGTGGTCTATAAAGATCTGCTGTCCGATTTTACACAAATCAAAAATCTGCTGGTGACGTTGAAAACCAAGCAAATCACCGGACATGTTGAAATTGAAATGAACGACGGTGCCGGCGAAGCCTTTATCTTTCTGGAAGATGGAAAATTAATCGAAAGTTTATTCAGCAGTGGCGATGGCACCACTTTTTCGGGCAAAAAAGGGCTGGCAAAAATCCTGGAGGTTGCAAACGAAGTCGGCTATATCATGAATGTCTTTCGAGCGGAGAACAAAGACGTGAATCGCCGCGACGACCTCGGCCTTCGTGGAGAGGCGTCGGAAGAAGCTGCGGAATTCGTTGAGGATCCAGGCGAGCTCCTTGAAATTTTCGAGAAAATGGTCCACAGCGTCGATCAATCTCTGCAAAAGATGCTGGGGAAAAACACATTCCGCAAGGCCTTCTTGCAGGCCGTGAAACAGAAGTCGTCAGACTATCCCTTCCTCAATGCGCTTGGAAAAAATATCAGCAGCGGTACGGGTTTTGTGTTAAATGAACGCGTGAGCATCGAAGATTTCGTCTTTGGAATGAGCGATGTCTTCGATCAATCTGTGAGTTTTGTCTCCACACCAAAGAATGAAAGCAAATTGAAAGAATCGATCCGCATCGGGCTCGGACAAGTCAAGATGATCTATGAAGAGCAGATCCAGGAATTCAATCTTGATACTGTCCTGTTTGAATATTTAGGGTAGACAGCGAACGCGGATTTCACACAATAAGGATCTCTTCCCCGGTTCGGGAGGAACATACTATACAGTGTAATACACGAAACCGAACGAACCGGGTCCCATCGTTGCTCCGACACTGGTACCGACCAGGGTCTCATAAATTTCCACGCAATTATATTTCGCTTCAATCTGCGGCTTGACCGCCTCAACCTTATCAGGAGACATGGCATGGGCAATCCCCAGCTTAATACTGCTGCCATAGGGAAGCACTTCGCCCATCAATTCGATCATCTTATCAAATGCTCCACCAGCTCCCATCGGTCGTCCTTTAACATTTGTCTCGCCGCCTTCGATCGTGAAAATAGGTTTTACGCGCAGTAAATTTCCGATCATGGCACCCGCTTTTCCAATGCGCCCGCTTTTTTCCAGATAACTCATATCATCCACCATGAACAAACTTTTCATGTTCTCAATGATGGGAGTGATATGGGCGAGAATTTCATCCTTCGATTTCCCGGCCTCAGCCTGTCGGGCAGCCTCAATAACGATGCTTCCCAGACCGATACAGGTTGACTTCGAATCAACGACAGTAATATCCAGATTCTTCCCCTGCTTTTTGGCGGCATTCATCGAAAACCTCGCCATGTTTTCGGCCAGCTTCATCGTCTGGCTCCAGGTTTGAGAGATGTGTATCGACAGAATCGAATCCGTCGTCGAACTCAGCGTCGTGTAAATATCCGAAAAATCTTTTCGCCCGGGAGGGCCGCTGACCGGTCTGTCCGCAGAAGTTTTCAACAGTTCGTAGAATGCTTCGACCTCCAAGTCGAAGGTATCACGATATACATTGTCCCCTATGGTAATAAAGGTAGGGACGAGCTTGATATCATACCTTTCCAGAACCTCTTTCGGCAGATCACACGTGGTATCAGTAACAACCTTTACCTGACCCATAATTCTACTCCTGTTCCCGGTGTCTTTTTAATGAACATAATATATACACGTGCTTCAGTTATGGCGTACAACATCATCAATAAGTAGAATAAAAATGCGCTTGTGTCAAGAAAATAATAGAGGCATAAAATTTTACCAGGTATTTTCACATTTTTTCAACATAAGATTCAGGGACATTTTTGAACTATACAAGCCGTCAACCTAAAAGTTTTCAGACAATACACGGAGACTAACAGCATATTTTCTTCGTATCATGACGAATTTTCTTGCATTTTCCCCTTAGACAATATAGGCTGTGATCCGATAGAGTGTATAATGGCTTTTCGCTTCAGCTATGCGAAGTGGGATTATCACAAGCACAATGCCTTCTCAAGCTTCTCAAGACCACATGAAAGACGATCACCCAGGGCTGCGTTTTTCACGGATTCTGAGCCAGTTACACGACTATGTGCAATTGTACCAGCATCTTGGTTTTAAGGGCTTTCCCAAAAGCGCCGACAGGAGGACAGGACCTTCCCTCGCATCAGCACACAGCTCGCAACAGATGCGTCATCGCCAGAAAGGCCCTGCCGTGATCGGTTCCGGTAATCCTCATGCCCGTTTAATGTTCATTGGAGAAGCGTCCGGATCAGACCTCGAACATGGGGAAAGTCCTTTCAGCAACGCTGCCGGAGAGCTGCTGACCCGAATTATCGAAGCGATCAAACTGCGCCGGGAAGATGTATATCTCTGCCATATTGTCGCATACCGCTCTGAGGTCGATCGTCCCCCGGAGAGCTGCGATCTTTATCAGGAGATCGAACGTATTCAACCTGACATCATTTGTACGTTGGGGACACTTGCCGCGCAAAGCGTACTCAAGACCCAGGAGACAGTTGACCAGCTTCGAGGAACGTTCTACTCCTATCATGACATTCTGGTGATGCCGACCTATCATCCTGCACATCTGCTGGAACATCCTGAAAACAAGCGCCAGGTGTGGCACGATATGCAGATGATTCAAAAAGCCTATGTTGAATTCGACGAAAACGTCTGAGCTCTCACAAGCGCACAGGCCAAATCCAGGAAGAGTGTTCCGGAACATCATGGCTAAGCTCTCTGGTCCAGAGAGAACGCCTTGACAATTCCAAGGCAAGAAAATACTTGACAAAAACGACATATCTTCCCTACTTTCATTTGGATTTATGCGCAGATATCTTTGCAGGACAGTTTGATTCTAATCCCGGAAAACCGGAAAAAGGGATCGACTCATTAAGAACGCGATTCAGCCCAGGCACGAAGAATGTTGAAGATGTATTGACGACACAGCATCACGAGGAGAGAGAGAGTCTGCAGATGTTTCATCTCGGGGAATTATACCGCTATCGAAGCTTAATTTGGAATCTTGTCGTCCGGGAATTGAAAGCGAGATACCGGGGTTCGATGTTAGGTTTCATGTGGACCTTTTTAAACCCATTATTATTGATCTCCGTCTACACTGTCGTGTTTTCCGTCTACTTACGCTTCAACATGGAAAATTATGTCGTTCATCTCATGAGTGGCCTGCTTCCCTGGTTATGGTTTTCCTCCTCACTGCTTGAGGCTTCAGGGTCGATCCTCGCCGGCGGAAACCTCATCAAGAAAATTCTCTTCCCTGCCGAGGTACTCCCACTTGTCGTGGTGATTACAAATGCGATCAACTTTCTGTTCAGCCTTCCGATTTTGCTTGTATTTGTCATGCTGTTCAAGATTCCTGTTAACGCTTCACTCCTGGCGCTTCCGCTTGTCATGCTGATTCAGTTCATATTCAGCGTCGGCCTGGCGTTCATGTTTTCTGCGCTGTGCGTTCATTATCGCGATATTCAGCACCTGCTGGGAAATTTTTTGACGCTCTGGTTTTTTGCGACTCCAATCATTTATCCCTTGAAACAAATTCCAGAAAAATTTCAGTTTACGGTGCACCTTAATCCTGTTGCCCCGCTGGTATTCGCCTATCAAGATATTTTTTATTATCACCGGTTTCCCAGTATGCAAGCTCTTATGATAGTCGCCGTCATGGCCGTTATCACTTACACACTGGGGTCGATGGTTTTTGAAAAATACCGAGGGTCATTTGCTGAGGAGGTTTAAGTCACAGTGTACGCCATCAAAGTCGAGAACGCAACCAAGTCATTTCGCATGAAAACCCGCCATAAGCAGGCCGGGACTCTCAAATCAGCATTTGTGAGCTGGCTGAAAGGCAAGCGGGTGACACACACCTCTCAACATTTTTGGGCACTCAAAGGAATCTCCTTCGAGCTTCCAAAAGGAACAACGCTCGGCATCATCGGCAGTAACGGCTCAGGCAAAAGCACCTTGCTGAAACTGATGGCCGGGATCCATCGTCCGGCTTCAGGAGGAGTGAAGACCAACGGACGTATTTCCGCGCTGATTGAATTGGGAGCTGGTTTTCATCCGGAATTTACCGGACGAGAAAATATTTTCATCAACGGTATTATTCTCGGACTGTCCCGCCGGGAGATTCATGAGAAACTCGACGAGATCATCCGTTTCTCGGAACTGGACGACTTTATCGATAATCCGGTTAAGACCTATTCCTCCGGAATGTACATGCGTCTGGCGTTTTCGATTGCCGCCGCCGTTGATCCTGATATCCTGCTGATCGACGAAATTTTAGCTGTCGGCGATGCCAATTTTCAGCGAAAATGTCAGAATAAGCTCAACAGCTTTAAAGCCGACGGAAAAACCATTGTGCTGGTGACACACGATCTTGGCGCTCTGGAAAGGCACTGTGATCGGGTTATATGGCTTGATCACGGCGCTCTTAAAGCCTATGGCGATGTACAATCTGTGATGCAGATGTACCTGGAACATGTTGCCGACCAGCAACGCGGCAAACTCATCGATCTGCATGACGAAGAACTCTCCAGCGACAGGCCTTCCAAATCAAGCCGTAAAAGACGCTGGGGGTCGAGAGAAGTGGAGATCAACTCTGTTGAATTCTATAACGGCAGCCCGACTCCGACGTATCTGTATAAAACCGGCGATCAGATGACGATCGAAATTCTTTATAAAGCCTACAATCCTATCTACGAACCAGTCTTCGGCATCGGGATTTTCCGCGACGATGAGACCTACTGCTACGGGACGAATACACATATCGAAAAGATTCACATTCCAAGACTCGAAGGCGAAGGAAAGGTCAAGTTCCATATCGATCAGCTGAATTTAACGGAAGGTAAATATTTTGTAGATGTTGCCGTGCATCTTGAGGACGGTACGCCCTTCGACTATCAGCAAAGAGCATATTCCTTCGAAGTCATGTCGATGATTAAGGATCTCGGGGTCTATCGGCCAATCCATCACTGGGAGTTCGAATAAACGAGACGACGCAGCTGACTGAGATGATCTCTGCAAAAAGGTCTTCTCAGTCCCCTAAGACGACTACTGTATGACGTGCCGCCAGTAAGGATTCTCTCTCTCCCTTTCCCCTCTTCGATCGGAAGCAAAACAGCAGCACACAGAGCGTTTATTTCACCCGAGGCATATTGCTAAACGCGAGAACGCCGTTTTTATCCACATATCTGTAAATCGATTTTGCCTGCGCAACGCCTTTATATGGATTTTTCCCAAGGTAGAATCTCTTGACTTTTTTGACATAGGCCCTGGTCTCTTTATAGGGTGGGATTTTGTTGCCGTGTTTTTTCACAGCCTGCTCGCCGGCATTATAAGCGGCGAGTACAAGCTCAAGGTTCTGCTCGCCAAATTCCTCAAAAAGAAATTGCAAATATTTCACGCCGCCGGTGATATTCTCTTCAGGGTCAAAAGGGTCTTCAACGCCGAAACGCCTCGCCGTTGCCGGAATCAACTGCATCAGGCCCTGAGCGCCTTTTGAAGATACCGCATGCTTATCGAAATTGGATTCGACCTTAATAATTGCGCGCACCAAGGCCGGACTGATCTGATACTGACCGGCAATCGTTCGGATGAGGCTATCGTGAGGAGTCGTCGTCGACACTGATGATGAGCGCTTCCTGGGGCTGGAGAGCACCTCTCTGGGAGAAGGCAGTGCCGCAAAAGCCGGTTCTTGAAACGTATGGATGCTGTATGCCGCATGTTTCGGGGGGAGATTGCTATAATGGACAACACCGTTTTTGATATATTTATATAGTTCAGCATTCGCCGCAGGCGACACGCCGAGACACACACATAAAACGAACACGGGACCCATACGTTTCGCCGCACGAAATAAACAAGATCTTCGCCTGATCAGCATGTTCATTCCATGAAGCACGCAGGATAGCGACACGGTGTTGTCAGCAGAAAAATCTTTGCACCTCTCTTCAGTCATGTCATGACATCTAGCATATCCAATCCAGGAAAGTCAAGCAAAAATCGCCGAGCTTTTCCTAGAGCCGCGCTGTCGAAATAATTCGCATCTCTGCGTCATACTGAAGGGATGCCTGCCGGTTATTGACAAAAACCTGGGAAATCGCAGGATATTCCATGCGAAAGGTATAATTTTCTTCACATTCGGCGTATAAGCTCTCTCCCTCAAATCGTAATCTAAGATATTCCACCGGCGTTGTTGACTGAAACACGACTTTACCGGCAATTTTCAGTAAAGAGCACTGAAAGAGGAGAAGCTCCTGAAGTGCGTCCCCCTCTTGACGCAGAAAAAACATGCGTCCGCTATAAGAAAAACGTTCAATCTGCACAGATTCATATTTCATCTCATGAACAAGAACGAAATAGTCTGTTTTCTGCTCGTGGCAAATTTCAAGAGCTGAGACTTCGTGAGAGAGTAAACGCTTGCCATCGGCTTCAACCTGGAGAAGACGTCCGGAGAACGTCAGCGCGGTATCATGAGCATAACTGTGAATCAGCGTGTGAAAACTATTTGGAGCAATGCTCTTTTTTCCATAACGAATAAAAGGCGCTTCGACCGCCCATTTATAGCCTTGGCTGATCCAGCCGGAATCCGGGCTCTCACCTCCGGTAAAGATCGAGACATCCAACTCGTTCGCGTTAAAGGGCATGAGCACAAAATGTTCACGTTCATCGACCTTAACACTCACGCACTTATTTGTAAAATCAACATGTAAGCGAAACGAAGGAAAATGAAAATACTGGTCAAAGAAATGCCGCCCCTCACCGGTCAATAAATCGCAAAGTATCCAGTAATCGGGTTTATAATAAAAAATCGCCCGACGATGAGCAATCGCCTCATCCAACTCCTCAAAACCGGAGTGAGAGGCACTCAGCAGATCGAAGCGAGGGGTCGATGTCCAGATGTCACAAGATGTTGTCAGAAATTTTTGCTGAAAGGGAAGATGCTTTATGCGATCGACTGTAATGCTGTTATGCGCCCACATGGAACGGAAAAATTCGTTCCATTCATCTTTCTGACAAGAGTAAGGACCAGAGTCCTGAAGATAATCATGCCCCCGAATGACCAACTCGAAACTCAGGAGATCGGAGTGTGCCAGGGAAGACTGGTGAACGCTGCTGGGAGCCATCGAGACCAGACAATAGCTGCTGTCAGGCTCCCAGCCATCCCTCATCATGGCAAATGAGGAATTTGCCACCAGGGAAGAATTTTTTCCCGGCGCTTCCCTTGGAAGATTCTCGAAGTCCTGCAGCTCGTCTTTGCCAAGAAAACAGAGTTGCGCAGGATCGATTCGACGTCCGAGATACGCCAGGGTCGGACTTTTCAGCAGAACGGCAGCCAGCGAAAACAGATATTCCGCCTTGCCGGGCCGCGAAGGAAACATCCCGGCCAGCATATAGTTTGGCCAGACGCTTCCAAAACGTGACAGACTGCCGTCGGGTTTCACAAACGCTGACAGCAGTTCCATCAGCTCCTGTAAATTCTCAAAGACGACCGGTGGCACGTGATATCGATTATGTTTTCGCACCAGCAGCACGATGAGGTAAAATTCGATGATTGACACCAGCGAGGCCACGCAGTCCTGCTTCAGGTCTTCCGGCAGAAGCTGCGGTGTTTTCCATTGCAGCAGGTCCCAGCCGACTCTCGCCCAGGCCTTGCTATGCAGATATTCCGGAAACATCGTTCCCAATAAATACAAAAAGCTTGCCTGAGCTGTGAGAGAGTGTTTCGGACATGACGAGTCCGGCTGCTGCAGAACGCTATGAACCGCATGTCCATGCTCGAGAAGGGCCTGATAAAACGCACACAAAAACGCTTCATCAACGTATTCGGAACGAACGAAAAAGTTGTACCCAAAAATCCAGAAAATACCTCGCAAGGCAATCTCATGGGGATTCGTCCAGTTCACACTCAAGAGATACGGATTTTGCTCGATCCATCCCAGCACTTCCTCAACAAATTCCCGGGCGCAGGCCTCATCTCCGGTATACCAGTATGCTTTTCCCAAATCCAGAAAATGGACATGCCGGTTCAACTCCCAGATAAAATGAACATCCTGTCGATCGTCGGTCTCCAGATCCTCAGCACGATACTGAACCCCAGACGGCCACAGTTCCGTGTCTGCCGATCGTCCCGTTTCATGACTCCTGTTCCACAGAATTCGAGAGTCCGCCTGAATATCATGCGCGCCAAAGAGCTGAAAACGATGAGCCAGAATCCGGTCTTTGGCCTCCAGAATGAACGACTCTTCCGCAGCGTAGCCATGCCGCAGACATTCGACAATCTCCTCGCGTTTCCACCAGCGACATAAAAAAGCCGGAGAGGTTCTGATTTTCAGATACTGGAAAAATTGCTCAAAAGCCTTCTCGTATTTTTCAAAATCCAGTGACAGTTTCACCGGCTGTAATTCGGGGATATTAAAGTCAAGATACTGGAAGATATCGAACTTTGTGGACAATTCGACAGGACTCCTCCTCTCCAACGAACGATGCCGTCCAAGAGAATGACTCCCTTTCAACAAGCCGGAGAACAAGGTTTTCAGCTTCATCAGGCAGTGAGACTCCTTCTCAAAACGCAATAATATTTCCCTTCATTTATAAGTTTTAAACCTCCCTACGAAAGAAAAAGTGAGAAGTCAAACAATTTTTCTTGATTTCCTGTTCCTCTCTGTTTAAGAGGGGGAAAAGCGTTCTTATATTCTTAACTATATGGAAAATACGAATCTATGACGATGGAGAGAGTATGTTTGAAAAACTCGATGCCCTGGAAGAAAAGTTTGAACTCCTCACACAAAAGCTCAGCGATCCCGAGATCATTTCTCATCAGGATCAATTCCGTGAATATGCCAAATCTCATGCAGAGCTCAATGAGGTTGTCGAAAAATATCGTGAGTACAAAAACGTTTCTGCAGAAATCAGCGGGACCAGAGAACTCATTGCAAGTGAACACGATGAAGAGATGCTCGAGTTTGCCAACAGTGAGCTTGATGAATTACAGAAAACACGTGACGCGATTGAACAGGACTTGCGAATGCTGCTCGTCCCAAAAGATCCTCATGACGAAAAGAATATCATGATTGAAATCCGCGCCGGAACAGGGGGAGAGGAGGCGGCCCTCTTTGCCGGTGATTTATTCCGCATGTACTCAAAATATGCCGACCAGCAAGGCTGGAAAGTCGAGATCATGAGCCAGAATCCAATCGGCGTCGGGGGGTTTAAAGAAGTCATTGCCATGATCGAGGGACAAGGGGCTTACAGCCGTCTGAAATATGAGAGCGGCGTCCATCGGGTGCAGCGGGTTCCGGTTACGGAAGCCAGCGGGCGTATTCACACCTCTGCCGTGACTGTTGCTGTGCTGCCGGAAGCAGAAGATGTCGATATCCACATCGATCCGAGCGAGCTTCGAATCGATGTGTATCGCTCCTCAGGCCCGGGAGGGCAAAGCGTCAACACCACGGATTCAGCAGTGAGAATCACTCACATTCCGAGCGGCCTGGTTGTCTCCTGTCAGGATGAAAAATCACAGCACAAGAATAAAGCCAAAGGCTTAAAAATCCTTCGCGCCCGCTTGCTCGATCAAGCCCAGGAGGAACAACGCCAAGCCATTGCCCAAGACCGGAAAAGTCAGGTCGGCAGCGGCGATCGCAGCGAACGCATCCGCACGTATAACTTTCCCCAAGGGCGCGTCACCGATCATCGTATCAACCTGACGCTTTACGCACTGGATAATGTGCTCGAAGGCAAGCTGGACGATGTGATTGAACCGCTCATCACGTCGGCCAAAGCTGAGGCTCTGAAGACGATGGAAGCATAAAATCCGGGCTGTTGAATCTTTGGATGCCAGACATCTGGCGAATCTATGTTCTGGTGCTTAAAATCAGGTAAAATCCTGCCGACGCGAACAGAACGTGCGCAATCCAGACGGCCAGCGTCGGGGGGAGGATGTGAGCATGGCCGAGAGACACGCCGAGCTGGAGGAGAATCCAGAACGTGAGGCCGATAAACACACTTAATCCGACTCCAAAGGCAGCGCCGTTACGCGGGGATTTCAAGGCAAAAGGAAAGCCGATAATCACCATGACAAAACTCACGAAGGGATAAGAAAATTTTGCCCGGAGATCGACGATGTACTCTGACACATCAAATCCGGAATCCGTCAGCATCTGGATATATTCCTTCAACTCCCGATAGTTCATATCCTCCGGGGACTTCCTGTCACGGCGGAAATCCTCAAAGGTCCAGGGGATGACATAATCATGCAGCTCCCTGAAGGTCGTAATCCCCCGGCTGCTCTGAACATCAGTGCCAAGCTTGCGTTGACTGCCGTTATAAAGAGACCAGCGTCCCGGAGCCTGTCCCTTCGTCTCTTCCTGCTTCCAGAAGGCAAGATCCCCTAAAACCTTTTCAACAGTGCTCTGGGCTTGTACGGATGCGTCTGCCTCGTTTTTTGACCTCTGATATACTGCACGGGCCGCGTCCAGACGCGCGATCGGAATAAATTGATCGTTTAATTCAAAGACTGTCAAGCTCTGGATTTCAGGAGGGTGGAGCTTTCCGTCCGCACTCCGGCGGGCGGGAATCAAGGCATTGATGTAATAAATCCGATTTTCGTGTTCATTTCGAATCGCGTGTTCCCGTCGTCCCCGAAACCAAATCTGAGTTTTTGCCATTTGACTCATGTCGGGTTTCTCCCGAATAATTCTCCATAATTCCATATTCACACGATTTGAGATCGGAATCACAAACTCATTCAAGCCAAACATCGCCAGGCTCATGACAACGCCGATCGCTAAAATTGGCATCATGATTCGGTAAACACTCACTCCCCCTGCCATCATCGCCACGATCTCGCTGTTGCGCGCAAAGGCCCCAGTGATAATCAAGGTGGTCAACAGCATTGAAATCGGCGCAATCATAAACACATCCTGGGGAATGCGCGTTAAAAAATATCCTGTCACAACCCATATTGAGGGTTTATGCTCGACAATTGTATCCACCCGCTCAAAAATCGCGACAACGGTGGCGACCAAAATCAGCGCCGTAATGCCCAAAATGAGCATTTTTAAAAACTCACGTATGATATACCGATCTAAAATTTTCATCGCCGCGCCGTCCGAACAAGCAGGATAAGGCCAGTCACTCCCAACAGAACATTCGGAGTCCAGACCGCCAGGATAATTGGAAGACTCCCGTCATCCCCCAGGCTTTCACCGGCTGTAATAAAAATATAATAAATCAACAGCAAGACTACGCTGACGGCAAATCCTCCTGACTTGCCGGCCCGCCGCGATTGAATACCAAGCGGAGTGCCAATCAATCCAAACACGATACAGGCAAACGGAATCGAAAAACGCTTATGAATTTCCACCAGATAGGGACTGGATAAACCACCTGGCAAAACAAAACTATCCCAGGCTAACTGAGGAAGAACTTTCCACATTCCCACAACAGCTTCCCGCCAGGTGATCGACTCTGAAAACATTTGAGGCGCAGGGTTCGGTCGATTCGGCTCTTGATGGCGATCCTGTTCTTTCAACAACAGATATTGTTGCGTAAGCTGCGAAATCGTCATATCCCGGTCAGTGCGGCTCAATCGTAAGCTCTGATTGTCCTCTGGGGCTTGGAAACTGAGCAGAATGTCCAGTACCGGGGAGGAGACCACCTGATACTTTAAAGGATTTCTGATGGTCTTCGGGTGGCTCGCGCACTCTTCCAGGCGTAAGACCACTCGCAAGGCTTTCCCGTCAGAAATCAGCCGTCCCCGACGAGCAAAAATCGTCTGGGGATTGTTCGGATCCCGTGAATCCGAAATCATGATGCCGCTAAACGATTCATCACGTTCGGAAATATCGTCCACATAGATCGCAAGATTCGGGAACGTGTTGTTGAACACATGTTCTTTGAGGCCAATTGAGGCTTTGGTCCGGGCTAACTCATACAGCGCGACCCGAAACTGATGATTCCCCCACGGCAGAGCGACGGCATAGAGAAAAAAAGTCAGGCTGGTCATTAATATTGAAAAAATCAATACAGGCACAAAAAGGGAATAAAGGCTTACTCCTGATGCTTTTAAGGCCGTCACCTCACTGTCGGTCGAAAGACGCCCGAAAGCCGTCAGAGCTGCCACCAGCACCGCCATTGGAATGGTCAGCACCAGAAAAGAAGGCATAATGTACAGCACCAGTTCCAGCACCAGCTTCACGCTCACGCCCTTGCTGATGACCAATTCGATCAATTCGAGCACTTGCTGCATCAGCAGCACAAAGGTAAACACCAACAGCCCGAGCAAAAACGGCCCGAACAATTCTTTCAACAGATAGCTGTTAATGGTCTTATATCGTAGTCCCATGGGTATAAGCAATTGTACGTTCAGACAATTTCGTCAAGGAAAATGTCGCAGCAGATGCTGCGGAACTTTTTATTTGACGGGATCCCCAGTGTCTGATAAGCTTTCCGATCAATTCTGCCGCCGGCATGAGACGCCGCTACGAGAGAAGTTCCCAGGCGAGACCAATTATGAAAGATGAGAGGCTTCAGCGCATTCTGATTCTCCGATTCAGTTCCATTGGTGATATCATCTTGACGACTCCGCTGATTCGCGCTGTTCGAGCACGTTTTCCAGAGGCACGCCTTGATTTTGTCACCAAACGCGAGTTCAGTGAACTGCTCGACACCAATCCCCGACTCAACACTGTCTATGCCTATGATACGCGAAGCGGCAGCAGAGGATTGAGGCATCTGGCCCGAGAACTCCGGCACGCGCATTACACCTTGTGCATCGATCTGCATCACAGTCTTCGCAGCAGGTATTTACGTGCACTACTTCACGCTCCGCGAGTCGTCAGTATCTCTAAGCAGATTTTAGCGCGCACGCTGCTCGTGAGCACCGGATTAAATTTCTATACGAAGCCTCTTCTGCAGATCCCGGAACGCTATCTCCTGCCCCTCGCGCCCTTCGGGGTCAGGCCTGACGACAAAGGCCCGGAGCTCTTCCCTTCAGAAGAACAGTATGCCAAAATCCGACGCATCCTCAAGGAAGAACACGCTGGTCCCGAAACGCTGCTCATCGGCTTTGGACCGATCGCCGCTCATCCTCTGAAGCAGTGGCCGCTCGAAAAATTCGCGGAACTCGGGCGGCGCCTCATCCACGACTACCAAGCCAGGATCGTCATTTTCGGCGCTCCTTCCGAGCAGCAGGCAGGTGAAAAGCTCGCCGGACAGCTCTCCCATAAGCCCATCCTGTTAAGCGGAAGGTTGTCGCTGCTGGAATCCGCTGCCGCCCTCAAGTCCTGCGCTCTTTTCGTGGGCAATGACAGTAGCGGAGTCCACATGGCTTCAGCCATGCAGACTCC
The DNA here is from genome assembly GCA_002748425.1 of candidate division KSB3 bacterium. Classification (GTDB taxonomy): domain Bacteria; phylum Moduliflexota; class Moduliflexia; order Moduliflexales; family Moduliflexaceae. The sequence continues at coordinate 22,256 of PDSJ01000023.1, read as the reverse complement.
GCTTGTCGCGCTTTTCGGACCCACTGTCGAAGAGTTTGGCTTCTCTCCCTATCGGGTTCCCTCGCAGGTCATCAGCGTACCGCTGTCTTGCCGCCCATGCACACATACCGGCAAAGGCCGCTGCAGGAACCCGGAACAGCACGCCTGTATGAAACGGATTCGCGTCCAAGACGTCGAACACGCTGTTGCGGCACTGTTAGGGCAGTGACAACGTGTCACAGCAGCTCTCCTCAAGGCATACTGTGATATTTTCCTTGACAAAAAATTCGGTAATCGTTTACCATTCTTTAAGACACGACATGACGCATGCACAGCAGATCCGTTGGCCGGCAAGCATCTCACAAGCACGCACCGAGCCTGTATTTCCAAATATTTTACAGAGCAGGTATCCAATTATGAGACATCATACAATCATTCAATACCTCCTAGATACACACCTTTTCTCCGCTGATCTCGCCACCGTCAAAACATTCGACGGCACACTTGCATCAGGAATATATCTCTCGTCTTTCCAGAAAAAAGGCGCGTCTCTGTTCTTCTGCTGCCGTGATGATGATCAGGGGACAAAGTACGTTATTAAGGTTTCGAAAACACCCGATGAATTTCCGACTTTTCCGGGAAACACTGTTCAGGAAGGCGAGTATTTCATGACAAAAAGCGAGCTCAATCACGAGTTGGCGATTTTCCTGCGCGACGTATTTCCTTTTACCGTTCCTGTCTCGCTGAAAGGCAAAGATGCCACGATCGGCACCGGCGATCGTCTCGGCCTCGCGAATCCAGCCCATATTCGCGCCGTGAGGGATTATGATATCTTTCCGGTCCTCGCTCAGCAATCGATCCGCGAGCTGCAGTTCACCAAACGCAGTTACCAGGACGTCCTTGATGCTGCGACGTTTGCCGTCTTCCAAGAAGGCTACGAAGACGGCTATGGTTTTGACGGTGATCATCTCAAGACCCTTGACGAAGTCAATATGGCGCTTGATTGCAACGCCACAATGATCACGCTCGATTTAAGCGAAGTGATGAACGCCCAAGCCGCTGACTGGCCTGCTGAGAAAGTCCTTGAGCTCTATCAGCAACTGCCGGAAACGGAAATTTCACGTCTCGAGAAACGCTATCTGAACACGGAATTTACCATGAAAGACGGCACAACACTTTCATTCGACGTCACTGAACTGCATCGTTGCGCCGTCATGTATCTCGAAGCGATTGCATTTGCCAAAGAAGTGTACGATCTGCTGGTGTCTCGTCGCGGTGAAGGGAATTTCGACTTTGAGATGTCGATCGATGAGACCGAAGCCCCGACTGTTCCGCAGCATCACCTCTTCATCATCAAAGAGCTCATCCACAACGGCGTCGTCGTAGAATCGCTGGCTCCGCGGTTTATCGGCGAATTTCAGAAAGCGATCGATTACATCGGCGATCTGGAGGAATTTGAAAAACAATTTAACATTCATTGCCAGATCGCAAAGAGCCATGGCAATTATAAAGTTTCGATCCATTCCGGCAGCGATAAATTCTCGGCTTATCCTGCCATCGGGAAATATACCGACGGCCGTCTGCACGTCAAAACCGCCGGAACCTCCTGGCTGGAAGCCGTGCGTACAATTGCCCTGAAGGAGCCAGCTCTCTACCGTGAAATTCACCAAGTCGCTTTAGAGTCCTATCCCGAAGCACTCAAGTTCTATCATATCACTGCCGATTTCTCAAAAATTACGCCACTGGAGGACAGTCGCGACGAAGAATTACCAGCTTACCTCGATCAAGTTGAATCCCGTCAGCTGATTCACATTATCTACGGCTTCGTGATGCAGAATGAGACCTTACGGGAGAAATTCTACGCGGCCCTCTTTAGACACGAAGAGCTGCACTATCAGCTCATTCGTGATCACATCCGTAAACATGTCACCCTGCTCGGACGTCCCCAAAAATCCTGATTCAGGTCCTGGAGCTCTCCAACAACGCCAGAAGGCCTGACGGATTGCAGCAACTCGTCACGCCTTCTTCCTCAGATCCACTCGTTATACAATCATGATGAAAGCAATTCTATACAAAATATTGAGGGGTTTATGAAAAACTCTAGAGAATTAACTGTAGATATCGGAGGGAGTAACTATCTTATTACTTCTGATGACGATTATCTTGAGCACATTAGAAATGGTTTTGAACCAGAAATGGTAAAGCTGTTCAAAGTTTTGGCAGGTCATAGTAAAACCATTTTAGATATTGGTGCTAACATTGGATGCACTGCCATTCTATTTGGTGAACTATCTCAGTATGTTTACGCATTTGAGCCATCCCCAACAACTTTTGCATATCTTGAAAAAAACATCTCAAAATCAGGAAGAAATAATGTATTTCCTCAAAATATAGGGCTTGGTGCTGAATCAGGTGAATCTACTCTAACATTTTCACCATCTAATAGATCAGGCGGTTTTGTTTCTAATCAAACACAGGCTTCTGCAGGACATACAGTAGAAAAAATAGTCATCCGACAGCTGGATGAAGTGGTGAATTCTTTGGATCTTCAGTCTATAGATTTTATAAAGATTGATGTGGAGGGTTTTGAGGGACATGTTCTTCGTGGTGCCAAAAAGACACTTTCGTCTAACAGACCAGTGGTCGTATTAGAGTTAAATCATTGGTGCTTAAATGCATTTCAACGAACGTCAATACCAGATTTTTTTGATCTTCTTCGGTCAATATTTCCCATTCTACTAGCAGTGGATGGTTCAAACTACATGGATTTACACGATGAGAGCGACAGTTATATCGTTATGTATTATCATATTTTGCACATGAGATTTCCAAATATTGTAGCTGGCTTTGATGAAACACGGCTTAATCCGTTTAGGTCGTTATATGAGCATGGATTTACTGTATAAAAATACACACTGATAGACAAAAGCGTGGCTCGTTCCTCGCTCTGCTTTTTGCCGCCGGTGATTTGCGACGATCTGTTGCAAGTTTCCTGAACGATCAAACACAATGCGATTTCGGCCGCTGTTTTGTGTCGCATAGCGACAGCGGTCAGCAGCACTACGCAACGATAGCTGTTTTGTGCAAGCCGGTCTGTTGCGGTTCCGAAATAACAGCTAAGAGGAAAGTCTGAGAAAATTATTGACTTATTTGCCAAATCTCCGTTTAAGGTGTCTTGATCTGCAAACACTCTCATTTGCGTGATGCTGCAAGGCAAGGGGGAAGAATTTTTCTTCACCCGTCACTGTAGCAAACACGCTGATGTTCGCTTAACAACAGAATGTTTGCCGAGAGGCAATCTGTGGCTATACGGAGGAACGGCACAATGTTGGATATAAAACTCATAAGGGACAATGCTGAAGAGCTGCGGCAGAAACTTCTGAAACGGATGGATGAGGTCGATTTTACGGAAGTGCTTGCTCTGGATACAGCGCGCCGGGAGATCATCCAGGAGGTCGAAGCATTGAAAGCAAGACGCAATGCCGCCTCGGCAAAAATTCCGGCCCTGAAAAAAGAAGGAGCGTCGATTGATGCGATACAGCAGGAAATGCAGGAAGTCTCTGCGAAAATTAAGGCGCTGGATACGGAACTGGCAAAAGTCGAAAGCGCCATGCACACGAGCCTGGCCGCTTTCCCCAATATTCCCGATGATGATGTGCCGGCTGGCGGCAAAGAGCAAAACATCGTACTGCGGACCTGGGGTCAGAAACCGACGTTTGATTTTGAAGCAAAAGATCATGTCGAACTCGTGACATCCCTGGGCATGGTGGATTATGAACGAGGTGTCAAAATGGGGGGGCGCGGCTTCTGGCTTTACAAAGGACTTGGTGCGCAGATGGAATGGGCCCTGCTGAATTTTTTCATCGAATCGCATCTGCAGGATGGCTACGAATTTGTTCTGCCGCCACATATGTTGACGTATCAATGCGGTTTTACGGCAGGACAATTTCCGAAATTCGAACATGACGTGTTTCAGATTGCAGGAGACAACGAGGACGGAAGCTTCAAACACTTTATTCTGCCCACCGCAGAAACAGCACTGATCAATTTTCATCGTGACGAAGTTTTGCAGGAAGAAGAGCTGCCGAAAAAATATTTTGCCTACACTCCGTGTTATCGCAGGGAGGCCGGCAGTTATCGCACTCAGGAACGCGGAATGATTCGCGGGCATCAATTCAATAAAGTCGAGATGTTCCAATTTACGACGCCCGAACAATCGGATGCAGCTCTGGAGGAACTGATTGGCAAAGCGGAAAAACTTGTGCAGGAGCTCGGCTTGCATTATCAGGTCTCAAAGCTGGCGGCCAAAGATTGCAGTGCATCAATGGCAAAGACGTATGACCTCGAAATCTGGATTCCCAGCATGAACGAGTACAAAGAGGTCAGTTCCGCCTCAAACTCACGAGAGTATCAACCTCGGCGCGGCAATATCCGTTTCAAACGCAAAGGTGCTAAAAAGCCGGAATATATCCACGCCCTGAATGCATCAGGTCTGGCCACCAGCCGATTGCTGCCGGCGATCGTCGAACAATTCCAGCAGGCCGATGGGAGTGTCCTGGTTCCGAAAAAACTGAGACCGTGGGTTGGAAGGGACGTGTTATATCCGCAATAAGCTGATTTATATGGCTGAAAAGCCCTGATATTCGGGAAGATGACACGGTTTTCTTAAATTCTTCAAAATTTTCCTTGCAAATTTTGAAGGATCCAGTAGCGTAGCTTCACACGTTGGGAGGAGTGGCCGAGTGGTTGAAGGCGGCGGTCTTGAAAACCGTTTTCGTGAACGCGAACGTGGGTTCGAATCCTACCTCCTCCGTAAGAGAGCTCGTGAAAAAATTTCGGAGAGATGACCGAGAGGCCGAAGGTAGCGGATTGCTAATCCGTCGTAGGTGTCATAACGCCTACCGAGGGTTCGAATCCCTCTCTCTCCGTTCTGAAGTCAGAAATTCTATAGTGCGCCCATAGCTCAATTGGATAGAGCGTCGGACTACGGATCCGAAGGTTGGGGGTTCGACTCCTCCTGGGCGTACCATTTTTTTTGTGTGCCCTTGCATCAAGAATTTATGCAGGCCGCGCTGCATGAAGCACGCATTGCGTATACTGAAGGTGAGGTGCCGGTTGGAGCGGTCATCGTTGTTGACGAGCGGATTCTTTCTTCGAATCATAATCGCATCGAACAACGTCACGATCCTCTTGCACACGCGGAAACACTGGTGATCCGCGACGCTTGTCGAGAGATGCATTACGAACGGCTGGCAGACGCGACAATGTATGTAACAGTTGAGCCGTGTTCGATGTGTGCCGGGGCGATGCTTTTAGCCCGTATACGCCGCGTGGTGTATGGTGTCGACAATCCCAAGGCCGGCGCAGTTCGTTCTTTATATTCCCTTGTCGAAGATTCACGACTTAATCATCACATCGAGGTTGTGTCCGGCGTGCTCAGTGCTGAATGCCGTCACATCATGCAGTCATTCTTTCGACAACTACGAACCGGAGAGGTACCGAAGTGGTCATAACGGGCCCGACTCGAAATCGGGTAGGCGGCCAAAAGCTGTCACGTGGGTTCGAATCCCACCCTCTCCGTTCCTGACAACAGGAGACGTATAATTACTCTGAAAACAGAGTCGTACGGTGAATTTTCAGCTCTTCACTTAGGTACGTGTGTTTTTACATGTTCGGAGAGGTGCGAGAGCGGCCGAATCGGCGCGACTGGAAATCGCGTGGGCGGAAACGTCCCGTGGGTTCGAATCCCACCCTCTCCGCTCTTCAGTGACTTTTATACGGCAAGCAGTTGATGTTGATCCTCGGGTCCTGCGCGACGAAAACTTCTGAACCGGGTCAGGCCTTGACCGGAGCAGCCCTAAGGAATGTCTTTCGGGTGTTGCAGGGGCGCCTGAGGGGAATTGACTGCTTGCTCTTTTTAGACTTCCGAATCTTTCATCATGACCGGTTTCAGCTCTAGTTTAAGAACCGTGATCTCTTATGCAGCAAGAGCACTATGAGGTGATTGCGAGGAAGTGGCGGCCTCAAAGCTTCGATGACCTTATCGGCCAGGAGCACATCACCGAAACCCTCAAAAACGAAATCCAAAGCGGCCGAATTGCTCAGGCCTTCCTTTTTCGCGGGATTCGCGGTATCGGAAAAACCAGCGCGGCACGTATTCTTGCGAAAGCTCTCAACTGCCGGCAAAGCGAAGCCCCGACCGCTGACCCCTGCAATCGATGTGATGCTTGTCTTTCGATAAAAAACGGGAACGCAGCGGATGTCATGGAGATTGACGGTGCCTCGAATCGTAAGATCGAACATATTCGTGAACTGCGTGAAAATATCAAGTTCGCACCGGCAACACTTCGCTACAAAGTCTATATTATCGATGAAGTCCATATGCTCACCAGAGAGGCGTTCAATGCCTTATTAAAAACCCTTGAAGAACCCCCGAAACACGTCGTTTTCGTCCTTGCAACGACTGACGATCATAAAGTGCCGATCACGATTAGCTCGCGCTGCCAGCGCTTCAGCTTTCGCAGAATCGGCCTGCATGACATGAGTCTGGCTTTGCACAAGATCGCCGAGAGCGAGGGCATTCAAATTGACGATCAAAGCCTGCTTTACATCGCAAAACGTTCGGAGGGAAGTATGCGGGACGCCCAAAGCCTTCTGGAACAGGTTATCTCGTATTGTGGCACAGAGGTCTCTCCTGAAAAAGTCTCTGAAATTCTGGGAGTGGTGAGCAGCGAAAGCATTCAGGAACTGACAGCTGCAATCCTCGCTGACGATCCGGAAACGATTCTTCATGTTATCCATTCGCTGGTACGGCAGGGACACGATCTGGAACAATTTTACAAAGACATTCTCGAGTACATCCGTAATTTGCTCGTGCTGAAAATCTCACCCAAAGCAGAGCGGCTGCTGGACAATGCAACAATGGGACTGGAGGTCATGCGGAGACAAAGCGACTCGCATTCCTTGCAGGAGCTTCGGACCATTTTCAAGTATCTCCTCCATGCAGAAGCAGACATCAAACGCAGTGCTTCCTCCCGCTTCAGTATGGAAATGGCCTTGTTGCAGGCCTGCCGAATAAACAGTCTTGAGAGCTTTGACGATGTCTGGCAGCAGGTTCAACGCCTTGGAGAACAATTTTCTGTTTTCGAGCACTGCCTTCCTCAAGAGCTGTCTGTGTGCGATGAAACAACGGTTGAGCCACATTTCAGGACGACGATCCCCAGTATGAGCTTAGAAGAACTGGCTGAAACAGCCTGTGAAATATTTGAGGGCCACGTCCTTTCATAAGCTGTCTGTAAGAATAAACTTGACAAGTACGGATTTCTTTATATTTTTTATATATGTAATCATGTCATTCTCTCAAGTCTGACAAAGTGTGACGGTATATGTTGATAAGCGGGTTTATCGCCCTTAATGCCGGGAGGAAATTTGTGTGTTAAAAAGTTTGGGGAATTTAGGCAATCTGGCTGGAATGGGAAATTTAATGAAGCAAGTTCAGGAGATGCAGACAAAGCTTGCTGAAATTGAAGAAGAACTCATCGGTATAAGCGTTGAAGGGCAGGCCGGCGGCGGTATGGTGACTGTTATTGCAAACGGAAAACAACAGATCCAGGAAGTCCGTATCGAAGCAGAATTGATCAATACCGATGAACACGAGATGCTGCAGGATTTAATCGTTGCAGCAACGAATCAGGCCCTGGAGGCGAGCCAGAGTCTGCGAAGTGAAAAAATTTCAGCATTGACCGGCGGGTTAAATCTTCCGAACATTCCAGGTCTGACGACATAGTTTTTTCCTATCGTCACGACAATCAGCTGATGTGTCACTTTTCCTTTTCTCTATTCTGTTGACGGGTGAAACCCAGAATCGTGCTGTAGAAATTATTGGTCTCGGTAAAAGAGAAGAGCGTGTATGTTACAGCAGTACACAGAATCAGTTGCCAGACTTATTAACGAACTCACGAAGCTTCCGGGAATCGGGGAGAAAAGTGCCCAGCGCCTGACCTTTTTTCTCTTGAAAGCTGCGGACAGCGATGTGAAGGCCCTGGCGACAGCCTTGCTCGATGTCAAGGAACATGTCGGATACTGTTCTGTGTGCGGAAATATCACCGAACAAGACCCTTGTATGATTTGTAATGACGATCGCCGTCAACGCCGGCTCATCTGCGTCGTGGAAGAACCGCACGATTTGTATGCGATTGAACGAACCAGGGAATATTTCGGCCTCTACCATGTGCTCATGGGAGCTTTATCGCCTTTAGAGGGCATCGGCCCGGAGGATATTCATATTCAGGAACTCCTGCATCGCCTGCAACAAGACCCCTGCGAGGAGATCATCATTGCAACGAATCCGAATGTCGAAGGCGAGGCCACAGCTATGTATCTGGCCAAATTGCTCAAGCCCATCGGGGTGAAGATTTCACGGATTGCGCATGGGATACCTGTTGGAAGTGATTTGGAATATGCCGATGAAATTACGATGACCCGGGCGCTTGAAGGACGAAGAGAATTATAATGTGGCTCAGTTGTAAATTCCGCACAAGCAGAGAACTCTCGGATAACTGCTGAAATTTGGGGAACGACATGCCGGACAGTGAACACAAGCAAGCAACGTGTGAAACAACGCGAAAAGTGATTGTCTGTGTCGATGATGATCGTGCCTTGTTGGAAGGATTGACGCAACAGCTGGATGCAGCCTTCGGGGAAGAGTATGATGTCGAAGGCGCAGAAAGCGCTCTGGAAGCCATTGAGTTGATCGAAAGACTGTATGAAGAAGGGCATGTGGTGGACATGGTCATCTCCGATCAGGTGATGCCTGGCATGAAAGGCGATGAACTGCTGGAACGGCTGCATGTGCAATATCCGGATACGATCAAGATCATGCTTACTGGCCAGGCTGGTCTGGATTCGGCGATTCATGCAATCAACAATGCGGGCTTGAGTCGTTATTTGGTAAAACCCTGGGACGACGACGAATTCATTCTTGCTGTCCGGGACCTGCTTGACAGATTAGAGCTGGAGCGAGAAAATAAACGCTTATTCCAGGAGTTGCAAGTCGCCTATAAACAGCTCGTGGAGACTCAAGAACAGCTTATTGAGACTGAAAAACTTGCTGTGGTCGGAAAGATGGCCACAGGAATCGTTCATGAAATACGCAATCAGTTGACCGTGTTGGGTTACGCGGAAGTGATCAAAATGGCGGTACCTGACAATCAAAAGGTCAACGAATATGTGCAAAACGTCCTTGACGCCCGCGTACGGATTCTGAGTGTTGTCGATGAAATTCGCCGATTCGCCCGTAAACAGACTCAGCCCTATCAGAAAGATTCCTATTTACTGACGGAAGTCATTGAATCGGCCTTGACGATTATCGCCTATGATCAGGATGCTAAAAGACGCAAATTCATAACCGAGTATCAGGTCGAACCTTTTCTTGTCCTAAATCGCAACAAAATTATTCAAGTCTTGCTGAATATGTTGCGTAATGCCATACAAGCGACGACAGAGGATGGAACGATTACCATCGTTGTGACAAAAAATGCGGAATACGTCATTATTGATGTCAGTGATGATGGCTGCGGCATCCCCTCCAATCAGCTTGAGTCGATTTGGGAACCGTTTTTCACGACCAAGGGGGAACGCGGCACCGGCTTGGGATTGGAAATTTGCAAACGAATTATTAAAGGGCACAGCGGCAGCATCTCCTGCCAGAGCGAAGAAGGAAAAGGAAGCACCTTCACCATCAGGCTTCCGCTGGACAGCGGAGACACAGCCGACAATACGGTCAGCAGTTCATGATCTCGACAATTTTTTTTGATATCGGCAATGTTCTCTGTACGTTTGATCATCAACGTATCTGGCAGCATTTACAGCCTTTTTCGACATTATCGTCTGAGGAGCTGCAGGCAAACATTCACGATTCGGGTTTAATGAACCGGCATGAAAGCGGTGAGCTGCCTCCGCATGAGTTTTTTTGTCAAGTCCAGCGCCAGGGAAAGCTTCTGCCTTGCTTGTCTTACGAGCATTTTACCCGTCTTTGGGCTGAGATCTTCTGTGCGCAAGGCCCTGTTTTTCAGCTTGCAAAAGACTTGCAGAAACACTACAGGGTTGGATTGCTTTCGAATATCGGTGAAATTCACTGGACCTGGTTATGCGAACATTTTCCATTTTTCAGCCAGGTCGAAGAAGATCTGCGGGTGCTTTCTTTTGAGTGCGGCTGCATGAAACCGGCAGAAGCTATCTATCAACAGGCGCTCAAACGGGCCCAGGAGAAAGCAGAGCACTGCGTGTACATCGATGATATTCCGGAATATGCCGCGCGCAGCCGTCAGCTTGGAATCAACGCGATTTGCTACCACTCTTACGAGCAGCTTCTCGGAGAACTTGCTGCTTCAGGAGTCAGGCGACAAGACGCAGAGTCTGACAAGCGATAATTCCCGTGCAGGCCGCCGCCTGTGGCGGTTTATGGCTCAGAGCAGAGTTTCGACGTTTATGCTTTCATCCTGGGAAGGAGTCCGAAGCGCTTTTTCCTGCGTTTTTTCAGATAACGCAAGGTTTCCTGCGTCAGGAAATCCTTTGGATTTAACTCGAGGGCCTTCTGGTAAGCGGCGATTGCTTTCTTCCATTCCTGTTTTTTCTCATGGGTCATCCCCAGGCCGAAATGTCCGTCTGGGCTGTCAGGAGCCAGACGGACAGCCTCTTCAAAACTTTCAAGAGCCTTCCCGTATTGAGCCGCTTCAAGATAGTCCGCCCCCTGATCAAGAAAGGCCAGGACCGGATTTTCCTGGAGTGGTTCTGCGCTCTTGCGTTGTGAATCTATTGTGTCCGCAGCAGTGGGAAGATCAGGAGAACGCCCATTCTCCCGTTCGGCGCCAGCCTGTTGACCTTTGCGAAGCGCCATCTCCAGCTGAGCAGTGACCCGTGTATCGTCGGGGTTCTCGCGTAAGACTCTTTTAAAAACCTCTTCCGCCTCGGAAAAGCGCTCTTTGTGCAGAAACGCAACCCCCAGATTTTTAAGCGAAAGAAGATCGTTTTCTTGATACGTCACTGCCTTTTGAAGCGTCTGAATCGCCTCATCCCATAACTGTTTCTGCCCATACGCCAATCCGAGATACCGATAGGCGTGGGCATAGTCGGGATTTTCGCGTATCACCGCATTCAACTTTTCAATCGCGACATCAAACTGTCTGGCTTTTAAGAGCTTGACGCCTTCATCGTAATACGCCGACAGATTTGCTCCCTGCTGCGCGACGGCGGCGGCCTTTTCTCTACGAACGAAGAATGGATGCTTACATTTCGGGCAAACAATCTTTCGACCTTCTGCCGGAATTTTTTCGGCGGGGATCTTTCCACCAATCCCACACCCTGGACACTGGATGCGCATAGGCTTTTTTCTTCTCCTGCATGGGCTGATACGTTGAGAGAATTCACACAGATGTATATGTTACATTAGATGAATTGACACGCTTTGTCAAGAGAAAACTCACCTTGGTTCCTGGTCTGAAAATACGAGAAATCGTGTCAGCGACCAATAAACTTTATTTTCCCGGCGCTTTGAAGTTGACAAGCTCGTGGCTGCTGTGCGACGTTATACGTCGTAATGATGTAAGATCTCAATGTCATCGTGAATCACGACGTCTGTAGAAGAGCATATTATGAAAATTCTTAATTATATCCGAGAAAAAACTGGTAAACGTTACGATCACATTTCTGAGATGACCCATGAAGAAGGCGGCTTCGGACGCTTATATAAAGCTGTCGATACTGAGCGGCAGAACAGGGAGGTCTGTATCAAGGTCATCAAGCCGAATCTGAGTAAAGAGCTGCAGATGAAGCTGTGGAATGAAGAAAATCAGGCACTGGAATTGTATCGTAACCGTTCAGGTATCGTGCATCTCGCAGATAAACAGTATCAGTTCGAGCGTGATGATCCCTACTGGTTCCTGGTGATGGAATATGTTCACGGTGAACGCCTTGGATCGAGTAAATACCGGATCGAACTGGATGTTGCGAGAGATGAGGCGATCCTGATTATCTTCCAATTGTGTTCTGTGATTTACAGCATCCACCAACGCGGAAGATATCATCAGGATATCTTCCCGGATAACATTAAAATGCATGGCGGCGACGTGATTTTACTCGATCTTGGGGGCATGCGCGAAGCTGAACGACGCTCTGGTACGATTATTTTTGGTGGCGAAATGTATTCACCGCCGGAAGTGTCGCCCACCCACCTTCGCATGAAACGCTTTCGCGAGCTCCGTAAGCAAAAAATGGGAAGCTTTGAGAGTGCCGATATTTTTTCGATCGGAGCGCTCTTTTACGAATTATTGCTGGGGCAGTCTTTTTTTGAAAACATCGAGCAGTCGAATCTGTTAAAAGAGTATATCTACGACTACTATACCAATCCACTGGGCATGACGGGCATGAAACAGGAATATGACGATGCCGTGGATCAGGTGAAGCAGAATGTGAAAAATTTCGAGCGCTTTCTTATCAGTTATGATCTGCCGGAGGATCTATGCGCCGCAGCAGGATTGACCTTATCTGTCTATCCGCAGCAACGGCCGACGATCGAGGCGTTCTTAGCCAGATTTTTACCTTTTATGCTGAACAAAGGGAAAGCCTGTTTTCAGCGTAACGACTTTCAGAATACCGTATTATGGATTAAGTATCTTGAAAAACATTTCGACGAAATTCAGCTTGAAAGTACAAGTAACGATATCAGCTTTGCCAAGAAAATGGAACAGCATCTGCTGGCTCATGTTCCCCTGTATATCGAGACATGTCTGCTTCGGGGACTTGTACAGTTTCATCAGGAGCTTTTTGACGCGGCCCAGCGGAGCTTTCTGAAAGCCCGCCATCTTCTGGAGCGCTACTCTGACGGCTGCTCAGATGTCCAGAGAAGCAGCTACCTTGTGAAAGCTGCTGCAAACATTGCGGCCTGTCTCTATAAAACTCAGCATAAAAGCGAGGCCTGCCATTTGTATAATTCTCTTTCAACCGCTCAGGCAGATTTGGGTCGAATTATTCAGCACAATCTACATGTTTGCTCTGCATAACCTACACAGAGGAGGGCTGTATCGGGCATGAGTACAGAACATTTCATGATCTATCGCGTATCGAGTGGGACCGATCCCGGTTTACGAAAAACGCTCAATGAAGACAGCTTCTGGCTCTGTTCGGACAAGCAGATCGATCCGGAAGTATTGGATGGTCTGGGGTCTGTGTATGCGGTGGCTGATGGTGTCAGCGGAAAAGAAGGAGGCGAACTGGCCAGCGGCATTGCCATCAATACCTTTGGGATGTATTATGTCTTGCCGCACGTCGCTATTCCGCCAGAAGATCGTTTACGCAACGTCTTCCTGGAAGCGCATCGACGCATTGAAGAATATGCGGAACTACATCCTCATTATCGCGGCATGGGAACAACCCTTACGGCAGCTGTCTTAAAGGGAAATATGCTGTATTACGGCCATGTCGGGGACAGCCGTCTCTACCTCATCCGCTCAGGTTCCCGCAGCATCCAGCAGTTGAGTAAAGATCATACCCTTGTGAATAAATTTATAGAGGAGGGAAAATTAACCACCGAGGAAGCTGCGCAGGAAGATTCGAATGTGCTTTCCCAGGCGCTCGGCGCGGTGCCGAAAATTCATGTTGAGACCGGAGAGTACGGTCCGCTGGAGGCAGGAGATCTGCTCTTGTTGTGCTCTGACGGTTTGAGTGATTTAGTGGCTGATGCCAAAATTCGTGACATTATCCTTGGCTCGCCAGGTCTGGATGATGCCTGCCGACGCTTGATTGCAAAGGCGAATCAGAATGGCGGACAGGACAACATCACGGTTGTCCTGATCGCGGCTGAAACAAAGACACAGGGAGAGAAGGTATGAGCCTGCTATTCTTCCTTTTCAGTGTCCTTCTCGGTCTGGGGCTGCTAAGCGGACTCAGCGGGTACATCTGGTGGCGAAAGCACAGCTACGTTGAGGCATTACAGTACTATAACAACGCAGTGGATCATCTGAGCAAGGGCGAAAACGTCAAAGCGATGAACAATTTTAGAGAGGCCTTACAACGGCAGGGTGATTTTCCCGAAGCTCGTTATGGTCTCGGCCTGGCCTATCTGAAACAAGAACGTTACCGGGACAGTCTGCCGTTGCTGCAGCAAGCCGCACAGGATTGCCCGTATGACGCAAGCGTTTTCTCTAACCTGGCCTGGGCGTATCTCAATGCCGAAGAGCTGGAAAATGCAGAATCAGCTTTGAAAAAAGCCCAGGAGCTCAAGCCCGAGATCAAAGAAACCGATTATATCAAGGCATGTGTAGCTCAGGAGCGCGGAGATACGACAACGGCGATCGCGAGTTGCAGACATGTCTTGACGATCGACAGGAATTACTTTCCAGCTGAAGAGAAGTTAAAAGAACTGTCTGAAATTCGCGACGATATTCCTCTTGATATTGAGTCACTTCAAAACGCATTAGAAAACGTATTAGAAAACGTAGATCCCCAGGATACAGAATTTTTGATCGAATTATGATATTTTGAGGATGGACAGAGCACATGAAACACGATCAGGCACAATACGATCCGCTGATCCTGAACCTCACGAAAAAGCAGACAGTTACACAGCCCAAAATCTATATCTGGCTGTTCCTGAGTTCCATAATCCTTTTAAGCGCTCTGCTTGTTTTGTCAGCATGGTATCTGCTTTTCTACGCAAACACGCCTGAAACAAGCGCTATACAGGATGAAGCTCCTGGCGCTGAAGATCGAATTCCACGCGCTGCTGCAGAGCCGACTCCATTGCCGACGGCAACTCCGGAAGTCAGCCAAACACCTCTTAGGGAAGAAGCGACTCCGCTCCCGACGAAGCTTGAAACGCCCCAGGCTGAGCAGAATATCAAGGCTCAGACCGGATACTTATCATTGAATTCTCTTCCTGAACAGGCTGACATTATCATTAACGGCGAGCTGATTGGGCAAACGCCGTTGCACGAATATGAGCTCGAAGCAGGAAATTACAGTATAACGTTTAAATTCAACGATCAGAGCTTTACGCAGGACGTCAGCATTAACGCCGGAGAACGTACGGAATATACCCATCGTCTCGAAGGCTTGGGATCCTTGCATATTGCCACAACCAGCTCCGGCTGCGAGGTCTATCTCAACGGGCGTTTACGCGGAGAGTCTCCCCTCTTGCTAGAGGGCTTATTCCCGGGCGAGTACACGATTGTGCTAAAAAAACTCGGCTATCATACTGTTGAAAAACGGGTCGTCCTGGGCAAAGGCGAACATCAGGAGCTCTTTCTCACTGTCAGGCGTCTTGGAAAGCGGGATTCCCCAGGAAGCGGCAGCTCACCAACCCGTGTTCTCCATCCCAATGAACGACTCCGCAACTAAGACGCGCGCTCAGACAGCCCCATCGTGCTATTTGAGCGAAAGCGTTCAGAATTTTTTCAACAGCTTGGGCTGGCGAAGCGGAACATAGGACGGTCGATAGCGGCTCAGACCCTTAAAGACCACAGGCACAAAGCTCCAGAAGTATTCCAGCAAACGAGGATGGGCGGGAACACGATATACCAGCTCGGCGATCTTGCGCCTGGCGTGTAACTGACGTAAGATCGGATCGTTGAGGATGGCGCGGCGATACCCTTGAAAACAGAAATTCTGTTCGCGGAAGGCATCAAGTACAGTATCGGCAGCAAGCTTTCCATAGGCCAGTGCAAACGAGATCCCCTCCCCGAAAAGAGGATCGGCACCTGCAGCATCTCCTGCCAGCAGAACTCGCTCCTTTGCAAATTCTCCGCTGGGATCAAAACAGGAGATTGGAAAGCTTTTGAGCGAAATCTCCTCCAGCTCGTATCCGCGTTGCTGCAAGGCCTTGCGGAAGTTCTGTCTTAGATCGGCCTTTGGGACGCTCCCGATGATCCGACTGTCAAAAATTCCCCGGTTCATGCGCTGTCTGCCGCCGACAACACTCGGAAAATCCCAGTAATAGCCCTGAACTCCGTTACGCATCGGGCTGAAATCAAACGTGGCAATGCCCTCCTGAAAAGCGGCTTCTGCATGAGCGCTGACAGGTGTTAAGACACGAAGCAGACGAGCCTTATGGCCTGAAGAACGAAAAGCGAGCTTTTTCCTGGTCAAACTGTTCGATCCGTCTGCCGCGATGACGGCTTTCGTTCGTATTCTCCCTCGTTCTGTGACAACGTCAATCCCGTCTTCATGCG
The DNA here is from genome assembly GCA_002748425.1 of candidate division KSB3 bacterium. Lineage (GTDB taxonomy): Bacteria > Moduliflexota > Moduliflexia > Moduliflexales > Moduliflexaceae. The sequence goes on along the minus strand of PDSJ01000023.1, from coordinate 6,054 downwards.
GAAACAGATCCAGCACGGCTTCTCCCTGACAAATGCGAAGTCCCAGCGTTTCCCCATGGCGGCATAAGCCTTGATCGAACTTCGCCCGCTCAAGCACCTGAAACACAGGGTCATCCCGGATCGCGAATCGTCGACTCTGATAAAAGATGCGCACTTCCCTGATGGAAAATTGTGGTGTCTCGAGTGACACGCCCAGGTCCGCAAGAACCTGAGTGCCCAGGCGTGTCACGCCGCCCCCGCAGAGCTTTTCGCGAGGATGCCGTGCCTTCTCGAGAACCAGGAGGCGTTCGACCCAGCTCGGATCGGCCTTCAGTACGTGCAAGGCCGTTGACATTCCAGCCGGCCCGGAACCGATGATCACAAGGTCTGTCTGATCACGACGTCTGTTGCTGCGAGCCATGGTTCTATGAGGATGTTGCAAATCGCTTTTGAAATGAGTAATGCAGAAATTTTCTCATGAGAACGCCCAGGAATTCACGAGAACTTATCTCATCATTCAGTAATTCCATCTGTTTCACGATCGGCAGCTGACTCTTCGGCAGCAGCGTCACAAAGCGCTTCTCCATTGCTTCCGGAAACAGCAGCCAGGTCATACAGTGCGCGTAGTGCAGGATCGTCGTGAAGTGACGATAGCGCTTGCGATAATAGCGGCAGGCCTGCGACGGTTCCAGGCGCTCGGCAGCCTGTAAAATCGCTTCAGCAGCAAATCGACCACTCTGCATGGCAAACGCGATTCCTTCTCCGGTAAGCGGATCCACCAGTCCGGCCGCATCGCCAGTCAGCAAAATCGATCGTGTTCCCGGTGTCTTGCGATAGCGCTGGAACGGCAGATAATGTCCCCGAATCCGCACATCCGGGATGTCTCCCAATAATTGGGAAAGAAAATCCCGGAAGAGCGCTTTCATCGAAGCGTTCCTGGACATGACTCCACCGAGACCGATCGTCAACGTTTCAGCTTTGGGGAAAACCCAGCCATATCCCCAGCGCACCACGCCAAAATAGATTTCCGGCACTCTAAGCTCTCGTGCGAACATGCCACGCGGGATCTCGATTTCCAGAGCGATCCCCAATGTCCGTTTGTCCAGAAGCGACCCATGCAGACTGCGGGCGACTCGGCTGAGTACACCATCAGCTCCGATGATAAAATCTGCCTGCAACGTCCTGCCACTCTCCAGATATACCTGCTTGCCGGATCTATCAACCGCACGGACAGCGCAGGCCTGTAGACTTTCCGCACCCTGTTTTTCGGCCAGTCCCAGCAGAAAATGATCTAAAACCCTGCGTGAGCTGAAGTACAGCGGCGGACAGTCACTCAAGCTGTTGAGCAAAGACCTTCTGTGATAAAGGCAGATTCCGCGTGAGATATAATCGATCGCCGGCGTCCACGACTCTTCGAAAATTCCGGCAAACACTTTCCGGCTGCGTCCGCTTAACAAGCCGCCGCACAGCTTATTACGAGGAAAAACAGACTTATCGATCAGCAGAACCCGCATTCCTGCCCGGGCGAGGAGACAGGCCGCTGAAGACCCGGCTGGGCCGGCGCCCACAACGATGGTGTCATAGCGCTGTTTCATGAGGAAACACTTCCTGCTTCTCTCCTCAGATTCTTTCTACATGTTGGCGAATGAATGCAAATCCCTCTCTGACAAAGCTAAGCGGTTCCGGGCAGACATCCAGAAAGATCCCCCGCTGACAGGAAAAATCATCGATCGAGGAGTTATATGTTTCCAGCAGAATATATCCGTCAAATTCGATCGCTTTAAGCGCGGAAAACACGCTATCCCAGGGCACGATTCCGCCTCCTGGCACTCCACGATCGTTTTCGCAGGCATGGAAGCCGAGCAAGCGTTTGCCGAGGCTTCGGATCGCTGCGCCATAGTCTCGGATTTCCGTGACCAGATGATAGGTATCGAGCAGCGCTTTCAGATTGTCGTGCTCAGCCAATTCCAGAAGCTGCATAAGCTGTTCCGGCCTGTTTACCAGATGGGTACGAAAGTGGCTCATCGGTTCCAGCGCAAGCATCACGCCCTGTTTCTGAGCGTATTCTGCAAGAGCATGAAGGCCCTCTGCAGTCCACGCATATTCATCAGCCGGTGGTCTGCGCCGTTTCACGACCCCAGGATGACCATACAAGGCGCCGGTATACGCAAATGCGCCAATTTCAGCGCTCACGTCAACCTGTTTTTTGTGCCACTCCAATCCTTGTCGCCGTTCTGCCGGAACATCGGATGACAAGTCACATTCTACCGGCCATTTTCCTCCGGGACCAGTGGTCAAGAGCATTTCCAACGCTTCGGCTTTCGCCCGGGTCGCCTGTCTGTCAAAAAAGACATCATCGCCTATGGCAATCTCGAAAAGCTCGGCTCCAAGTGTTTTCGCAATTTCCAGGATTGGCAGACCTTCGTCTGACCAGTGATCTGTAAAAAGGTAACTATGAACACCGTATTGTATCATGCTGCTCCTTGAATCGAAAGATCCCGCATGTAGTATGCGTGTTCTCCCTGTTGTCTGCCCGGAAGAGTATTCGAGAGCGTCACGCTCCGGCCTCACGAAGGTCCTCCTCTTACACCAGATGTTTATAGAACATATCGTCATCAGTGATGACGCGGTAATTGAAGCCGACCTCGTCCATGCGCTTGATAAGCGCGGGATAATCATGCCTGTTTCCCAGTTCGATTCCCACTAACGCCGGCCCTTGCTCGGCATTGGTCTTTTTGATATATTCAAAGCGCACAATATCATCATCAGGTCCCAGGACGTATTCCACAAACTTTTTCAGCTGCCCCGGTTTTTGTGTGAAATTAATCATAAAATAATGCTTCAAGCCTTCATAGCGTAGGCTTTTTTCCATGATCTCAGGGTAGCGCAGGATATCATTGTTCCCCCCGCTGATCACGCAAACGATTGTTTTATTTTTGATGCGATAGGCCGTAAAATCCAGCGCTGCGACCGCCAGCGCTCCGGCCGGTTCAGCGATAATCCCCTCATTCTGATAGAGTTCGATCATCGTGGTGCAGACTTTACCTTCCGGAACCGTGATAATCTCACCGGCATAGTCCCGGAAGATCTCAAATGTTTTCGTGCCGATCTGCTTGACCGCCGCCCCGTCGACGAAGGTATCAATATCGTGCAATGTCACAACACGATTCGTTTTCAGTGATTCATACATCGCCGGTGCGCCTGCCGGCTCAACACCAATATATTGTATGTGCGGATCGTGCTCTTTCAAATAGATCATTGAGCCTGAAGATAAGCCGCCGCCGCCGACCGAAGAAAACACGAAATCCACTTTGCCCGTCAGTTCGTCATGAATTTCTTTCCCGACTGTGCCCTGACCGGCAATAACCGCTTCGTCATCAAACGGATGCACGAAAACCGCGCCTCCCTTCTGTTGAAATTTCTTCGCTTCATCATAGGAGTCGTCAAAAGCATCGCCGATCAGTACGACTTTAACAAAGCCGTCGCCAAATTTTTTAACCTTTTGTACTTTTTGACGCGGCGTGGTAGACGGCATGAAAATGGTGCCTTGAATCTGCAGGGCAGAACAGCTATACGCCACACCCTGAGCATGATTTCCGGCGCTGGCGCAGACAATGCCGCACGCCTTTTCCTCATCACTCAGGTTTGCAATTTTATTATATGCCCCGCGAATTTTGAAAGAACGCACTTCTTGCAGGTCTTCCCGCTTAAAATAGACGGTGGCTTGATATTTTTCTGAAAGGCGTTTCGATAGTTCCAGAGGCGTGTGCTTGACAACAGCTTTCAATGTGTCGGCGGCCTGTTCGATCGCGGCTGTACTGACAAGAGTTTCCATAGCGTGTTAGCAGGGCGCTGCTCTCTCCGGCAAGGGCGTTTTTCTCGCCGGAGTATACTTACGCTCTCCTGTGTGCGTAAGACAGTATCGAAAAGAGAAATCTCTCCAACAGAGAGAAGAGCTTTTTCAGAGAGAAGAGCTTTTTGTTCTTTCCGATCTGCCTGTATTCAGGGATGATATTCTTTCAGATGCTCAAACAGAACCCTATAGTCAAAGCATTTTGTCAACCTTTCTTTTGCAGTCACGCTGTCAGGCAGCCTTGCGTGTTGGGTTCAGCGGTCCTGTTCACTGCGGATCGATATAGGCGTAGCCCCGTTGATACAGGTCCAGTTTCCCCTGATGATCTGCGCGAATCGTCTCCTTTAATTCATCCGACAACGTCGTCACGGCCTCAGTGAGTTCAAGCATGCGCTTCTGAAGCGCAACAGCCTTGTCAAAGTCACCGATTCGCGCATAAGCTGCAGCCAGAGTTCGGACAAACGCCGGATTTTTGGGTTCCTGATCTGCGGCTTTCCGCGCGTAATACAAGGCCAAGCTGCCGTTTCGAAATTTTTCCTGTCGAAAGGTCGCCAAGATCCAGGCCAGATTGTTTTGCCCCCATGCATTGCCCCAATCCGCGGCCTGACGATAGAACTCGATTGCCTCGGCAATCTGCTCAGCCTTATACGCTTCTGAGGCTTTCCGCATCAGCACATCAACGTCTTTGCTCGTCAACTCTTCCGCCTGCAGAGCTGCTGTGCCCATAACGGCGAGCAGCACAGCAACACCGATACCCATACAACATTTCATCACTCGTCTCCAGATGATGGTATTCCATTTTCGTTCCCACAAAAAACTTGACGAATCTTCTATAACATCGCTTTATTCAGAGTAAAGAAAATTTTGACGGATTTTGTCATTGATGCACACTCCGCGGAATGAACAAAAGGAGGGCGATGCTATGTTCGGCTTAGGCCCGACGGAATTAAGTATTATTTTAGTGATTGTGCTGGTGATTTTCGGCGCAAAAAGACTGCCGGAGATCGGCAGCAGTCTGGGAAAAGGGATTACGAATTTTAAAAACGCGATCAAAGATCGAGAGAGTCTTGACGCCCAAAATTCGGATGGGGACATCAAATAATTCAGCCTTAACAAGGAGTAAGAGAGAGATGCTGAATGATCCGCTCCTGACCCGAAGCGGGGCTGGAGAATACATCCCGGCCTGTTTAGACTCTCATGCAGCGGCAATCCTCTGCATGAGAGTCTAAAGCGCTGTTGCAGACCACAGCCATGAACACGATACGCTTTTCTCGTGTTATCGATTTAAGTCATGTCATCGACGTCAATATTCCGGTCTGGCCCGGAGATCCTCCGGTGGCGTTCGAGACAGTGGCAGATTTGCAAAACGACGGATATTATTTACGAAGCTTCTCTCTCGGAGAGCATGCGGCAACTCATCTCAATGCCCCAAATTGTTTTCATGAAGAGGGGGTCGGCATTGACGACTATTCAGCGGAATCTCTTGTTGTCCCCGCAATCGTCATTGACATCCGCAGGCAGGCGGCAGCAAACCCCGATTACGCGTTGACTCAAAACGATGTCCTGACGTGGGAAGAGCAGCATGGGCCGATTCCGGCAGGAAGCCTCGTGCTGCTGTATACCGGCTGGCAGGAAAAATGGAATACGCCTGCTGATTTTTTTCATCAAGACGAAACGGGAGGAATGCATTTTCCAGGCTTTGGCGCTGAAACAACGACATTCTTGATGAAGGAACGCCACATTGCGGGGGTCGGAATCGACACGCACGGGGTTGATCCCGGACAGGATGACAGCTATGCGACAAATGTCCAGCTATCCGCTCAACAGGGGATTATCCTTGAATGTCTGACGAATTTGGATCAACTCCCGCCGGCAGGTACGACGCTCGTCATCGGTATTCTCCGAATCCGTGGAGCTTCCGGCACACCGGCTTCAGTGATGGCCTTTGTCCCATAACTCTCCGACAAAATATCCTGTAAGTGAGTGTGTCAGGTCATAGGAGCAAAATAAATGCATATTTATAAATTGAATCATTGGAAACATAGGCATGATTATTCAGTTTCAAACGAAAAAGGAAAAAAAAGAACGCAATATGTTCTTGCTCTCACCGCAATAACAATGAGTGTTGAAATCATAGCTGGCAGTGTCTATGGTTCAATGGCACTTCTGGCAGATGGTTGGCACATGGCAACACATGTAGCCGCATTTCTTATTACTCTTTT
>PDSJ01000069.1 GCA_002748425.1 candidate division KSB3 bacterium | reverse complement strand
AATGGGGATTTCATGTTCTCTGGCAATCTCCCGTATTTTCAACGCAATTTTATCCTGCCCCTTGGCCAGCAGAACGGGAGCGTCCATCTCGCTGGCAACGTAGCGGATGGCGGTGGAGATATGTGTCGGATTGGTGACGATAACATCGGCAGAAGGCACATCCGCCATCATCCTGCTCTGCGCCATCTGCCGTTGAATCGCCCTGATCTGTGCCTTGACATGGGGGTCGCCCTCAGCCTGCTTAAACTCCTCTTTCTGCTCCTGTTTGGTCATTTTCATCTGGTTTTCATGCTCCCAGCGGACATAGAGCAGATCGATAATGGCAAGCACGATAAGGATACCGCAGACCTTGGCAAAAATGACAAAGGCAATCTTGCCGATAAAAAGCAGGGTTGTCGGCAGCGGGGCGTTGAGCAGTATCAGCGCTTCGGCAAAATTGGCAAACAGTGTCGAAAAACCGACATAGCCGATCAGCACAACCTTAAGCAGCGATTTTATCACTTCAACCAGAGACCGTTTGGAGACAAAGCGTTTCATGCCGGCAATCGGGTTAAGTTTTTTCAGATCCGGTTTCAGCGGTTTGCCGGTAAGGAGCCAGCCGATCTGAAAATAGCTGGAAAAAGCCGCCACAGCGGCCAGTGCCAGGCAGGGCGGGGCGAGCAGGATAGCCATTTTTTTAGTGATAAACAGGGCAAAGGAGGGGAGGGTGGCACTGTTGATCTTATACTCCCCCATTGATTGGAGCAGGGTAAAGATCAGTAATTCCAGGTTGGTCCAGAATATCGGCAGATAGATAACCCAGAAGAGTAGTCCGGCGGTGAACAGGGCGGCCGTCTGCACCTCCTTGCTCATCGCCACCTGACCTTTTTTACGAAAATCGCTGCGCCGTTTTGCTGATGCTTCTTCTGTGCGGTCTTCATTCGCCATAATAATTAGACCTCTGTATTGTCGTTATGGGTGTAGCAGCTGCAGCATATTTATAATTCTTGAGCCGAGATCGTCCAGCTCTCTGGTCAGGATAAAGGCTGCCATATTCAGGGTGATGGCGATGGCGCTTAAGGCGACGCTGATATTTATC
>PDSJ01000060.1 GCA_002748425.1 candidate division KSB3 bacterium | reverse complement strand
CTTGGTTAACGCCGGTTTTCGCAAATTTTCTCCCCGGACCACTGAAAGAAGCCCTTTTTGTTTTCAGTTGGTATCAGAAGCGATATTTAATTCCGTAACACCCCGATCTAAATTGGGCTTACCGGAAATCGCAGCTGTCTATACTTTAAATTTTGGCGCTGTCACAACGATATTGACACCAAATGCAGCGGGTGTCAACTAAGTTGGCACACCGGTGGTCATGCGGTATGCCCACGATCGTTTTAAAAAACGGCCTCAAGATTAATTACTGTTTGAATTAATTATATATTATTATGATGCTCAAGCAATGTCGGACGGGCGCTATTGTTTCTGGCACAATCCTTGATAGTACCGTAGATAGAGTTCTGTTGTGCCAGGGGGATGCAATCAAACGGAGAAGGGGAGGAGACTAAGATGGAGATGCAAACGAGAAAGATAGCCGTGGTTGATGATAGTGAACTATTTCGTCATTTGATCGAAACCGCCTTGGCAGGCATCTCTGGAATGGATGTCTCCTCGTTTGGGGATGGCCTAAAGGCGTGGATGGCCCTCCAGGAAGAAGATAGTGCCGACATTGTCCTAACCGATGTGAATATGCCCGAGATGGATGGGCTTGAGCTGTTAAAAAAAATAAAGGCAAGGAATCCGGAAAAACCGTGCATTATTATGTCGGGGGTGTCTAAATACAAAAAAGCCGCCCGGGATTTGCATGCAGACGGTTTTCTGTCCAAACCGTTTCCGGTATCGGATTTGTTTAAGATGGTGGGCCAGTTTGCTTAGCTTAAATTAGGGCGCTTTTCCATCAGGGCTCAAGGGTGGATAAGAAATCTTCCAGCTCTTCACCTTTTTCGACGCATGTTTCCATCTTACGGTGGGCCTCCACCAATGTTTGCATGGCGGTTAGGAACTGGCTACTTACCGGGTCATCTTTCCCCAGGGAAGAGATCATCTCCCGTAGCAGGCCGTTGCCCTGGGTCAATAACTCCCGGGTCTTGGCAGCCATCTGCTTTCGGATGCGGTGTTTCTCCAGTTCCTGATCGATGACCGGCAGCAGTCGCTTGATGGAGTATTCCACCAGGGCGTCACGCGGGGCATTATATTCCCGGGAC
>PDSJ01000059.1 GCA_002748425.1 candidate division KSB3 bacterium | reverse complement strand
TTACCTATCATCTCACTTCTCCTCCGGGCCAATATTGATCTGCTTTATCATAATGCCAACCTCCGCAAGCGCCAGAATGGTAAACAGCACAAGGAAGATGAAAAATGTCGTTTTTACACTGCCAGAGGAGATCTGCGTTGCCGCCATACTGGTCAACAGTTTTCCTTCCATAACCCAGGGCTGACGACCAACTTCAGCAACAACCCAGCCCATTTCAGAGGCAAGATACATCATCGGAAAACTGAACAGTCCAAGCACCTGCAGCCAGCGCTGCCGTTCGATATTTCCTTTTTTGGCAATCCATAACAGCAGAGCCATCAGACCGATAATCAAACTGCCCGCAGCCACCATATAGTGAAAAGAGTAAAATGAGGTTGATACCGAAGGAACCGCATCTTCAGGCGCCTTCATATAACCAAAGCCCATATAATCCTGATTGATTTTGAAACGGGAAAGGGCTGCCGCCTTTTTCTTTTCATCACCGGCGGCTGCTGCCGCCTTATAGGCCGCCAGATCAGCAATCGCGTGTTTTCCCTTCTCAATCTTTTCGGTAACACCAATAATCCCCTCTTCGGCATTGCCATAGACCAGATCATCGACTCCCGGAACAAAACCGTTCCAGGTTCTGGTGGCAAGAAGGGAGAGACCATGGGGAATAGTTATCTCAAACTGAAAAGGGCTCTGGTCATCACCCGGTTTTTTGGCGCTGTTCAATACCCCAACAGCAACGATTCCCTCGCCTTTATGCCCATTATACAGACCCTCAAAAGCGGCAAGCTTCATCGGCTGATATCTGGCAACATCATAGGCCGACTCATCACCGGTAATCGCGGTGGCAACAGACGATACCAGGCCGAAAACCGCCGCCACAACAAGAGAGCGTTTTGCCAGTAATATATGTTTATTCCTCAGCAGATACCAGCAGGAGACCATAATGACAAAGCAGGAGGAGACAACAAAACTTGATGTTGTTGTATGGGTAAATTTGGAAACTGCCACCGGATTGAACAGCACCGCCCAGAAATTTTCCATCTCAAAGCGGACGGTATCGGGGTTAAAGGTCATCCCCACCGGATGCTGCATCCAGCCATTGGCAACGAGAATCCATAGCGCCGAGAGGTTGGAG
>PDSJ01000058.1 GCA_002748425.1 candidate division KSB3 bacterium | reverse complement strand
TGGGCAGGGTGATAGATGAGAGTGTAAGGTTTTTGAAATGCGGTGCTGTTCTCTGCATTATCAGTTTTCACTCTCTGGAAGATTTGATCGTGAAAAAGAGATTCAGGGAGCACCCGTTACTTGAGGTGGTAACTCCCCGGCCGATAATGGCATCGGCAGATGAAGTGGCGGTAAATCCGAGAGCAAGGAGTGCCCGGCTTCGGGTCGCCTGCAGACGAAGTAATAGTGAATAGGGGGATATTATGAAATTACAGTATGGCATACGCGCAGCCGGCCGACGGGGCGGACACAGAACCGGTTGGTCGCAGAATATTTTCACAGGCAAAGCAAAATCCGGTTTTGCCCTCTTCATAGAGGAAAATGTTCAGTTTATTTTGCATCCCGTTGTCTGCAGGAAACTGATGCGCGTTGGGGTGGTTATGGTTTGTGCTGCACTTGTCTGTAATCTTGCCTGCTCTCTTCTTGTCGCCAGTACTGAGCGGAGTGTCGTATCGCTTAACAGCGAGCAGGGGAAGTTGGAGACAGAAAATATTACCCTGCTGGCGAAACGGGCAATGGCCTGGGGACCGGATAATCTGGAGAAACTTGTCAGTAAAAAGCTTGATCTTGCCCCTGCCGCTAAAGGGCAGGTCGCTGTTTTTGACTGCAAGCGGGGGATGTTCCGTTATTAACCGTTTTCTTACAGACAATGGCCTATCCGCAAAAAACAGCAAAAAAAACCAGACGACGACGCAGGGGGTTGCTTCTTCCTGCGCTGGTATGTCTGTTTGGCGGCTGGCTGCTGTATGCTGGTTTTTCATTCTTTTTTGCTGACGAAGACGAAGAAAAATCGTCACAGAGCGGAGGGAAGCAGCAGACAAACAGCTCAATGCGCGGCAGTTTTTTTGACTGCAACCGCAAGGAGCTTGCCACCACTATTGAACGGGTTGCCGTCTATGTACGCAGTCGGGAAGTAGTCTCTTTTGAACAGACGGCAAAAGCCTTGTCCCGGGCACTCTCCTTAAGTGAATCTGTTATTGAGAACCGGCTGAAGAGAGGCGGGCTCCATATCTGGATTGCCGAGGATATTACCCAGCAGCAGGAGGAAGAGGTAAAGAAGCTCGCTGATCTTGGGGTTCATCTGCAGAAAGAGAGAAAGCGTTAC
>PDSJ01000022.1 GCA_002748425.1 candidate division KSB3 bacterium | reverse complement strand
CAGGCAGACCGCCCATTTTGTCGGTGAAGCCAATTTCATCGATTTTCAGCTGGCCATGACGCTCTTTCCCAATCTGGAAAAAACCATTGATGCTGCCCAACGAAAAAAGGCCTGTACGGTCATGATTCGTCCGGAGGATTTTTCCCTGGAGGCACCGACCCGCACGCTTGGCATCGGAACCATCATTGATGTCCTGTTCCAGGGCGAGTTTACCGAGTTACATGTACAGGCCGAGGAAGCGCCGGCGCTAAAAGTGAGAACCCATTCGCATACGCCTTGGACGGTTGGCCAGAACGTGGCGCTGCGACCCCATTATGGCTGCCTCTATGACGGTGAAGATATGTTGATCGCTTGCGTTGCGAACCACCCGATGCAAACGCCGGGGCCTGAAAATTCCACCAGAGCAAAGCAAGAGCTCCTCTGAATTGAGAATCAAGTCGTCTTGGATTCAACAACGCCTTTAAATTTCTCTCCCGACGTTTTACACTTTTTTCTTGACTCTTCAAGAACGTTGTTGCGTATCGTCTCCTCACGCAACAGGGTTATAAGCTGCAATATGCCAAGACAAGATGAGAGAGGCTGTGCGCCCTCCTGTGAATTAAAAAGGACATTCGAGATGAAATTTGTCAAATATCATGGTCTGGGAAATGATTATATCGTCATCAATCCGGCAGACCTTGAACGGAATTTGGATGAACAGGCGATCAAAGCGATCTGCCACCGTAATTATGGCCCGGGTTCAGACGGAATTTTACTGGGCCCTTTTGAATCGAAAACATGCGACTTCAGGCTGCGCATCTTAAATCCCGACGGCAGCGAAGCAGAAAAAAGCGGTAATGGGCTGCGAATTTTTTCTCGGTATCTCTGGGACCAAAAGCTTGTCGGCACTGAAGCTTTTAGCATCGAGACGCTGGGAGGCCAGGTTAAATCCCACGTGTTTGCCGACGGCAAAATGGCAACAGTCGATATGGGACATGTCAGCTTCAAGAGCAGCGACATTCCGGTCAAAGGTCCGTTGCGTGAGGTCTTGAACGAATCACTTGACGTCGACGGCCTAACACTGAGCTTTTGCGCTGCCACAATCGGAAATCCGCACTGCGTCGTGCTATGCGATACGATTTCCGCTCAAGACGCCTGCAAATGGGGGCCCTTCATTGAGACCGATTCGCGTTTTCCCAACAAAACAAACGTCCAGTTTATGAAGATTCAGGATCGGAAGAACATTCAGATTGAAATCTGGGAGCGCGGAGCCGGCTATACGCTGGCTTCAGGCAGCAGCAGCAGCGCAGCCGCAGCAGTCGCCAACAAGCTTGGCTTCTGTGATTCCGAAATTTCAGTCCACATGCCGGGCGGAACACTTCAGATTTCGATTCACGATAATTTTTTTATCACGATGACTGGCCCTGTTGCCAAAGTGTACGAGGGGACGGTCGACAACGAAGTCTTTGAACAGAGTCTGATCTAATTCAGGAGAGCGACAGGATTCAAAGAAAACAAGACTCCTTTCCTTGTTACAGGGATCGTTCGACAAGCAGGATACCGTGACAGCGAAAGCGGCATTTTCAGGCTCCTGAACGGTCCCAGGAATCTTTCCGTGTGTTCTGTGGCTCAGATTTCAGCGGATTATGGCAGAAAAAAATTTACCCTTTTCATACGAGCACTTGCAAGAGATTATCAAAAAGCACCCGACGCCTTTTCATATATACGATGAACACGCAATACGGGAGAATGCGCGGCGTTTACTCAGAGCCTTTGCCTGGAATAACGGCTTTAAGGAATATTTTGCCGTCAAAGCGACACCGAACCCGTTTCTCCTGAGCATATTGGCGGAAGAAGGTTTTGGCACTGATTGCAGTTCGCTGCCAGAGCTGATTCTTTCCGAAAAATCCGGGATTATCGGGGAAGAAATCATGTTCTCCTCCAACGACACCCCGGCGCAGGAATTTGTGAAAGCCAAGGCACTCGGTGCAATTATCAACCTGGATGACATCAGCCACATCGATTTTGTCGAAAAATATTGCGTCGGGCTTCCAAACGTCCTCTCGTTTCGCTATAACCCCGGGAAGCAGCGCACTGGCGGTTCGATCATCATGGGAAATCCGGAAGATGCCAAGTACGGCCTGACCTTTGAACAAATTTTTGAAGCATATACACTCGTTCGGGATCGTGGTGTCGAACGTTTCGGCCTGCACAGCTTCATTAATTCCAATGAACTGAACTCGCAATATTTCATCGATTCTGCCATCATGCTCTTTGATCTGGCGATCGAGCTGTATCGCAGGCTAGGCATCAGAACCGAATTCGTCAACTTGAGCGGCGGCATCGGCATTCCCTACCGACCGGATCAGGACGCCGTGGACCTGGAGTTCGTGAGTGAAGGAATACATCGAGCCTATGAAGAAAAGATCACGGCAAACGGGCTGGCGCCGATGAAGATTTTCATGGAATCCGGCCGCATGATCACCGGACCTTACGGCTGCCTGATTTCAAAAGTCCTGCACATGAAACACATTTATAAAACCTACGTGGGGCTGGATGCCTGCATGGCAGATTTGATGCGTCCTGCCCTCTATGGCGCATATCACCATATCACAGTGGTGAACAAACAGGAGCATCCGCTGACAAACGTCTATGATGTGACCGGATCCCTCTGCGAGAATAACGATAAATTTGCCATTGACCGCAGACTCCCGGAGATCGAAATCGGCGATATTCTGGCGATTCACGACACCGGCGCTCACGGTCACGCGATGGGCTTTAATTATAATGGCAAACTGCGGTCTGCAGAACTCCTGCTGCGGGAGAATGGCGAGGTCCTGGAAATCCGACGGGCCGAAACGATCGATGACTATTTTGCGACCCTGGATTTCAATCGCATCAAACAGCTTCGGGCGTGAAACTTACACGCCTCGAGCTCCCTTCGCGTCTTCGACCGTCGTCTGTCCACAGCTCAAGCGGGCCAAAACAAATAATTCTGACACTTTTTCGCTTCATTCGACAAGCGCTGAACCAGCGCAAAAGCCCTCAGGCCGGCAAAAGTTTCGCGCCCGCGTTCCACATGTCCTGATTTCAGCATTCGCTACAAGACATCGTCCATTGAATACAGTCCCGGTTCCTGTTTAACGAGAAAGCGGGCGGCTTTGACGGCACCGACAGCAAAAAGCCTGCGGGAGTATGCTTTGTGAGAGATTTCAATGACTTCATCCGTACCGGCGAAAATGACGGAGTGCTCGCCGACAATGGTCCCGCCGCGCACAGAATGGATAGCGATCTCCTCCGCTTTGCGTTTCGTGTCTTTTCCCTTGCGCCCAAAGGTGTAATATTTACTGCTATTCAATTCTTCATTAATCGCGTCAGCGATCATATAGGCCGTACCGCTCGGAGCATCAAGCTTGCGGTTGTGATGCCGCTCTATCAGCTCAATATCAAAATTATCCGTCAAGACTGCGGCGGCCTGCCTGACCAATTTCAGCAGCAAGTTCACGCCCACCGACATATTGCCGGAGTGTAGGATCGGCACGCTTTCAGCCACGTCTTTCATCCGGGCATGAATCTCCTCATCCAATCCCGTGGTACAGATAACTGCGGGTGTTTTACTGCGTTCTGCATAGTCCAGCAGCGACAGTATCAACGTATGGTGTGAAAAATCTATAATGACATCACTGGCAATATTGACGTCATCAAACGATGTAAAAATAGGAAAGTTCGCGACGCCCTGCGACGGCATACCGTCCACGCCGATTAAGGTGATATCTGCTCGTTCGTATAAGATCTCTGTGACGATTTTTCCCATGTGGCCGTAACAACCGCATAGTAATACATTTAGCATAACAAGACCTCTTTTCTAGTGTGCTGCCTGCAAAATGCGCAGGTGCAGCCTTTGCAAGTTAATCCAGCAAACCGTAAGCCCGTAATGCCCTTTTCAAGCGCAGAAGATTTTGCTCGTCCATCTCGATCAGAGGCAAACGAAGCCGGCCGACCTCCAGGCCCATCAAATTCATCGCCGTTTTCACGGGAATGGGGTTAGTTTCGCAGAACAGTGCATCAATTAACGGTTTCATGCTCAATTGCAATCTTCGGGCTTCCTCGATATTTCCATTCAAACAGGCTTGCGCCATGTCGTGTGTATCCTTGGGCGCGATATTCGCCGCGACTGAGATCACTCCGCTCCCACCGAGGGACATCAAGGGGACGACCATATCATCATTTCCAGAATACATGGCAAAGTCCTCGGGAATGAGCCGCGCAATTTCCGCGACTTGAGCGATATTGCCGCTTGCTTCTTTGACAGCGCGGAGGTTTTTATGCTTTGCCAGCACTGCGATGGATTCCGGCAGCAGATTGACTCCTGTTCTGCCTGGAACGTTATACATAATAATCGGAATATCGACTGCATCCGCAATCGCGGTAAAACTGGCGATCAATCCCCGCTGAGTCGGCTTATTGTAGTAAGGAGTAATACACAGCAGACCATCCGCCCCCATATCTTGAGCATGCCTGCTCAACTGTACGGCATACGCCGTGTCATTACTGCCGCTCCCGGCGATCACCGGAACCCGCTTGTTGACGGTCTCAATCGCGCACGCAACAGCTTCTTTATGCTCGCTGTCCGATAAGGTCGGCGATTCACCGGTTGTCCCGCAGACAATAATCGCATCGCTTCCCTCTTTGATCTGCCATTCAATCACGTCGGCAAATTTACTGCAATTAACGGTATTTTCATCTGTAAATGGAGTCACGATTGCGACTCCGGAACCTTTAAAAAGCGCCATGATTGTTCCCTCCGCTCGATCTGGAAATATTGTGCTCTCTTGACTTCTCTCAAGCTCTCTATCCTCAGAAGGCCACCATGCCTTCCTGAACTCCTTCCAAAGACAAAGAACGATCAAATATGTCAACATAAATTCCTTCACATCTTCTCCAGAGAAAGAAAAACCGCGTTCCGTATAAAATAGTATTTGACACGATAGCAACACTGCGACAGGCTAGGAACGGTTCTTGTGTGTAGTGCGCAGATCATGCACCGATCTTTCCGGATGAATCGGTACAATCTCTGTTCA
Source organism: candidate division KSB3 bacterium (assembly GCA_002748425.1). Taxonomy (GTDB): domain Bacteria; phylum Moduliflexota; class Moduliflexia; order Moduliflexales; family Moduliflexaceae. The sequence goes on along the minus strand of PDSJ01000022.1, from coordinate 104,698 downwards.
TGTGTAATTCTTCGAACGTTAAGCAGTGGGAGGAGAAATCGAAAAAGATGAAGGTACATGTAACACAGCTGCAGGGTATCACCTTTGCTGCGAGAGGCGGTTCTCAGCATTGGGTCATGATGGATGGCCCAAAAGAATTCGGAGGCTCAGAGGCAGGCTCGCGTCCAATGGAAATGATTTTGTATGGCTTTGCCGGCTGTGCCGGTTCGGATATTGCGTCAATTTTAAAAAAAATGCGGGCCGAACTGACAAGCTTTGAAATCGACATCGACGCGGAAACCGCTGAAGAGCACCCAAAGGTGTTCACGAAAATCCACCTGCGCTTTCTTGTGGCCGGGAACAATCTGAAAGAAAAGGATCTCGAACGGGCGATCGAAATGACACGCACGAAATATTGCCCGGTCTGGGCGATGCTGAAAGAGTCAGTTGAAATCAGCTATTCGTATGACATCCAACAGGCTGAATACCAGAAAGGAGAGTGAAGATTATGGCGATTTTGAAAAAACGTGATAAGAAATCGATTGAAAAAGAATTTGCGAGCTTAAGAGACCCGGTCAAGCTTATCTACTTTACGCAGGATATGGAATGTCAATTCTGCGAACAGACTCACGCGCTGCTCACGGAAGTTGCAGAACTTTCGGACAAACTGACGGTTGAAGTCTATGATTTTGTCAAAGACAACGAAAAAGCCCTGCAGTACGGGATCGACAAAATTCCGGCAACTGTCGTGGAAGGGGAGAAAGATTACGGCATCCGCTTTTTCGGGGTTCCATCTGGCTATGAATTTTCGACGCTAATCAGCAGCATTCAGGAGGTTTCGACCAAAGAATCCGGCTTGTCAGACACAACGAAGGCACTGCTTGCAGGCATTCAGACCCCGGTGCATATTCAGGTCTTCATTACCCCGACCTGACCCTACTGTCCTGCTGCGGTCAGTTTGGCCCACAAGTTCGCATTGGAATGTGACGCTGTTACGGCTGATATGGTGGAAGCGATTGAGTTTCCACATTTATCCCGGAAATATGACGTGATGACTGTACCCAAAACTCTCATCAATGATAAAATCGAGTTTGAAGGCGCACTGTCGGAAGAGTTGTTTAGCAGTCACGTCATGATGGCCCTGAAAGGCTGAAATCCGATCTTCCCCGTGACCACGCCCGCGCGTGGTCACTCTGTCCTGCGAGTTTCTGCTGCCTAAGCAGCTTGATGATGCTGATGCGCGAGGTAGCGGGCCTTCAGAGAATCCGGGAAATCCGAGGTAATCCCGTCTACGCCGTATTCCAGCCACTGTTCCATATCAGCTACGCTATTAATCGTCCAGGGATGGACAAGATAATGACGTTTGTGCGCTTCTTTAATCATCTCTGGAAACGTATAAGCATAATGCGGATGCAACGCAGTGGCTCCGACACTTTCCGCCGCTTTCCACGGCTCTATAAGAGCAGCTGTATAGAGAATACCGGTTTGAATATCGGGATTCAAGCGTGTAATTTCCTTAAGCGAAGGATGATAAAACGTAATGACCAGAGCATCATCAACCAAATCGTTCTGCTCGATTAAGTGCACTAAGTTTTTCTCGATGTCCGGATACAGAATCGGGCAATTCTTGATCTCAATCGCAAAGGCGGCACGTTTTTTCGCCAGGTCAAACACTTCCTGCAACGACGGGATCCGCTCACCACGATAGGCATCAAAACCTTTCGACGCGTCAAATTGTTTCAACTCTTTCAAGCTGTAATTTTTAATATATCCGCTGCCGTTCGTCGTCCGCTCCAGCGTCGCATCATGAATGACTACGAGTTCACTGTCTTTCGACATGTGAATATCGAGCTCCAGCATATCCGCGCCTAAATCAAGCCCTTTCTCAAAGGATGCGAGGGTATTCTCAGGCGCATATCCCGATGCGCCGCGATGAGCGATAACCTTGAAAGATCTCTGTGTGCGTGAGACTATTTCCATGTGCGAAACAGCGACAGGGCAAACCGGATCCGCCATGATTGTTGCAGCAGGCGCACTTCCAGTTTATCCCAGCCCTGTTCTCCTGAGCAAAATCACATAATATACGATCAAGAAAAACACGCGGCATCATCGCCATTGTTCAGCCCTTCACTGCCCCAAGCGTCAATCCCCGGATAATATATTTCTGGACGAATAAGGCAAAAAGAATCATGGGAACGATCATGACGATACTCATCGCCGACATTTGGCCCCATAGAATACCTTTATCAGTGACAAAACTTGCAACGGCAATTGAAAGGACCGAGGCTTTACGCCTGGCGACGCTCGAGGCAATCAGAAATTCATTCCAGGAGAGAAACGCCGTTAAAATGGCAGCCGATGCAACTCCCGGCGCCGTCATCGGCAGAACAACATGCCAAAAACGCTGCCAAGGGTTCGCGCCGTCAACAATTGCGGCTTCCTCGATGCCCTTGGGCAGATCACTGAACATGATCAGCATCAGCCACGTCACAAACGGAATGGTGATGCCAAGATGACCAATAATAATCGCCCAGACCGTATCCAGCAAATTGAAGCGTCGCATGATCAGAAAGTAAGGGATGACAGTCGTCACTCTGGGATAAAAACGGATAAAAAGAAAGAGAAACACAACGAAACTCAGCCATTTTGCCGATAAGCCCAGACGAGCCAGCCCATAAGCCGCCAGCGTTCCGAGCATAATTGTGATTACTGTCGTCATGCTTGCAACAATTAAGCTGTTTACAAAAAATCGTGACGTTTTTGGGTTGCCAAAAGCCTCTTGATAATGTTCAAATGTCACTTCACTTGGCAGAATGGTCGGCGGCACGGTCAAAAATTCGCGAGGCAGTTTTACACTGTTAAGCAGCAAATACGCCAGAGGAACGAGGACCAATAAACAGGCGATGGTAACGGCAGTAATCCGCAACGTTTTAAGAACGCATGTGTTAAGGGAAGGAAGAGAATAGCGCATCATCATGTACCCCGTAGAAGCTTTCAGTGAGTTTCCCAACGCCGTTGCAGCCAGAAGACGAACGCGATTAGCGCAGCAGCAAAGGCCATAAACAGCCATGACGCAGCAGCAGCATGACCAAGATTAAAGTTTCGCAGTCCCAGAGTATAAATAAAAAAGGTCAAGGTATATGTGCTGTAGCCTGGTCCGCCAAACGTTAATGAATAGACCGCATCCAGTGATAACAGGGAGTCAAGTACCCGCAGCATCAGTGTCAGGAGCAGGAGAGGTGCCAGCAGCGGAAGTTCGACACGCCAAAAGATTTGTCTCCGCGAAGCCCCGTCAATAGAGGCTGCTTCGAGGAGTTCTCCGGGAATACCGCTAATACCTGCCGCAACAACGAGAAGGACAAAAGGGGTTGCCTGCCAAATTTCTAAAATGATCACGGACAGCAATGCCCAGTCTGGCGAGGCAAGCCATTCCGGACCTTGAATGTGAAAAAATCCCAGAATATGGTTGACCAGTCCGGCCCGGGAATTCAGCATCATCCGCCACAATGTTCCCGCAGCCACCGGAGCAATCACCATCGGAAGGATCAAAGTCGTCCGCACTGAACGCATCAGCCAGCTCTTACCCATAGTCAAATAGGCTAAGCCCATGCCCAGCAACATTTCGATCAGAACGGCTCCTCCGGTTATGTAGCAACTATTGCGCACAGAACGCCTGAACACATCGCTGTCAAGCATTTTCACAAAGTTCGCCACACCGCTGAACCCTTCCGGTTCCTGTGAGCTGGTCAGCGACCATTTCTGGACAGTAAGAAATGCTGAATACGCGAGAGGATAAAATTGTACCACGACCACCACAATGAACGCCGGCAGGATAAAGGCGATCATCCAAGGCCAGTCGTGATTCCAGCGACGACGACCTTTCAAATGCTGTTGTCCGACAACAGGGTTATGCTCCATCTGATCCTCTTTTCACGATACTAGATCAGCCGGGAGTGCACGAAGTTTCGTGCTCTCAGAAGAGACATCGTGCACTCCCGGCTTTTGTCCATCACTTGACTTCTTGCAGAAAACTACTCAGTTTGCTTTAATCCCTGGGCTTCTGCAATTTCCACCAAGGCTTCCGGAACCTTGACTTCTGCCCAGGCTTTATGAACATTGTCGACCACTTGTGCAGCATCGATCGACCCGATAAGCAGTTCTCCAGTGTTCCGGAAAAAGATTTCAAACGCTTCAAAAGTCCAGGGCAGAGACTTGGCTCGGCTCAAATTTGCGAGCTGTCCCGGATAATCATGGGCGTGGAGTTTCAACAGTTCTTCATCTTCATACGTGACGCGATGAGGAGAGCCGATTCCAAACTCCAGCATAAACTGTTTTGCCCGTTCCGGATTACTGTACGCCTTAATCCATTCCCAACTGGCTTCAGGGTTATCGCTGTATTTTGAGATAAACAGATTCCAGGCGCTCGCCATCGGAAAACCCGGTCCAGGGTAAATCCCGAGACGCCAATTCCCGACCACCTTCGACTTATCAGGATCGTCAGCCCCAGCACGAATAAAACTGGGCCAGCAGATCAGCGTAGCAGCCTTACCGTCCAAAAACACGGCATTTGCCTCATCAATACTCAATCCAATTGCATTGTCAGGGTTATACTCCAATAAACCCGCCATTTGCTCTAACGCCGCCACAGCTTTCTCCTTCTCCAGTTCGTACGCTCCATGTTTGTTCACCAGATAGCCATCGTACATCCCCAGGAAGATTGCCGGATTTTGCTCAGGTGCGCCCCAGGCATACACATTGGGAGCAATATCCGTACCGGCCAGGGCCTCTTGTAATTGATCGAGACTAAGGAGAAAATCATCCCACGTTTCCCAGTTTGCATCGATTCCATACTTTTCAAAAATATCAGTACGATATACAATCCCATACGCATCCGCGCTGTACGGAACTCCAATCCGCTTGCCTCCGTAAAAATTAGACGGTCCCGGCGACCAGATTCTTTCGATAAACGTGCTGCCGTAGTCGTCGCCTTCGACAAATTCATCTAACGGCAACATATGCTCAAAGACTGAAGCGATCCAGAATTCACCCGACATCACATCGAATTCGCCGGTGCCGGTTGTGAGATCAGTAATATGGTTCTGGTTCAACACAGCCCAGGGAGCCGCAACCAGCTCAACGTCGACACCACGCGCTTTCTCGAATTCTTTCTGAATACGTTCAGCGGCTTTATCATAGGTCCCGGACTGCATATACGTTACCGTAATTTCGGCAGCGAATACGTTAACACTGTAACATAAGACGAGGAAAACAGATAAAAGCATTGTCATCTTTTTCATAATTCTTTCTCCTTCAGAACGTTAATGATACCCTGGCAGCATAAACTCCCCATCCACACCTTAGTTCCTGAAGACACATCACCTCCTTCTAGCCTTTGCGATGACGTTGAGAATCCGCACTGTCAAGTAAAAAACTGTTAACAACAATACGCGCGTAAGCATTCATAAAGCGGATCAGCATCCGGGCTGCAATACCCCAAATGTGAACGACGACGCCATCCTTCGGCAAAGCGAAATCTGCCGGACATGACGCCCACTTCAGCAGACATATCCCGCATTGTCGTAAGATAGGCATTCATGCCCTGACTTGCATCGAGCCATGTTTTTTGACTAGCATGACAGGCCAGCATCTCTTCCTTCCGATCAATGGCTGAACTAATATCAACGAAAAAATCAGCTTCGATTCGACGGCGTAAACCGTCAGTCAGCCCATAAGGCAGCGCATGATACAGGACTACATCCTTCTGAATCGGCGGAACCGGCGGAATGGAATCATAATTCGGCATTCCTCGGCAAAATGCAGCCGTGACGGCAATACGAGCGGTATTCATATGATCTTCCATATAATCTTCCGGCGAAGGAAGCAGCATGATGTCTGGCTCGACCTGCCTGATGACGGCAGCCACACGTCGGATGAGATGCTGAGTATACAGGACCTCAAGATCGTTTACGAGACTCTCATGATACTCAGCGCCCAGCAACTCCGCAGCATTTCTGGCCTCCTGCCGACGAATCAGCACAATGTCCCCGACACTGTATTCCATGGTTCCACAGCTTCCGTTCGCCAAGTTCATATAATGCACTTCACAACCGGCATCTTTCAGCAGAAACAGGGTCCCCCCCATCATAAACTCAATATCATCCGGATGGCAGGACAAGGCAAAAACACGTCTACTCATGACAGGAGAATTGATCGCCAGTGGCTGACACGTATCGCTGAAACGCGCGCGCTTTTCCCAATGTCAGCCGCTAGCGCTCATCGTTAATGCATCTCAGCATCACAGCTGCCGATTCCAGGGCGATAGAAATTGAAGTGCACGTTCGGATGATCTGCCAACAATGACATCGGGACTGCGCTGTCCGGAATCCGTTTGGAAATCATAAGTGTCGTGAGCCTTATGCCAAAAGGATTATCGTGATGCCCTGCATGCCAAATCGAGACCTTTTCAGCCTTCCAGGTTTCCACCGGACCGACTGTAATCGCGCGTGAAGGGACATTCGACACCACGCCCCCGCCGGATGTACGGGCATTCTGAATGATCGTCATGGGATGCAGATCCACAATCCGTGTCCCCAGCTTCCGGTATTCATCAGGTGACGGCGGGTTCTCTGCATATCGGCCTTCCCGTTTCAGCGGATCATTAAACGCCCAATGCTTCACTTCGCCTTGCCCACCCTGCATCACGAGGCAGCGCACCTTGTCGTAAGTCCGGCAATAGTCCTCGATATTGTCCTTACGCAAGAAATGCAGGTGCTCATCCGGCATACGCAGTTTTTTATCAATGCGCTGAAAGCATAAGTCAAGATCCGCTCTGGCAAAGCTGAGGGGATGAGTCACGGGAACTTCCCGGTCGTTCAGATACCATTCATCCATCCCCCAAAAATGTCCGTTTCGGACATCGATCTGCAAATCATTAACAATTTGCGCCACTAACGGTAATTGCTCAGTCGGGCCAATAGGACCGCAAATGCCTGTCGGCTCACTCTCAGAAGCCTGTTGCCAGACATGGACGTATTCCAGAGCCTCTGCCGTATAAAAGGACTCCAGCGTGTCGTAAGATCGTATCGTAAAACCGGGACGCGACAATCCAAGCACGTCCTCCGCATTCAACGCTGCCGCTTCCTGTAGAACGTGTTCATCCAGCGTTGTATAATCCCACCAGTCCGCCGCCACCTTACTTATCGCTCTCATCGCATTATCTCCCTCACAATTGTGTTGTCACCTTAGCGCGCTTCACCTCATGACATCGCTGTCAATTGCGAATGTACCGATGCCCGAAATTCATCGATCAACTCCAGCATAAAGCTCGCCGTATCACGACTGTCATCGCTTAAAAGCGGACTTAAATCAACGGCAAAAGTCGCTTGTTCCACACTGTCGGTGGCGTGAGAAGCCAAATAGGTGGCATTCGCCCGACGGCGTCCCAACGTCGCCAGGTCATAACGTTTGCCCCCAGCAACCTGTGAATCGAAGACTCCCAACAGAGAAGCCGCCAAACCTTCTCGTTCGCTGACATTCAAAATCACCTTCCGTTCATCAGGCAGCCAGTCCAGATTGCGCCACACTTCGCAGCCGTAGAGTTTTTCGGGGCGTTCATCAGCAGCAAGTCTGCGCAATGCCCTGATCAGGCTCATTGCGACCGCCACATGCGTCGAATGCTTATCCGCCGGATTATGTACGTAAACAATTTTCGGACGGGTCGCCCTCAAGACAGCCACCAGGTCCTCATCCGGCCTGCTGTTCTCTGAGTCCTTCATTGCAGCACTGGAATAGCCCAACTGCAGCATTGCACCATAACGACCGATCTGCGACGCGGTACGCTGTTCCTGAACACGAACCTCCTGCATATCTTCATCGCTATAATCAGCATAGACTCCCGTTCGCGGGCTTCCGGCCCCATTGGTGCACACAACGCCCGTAAACCACAAATCTGTCTTGCCAAAACATTCTGCAATACCGTGAAAGGCCATAATTTCCAAATCATCCTGATGTGCGCTGACAGCAAGATGCGTCGTACGACTCATGGCCTGGTCCTGGTCCATTCCATCAGGAATATACACATCGGCATTCGGGTTATGTAAGTGTATCATAATCGTCTTGACCACAGGAACACACGCGGGAACAGGGCGTATAAGCAGATTCTCACTCGTGTCTTCCGTGGTCTTATCCCAGCTTAAATTTCCGGTAAACTCGCAGCGGCAACGGCCTGACCGACACGACGGCTCTGTTCGTCAGGGACATGAATACTCATCGTGTTGTCAAGCTCAGAAAATTCTTGTTTCAGCACTGCTTTGGCTGTGTCCAGAACAATTTCGCCTCCACGGCCGGAAGTGACACGACCGAGAATAAGGACGTGGTCAAAATCGTAATATTCGGCGTAATGCGGCAGTGTGTAGCCCAGATAGACCCCGATTGTCTCAAAAATCCGCGCAGCCTGAGGATCTCCCTCATCAGCTTTTGCCTGAACAATCTTCAAGCGTTCGGGCAGCAACATCTCATCGGGAAAAGAGAAGCCGGCAGCCGGCGCCAGCTTATTGACCGCCTGCTGGGAGAAATATAATGCCCCAACACCTCGATCTCCCGACCATTCTTCTTCGACCGCCTCCTGATTGAAATCAACAGGAGCAAATGCCAATTCGTTCAAATAACCCATAATGCTGCCCTGCGGGTTAAGGTAGCCGATAGCTTCGCTTGATCCCATTGCAATGCCCAGCATAGCATTTTTCTTGAGCGACAACGCCCCAGCCAGTGCCGTCACATCACCATCGTTAATCACAACCAGCGGGACGTTCCATTCTTGTTGTAAGTTGTGAAACATCGGTCTAATCACTTCGGAAAATTTTGCCTCTGGTATGGAGCGAAAGAGTGAAGCCACTTTAGGCTCATTATTGATATAAATCCCGGCGGAACTGCCGCCGATCGCGTCTACGCGAGGCATTTTCGAGGCTGCGAGTTTCAATCCCTCTGCCAGGCGCGAGACGTGATACTGCGGGTCGCTCTGAGGAACCGGATCCCAGCGAATTTCCGTACTGAAGACCACGTCACCATCAACAACCGACGCCAATTTAAAGTCGCTGGCTCCCAAATCAAATCCGATTCGACAGCCGTCGAGGTATCCGCCGATTTTCGCGCTGGCGGTGTTGGTCTCAGGCATTTCTTCCGGGCTGACGATCGCCACTTCGACAGGGCGTCCATAGACCCTTTGCATCAACTTTGCATCAAACTCACGCGCACCGCCCGCAGCGTAAGCCTGGGCAATAGCAGTGCAGAATTGTTCAGGGCCGCTGAGATACATTTTCCAGCCCCCATTCGCCCAAAGCAGAAATTTGATATGACGTTCAATAATGAGCTGCGTATCGCTATCGTGCGCCGAAGCAGGGGCCAGAATTTCCAGATCCCGGCGGACGGTCAAGCCGTCTTCGCGTTCCACGGCAACCGCAAGGCTTGTGGAAAAATCTGCTCGCTTCACGGCATCGCGGTAGCGGCGATTTGCAAGCACAGCCGGGATGAAGCCGGGGTCTAAAGGTGCCTGAATCTGTGCTGCTCCGGTAAGTAATGATGTATTCGACATCCTTGTATACCTCACTGTTTCTTTGCTCAAGTGAATCACAATTCTTCATAGACAACAACGTTCAGCCTAATTGGCGAACGTTCGTCATGTCAAGAGAAAAATATGGAAGCACTCCAGTCAAGTATCTGCGGGTCTCGCACTGCTTCGCGAACAGCCAGATTCGGAAAAAATCTGAAAAAACCCTTGACAGGGCGCAGCTTCGTCTTCATTTTGCTTTTCATATTCCCATGCAATCTAAATACCGCCAACACGCAGAAAGAATTGCCTGTTGAAGAGTGAAGAGCATCCTGAGCTGAAACGTTTTTTCACTCTTCCAACCGACAATTCTTCAGGACCATTATGGCTTTACCCCGCTGTGTCACATTAATCGGCCCCAGCGGCTCCGGCATTACGACCATCTCAAAAGAACTCGAAAGCCTTGGCTACGAAATCATCCACCCAACGCTGGAGAGCTTGCAGAAAGACGAACAGCGCCCCGGGTTACACGCGTATATCCCGAAAATCTGGGCAGCGTTGGACGAGGGCATTCGTTTAGAAAAATTGGGCGAATACGCTGAGACACTCTGCCAGGCGACTCAGCGCTGCCGGGGAAATGTCACGATTTTTCTCCATGCCGAAATTCATGTGCTCACCAAACGCCAGGAGGAGAGCCGTCTGAAAACCCGCCTTTCGCAAGACTATAATCTTCCGCATCAGCAGGCGTTGCAGATCGAACAACAGATGCTGCGTCCGTTTTCCGAAGTCGCTCAGATCAGTCTTGATACGACAAACATGCCTCCGTTGCAGGCTCGGCGCTCGGTGAATTTATTACTGAATCTCCGCATGCCTTTTAAATCAAACAGCTACGAAAAGCTCTTGGATCATGCTGTCTCCGATTTTTTCGAATCCTTCAAGGATGTTCCGCTCATCCAGGAGATCCAGTCCCAACTTGACGCTGCCCGCTCGTTTCTGCACAGCCAGCAGCACTACCTCAGCAGTTTTAACGCCAAACAGATTCAAGAATCCAGCCAGACCGTTTTTTTAATAGGAGAAGGTTCGTCGTTAACGGCGCTAAACAGTGCGGCCTGGCTGCTTCACAAGGGCTATCGTCAGTTTACCAACGTCTTTCGCATTCCTGCTTCAGACCTCCGTTTCACGGATATTAGCAACGCGATCGTCTTGATCTGCTCGAACTCCGGGAACAGCGCAGAGATCGTTCAGGATATCGAGGAAGGCCATTTTGACGCGGCAAAACTCGTAATCGGGATTACCAACTACGCCGACTCGGTCCTGGCAGAGTACTGCCGCGAGCACGGAGTGCTCTTCCTGCTGGATGTCCCGGAGGAGAAGCCGATTGCCGCCACGGTCAGCTATTTTAAATCTTTCCTGACAGGAGCCGCCGTATTAGCGGCTATCGGAGGAATTTTGGGTCAGGCCGACGTCTATGATCAGTTGTTTGAAGACGCCACCCACCTGCCGGAGTTACTGCGGGATTTGTTCACGCAACGCCGCATTAATCCGATGGCAAGCGCTGCCAAAAAACTGGCCTGCGGCTTGAGTACATCGCAGCATGGCTATATTACGGCCGCCGGTTTGTTAAGCGATTGTCTGCTGTCGGAAGCATCGCTGAAAGCGAAAGAGCTGTCGCGCGTTCATCTGGAACCGGTATTCAATTCCCTGTTTCATGGTCCGTTAAACCCTGATGTCAATGCGGCAATTTATCTGGAAGACCCGCTGGTTACTGCAGATGCAATAAAAAAACATGTAGAGAAGTTGTGCCTGTATGTTCCGACGGTCGTGACGCTGGGTGCATACGCTTTTGACGTCCCGAACATCTTTATTCCGCAAACCACTCCTATTAACAGCGTGGCGCTGCATCTGGTGAGCTTGCAGTTAACCTATTTCCTGATCGGCCTGGAGAACGGCTTCAGCCTGGAAGAGATTCAGCATCCGATCCGTTTAAGCAAAGTGGTGCAGGAAAGCCCGCTTGTGTAAAAAGAGCTGCTCTGGGACATGCGTCTGGTGAAATGTCATATTTTTCCAACAGCCTGTTCCGGAAAAATGTTGGATCTGCTGTCGAAAGCGTCTCATCTTTCCGGCAAGCAGGGGTTTAGCTCCCGGAAAGGGGACAAGTGATCTGTTCACTCGTTACACATTACACAGCGTATCATTATGTCAGCAATAGATTTTGCCTGTGCATTTGGAACTTATCTCGAATCGGGAAAAGTCGTCCTGGCCCGCGATACCAGACGAGCTGGAGAGCGGCTGAAATCCTCGGTCATTTCTGGACTGCTTTCAACCGGTATCGATGTCTACGATCTTGGGGTACTGCCGACGCCGGTGATGCAGCATGCGATTACTCAGCTCGGCGCACAAGGCGGCGTGTCGATCTCAGGAACCACTTCCGGGGCCGAATGGAAGGCCCTGAAATTTTTCGATGCTGACGGCGCGTCTTTAAACAGCTATCGGGACGAGGAGCTATTGGATATTTTTTATAACGGCTCCTTTAACTCAAAAGCCTGGAATCATCTGGGGAAACTGCTCCACTACGGAGCAGCGCGAGAGTCGTATTCCACTGCCCTCAAGCACTTCCTCGATGTTGACGTCATTCGGGAGCGGCAGTTTAAAATCGTCCTCGATTGCTGTAATGGCAGTGCCTCGCAATTTGCCGACCAGTTGCTTACAGAACTTGGCTGCGAAGTCCTGACGATCAATAACGAGCCTTCGCCGGACGCCCGATATTACTCACTGCCTGAAGCGAAAAACACCCAGGCAGCCTGCCAGATCGTGAAACCAATTCAGGCCGATGCCGGATTCTATATTAACCTCGACGCGACCGGTCTGATGGTGATTTCCGAGCTGGGGGAGCCACTGGAGGAAGAATATACCTTCGCCCTGCTGACTGACTACGTCTTGTCCGAATCTCCCGGAGGTCACATTGTGACGAATGTGTCGACCTCCAGCATAATCGATGATCTGGCAGCCCGTTATCATTCCAGGGTCACCAGAACCCGCATCGGGCAGAAATATATTATCGAACGTATGCGTTCAATTGCAGGCGTCCTGGCCGGCGAAGGCAGCGGCGGAGCCGTATTTCCTGATTTTTTATACGGCTTCGATGGTATTGCCTCGATCGGAATTATCCTGCAGATGCTCGCCAAACGCCAAACAACGATTTCTGATATTGTGAAAACCTTCCCGAGTTATACAATCAGAAAGGATTTCATCCGCTGCCCGGTTCATGTCTTCCATCGGGTCTTACGGCGTATTTCAGAAATCTTCGCCGATCGTGACATCGACCTGACCGATGGTGTCAAAGTGTTTTTCGATTCTGACTGGCTTCACATACGGCCCTCTCGCAACGAAGCCATCATCCGTGTCATTGCCGAAAGCCGGCATGCCGACGACGCCGAAAACCTCTTACAACGCGGAAAGACTGAAGTCCGCAAAGCAATGCTGTGAGCAGTGAACTGCAGTTACAAGTGCATTAACACGCAAGCCGTTCAAACACTTGTATCACTTGTAACGTTATAATTCACTGATAACAATCCTATGGCCAGAGTTCATGCCTTAAAAATCAGTATCAGCGGTGTGCGGGGAGTTGTCGGAGATTTCCTCACGCCACAGCTTATCGAAAGTTTTGCCAAAGCCTTTGGCACGTTTGCCGGCCCCGGACGTGTCATGGTCGGACGCGACACCAGAACGTCCGGCGAAATGCTGCTGCATGCTGTGTATGCGGGATTATTATCCACCGGCTGCACGCCGGTGAATGTCGGAGTCTGTTCCACGCCTTCGGTACAGATTCGCACCAAAGAGACCGATGCCGTCGGCGGGATTATTATCACCGCCAGCCACAATCCGGCAAAATGGAATGCGTTGAAATTTGTTGGGAAAAATGGGATATTCCTGGACGAATACGAAGCCCGCTCCGTGGTGGAAATCTATCATGACAGCAATTTTCGGCGCTGCCCGGACGAAGAAATCGGAAGTATCAAGCACGATAGCCATGCCATCACTTCACATCTCGACAAAGTCCTGGACTACGTCGATGCCGAACTGATCCGCTCTAAGCATTTTAAAGTCGCTTTTGACTGCTGCAACGGCGCGGGCTCCTTGATGACGCCGAAATTACTCCAGAGCCTGGGATGTCAGTTAATTCCGATCAGCACCGAAGCGAATGGGATTTTTCCCAGAGAACCCGAGCCAACGCCGCAAAATTTGACGCAGCTGTGCTCCACCACCCAGCTATCCGGTGCAGATGTGGGATTTGCGCAGGATGCTGACGCCGACCGGCTGGCAATTATCAACGAACGCGGTGAAGCAATCGGTGAGGATTATACTCTGGCTCTGGCTGTGGACTTCGTGCTCTCCAGAACACCGGGTCCGGTCGTGGTCAATCTCTCGACCTCGCGCGCTGTTCAGGATATTGCCGAGCGGCATGAGTGCCCGATCTACTCGACCAAAATCGGAGAAAGCAATGTCATCGATAAAATTCTCGACTGCCATGCGATTGTGGGGGGCGAAGGAAACGGCGGGGTGATGATTCCGGAGATACATCCTTGCCGCGACAGCTTTATCGGCATGGCGCTTGTCTTACAATACATGGCGGAAAGCGAGAAAACAATCTCGGAACTCGTAGACGCCATTCCGCGCTATTTCATGGTCAAACAAAAAGTCCAGCTCAGTTCCGACCAAATTTTTGGAATTTTAGAGCAGTTAAAATCGCAGTACGCCGGCGCTCATACCGATATGACCGATGGTTTGAAAATCTTTTTCGACAAACGTAACGCCTGGGCGCACATCCGTCCTTCAAACACCGAGCCGATCCTGCGTGTGACAAGTGAAGCCAGCAGCAGGCAAGAGGCTGAAGAAATCAACAAAAACCTCCTGCGTGAAATCGATCGGATGATGAAAGCAGCGAAACTGTAATCCCCGCTCATAAGCGCCGCAGGGTTGCAGCAGCAGGTATCGCGATGCCTTTTAGGGAGTAAAGCTGGCTTTCCCGCGTGCAAGCACCCAGTCATCACGACAGAAGCGTCATCGTCGCGACAGGATTCCGACTCTCAGTCTGAATTCAAAAGACGAAAGCGCATCGCATAATGGCAAGGTCCGATCTCGCTTTCGCATTCCTTGCGAAAGCCGTAAGTCGTCACCAGTTTTTCAACCTCTTCAGGGGTCATTCGACTCCGAAGAGGAGGTCCAGGAGGCCCATCGATTTTTTTGAACTCCACCACCACCAGGGTACCATTAGGTCTCAGAACGTCAACACAGTTTTCCAAGACCGCTTCAGCCCCCTGAATATGGACAAAATCGTGTAAGACCGAGGACATAAAACACACATCGATATCGCTGAGATCCAGGGGAAACTTCTGCGTGGCATCTCCCACAACACTTTGCACGTTGTCTATTCCACGCACGGCCGCTTCTTCCCGCAGCAGGCCAATCCCCTCTTCCCAGAGATCCAGTGCGAACACACGTCCTTTTGGCCCAATCTTCTCAGCAACTGCAAGCGTGTACGCACCGTTTCCACAAGCAATATCCAGAAAGCGTGTCGTCTCATAAAGCGGCAAAAAGGCAAAAAGCGCCTCAGATTCGATATACGTAAAAGTACTTTTCCCTGCTCCGATAGGCAGATTGTTTTCCTGCATTGACCTATTCACCTCCATCACAATGAAAATCCCCACTCTTCAACACGGTGTGAACACAACTTATGCTCACAGAGTACAATGAACTTTTCTTATCAAACTGTCGGCATACAGGTTCTTGCCTGCGCTCAAAAAGCTTCACCGGTTACCGCAAAGGGAGACAACGTGACGCCCTCAAAAAATCCTCGCCATTTCATGCCACTCATATCCGCCGTGAGTGGAGGCTGATTTGCCGTGATCGACGAAATCGAAACGCTGATAGAACCCAATCAGAGGCGACTTGCAGAGCAGAAGAACCGCTGCCCTGCCACTCCTTTCGGCGTCATAAAGATACTGGCGCAACAAACGTCCTGCAATACCCTGCCTCTGGGATCCCGGCAGCACGGCAAGCGAAAAAATAACCAGGTGCTTTCCGTGCGGATCATGACCGATCAATTGCTTGAACTCTTCATTCGTGAGGTCATCCAGGTTCGTGGCTCCGCTGTTGAGCTGTCCCACCACGTTTCCATTCAATTCAGCCACAAGAAAGCCTTGCGGAAAGGTCGTGATACGCGTTTCGATTGCAGCGCGAGAAGCGGCTTCCGACGGCAAAAAACATGCCGATTCAATCTCATAACAGGCGTCGAGATCAGCGAGAGTAGCATAGCGAATATTCAGAGCAGCCATGTTTTAGAATCCTCTCACGAGCTGTGTGAAACAGGTCAGGAACCGAGCATCTCACGAACCACGTTCGCAATCCCTTCGGCGTCGAGACCGTATTTACGGCGCAGCCGACCGAGGCTGCCGTGTTCGATATATTTGTCCGGCAGCGCAATACAGCGAATGCGCACGTCATACAAGCCATACTCCTGCAACAACTCCAATACAGCGCTGCCAAAGCCTCCTTGCAGGACATTTTCTTCAACAGTGACGATTTTTCCGCAGTTGCGGGCATAATCCAGAATGAGATCCTTATCCAGAGGCTTCACAAAGCGCGCATTTACAACAGCCGGATCAAACACTTCATCTTCTTCTTGGAGATTTTTAGCGGCTTCGAGGGCTGCTGAAACCGGATTGCCGACAGCCAAGAGCAGCAGGTCATTTCCTTCTCGCAGCACTTCCGCTTTTCCCACCGGCAGGAGGTCCGGTTCAGGATCTAATTCGACCCCGAATCCACTGCCCCTCGGGTAACGCAGCGAAGCCGGTCCAGGATATTCAATCGCGGTTTTCAGCATATGTTGCAGTTCGTTCTCATCTTTCGGAGACATCACCACCATATTCGGCAAGTGACGCAGAAACGAATAATCAAAGACTCCATGGTGTGTCGGGCCGTCAGCGCCGACCAGACCGGCTCGATCCAGAGCAAATGTGACCGGAAGATTTTGCAGGCAGACATCATGCAACACTTGATCGTAGGCTCGCTGTAAAAATGTGGAATAAATCGCTGCAACAGGCTTCAGCCCCTCTGCGGCCAGACCGGCGGCAAATGTTACAGCATGCTGCTCGGCAATGCCCACATCGAAAAAACGATCCGGAAAGCGCTCGGAAAAGCCGCATAATCCGGTGCCTGGACACATCGCAGCGGTAATCGTAATGATTTTCTCGTCATCTTCGGCCAGACGCACAAGGCTGTTGCCAAAAATTTTTGTATAGCTCGGCACTGCCGGAGTTTCCTGTGCTGTAAACTCTCCGGTATCCACACAAAACGGGGGAGCGCCGTGATAGGCTGTTGCGTCTTTTTCCGCTTGTTTAAATCCTTTCCCTTTACGAGTGACAACATGGATCAGTGTCGGCCGATCGACATGATCGCGGACATTCTGAAAGGTTTCGATCATTTGATGCAGATCGTGCCCATCAATCGGACCAACGTATTTAAAGCCAAGTTCTTCGAAAAGGATTCCATGCGTAACAAAGCCTTTCAGGTATTCATCAAAACGTTTCCCGAATTTGAACACAGATTCGCCGATGCTGGGGATTGTTTTCACCAGGAATTCAACTTCTCCCTTCAGTTTATTATAAAAATTTCCGGTGATAAGACGGTTCAGATATCGTGACAACGCTCCAACATTCGGAGAAATAGACATCTCATTATCATTCAGAACCACAATAAATTTTCTGCGTTTTTTAGCACCGGCATTATTCAGCCCCTCCAGCGCAAGCCCTGCCGTCAGTGAGCCATCGCCGATAACCGCAGCAACATTGAACTGGTCTCCACGCACATCACGCGCTTCAGCCATGCCGAGAGCGGCCGAGATCGATGTGCCGCTATGCCCGGCCCCAAAGCTGTCGTAGGGGCTTTCTGTCAGCTTGCAGTAACCAGAAAGTCCTCCGGGCTGACGAATGGTATGAAATTGCTCCCGCCGTCCGGTGAGGATCTTATGTGTGTAAGCCTGATGGCTGACATCCCAGACAAGTTTATCTTTTGGCGTCTCAAAAGTATAGTGCAGTGCAATTGTCAACTCGACCACCCCCAGATTCGACGCCAGATGCCCTCCGGTTTTGGCGAGGGTCGAAATAATCAGCTGGCGGGCTTCATCAGCAAGCTGGGGGAGTTGGTCTTCTGAAAGTGTCCTGAGATCTTCCGGGCTGTGAATTTGTTCTAATAATGTTTCCAAAATATCGTATGGACCTGACTCCATAAAATCTTTTCCAAGCTCCCTTGCGGGTATCAAAATTTTGTGAAGTCAAGTCTTTGACCTGACACGTTGAAATGTATTCTTGAAGAAGAGAACGTTCAATCCAAGACCATTGCAAAAACAATGGGTACATTACACATTTCTTCAATGACGTCGCGTGTATATGTACTCAGCGAGTTGTTCTAAACGGCGCGCGCGTTCTCCAAACAGAGACAAGGCCTGCCTCGCATCGTTGATAAGAGTTCCGGCGATCTTTTTCGATTCGTCAAGACCGAAAAGCGCCGGATAAGTAGATTTTTCCTTTTGCAGATCGCGTTCCGGATTTTTCCCAAGTTCCTCAGCATTACCTTCAAGATCGAGAATATCGTCAACGACCTGAAAAGCCAGACCGATGCCTTCGCCATAACGCGTCAATGCATCGAGATGCGGTTTTTCAGCAGCACTCAGAATTGCGCCAATTCGCAGCGATGCGGTCAGCAGTTTGCCGGTTTTCCAACGATGGATCGCTTCCAGCTCTTTGGCAGAGATCGTTCGACCTTCGGCCTGAAGGTCAAGCACCTGGCCCCCAAGCATGCCCGCAGTACCAGCGGCCAACGCCAGTTCATGGCCTGCAGCCAGCAGGACTTCCGGAGAAAAACGGGTGGTATGGACAGGATCGTTCAATGTCCGAAACGCCAGCGTCAGCAATGCATCTCCGGCAAGAATCGCAATCGCTTCGCCGTACACCTTATGATTTGTCGGTTTTCCACGCCTGAGATCGTCATCATCCATCGCAGGCAAATCATCATGAATCAAAGAATAGCCGTGAACCATCTCGACTGCCGCTGCTGCAAACGCAAAATCTTCTGCTCTCTTTCCGAAAAGCTCTGCTGTCATCAACAACACGATCGGACGTAATCGCTTTCCTCCGGCAGTCATGCTGTAGCGCATCGCCTCGTGAATAACCGACGGCTTTTCGCATACGGGAGGGAGATATTTTTCCAGAACAGCGTCCACAATCCGACGTTTTTCCGACAGAACATCTTGTAACGATTGTGTCATATCCATAGGCTGGAGCCGACCTACTCGCTCAGGCTGTTCGTATCAAACAGCTCGGTTTGGGCATTTCCGTCTTCAACACTCAGCAACAGCTCGATCTTTTTCTCAGATTCCTCAAGTTTTCGGCTACACAAGCGAGACATTTTCACCCCTTGTTCAAATGTTTCGAGCGCCTGCTCAAGCGTTAAGTCTCCTGATTCCAATTGTTGTACCGACAGTTCCAGTTGTTGCAACGCCTCCTCAAAACTCATCATGCTTCTTGTCCTCCCCAAGAGCTTTCAGCCCGTGGCAATGGATATTTCTGGGACACCGCGCAGCGTAATTCTCCATCGCTGACTCTGAGCAGAAGCTCATCATGTATCTGCACGTCTTGCAGTGCTCTCACTGGGCCCAAGTGTTCAGCGTGCCGGCAGGCCGCGTAACCTCTTGCCAGGAGCGCCAGCGGACTCAACGTTTCCAGTTTGCCGACTGCTGTGCTGCATCGAGCGCGTTTTCTTTCCAGCAGCGACCGCCAGGCCAGCAGTAAACGTTGCTGGACATCGTCAGTTCGCTGCTGACGCTCACGGATACTTTTACGAGGGTCTTGAAGTCGCTGCCGGTAGTGACGTACAGAGCTCTTCAGGCGGGTCAGTTCATTCAACTGAGCAGTGTTCAGACGCGTTCTCAGAACATGAACAGTGCGGACCAGGTTCTCTTTATTTTGCACCACCAGTTCCGCTGCTGCCGAGGGAGTCGGGGCTCGCAGATCAGCGGCAAAATCGGCAATCGTAAAATCGATCTCGTGTCCGACCGCAGAGATCACCGGAATCTTTGACGCAAAAATACTCCGGGCCACGATTTCTTCATTAAACGCCCACAAATCTTCAAGCGAACCGCCGCCTCGCCCGACGATCAAGACATCAAGATCCGGGAGCTGATTGCACATCTCAATTGCACGCACAATGTCACGAGGCGCATCTGCCCCCTGTACCAGAACCGGCGCAATGAACACGTGTACATTGGCAAAACGCCGGTGTATCACCTGCAGAATATCGCGGATCGCCGCACCG
The DNA here is from genome assembly GCA_002748425.1 of candidate division KSB3 bacterium. Taxonomy (GTDB): domain Bacteria; phylum Moduliflexota; class Moduliflexia; order Moduliflexales; family Moduliflexaceae. The sequence goes on along the minus strand of PDSJ01000022.1, from coordinate 84,804 downwards.
GTCGCTGAAGTAACAACAGCAATTTTTTTCGGGAGCAGCGGCAGGGGGGTTTTATGGGCGTCATCAAACAAGCCTTCGCGCTCAAGCCGGACTTTCAATTGCTCGAATGCAGCCTGAAGCGCACCAGCACCTTGTGCTTCAGCGTCATTGACAAGAATTTGGTATTCTCCTCGTGCTTCATAGACCGACAACGAGCCACGCAGCAGCACCTTCATGCCGTTTTCCGGCACAATCTTTAAACGCCTTCCTGCGAATTTAAAAATGACGCCCCGTATCTGCGCATTCTCATCTTTCAACGTAAAATATACATGCCCGGAGCGGGGGCGCGCCAGGTTCGAGATTTCGCCTTCGACCCAGATATTTGCAAACTGTTCTTCCAGTTCCCCCTTCATCAATTTGGTCAACTCCGTGACCGAGAAAATCTGCTCTCCTGTCTTCTCCATAAGCATAATCGCATCTTCTGCAAAGACTTCCTGAGTGTGCGTTCAGGAAATGTTCAGGCCTGTTTCGACTCAATCAGCTGCGCTGGGTTACTGGGTGATCACGAGAAGCCGCTCACGCCTTATTATCATGTGAAGAATGGAAAAGTTAGCAGGAGGGAAGCACGGGCGTCAAGCAAAAACTCGCTTTTTTTTCGGCTCAGGGTATTTCCCGCAAATTCGCCTGCGTAAAAACTTGACAGGTCTCCGGGGGTCTGGGCAGACTTTTCGCGTTGCTTCACCCTACCATCTACGAAAAAAGGAGGGTTGGGAGCACTGATGAGAATTCTAGTCGCAAGAGGCGGCCAGGGCCTTAATCAGGAGTTTTCAGCCTGCAATGAAGAGATGATGATCTGGCAGAAAGAGAGAGAGTGTATGGAAGCTGGGGCCTTACAAGAGCTCCAGTCCAAGCGACTCCGTGCATTAGTTCAGCGCGTCTATGAGAACGTCCCTTTTTACAGGGATGCCTTTGATCGGCACGAGATCGTTCCATCCGATATTTCCTCTATTGACGATATCCATCAGCTCCCCTTTACCCGAAAAACGGATTTACGGGACAATTATCCCTTCAATCTCTTTGCAGTCCCGATGAGCGAAATCCTGGAGATCCACGCCTCAAGCGGGACAACAGGGAATCCGACCGTTGTCGCGTACACTAAAAAGGATATTGCTCTGTGGTCGGAAGTGATGGCCCGTACGTTGGCGGCAGCCGGGCTTACAAAGGATGATATTGTCCAGAACGCTTACGGCTATGGCTTATTTACTGGAGGTCTGGGCGTCCATTACGGAGTCCTGGAACTCGGAGCTTCTGTGGTTCCTGCCTCCGCCGGCGGCACGAAACGGCAGCTCAAGCTCATGGAGGATTTCGGCTCCACTGTGATCACGTGTACACCGTCCTATTCCATATTTATGGCTGAAGAGGCGCATGAAATGGGTATCGATCCGAGAAAATTCAAGCTGCGGGTCGGCATTTACGGCGCAGAGCCCTGGACCCACAGTATGCGGCAAGAGATCGAGGCCCGCTGGGATCTCAAAGCGCTTGATATTTACGGCCTCTCTGAAATTATCGGCCCCGGTGTGGCAGTTGAATGCTATGAAGGTCAGGACGGCCTGCATCTCTTCTCCGATCATTTTTATCCTGAAATTATCGAACCGGGCGGAGAACACGCTGTCGCCCGGGGAGAAAGCGGAGAGCTCGTCATCACGACCCTGACCAAAGAGGGGCTTCCGCTGATTCGTTACCGCACTGGCGATATCGTCACCCTGACCGAGGGCGAATGCCCGCATTGCGGAAGAACCTCCCCCAGAATCAGCAAAGTCAAAGGCCGCACAGACGATATGCTTATCATTCGAGGCATTAATGTCTTTCCATCGCAGATCGAAAGTGTCTTGCTGAAGATTGAAGAAGCCGAACCGCATTATCTTTTGGTGGTAGACCGTGTGGGCTCGCTCGATCAGCTTCAGGTCCAGGTTGAAGTCAATGAAACGATCTTTTCTGATGAAGTCAAAGGGCTTGAAAAACTCAAGAAAAAAATCCAACGCGAAATTGAGAGTACCCTGAACATTGTTGTGAACATTAAGTTGGTGGAGCCACGCTCGATCGAGCGCAGCATGGGCAAATCAGTGCGCGTGATTGATAAGCGGGATTTGTATTAAGCACAAGTCCTCTTTACTTGCAGGGCCTGGGAACTTCGGTCTCCTGACGAAGATCTGAAAGAAACGGCAGGAGGCCGCTGTTCCAGGCGTTGAATATTATGAAAGTCAAACAAATTTCCGTGTTTTTGGAAAACAGAAGCGGGCGTCTGTCCGAAGTCACTCGCGTACTTGGCAATGAGGGCCTCAATATCCGGGCACTCTCTCTGGCTGACACCTCTGATTTCGGCATTTTACGTATGATTGTCGATCACCCTGATGATGCGTATATTGTGCTGAAAGAACAGCATTACACCGTGCAGGAGACCGACATCGTGACTCTCGAAGTCGCCGATCAACCTGGCGGTCTCGCAGGCGTCCTGGAAGTCTTGCACCACAACAATGTCAACGTCGAATACTTGTACGCTTTTCCTGAAAGAGATTCTGTGGATAAAGCTCTGATGGTCTTCCGTTTCGACGATAACGACCGCGCTATTGAAGTGATGCAGAACAACGATATCAAAATCATGGATGCCTCACGGGTGTACACGATTTAGCACCTTAGTCAGCTCACTCTTGCCCCATAATTTTTGTAAAAATGTTGACGAGATAATGGAGCGGCTGTAATATGTCCCTCGTTGAAAATACTGAAGTATGATGAGTCATGTACGTATGATAACGGACACCTTCTCTGAGGCGAGTGTATGGAAATGTATCATCAACAAAAGCATATTCAGGAAATAGAAGAACAGGCATTTTACGAGTCGGATTATATCACTGAACCGCCAGATGATATTGTTGCCTACAACGAGCTACGATCATGCGCTGATTTGTATCGAATGTATCAAAAAGGTATCTTAGAAATTCAACCAGACTTTCAACGGAATATCGTCTGGAACGGGGCAGCCCAAACTCGTTTTATTGATTCGCTCATTAAGCAGCTTCCTATCCCAAGTATGTGCTTCAGTAGGGAACCATGAAACACAGTGATGCTCCATCAGTATTGAAAAAGTATTTTCAGGATGTGTTCCTGGGGTTTCAAGATATTGAGAAGAAAATGATACAATTAGGATTGGTCGTGAAAAAATAATATTATACGGAGAGGTGCGAGCTAACAAACAAATATGCTGTGTTCGGGGCTGCTGTTGTGCTTCGGATGCTGAAATGATCTCGCTGATACGTGTTCCGTAACTATTTGCCTGCGGATTTCATATCGGCGCCCTACTTATGTATATGAACAGTATTATGAAAACATGGATTGCTGTTACGATCTGCCTTTTCACGCTGGTGTCATTCGTCCAGTCTGCCGATGCCCAGCTCATGCAGCTCCCTGAAATCGACAAGTATTTTGCTGTGGCCTTCGAACAACACGGACAGCTGATCCCTATTGCGAATCACCAGATTACGCTCGAGAAAAACAGCTTCAGCATCGTTCTGTTTTTTAAAGAACCCGGCAGTGTTCTGGTCAATGCGTCCCTGCAATCCGAGTCATTCGAACAAGCTCGAGACGGTGTCGCGTTCGAGCAGATTCAAGGTTTTACAGACCTTGGCATGGCGGAAGAGCCGTTTAACCCGAAGACATTGCTGATGCTCTCGAAGCAGGCCCCCCATTACTGGTACTATGAAGACGCCAGCAAGCATCGTTTTAACGATGTTCGCTGGCAGGAAGGACTGCTTGTTTGCCGACGGATCGTTGCGCAGGTCATGTATCGTGAAAAAGGGCGGGCCACACTGCCCTTGCGGGATATGCGCGAGAATGCGATCTACTTTGTCTTCATGCGAACGATCTGGAACCAGGATTTCAGCGGACGATTCGAGCAGCAACGAGAATATGTGACAGTGAATTTTCGCTAAAATATTTTCATGACATTTCGACTGTTTACAGTGAGCTGTTTGCTCTTACTGCTGGTTTCGCTGTTCATCTCCTTTCTCTGGGTGCAAACTGTTCTGCCCGGAGCATTGGATCTCGACCCCTGGGGTCAGCAGATTCATTTCCTCCCGACGGTTTTTTCGCTGTGGCTTCCAGGCATCTTTCTCTTCTTCAGTTCGATTTGGCTCTACCTCTCCCCCAGATTGTCTGTTGTATCTGAAAAAAAATTTCTGAAATATGATGTTTACAGTTACTTCAGCATTCTCATCTTTTTCTGGCTCCAGATCATCCAGAAAGAACTTTCCTCCCCAATGACAGCGTTTAAAACGCTTATATTAGGCATCCTGGTCCTAAAAGCCTTTCTTCTCTTCAGAGCCTTCCATTATCAGTCGGAGCTCATTCAACCCGGGATGCTATTCACGCTGAGTTCCGGACTGTACGTACTTTCCCTGCCTTTTCTCCATGTCTCTCCTGAGCTCGAGCTGTCAGCGCTCCTGCAGAGCACAGTCATTTTACAAATCGCTAGCATCATCGTCAAGGCTCTTGCTCTCAGCGCCATGGCTCTGGAGACGTTCCGTCTGAGCCTTGCGATGACAAAATCGCATAACAGCGCCTTTTTCGGCTGGATCGCGATCGCATTTTCCTTCCCGCTTCTGTTTTTTCCGACCCTCAAACTCATTTTAGCAGGTCTGTTGCTGATTTTTATCCTGCGTCTGCTCATCTCAAACGTCGACACCCGCGAATTCATTCGCGGCTTACAGGAACCGACGAGTCTAACCATCGCTGTCAAACTGATTATCATTCTCATGCTTCTTGGAGCAGCCGGACTCATTTTCTGGAGCAATGTCAAACCCAAATTCGGCATTCAGGCGGATCGTGCCTGGGAAGCTGCAATCGGGAGCCTGCTGAACGGACAGTATGGTCTGCTGTCAACGTCTCCGATTTACTGGCTGGCGCTCTGTGGTATCTTCTATTTCCTTTCTTTTAAAGTCTGGGACGGGATCTTGCTGATCGGCACAGGCACTGTGCTCTATTCAATCTACCTTTTCAGTAACTACGGCATGTTTGCCAACATCCCCTTCCAGTTTGACTGCGTCCCCTTTATCCCATTTGCAGGAGTTTTTATTGCAACTGCGTACCATCGTTTCAGGAAAAGCATCCTTTTTCGAACGCTTGCCGGCGTCTTGCTGTTCGCCACACAGGCCCTCAACGGCATCCTGCTCCTGGCTTTTCCGGAAAGTTCCACGATTCCCGGCAAAATGAGCCAATGGCAGCACCTGCTTTTCACACAAAGTCAACGAGATATCAGCATTCTTCTGTTCTCAATGCCTTACGCACTGTTCTCACACGCCTTTTTTCTCACGTTCAGCGCTGTAGGCTTTTTTACGTGGGGCACCTGCGCTCTTCGCTCCCCCTCTTTCCCGCGCCCGATATTACAAAAGCTGCGGATACAACATGGCAGTTGTGGCGGCGGTCAGACAACGCGGGTTCCGACAGTGTTGTTGCTCGTACTGCTCCTGTCTGCTGCCTTTTTCCACCTTGCTCCACGGCTCCACCAGCTCCCGCTGCACAGTCCGCATCGACTTTCGCGCGATCGCAGCCAGCTCATCATTCCTGTCGACTCAGGCCCTGGACGCTCGCGGAAATATCGAGCTATGATTCTCGTCTCAACCATGCGCAACAGCATGATGCTACCTCACCGAAGCCCTGTCGCAAATGTTACCGTGTCTGAAACAGCAAAACAATTTGAACATTTCGTGATCAAGGCAGGAAGGGACAGCGCGGAAGAGACCCTGGATGCTCCGGATATGGCCTCGCTTGTGGAGCACGGACGTGCTGCGGTATTTCGCACGGCAATTCAGCATACTGCTGCCGGCAGTCCTTTTAAGGCCCATGACTATTACAGCCGTTTCGTCTTCAGTAAAAACAGAGCTGTCGAGCAAATCAGTCTCAAACTCTTGAAGGACAGCGAACCAGCACTTCCAGCGGACACAGAGCTTTGGATTAAAGATATTTTTCTCCTGGAATAAGCCTGCGGACCAGAGCCTCAGCCTGTCGAACACGGTCAGGTTTTCGCAGACAACAACATCGACGCTCACTGGAGAATGCCTGCGACACTCAGCAGCACTTGCCGCATCGCAGTGTGCTACGGCAGAGTACCATCATTTCTGGAGAGTTCCAATAAGCACAGCAGCAGAAATCCCTCCGTTATGAAATAACATCTTCTGGGAACTCGGCAGCGCCAAAGCCCTCTCGGCCTCCTCTCCAGGAGCGATCACGGCAAAAGAACAGCCTTTCCAGTATCGGCGCAGATGCTGGCCGAGTTTTACGAAAAAATTCCGCGTGCTCTGCGCGCTTTTGAGTCTCATTCCATAAGGTGGATTGAGACAAATCAACGTGTTGCCGGAGATAAGTTCTGCCCCTGTCTGAAAAAAATCCAGCTGTTTCACGCTGACTCTTCCCGTGTCAATGCCCTGTTCTGCGATGCATTTCAGGTTATAGCGTATAATGTCGAGTGAACGTCTTCGGACGTCACATAGAATAAGTGAGCTGAGCCTGGCTGAAACACGTCGCTCAGCGAATACGGTCTTGAGGACATGGCGATAGGCTGCAGGCCGAAAGACCGGAAAGTCCTCAAAGGCAAAATGACGGTAATGCCCTGCAGCCCTCTTTGCAAGCAGTAAAAGTGTTTCCAGCCCAAAAGTTCCGCTGCCCGCCATCGGGTCAACGAATGTATCAAAGCCAGAAACGTCCGCTTCCTGAAGAATTGCTGCAGCAATATTATCGCGTAACGGCGCAAAATCCACATGTTTTTCATAGCCGCGTTTATAGAGCAGTTCTCCGCTGCAATCGAGACTGACGGTCACGTGATTCCGCAGAATACGAACATAAACGGTCTGCATAGCAGGTTCCGGCCCGGGTTCAGGCGAAATGACCCGCCAGGGAGCCAGGCGTTCTGTCACCCAACTTTCAAGGCGTTCCCGGACAGCGCCTTCATGATAGAGTGCGGACCGTTGTGCATCGACTTGAAAAGCCAGCACGTGATGGGGCCTGATCCAAAGCTCCCACGGGAATCTCCTGACATGTTTTTCCAGCTGTTCAAAACGTGTGCAGTAAAATCTATCCAGGCGGACCAGAATTCTGGCAGGAATTCTGGCAGCATGATGGGCTTTCCAGCAGTCCTCCCATTGTCCTGAAAAGGCAACACCCCCGCGCTCTTCCTGCCGGGCCGAAATACCGCAGGCAGCCAGCTCCCGACAGGCAGTATCCTCAAATCCGGGAGGCACCACTGCGTAGAAATGCTGCGTCCGGGACCGGATACGGCGTTTAATTCTCTTTTCAAGAGCATTTTGGGATATCTGTACCAGAGCCATTAATACAACACAGCAAAAAACACTACAGAGATGAGAAAGCTGTAATTCTTCTGATAATATCGACAAAAGGAGGGAAATTCGTCAAAATATAGTTCAAAGCTCTCAATGAATTCCGCAGGACTGAGCCTCCAATTGTTCCTATGGCTTCCGTAAGCATCACATCATTATTATCTTCGGACCAAGAGTAGCCCGGTTGTTGCCTCCGTCAAGCTATTTTGACTTGGGAGAGAAATTCTCTCCCGTCCCTCTCGTTATCGTGATATGGGATAACGTTGATTCACTGGTTGGGTTTTGGGATTTGATAAATTGAAGATGCTGTAAAAGGCATAACGCTTCCATCCACGCGACCCTCACGCGCTTTGACCGGTACTAGGAAGCCGCTACCAACCGCCTAAACGTTTATGGCGAGCAAAGAGGGTGGGGGGCACCGTGCAGTGGTTTGTTAGCAATTACTTTGAGATAGCTCCTTTGCAATGCGAAAGTGAGCAAAAGTACATACAATACAAGAATTTTGTTTACTGCATAATGGAACAGTATAAGATAAAAATCTAAATCAAGGTCAATTCAACTGGCACTTTCTTTGTTTGCCTGAGATTTTAAGCTCAGCTTCGTCTTTTGAAATCACTACCTGATGAGTGGAGACATTGGCAATAACTTTTCTACAGGTTTCTAAGCCCAACTCATTCAACTTGCGTTCAGAAAGTATGCCTCTCTTTTTAGCATCTTCAAGCATATCAAAAATTTCACGAATATTTTCAGAGAAACGATCTCTTGCCACAAAATTAAGTATAATATCGGGAAGATATAGTAAACCGAGTCCTAAACCCAAACAATTCAACATTGGGATATCACCACTAAGCCAAGAAAAACCCTCTAATACAGACTTGAACATAATAGAGAAAGAATGAATGCATAATCCACACACAAGCCCTAATGCAGTTTTTACGGGTCTACCAAGCATTAGAGTGTTAATAGCCTGGCTTATAAATAATGTAATTTTATCCATAGCTTATTCCTTTTTTAACCTGTTGGAGCTTCTACCACTCCAGAATGTCTTATCTTTAATTTTATATCCTCTAAATCTTCCCTTTTCATAAGCGGTTTAGGTTTTCCTCTATCGCCAAAATTAATAGAACCAGAATTCTTTCTTACAAAATTAATAATGTCCATAGCTTCGTATTTATTCTTTCCGTAAAAACCTTTTTTTAGACGGTACTCCATCAAAAATTGATTAATAGACGCCAAAACTCCAAATCCGAGAAGAAGGGCAGGAACAATCCCTTTTTCAGTAGATAAGTTCGCTGATTTCACAAATTGTGCAACAAGAAAATACAACAAACTAAGCATAGCTGTGAGCAGTGAAATTGCATAAACTTCTTCCCCTTTTTTCTTAAGTATAATCTTGATAACCGAGAGTTCTGGATATTTCCTTAGATGATTAGATGATGTTAAAGTTATTCCCCCAAGCAAATGTAATATCCAATCTTTCAGATTTCTAATTTGAGAGACTTTTATTTTCGGCAGAGAGAAATCTTTGAAAAAATCAACATTTCTAAAAAACAAAAACGCAAATATATTTATAGCTATAATTATAGCAAGTACTGAATAAAAGAGCAATAACGTTTCTAAAGTAACAGTCATTGCTATAGCTATGCTTAAGATAGCTAGTAGAATTAGCACTCCCCGTACTATCAATAAAAGCTCCAAAGAATCTACACTTTTTTGATATTTGTGTGTTTTCGATTTCATTAAATTTTACCCCTACTTCTCATTACCTTAGATTCGATAATATTGCCCTGTCAGCCCCAGATAGTAAGTTGTAACATTAATAATCGTCCCATTTGCTGAGGCTAGTTTAATACAGGTCACATCTCTGTAACACCAATATAAATTAGTAATCCAACATTTTAAATAAGGTGTATTCACTCAATTTTGTCAACTTTTTTCATGTTTTTTATCAACTTTTTGCTCCTTTAGATGTTTTGAAAAAGCATTGCCTCGGAAGACTATGTACAAACAGGATACCTGAACAATTGCTAACAACGGATTATGCAGCAGCTTCAGCGGACAAAGAATCCATCATATCCTGGCTGGTCTTTTAGAGCTAATCTTGAGCAGGCTGAACAGGAAAACATAATAGACGATGACCAGCCATCCTGGAAGATTGGGAATTTCCAGTTCGACCGGCGGAAAAAGATCACATAACCCCATCAACAGGCGTGTGCACAGGACACAGACACTTAAGAACGGCGTAAGAAAGTCCCGGCAAAGCGGTTCAAGCAATGCAAACAGCTCTGTGAGCAGACTTAACGGTAAGAGGATGCTGATGAGCGGAAGAGCCAGTGGGTTAGACACAAAAGACCAGAGTGAGAGCCGGCCGAAATGCAGCAACAACAACGGCGCGACTCCCAGCATCGCAGCGCCGGTGGCCATAACACTCATCGCCCCCAATCGTAAGACACGAGGCAGATGCTGGATGGAGTTTTCCCATTGAGGCTGCTGAAACACGCGGAAAAAAAGTACGATGGATGCTGTGGCGGCAACCGTGAGTTGAAAACTGAGATCATACAACGCATGCGGAACAAGGAATAGCAGGACGCCGACTGAAAACAACAGACTGTAAAACGAATCCGAGACACGGCTGCAGGAGATCGAGAGTGAGAAGATACTGGCCATGATGACGGCACGCATCACAGGAAACTGGAAACCGGTCAGGGCAGCATACGCACAGAGCAGAAGCGGCAGCAGTGCGCTGCGGAGGCGCAGGGGTATTCTGAACGCCTGTAAAAGCAAGTGGCCGCCCCAGACCAGAATGCCAACATGGACGCCTGAAATCACAAGAAAGTGATACATACCGGCCTGCCGAAAGCGCTCGCGGACAGCTCTAGGCAGGCCGCGTTTTTCTCCAAGGGTCATGGCCTTGAGAATCTGGATGGCCCGGTCTTCTTCCTGGACGTAAGGACGCGTTCTTCGGGCATAGGCATCGAGGACATTCAAAATCCGGGTGCGCAGCTGATACATCCAACGCAGCACAGGACTTCCTCCTGTGCGGTCGAGCCTGATAAAATTTCGTTCATGGTATAAGTTTCCCACCAGACAGATGCCCTGCCGCCGGAGGTATCCTTGATAATCAAGGCCCCCAACAAAGGTTCTCGGGGGTTTGAGATAGACGCGAGCCCGAAGCATATCTCCATACATGATCTGAGGGAGGCTTGTGGAAAGCCAGAAGGGTTTACTGAGGCTGATTCGAATTCTACCGCTGACGGCATAGCGTTTTCGGCCTTTTTCAACCCAATTGACTCTAAGATAGACATATCGCCTGAATCCTGAGAATTCCACCGGTCGATCAACATAGCCTGCAACTGTAACAAGCTCATTGGACACCAGATTGATAATGTGATCGTCAGCGATCGAATTCGCTGTAAGAAAGCGTGTGCTCCCCGTCAAAAAGGCGATAAGCAGGAAAAGTGCACTACTCACACGCCGGAACCCGAGACGAAAACACGTATAGCACACTGCCAGGCAGCAGCCAAAAGTAAGCGTCAGAAGGGGCAGAAAGATCGGCAGGAGAGCAGGAGAAAAGATCTTGTGGAGAGCAGAGCCAAAAAGAATACCGCCGACAAAGCAGCTCAAGAATGGAATCAGAGGTCGAATCACGGCATAGTCCTCTTATGCGGAATGCAGTCCGTAGAGAATATACCTACGAAAACTCGAGAAAAGCCTTACTGTGAGAACAGCAGATACGGCCTGATTTTTTGTATGGTTTTTGGGCCGATGCCATACACTTCGTCAAGCTCTTCAGCTGCATGAAACGATCCGTTGAGACGACGATAATCGATAATGCGTTCAGCCAGTACCGGACCAATACCGGGCAAAAGTCGTAATTCAGGGGAGTCAGCCGTATTAATGTCGACAGGCGGCTCGAGGTAGAAGAGCAAGTCCGGCGGATCGGGCTGAGGAACTGTAGAAGCTTCGGGGGCTCCGGCACTGGACAGAAAAAGAAAAATGAGCAGATACACCCCGTAGGCCGCACAAAAGATTCCGAGTATCTGCTGCTGCTTTATAGAGAACGCGATCACGCCTATTTTCTCGCCATTAACTTCTGCAGCTCCAACATAGTGAGCATTTTCACCTCAGCTTGAATGGTTTTAAATTGCTGAACGATCATTGCCGCTTCATCTTTCGAAGCATCACGCAGTACCAGGGCTGGCGTTTTCAGACTCTGCTGTAATTGAACAAGAGGAGTGCCACTTAAACCCGACAACAGCTCAAGGACGTCTTTTCGCCGCACAGGATCGAATTTTCTGAGAATCAGGGCGTAGCGCGTATCAGGAGCGGCAGCAGCCGAAGGAGCAGTTCTTTGGGAAAGCGCTTTTGATGCCGGGGATTGGGCAGATTGCCGCTGCTTGTTCTGAAGCTGCTCTAAGTGCTCCATAGTGATCAGCTTGACCTGAGCCTGCACTTGATTAAATTTTTCAATCGCGATATTTGCCTGCTGTGGCGTAATGTCCCGCGCGATCAATGAAGGAACTTTCAATAAACGCCTGGCCCGCGCTTCAGACACCTCTCCCACCTGCTGCATCAGTCGAACAAGGTCTTCCTGCCGCTCCGGAGCGTAATGATGCAGGATAAGCGCTAAGGACTTCATTTCAGCCTCTTCCTGGTCCCTGGAAGGGCTATCATTATGATCGACGTCATCCCCTTCAGGAAAGAGGACGACATCAGGAGGCTCAGTCTCGGGCTCGTCTCTCCGCTTTTTCCGGCCAAATCCAAAGAAGCCATCGCCTTTTTCTTTTTTAACCTTAAGCGTTTTGGCTGTCTTCTGTGTCTCGTTCTCACTTTCACTATCACTATCAAGTTCCGGCACTATCTTGTAAGCTGCTGGTCCAGGTGTCACACGCCCTCCTAAGTCTAAACCGGGCTGCTCATGCTTACGACGGCGTTTTTCCAGGCGTCTGAAAGCATTTTTTGTTCCCTTGTACGTCATCAGGAAGACGATCAGCCACAGCAGCAGTAGTTCAACAGTCCACAGCATCCAGGGCTGCACGGCCCGTTCGTCAAAGACCAAACGCTTCTCCCAGGAGCTGTCCTCCTGCTCCCAGCGAGTAATGCCTTCACGACTGAGAATTCCCTCAATCGGCACGAAAACAGCAAGATTAAAAATGGTACCGATCGTGACGGGTTTTTCCTGCGAAAACGCCTGATCCGGAAGATCGCGGAAAAATGCTGTCACGCGCGAGGCAAGGTGAGGTCGCGTCTGAGCAGATGCCTCCTGACCGTCATCGGAGTCAACAGGGCTGTCGGCAAACAGTTTTCGGACCTCCGGAACTGTAATCGGTCTGACATAATCAGAAACAAACGGCAGCTCTGCCGCCAAGTTCCAGCCGTCATGAAGCAAGAAGACGGCTTCATCAGCAAGGCTCGGAGCGGGTTCAAGACTTTCGTGGAACTGATTCAGGAACAGCAGGGAGAAATAGCTTCCAAACACACACAGCATCACAAGGAGAAATGTGAATACGTTAATACGGGAACAGCGTCCGATTGCCGTTCCGATACGCAGTCCAATCCCCAGAATAAGGGCCAGGACGAACGTTGGGAACAGGATTAAATAATAGGTTCCGGCATGGCTTGTCAGCAGATGGGCCACAAGAATTCCAAGACTGCCAGAGAGTCCACCGGTAATCAGCAGGGCAAGGAGTGCTGCAAATCCACATTTTCCTGTCTTCTTTGTCTTCTTCTCCGCCATATTCTGTCCTCTGTGTATAGTTCTTCTTAATCTCGGCGTTCGCCGTAATGAGAAAGTTCCATTGAAAAACCGGCTCGTCCCTGACTCAACGAGCGCAGATCCGTTGTATAGCCGAACATGGTCGACAGCGGCATATAGGCCCGAATGCTGTCAAGTCCATCTTGAGAACTCATGTGAAAGATTTTCCCGCCCCGGGAGTTCAAATCCTCAAGAATATCACCGGTATTTTCTTTAGGGCTTGTCACCTCAACATCCATAATCGGTTCAAGCAGGACCGGTGCAGCGCGGCGGCAGCCATCATTAAAAGCGCTGACGGCAGCGACAGCAAAGGCCATATCCGACGAATGCTGTTCGTGGAAGGCTCCATCGAAGAGGGTGACATTCACATCAACAACAGGGTAACCGGCCAACACACCGCTGCCCATCGTGTCTCTCAGGGCTTGCTCGATCGTGTTCGTATAATGCTTAGGAATCTGCTGTTCGGTCACTTCAGAGAAAAAAGCAAATCCCTGGCCGCGTTTATTGGGTGACACTCTGAGATGAACTCGTCCATAATGTTCGCGGCCGCCGGTTTGACGATCGAACGTGTGTTCAGCTTCGACCGTGTCCGTAATGGTTTCTTTTAAAGCCACCTGGGGCTTTCCGATCCTGGCCTTGACACGGTGTTCTCGAAGAATTCGCTCGACAAGCACTTCCAGGTGCAATTCTCCCATACCGGAAATAATCGTCTGGCCGGTATCCTCTGATTTTTGCACATGGAAAGTTGGATCTTCCTTCATCAACTGCCGCAGGGACTCATCGAGGTTCTTCTGGTCGGCTTGTGAGCTTGGCTCAATGGCGACAAAAATCACCGGAGCCGGGACTGGTATCGTCGCAAGCACGAGAGGCTGCTGCTGCCGGCAGAGCGTATCGCCACTGACTGTTTCTTTCAAACCAAGCAGACCGACAATCTCGCCCGCAGAGGCTTTCTGCACCTGTGTCACTTTACCGGCATGGAGCTGAAGAATACGCAAAATGCGTTCGCGTCCGCCCTTCCTGTCGGGCTTGTCGGGATTCCCTGGATTATACACCCAGCTTCCGGATTCCAGTACGCCTGAATAGATGCGGGTATAATAAATCATCGGGCCTTCGACGTGAGTCATAATTTTAAACACCAGCGCAGCCAGCGGTCCTGAACTCAGACAGCGTACCTCCTGCCCGTTTCCGCTCTTCGGATGGCGTGCTGTGATGGGAGGAACATCAGTGGGAGCCGGGAACAGATCCACAATGGCATCGAGAAGAGGCTGAATGCCTTTATTTCTCAAAGCGGTTCCGCACAAGACCGGAAAAATTTTCCCGGCGATCACCGCGTTACGCAGTCCTGCCATGACCTCGGCATCTGACAATCCCCCTCCATCGAGATAACGCGTCATCAAATCATCATCAAACTCTACGATCGCTTCAAGCAATTGCTCACGGGCAGCTTCTGCCTCCGGAAGCAATTCTGCCGGAATCTCGCCCTCCTGCGGTTCGTCTGCGCTCTCCTCCCGCCAGAAGAATGCTCGCATCCGAACGAGATCGATCAGCCCGTGAAAGTCCTGTTCCTGGCCAAGAGGCAATTGAATGGGGACAGCATGGGCATTGAGCTTTTCATGCATGCTCTCAACGGCATGCCGGAAATTCGCACCGATGCGATCGAGCTTGTTGACAAATACCAGACGAGGAAGATGGTAATGATTCGCCTGACGCCAGACTTTTTCAGATTGGGGCTGAACGCCGGCAACACCGCAAAACACGACAACGGCGCCGTCAAGAACTCGTAACGCTTCTTCAACCTCTATGGTGAAATCCACATGTCCGGGAGTATCGATAATATTAAGCGTCCGATCTTTCCACTGGCAGCTCGTAACCGCAGAACTGATGGTAATGCCGCGTTCCTGCTCCTGTTCCATCCAATCCATAATCGCGGAGCCTTCGTCGACTTCGCCAATTTTATAGGACATTCCGGTATAGTATAAGATTCGCTCAGTGACGGTCGTTTTACCGGCATCAATGTGCGCAACAATCCCGATGTTCCGTATGTGCTCTGCCTGCTTCTGCATAAATCCGTGTCTGCTTTTCAGTAACGGTTCCTGATGGAACCGCATTGTATTTAGTCGTACAGAGAATTCACTAAGAGGTTTAAGAGAAATTCCTCCAGGACCGCGTTAAATTCCTGATGGGCCTCTACCATGACCATGTGACCGGCATTCTCGATAATTTGCAGTTCAGAATTCTTGATATTTGCATGCAGTTGTTCTGAATGGCTGATTGGCGCCAAAACATCCTCGCTTCCACCCACGACAAGGGTCGGCATGTTTAACTCGCTCAGATGTGACACACCGTCATATTTTTTGATCGCCATGACATCTCCGAGCAAGACCATCATATCGTTTGTTACCAGACGCTCGTCAATGTCTTTCATTTTCTCCTTGGCTTTTTCAAGACTCCCGAAGATCGACTCCATGTCATTTTTCAATTCCATGAGTTTCTGCGTCGGGATATCAAATTTCGCCGACGTCGCGACAAGGACCAGGGCTTTCACACGCTCAGGGTATTTAAAGGAAAAATCCAACGAAACAACTCCGCCCATGGAATGTCCGATAATGACAATGTTATCTATCGCCATCACATCGAAAAATTTCACAAGTTGATCGGTATAATATTCGATTGCTGACCCGCCCTTCCCTGATGAGCGGCCATGCCCGGGCAGCTCTAATGACACAACGTTGTTGGTTTCGGAAAAATATTTTGTCTGATATGCCCAGTTATAAATATTTCCTCCCAATCCGTGCAGAAAAAACACATTTTCGCCTTCTCCCATTGATTTGCTGATACTTTCAATGGAAATGTAGTGAATGCGGTTGTCATCAAGATTCAGATATGGCATGCTGTACCCTGGTCTCTAACGGTCGTTCGTTTAGTCACACACTTGGAGAACCGCCTCGCTGCGCTTCTTCAAAACGTCATTCAGCCTAAATCCGTCTCGAAAAAATATCTTTTGTCAGTAATACATGAGTTCGAACAGATTGTCAATCATAAAATTCTCCAGACAATCCAAAGCGTTGGCAGGCAGAGTGATGTTGTAGCAACTTATAAGGAAAAATGTCTGCCGGGAAATTTTGTCTTGACATTCTTGCGAAAGCCCCGGCGTATTGAGGATAAGAACAGGAAGCTTCCTGTATGTAGACTTGTAGTCATGAAAGTTTCAGAGCCTCCGGGGACGATGTCGAATGGTGGATATTCGTGCCGAGAGGGCACGTATGAGTATGCGAAGACGTCTGGGAGAATATCTTGTTGATGCCGGCGTACTGAGTGAAACACAGCTTAAAGAGGCACTGGCCCTGCAAGAAGAGCAACATGGTTTTCTAGGACAAATTCTGATCGAGCAGGGATGGATCACGGATAAGCAGTTATGTCAGGTAATCTCTCAAGCCATGAATATTAATTGTGTCAGCATTGATAGCGTGCTGATCAGTGAGGAAGTCATTAGCCTGATTTCAAACTCTTTGGCCGTCACCTGTCAGATTCTTCCGCTCTTCGTGCATAATAATATACTGTATCTGGCTATGGAGAATCCTCGGGATACAGGAGTCATTCAACTGGTGGAATATGAAACCAGGATGCAGGTCAAACCTCTCATGGCTCCCCTTTGCCAGTTAAACGAGGCGATCGCGGCATATTATCATGTTGATGATACGGACAAACGGGAGCCCACGGGCCATTCCGGGACATGCGATATTGACATCACCCCCCACATTACCCGTGAAATCGGGTTTGGTCAACGGAAACGGCTGGGCAACATACTTGTCGAAGCAGGATTACTCACGGATGAACAACTCAAACACGCTTTGGAGCTGCAAAAACGCCGAAAAGGATTTCTCGGCAAAATGCTTGTCGATATAGGCTGGATCTCTGAGGATGAACTTTGCCAGGCTCTCTCCGACACGCTGCAAATCGAAAGCGTTGACCTTAACGAAGTTCATATCGACCTACAGGCCAGAAAATACGTTACAGATTCTTTAGCGGCATCATCAAATATTTTCCCATTGTTTACCGAAGGTGATACCCTCTATATCGCGATGGAGAATCCTCTTGATTCAGGGGTAGTACTTTACCTGAATTACCTGACGCAGAAGGAAATAGAGCCGCTTGTCGCTCCACCACATCAGATTCGTGCATTGATTCAAAAGTATTACCCGTCTGTTCTGTAAACTGACTGAAATAACACACGGAGTGCCCAAGCCGGGAGCGCATTGGCTGTTCCGAGAGTTCAGATCGTCCTTGTCTCCTCCGGAGTCACACGTATGCCAAAGAGAAAACGACTGGGAGACGTGCTTGTGGAAGCCTGCATCATCTCACAAGCACAATTAAACGCTGCCCTGGAAGTCCAGAAGCATCATCCACAGTTAATTGGACAAATTTTAGTCGAAATGGGCTGGACTACTGAAGTACTGGTCTGCCGTGCTGTTTCAGAACTCCTGAACATCCGGTATGTCGATCTCAGCTCTGCCCTGATAAGCCAGGAAGTTGTTCAGCTTGCCCCGGAAGCACTCGCTCTGCAGCGCAATATCCTGCCTTTGTTCGTGCAGGATAAAATCCTGTATCTCGCAATGGAAAATCCGCTGGATGTCGATATTATCCAGCGCATGGAATTCATTACAGGCATGCAGGTCAAGCCGCTCATCGCTCCTCCCGGTCAAATTCGAGACATTGTGCGCAAGCATTATTATGTGGATGACTATGTCGACAGTATGATAGGAAACGTGCCGAGAGAAGACGATGTCAGTCTTGTGCAGCAAGAGGAAGGCGAGGCTGAGGGGATGCTGGATGTCAGCGAAGTTCGTAAAATCAGCGAAGGCAGCCAGGTGATTCGACTTGCCAATCTGATCATCTCTGATGGGATTAAAAAACGCGCCAGCGATATTCATCTTGAACCAGGTTCCCGGTATTTGAATGTTCGTTATCGGGTCGACGGGCTGCTCACCAGTGGGATCCATGTGCCGAGATGGCTGCAACTGCCGCTGGTGTCCCGGATTAAAGTTATCTCAGGGCTCGATATTGCGGAACGCCGTAAACCTCAGGATGGAAGAATCTGGGTAAGCTTCGCCCAACGAAAAATCGATCTCCGGGTCTCAACGCTGCCGACCAATTTCGGCGAAACAGTCGTCATTCGGATTCTGGATACGAAACATTCGACTCACGATCTTGCTGCGTTAGGGATGTCATCCCGGAGTTTGCGTCTCTATCGCTCAATGCTGCGACAGCCTCAGGGCTGGATTTTAGTGACCGGGCCTACTGGCAGCGGTAAGACAACAACACTTTATGCCTCGCTGCATGCCATCAAAGATACAACGAAAAATATTATGACGGTCGAAGACCCGATTGAATACCAGTTGGAGGGAATCAACCAAGTCCAAATTAATCCCAAAGCCGGTCTCACATTTGCCAGCGGCCTGCGCTCGATTCTGCGACAGGACCCGAATGTGATTTTACTGGGAGAGATCCGCGACCGAGAAACTGCCGAAATTGCGATGCAGGCATCGGAAACCGGTCATCTCGTCTTGAGTACGCTGCACACCAATGATGCTGTTTCCACCGTCAACCGCCTTTTCAGCCTGGGGATCTCTCCGGATTTAGTTGCCTCGAACTTATTGGTGATCATTGCCCAGCGTTTAGTGCGAAAAATTTGTCTGTACTGCCGGAAAGTCTATACGCCCGCTCCTGAAGAACTTGAAATACTTGAACATATCCATGTCGAGACGTCCGAGCTGAGATTCTACAAGGGGCAAGGCTGTGCAGCATGTGATCACAGCGGCTATTACGGGCAGATTGCCTTATATGAAGTACTCGTGCAAAACGATCGGATACGCGATGCGATCGCGCAGCGGCCGACAAAGCAAGCCCTGAAGCGCCTGGGCCGTTTATACGGCATGACGATCCTGCTGGAGGACGGACTCGATAAAGTCCGGCAGGGAATCACGACGATCGAAGAAGTCCTGCGTGTCTGCCCGGTCGAACCCGACATAGCTCACGAAGCCCTCTGTTGTCCGGAATGCAGTGCGCCTCTTGACAATTCCAAGGCTCTCTGCTCTGCCTGCGGATATGTGCTTCACATCAGTTGTCGAAGCTGTCATTCCGTGCTTGAAAACGACTGGACATTTTGTCCGTATTGCGGGACACAGGTCTCGGCTTCAGCAGACGAATTCTCGCAGTATCATAGAGCAGCGACCAACAGAGAAGCATCATCCCTGCCCTCGGACAACAGACAACAGCTCTCATCGAGTTCTCAAGCCAGACCATGCTGAAAACACTGTTAACTCAACAAAGCTTCCAGGAAATCCGGGCCACTGGCCGCAACGTGGCGCTCACACATAGCGAAATGCTCTCCCACAAGGTCGTTCAGCATAGTAACAACACAGGCCGAAAACAGAAGACGCTGCGCTGTGCGCAGCGACAGCCTCTTCCACAGTATCTGTTGCAGCCCCATCCATCTTCCGGCGCTGCGCTCATTGTTGTGCTCATTCTGAGCGCGATCATCTATCTCGCCTTAAATGCTGTCCTGCTTATGACAACAACGGAAATTCATCTCTCAAACTTCGAACAGCGTTCGATTCAGGCCTTTTATCTTGCAGAGTCAGCGCTTGCCAGAGGAGTGGCTGGCTTGAGGGCTGCACCTGACGATTTGACATCGTTCAGTGATGTCATACCGGGTACACTCAACGTGTTCAGTGTAAGCTTTAGTCCCAAACGTTATGACGAGCATGAATCTTGGTATCACCTCAGTCTCAACGGTGAAGGTATTGTCAGCGGGCCAGGGGCTTCGGCGACACGTCGGGTTTCGCAGGAAATTCTGATAAAACCTTTTGCTCTTTTTGCTGCCCAAAAAATCGCCGTTCAAGACCACTGCCGGATTCACGGTCATCTTCATGGGAATCAAGAGGTCCACATCGGGGCAGATGTGACGGTAGAAGGGCATATTTCCTCATCATTTTCAGAGCCGATCGTCTCAGAAGACGCTGACCTTTCAGAGGATGAAGAACCTGCCAGGGAGCCTGAAACAGGATTTCCCGCCATCTCACCGGACTTGTATTTTCCTCAATATCTCTATCAGGAAAAACAGTATACTGCTCAAGCTCTTGAATTGACTGCGTCGCTGGCCCTCAGCGGCTCAGCTGAACGTCTGCTGAATGTCTATCGGGGGCAAGCAGATCCCGAGAACAATCCGGCAGGAATTTTTGTCTTACATAGTGCTATCGAGGATGACACGCAGAGCACCTTAACAGCGATCGATCTGCAAGGTGGCAGTCTCGTATTGCCCGGAACAAAAAAATGTTACATAAAAGGACTTGTCCATATCAGTCCGGTAGAAAATTATCCTGCTGTGATACACTTTGGAACAGGAGCAATGCATCTGAACACAATCAACGTTGCTTCTTTAACGTTTTCAGATACAGGCAATACGGAAATCAGCAAACTTCCGACGCAGAACAGCATCGAAGGCCTGCTCTATTCTCTTGGCAATCTCGTATTGACAGCAGAAAGTGGAAGTGTCACGCTCAAGGGCAGTATTTGGGCCCAGAATATCAGCGTACGCGGCGAGGCGACGTGCAAGATCGACTTTTCTCCCGGCCTGATGACCAATCCGCCTCCTGGGCTGAAGGTCGTCGAATATGGGGCATGGCGCGAACTGCTGGAATAAGCCCGGCTTTTCATCTGCGCATGCAGACAGACAGGAGACCCCAGCCTGTTCTAAAATGCTCGCTCCTCACTCGTGATCAGACTGTCATCCAGCAGCATCACGGGCACTGTCTCACCGGCTTTCACGATCATGCGCTCTTCATCAATGACGGCCAAGCCGTTTGCTTTCGACAGAGAGCGCAAGATGTTAGAACCCTGCCTCCCTGTGATTGAGGCTGTGACACGGTCGTCTTCTTTGCGCAGTGCGACGCGCACAAAATGCTTGCGCTCATCCTCTTTCAGGAGATCCTCTTTCAGGGCTGCGTGGACGATTGCGCGATAAATCCGGTGATGTCCCATCATTTTCAACAAGGCGGGCCTGACAAACACTTCAAAAGAGACCATCGCCGAAACCGGATTCCCAGGCAAAGCAAAAATTGGAATCCCGTCGATATTTCCAAACACCAAGGGCTTTCCAGGTTTCATACAGACCTTCCAACTCTGCAATGCCGCATCACGTTTTCGGAGCATGTCCCCGGTAAGATCGTAATCACCGACTGATACGCCTCCGGAGGAGATCAGCACATCGGCACGCAGCCCCTGCACGATTTTCCTTTCCAGGTCTTCACGACGATCTCGTGCAATGCCAAGCCGGACAGGGACCGCCCCGCTTTCCAGTGTCAGTGCCGCAAGAGAATAATCGTTTGCATTGAAAATCCGTCCCGCTTTTACAGGCTCATCGATCTCAGCAAGTTCATCACCTGTCGAGAAGATGGCCACTCGAACCTGCTGGAAGACCTGGACCATCGAGCGTCCCACTGATGAAAGCAAGCCGATTTCGGCCGGACGCAGCATCTGTCCTTTTCTGAGGATTACGTCTCCTTGTTTCACGTCTTCCCCTGACGGCCGCACATAAGATTGCGGGGGAACTTCTTTCAGCACCAGCACCTGCCTGCCTTCACCACGCATGGTATCTTCGACCCGCACGACCGCATCGCAGCCGGCAGGAATCGGGGCTCCGGTCATAATTCGAATTGCCTGGCCCGATTCAACAGTATGGCGGCTGACATAACCGGCCGGGAGGTCTTCGATCACTTCCAGCACTGCCGGATTATCCGGCAGAGTCCCTTGCAAATCGGATGAACGCAACGCATATCCATCCATGGCAGAATTGTCATACGGGGGGACATCATAAGGGGAAACAAGATCCTCCGCAAGAATCCGCCCAAGAGACGAAAACAGCTCGACTCGTTCCATGCTCGGCAGGGGTATGCAGCCGAGGATTGTGTCACGGACGTCTTGTACTGAAATCATCGCATCACCTGCTATTTTCAAAGGGTTCAACTTCACCGATCCGGCCTGTTCCATAACCTCCCAGCCGGGCAAGCCGTTCTTTCAATGCCTCGGATTTCAGCACGGAAAGGAAAAGCCGACCTGCGAAAGACTCATAAAACTCTTTGCTGAGGACAAAATCATATTCTTCTTCCCACACTGGAATAAAATGCAATCCGTAAATGCGTGCCACGCCATAAATCGCCAGGCCGGCATCTGCAGTCTGTTCAGCAATCTGGGCGGCGACAGAGATATGGGTGAATTCTTCTCTAGCATAGCCGTAAATGTCGCGGGGAGACACGCCTTCCTGTTTTACAAGGTAGTCAAAAAGCAATCGGGTTCCAGAACCCTTCTGCCGGTTGACATAGCGCACACCCGAAGCGGCGAGATCGGCAACTCCCTTAATCTTCAGAGGATTCTCAGGAGCAATCAGCAGCCCTTGCCGCCGTGTCACTCCTTTGATCAGCACAATCCTGGAAAGATCGAGATATTTTTTGAGAAAAGAAATATTATAAGCGCCATCTTTCTCATCCAGCAAATGAATTCCCGCAACATGAGTCTCTCCGGCTTTCAGGGCCATGATACCATTCAAACTGCCAACATGGGTCGAAGCCAGCGAATGACCCGGCCCCTTGCGACGGATCAGATCGTTAAGCTCGTCAACAAGAGGGTCGTGACTGCCTGTAAGCACAATGTTTCTTTCGATCTCTTCAGCAGACCGAAGCAGTTCGATCTCAACCGTGCTGCCCCGTTCGTATCCCTCGCAATTTTGCGGGATCGTCAGCATGCCGTCAGCCTTGACAGAGGAGCTGAGAACTCCGGCCCCGGAACTGATCGGCAGGGCCGTCAATCTCTTTCCGATCCTCCCTAGTCTGACTTGTTTAAATTCCCGATATTTCAAGGACGAAAGCAGTGTACGCGCCAGAAAAGCACTGACTTTCTGAGGAGAAGACGGCGAAATGCCTGTGTACAAAGAGAAGACTTCTTTGACAACGTTCTCCATGACAATGATGCCTGAAACGGGATAACCTGGGATCCCGATTACGGGCTTCGCTTCGACGATTCCCAATATCGCCGGCTTCCCGGGCTTGATCGCCAGTCCGTGGCAGCATACGGTCCCGCATTCAGCAATAACGGTGTTAGTATAATCGTCCCGCCCTGCCGAGGATCCCGCAATAACCAGCACCATATCACAGTCGCGGCTTGCCTGTAACATACCGCGTTTCATGACCTCACAATCGTCAGCTATGATCTCATAAATCTTGCTCCGACCTCCCCAGAGCGCAATCATCGCGGAAAAAACCGCTGAATTGCATTCGAGGATCTGCCCTTTTTCAGGGGCAGCAGCAGGCTCGACGATCTCGTCGCCCGTGGGGATGATTCCGACCAGCGGTTTCTTCCACACAGATACCGATATGATACCACTGGCCAGCAGAGCGCCGATTTCCTGGGGTCTGATGAGCATGCCAGACGGCACGATCATCTCTCTCTGACACATATCCTCGCCGATTTGACGGATATGCTGAAAGGGACGGGCCGGAACGATAATTTTGACCCTGCCATTCTCCTGGGGAATGACATCTTCTATCATAATGACCCCGTCATAGCCCTCCGGGATCGGATCGCCGGTATCTATCGGCAGGAAATCCTCACCCTCCGTCAACAGTACAGGGCGTCTTGCAGAAGCACCAAAGGTATCCTCGACCCGCACCGCAATTCCGTCCATGGCTGATGCCAGGTAATGGGGGCAAGACAGCGCTGCATATACCGCATCCGACGTCACTCTGGCAAGGCTTTCCGTTACAGGAATTTTTTCTTTCTCGCATTTCACGCTCTTTGCCAGCAGAGACAGGTAGTCAAAAAGCGCTTGATCCAGGTCCCGATTCTCAAGATAGTTAAACGTCATACCCAGCTCCCGGGGCCAGGAGAACTTCTGCACAATCTCCCTGCATCAGCCCCTCCTGCTCTCTGCGAATATGGATATAGCCGTCAGCTCGAGACATGAACCCGATCTGCCCGGATGTCCCCGGGAGCACGTCAGCCCACACTTCGTGCTTGTCCCGGCAGAGCGCAGCAGGCACGTATTCTTCCCGTCCGCTGTTCGAAGGATAATTTTCACGAATCCTCGCTCTGAGTCGGAGATTTCGGGTCCGTTCTCTGCCCATCATAGCCTCCAGCAGAGCTGTCACAAAGATCGTCGCAATCGTCAACGCCGAAGCTGGATGCCCCGGCAGGCCAAGCACAGCTTTCGCCCCGCATCTGCCGATGATAGTCGGTTTTCCGGGTTTGACCGCGATGCCATGTACCAGTACTCCAGGTTTTCCAAGGCGGTCGATCACCTTCGCGGTTTCATCCTTCTCACCTGCTGAGCTTCCTCCTGAGATCAGCAGCAGATCGTTTTCTTTCAGGGCCTTCCGGGCAATTGTTTCGATCGCCTCACAGCTATCCCCGATAATACCATACATCACTGCTTCCACATGATAAGCTTTAAGGAGTCCATAGAGCACATAACTGTTGATATCACGTACCTGTGAACCTGTGGGGAGCTGATCGATCGGGACAATCTCGTCACCAGTAACGACAATGCCGGCCTTCAATGTCCTTTTTACGGGCACACGATCCACGCCAAGGGCAGCCAATACTCCAAGGTCTGCAGGACGGATTTGTTTACCGCAGCGAAACAGGAGTTCTCCCTTTTTCATATCATCGCCGGCAAAGATAATATGAGCCCCCGGAGCCGCTGCGGCCCTCAGATAGATATACTCATCGCCATAATCATCACTCTGCTCAACCATGACCACGCCATCAGCGCCAGGCGGCAATTGTCCTCCGGTGGGGATATAACATGCCATACCCGGCGTCAGGTTCATGGCTGGACGCGACCCCATCTCAACAGGCGGTCCTTTCAGTAATTGGGCGGGGTTGGCTTCACAGGCAGCAGACGTATCCCTGGAAATGACCGCATAACCGTCTACAGTCGATCGATCAAAGGCAGGGATATGTTCCTCTGCAACGATTTCCCGAGCCAGGACTCTCCCTGCCGCTTCAAGCAGAGGGACGGTTTCCGTTTCCAGGGAATATTCAGAGAATTCTTGTGTGAGAATCCTGAAGACGTCCTCCACGCTCTTCACATTCAACATAACATATCCCTTTCCAGCCTAGCCCTGTTATCCGCCGATTCGCACCATCTCACGGTCAATGCCGAGAGGCCGGCAGGCATGTGTGAACAAGTCGTGATGCGAGGCAGGTTTCCTCTCGATCGCCTCATGAAACAGCGCCATAAGCTCGGAGTCCTGCGCTCCGCGCCGCAGTGGGCTTTTCAGATCAATTTCAAGAGGACCATGCAAACAGGGTTTGAGAAAACCATCAGAAGTAAGACGCAAACGATTACAGCGATCGCAGAAGCTTTCCGAGACTGCAGAGATAAAGCCGATCTTCCCTCGAAGCCCCTGAATCTCATACAATTTCGCCGCTGCAGACGGATCCCCATCGTAAGGCTGAAGCGTGTAGCGTTGTTCGATTTTAGCCCGCAGTTCCTTTGACGACAGAAAGCCTTTCTGATGCCAATCATTCCCGGGAAACGGCATATATTCAATAAAACGGAGTATAAAATCGCCGTGATCAGCGAATTCGATGAAATCGAACAGCTCGTCGTCGTTGAAAGCTCGAAGCGACACCACATTGATTTTGATCAGGCTAAATCCGGCTTCACGGGCTTTGGCGATACCGCGCAAGACGCTTTCCAGCTGATTGAAGCCTGTCATCAAACGAAACTTTTCAGCATTCAGCGTATCAAGGCTGATATTCAGGGAATCCACTCCACATTTTTTCAGACTTTCCGCATAGCGCTCAAGCAGAATGCCGTTACTGGTCATGGTGAGCGCCTTTAATCCTTCGAGAGCTTTCAGGCGGCAAATGAAATCAAGAAGCCCTTTTCTGACAAGGGGTTCTCCTCCGGTCAGTCGAACCCTGGCAACACCAAGGGCCAGTGCCACGCGAATCAGGCGTTCGATCTCTTCGTAACGAAGGATTTCATCATGCGGCAGAACAGGGACGCCTTCTGCCGGCATACAATACCGGCAGCACAAATTGCAACGGTCGGTCACAGACACTCGTAAACTTGCGATCGTCCTTCCGAAAGCATCCTGTAATGACATAGGATCTGAAGATTACCCCTTCCGTCGGACTTGAATAAGCTCGGCAGCGATACTAATGGCGATCTCTTCGAGCGTATCAGCCCCAATCGGCAGCCCGATCGGAGCATGCAGCTCTTTGAGTTTCGCCTCGGACAGACCTTCTTTCCGGAGTTCTTCAAGCAAGAGCGCTACCTTTCGTTTGCTTCCGATCATGCCGACGTATTTCAGCTCTCGCTGCATGGCTTGCCGCAGCACCACGAGATCCGAGGCATGCCCTCTTGTAACAATCACAAGATACGAGCTCTGAGCACTCAATTGCAGTTGTCCCAGGACAGTTGCAAAATCGCAGCATACAAGGTCTTTTGCATGGGGAAACAGATTCTTCGTCACAAACTCCTGCCGATCGTCGCAGACCACATACTCAAAACCGATACCAGGTAAAATCTCAGCAAGATGCTGTGATACATGACCGCCGCCAAAAAGGTAGACAGTCGGGGCCGGCACGACGGTTTCGACAAAAAGCTCCAGGCTGTTTTCCGGGCTGCTCTCCACTGCTGTGGCTTCATTTGTGCCGAGTTCTATTGTCACGACTTTCAGCACAGGCTCTTTGAAGTACAGCTGAAGACTGTCCCGAATCTTGAGATCGAGCGTGTCATCGCCAGAGCTTCCGATCAGTCGTCCGTCTCTGGTCAGAATGAAGCGCCGGTTTTCAGCCGGACGCCCTGTCGCTTTCCGGGACCGAGGAAGGATCGATGCCACAACAGCATGTTCCGAAAGATTGTAACGCTGCGCAAGCTGATGAACTAACTCCAGGGCATTATCCGGCGAAAAATATTCTAAAAAAATTCCTGCGCGTCCCCCGCAGGTCATTCCTTCAGACTCAATCTGCTCCGATGTCAGGTCAAAATTCCGTACTTTCGACATACGGGTTTCCAATACCCCAAGAGCCTCTTCAATGACCGCAGCCTCGATGATTCCACCACCGACCGTACCACAAATCGTTCCATCCGGCAATACGAGCATCCTTGCCCGGTCACTCATCGGTAATGAGCCTTTACGTGAGATCACTGTCGCCAGCACGGCAGGCTGTCCCTGCTGCAGCGTGTGATATAATGTCTGAAATACCTGTCTCATGAATATCTCTTCATTGATGATGATGTGTAAACGTTTCTGTCAGAACAGCCTGATCGAAAACTTCGGATACGAGAGAAGCTCAGGAGAATCCACTCAATTTCATCTCTCTGACTCATCGTGTTACAAAAGAAAACGCTGAAGGCCATCATCAGGACGATTAGTTTTTTCCGCCTGCGATCTTATCATGGTACATCGTCTGGAACTGCGCCAGCAAAGTAAGAATCTCATGTTTTCTTGTTTCATCAATAATATCTTCAAAACTGATACTTCCGACGATCTCCATAATAAAATTCTGCAAGGTTACCCAAATCGGCACGATTGGACAAGCATCGCCCTGCTGGCAGCCAGGAGCCGCTTTCTGCATACAATTCACAAGAAAGATTTTTCCCTCGATGACTTCAATGACCTCTCTGAGCTTGATCTCGCGAGGATGTCGAGCCAGGCTGAATCCTCCGCCCAGCCCTCGCCTAGAAACGAGAATACCAGCTCGGCAGAGTTCTTGCAGAATCTTACTCAAATACGGCTTGGGAATATGGCTGTTTTCTATAATTTCACCGATTGAGATATATGTATCATCGCGTCTCTGAGCAATATAATAGACAGCTAAAATTCCGTAATTTCCTCGACGGGTAAGCTGAAGCACCGACACATTCTCCTTTTCTTCGGGAAAAATGGTTAAGGAGACACGGCAGTCTCCGACTCTTCTCTATGAGCAATTATGCCGATGCCGCTGAAGTCAAGGCTGGAGGAAAAGAATCTGAAAAAATGCCATTCATCCCGCTGCTGCAACGGGACACGCACACAAGAAAAGCACATCACGATGCGACGACTGCTTAATACAACGTGATATGCTTTTGTAAAACACGCTGAACCGGTCGGCTATATGTCTTCTCCCGGAACAGGAGGCATCGGCGGTGTTTTAAGTCCTGCAGCAACAGGAGCTTCCCGAAGCTCTCTGAGGGGCGGCTCTTCCAGGGTGTCGGAAGCGCCCATCTCACACCCGCCGCTAAATACCGCGCCTTCATGAATAACCAGTTGATTGCCGCTGAGTTTAATATTGCCATGCACTTGAGCTTTTGAATTAATTTCCACCGACTCAATGGCTGAAATATTCCCGCTGACCCGTCCACTAATGATAATTTTCCCGACATGAACTTCGGCGTCAACAGCGGCATTTTCACCAATGACCAGTGAATCTTTCGAATTAATGTTTCCTTCGAACCTCCCATCAATCCGCACGGTTCCATCGAAAGTTAAATCTCCTTTAAAATTTGTTCCGCTCGATAAAAATGCGGTTAATTCTCTTTCATTATTTGCCATAGTACACTCTCCTTCCCCTGATGTGATACTCCCGGTTCAAGTTATTCAGGTCTCTTATATCCTGTTTTCGGGAAACGGTATGAAGAAGCTTTGAGAGAAAGTCAAGCATTATTTTTGAGAACAGCGTTTTCTACAACACATGAAAAGTGAAGAGATAACGGGGAGCACTGAGGAAAGGCAGACGAAGTTCACGACGTTCAGCAACTTGCAGGCTCTGCTCCTGGAGGAACAGTTGGTTTTCCTCGATTTCTTGCAGCCCTTTCTTGCCGCGCTGCAAGAGGATCGAGCCGTCAGAAGCCAATAACGGGACAGCTGCTATCAGCACATCCCGTAGACTGCCGACCGCTCGCGAGACAATCACATCAAAGCCGCTGGTCGGGAAGTCTGACGTTTTCTGTGCGGGGAGTCGTGCTGCCAGACACGTGACCCCGAAGAGTCCGAGCTGCCGACAGAGGTGGCGCAGAAAAATGATTTTTTTGGACACCGCATCGACAAGCGTCACGTGCATATCCGGAAAATAGATTTTCAGCGGCAGGCCGGGAAAACCGGCACCGGTCCCAATATCCAGCAGATGCGCTCGTTCGAAAGGAACAGACGTCAGGGTACAGCTCAGGGAATCGATGAAATGCTGTTGAACCACAAAGACTTCATCATCGTTACCGCTGAGATTGATCTTCTGATTCCACTTCCGCAGTTCCTGAAAATAGACAAAAAACTGCTGCTCCTGGTCGGCATGCAGTGTCAGGTTCAGAGCGGCCAGCTCTTGTCGTAACAGCACACGAAACTCTTCAAATCCGCTCATCACAACAGGATTCTGTTCGAGACAACAATCTCATTTACCGATACAAAAGGTCGAGAAGATGCGATTAAGGATGTCCTCGGTGGTTGTTTCGCCACTGATCTCTCCCAAGTGGTCCAGGGCATTTCGAATATCGAGGACGATAAACTCCTGCGACATCCCGCTGCGCGTCGATTCCTGAGCGTAGTTCAGGCTTTGAACGGTCTGCTGCAAGGCATGCGTATGACGTACATTCGTCACAGCGATGCTTTCGAGCGGCCGGGCCGTCACGTGCTCTGCCAGAGCATGCTTCAGCTCATCGAGCCCAAGCTGCTGCGTTACCGAAATACGGAAGGCCGGGGTTCCGTCTGGGAACCTGGACAGCGTGTCCTGTTCGGAAAGCTGCGGCGGCAGATCGATTTTATTGAACACAACGGCTTGTGCTTCAGCACGCGCAAGTTTCACAAAATCTTCATCCTCTTGCTCCCATGGAGATGAACTGTCAAAAAGACAGAGAACGAGATCAGCCTGTTGCAGCATTTGACGGCTGCGTGCGACGCCTAAACCCTCCAGACGGTCATCAGTACGTCGAATACCGGCTGTATCGATCAGCCTGATCGGCACACCTTCGAGCGTGATATAGTCCTCAACCGTATCACGGGTCGTTCCTGGGATAGAAGTCACAATCGCCCGTTCTTCCTGCAAAAACACGTTCATCAGGCTCGATTTGCCTACATTCGGTTTGCCCGCGATCGCCACGCTCAAGCCATCACGCGCGATTTTACCTTCCTGCGCACTGGCCAGCAGGTGAGCGCATTCGTCAAGCGCCGTCTGCAGCCCCTCCTGGATACGATCATACTCAATGACTTCGATCTCCTCATCCGCAAAATCAATTGACGCCTCAATCAGCGCCAGAAGTTGCTGCAACTCATCGCGTAAACGCTTGACCTGTGAGGACAGTTTCCCGTGGAGCTGCTGGACGGCAAGCTGCAGGCCAGCGTCGCTTTTAGCCCGGATAATGTCGATTACTGATTCAGCCTGAACCAGATCAAGGCGCCCGTTGAGAAAAGCGCGCTTTGTGAACTCCCCGGATTCCGCCAGGCGTGCTCCCTGTTCCAGAACCAGAGCCAATACATCACGCAAGACGATGCGCCCGCCGTGACAGTGAAATTCCACGAGATCTTCACGGGTATAAGAACGGGGAGCACGCATGACAGCAAGCAAGACTTCATCCAGAATCTTGCCGGAGTGAGGATGCGTAACGCAGCCGTGCAACAGGGAATAGCCGGGCGCGTCCGGCAGTAACTGCCGATACGTGCCCACAAAGATGTCTTGCGCGATACGCAATGCCTGGGGACCACTAAGGCGAACAATGCCGATCGCCCCCTCTCCTGCGGCTGTGGAAATCGCAGCAATCGTATCATCATCGCTGAGAATTGGCATGAGTCATGACACACCACGACCTGACAGGATATGAAACCCTGTCAGGTCGTGTCATAAAAACTCTCTCCTTCACGTTTCCTGTTCTGACGCGGAGGATGATGATTTATGCTGCCTGAATGAGCGGTTTGACGAGATAATGATACGCCGCATAAAGCCGGAACCGCGGCTCAGAGTCCGGATCGACGAGTCGTTCTGAAGCGTCAGATGAATAATGCGGCGGTCATGCGGGTTCATCGGAGCCACAGTCACAGATTTTCCGGTCGCCTTGACTCGGCGGGACAGGCGTAACGCGAGTTCTTCAAGTCGTTGTTTACGGTTCCTGCGATAATCGGACGTATCCAGAACCACTTGAATTTTTTCTTCAACGTCTTTGTTGGCAATTCGATTCACAAGATATTGGACCGCATCCAGTGTTGTCCCGCGTCGTCCGATCAAAAAATTCTCATTGTCACAATGGATATTCATCAAAATCTGATCGTCACGGCGTTTTACCTCAACTTTATACTCAATTTGTAAATTTGCGAGAATGACGCTAAGAGCTTCCTTGGCCTTTTCAGT
Organism: candidate division KSB3 bacterium; assembly: GCA_002748425.1. Classification (GTDB taxonomy): domain Bacteria; phylum Moduliflexota; class Moduliflexia; order Moduliflexales; family Moduliflexaceae. Next base: position 53,304 of record PDSJ01000022.1, on the reverse strand, counting down.
AATCTGCTGAAGCCGTTTTTCATCATATCCTTTCGGACGTTCAGGCATGTGTTCTTTCGCAGCCTGATCTGCCGTCTGCTCTTTTGAACGTTCGTGTGCAGCTACGTTCTCCTCTTCCTTTTTCTGCTCTCTCCGGATCTCTCCATCTGTGCGCTGCTGAGACGGACGGTCTTTACTCCGTGAGCTCTGCTGCTTGCTGGGCCGGCTGGTTTTGCGCTCAACGTCTTTCTTCTGACTGTCCTTTTCCTGCGACCTCGTCGGCTGCACAGAGCGAAGCTCTTCCTTCATCTTATCATAGCTGACATCTTGTGTGACTTTTACCCGAATTTTTGCAGGTCGTGTCCCCAGCAGGCCGAAGAGTCCTCGGCTGCCTTCTTCAAGAATTTCTACGGAAATCTGATCTCGACTGACATTAAATGCTTCAAGAGCTTTGCTGATAGCATCATCTACGGTTTTTCCTTCCTGTTCTAGTGTTCTCATGATGTCGCTCTCCTTCTCTCCTAAGGTATTGGCTGTTCGGGCATACTGGTCTGATCGCGTCAGAATTTATTTTCCTTTTTTGCGTTGTTTATATGACTTCTTCGAGGGGGTTTCCTCTTTCGCCTCATGCGCTTTCTTCGCAGGTCCCCGTTTGTTGATCAGATATTGCTGCCCAATCGTGAGTATGTTATTCATGAACCAATACAACACAAGCCCTGACGGGAAATTCCAGAACATGGCGGTAAACAGAATCGGCATGAATTTGAACATCTGGGCTTGCCTGTTATCAGCGGTCGTCGGAGTCATTGACTGCTGGAGAAACATGCTGGCTCCCATCAACAGCACCAGCGGTTTAAAAAAGAGGGTTTCCGTCGAGGATAAATCGGAAATCCAGAGAAAGGATGCGCCGCGCAGCTCGATTGACTGCGAGAGGGTTTGATATAAGGCGAAAAAAACGGGAATCTGGAGTACCATAGGCAGACACCCGCCCATGGGATTGACTCCTTTTTCCTTATAAAAGGCCATCATTTCCTGGTTAAGCCGCTGTTTGTCGTCTTTGTATTTTTCCTGCAGCTTTTTCATTTCCGGCTGAATATCCTGCATTTTCTTCATTGAGGTAAAACTCTTATACGTCAATGGAAAGAAAAGAATTTTAATCAGAATTGTCAGACAAATTATCACCACCCCGTAATTGCCAACATAAAGGTACAAATAGTCCATGAATTGAGCCAGTGGTTCGGCAATAAAACCGAAGAAGCCGTAATCCAGTAACTTTTCAAATCCTTGATGCGTGCGTGCGAGTTCCGAACGTTTTTTCGGTCCGGCATAGACACTGAGACGACATTCTCCACCGGACAGAGCTTGACTGAGACCAACCAGGACCTGGCGAACCGGATTGATTTTGTCATCCGGATTTGCCGGGTGAATGGTAATTTTTTGAATCGAAAGTGTATTGGCAGCACTCATCGGAAAAAGTGCAACTGTAAAATATTTACGATTCAGTGCAACCCATTCGACAGATTGTTCTATTCGTGAGCCCGTCAATTTTTTGGCAGCCACACGCTCCGGCTTTGCTGTGCCTCTCTGCCAGACAAGGCCAGCCTCAAAGCGCATGGCATCCTCAAGGTGCACACCAGCGCCGGGCCCCCAGACCATCGAAAGTGCTTTTCCCTCAAAGGATTCTGCGTCAAAATGCGCGGTCACATCGACAACATACGAATCAGCATGGAAGAGAAATGTCTTGCTAAAGGCACCGCCACTCGCCAGACGGTAAGTCAGTGTCAGGCTCATCGCCTCGTCGCCGTAAGCAAGCTTCAGGGGCGTATTCGGCGCGGAATACAATCCCGTATTCAACTCACGATCAAGTTCTTTCTCACCTGTGAACACTGCCAGCGCATATTGGCCGCGCCGTTGCGCATCCTCCGTAATCAGCTCAAGCGGTTCATCATTGAGGTCTTTATGGTCCAAGAGCTGCCACGATTTGATACGCGCACCTTGAGTCGTGATCACCACCCGAATGAGAGGCGTTTCAATCAGGAGATCTTCTGCAAGTTCATTGATCTCTCCCGGCTGCTCTTCGTCAGAAGGCAGGGCATCTCTTACAGCAGCCATCTCCTGCCCTTCAGTAGTCTGTACAAAAGACCCGTCACCGTCAGACTGCTCCTGCTGTCTCGGTGACTCCTCCAGACCAGTTTGCTCTTCCATCAGTTGTTGCTGCTGAGGCGCAACAAACAAGTACTGCCAGGCCACTAACACAAGCAGTGAAAGTACGATAGCAAGTATCGTGTTTTTTTCCATAATTGCTCACGTCCCCTGTTTTTCTTTACGGAAACACCGACATTTTGTCATGTACAGTGCTGTACGCTATCTCAGCGGATCGTTGCCGCCTTTGGAAAAGGGCTGGCAGCGCATAAGCCGCCACAGCGTCAGCCACGAACCTTTCAGCGCGCCATATCTGCGTAACGCCTGAATGCCATATTCGGAACATGTCGGGTAGAAACGGCATGTCGGTGGAAAAAAAGGGGATATATACTTCTGGTAAATTGTTATCAGTGAAATAAGGATACCTTGCATTATGTGCGGGCAGAGGAATTATATCTGCCATGAAAGGCTCGCATCAAAAACATAGAATATTTACGAGAGGGCACAACAAAATTCATCGAGGATTTCGTGATATCGTTTTTCAGTCATTGCCCGCCTGACCACGACAACAATATCCATTCCTTGGGGTAAGAGCGGCTTATGCCGTCGAAAGATTTCCCGCAGCACACGTTTACAACGATTTCGTACAACGGCATTACCGACTTTACGACTGGCTGTGATGCCTAAACGGCAGTATGATCGGCCCTGTTCGATCGTACTATACAGAATAAAAGAAGAGGAAACCCTCTTGCTTCCCTCCTGATATACCCGCTGAAAATCAGTCTTCCGTTTAATCCGCTCATGTTGAGCAAAACACTCAGGCATGAATTCTACGTTCCGCCCCTGCCGTTCCGTGAATGTCTTCGGCAGAATCCGGACGCATCTTACACTGTTAAACGTTTGCGTCCCTTGGCACGGCGCCTCTTCAAAACAAGACGACCTGCTTTAGTCCTCATACGGGCGCGAAAACCGTGCACACGCTTTCTCACAATATTTTTGGGTTGGTAGGTTCTTTTCACAGTTTTTTCTCCTTCGGCAATTCAATAAAATCAGCAATTGTGACAACAGCATTCCAGAGGGCAGCGGCACAAACTTACAGAGCATAAAACCTTATAACCCTTATAAAAACAAGGGGATATATGTAGTCGCCTCAAGAACGCCGGCAGTATAGAAAGTCTGAGAATTTCTGTCAAGTTCTTTCGAAAAAGTAATTAAGGCCGAAGTTACCAGTCAGAGACTGCGACCCGGAAGCCGTAACTGGCTTCGGAGTTAGCCGGATCGTCGAAATCTCGGAAGGCGCTGCGACAGCCATTGGGCAAGATATCCCAGGCTCCGCCCCGCAGCACCCGTAAGCGCTTATGACCTTTTGACTCCCAGACAGCACCGTCTTCCGGCGCGTTGGTGTAATCCTGATGCCAGTAGTCTGCACACCATTCCAAAACATTGCCGTGCATATCACAGAGCCCAAAGCGGTTTGACAAAAAACTGCCGACCTCTGTAGTTTCTCCGCGAAATTCACCGACTGGCTCAGCACTCTTGTATCCCTGACTGGCGTCGTAATTCGCGAGTTCGAAACTGATGATTTTCCCGAAATAAAAGGGGCCTTTGGTTCCGGCGCGACAGGCATACTCCCATTCCGCCTCACTGGGCAGGCGATAGTGGCGCCCACTCAACTCGGAAAGACGCTCACAGAATGACAGCGCATCATACCAATTGACGCTTTCGACCGGACGCGTACTGCCTGCAAAACGTGCTGGATTGCTTCCCATGACAGAACTCCACTGGGCCTGGGTGATCGGATATTTGCTGAGATAAAAGCTTTGCAGGGAAACTGTGTGCTGCGGCCCTTCGCGTTCAAACCGCCCCTCTTCACTGTCCGGTGATCCCATCAGAAAGCTGCCTGCCGGAATGAACACCATTTCCAGACTGATATCCCGATCCAGTGTTTCGAGCCGCTGCTGCCCACGAGCCAGTCGATTCTCCTTTAAGATTTCCTCGAGGTCAATCCCTGTCACGGTCAACAGCAGATAACGCAGCGCGTCTTTATACTCGGGCTGCATAGCAACAACCTTTGCAAAAAATTTCTGGGCGAGTTTCAGCTTATCTTGCTGCAAAGCAGCATTGGCATAAAAATAGTATTCTGCCAGCCTTTTCTGCTTTTTGGCCGCTGCCAGGCGTTCCTGCCAGTCTTCACGATCAGGAAACTCCTTAAGGACTGCCCTGTAAAGACGGATCGCTTCCTTCCATTCTTCATGACGTTCATGCTGTTCGGCGCGACTCAATCGTTCGGAGAATTTCTGACGCCCTGCTGTCACGCTGTTGATGCCATCCTGGTCTCCGAGGTAGCGATAAAGTTTCAGAGCAGTCTCAAAGTCTCCTTTTTGGGCAGATACCCTCGCAGCATTCAATAGGAAAGAATGTTTTTTCTTGAGCGCGATGACTTGGTTCGGTTCAATGCCCAAGATACGATTATACGTCTGAAGCTGCTCTTTCCCGCGCTGCTCATCCGCCAGAGCCAACAGGGCCCCGACATAGTTCGACTGCGCGGAGCGCCGATCGAACTGATAGGCGAGTTCCAGCACGTCGACTGCCTCAGCAGGCTTGCCCTGACCAAGCAGAGACTGGCCCAGCAGCAACTGTGCGCGAAAATGATTAGGATTGACATTTAACGCATTCCGCAGTAAACGTTCTGCCTCGACATACTTCCCCATTTTATAAAAGCCTTCACCACTGCGGTAGAGAGATTCCGCCAGCGGCTCCAGGTTATCAAGCTCTGCTTTGACACGCCGCAGGGCTTTTTCTTCAGAAACCCAGCGGCGCAGCATTGGGACGGCAAAACGGTAATGGTCGTTTGACGAACGCCGCAGCAAGTCAGAGAGAACCAGGGTTTCCGGAGCCAATTTGAGTTCCCGCAGTATCAAGCTGACCTTGCTGCGCCGGAGAATATCCGTCAGAGTGTCAAGACTGATCTCATCGTCTTGACACTCTGCAATCGCCGCCATTATCACTCGTTCGGCCGGCGGTAAACTGTTCCAAATCCATTGAAAGGCATTCGCTCCCTGCTCAAGAGCCCGCTCAAGCGAGGCGTCGACTGCTGCTTGACGGACAATGGGGATATGCTGCCCCCTTTGTGGCTGTCCACTTCGGCTATACAGACGATCATAGCCGGCACTCCGCATCATTTGACTGGCGTCCCAAATTTCGCTGCACAAAAGCTGTGTGAAGTAGGGATGCCCCTGTGTCCAATACCACAGCCGTTCAACCGCGTCTTCACTCCAGAAAAGACTTTCATTCTGCTCCGACTGCCGGATGATTTTCTCGCAGGCGTCTCGCGGCATCAATGAAATTTTCCGTGAAGGAATATTTTTAAAGGCCGCCAGCGTATTGGTCGAAAGTTCTTCCGGCCTTCTTCCCAACACAAAAACGAACTGGACATCCTGGGCGACTTTCAGCCAGCGCTGCATAAAGGGAAAAAATGTTCTGCCGGCCCGTTCTTCAATATACGGCATATCGAGTACATCAAACTCATCCAGCAAGAGGACGAGCTGGTGCTCTTCCCAGCCTTCGATCACCGACGGAATGAAGCGCGTATAAAAAAATTGCCCACTTCGGTCGAATTGCTCCCACGCAGGAAGATGCGTTCCTGTAGCCGCACACACTTTCTGGCCCATTTGGTAGAGCACATCTTTGAGGGAAAGTGCCGCTTTATTCTGAAGGTCAAAGTAGACTGGCGTATAGCGCCCTTCTTCCCGAAGAGTGCGTTCGACATGTAACATGACCGACGTTTTGCCGATCCGGCGTTGACCGAACAAGACAAGCGAATTCGTTTCGGGATTCTTCAGGCTGCGCAGCACATCCTGAAGAATATCGTCTCGTCCGATAAATTTATTATGTCCATGAACCGGGTTCCCGGCAACATAAGGATTTGAAATACTCATAGTCTCTCTCTGCCCGTCAACAAGCGTCACTCCTGCGACAACACAGCCTCCTGTCCCTAACGACCAGAAACAGTACGATAACAACTATTAACTTTTGTTAGTAAAGATTATCAAAAATATTTTGTCAAGTAAATAAACGTTATATTTAATAGATAAACTCGACTTGTTGGGCGGATTCTTCCCTTTAAAATAGCGAATTCAGTAATTCCAACATTTTCTTCGCCTGGTCTGGAACACCTGCGATAACAGTGAGGGAGGAAAGCTTATCGGCGTGTACTTGACAAAAGCGGAGGCCGTTTGTGAATGGCCGGAGTCAAGTTTTTCTGCAGAGGGATCTGTTCAATGCGCTTGATCGTTTACAACTATGTCACTACATCGTTTACACATAATTTCTCTTTAGACGTCCGATTTCATCTTGAATCCTCAACGTCTGCTCCTCAAAATATCCAAGCAGTTTTTGCCTGAAAAATACGCGTCATATTCCTGTGCCAATCTCCTCTAACCCCACGTCTTTACCTGATCAACGGGTAGTAACCATTACCCACTTGGTGCTACGCCAGCGAAGCGCTCCATTCTTGCAAAGCCGGCGAACGTGAAAATGAGCAGGATAACACCACTCCTCTCCCTTCTCTCTATACTCTTGCCGTGATCTCAGATGCACTGATCCCGGTGTTTCCAACTCTAAGGCAGCGTGGGGGCGCTCATTATTATACTCATAGACAAACCGGTTTCCCTTACGTTGTTGTGCTCTCAGATTATACGCTGGCGGTCTTGTGGCTTCTCCTTTCAAATCCCGGTGCATTCGCTCGTGCCTGCCATTTTGTTCTGGATGGGCAGGATCTGAATACACTGGCTCTATATCATGCTCCAGGAACCAGACAGAAAGTCTGGTCAGCCTTGTAATGGCCTGGACCGCCTCAAAAGGCCTGCCGTTATCTGTATGTCTCTGACGGGGTTTACCGTATTCCCTGAAAACCTGCTTAAACTCCTGCTTTGTTGGAACAAAGCGCTCTCCATAGAGGCCTTTTGCTGTAAAGAGGTAACGGCTGTAGGAATCTGCTATCGTTAAGGGATGACAATAGTTTCGGTTACCCAGCCTGAATTTCCCTGTAAAATCAGCACTCCAGACATCGTTGCAGGCCTGTGGATTAAACACTGGAGAGACCGGTTTTACCCTTGGCCGTCGTTTACGAACCACAATCAATCCATTACGTTTGATTATCCTGTTACCTGTTGAAATACAAGGAATTTCTTCTTGTTCAAAATCGTTATGCAAGAGTTTCCAAATGTTTTCTCCACCCCAGCGGAGATGTTTCTTTCTATACGAAACTATAGTCTTCTCTATACGAGAAGCTGTTTTTCGGGGAAGAGGTGTTCTGGTCTTTTCAAACAGCCCCTCAACTTCCTCCTGTTGGTAACGTTTGATGTCTTTATAGGCAGTTGGACGAGATATCGCGAACTCCCGACAACGCTCAGAGAGGGTAAAATTTCCAGCTTGCCACTCAGTGATAAACTCCAGCTTTTGCTCTAACATCGTTGTCTCCTTCCACGGCATGTTTCCCTCCTTGTAATTGAAAGAAATTCATGCCCGAAAGTGTAAACGATATAGTGCTACAACTGTAAACGATGTTGGGACATTGTACCAATGAATTGCTAACGCCCGCTTTCAGCCCGCCTTGCCTGCGCCCTTGACCGTGAACGCGACACGTTGAACGAACAACAGACCAGAACTGCGGGCGCGTCTGTCGAAAACGAATACAGCATGGCGCACAATATCGAAAGATGCGAAACCCATTTTGGAAATCAACACCAAACGTTCTCCCGCTGCCTTCGCGGCAAGCACAGAGCATGGGACAACCCGTCGCGATGGCAAAGCGGGTCACTGTTCCAATACTGATACGACATCTTGACATGTAAAAAATAGCTCAATACTTCGGAACATAAAATTGGTTCCGGCTCAATTCCTCTTGAATTTCTTGATAGCTCGGGATAAGACCACGCTCCTCTGCGAACGTCAAAACGGTTCGAGTCGACACAACTGAGAGATGCAATTCCACGGCTTCGTTGAAGGCTTTTCGATCATCAAGAATGACAAAATTTGCGTGTTTTTCCAGAGCGAGTGAAGGCGGCGAGAAAATGAGGACACCTGCTCGACCTTGACAGTCGTGATGAAATGCGGAGCGACGGCGTGAAAATGCAAGGCTTCACCGGACGTGCATTCGTCGAAAAACTCATCATAGACCTTCTGTGGAATCAAAAGCTGGTGAAAAAGCTGTTGCAAAAGGGGCAAACGCGCAATCTTGGCGAACCCGATTAACGGGCTGGTGTTTGAAATAACCTTCATACTTTCTCAAACGCCATTCGAAGGGTGGAGAGTTGCTGTTCAAACTCTGCTGTGTTCAAGCCATCCAGAGGAATGCCTTTGCTCCAGAGCAATTCAAGAAAACCTCTGTACCCGATGTGTAAGATTTCTCCACATTCTCGCAAAGAAAGACGTCCATTGAGGTATTCCCACATCACCAATCCACGCTCGACACCTTCTTGAAGACTTTCCTCTTCCTGTTGATGTGACTCAATAATAATTTCTGGGACATCTATGCTTATGACCGGCATGGGTTCTCCTCCCTTCTCTTGCTCAGATTCCATCATTTCATCATTCTTACAAAACGACCGTACGTATTCAATATTGGTGAATATTGTGACGAGAATGTACTTTTTGGCAAGCATTTTCTGTATTAGTTCACAGGTTTTGTCTGTACACCGTTGCTTATATTGAACAAGACTCTCTTTGTGTGATTATGGAAGTAGCCTAACGCTCGCATCACAAGCTTCTGCCCGCTCCTCACGACGGGCAACGAACCGTAATGAAGCAACAAACCGTTATGCGAGAGGAGTATGCCGAAATTGGCGACAGCGGGCAGAAGTCTTGTGCATGCGTTTGTTAGCACAAAAGTAAATATTACTCATACGCTTTGATGTTACTTATAAAAAATATTGTTCTTCCTTCAATAAGCTCTTTCTCGCGGTACAGAATAAATTCTGATCGCCCTGGAAGGCTTGGACAACACAAGGAATCACTGTCAGTATAACTCAGCGTATCCGCAACTACCCAACCGTCAACGATTTCGCGTATAGATATTTCTCGAAAAGCTTTTCCACCAATCATTTTGAAGTCAATAACCTGAAGCGAAGTCTTATCGAAAATACTCAAATATACATACCAATTATTCCCTTCTTCTAGTGTGTACTGTATGGCGATTTCTTCAAGCCCATTATTCCCAATATCCCCCTCAAGATAAATTCGCAAATCTTTGTTTGTCTCACATCGTTGAACAACTTGCGAGGAATCATCACAATGGATTTCTTGTGAAGTAATAAATTCGTCAATACGACTGTTCTCTTCCGACGAAAGAATCGATAGTGATATAGCAGCAAATGCCGTGTAGTTCGAAAGAATACACGTATAGAACAGTAGTGCAAATATATGTTTCATATTGTCATTACAAGCAGTCAATACTGCTGTCTCCTAATTTGTAGTGAGTAGTTGTTATTTAAGAGACTCTCTTACCAAAAACACAGAATTACAGACTCTCTATGAGAAGGTGTTTTTCTGGGATGAGAGAGGGGTTTTCTCTTCGTTTCAAACAGCCCCTCAACGCCCTCCTGTTGATAGCGTTTGATGTCTTTATAGGCAGTTGGACGAGATATCGCGAACTCCCGACAACGCTCAGAGAGGGTAAAATTCCCGGCTCGCCACTCATTAATGAACTCCAGTTTTTGCTCCAGCATCGTTGTCTCCTTCCACGGCATGCTCCCCTCCTTGTAATTGAAAGAAATTCATGCCTGAAAGTGTAAACGATGTAATGCTATAACTGTAAACGATGTTATGACATTGTACCATCGTCCCGATAACGTCCGCCGGATGAGCCGCGAGGATGGCTGAGGGGCCGCAAAGCGGAGCATAGCGGAGTTTGCGGTCACTTGCCACCGCACTCGGCTCCATTGGGCTTGATAGGCGGAGCGCGTAGCGGTCTGACCTATCGCAGAGTTCACCGGAGAGGGTACCGAGTCCGGTGAAACGACTTGTTCTGCACATTATGGCGTCCAATTTAATGAAGGTTTACGTTTTGACTGAACACAATCTCGCAAATAAAGATGAAGTAACTGTTGATATGGAACACCAGTTTCATCTGCTAAATTTTTAAAATAGTCTATAATATCGACTCCTGTTCGGACCGATTCATCGTTTCGATCTGAAGCCTCAAAGCAAGAATCTTTTTTCTTCAATCGATCCCTGACAACATGCCACAGATTACCGAACAGTTAACATGCTGAGCAGAATGTTCGCCACACGCCGGATGTCGGGAAAATAGAACTTGTGGTGATGCTGATAGACAAGTTGTTGCTCTGGAAAGATCTCTAAAAACATCCAGTCATCTCCTGTTGAAATGAGCCCGTACTGGACGTGTTTGCCAAGTTTATGGAGAGCCACAAGCTCCGCCGCGCATTGACTTAACGCTTCTTCGATGGTTTTCTTCTTCGCCTCAACTACCACAATAGGGTGATCGCCGAGCGTATCATTGGTATCATCCTCTTCGACTTGCGACACAATGAGATCGCATCGCCCCTTCAACGTCTCGTCAACCTCGATGTACTCTTCATACAGCACGCTATACTTTCCGTGCAGTTGTTGGACCACGTTCACAATAATAGGCGTTAATATCAGGGCTTTCACTGCCTCTTCGTTGCTGTAGAATAACTGTACAAACGTTTGAATATTGGCATACGCCGCATCAGAAATCTGCTCCTGTTCCGGGAGCGACAGATCTTTTTCTTTCAGTTTATAGCCGATACGCTCTAAATCGGCTTTAGTTTTAAAATCACTAAACATTTCCAATCCCTTCCGACAATCCTGTCTCGACCGCGATCGATTCATGAACATGATGTCTATCGCGATATTTACTTCGCGTCTGGTATTTCTCATGCACACCATGACACCGTGTCACCGCTTCACGCTGACACCACTCTCCTCTCTCACGCAGACAAAATGTAAAGAAAAAGTATTGGCAGGAGTGAAGCTTTCTGAGAATGTGCCATACAACTGTCACGGGATTTCAGATTCAGCTCTACAATACAGATGTGAAGTAACCTTGTTATGGATATTCGATGTACTACGATGAAGTTTGCAGTACATTTCACAGTGTTCAATGCACTTGATCGTTTACAACTATGTCACGACATTGTTAACACCTGGTTTTAAAAAGGTGTTGTTTTCTCACAGAGAGTGGAACCATGTTTATACCAGATGTCAATTTGTGTTAGCCGCTGACAATTATTTCATGATCGATATAAGCACACATTGAAAAAGGCCCGGACAATGGAAGCCGGGCCTGTCAGGAGTGACTTAGTCGTCTTCAGTTTCTGCTTCAGGCTGGCCAAAACCAGTCAACGTGACCAGATCTGTTTCCGGGTTATCATCGCTGTCACGGCTCTCAACGACCAGTTTGCCCTCGTGTCTCCCGACCTCTACAGGATAAAACGCGATATAAATCGTACGAGCGCCATTTCCCTCAACAGTGATCGGTGTTTCCAACGGAACGAGCGCACCATCCGTAAAATAGCCTCCTACCCGAAAAACTTCATTCGTCGACGTGATGCGTTCGAGTACGACATTTTCCCTCGAATTGAGATTTTTCACTGTGACTGTCTGAAGTTGGTACTCATCGACGGTCACCTGGAAATTCAGAGCGGTCACCGAGACCGACACGTCGGGAAGTAAATCCTTGGTATCACTGCTGGAACAGCCGGTGAGAATCGCAACAGCAGCTGACACCAGCACTGTCAACCGCACTAGACTTTGTAATGTTTTCATCGTGTATTCCTCCTTGACACTTCAGCTTTCCGTAATACTGTCAGACATATTTGTTTATCGAAAAACGCAGGTGCTCGACAATAACCGATTTTGCAGTATGCTGTAAGAAAGAGAACGAGTCAAGAAACTTTTTTGCGACATCAGCTGCCTGAGAACTTCAGGCAGTAAACCCCATCACAATTCAGCACAAGGCAGCGTTGGTTCGTGAAAATCCTGCTCACGCTGCAAGGCTTTCATCCCTGCATCATAGCATCGCTGCTGAGTTTTAAAATGTGATCGTAATCAAAATTATTCACATAAGTTTCCAGCTGTTCCGCAAGGTTGTCATCGTATTCACGGATCGTCTGGATAATCGTGGAAAGCTTCATAATATCCGTTGTACCTGCCGCATGGTGCAAATCGCGCACAAGTTCCGCCGGGATCTTCTTCATCGCGTCATCCTGGATGGGTTCATCAAGTACAGGAGACGACGACGCTCTCTCGCCATGGATAAATTTGAGTCCAAGATGTTTTTTGAGCAGCTCAAAAAAATCCTGTGCCTTAAATGGTTTTCTTAAAAAATCATCAAATCCTTTTGACAGGGCTTCATGTCGCTCCTCCTCGACAGCACTTGCAGTTAAGGCAATGATAATTGGAGGGCGGGAAATCCTGGGGACATGATGCATATCGGACGCCGAGCCGGGGGCTTCAGCGCTCAGTGTCCGAATACGCTCCATGACTTCATACCCGTTCATCACAGGGAGCAGCAGCCCTATCAAGATCAGATCTGGCTGCCATGCCGCCCAGACGTCAAGCGCTTCCCTGCCATTCAGGGCCTCTCGCAGCTCAAATTCCAGAGGCTGCAACAACTCCTGAAGAAGACGGCGGTTTTCTTCATGTTTATCAACCAGCAGAATCCGGAAACGCGGCTGCCCGGGTTCCAGACCAATGACAGGAAGCGAAGAGGAATCTTGCAGAGGAAGAGCTGTTTCAAAGACTTTGATGGGAATCGTAAAAGAAAAGGTCGCCCCTTTTCCAGGGGCACTTTCAACGTGGATTTCTCCCCCCATCAAGCTGACAAAATTTTGACTTATTACCAAGCCCAGACCAGTGCCTTCTGAAGCAATACGTCCGCTTTCCGTCTGCACAAAGGCTTCGAATAATTGTTCCAGTTCTTCTGCAGCCATCCCAACTCCAGTGTCCTTTACCGCAAATTGTACGCTGTGTTCCATGGACGGCAGCTCGCTGTCGGCAGATTCTTGCGTCAAGTCTTTCGCTATGGGTTGACTGCATACCGACAACTGAACGCTCCCTTTTTGCGTAAATTTCAGGGCATTATTCAAAAGGTTGATCAGGACCTGCCGTAACTTGACTTCATCTCCATAAACCAGGTGTGGTAAGCCCGGTTTACACTCGGAAATCAGCAGAAGATTTTTTTTCTCGGCGCGTAAGCGGAACAGATCGATCAATTCCTCAAGAAGTGCAGGAAGCTCAAAAGGCACTTCGTCCAGAGTCATGCGACCGGCTTCTATCTTTGAAATGTCAAGGACCTGATTAATCAGCGTTAATAAATGTTCTCCACTTCGATTGATAATATCAAGGCGTTTCTGTTGAATGGCGTCGACCGTGCCATGATGACGCAATAAGTACGAAAACCCGAGAATGGCATTCAGGGGAGTCCTGAGCTCATGGCTCATATTCGCCAGAAAGAGGCTTTTCGCATGATTGGCTGCATCAGCGGCTTCTTTGGCTTCGCGAAGGGCAAGCTCCATACGCTTCCGTTCGGCGATTTCATCCTGAGCGGCAGCGTAGAGCCGAGCGTTTTCGATGGCGACCGCCATCGAGCTTGCAATCGGCTCTAATAATTGCAGATCGTCCTGGGAAAAATGGTTGACCTCTGGTGCGGTCAGATTAAGCACCCCGACGACCTCACCTTTGCTTCGAAGAGGGACACTTATCATCGAACGGCTGGTCTTCTTGACACGACGGCTCATCTTCTTATGGCTGCGCTCATCTGCCCAGGTGTCTGCAATAATCAACACTTCATTATGCTCGGCTGCCCATCCGGTCAGCCCCTGACCGAGTGCGAGACGGGTATTCTTCACATTCACGCTGCCGGGACCGCGGGCGTGTAAGCACACGACTCCATTCCTCTCTTTTTCGATCAGCCAGACAGAGGTGGAAAATGCATTCAAACTACGCTGAATCTCTCTCAGCGCCGTTTCAATCACAGTGTCCAGATCAAGAGACGAACTGAACATCCGACTGATACGGTGGAGCAGCGAAAGTTCCCGGTTGCGCTTGCGCATGGCTCTTTCTGCACGCTTACGCTGCGTAATATCACGCAATGAGACAAGATAGGCAGCTTCCCCTTTCCAACGGGTTTCTACCACCCACATTTCCGCCACCACCACGGCTCCGTCCCTGCGGACGACTTCAACCTCATTCCCCTCTCCAGAACGAAGAAGGTACTCAAAAGGCTGCGCTTCCCATTCCTCAAGCTGCCGCTCAAACATCTTTTCAGCTGCCGGATTGGCAAACTTCACCTGCCTGGACCGATCGAGAACCACTACGGCGGCAGTGTTCGTTTTAAGCAGTGCGTAATAACTGTCGTGGGCTTCCGAAAGCTCAGCATGTTTTTGAACAGCCCTTTCAAAATCTGAGACAAGCAAATCGACACCGTGGCTAACATCCAGTGAGAGCGGAGAGTTCTCTCTGTCCTTGAGAATATCCACGCCCGTCTTCGAATCTGAGCTTGTATCAGGTTTCCGCGTACTGAGAAGAGCACTGATCCGTGACAACAAACGCTTTTCCTCATACGGTTTAACAATAAAATTCTTTGCGCCGCTTGCCAGGCCCTCCACAATCTCCCACGGATCAGACAAGGTGGTCGCCAGGACGATCGGAATATGCTTCAGTGCATCATCCGACTTGATCGTCCGGCAAAGATCATAGCCGCTCATACCGGGCATCAGAATATCACTCAGGACCAGGGTCGGTTGCCACAGCCGCATCGCAACTAATGCCTCCTCCCCGTTGTGGGTCACACGTACCTCGTAGCCTGCGCTTTCCAGAAGACGCTGCAACTCGTCCGCCTGGGCTGGCTCGTGTTCAACGATGAGAATCTTGGCCAAGTTGTTTGTCTCCATAAGATCTTGTATCACGTAGTTGCACATATCGAACACATGTTCAACAAACAGAATATATACAGATTGCGCTCATGAGGATCGAAATGTCAATATATTTTCAAAAAAATTCTCTCGACCTGTCAGGAAGCAAAATATCGCAGACAAACTGCTCAAAGAGTTTTCGACGCGCTGAGCTCGAGCGCATAAAGCTGTGCTGCGTCACAAAAATTCGAGAACTGAGCACAGTCGAGGAAGGCTGCATGCCGAATCTGAAGGTGTATCCTGACTCTGGTCCACATTCCCTCTTGACAGAAAGCGCCCGCCGCGATAAGAGTATTTTTCTAGTACATCATATCTTTGTGCAGCACACGTGATCCGTCTCTCACAAAGCTTCGCCGGCTTGATGAAAGCACAGCCGTCAGGAAAGCGAAGCGGCGCTCTCAGGATCATAAGTAAGCTCATGAATGCTTTGAGAAGCACGTCGGAAAAATTCGCCGCAGAGCACACAGAGTTCTCAGAAAGGCATGCGTGTGCTGAGCATTGGAAAAAGCCCACAGAATACGTCTGTTCATATCTTTTTCTCTGTGTACTCCGGACGGCGGAACAACATGACTATGAACCCGTATCAACGCGATAATTCTGCACCACAGGGAGGTGGACAGCAGTATAAAGATTTCAGCGCCACCCAGCTCTTCTGTCCCAGATGCCGGCAGGCGTCCCCGGTACGGGAACGTCTGTTGCTGGTCTTGCCGGACGGCGACCTTTACGAATACCTTTGCGTTTACTGCGGCATGGCCCTCGGTGAAAAACGGGTCAAAGAACGCGTACCGATCGAAATCGTTTCATAAATCCCTTCCAGCATAGGAGATCTCTACTGTGGAGAATGAAAAAGACTACCAATCCATGCTTGCTGTGCTGATTGACGCAGAAAATGCACAGCCCTCTGTGACAGAAGCACTTATGGCAGAGATTGCCAAATTCGGCATTGCAAGCGTCAAACGCATATATGGCGACTGGACCACATCGCATTTATCAGGATGGAAATCTATTGTCCTTGAATACTCAATTCAGCCGATTCAGCAGTTTCGATATACGGTCGGCAAAAATGCGACAGACAGCGCGATGATCATTGATGCGATGGATTTACTGTATACACAACGCTTTAACGGCTTTTGTCTGGTTTCGAGCGACAGTGACTTCACTCGATTAGCCTCGAGAATTCGGGAAGAAGGGCTGTCGGTCTACGGCTTTGGGGAGAAAAAAACACCCCAGGCCTTTGTCTCGGCCTGCGATAAATTTATTTATACCGAGGTCTTGCGCTCAGAGGGATACGAATCCTCGCCCGACCAGGCGCGAAACACGAATGACTTGAAGGGTGATGCAAAGCTTGTGAATATTCTGAGGCGAGCCGTGAATGCAACGTCCGACGAAAGTGGCTGGGCACTGTTAAGTTCAGTTGGAGCCAGTATCGCCAAGCAGGCTCCCGAATTCGATCCTCGAAACTATGGCTATACCAAGCTCAGTGAGCTTGTCAGCGCAATACAACTTTTCGAGATCGATAAGCGCCGGGTTTCTGAAAGCCATTCAAAAATCATTTACATTCGGGATCAGCGAAAAAACCGAAAAGAGGGCCTTGAACAGCCCACTCCCGTGTCTATGGCTCATTGGGCACGATTCATTGCGAAACACAAGGAAGGAGACGTGCTGCAAGGGACAATAGGCCATATTCATTTTCTCGGCCTGTTTATAAATTTAGCAGACTTGGAATTGACAGGATTGATCCACAAATCAAATTTACCCGATCATTTTATGACCAGCTTTGCCGTGGGGCAAAAACTCTCGGTCACGATCAAAGAGATTCGAACTGATAAGCATCAAATCGAGCTGCTCTACCGGGCTTGACAGGATTGTGTTTCTCAGCGGTTCACGAAAAAAAGGGGCGGGTCCATTATCCGGCGTGCGCCTCTTTTCCAGTTACCAGGCCCACGATTTTCATCAGCTTGCGATCGATGATATCCCATTGATAATTCCGCTCGATATACTCTTTCCCCTGCCGTCCGAGCGCAAGGGCAAGCTCGCGTTGTTCGAGCAGAAGATCAAGGCAAGCTTCGAATTCCTCATAAGTCGAATAATACAGTCCGCCGCAGCTCCTGCGGCAATGCCCTCGCAGGACCGCGCAGTTCCCGTTGGCAAGCACCGGAGTCCCAACGCTCCAGGCCTCCAGCGTCACGATCGACAGACTTTCCATTTGCGACGGCATCAGGAGAATTGAGGCAGCATCCATGCCGTTGAGCTTCTCCTCTTCAGAGACAAATCCCAAATTTCTCACATCAGGACGTTCGGGAACATGCATCACCGTATTTCCCATCAGCACCAGTGTCAGAGTCCGTGCGTGAGCAGCCTTATAGCGGGTGAAAAATTCGATCATCTGTCCGCAGCCTTTCCCCTCGTCGATGCGTCCGGCATACAGGACAAAATCCCCTGTGAGACCAAATTGTTCCCGAAAGACCGCGCCCTGCGGATCCGGATGAAGATCAACACCAGTGCCGAGCACTTCATAAGGGATGCAGCGGTTCCCGAAGATCCGGTGAACCAGCTCTTTCTCTTCTATGGTGAGATAGAGAAAGGCTTGCGGGAGATGAAAAAGCATCCGGAAAATATCAAAATACACCGGGGGCTCGTCGTGCGTTGTCGGGATAAAAATCGCTTTCTGCGGAACATATTGCATTCCGAAAAAGCTGGTGGGATAGATATAGGTATAGAACAGAAAGGCATCATAATCCTCACCATGTTCCTTGATATACCGAAATACGCCAGGGGCATAAGGCCCCTGACGCACCATCCATTCGGTCTCATCAAAGTAGCTGTGAGGCTGGGTGTATAATCGCTCTGAAAAACGATCGAAGCGACGGGGCCTGCGTTCCCGGTCGGTTGCAAAACGGCGGACAGTGATACCATTCACCAGCTCAGTCCCTTCCGGATAGTCATTGCGCCAGCTCACATAATCTTTGGCGCAGGTCGTAATGACTTCCACTTCCGCAAAACGCGCTAGTCGTCCGACCATTGCCATGCAATGCGATTCTGATCCGCCGGTCATATCAGCGCCATAGCGTTGAATAACCACCGCCAGTTTTATGCTCATAGCTGTATGTCTCTTTCCTTGATACAGCGCCATTCAAGACGATCACGCTGGGGGCGTGATCGGAAACATGTCTTTCGACGCGAACATCAAATTCCTCTCTTGTTAACCTCTTTTAATAGTATGCCCCCTCCTGTCAAGGATGATTCTCATTTCCTGCCCTCTCATAGTGAATTCTTGACTTTCTTGCAAAAAATCTTGACGTAATATACTAACGTATGTTAATATGCTAAATCAAAAATTATTAAAGGATGTTTATGTTTACACCAAACCCATATATCGCTGGAAACCCGGTCGTCAGTGATGAAAAACTGATCGGGCGCAAGAGACTTGTGCGTGATATCGAACGAGTATTAGAGCATCCCTCCACACACGCGATAGTGCTCTATGGACAACGCCGCATCGGCAAAACCTCGGTCTTACTGCACCTGGAACACAACTTGCTGAGGAGACACGAATACCTCCCAGTGTATGTCGATGTGCAGGAATATGTCTACGCAAACATTTCAGTGGAAAGCATGTTATATGGGATCGCACAAAAAATCGCTTTACAGACACATAGCAGGCTCCCCCAGAAAAGGCGCTTCGATCCGCAAGGGCATTTTTTTCGTGACATTTTCGTGCCAGTCATTCTCAGCTTCGGCAAAC
Source organism: candidate division KSB3 bacterium (assembly GCA_002748425.1). Lineage (GTDB taxonomy): Bacteria > Moduliflexota > Moduliflexia > Moduliflexales > Moduliflexaceae. The sequence goes on along the minus strand of PDSJ01000022.1, from coordinate 34,479 downwards.
GCAGGGGGCTCGTCGTCCTGTTTGATGAATTCGACATGCTGAAAAGCCACGGAAGCAGCTCAACGTATTACTTGGTGCTTCGCTCTATCCGAGACTGGTTCAATAAGACGAATGCCCTGCAATGTGTGTTTGTGCTGGGGCGGCACCCAGCGGATCTTTCCCCTGATCTTCTCGCGTTGTTCAAGTCGTTCCCTGCTCGCCGGATTTCACTGCTGACGCAGGAGGAAAGCCTGACGATCGTCCGACAGTCGGAGCTGGATGGCAGTCTGGCCTGGACAGAGGATGCGAGCAAGCTCGTCTGGTACTGGACTCGTGGGCATCCTTTTTTCACGCAGCTTCTGTGCTGCGAGGTCTGGGACATCTGCCAGAGCCGTGCCGAGCCCCTTCGACCACCACCGGTGGGTGTTGATGATGTCAAAGAAGCCCTTAAACTCGCCTTAGAGCGCAGCGACAATCAGTTTCAATGGCTCTGGAATAGTTTCTCAAGCGCTGAACGTCTTGTGACCGCGGCCATCGCCTCGGTCTCGGACGAATACGTGACGCGGGAAATGCTCAGGGACATTCTCACAGAGCATAAGATCGTCCTCATGATGAGGGAAATTGAGCTGGCGCCCGAAAATCTGCTGCGCTGGGATATTTTGTGCCAGGCAAACGAGGGCTTGTGTTTTGCGATCCCCCTGTTTCGTTTATGGGTCAAATCAGAAAAAACACTGACGCGCGTTAAAAACGAATCAGATCGCTTTGAGCTGCCTTCTGAACAGCTCTGTCATTTTCAGGAACAGTGAAAGGAGTCCTGGAGTGTTCGGTCATACAGTCTCTCACATGCCGGGGCACGAACACTTCATGCAACCACGGATATGGAAATTTGTCCTTTTGTCCATGGCCGGGCATTACGGCCAAAAGAATTTTATAATCGGGACGGCGAATTGCGCCGACTGGTCGGGCGTCTGGCAACCGGGCAGTCAGCGGCTCTGATCGGACAGCCACACAGCGGAAAAACGTCATTTCTTAATTATGTGCAGGACATCTCGGCACGTCGCAAGATTTCCGGCAACACGCTGGATCACTGCGTGTTTTCCTATATTGATTCGCAAATGCTGGGCCACAGCTTCGACCAAACTGCATTTTGGGAGCAGGCTCTGCGCCCTTTGAATGCGCTCTTTGTCTCCTCGGACACAGCCAGCTCTGCCCCGAAACAGTCCATACAAAAGACGGTTTCCGAGCTGGTCCAGGAAGAAAAATTCATTCTTCAACACGGCGGGATTCCAAAAGCCATTGAGTCTTCTGCCATTATTGAGGCCTATGACACGGCCAAACATAATCATTTCGGCACCTTTACGCTGGAGCAGCTGTTCCAGGTCATCGGACGGGAAGGCCGACAGTTTGTCCTGTTGCTCGATGAATTCGACGCCTTGTTGACCCACCCGGTCCTGAATAAAACCGAATTTTATGGAAGTTTACGTTCATTATGTTCCCGGTGCAGCGGTTTCGCTATGGTACTGGCTTCGCGTCACTCTCTGGAACTTCTCAATCAGGAAACGCAGAAGATTAATCCTCACGGTTCCCCCTATTTTAATGTTTTTACCGAACTTCGCCTCGGACCTCTTCCTGAAGTATACGCCAATGCCGTCATCAACCAGGCCAAACGGCGCTTTGGCAGTCTGGATCGAGCCTTTATCGCCAAGACCTCCGGACTGCATCCTTTCTTGCTGCAAACGGCGGCGAGTATCCTGTGGGAACTTCATCTTCAAGGAAAAAAGGGCAGGGATCGATATGAATTAGCAGGGGACGAGATGTATCGCCAAACACGATCGCATTTCAGCGACACCTGGAATACCTGGTCAAGAGCAGAACAGAAAGTGCTCACGTTTCTGGCGTTAGCCCAAATTAACGGCATTGTCGGAGAGCACTACTTCCATTGGAAACGACTGATCGGAAATCTTTCTGATTATAACGCCGAACTGCGTATTTTACGAGATACCGGCACGATCGTAAAAACCGGTGCGTCATCCTGGAAGTTAACTCAGGAGTCCTTTCTCTGGTGGTGGGTCGACAGGCTGAAATCGCTTGTCCGGGAGCGGGACAGCTCCGACTTCGATAAGTGGCTCTGCGCCCAGGAACTGGACGGCATGTTCACAAAAGAAGAGAGCTCTCAACTAAGTGAGGCAGCTCATAAAATCAAAGATGTTATCGGGGAGGGGGCTGGCACTCTCATCCAAAGCTTTGCCAGAGGCCTGGCAGAAAAAACGCTGGGATGAGGCTTGTTGCCCGGAGCGTCTCCGCTTCCTGCCCGTCTTCCGCTTCAAACGCGGGCAGAATGTGAATCAAGACCAACACCTCGCCTTGAAGAGATAAGAGGGTCGCAGTCGGCTGATGGCTTTCGGTCAATGAAGGCAATTGAAGCTCGCGCGCGATCTCCTGGATCACGCGAGCCCGTACAATCGCACGATGTCCACGCGGCCTTTTGCGATCTCATGCCGGAAAACGGATGGTCCACGTTGTTCCGGGTGAAGGCTCTACGGAGAGGCTTCCCTTCAACTGGTCCTCTGACAGACCTTTGACCAGTTGCAAGCCTAATGTCGCGGCGTTTTCCAATCTGAATCCAGGCGGCAGACCAACACCGTCATCACTGATAACCAGCTCATACTCCCCATTGTCCTGACTGGCCATCGTCACAGTAATGATGCCGTTTCTGGAGGGGAAGGCATACTTTAGAGCATTCGAAACAAGTTCATTGATGATAAGTCCACAGGGAATCGCTGCATTAAGAGGTAAATTCACGTCATCCACATGAGTTTTCAGTCGAACTTTGCCGCTCGATGCGTGATAAAGAGTATACAGCTCCTGCGTAAGTGTTGTGATATACTCACTAAAGTCGATCTGACTGAGCGTATCGCTCTGATACAATTTTTCATGAATCAAAGCCATCGCCTGCACCCGGCGTTCGCTTTCCCTGAATATCGTCCGAAAAGCACTGTTTTCGACTCGACTTGCCTGGAGACTGAGCAGGCTGATAATGACTTGAAGATTATTTTTCACGCGATGGTGAATCTCTTTGAGCAAGACTTCTTTTTCCTGCAGCGAAGATGTGATATATTCCTCAGCCCGCTTCCGTTCAGCGATTTCCTGTTGAAGTGTGACGGTCAACTTTTGAGACGCTTCTATCGACTCTCTGAGGACAGCAGTTCGTGCTTCGACAAGTTCTTCCAGATGTCCACGGTATGTCTCCAATTCCTCTTCTGAACGCTTCTGCTCGCTAATATCCTCACAGACCGTGACGTCGCCGAGATAGTATCTGTCACTATCATAAATCGGGCTTGAGTTAAGTTTTACGGGAAATAACGTACCATCCTTATGCATGTTCCACCGTTCCCGTTCCCAGTTCTCAAATGTTTCATGGCGTTCCACACGCGCCTTAGGCGCCTCACGATATTCCGGTGTTGTAAAAATATTTGAAGGCGATCCCAGGAGTTCATCGACAGTATAGCCATGCATTAAGGCGTCAGCGGGATTTGTGTAAATAATCGTTCCATCAGGATCGGTAATCGTGATCCCCACCCCTGTCGTTTCGATCGCTTTCTTCAGGCGATAGACGAGCGTTCCCATCTCAGACAAGCTGTGTTCCATCTGACGATACTGAAGATTTTGCTCCTCCAGTCCCCTTAGCTTGCGGCGTAAATCCTGGACTTCCTGCAGGAGGTGCTCCCGGCTTTTACTTTCATCATTCATAGCTCCCTCCTTGTAACATAAGGTGTTGACGATTCACTCTAAGCGTATTATCTTGCAGCAGCTTCTCCTTGTCAACATTTCGTTACAAGAAGCATGAGAAACACCGCAACGATGAATTGCTGACACAAAAATCAATGTTCCTCATGGGGATGGACAACGCAGGATTCGGCTTAGCTTCGGGCACTTGGCAGTGCGTTTCGAACGGTAGAGAACTGCCCATGTCGCCGGGCAGCTTTTGCAGTGCGCTCCTGGGCAGCGACAGTCTTTGACAGGAGCGTCGGAAGCGGTTAAGAGCTCTGTGCCGAAGCAGACAGTCCGGCAGGATGAAATGCCGTGAAGGGGGACAGTCTTTCCCTGTAGCCTCGTCCATCAACGACAAATTCCGGGCTGGTGCCCAAGTCTCCAGGTTCAAGCCGTTCTGTCAGAGTGACGAGATAAAAGTAGCGCCAGGGAATCATCCGGAAGACTTGTACTGTCAACAGAATAATAATCAGCACGAAAAAGACAAGAAGCAGTCTTGGTTTCAAGATATTCAGCCGGCCGGGGATACGGCTTTTCATCATCGGAACGATCCGCTGGAAAAAGGGCGTCGGAGTTCTGCGGCCATGTTCCAGCTTCTGTTCCATGACCTTGGCGGCAAGCTCTTGCTGTGGGGCTTGCGGTTCTGCAGCAGGCTGTTTGCGTTCACCAACAGTTTCGCTGTGCCGGTTTTTAAAAAACCGCAAGCGGCGCTGGAACAACATCTCAAAGTCTTCCCTTTCTTTTTGTACATCTTCAACTTTATGTTTTAACTGAATATATTCCGCCAAATCCGTCTGAAGATCTTTCAGGGAGGACTCCAGCATCTGATTTTCCCACTTGGCTTTTTGCTGCGAAGTGGACATCGTTTCGATCTCTCCCCGGAGATTTTCATTTTCCGTACGCAGCAAGGTCGAGCGCTGATGGGCCTTATCTTTCAACTCCTCGATATACTGATTTTGTTTCTCAATAACGTGTAAAAAATCGTCATCGAGCGCCCAGGCTCTGTTCGGGGATTCCTGTTCCAGCTGTGACACTTTTGCTTCAAGTTCAGTATTGGCCTGCTTCAACGTTTCGACTTCTTTGAGCAGGCGTTCTTCATTCAATCGCGTTTCGTCACGCAGGAGTTCAATTTGTGCTTCACGATTGATTTGATCTTTATGCACCAGCTCCAGGTAATCCTCATGCAGCTTTTTCTCTTTATGGTAGGCCGTTGAGAGCTGTTTATATTTTTTTACGACCGAATACAAACGCCGTCCAACCATATCGCGCTGCTGAACAATTTTCCTCAGCTCTTCCTGCTGACGTTTCTCCCGCTGACGTAAGTTCCGCAGCCTTTGCACCAGAGCCGTTTTTTCTTCACCCTTCCTGGCATCGACTGTTTTCAGTTCCTGCTGCAAAGCCTGAATGGTGCGCCGTAACTGTTCGAGATTTTCACGAGACTGCCCCTCATCTTCGACGATAATTCTGGAACGGCTTCTCAGACGACTTTGGCGATCCTCGAGGACTTTTTTCGCGTCACGATATTGTTCTTCGACGTGTTTCTTACTGTGTCCCAGAGCCTGCAACTCGTCTTCCAGGCGACGCTGTGCCTGCTGCTGCTCCTGCAGGCGTTTTTCCAGCTCATTTTTCTGCTTCAGGAGAGAGATGACTTTCTCGCCAAGCGAAAATTCGCGCTGGATATGCGTTTTCAATTTGTCTTCGAGCACTTTCTGACTCAGATTGTCCTGAGAATGACGTGGCATGTTCATGATTCCTGTTCCTTGTTATAACACTTCCAGACTCTGAATTTCTTTCTCTTGCAGGACGAGCAATTTCTCTAATTCTCCAAGTGAATCCTGAAATTCCTCAGTGGTGCTCTTCTTGAGCGTGAACTGACGATCCAACTCTTCTTCAAGCTGATCCAGCAGTTCGGATCCCTGGACTTCAAGTGAATCTACCTGGTCTTCAATCTTGTCCAGATTCTCTTCCAGACGCTCTCGTGTTGCGGTTTCCTGTGCGAGCATTCGTTCGAGTTTATCACGTTCCTGGCGAATGTCTTTCAGTGTGCTTTCAAGTTTGACATACTCGTCAGCAAAATGGCTCAAACGCTGCGCTGTTCTCTCTAACTCCTGTTCCTTCAACTGTACCGAGCTTGTAAACTCTCCACGCAAACGCTCATACGACAGGTGCAGGGTTTTATAATCCTCTTTCAGCGCCAGCTCTGTTTTCAGCTTCTCCTTTGATAACTCATCGAGTTGATTGCCGAGCCGTTCATTCTCTTCGGTCAAGGCGGAAATCGTTTCCGTAAACTGATCTTCAAGTGTTGCCTTCTCGTCTTGCAGCTTTTGCACACGAGTGCGTAAATACTGCTCAGACTGTTCTTTCGACGCCAGCTCAGCACGCAGCATCACAGAGTGATCAGATAAACGCTGCACCTCTTCCCGAGTCTGCCGTAAGTCAGTCTGAATTTTTTGTTCGACTCGCGCTTTTACCTCCTGGATATATTCGAGATTACGCTGTAAACGCTGCTTTGTCACCCCCAGAGATTTCAACTCTCCCGCGAGAAAACGTCCATTCTGCTCGCGCTGCTCCATGAGCGTGTTGACGTGCTCTTGCAAGACTTGTTTCTTCCGCTGGATTTTCTTCACAAGCATTTCATAATGGGCCTCATCCCGATCGTCCGCTTTTTGACGAGAACTCTCGTACATGGAGATCACGTCGTTCAGGCGATGCTGCAAATCTTTCTTGTCTCTCCGCATGCGATCGTATTCACGTTTCATCGCCGCTTCGCGGGATTTCAGGCTGCTGATTTGAGCCGTGAGCTGTTCTTGTGACATGACTTTTTCTTCTTCCAAATCTTCAGGTGACTCACTCTCTGTTTCAAACGCTTCTCCGGTGTCGTGAAAAGCGTTTCCAGGCTCTTCATCAGGTGCCGCTGCCGCTTCAGGCAAATCATCGACATGAGTGTCTTCTGAACGTTCCTCTGAGGGCTGTTCCTTCTCAGTTTTCTCAGTCATGGCAGGATCAAAGGCTTCCAAGTCTTCGAACCGTTGGGTCTTCTGGCCCTCATTCGTCCCTCCTGGGCGTTCTTCAGCAGGATCAAGCTCCGCTTGGGTGGCTTCGCTCTTAGCTCCTGAGCATTCCGACCCGCACGCCTGAGCGTCTTCTTCATCCTGTTCGTCTAAACCGGCCTTCAGGACAAAATCTTCTTCCAGACTGAGATCGAGTAAATGATCCTGCCATACGATCTCTCCTTCACTCGTCGTCTCAGGCTGATCTGCACTCTGCGCATCATCAGACCAGAACGCATCTGTGAAAGCATCCATGCCATTTCTATTGTCAGCATGCTCATCCCCACTATGAGCGGATGCAGAAGAATCAGACTCGACGATTTCAGTCTCTACAGCGTGTATGTTAGCAAGATCCTGCGTGTCCACGGGGACATCAAGCTTTTCTTCAGCTTGTTCCGACCCTTCCGGGAGATCGGCGCTCTCTGAGCCGCTAAGCCGCAGCTTTCCCGCCAGTGCCCTCTCGTTGCCCGCATCCAGAAGCAAACTCCGCTGAAAGTATTTCAACGCTTCATGAACATCATGACGTTGTTCATGGTATTCAGCAATTTTTACCATTTCAGCGGCGGCATTCTCCGTCCATTCCATGATATGATACATTCGAGCGACTTTTAAGCTTAGTTCAGGAGAGTCCGGGTCAAGAGCACTGGCCTTTTTGTAATAGTCCAATGCTTCAACAACTTTCTCTTCACGAGCGTACATATCGCCGATCTGAACGTAATTTTCAATTGCTTCCTCGTTCCGCCCAAGTATGAGAAAGATTTCAGTGCAGCGATCGATGACGTAGGGATGACTTTTCCCGATATCGATCAGCTGCTGATAACAGTGCAATGCCAATTCATACTCACTGTTTTCAAAAGCTTTTTTTCCGGAAGACAACAAGAAGCGTGAGGCTTTTTCCTTTTGACCAACGGCGATATACTCCTGTGCCAATTGCGTATGCGCCTCATAATTGTTTGGGTTGAGCTCCAGGATCTTTCCATAAAGGACGATAATCTGCTTTCGATCTCGTTCATTGAGCTTGCCCTGTCGCAGAAAATCGATCGCTGCTGCATAATGATTCTCTGCCTCTTGCGTATCCATGAGCGCAGAATATAAGTCTCCCAGTTCGACATGCAGTTTATGATCTTTCCGCCCGCGTTGCACATTGCCCAGCAAGCGATCAAGCCGTTTTTGCAAATTTTTCTTTTTCCGCTCGGAAAGTACCGTGCCTGTACTCTGTAAGTATGCTTTTATCGTCATAACAGTACCCTGCCTACAGTTGTTCGAGTTTCTGAATCTCCTGTTCCTGCGTATGGAGTAGCAGGGAGATTTCCTGCAGTGACTCGTGAAACTGTTCGGAGAAATGTGATTCCAACTCGCATTGCCGAGATAATTCTCCATGAAGCTGCTCCAGCGTTGACATGGTGTCGGCTTCAACAACATTTATCTGCTTCTGCGTCACGCGGTATTTTTCCTCAAGCTGTCGTTTTTCCTGCGTGATATGCTTCAGTGCGAGCTCATGTCGCCCGCTTAATACGTTCATCTGATCCCGCAGTATATGCTCACGATGCAAACTTTCCTGCAGCTGATGCTGCAAGTGACGCTCGACCTGATCGCGTTCGCGGCCGACGTTCTGAAGCTTTCGTTCAAGTTGAATCCCTTCAGCATTCCGCTGCTCAAGGTGTTTTTGCAGCTCATCTTCGCGCCGGGCACTTTGCGATAGCTTCTCCTGCAATTGCCTCTTCAAACGCTTCTGCTCCTGCCGTAAGCGCTTCACGGCCGATTCAAGACGCTCTTGCTGCTGTAGAGAGTGCGTTGTGACAGAGTGCTGACAAGACGCTTCCACGCGAAATGCACTCAATGAATCGATCCGCTCCTGAAGCTCTTCTTTATGTTGTAGCTCCTGCTCAAGCAATGTCTGCAATCGCGCTTTTTCCCGGGCAACTTGCTCCAGATTATCCTTAAAAACCGCAACATAGGTTGATAGGTCTTCCAGGCGCTGTGTCGTGTCACGCAACTGCCTGTTTTTCTCAGTCACCGATTCTTCATAACGCTGTTTCAGCTCTTCGATCTTCGAACGCAGCGCTTGCTCAACGCGTTCCTGTTCTTTCAGAGAACGCCGTTGAGACAGATCGGTTTGACTCATACTCTTCAGAGTTTGCCATTCAGCCTGAGTGTAAGGGAGCACTACGCCATCCAGAATCTGCTGTACCATCTCGCTTCTCTGCTGTAATGCCATATTTTGTCCATCAAGGCGGAGAGCCTCCTTATAATATTCCAAAGCCCCGTCAAAGCGTTGATGTTCGAAATAAATTTCGGCAATCTGCTGATATTCATGCGCCGCAGCCTGCTTCTGCCCTAATTTCAACAGGAGATCGGCACACGTTTGTCTGGCGCGGATGCTTCCCGGCTCGATCGAAAAGACCTGTTGATACAAGTCGACAGCCTTCCGGTAATCGCCTTGTTTTGCAAAGCGTTCCGCCAGCGAAGAGAACAGTTCAAGTGCGCGATACTCAAAGCCTCTTCGCAAATATTCCACTCCGAGGTCTTGACCGATCGTTCCATACAGCGGTTCGATCGTCAGGATTTTTTTATACAGAGCGATCAGTCGATCACTCTCTTCCACTTCTAATGGTCTTCCATTTTGCAAGAGACTCGTGACAGCCGCCTGATACGATTCAAGAGCTAGCGACTTCTCACCCAAATGCTGATATAAATCGGCAACGGTTCCATGCAGTTCAGCGTCTCGACCATTTCCAAGCTTCTGCTGGTATTTTTCAATTCTCCGTTTTGTGAACGACACGGCAATACCATGTAAGAACTTATGTTCCTGATGACGATCCATCACGTAATCCTCTCTAGCAGACATGAGCCTTTCTCCGGGACTGTCTTCCGTCGTCTTCAACAGTTTCAAAAGAAGTGACGAGGAAGAAAAATAAAAGTTTAGCAGGACTCCCATTAAAGCCGCATAATTCTCCTGGCGTTCAAATGGTATCTTGAAAAAGAGCGCTACAATCTGGGGATTATCACTGGGAGGAAGACCACTCAACAGGCTGAGAAAAGACTGCTGAACAGCACACGATATGATTCGAAGAACTCAATACATTTGGGAAGAGTAGGCGTACAAGCGCTTTTCATGTGACGAGCAGGCAAAATATGGACACGCAGAGCCCTGTCCCTGCAAGGCATCATACAGAGGCGTAAGGAAAATTGTTACGACATCCGGCAGAAGGGAACGCCACGAAGATGCTGTCAAACGCTGAGCATTGCCTCGATTTTCTCAAGCGCTTTTCGAGCGCCTGAATTCAGCAAACCCAGGTTCACCGAAGATTGTCCAACAACTCCGAGTAAGATGTGTTTGCTGCTGCCATATACGGCCAGAAAGCGCTTTTTCCCTTTAATCAGCGACTCGGTTTCGGACCCGATCTCAAGCTGCTGGCAAAGCTGTTGCGCAATCTTGCCGAAATCTTTCAGCAACGCCGCGATGCCGGGCATTTCCAATGGCGGCAATTCGGCAAGCTGCGTTCCGTCGGACAGGATGATAACCGCGTACTCAACACCATCAACGTAAGTTTTGAGCTTGGATAAAATATTGTGCAAGACTTCTGTATATCTCTCTGCAGGCATAGTATGACTTTCAGTGATTATGATGAGAAAACTTCTGTTAGTTTTTCCAGGGCGTCTTTACAATTCCAGCGTGTCAGCCCCTGCCCTTCTTCCGGAGCAACAACGGCCATCGTGGCATGATCGTTGAGTTGATACAACAGAACAATTCCTTCTTCACCCATAAGCATAGTCTCATCAAGAGGGCCCAGGGCCAGCTCATTCTCTATACGCTTACTGAATTCAATAAGTTGCGCGAATGCTTCACGTGTTGGCACAGGCTTGTCCGACGCCAGGGGACCGACGGCATATATGCTGTCACCTGATGGACCAGCAATATCAGCATACTTCAAATTTCCGGACTGTATTTTTAATTCATCAAGGATGAGACAAGCCAGTTTCCGAATGTGAGGAGAGAAGCTGTGAGAGGCCTCGGGATATCGATCAGGATCATGCTGCTCAAGGGACAAATCTTCTTCAGCGCTGTCTCTGACTGCACAAGAGGACAGAACGGGAAGCTGCAGTTCTTCCTGTTCGATCGTAAACATGCCGTCCGGCCACTCAAGCAATTCATCCAGAGCCTCACTTACATCATCGATGTCCTTGTAGTGAATGGCTATGATCTCCCCTAAACACAGATGAATTTTTGCAATAATTTTCGTCTGGACCTGGTTTTCCAGAATCCATCTTGTCAAATGGATGATCCCGCTGATACGATGGGTTTCACAGAAATTAATCAAATCGAAAATAGGTGTCTTCTCTAAATTTCCACTGATTCCAAAGACCTTCTCTTTTTTTCGTCCCATCCAGTGTAAGACCCGGCTCACCCTTGCTAAAACGACCTTTGAAGTAAAGGGTTTAGCAATGCAATCGTCTGCCCCGGCCTGAAATCCCTGGACCGTCAATTCGGAATCACATCGCTCGGCCAATAAGATGATCGGAATGGCACTGGTTTCAGGATTCTGCTTTAAGTCGCGGCACAGCGTAAAGCCATCCATCCTGGGCATAAAAACTTTGCTTAATACGATATCAGGAGAATTCCGCAACACTAATGCCAAGCCTTCCCGTACATCCCCAGCCGTGATGACATGATATCCGCCTGCCTTTTTAAAAGTGTACTTGATTAATTCTCGAGTGATTGGGTCATCATCGATAAGCAGCACTTTTCGTCCTGCACTCGAATCGGAGTTCATTTCTGCCTTCATCATAGTTTCAAGCCCGTACACAAATAGTTGGCTGCGCGTTTCTTAATTTTTCATTGTCTGTGATCAACAAATCATTTTAATACATTCGTGTTACAATTTAATATCAAAGATTTATTATTGTCAAGGGATTTCCTTCAACGGTTTTAAGATTCGACGTAACGTATTGAGTCATATACAATATTGTGCAGACTGCTTGAGTTTTTTCAATGCCTGCTTCAAAATTGCTTGACAGTGACGTGAAGCGACGCTGACGTCGGATCGATTGAAAGCACCCGGCAGCTTTATCTGGAGCGGCATCACAAGAATATGACGAAAACACAGATTGTCAGCGGCCTTCTGGGAATTTTGGGCGTCGCTTTTTCAGCGATCGCGTTCAAGTATTTCCCGCTGCCCTATATCTGGATTACGACGTACTGGGGTTTTTACTGCCTGGCTGCTTCTCTCAAATCTTCCGCTAACTATAAAATTTTCTTCTTCAACCTTGCGTTCCTCGCCTTAGTCTTTGCGTTACTGGAAAGCTATGCCTGGCATCTCCTGACAAAAAGCGGTGGTCCGGCCTCTACGCGCCTTGAAGGCGACTATACAGACACACGCCACTATTACAGCCAGGATGATATCCTCGGCTACGCACCGTTGAAAGGACGAACGGTACACTCACGAAAATATCAGGGCAATAAGTTGATGTATGATGTGACGTATACGATCGGCCCGGACGGTTTACGTATTTCATCAGCATCAGCAACACACGGCAGTACGGAATGTGCGCTGTTTTTTGGAGGATCGTTCACCTTCGGAGAAGGAGTCAATGACGACGAAACGCTTCCTTCTGTCGCAGGACGACTCGCTCACATCCAGGTATACAATTTTGGTTTTCACGGCTATGGCCCGCATCAAATGCTTTCTGCCCTGGAACACGGGCTGGTCGAAAAGCTCGTCCAGTGCCGCCCAACTGTCGCAATCTATCAAGCAGTCCTGCATCATGTCGATCGGGCTGCCGGAATCGTAGCGTGGGGATTACACAGCCCCAGATATATCCTGGACAAAGACGGCAACATCAGCTATGCAGGTCATTTTGATGACAGTCCGATCAGCTGGCAGCGAATTCGTCGACGACAAGAAATCCTGCTCAAAAAATCTTTTTTCTTTCAAAAATACTTTCAGCATCGCCATCGGACAATCACTGACAAAGACCTTCGTTTATTTCTTGAAATTGTCGATGCTTCCAGAAAAGCTGCTCAAGCGCGCTTTCCGGGGATCCGCTTCTGTATTCTTCTGTGGGATGAGAGCCCTTGGAACAGCAAATTTCAGGCCCTTCAGCGCGGCCTTGAAGAAAAGCAGATCGAGCTGCATCTGATCAGCCGCATTCTTCCGAATCTTCACAGTCGTCCCGGGCAATATACAATCGGGCCTGCTGATCCACACCCCAATGCCGGCACGCATAAGTGTATCGCAGAATATGTCGTGGAACACATTCTTCAGAACCCCACAGCAAGCAACACAGGAGGCCGATAATGAACTTAGAACAGCAAAGCCTGTCTCTGCTCTCAGAAGCCCTTACACGTCTGGAACAGGGATTCCAGGATCTCCCGCCGATCTCGATGAACATTGATAGGGATGCCATACGCTCTGTTCTGCTGGAAACCGCTGAACGGATGCAGGAGAACTATCCTTATCATCATCCACTCTACGCCGGTCAAATGCTGAAACCGCCGCATCCGATCGCCCGCCTGGCTTATATGCTGGCCCTCTGGATCAATCCGAACAATCACGCACTGGACGGCGGGCGGGCCAGCTCGGCGATGGAGAAAGAGGCAGTAGCGAATCTCGCAAAAATCTTTGGCTGGGAGACACACCTGGGGCATCTCTGCGGCGGCGGGACAATGGCTAACATGGAAGCTCTGTGGATCTCCGGGAAATGCAGGCCCGGAAAAACGCTCGTTGCGTCAGAACAGGCTCATTACACCCATAACCGTCTTTCGGAAGTTTTAGGGATTCCCTTCCGCGCGATCCCCTGCGATCAGAGGGCCAAAATGGATATCAATGCCCTTGAAGACAGCTTGAAGCAGGGTGATGTTGGGACTGTTGTCGCCACGCTGGGCACTACGGCAAGCGGCTCAATCGATCCGCTGCCGGACATTCTTGAGCTGAGAAACAGCTATGACTTCCGCCTGCATGTCGATACAGCCTATGGCGGCTACTTTATTCTGGCCGACAACCTGGCTCCTGAAGCGCGGGCCGCGTTCAACAGCATTTCAGAAGCCGATTCCATTGTGGTCGATCCTCACAAACACGGCTTACAGCCTTACGGCTGCGGTTGTGTGCTCTTCAAGGATCCTTCGGTCGGTCGATTCTATAAGCACGATTCGCCTTATACCTATTTCAGCTCAAGCGAGCTTCATTTAGGGGAAATCAGCCTGGAATGTTCACGCGCCGGCGCTGCAGCCGCAGCATTGTGGGCAACTCAGCGGCTGCTTCCGATGGAAAAAGGCGGAACCTTTGCACAAGGGCTTGAAAGCAGCCGTAACGCCGCTCTGACCCTCTTCAAATATCTCCAGGAAGATTCGCGCTTTTTGACGGCCTTTCCGCCGGAACTCGATATTATCATCTGGGCCCCGCAAGGCAAAACAGCGAAGAAGATTTCAAGGGCTTCCCGCCACTTTTTCGAGGCCGCTGCTCAACAGAATCTGCACCTTGCGGTCGCGAGCTTTCCCAGATCCATGCTGGAAAGCCATTGGGAGATCGCTTGGGACCAGAAACAGATCGACTTACTGCGTTCCTGTCTGATAAAAGCCGAACACCTGGAATGGATCGAAACGATCCGGCAAACTCTGAGCAGCATTGCGGATACAGGCGCGTAACGCCGGTTCGCATCATCGGGGATTTCCTGACACAATCAGCAGGCGGCCTGGAAGACGCATTGAACCATACCGCTGAACGCTTCGGGCAGGACGTGTGGCTTATCAGAGCCTATGGAAGCGCCGGTCGTACTTTGAGCACGCTTTCCTTACGAATCGAGACGGTTCCCGCCTTAACGCCCCGCGCTTTTGCGACAAAACGCGCTTGCGTACAGGAAACCGCAACCACGCCCCCGCTACGGGCCTTACTGTGGTACGCCGCGATCGCTGCCGCAGCTTTTAAGGTGTCACGATCCGGGACTTCTCCCTGTTTGGCGCGTAAGATCACGTGGCTGCCTGGCATGCCGCGCACGTGAAACCACCAGTCATTTGCTTTCGCAATTTTCAGACTCAAAGAGTCGTTATCCGCATCGCTTTTTCCCGCCAGCACAGTCCATCCGCCAGCTAATTCATATTCAGCGATCCGCGGCAACGCCTTCCGCTGTTCTGCTTTGGGCACGATTCTTTCTTCCTTTCCTCGTGTGTCAAGCCGCGCCCTTTTGCGCGGGAAGAGACTCTGATCTCATTTCCCCGGAAACACAGAAAGATCAGCACACAGTGTTACCTGCTGAAGCGTTCTCCCTGCACTTCTCAGTAATATGTGCACACGCGGCTTGTGTGATTACTACAGACGGCCGGCTTCGATGATTCGTTGTAAAAATTGTTTTGTTCTCGGATGCCGGGGCCGCGAAAACAGCTCGTGTGGCGGGGCGTCTTCCAGAATTTTCCCTTGATCCAAAAAACAGACCCGGTCGGCAACATCCCTGGCAAAACCCATTTCATGCGTCACAATGAGCATCGTCATGCCCTGCTGCCGCAAATTTTTGACCACAGCAAGCACTCCGCCGATAAGTTCCGGATCAAGGGCAGCAGTGATCTCATCTAATAGCAGAACATCCGGCCGCGTTGCCATCGCACGAATAATAGCGACGCGCTGCTGCTGTCCGCCAGAAAGCTGTTCAGGATAAGCATCTGCAAAGCCGTCCAAATCGAATAAGGCGAGAAGTTCATGCGCATAGGCCGTACATTCTTTTAACGGGAGTTTATGGACGCGCCGTGGAGCCAGGGTAATGTTATCCAGCACCGTCATGTGCGGAAACAGGTTATAGGACTGAAAGACAATTCCAATGCGTTTATATAAGTCACTGGCGCTCAATGACTCATCATAAATCGACACCCCATCCAGTTGGATCTGACCGGCGTCAAAAGCTGTCAGATCGTTGATACAGCGCAGGAGAGTTGATTTGCCGGAACCGGACGCCCCGATCAGGCAAACCGCCTCGTGGTCTTTCACCTTCAGGCTGATGTCATCAAGCACGACTTTCCGCCCAAAATATTTCGTCAGATGTTCGATTTCGATTTTATACATTTACGTGGTCTTTTGTAACCTGCGTTCCTGATCTTTCCTGGTCACATAGTCAGTAAGGCGGGCCATAGGGATGGTAGCGATCAAAAAGAGGAGCGCTGCAGCGACCAAGGAAGAGTAGTTAAACGTCCGCGCGGTGTAGATTTGTGCTTCACGGACGGCATCACGCACCCCCACGACACTGAGAAGCGCAACATCTTTTTGCAGGGCAACGGCCAGATTCAGCAATGACGGCACAACATTTCTGACCGCCTGCGGCAAAATCGCAAAGCGCAACGCTTGAAGCTGTGAAAGTCCCAGCGCTTTTGCGGCTGCCCGCTGCCCGTCATGTACTGCGTCCATCCCGGAACGGTAGACCTCCGCAGCGTAAGCCGAATAACTGGCAATCATGGCTGAAGCACCCCAGAATAAGCTGCTGACCGGAAGGCCGGGAAGCTGCAAGGCCGGAATGCCGAAGCCGAAGAGCAGCACCAAAAGCAGTGACGGCAGCCCGCGAAGCAGATCGATATAAATAATCGAAAACACTTTTAAGGGGGCAAACCACGGCCCGCGCAGAGACCGAAACACTGCCAGCACAAGGGCCCAGACCGCGATCACCAGCAGCGAGATGGACCAGACCGCCATGTTGACCCCAAAGCCGCGCAAGACCTGGGGAAAAATCTCGCGCATTGCAGACGTATCGAAAAACTGCGCCTTGATTCTCGGCCATTGTTCAGCCTGCACAACAGCGGAACGAATCAGCCAGAACACCAGCAGGACAGTACCGATGCTGATTATAACAGGCAGATAACGATCGCGGAATCGCGTTGAACGTCCTGCCCTGCGGTGTCTTGGGCTGGATGGGGAAATCACTCGGAGATCTCCGCAATCGAATCATCACCAATCAGGTATTTTTCCGTCAACGCAGCGACAACACCGTCTTCAATGACAGCTTCCAGTCCTTCATTGATCCATTCCACCAGCGGATTATCTTTTTCAAAAATCAAGCCGTGCCCCAAATCCCTGGGATCGTGAGGCAGGACAGCGACAACCCTTGTTTCAGGGACCTGGACGGCCGTCACATACAATGCTGTCGGAAGAGAGATGGCGGTCGCGTCGATTTGTTTGCTCAACAGCGCTTGAAACGTTGCCACTTGTTCGTTAAAAATCGCAACGTCTTTCACCCCGATAATCTGCTCGATATAATCGAGATCGACCGTGCCTATGGTCGCTCCCCACCTGACTTTTCTTAAATCTTCGAAACTTGCAGCTTTCTCGATTTCATTACCGGGCAAGGCCACAACCGCCTTTTGCGGTCTATAATACGGGATGGAAAAGCTGACAAATTTTTTCCGTTCGTCGGTGATTGAATACTGCTGAATATTAAAATCATAGGGTTTTTTCCCAGGCGCAATCCCCTGATCAAAGGTCTGACGTACCCACACGACATCCTCTTTTTCAAAGCCGAGTTTTTCAGCCAGAGCATAAACCAGGCCGTTTTCAAAGCCGACGCCACCCGCCGGATCATTATCCATCATCCAAGGAGCATACACCGGTTCGCCTGTGGCGACCGTCAGTTTTCCAGGCTGGTACAAATTCGGACTCTTGACTGATTTCACCGCGTCATCAGCAGCAAATGCAGAGACGCTTATCATCAAACAACATACGCAGAGCAGAAATCCTTTTCGAATCATTTTGAACACTCCTTGTTCTTGCCTGTCATTCATAACATATTTCACGTTGCGCAGGAGGCAGGCTTCCTCCTTCTCAGAACAGGAAAAGCATCTGTGAGCGCGTAACATGAATGACTCACTCACGTTCCAGAGACCTCAACTGGATCAAGTATCCTCAGGGAGAATACCTTAAACATAGGGAGAAGCAGAGCAACATTTGTCAAGGGGAAATTGCATGAAGCTTCGGAAAATTCCAGCTTAAATCTCATCGAGCTATGTTGAAAAAGAGAAAAGCTTGTTGACAGCGCCGAATGTCTTCATCAGCAGCTTCTCCTGGCCCTGTTTAGTGATGATGCGCACAGGAGCAGCTGCTCCCGCTCTTGCAGTTCGACGTGTCATCGCAGTAATCATGATCGTGATGCCGCCGCTTCCAGCGCTTTAACAGACTCCTGCCGATCAAGATCGTCAAGAGCATGGCGGAGACCACACTAAAGTCGTGAGGCAAGAATTCACCAGCGCTTCCAGCCGCCGACTGAGCGCTGATGCCGAAATGCTGATAGACGAGATCCAGCAAGAGGCCCATGATGACCGCGCCGAGCGCAATACTGCCAAGATAAATGAGCGTCGCCCGTTTTTTAAAAAGTCCATAGACGACGGAAATCGTCGCAGCATTTGTGGCAGGCCCGGCCAAGAGAAAGACTAAGGCGGCCCCGGGACTGACTCCTTTGAGGATCAGGGCTGCCGCAATCGGAGTCGACGACGTGGCGCAGATATAAAAAGGGATTCCCGCCAGCAACATCAGCAGCATCGAGCTGACGCCGCCGCTTAAATACGTCTTCAAAACGCTCTCGGGGACCAAGACGTGAATGATTCCGGCAATCATAATTCCCAGAACCAACCAGCCGGCAATATCGTCTAAAATCTCACCAAAGCCATACCGGACAGCGGCAACTAATTTTTCCCACAGGCTGTGATGTTTGCGATGCTTTTCCGGAGGACAATTTCGACCGTCGCAGCACTGATCGACCTTACAGGAAAGATCGAGCGCAATATCCTGCGTGTGTTCCTGATCCTGATATGTGCTGCCCAAAAAATTCTGCGCGATGCCAGCGGTAAACGCCGTGAAAAATGCGGCAAGCGGCCGGAAGATCGTCATCAGCGGATCCAGAAGCGCGTAGGTCACTGCGATCGAATCCACCCCGCTTTCAGGAGTCGCAATCATGAAGGCCAGCGACGCACCATCGCTGGCTCCCTGCTTCTTCAGGCTTGCCGCAGCCGGCAGCACCCCGCAGGAACACAGAGGCAGCGGAATTCCCAGCAATGTCGCATAGAGTACGGATCTTACGCGCCCTTTTCCAAGATATTTGGCAATAATATGAGGATTGACCATGATACGTAATATTCCAGCCATGAAAAACCCCAGTACAATATATGGGGCCATTTCAAGCAAAATTTCCCAGCAGGCGAGTACATAGTTAAAGAGAGAGCTCATGAGAGAAAAAGCTTACTCTGCAAGGTGTGCCATGCCCTGCCCGACAATCTGGGTGACATGGTCATCGTCCAGAGAATAAAATGTATATTTTCCTTTTTTAGCATACTTGACCAGTCCGGCCTGTTTCAGGATGCGCAACTGATGTGAAATCGCCGATTGCTTCATATTAAGTACGTTTGCAAGATCCTGGACGCACATCTCTGATGCAAACAAGGCGTACAGAATTTTGATGCGCGTCGAATCGCCAAAGACTTTGAAGAAATCCGCCAGTTCGTACAATTTTTCTTCCTGGGGCATTTCTGCTTTGACTTTCCTGAAAATGTCCTCATGAATAACGTATTTCATAATAAAATTGCCTGTTAAACATATTATCATGTGAACACATGTTCATACGATAATATGTTTAACTATTTTGTCAAGGAGAAAAAATCATATTTTTTCGAGAGGGCACTGAGCTCGGCAAATGAGGCAGCACTTGCACCAGCTTTCAAAATTGTTTAACCTGTAAAATTCGCCTGCCACTCTCTTGGTTCTGTCAACGTACGGCAACCCGACAGGTTTTCAGGCTCATCAAGCTTGTACTTTTTCGTCCACGTTCCTCAGCACAGTGTCCGCAATCAGCTCTGCCTGCTTTCGAATGCGTTGAAGTTCCGTTTGCATCCGAACGTTAAACGCAGTATCGTTGATGGACTTGAGATTCATTTTAACGTTCAACTCAGCTCCGGCAATTGCAGCTTTTGCCAGATGCACGGCAGAGGCCAAATCCGTGATCGCAGCGGGATTTCCTGTTTCCACAAGTGTTTCGCTAAGTTTGAGGATTTCCAGAGCATTCCTCATGACAGCAAGTGGTGTCTCACTTGCCCCTTTACACGCCTGTTGAATCGCGACATCCCGCACGTTCTTCTCCTTTTCATCAGCTTTAGGCAGCTTCGCGGCCGATATGACCGCCTTGAACGCGTGACTGTCCTCGACGACTAGCTGCTGTAAACGAGTCAGGATATCCTGAGCATGTTCTTGAATATTGTTCAACTCCGGGGACACATGCTGGTATTTCTTTTTCCTCACAGTGACAGCGCAGACCATAGTTGCCAATGCCGCGGCCAAGGCCCCGGACAGCGCCAAAGCACTTCCGCCTCCAGGAGTCGGGTCGCCTGAAGCCAGGGCATCAAAAAACGGTGTAAGCTGCTCGGCATCTTCGGGGAATTCGAATTTTTCTTGAGGCAGTTCGGAGAGCTTCTGGGCAAGACTGTTCTCCAGAATCTGTGAGGGGCTGAAGTCTGCGATTTTAAGAAACTCGGCAGCACTCTCCGTCAGGGCATCACGCGGGATAAAGCCGATCAGTTCACTTTCCAGAACCGCAACTCCGGCTTCTGCAGACTCCTTTCGGATTGCAGAGAAGACCTCTGCCAAGGATGTGACAGTATAATTAGTCATATTCATCGAGACCTGAACACAGTTTTTTTCTTTCAATTCGAAACCCATGGCCTTGACGCATGGGAAACCACCGCCGGATTCCCGGATTTTTTTGCTGATTGACTTGGCCAGAGCGAGATTCTGAGAATCGAGATTGACATTGTACGCGATCAGAAAAGAGCGCGCACCGATGGCCGTAGCTCCGGCCGTCGGATGAATGTGATTCGGGCCATAATCCGGCCGTCGATCGGGTTTAAGCCCAATTTCTTTCCGTAATCCTTCAAATTGCCCTTTTCTCAGGGTTGCCAGATTTTTACGCTCCGGGCGCACAGCCGCATCTTCGTACAGAAACACCGGGATCTGAAGTTCCTCTCCGACCCGCTGCCCGAGTTCCTGCGCCAGACGGATACATTCCTCCATGCTAACATGCTGGATCGGGATAAACGGTACCACATCAGCAGCTCCCATCCTGGGATGCTCCCCCTGATGCTGGGTTAAATCGATCAGTTCCGAAGCCTTTTCGATCATCCTGAAGACAGTGTCTTTGACGGCTTGCGGTTCACCGGCCAGGGTCATGACGGCCCGATTGTGATCAGCATCCATCTCACGTCCCAGGAGCAAAACCCCTGAAGAACGCTGTACCTCATCCGCAATGGCATCGATGACTTCAGGACGTCGTCCCTCGCTGAAATTCGGGACACATTCGACAATGTGTTTCATGATAGGTACCTCATGTAGAGTCGCTGCCGAACATGCAGAATACCCGAAGAAGCTGGTCAACAAAGGAGGCAGACTCTCGCCATTCTGCATGTTCCGGAGCGCTGTTCGATTTTCTCTCTGTGTTCTTCCCGGGAAAACGCATGTTGACGCGCATGCCTGCGTTTTCCAACGCAGGATGAACCCTGTCTATAACGGCAACAGCCTCAGCCATGAAAGAATCCATTCACAGCATGAGAAAAATTATGCAAGAAATACTTAGCAGGAAATCTTCATGCAGACGCCAAGACCCAGTGAAAAGAATGCCGTCTATCCCGGCTTCAGAGAAGATAACGCATGTGACAAGGTAGCGGGCAATCGAATTTTTTGCCTGTGGGAAAGTTTTGCTCGTTTTAACTTGACGGCATGCCTTTTTGGCATAATCCTTTCTGAGAGGGTCATGACTTGACATACCCCCTCAGATCGGCACGGATTTTCTTTACGAAAAGAGCTGCTGTTATCTGATTGTCTCAAGGAGTCGAAGTAATGGAGCAGACACGTAATTTTCACACGATTAACTGAGGAAAGAAACTATGGATATTATGAAAGAAGCTGCTGGGCGTTTTTTGGAACAGATTGATTCGGCAGATGAAAAGGGTCTCAGCCTGGAAAAGGTGATAGCGGCGTTACAGGAACTTGTGACTGGTTCTGATGGAAAACTTGATTTGGCTGGATTAGTGTCAAATCTTAACGGGCAGGGATTGGTAGACATTGCTCAATCCTGGCTGGGGAACGGGGAGAATTTACCAATTTCCATGGAGGATGTCAAAAAGCTTTTTGGATCGGAGAAACTCTCACAGCTTGCTTCTCAACTCGATCTGGATGAGGACAGTTTTGTCGGCGGAGTCGTGGAAGCGTTACCCAATATAATTGATAAATCGAGTCCGGATGGGTCCCTCATTGATATTGCAGGCGATGTACTGGGGGCGTTCAAAAAGTTTTTCTAAAAGAGCGGACCGAACTTACTGAGAAACAGGGTATTGACGTGCGGGCATTGCTGAAAATTCTCAATCGGCCCGAAGTGTTTATGCCGCTCTGCTGCAGTTTTCAGACGAACAGTCCGGCAGCTTTCAGAAAAATCTTCTCTGCGCCGCCTTGCAGATCGACTTGAGGGTGGTCTTGTTGGGCAGCGCCGAGCACTTGAGAAGCGCGGCTGGCACTCTTTCAGCACGATCAGATGGCTTCTTCGTAACCGTTGGGATTGCGTAACTGCCATCTCCACGTATCGGCACACATGTCCTCAAGGCCCCGTTTTGCTGCCCATCCGAGTTCTTTCATCGCTTTTGCAGGATCGGCATAACAGGCGGCAACGTCTCCTGGGCGGCGTTCGACAAATTGATACGGAATGTTCCGACCAGAGGCTTTCTCAAAAGCTGCAACGACTTCCAGGACGCTGTATCCCTGGCCGGTGCCGAGGTTGTAGACAGCAACGCCCGGGTTGGATTGCAGCTTTTCCAGGGCCTTAACATGTCCGATGCTGAGATCGACAACATGGATGTAATCACGCACTCCGGTTCCGTCTGATGTGGGATAATCGGCCCCAAAGACTGAGAGTCTTTCCAATTTACCGATCGCGACCTGAGCGACATAGGGCAAGAGGTTATTTGGAATTCCGTTCGGATCCTCGCCAATTTCTCCGCTTTCATGAGCACCGATGGGATTGAAATAGCGTAGCAAGGCAATATTGAGACTTGTATCGGCGACGGCAAGGTCTTGCAGGATTTTTTCCAGCATCTCTTTTGTGCGTCCGTATGGATTGGTCGCGCCAACAGGAAACGTCTCCAGAATCGGAACCGTATGAGGATCCCCGTATACCGTTGCGGATGAGCTGAAGACCAAGTTTTTGACTCCATATTTCCGCATGATTTCGCAGAGGTACAGGGTCCCGGTGATATTGTTATGATAGTATTTCAGCGGCATTGAGACTGATTCTCCAACAGCTTTCAAGCCCGCAAAATGAATAACCGCTTCGATCTCCGTGTCGGCAAAAACAGCCTCTACAGCATCTTTCTCCAGGAGGTCAAGCTGGTGGAATTCTAATTGCCTGCCGCTAATGGCCTGGACCCGAATCAAGGACTCTTCCTTGCTGTTCGAAAGGTTATCCACGACCGTTACATCGTATCCGGCCTCTAATAGCTCAATACAAGTATGACTGCCGATATAGCCGGCTCCGCCGGTCACTAAAATTCTCATGGCTCTAACGATTCTGCTGCCAAGACGCTGAGAAAGCATTGATGCTGCCGTGTGATCTTCTCCCGCGTCTTCTCAGTGAATCTTTTGGCGCTTATCCTTTATAATGAAGTTCCGAAAGCTGTCTCAAACGCTCTGCAGCTTGTTCTGCCGTAATGTCACGCTGGGCTTCAGCGAGCATTTCATAGCCCACCATGAATTTTTTCACTGTGGCCGAGCGCAGCAGGGGCGGATAGTAATGAGCGTGGAGCTGCCAGTATTCAGGCTCTTTATCGCTGAAAGGCGCACCGTGCCAGCCCATCGAATAGGGAAACGACATGTGAAAAAGGTTATCGTATTTGCTCAAAAAGCGTTTCATGATGTCTGATAAGCTGTTGCGCTCTTCATCCGTTAAATCCGGCAGGCGCGATACGCAGCGTTTCGGCAGCAGCAGTGTTTCAAAAGGCCAGAGCGCCCAGTAGGGAACAAGCACCATCCAGTGCCTGTTCTCCACAACAATTCGTTCCGCGCGCTCTGCTTCCAGTTCAAGGTAGTCCATGAGGAGGACTGTGCCGTATCGATCGAAATAGGCCTGCTGGCTGAGGTCCTCTTTATACGGCTCGTTCGGAAGAGCACTGCCGGCCCAAATCTGGCCGTGAGGATGCGGATTGGAGCAGCCCATGATCTCCCCTTTGTTTTCGAAGATCTGCACCCAGCGATATCTTTGCCCTAAGTCCCTTGTCTGATCGGCCCAGAGATCGACCACTTTTCTGATACTCTCTACCGTCATCTCCGGCAGAGTCAAATCGTGACGGGGGGAAAAGCAGATGACTCGACAGGTTCCCTGCTGCGGTTGAGTTTGTATCAACGGATGTTCCGGCATTCCTTCAGCGCGTGGAGGCGTATCGCTGAGCAGAGCGGCAAAATCGTTGGTGAACACAAAGGTTGAATCGTATTCCGGATTGTTGTGACCACCTGCTCTGGTATTTCCGGGGCATAAATAGCAGCCCGGATCGTATTGCGGACGCTGTTCGGCGGACGCTGCCTCCTGCTTGCCCTGCCAGGGGCGCTTTGTGCGATGCGGCGACACAAGAATCCATTCGCCGCTTAACGCATTATAACGACGATGGGGATGCTCATTCGGATGAAACAGCATAGCGCTCTCTGCCCTCCTCGATCGATAGCGTTGCTTGGCCCTCAATGGTGAATCATCTTACTGAATGCCATGCCTGCTGACTTTTGTCAAGACAAATTCACAGCCAGAATTGTCAGACATGGCAGCCTCTCTGCGAAACGTCACCTGCTGCCTTTTTTCCAAAAAAATTAAGGCGCTGCTTCGCCTGACAGCGTTCGAGGACAAGTTCTTGCTTTTTTTCTTGACGCCAGGAACGGCGCAGGCAAAGGATGACGGTAGAGTTTTGTGCTCGATGCTCCGTGAAGGGAAGCCTTCCAGGGTTCTTCGGGGATTTTGTGCTGAAAGTTACGTATGTCGTCGTAATGCCTGACGCTCTGTCAGTCACATATAATGTATAAGGAGGAATGTTCATGAACCAAATGGCTGTTTATGATGAAGTAATTATTAATGACGTACATGGCCGCGAGATAATCGATTCACGAGGAAACCCGACTGTGGAAGTGGAAGTGACGCTGGACAACGGCGTGACCGGACGTGCTGCCGTGCCATCCGGTGCATCGACCGGAACGCGGGAAGCCCTTGAAATGCGCGATGGCGATCAAGAACGCTTTCTGGGAAAAGGCGTGTTAAAAGCCGTTGAAAACGTCAATGAAAAGATTGCTGAAGAAATTATCGGGATGGATGCCCGTAATCAGATCGCCGTTGATGCGGCGATGCTGGAGCTGGATGGGACCGACACCAAATCGAAATTGGGCGCAAATGCGATTCTCGGCGTGTCGCTGGCAGTGGCTAAGGCCGCGGCAGCAGCCTGCGGAGTCCCGTTAGCCCAATATATTGGCGGCGTGAACGCTAAGGTGTTGCCGGTCCCGATGCTGAATATTTTGAATGGCGGCGCACATGCTGACAACAACGTTGATCCGCAGGAATTCATGATTATGCCGGTCGGGGCTTCCAGCTTCCGCGAAGCCTTGCGCTGGTCTGCAGAAATTTTCCATCACCTGAAATCTGTTCTGAGCCAGAAAGGCTACAGCACGGCTGTTGGCGATGAAGGCGGGTTTGCACCGAATTTGAAGTCAAATGAAGAAGCCGTGGAAGTGATTCTGGAAGGCATTCAGCGCGCCGGGTACACACCGGGCGAACACATCTTTCTGGCCTTGGATCCGGCCTCCAGCGAGTTTTACGATGACGCCAGGAAAAAATACGTATTCAAAAAGTCGGACGGCTCGGAAAAGTCTTCGGAAGAGATGGTTGCGTTTTGGGCTGACTGGGCTGAAAAATATCCAATCATTTCGATTGAGGACGGTATGGCGGAGCAGGATTGGGACGGCTGGAAGCTTATGACCGAACGCCTTAGCTCGAAAATCCAGCTTGTCGGTGACGATCTGTTTGTGACCAATACCAAAATTCTGAAGGAAGGGATTGAAAAAGGGATCGCCAATTCAATTCTGATTAAATTGAATCAGATCGGCTCTCTGACCGAAACACTGGATGCGATCGAAATGGCAAAACATGCCGGGTACACGGCTGTCGTGTCACATCGCTCCGGGGAAACCGAAGATACGACCATTGCCGATCTCGTTGTTGCCACAAATGCCGGCCAGATTAAAACCGGGTCCACATCGAGAACCGATCGTATCTGTAAATACAACCAACTCCTCAGAATCGAGGAAGAACTCGGCGACATGGCGCAATACGCTGGAAAGTCGGCGTTCTATAATATTACACACTAAGGTCTCTTGCAATTGACAGAGGGCGTCCCCATGTCAGAATATGAGGATGCTCTTTTTGCTTCACAATCCTCACGGCATTGTCCGGGAACTGTCTGTGAAATCGCTGGACGTCTCAACGCGCCGCATTAAAGGAAAAAACATCCGGATATTGAAGAACGTTTCGGACACTGCCGTAGACGTGTACAGGGAGAATATGCTATGAAAATCGGATGGATCGGAACCGGGGTCATGGGCCAGTCAATGGCCGGACATCTTCAGGCCGCCGGACATGAGCTGTTTGTCTTTAACCGCACGAAACATAAAGCCCAGGGCCTCATTGACAAAGGCGCACAGTACTGTGAGAATCCCTCGGAGGTGGCAAAAAACGCGGAAATTATTTTTGCAATCGTCGGTTTTCCCCCGGATGTGGAAGCGACTTTTCTCGGAGAGCAGGGCGTCTTGTCGGTGGATGGTCCCTGCCGGATTATTGTTGACATGACCACCAGCGAGCCGGGCATGGCCCGAAGAATTGCGTCGGTTGCTGCTGCAAAAGGGATTGCCGCCCTGGATGCTCCCGTATCAGGCGGCGACATAGGCGCCAAAAACGGCACTCTGGCGATCATGGTCGGCGGTGAGAAGACGGCTTTTGATGAAGTGCTGCCGTTATTTGAAATTATGGGCAAAAATATCGCCTATATGGGAGACGCCGGAGCAGGGCAGGATACCAAAATGTGTAACCAGATTCTGATCGCCGGCACCATGATCGGTGTTTGTGAGTCGCTGCTCTACGCCTCTAAAGTCGGTCTCGATCAGCAGAGCGTAATCGATATTATCGGCCAGGGCGCTGCCGGTTCGTGGTCGATTAATAATTATGGGCCGCGTATGGTCGCAGGCGATTACGAACCCGGATTTTTTGTAGAACATTTTATTAAAGACATGGGCATCGCATTGAAAGAAGCGGCCGCCATGAAGCTCTCTTTGCCGGGTTTAGCGCTGGTGCATCAACTCTATATCGCCTTGCAGGCCCAGGGGCACGGCCGCTCCGGGACTCAGGCCCTGATCCTGGCGCTCAAAACGCTGAATGGAGAATAAGGCAGCCCTGCAAAAAAAAACGTCACGGAAGGGTGAAGGACAGCTTTCGCCGTCAACGCACGGTGTTGCCGGCGAAAGCTGCTGAAAGCGACTCGGCCGTTTCGTTTCTTTGCACTGAAGCGCAGCCTGATGCATCCAGAGACTGTTGCCTTAACTGGAGGGATTGCAAGCGGCAAGAGTACGGTTTCCCGCATGTTTCAGGAGTTGGGAGCCTGCCTGATCGATGCGGATATTGCGGCTCGACATGTTGTGGCTCCCGGAAAAGCAGCTTTGCAGGAAATTGTCGAGTGCTTCGGACATGATCTGCTCCTGGAAAACGGCAGACTCGACCGTCAGAAACTGGGCAGGCTTATTTTTAACGATCCTGAAAAACGCCGCATCGTCAATCGGATTGTGCATCCCCGCGTGATTCAACGTATCAGCGAACAAGAACGCGCCTGCCATGAGGCTGCCCCGGAACGCCTCATCATTGCAGATGTTCCACTGCTGATCGAAAGTTCCATGCATACGTCCTGTCACACGATCATCCTGGTCGATGTCCCGGAGCCGGTTCAACGGCAGCGACTGATGCAACGTGATAAGCTGTCTGAGCAGGATGCGGTCTTAAGGATTCATTCACAAATGCCTTTGGCAGAAAAACGCCGCTACGCGACACACATCATTCATAATGATAAAAGTCTTGTACATACCCGGCAACAGGTCTGCACACTGTATGAAGCCTTGCTGAAGCACAGGAAAGACACAAGAGGAGTTTTTTGAGGGCCTTAGGCGCTCCATCCATCTGCCGGAAGACGCTGCAATGGCAGCCTGCCCGCTGTTCTCTCTGAAGAATTATTCGAAATCCTTCAGAAATGTCTCAGCTTCGCGGATGGACTCGTTCATCTCCTGAATCAGGGCGTCGACCTCAAGACCGATCTGGACAGCTTCCTGCTCCAAAGCGCCGATCGCCTGGGCATTAAGATTGTGCTTGAGATATAAAAGATAATCGTTCATCTGCTTCAAGACCGGATCCATGCGACGCTCTGCCCGCTGCATGGCCCGATACATCACGGAATAGCGCGATTTCGTCTTATACAATGCCTCCCGACTGCCGGCCTGCATCGAGCTGTTGCCGATCTGCTGAATTTCGCGGTCCCATTCAGCAAAAAGATCTGCAGCGATCTGTTCAACTCTTTTGATACGATGACGCACGTCGTCGGCGCGGTCCACACTACGCTCGTAGTCCGACTTCAAACGACGGTACGCCTTTTCCAGCTCGCCGCCGTCAAAGCCGTAGATTTCCTGAATCCGCGTCAGGGTCTCCTGAAATTGTTCCGACGCTTCCTGCTGTTCCTTCCCGGCTTTTTCAACATTCGAGCGCAACAAGTGCCGTTTCTCCTGTCCCAACGTTTCCCAGGCTGCGTAATACGCTGTCTGGCAACCGCTGAACAGCAGGACACATGCTGAGATTGCCCAACACATACAACGTGAAACGTGTAGCATGATCTACTCCTTATGCCTTATGAGCTGTTTTCGATTTGGTCGCAACTTCTTTAAGTCTGCGATGGATATTATCAACATCAATCAACGATCAGATTGAGAGTCAAGGAAAAAGTATCACTGTTTTTCTGATGCTGATCTCCAAGGGAAACAGGCAGAGAAACGGATCGCGATCTACAATATGCACAGAAAACTTCGCTCGCTTGACTTAGTTCTTGACAAAGTTGGCTATTGTGGTAGGATTACGGTTTGTACTCATCAGGTTCGCGGCAGGTCTTTTAACCGACTATGAGGCAGAAGGAGAGAATTTCATGCAGGGAGAACATATCAGAGTCGAGCAACGGTCGCTGGAACTGTTTTGTCAAAACGTGTTTAGAGGGCTGAAACTTTCGGAACAGGACGCAGAAGTCGCGGCAAAGGTCCTGGTGGCTGCAGATGCGCTGGGCATTCCGTCGCATGGTATCGGACGTTTATGGCGTTATGTCAACGGTCTGAAAAGCGGTTTAATGCTGCCGGAGGCTTCTGAAGAGATCTTGAGAGACACACCATCTTCGCTTGTCATCGATGCTCGTGGCGCGATGGGGGCGCCGATCAGCGCCAGGACGATGGCCCAGGTCATTACAAAGGCCAGAAACAACGGCTCAGCGTTCGGATGCGTCCGCAATTCGAATCATTTCGGCCTTGCCGGATTTTACGCTAAAATGGCTCTAGAGCACGATATGCTGGGGATTGCGATGACAAATACCGCAGCTCTGGCTGTCCCGACTTTCGGACGTCACGTGATGTTTGGCACAAATCCGCTGGCATTTGCGGCTCCGGCAGATAAAGAACGGGCCTTTGTGCTGGATATGTCCACGACGGTCGTGACCAGAGGCAAGGTCGAAGTATACGAGCGTCTGGAAAAAGCGCTTCCTGACGGCTGGGCGGTTGACAAAAGCGGACAGGCAGCAAAGGACGCCCGCTCGCTCCTGAATGATATGCAAAACCGGCTCGGCGGCGGCATTATGCCGCTCGGTGGTATCGGCAAAGAATTCGGCGGACATAAGGGCTATGGCCTGGCAGTCATGGTGGACATTCTCTGCGCAGTGCTCTGTGGCGCCCCATTCGGACAAGATGTCTTTGATACAGCGGAGTCATCGGCGCGGGTCAGCCATTTTTTCGGGGCGATTAATATCTCCTGCTTCCGCGATCCGCAGGAATTCCGGCAGGACATGGATCGGATGCTGACTGCGCTTCGAGAGACTCCGGTGGCAGAAGGCCAAGAGCGGGTGTATTTTGCCGGCTTACCGGAATATGAAGAAGAGCAGCGTCATACTAAACTTGGTATTCCGGTTTTGCGGAAAACCTACGATCAGATCTGTGAAATCGGTCAAGAGTTCGATCTTGAACAACCCAGGATTGTGAGAGCGTAAACCGACAGCCCCCGGGGGTTTCCCTCTTTTCAATGGAGGGGACAGAAGGCATCGCGTTTCCGGGAAGAATGAAGGCACTGACGTTCAGTCACTTATGAGGGGATGCCAATGATTTGTGGAAAAGATTACATCGGAGTCAGTGTAGGGGCGATGGTGTTTAACCATGAAGGCAAAGTCTTTCTCGCTAAACGCGGACCACTGGCGGCAAACGAACACGATCACTGGGAATTTCCGGTCGGTCAGGTGGCATTCGGTGAAATGTTAATCGATGCCGTGATTCGTAAGTTTGACGAGGAATACGGTCTGGCAATCGAGATCATGGACCTGCTGTCGGTTTCCGATCATTTCATCCCCGAGGACGAACAACATTGGGTTTCTCCGACCTTTATCGCCCGGCACAGCGGTCACGATCCCGACAGTATCGAGACAGAGACATGCGCCGAGGTCGGCTGGTTCGATCTCACAAGCCTTCCTTATCCGCTTTCCGTCATGACGATCGATAATCTGCAAAGTTACATGGAAAAATACGATGAAGCCCCCTGCCCCTATCTCACCGACGCGGCTGAATAATGATTGAGAAAACATTCTATTTATTTTCCTTGCAATTCCCAGCAGGGCAATAAAGTGTCGACCTCGGTATTACAGGGTTGTTTATCACCGCATATCGGGCAGGTGTCGTCTATGGTTCCGCGTGAACGTGAGATCTGTTCGAGTGTGCGTTCACGCTCTCACATCTAAGGAGGAAGAGAATGCTTGATCAAAAAGTCTTAGATAACTTATGTATTAATACGCTCCGTACGCTGGCGATGGACAGTGTGCAGATTGCTAATTCTGGACATCCAGGCGCACCAATGGGCATGGCGCCGATGGCCTATACCGTCTGGACCCGTTTTTTACGGCACAACCCCAAAAATCCTGCATGGCCGAACCGCGATCGATTCATCTTATCAGGCGGACACAGTTCAATCCTGCTCTACAGTCTGCTGTATCTGACCGGATACGATTTATCGCTGGAGGATCTGAAACAATTCCGGCAATGGGGCAGCAAAACCCCGGGGCATCCCGAATACGGGCATACGCCCGGCCTGGAATGCACGACCGGCCCCCTTGGACAGGGGCTGGCAATGGCTGTCGGGATGGCCTTGGCTGAACAAACGAGCGCTGCGCAATTTAATAAAGCGGATTGTGAAATCGTGAATCACTTCACCTACGTCACCGTTGGCGACGGTGATTTGATGGAAGGTGTGGCGTCTGAAGCGGCCTCTTTGGCCGGGCATTTGAAGCTTGGCAAACTGATCTGCCTCTACGATGATAACTCCATCACCATCGACGGCACAACCGATCTCGCATTCACTGAGGATGTGGCGAAGCGTTTTGAGTCCTACGGATGGCACGTGCGCCGTATCGAACATGGTGATGACCCGACAGCCATTGCTTCAGCGATCGAAGCTGCCCAGAAAGAATCTGAGCGTCCCTCTCTAATCTGCATAGAAACGCATATCGGCCATGGCAGTCCAAACAAGCAGGATTCCCATGCTGCTCACGGCGCTCCGCTTGGAGAAGAGGAGATCAAACTGACGAAAGAACATTTGGGATGGCCGAGCCTGGAGCCATTCTTCGTGCCTGAAGAGGCGCTTGCACAGTTCAGAACGTCCGTTGAAAAAGGCGCTGAGGCGGAAAAAGCCTGGAATGCGACATTTGCGGCCTATGCCAATGCCTATCCGGACCTGGCAAAGGAATGGAACGAGCGCCGGGCCGGCAAACTGCCGCAAGGCTGGGAAGAGGCGCTGCCGGATTTTTCAGACACGAGTGCTCTGGCAACCCGCGCAGCCTCCGGCGACATTCTGAACGCGATAGCCGGAAAAATTCCGGCGCTGATCGGCGGTTCCGCTGACTTGGCTCCCTCGAACAACACATATCTCAAAGATTACAGCGACATTCAGGCTCCCGACTACTCCGGGCGCAATATACGTTACGGTGTGCGGGAACATGCGATGGGCGCGTTGATGAACGGCTTTGCGCTCTACGGCGGATTTATCCCGTACGGTGGCACATTCCTGGTCTTTGCCGATTACCTTCGGCCGGCGATTCGTCTCTCAGCGTTGATGAAACAACAAGTGGTGTATGTGTTTACTCACGACAGTATCGGTCTTGGCGAAGACGGCCCCACGCATCAGCCGGTCGAACATTTGGCATCGCTGCGCGTAATACCGAACCTGCTCACGCTGCGTCCTGCTGATGCGACTGAAACGGCTGCGGCCTGGCAGATTGCACTGGAACGTCAAGACGGCCCCACGGTTTTGGCCTTAAGTCGTCAGAAATTGACAACTCTCAGTCCTGCCGCAGGCACAGAGCAGGTTGCTAAAGGCGCATACGTGCTGTCAGAGGCGAAAGATGGGCAAGCGAGCCTCATTTTGATCGCGTCTGGTTCGGAGGTCGGTCTGGCAATGGAAGCTCAGAAAGTGCTGGAGGCCAAAGGTGTTGCAACTCGTGTGGTCAGTATGCCGTGCATGGAACTCTTTGAAAGGCAGTCTGCAGCCTATCGGGAAGAGGTGCTTCCGTCTGAGCTGAGCGCTCGTCTGGCTATCGAAGCAGGAACGACCTTTGGATGGGAACGGTACACCGGCGATAACGGTGCCGTCATCGGCATCAACAGCTTTGGCGCGTCAGCTCCGGGCGACATCTTGTTTCAACAATTCGGTTTCACGGTTGAACACATCGTGCAACGGGCCTCGGAACTGCTTGAGTAATTTCCCCCGGGCATGCAGACGGCAACAGTTGTTGACGGCCCTGACCTGCCACGCAGTCCTCCGTGGGGTGCGTGGCGTTTTTGCTCTCTCGCGCACAGGGGGAATAATGGGAGAACATCGTGGTATTTACACGCAAAAAATTTCAACTGATCGGTGCGCGTGCGCGTATTAAAAAGATCTTTCATCTGCTCGTCGATCTCATCCCAGCATTTCGATCTCCGGCAGACCTGGAAATTGTGCCGACCTATCTCAAGTACCTGCAAGACCTCAATCCCGAGGCCACCCGTTTTCAGTTCGACGCAAAGGAACTGGAACAATTAGAGCGCTACTATCAAGAGCTTAGCCAGCTGATCCCGAAAAATGTTCAGCGGAGAAAAGAAGAATTCCCCCCTAAAGAGCGCCGCCATGCTGCGAAAATCATGCTGAACCTGCGCCACGTTCTGGCAGAGAAAATTCAGCAGCCGATCAAGGAATCTTCCTTGATTGTGCTGGAGCGCGATCTGCCGCCTGCAGAGCCGCTAGAGTGGCCCAAAGAGATTGTTGTGGTGATCGATCATGTACGCAGCCCGTACAATGTCGGGGCTGTTGTCCGCACGATGGAGTGTGTCGGCCTGCGCAGCTGCGAAACGGACATGAACGTTGACTATGCCGAAGACGGTGTTGACGCCCTCCATCAGCTCAAAAAAGATGGTTTTAAGATTTTTACCCTGGAAACGATCGTGCCTTCTACGTCGGTCTTCGCATTCCAGCCTTTGCTGCAGCACACCGACAAAATCGCACTGGTGATCGGCAACGAGGAAATGGGCGTGGATGAATCGATTATCGCCATGTCCGATCAGCTGATTCATATCCCGACTTTTGGAAAAAAGAATTCTCTGAACGTGTCGATTGCATTTTCAATCACGATTTATCAAGTGTGGTCCGTCGTGTTTGGAGGGTCGGTTTAGACCCGTTTTCAGGGACGCAGGGCCGGCCCTTGTACGGGCTAATACCGCCGAGAGAACTCCGGGATCGCATTCACTACTCTTGCAACGTAGTGTATATCCTGCATAGCGAGGAAAGCATTCCCAGTCGAATCGGGTCAGCAAATGCGTTATCATTTGAACAGCTAGCTACAACTATAAGAAATTATTGGATATTTTTCTTGACATGGGTAAATTATTGGATATTTTTCTTGACATGGGGAACTGACTATGGATTTTAAAAAAAATTAATCAGGTGTTAATCGTCCATCTGAATGTCGGATTTTTTAATCACTGCGGGAGGGAAAAGTTCTCTCCACGGATGGGAGAGTTAGACAGCTCCCAGACATTTCTAAATTGTACTCGCGTTTTTTCCTGTTGCTCTGTGCTGAGGCAGGGGTAGTATGAGGATAAATGTGAACGTGTGTTGAGGAATAACATTAATGAGTCAACCGTTATATGATACGATTATCATCGGCGCTGGTGCGGCGGGCCTGTCAGCAGGTGTGTATGCGGGTCGCGGCAAATTACGAACGCTGATCTTGCATGACCGCAAGAAAACCGGTGGACAGGCGGCCACCACGATGGAACTGGAGAATTATCCAGGCTTT
>PDSJ01000057.1 GCA_002748425.1 candidate division KSB3 bacterium | reverse complement strand
TTTTTCCAGTTCATCGCGCGCAACAAAATCAACCGTTCCCCTTGCCAGAAGTGCAATTTTTTCATCTATTGTCGGCATATTTTTTCTCTGTTGAGTTTTTACATTACATAAATACGCGGCGCAGGCACCTATCTGGCATAGCCTACCGCCCGGGTCTCGCGAATCACCGTTACCCTTATCTGCCCTGGATAGGTGAGTTTTTCCTCAATAGAGCGGGCAATATCCTTACTGAGCAAATGGGCATCTTCCTCTTTTACCTTCTGCGAGTCAACAATAATCCGCAGATCCCGGCCCGCCTGAATGGCATAGGATTTATCGACCCCATCAAAACTGTTAGCAATACTTTCCAGATCCTCCAGCCGCTGCACATAACTCTGCAGCATCTCCTTTCTTGCACCAGGTCTGGCGCCAGAGAGCGAATCCGCCGCCTGTACTAGAACATCAAGCACACTCATTGGCGGCATCTCCTCATGGTGAGCGCCAATGGCATAGACAATCTCGCTTGATTCGCCGTATTTTTTGGCCAGATCCCGACCAATGATTGCATGAGAGCCTTCCACCTCATGGTCAACCGCCTTACCCAGATCATGCAGCAGACCGGCCCGCTTTGCCATTTTCACATCAATACCGAGCTCCGCCGCCATCACCCCGCACAGAAAAGCGACCTCCAGTGAGTGCTGCAGTATATTCTGACCATAGCTGGTACGATATTTCAGCCGTCCGATCAATTTGATAAGCTCAACATGGATACCGTGAGCGCCCACATCAAAGGTCGCCTGTTCGCCCTCTTCCCGCATCGAAATTTCCAGCTCTTTTTCAACCTTGGCGACCACCTCTTCAATACGACCGGGATGGATACGTCCATCGCTGATCAGCTGGAGCAGAGACAGACGGGCAACTTCCCGGCGAACCGGGTTAAAGCCGGACAAGACCACTGCTTCCGGGGTATCATCAATAATGATATCAATACCTGTTGCCGCCTCAATAGCCCGAATATTACGCCCCTCGCGACCAATAATCCGCCCTTTCATCTCGTCACTGGGCAGCGGCACAATAGAGACAGTACGATCCGCCACATAATCTCCGGCATAACGCGAAACCGCCAGAGCAAGAATCTTCTTTGCCCGGCGGTCAGCTTCCATCTTCGTCTCATTT
>PDSJ01000054.1 GCA_002748425.1 candidate division KSB3 bacterium | reverse complement strand
CGGGAGAAGAGGGGCTGTTCAGGCGTTCCCTTTGGGGAAGAAGTGGACGGTGCCGTCGACGTCAGACAGATCACAGAAATGGCCCTGTTCGAGTCCGAAGTCGAGGAACTCCTGCAGGCCGTTTACATCAAGGGTCAGCGCCGGTCCGTCGGGAAGGTGGTAAATGACGGTTTCCACTTCGCTGAAGTCGATCGGGCGTGAGAACAATTTCATCTCTACTCATCTCCATGTGGGACAAAAAACTGGTGAGGAGGTCGGTTACCATCCGTCCCCGTTTCTATACGCAGATTCCGGTAAAATAGCAATCTTCTTTCGCTGCTGTTCTCTTTTTTCTCGAGTGTTCAGCCTCTTTTTCCCCGCGATTCCGTTCTTTTTCGGCAGACTGCTGAAGACCGGGGCTTTACTCTTTTGTGTTCGCATAGTAAAATAGTCATCTTTTGTTCCAAGACGTAAAAAAACGACAATTTTGTGCTTCCGGCACTGCTGGAGCCTGTTCAACTCAAGAGGAAGAAGCAATGAGCTGCGCGCTTGCAAAAGAGAAGTCTATTTTCGGTTCTGTGAAGAATCCATCGGTTGTTGAGCCCAAAAAGTTAACCCCTGACAGTCGGATAAAGTTTGCCTGTCACCCGGGAGTGCCCTGTTTTACTGCCTGTTGCAGCAGTATCAGAATTGTGCTTACTCCGTACGATATCCTGATGCTCTGTCGCCGTCTGGAGATGGAACCCGCCGATTTTCTCGAGCAGTACACTCTGCCGACCTGGCTTGAGAAGACCGATATGCCGGGGGTGATGCTCAAATTGGGCCGGGAGGATGAAAAATGTCCGTTTTTGACCTCCGAGGGGTGTCGGGTCTATACCGACCGACCCACCGCCTGCCGGTACTATCCGGTCGGGATGGCCGATTTCCACGAAGGCGGCAGCCGTGATGCTGATGGGAACGAAAAGGTTGCAGAGGAGGAGAAGTTCTTTTTCCTTGTCAAAGACCTTGTGATGCGGCGCAAGTCCTTTGGTCATCAGGCGAGCCTTTCCGAGCAGGCGAAACGGATGTTTTTCATGGCGTCAACCGACCTGCAGACCTTTCGCCGTTTTATCTTCGAGAGTTCGTTTCTTGATACCTATGAACTCGATGAAGAGCTGGTCAACCAGCTGAAAACCGATGATGTGGCGCTGATGCTGTTCTCGTTTGACTATCTCGCCTCGACGCTGTTTGGCGCCGGGAAAATGAATATTCGCCCCGAGAAGATGCAGGAAAAGGTTGAGCAGTTGAAGAGGCGGCAGAGTCAGCAGGTGATCGAGTCGGTCGCAGAGTATGAACGGATGATGGCAGAGCGCGGATGAGCTGCCTGCACGCTGCAACCACAGATGAAAATCAGCACTGACGGGACATCTCCGCCTCTGTTCCGGCTGATATTTTGGATAGATTTCGGTCAGAGGAGCTCGACCGCACCGGTCCGCAGATCGTAGTAGGTGGGCACCACCTTGACCGTGCCGTCGCGAACGAGATCGCGA
>PDSJ01000055.1 GCA_002748425.1 candidate division KSB3 bacterium | reverse complement strand
CTCTCTGCGATCGCCGCTGTCGCTGCAGAGAATCGCCGCCGTTTTTCTCCGCCTGCTGTCTGGTACCGCCTTGATCCGGCTCTCCTCAGTGCTGAGATCGGCGGAGTGCCGGTGACTGCGACTCTTGATGCCACGGTGATCCTGGAGTATGAGCAGAAGAGCGCCGCAGAGCAGCGGGCGGCGCTTCACAACCGCCAGTGAACCGGGGGCCCGGGGCCTGTTGGCCCGCCGGTGATGAGACGGCGCCTTTGATCTCAAGCAGAGACGGTGGTTTTCAACTGGACCGATCTTTTCTCTCCTCTTTCTGTTTTTCTCCTTTTTTCAGCTGGTTCAGTGAAATTTCAATGGAGTTTCACCTTTTTTCCCGCTTTCCAATAAAATATGGTCGACGGCACATCTTTTTTCCATGCCATTTTCTCCGGACACTCCGGAGGCCGCAAATTTTTCTCTTTAGCCTTGACGCGGCCAGCATCTTATGCCATCTTGTGTTCTACATTTTGGTTTCAGCTTGTTTCTCTCGTGAAAAAATATTCTGCATGCTGAAAGATCGGTACTGCTCTGCAACCTCTGTTATTGACTCGATATACTTGGATTTTTCTCCGCTGGTTCAGCAAAAGACCCCGCAGAAACAAAAAAATTCACAGTATCGCAGTTTTTAAGGCAGGACCTCTCCCCCTCCACAGTGGTTCGGGAGACGACAATCTCCTGTCGGCCAACCTCTACACAAGGAGCCAGGATATGACAACAGCCAAGCCTCATGAGCGTAATATTGATGCAGCCTTTGCCGAAGCAAAGAAGATGGTCGATATTATCCTCAGCAGCGAAGACCAGCTTGATGATGAGACCCGGAAGTGGGTCGCAGAAGGGGTAAGTGAAAATTTCGAAAACCACATCAACAAGGGGTTCCTTGAGTATCGCAAGTCAGTGACTGAAGCGGACGATTTTACCCTGACCGACTGGTACGGCGAAGGTTCGATGCTGCGCGATGTTCTTGGTCGGGAGTATATCGACATGCTCGGGGGCTTTGGTCTCTACGGTCCGGGAATCCGTCATCCAAAAATTGTTGCCGCAGTCAAGGCGCAGCTCGACCGCAGTCCGCAGTACAGTCAGGAGTTGCTCGATCCGCTGCGTGCTCAACTTGCGAAGGTTATTGCAAAGCTGACTCCCGGTGATATTCAGTACGGTTTTTTTGCCAAT
>PDSJ01000010.1 GCA_002748425.1 candidate division KSB3 bacterium | reverse complement strand
GTGTGTCAATGCTGATGCATAATGCTGTAAGGGCTGAGACAAAGCATTAAGAAAGATGGACAAAAGCATGATTTCCGGGGTATTACGCCATACAACAAAATTTTAGGCAACACGGTATGATACAGACTCGTCTGGAGAATTTCGTTGACCTTATTTTGAACAGTATTGCTGATGGGGTTTTTACAGTTGATACGAATTTTCGGATAACCTCGTTCAATCAGGCGGCGGTGTTCATCATCAGCGTCGTGCGGTTTCACTAGCAGGAATGCCAGCCTCGTTCATCAGCTACTCTAAAGCCGGCACCACGATATTTGGGAAAAGCCCCCTGAGGCGTCGGTCACACGCGTCACGACCTTGCGGGTTGTCGCAACGGCCGCCGCAGTCCCTCGGAGACGTCCTGAAAAGGCTCATCTGTGTCTTGTTTCCTGGCTCTTAAAACCTTGGAGTATTCCGCAGTTTCTTGGAATCTTATATCTGTGGCTTTAAAGCCCACATACATCAGTTCTTCCAATTTTTCCACGGTCGTCCTGCATCGTTTCCCGTCCGTCATACAGGGGCGTTTCATAAATTTTTCCCACAAAACAGCGCTTAGCGAGCCCTGTCAACTTCTTTTTTGTCCCTCCGTTGTGCGTCCCTGAGCTGAGTCGAAGAAGCTCTCTGAGATGTTGATGAAGCCCAGAATCGTGATGCACTCCAGGAGATTCTGAGCGCCATCAGTTTTTCCGTGTTCTTTCGATGCGCCCTTGTTTAGAGGTAGTGATTAATAATGCTTTCGCAGAGTTCCTGTTTTCCGCTGATCTGCTCAGGCTCGCCGGCGTTCAGCGCAATATCCCGAAGTTGTTCCAGGCTTAAGTCGCCGTTTTCAAAGGCGGCACCCTCACCTGAGTCATAATCGGCATACCGGGCTTTTTTCAGCTTTGGCAGTTCAGACTCCTGCAGGATGCGGTCAGCAATGAGCAGCGCGCGTGCGATCGTGTCCATTGAGCTGATATGTCCGATGAAAATATCTTCCAGATCGGTGGAACTCCTGCGGACTTTGGCGTCAAAGTTCATGCCGCCATTTGTGAAACTGCCGTACTGTAACATCACCAGCATCACATGAACGGCATCATAGAGGTTGTACATAAATTCATCTGTGTCCCAGCCGTTAAAGGGATCGCCCTGGTTGATATCGAGGCTTCCCAGCATGCCGGCTTCGGCAGCGATCTGCACTTCGTGGGCAAAGGAGTGCCCAGCCAGAGTGGCATGGTTATTCTCGATATTGATTTTGAAATCGTCGCTCAGGCCGTAGTGACGCAGAAACCCAATGACGGTCGCAGTATCGAAATCATATTGATGTTTGGTGGGTTCCATCGGTTTCGGCTCGATCAAAAACGTGCCGTTAAATCCGATTTTACGGCCATAATCG
The DNA here is from genome assembly GCA_002748425.1 of candidate division KSB3 bacterium. Classification (GTDB taxonomy): domain Bacteria; phylum Moduliflexota; class Moduliflexia; order Moduliflexales; family Moduliflexaceae. The sequence continues at coordinate 249,450 of PDSJ01000010.1, read as the reverse complement.
CGAGCTTTGCTCAGGAACATGGCCAGATGATCCAGCTCTCGCTTCATTTCAGTATTCAGCAGGCTGAAATAGCCTTCGCGGCCGCCCCAGAAGACATAATTTTCACCGCCCAATTCGACTGTGGCGTCTAATGCGGCTTTTACCTGAGCAGCAGCATGAGCAACAACAGGGAAATGAGGATTGGTTGAAGCCCCGTTCATGTATCGGGGATGTGAGAACAGATTTGCCGTTCCCCACAGGAGTTTGACGCCGGATTCGCTTTGCTTTTGTTTCGCGAGTCCAAGCAATTCTTTCAGGTTCGCTTCCGATTCCGTGACGCTGCGGCCTTCAGGAGCCATGTCGCGATCGTGGAAACAATAAAACGGTACTCCAAGCTTGCTGCTGAATTCAAAGGCGGCGTCCAGTTTTTGTTTGGCCACAGTCATCATATCGGTGCCTTGCAGCCAGGGCAGGGGTTGCGTACCCGGTCCAAACGGATCTTCACCAGTGTTACAGAAGGTATGCCAATAGGCAACAGAAAAACGGAAATGGTCTTTCATGCTTTTTCCGGCGACCACTTTGTTTTCATCATAATACTTAAAGGCAAGAGGATTCTCTGACTCCGGTCCTTCATACTGAATCTTAGCGATTTCTGGAAAATATTCTTGTGCGCCGATCGTGACTTTTGTAGACATAATATCCTCCTTCTCATGAATGTTCTGCGATGACGAATAGTGTGTTCACACTGTCCTCTGCCTAGCCTTTCATTTGTCAAGTTATTATGATGATCCAGCGTCGGATGTTGACGGACGACCGCCAAAGAACCGCCTGAACATGTCCACAATCTTTTTAACACCGCGCCAAATGTTCGGGAGGAGCCATAGCAGTAGCAGCAGAAAGATGATAAACAGCAGAATGAAGATGAGCGGATAATGTAAGGCTGTCCATAAGCCAGCCACGACCGCGACATCCTCTGTGAGCGAAGCAGCTATATTGGTGAACGGTTCCGGCGACACGTTGAGCAGCATCCTTGTGCCGGCTTTCGCCGAATGTGTGCTTGCAGCGATCCCTCCGCCCAACAGGCCAGCCGCAATGCTCAAAGCCGGACTGACGTCTCCGACGGCTCCAGCTGCCAGCAGAGCGCTCAGGGGAATACGTATAAAGGTATGTACAGCGTCCCAGGTATTGTCTACAACCGGGATTTTATCAGCAAAGAATTCGACGATATACATAATTGCTGCGGCTCCGATGACGGCCGGATGTGTAAGCATCTGTAAGCCGTCCGGCAGGCGAATCGCACCGACCATGCCTAATCCTCCGAGCATCACGATCGTGGCATAGAGATTGATGCCGCCGGCCCAGGATGCGCCCATTGCTAAAGACAGAGTCTGAATAAGCTGGTTATAATCTTTCATGCTGCATGTCTCCTTATGGTATCGTTGGTATGCTCGATGTTTTTACTCTTTCTGCAGCTTGCTACGCTTGTTTGTCCTCTTGATCCATCACGTCCGTCGCTTGCGAGTTCTCATGTTCAAGTTTTTCGATCTCCGACATGATTATTTCAAACGTTTTGCGGTTAATCTCGCTGGGCGTCCCCGTCGTGGGTCTGTAACTGAGCGACTGATGTGTCGGGCGATTGAACGCTGCCAGAGGATGCTTCAGGACCGCTCCCAGGCTTTCACCGGAACTTAATCTGATGTAAAGGTAGGCTGCCAGAAAGCCTCCCAGATGCGCCAAATGCGCAATCCCGCTTTGCATGGCCGAAAACTCACTGAAAATTTCGATGGCAGCATAGATCAGAACAAACGTTCGAAGCTTCAACGGAATCGGCGGAATCAGCAGCATGATTCGCATCTCCGGAAAATACAGCGCAGCCGCCATCATCACACCGAATACCGCTCCGCTGGCTCCGATGACCGGAACCCGGGAGTTCCAGTTAAACAGCAGCCAGAGCAGGGCCCCGGAAATTCCACTCAAAAAGTAGAGAGTGAGAAAGCGCTGTGTCCCCATCTGTTTCAGGACATACCTGCCGAAGAGGTAGAGACCCCACATATTGAAACACAGGTGGGTCAGGCTGCCGTGCAGGAATTGATAGCTCACGAGCTGCCACAGTTTAAGGCTTTTTATACCATAGGAACTTAAGGCAACTTGCCACCAAAAGCCAGATTTCGGAAGTAAAAAAAAGATCAGCACGTTCAGGCCGATCAGAATCTGGAGACAATTCACATCGAATTTGTGTCGTGTATTCATAGGTAAAGAGAAAGGCAAAAAGTATATTTTGGCACAACAACGCGCAAACACACACTTTTTACGTTGATGTTTTCTGACAGAGCGGACAGATATGCGTGCTGCGCTGACCGACGATCAGGCGTTCAATCGGCGTGTCGCAGCGCGGGCAGGGGAGGCCGTTGCGGCGAAAAACATTCAATGTCTCGCTGTTGTGGCCCTGCCGCCGCCCGACAGAATAAAAATTGGCTTTTCCCGTTCCAAGCGTGGTGCCGAGATTGATCAAGCCTTTATTCAGCACGTTTCGAATGGCCTTGTGCAGACTATGGCTTTCATGTTCTGACAGCGATGAGGAAAGTCGTTTGGGATGAATCCGGGCCTCCCACAAGGCTTCATCCACATAAATATTTCCCAAGCCTGCTAAAAATGTCTGATCCAGCAGCAGCGGCTTCATCTGGCGCTTGCGCTGATGGAGGGCGTCATGGAAGCCCTGTGCCGTAAATTCCGGCCGAAGCGGTTCCGGGCCCAGATGACCGAGCGCTTGCCTGAGTGAAGTCACGAGTAAGATGCGGCCGAATTTACGAGTGTCGTGGAAACGCAACTGGCGTCCATCGCTCAGATGAAAAATTACATGCTCGTGTTTTTTACGGTTCTGAGCCGTCTCCACAAGCTCTAAACGCCCAGACATACGAAGATGGATCAGTATATGAGCGCCCTGATCGAGATCCCACACGATATATTTGGCCCGCCGCCAAATATGTTGAATCACGTGACCGCAGAGCTGTTGAGAAAATTCTTCAGGCGAGAACGGGGCGACAGTTTTCTGCCAGAAGACTTCGGCAGCTCTTATGCTCAATCCGACAAGTCCGGCAGCATTCAAATCGTTAACCACAGTTTGTACTTCAGGTAATTCAGGCATCTTCAATAATATTCCTCTCCACATCGAATCGAACTCCGAAGCTGGAGTTGATTTGTGGCTCTATGCGTTATGCTCATGAATTCTCTAATAGCCCTTGACAATCTTGTCAAGCAGATCCCGGGAAACTTTTGGCTTTTCCTTTCAGATCGTCGTTGAAACGCTTTTCTTCCTCGGCTAAAGCGCTTTTCTCTGAGCCAGAGAAGTTCTGATTTCATGGACGGACGCAGCAAGACCTATACTGAAAGAGGAAATCAGAGCGCCAGGCTGAACAGCCAGGGAACTCCAAAGGCCAGCATCAGAATGCTTGAAATTTTCATGAGCAAGCCTACGATCATCATCCTGGAAAAGGAAATTCCCTTCATCTCCCCAAATGCCAGTCCGTTGACCCCGGTGGCGATCGGCGTCATAAAGGCGCTGGTACAGGAAAGTGTAATAATCAAAAAGGTCTGAAGCGCCACCAGACTCGATGCCTCACAAAGAGGACGCATGACGATAAACATCGCAATCTGTACCACCGTGTTACTGAACAGCTCAGTTGAAAACGCTGTTAATGCCGCAACAACGAGATACAACATGACAGGGGAATAGTCCTGTTGAAACACGGCCTGAAACAGCAGCAGGATGTATTTCTGGATATTCAGCAGTGCACCGATCCCAAGCAGCAGCACAATGACGCCCAGCACAAGAATGCCGCGCCAGGGGAGGTTGCTGTAGCAATCTTTCATGTGCAGCATACGTCGGGGGATATGATCAAGAGGGCTCCGAATGGGGATGATAAACAGCAGCAGGATCAACACCAGACTGGAACTGCCTGTGAGGCCAAGAATGAAGATCTGCTGCCCTGACGTTTTAATCAGAATGGATAATAAAATCGACAACAGAAAGAAAAGGAGCGTAATTTTGACTGCGATTTTTTGCAGGGGATGGCAGGCATCAGTTTCGTGAACGATCACACGAACGAGATCATTGTCATAGGTCCACAAACGAAAGTATAACGTCAGCAGGAGCCATGACATGATGACAAATGCGCAGACGATCGGTACTCCCCACAGCAGCCAGTTTTCAAAGGTTAGATACTCAACGCCGGGCAGATTATACAAGGTCGCGTATACAACCATAATCCCGTTCGCCGGCGTGCCGGTTATCGATCCCATCCCGCCGATGTTTGCACCGTAAATCAGAGCGAGGGGAAGCAGCGTCTCGATTTCACGGTAGCGCAAAGGAAGTGACTCTTCAAAGGTGTCGCAGAGGATTTTGAGGATCGGCAGTAAGGCCAGTACCGTGATGACGTTGGGAATGAAAAACGAGAGCAAGGCAGAGGCTGCGATAACATACAAGCTGATTCGACTGATAGGGAGATGCTGCTTGCCGATCAGATAGAGCACCAGGCGTTCTGGCACTTTTGTCACGACAAGGACTCGTGAGAGCAGAAAGCTGTTGATAAAAATAAACAGGAGTTGAATTTTGTCGATATATACGTAAAAGTTATCCATGACAACCGTCTCGGTAAAGCGGCGACAAGCATCCTGGGAACTCAATGGCTTTGAGGCAAAGTAAAAAAGAAGGTTGTTCCTTGATCGACTTTACTCTCGACACGAAGTGTGCCGCCGTTTTGCTCCACAAGTTCGCGACAGAGAATGAGGCCAAGCCCGGTTCCCTCTTCTCCGAAGGTCCCCAAATGTGTATAATGGGTGTCGATTCTGAGGAGATTCGGCAGGGCGTAATCGGGAATACCGACCCCATTGTCTGAGACTGAAATCTCCCAAAAATCTTGTTCAGACTTCTCGGCGCACACATGCACAAGCCCGTCGCTGTTGCTGTATTTCAGGGCATTGGAGATCAGGTTGCGTAAGACCGTGTTCACCATGCTTTCATCGGCCCAGGCCTCTATCCCGGGCGGTATTGCATTGTACAGCCTGATGTGTTTTTTCTCGGATTGCGCCGTGAACAGATCGATGGTCTCTTCCACAAGAGTGTGAAGATCGATTTTGGCAGGCACACATTCCATCAGACCTCTTTGAACTTTCGACCAAGTTAAGAGATTTTCAAGCAGTGTATACAATTTTTGAGCCGAGGAATAGAGCCGGGTGACAAGCCCCTGGGTTTTCGCCTTGTCATACTTTTGGACATTCATGCTCAGAAGCTCGGCTAATCCCAGCAGGATGCTGAAGGGATTTTTAAGATCGTGAGATATGATCGAAAAAAATTTATCTTTACTCGCGTTCAGCTCTTTGAGCTGCTCGTTTTTATCTCGCAGGTCATTATGCACAGCTATCAGCTCGGCTTCTGCGCGTTTCTGTTCGGTGATATCGCGGGAAACCCCCATGTAGCCGATCCGTCCACCCTTTGCGTTTCGTAAGGTTGAGGCCGAAAGCAGACAGGGAAATTTTTCTCCGCTCTTGCGCCGGTTGACGACTTCCATGATGAGCTGACCTTCTGACTTCATCTGTTCATGAATGTGTGACGATTCTTTCGGATCTGCGTAGAGCAAGTCAATTGATCGTCCAATAACTTCGTCGGCAGTATAGCCAAAAACTTTCTGGGCGGAGCGATTGAACTCGACGATCTTGCGTTCATGATCGACGCTGATAATCATATCAAGAGAACTCTCGATAATGCTGCAGATGTGCCGGCGTGATTCCTTAATCGTATTTTCAACCTGCTTACGCCAGGTGACATCCCGAATTGCTGCTACGCGGGCACTGCGTCCATAATAAGGAATTTTTTTGATCTGAATTTCCACTGGAAAGCGTGTCCCGTCTTTCCGGATTCCCTCACCTTCGGTCAGGTTTTCATAGTCAGAATGAATGTTGCCCACAATACCGTCGCTGAGTTCCGCCATCATCAGATCGAGGGCGTTTTTCCCGATCAGCTCAGAGCGCTTAAACGCAAACATCTCTTCCATCATGTGATTGACGTCGACGATCAAGCCTTTTTCGTGGACAATGACGCCTTCAAACGTGGCTTCCGCCAGGACCTTAAAACGTTCTTCGCTCTCCCGTAAGGCTTGCTCGGTACGTCGGTGCTCGAGAACTTCCTGCTCCAGCCGATGATTTTTTTCTCGAAGGCATTTCTGCAGGCTCCTGATACGAAGATGAGCTGTCATGCGCGCCAGGACTTCTTCATGTGAGAAAGGACGGCTGATGTAATCTGCGGCTCCCGCCTCAAAGCTTTGCACCTTGTTGATGGTTTCCGTCAGAGTTGTGATGAACATCACCGGTACGTCGCAGGTCCGCTCGTGCTGCGTAATACGTCGGCACATCTCGAGTTCTTTGCTGCCGATACGAAACACATCGAAGATAAGCAAATCCGGATTCGTCTTTTCAATAAAGGCCGGGAGATCTTGTCTTCCGTGTTCCAGCACCTCGATGGAGCATCCATGCTCTTGCAGTTCGCCAGCAAAGCGCTCCAAGCGCAAGGGGTTGTCACTGACGATGATGATGCTTGAATGGCAAAGGTCTTCTCTTGCAGTCATGTCCTGGCTCCTTGCGGGGTCTCTGAGTGACACTGAACGTACGTACCGCATTTTATCATGAGTTAGCTGAAAAATGCGTAAGGGAGATCGCGGATATTGTCAAGATTTATAGCACACGTTTTTTTCAGAGATTTTGTGGAATCCGATCATGGCTGGAATAAGGGTCACGCTTTTTGGCAGACCAGAACGCTCGTCTTGTCCCTGCTTCTCTCCTTTCGGTTTTTTCTGTTGACAGGCGGGCGCTTTGTGAGAGAGAAGACATCTCACGAGATCAGTATGCATGACAGCAGCGGGCACCACCCGGTAGCCTGTGCAAAATGTTGTATGACGATCGGAACCTTTACCTGCGTTTTCATGGGAGCGATAGCAGGTTTCTGCGTACCAGGGCTATTTCACCTTCGAACTGATTTCCCTTTTAGAGTATTACTTCGGTCCGTTGAGTTTTAACTGGAAGAACCCGTGGCGTGGGAAGCTGTATAACGGACCGGTGTTCCCATCCCCATTGGGCGAGTTGGTCGCCGGTTGGTGACGCACTGAACGTTCACATTCCTGATTTTTTGGGGCGGCTTTGCGTTGAAGGAACAGGGGGGAGACATGTTAGAGCTCAACCTGCATGATTTTCTGGCTCGTTCAACCGAAAACGGGCCTGATCAACGGGCGGTGATCTGGGTGCAGGGCTGTAGCCTGGGCTGTCTGGGCTGTTTTAATCCTGCCACGCACGATTCTGGAATCCGCCGCCAGATTTCGGTCGATGAATTGGCGGAACACGTTCTCGCGATTTCGGATATCGAAGGAGTCACCATCAGTGGCGGTGAACCGTTTCTCCAGGCAGATGCGCTGGCGGAGCTCGCTCGCAGACTGCATAGAGCCGGGCTTGGTATACTTGTGTTCAGCGGTTTCACGTATGAACAGCTTTCACAGTCCGGGAATCCCGCTTGGGAAAAGCTGCTGGCAGAGTGTGATCTCCTGGTTGCCGGCCCCTTTATACGCGAACGCGCCTGTTTGAACGCGTTGCGCGGGAGCAGCAATCAGACATTGCATTATCTTTCCGGGCGTTACTGCACTCGGAAGGAGGAACTGGAATTCCCGGGAAGCAGCGTGGAAATTCTGATCGATGAGCACGGTCGGGTACGTGTCACTGGCTTTCCCCACAAGGTCTTTGGAGATCTGGACTAGCAGCATCTGGAAGTGCTGGACAAAAGAAGAGCTGTCTCCAGCTATTATCGAATCCCGTTATGATTTTTACCCTCTGAAGCGATTTTTTTCGAGTAAGAAATTTATTTTCTTGACAAAATCAGTGTCTCTCTTTTAGGAATTGCTGACAGCCTCACAAAGGGTATATATTCGAAAGCGTTACGTTTTTCGGTCGATGTTCCTCAAAAGTTTTTATGGCGGTGTAGCTCAGGTGGTCAGAGCATACGGCTCATATCCGTAGTGTCCGGGGTTCGAATCCCTGCACCGCCACTTCTCTTATTCTCTGCGCTGTGTCGGCGTATTCCCCATGTTATCGTGTTTCATGCCTAATGAAGTGACTCGATTACATCAACAAGTGTTCAGCTATATCCGTCAGTACCGGATGTTGAATGCCGGGGAATGTGTCCTGGTTGCCGTGTCAGGCGGACGTGATTCCGTGCTATTGCTGCATGTTCTGCTTTTCCTGCAAGAGCGCCTGGAAATTACGCTGCATGTCGTTCATGTCAACCATCAGTTCCGCGGAGCCGAGGCTGAACGCGATGCTGAGTTTGTCCGCTCTCTTGCCGGGAAGCTGGGAGTCGGCTGCACGATCGAATCGGTAGACGTTCCGGCGTTTATGCGTGAGACGAAACTGTCTCCACAGGATGCCGCCCGTCAGTGTCGCTATCGCCTATTTTACACCATTGCTGAACAGATCCGTGCGGAAAAAATTGCGACGGCCCATCATGCCGACGATCAGGCTGAAACGGTCTTGATGGGCTTAATTCGCGGTGTGGGAGTTCGGGGGCTGGGGGGAATTCGACCGGTTGTCGACGGGCGGATTATCCGACCGTTGTTATCGTGCACACGTAAACAGATCGAGAGGGTTGCGCAGCTATGCCGCTTCTCGGCCGTGACTGACAGCTCGAATCTCAGCCGAAAATATCTCCGTAATGCCGTTCGGCTTGACTTGCTTCCTTTTTTACGACAGCATTTCACGCCTGCGATTCAGAAGCGTCTTACAAATTATGCTCACATCTTTCAGGAAGATGCATCCTTCATTGAGAAAATCGCAAGGAAACGCTATGCGCAGATATGCCGAATTCAGAAAGAACAGGTGGATTTTGAGCTGACAGTGTTTCGAGAAGAGGACGCGACGATTCAGCGTGAGCTACTGTATAAAGCGTTTAGCGAGCTTTGTGGGCAGCGCTATCGTCTCGAAATCGTGCATGTGAGAGCGGTGATCGCGTTATTCTCACGGCAAGAGGGTGAAAAAATTCTTATGCTGCCGAACGGAGTGATTGCCTGCCGTACTTACTCGCATGGCTGTCTTAAAAAAGCGCAGCGGACTGGGACGGCCTGTCCCGACGCGGATCAGGTGTCCATCGCGCTGAACGTTCCGGGTACGACACGTTACGGCGGTCTGCTCTTGGAAACAGACGTGATTACTGTACACGAAATGGAATGGCACGATCTGTTGCTCGGGCAAAGCCCGTACTGCCAATATTTTGATTATGAACAGCTCTGTTTTCCGCTTCGTTTGAGATTCCGTCAGCCTGGAGACAAGTTTCAAGCTCTGGGGATGAAGGGAAAAAAGCGCTTGAAAGAATTTTTTATTGACAGAAAAGTTCCTAGACATAAACGACATATTATTCCAATCCTTGCGGATAGAGCAGGAATCGTCTGGGTGGCCGGCTACAGCATTGACGAGCGCGTGAAGCTCCGCGTGGGAACGAACACGATTTTACGTTGCCATCTACAACAGGATACGTCATAAAAAACACTTCTCTCGCGTGTTTGAGCGCTTTCTCGTTCACTTATTTATGTTGTGCGGTTCCCATTTCACAACTTTGACAGGAGGTCTGAGCGTTGAGTCAGTTCTACAAAAATATTGCGTTATGGTTAGTTCTCGGGATTATCGTGGTTCTGGTCGTTGATCTCGTCAGCACGAATAAGGATAGGCATTTGGATGAAATCCCTTTCAGTGAATTTATGCAGAAAATCGATAATGGAGGGATCCGTGAGATTTCGATTGACAGCGATAAACAGCGTATCCACGGCGTCGGCACTGATGGGAAAGAGTTCAAAACCTATATTATTGTCGATTCTTTTGATTCGTCCTTTTTTGACACCTTGAGTGGACAGGGGGTTCGTGTCCAGGTTGAACCGACGCAGCAGAATCCCTGGTACGGTTATCTCCTCACCTGGCTGCCGATGTTGATTTTTATCGGTATTTGGATCTTTTTTATGCGGCAGATGCAAATGGGAGGCAATAAGGCACTGTCTTTTGGAAAAAGCCGGGCGAAATTGTTGACCGAGGAGCGACGTAAAGTCACGTTTAAAGATGTTGCCGGCGTGGAGGAGGCTGAAGAGGAATTACAGGAAATAATCGATTTTCTCAAGGACCCGCAAAAATTTCAGAAACTTGGGGGCAAAATCCCGAAAGGTGTATTACTTGTGGGCCCTCCAGGAACCGGAAAAACGCTCTTGGCCAAAGCGATTGCCGGTGAAGCGGAAGTCCCTTTCCTCAGTATTAGTGGTTCTGATTTTGTAGAAATGTTTGTAGGAGTCGGAGCCTCACGCGTAAGAGATCTTTTCGAACAGGGCAAAAAGAACGCTCCCTGCATTATTTTTATCGATGAAATGGATGCTGTCGGCCGGCATCGCGGTGCTGGTCTGGGAGGAGGACACGATGAGCGGGAACAAACTCTTAATCAGCTTTTAGTCGAAATGGACGGCTTTGAGTCGAATGACGGGGTGATTATGATTGCCGCTACCAACAGGCCGGATGTGCTGGATCCCGCGTTGCTTCGTCCAGGGCGTTTCGACCGGCAAGTGGTGGTCCCGCGCCCGGACGTGAGGGGCCGTGAAGGCATTCTGGTTGTGCATACTCGTAAAATTCCTCTTGCGGATAATGTCGACTTAACAGTGGTGGCGCGTGGTACACCTGGTTTTTCTGGAGCGGATTTAGCCAATCTGGTCAACGAAGCAGCTCTGCTTGCCGCGCGATACGAGAAGCCTGCCGTTGAGATGGAAGACCTTGAAGAAGCCAAAGATAAAGTCTTGATGGGTAAGGAGCGCCGTAGCGTGATCATGACCGATGAGGATAAGCGAATCACAGCCTATCATGAAGCCGGACATGCCCTGGTTGGCACCTTGCTGCCCAACTCGGATCCAGTGCATAAAGCGACGATTATTCCTCGAGGCTATGCGCTTGGCCTGGTGCAGCAATTACCTGAGGGGGAAAAGCATCATGAGACGAAACGCTTCTTGTTGACCCGTATCGCGATATTCCTGGGAGGTCGGGTCGCTGAGGAGATCGCACTGGACGATGTCGCGACCGGCGCATCTCATGATTTGAAGCAAGCTACGGAGATCGCCCGCAAGATGGTCTGTGAATGGGGGATGAGCGATAAAATGGGACCGCTGGTCTACGGGCAGAAAGAAGAACAAATCTTCCTGGGACGTGAGATGTCGCGGCATCAGGATTACAGTGACGCGACTGCCGTCAATCTCGATCAGGAAGTGCAGCGAATCGTCTTTGAACAGCTTGAGTTGGTCCGAAAACTGATCCGCGACAATGTGAAAGCGCTTCATGCCGTAGCACAGGCGCTGTTGGAGCGCGAATCCCTGGACGGCCCTGAAATTGATGAGATTATCAAGACGGCAGCTGCGGCATAACAGCGCTATGGAGGATTTACAACCGTCTTCTTTTCATGTGTTACAGCCCTTTCAGAACATGAGGCGCGATGCCTCTGCTTTGACATGCGCCTCGATTAGCTTCGAGGCGCAATGTTACGATACCCCGAAGCTAATTATGCGAGAAGTCATGCGATGATGACGAGCTTGTTAAGTCCCCTGGAATGGTTCGAACTGCTGCGATGGCAGGATATTGTTGATATTCTGATCGTGTCTTACCTGTTCTATCGAATCCTTCTGATGGCGCGGGGAACGCGGGCAGCGCAAATGATGATCGGCTTATTTGTGATTGCCGTAGGCTATTATATCGCGCAGCGTTTCGAATTGTATGTTCTGAGTTGGGGAATGCGAAATCTGCTGGGCTATTTATTCTTAACCATTCTGGTCTTGTTTCAGCCGGAATTACGCAGGATACTTGCCCAGGTCGGACAGAATACCTATTTTCGTCATTTTTACAGTATCGAAAAATCTCAAGTTATTGACGAAGTGGTTCGTTCGGCAGAATGGCTTTCGAGCCGACGTATCGGAGCGTTACTCGTGATCGAGCGGACAGTTGGGCTGAAATCCTTTATCAACTCAGGGGTTACGCTGGATGCGGAGGTTTCTAAAGAATTACTGAGCAGCATTTTTATTTCGAGAGCTCCACTTCATGATGGTGCAGTGATTATTAAGGATCATCGCGTAGTGGCAGCCGCATGTTTTCTGCCGTTAACGCTCTCAAGTGACATCAGCAAGGAGCTTGGCACACGACATCGGGCGGCAATTGGTATCACGGAAGAAACCGATGCTGTCGTGGTAATCGTGTCGGAAGAAACCGGCTCCGTTTCCATTACCGTCGAAGGTGAAATTACCCGGCATCTCAGCTCATCAGAGCTTAAACGGGCATTGAACAATCTCCTGGGACCCACTGTGGGATCAAGGCCGTTGAAAGCGCCCTGGAATACTCCGAACTGAGTACTCAGCATGAGGAGCGGAGCGATCGATCTGTATGTATACTGTACTCATGAATTTCATCAGATTGCATGTGTTCAAAGACCTGCACTTAAAGTTGATTGCCTTCGTGCTGGCGGTCTTCATCTGGGGGCTGGTCGTGGGAGGGAAAAAATCGGAAGTTCGTCTCACCGTCCCGCTTGAGCTGAGAAACCTTCCCACCGATCTGGAAATCATCGAAAGTTTGCGGGAAGTTGAGGTCACCATTCGCGGATTTTCCAGCTCAGTGAAACATGTGACTCCCAGCGATTTCGATGTCCATATCGACTTGAAAAATGTGATCAAGGGATGGAATACGTTTACAATCTCTCCAGAGGGGATTGCCGGTCCTGTCGGTTCGACCGTCACACAAGTCAGTCCGTCACGCGTGGATGTGCTGCTGGATACAACGGTTCTGAAAGCACTGCCGGTTGAGGTCATACTGCGAGGTGACGCAGCAGACGGCTATGTCCTGGGAGGCGTGACATCAGTTCCGAACACTGTGAAGGTCACGGGTCCCCAAAGCCTTCTCATGAAGCTAACAAACGTGGAAACCGAGACAGTCGCTCTTAACAGCAGTACTGAACCATTGAGTAAAAAGGTCAGACTCAAGCTGCCGAATGCCTCATTTCACCTCGATGAAAAACATGAAATGGTCGATGTGACCGTAGAAATTGTGCCTGAGATGATCAGCCGCTTTTTCGAGAATATCCCCCTGTCAGTTGATAAGGAGGAAGATCGGAAAGTCGATATTGTTCCGGATTCCGTGACTGCGCTGATAAACGGTCCAAAGCTCGTCATTCAGCAGCTTAAGCCGGAAGACATCCCCGCAGTGATTGAGACACGCTCGCTGCTTGAGGGACAATCGACCGTTCAGGTGAAATTCACCTTACCGGAGCTTGTGAGCGTAAAAGTGTATTATCCCAAAACCATCATCACCAACATCGCGCCGAACTCAGCACCTTGATTTCACTATGACCGGGAAAGAATTCAAAGCAGAACGATCGAAGATCAAAGGGCTTCGCTCTTGCGCCCAGATCGATCAGGCCCGGACTTTTACGGTTCTTCTTATAGAGCGGCTTTTTCAGGAGCGGAAGTTCACGTGGATTGTGGAGTTGTTTCATTCTGATCTGTGTACCCCCCAGGAACGCTTTTATATGTTCGAAGTCGCCTATTCGCTCAATGAACTGGGCTACGTGGACGACTCCGAATACATCTATGACTGTCTCTTACGGCAAGAACCGGATAACTCACTTATTTTAAATAATCTTTCCCATATTAAACGGCAGAAGAATCAGTTTCGCGATGCCTTTGAGCTCATTCAGCGTGCCCGTGAACTCGTTCCACAGGATGAAGTGATCGCAGAAAATTATCACCAGCTTTTGGCAGTCGTTCAGAAACAGGAATCACTGCGGGAAAACTATGCAAAAGCCCTCAACTTTCTGGGAGATGAAGACGATTTTGTGCTTGAGCATCTGAAGCGTTTTGTAAAGAATCTGCAGCGTGAGCCGGACTTCGAAAACAACCGCCTCGCAATGTCAGAGTGGACCTTCGGCACATTGAGCGAAGCAGAGCTGGAATACGCAAGAATCTTACGGCAGGATTGGCTTGCCAAGGGCTACATCCGTGATACGAAACAACGGGACAGGCAATTGACTCCGATCTATGAATTAAATCCTTTTCTGCCTGAAGAACTGAAACAGATCGAACCTCGGCAACTGCCGGCAAAGTGGATTAAGGGTCTTGAAACGCTGAGTATTGAACATCTGGATCGGCTGGCCTATTTTTCACTTCTGCGGAAGATCCGGACGATGGAAAAAAAGTTCCGTGACATTGCGGAACGTGATCTCAATGAATTGTTTTTTAATTATCTGATGAAAAACGAAAAAGCCGTCATCGTGCTTTCGGGATCGCTGCTTGAGGTGATTCTGGTCTATTACTGTGAGCAGAAGGAGATTACGAAGCTCTATTTTCAGCGGAAAAACAATCGGACTGAAAAGCGCGATCTCTATGAGTGTGATTTAGCCGAAATCCTTCAATATTTAAGAGAGAAAAAGGTCTTGAGCGATCTGTTTGTACATGTGGGGAATATTTCCAGAATTTACCGCAACTACATCCATCCAGGAAGAGAATTGCGGGAAGATGAACTGTTGAGCCAGTCGAATTCCGACCTTTGTTTCCTGAGCTCTCTGGAGATTATCAAAGCCCTGCTCTAAGCTTTAGATGATATTCTCCACGTCAATAAACTGTGTTTCAACATCGAATTGTTCTTCGATCTCTGCCTTCAGAGCCAGAGGCCCGGCTTTTTCGGACCAGTAGTGTCCGATATTCAGAAAATTCCTGCGGCTTTCATAGGCAGCAGCGGCTGTGCTTTCATCGACACTGCCGCAGATAAAGGTGTCGATGCCCTGCATGTCGAGAAGCTCTTCTAAACGGAACAGACGCGAAGATCCGCCGGAAACAATGGCAATCCGTTCCGGGCGTTCCGGGCCATACGGATAGCAGAGAAAGCCATGAATGAGTCTGGGGTGCAGAAGGGAGTTGGGAGACGTGAGAGAAGCGGCTGACGCTGTTGCGGAAAGCGACCCGCTTACAGTGCTGTAAAGTTTCCGATGAAAAATATCGATCATCTCCGAGAAAGTATAGCCTTCCGTGTTTCGCACAAAAAAGCCAATATCGAAAACATCGAAGATCTCGGCTCCGAGATAGGAGGCGAGCTGCGCATTATTGCCGAGACGTTTGTGGGCGTCCATTGGAAGATGGATTCCGAACAGGGACATGTCATGTGAAAGCAGGGCCCTGACCTTTTTTTTCAAGCTGCCGGTCACACGAAAAAAATTTTTTCCGAAAATCCCATGATGAACAATTATGGCATCTGCCTGGACAGCAATGGCCTGTGTGAGAAGCGGCATATGGAAAGAGACGGCAAACACGATTTTGTGAATCTGTTCCTTCCCCTCGATTTGCAGACCATTGTGGCAATAGTCCTGAAAGTCGGCATAACGATATGTCTCTCGTAAAAAGACATCGAGTTCTGTTCTTGTCAGCATAAAAACCTCTCTCTTCCCTGCAAGGGTCAATGATGGCTTGCCGTTGCTGGCCTTGAAGCAATGCTGTCTCGTCTTTTCCTGCTTCCCTGTTCTTGTGTACTGCTTGCTAGAGGGGTGGAAAACCGTATGGTTCCCACACCGATATTCCCCAGCATGTCTGTGGCTTTAAAGCTCAGGACATGATGTCCCTTATCAAGATCTGTGAGGGAAATCGAAAAGTGTTCATCTCGTGAGTCCGTCACCAGATCGTCTGGAAAAATTGAGCACCACTCGCCAGCATCAAGAGCGTATGCTGCCTGCTTGATTCGGCTGTACTCATCCTGCGCAACGATCGTCAGCAGAAGTGCTCCGGCATCCTGCTGCCTGAGCACAATCGAAACCTTCGGAGGAGTGTTATCGACGTCGAAAGGCTCGCTGATTTTTTTAGTTTCAAGGGTCTTATCCGGAGGATTATTCTGGAGATCAACGGCACTGATTTGGACGACGTAACGCCCGTCTGCCAGCGTACTGGTGTCGAGCAGATAACGCGATTCTGCTTGCTTTTCCTTAAGCATCTTCCACTGTGTTTCCTGTTCTCCGCGCAATGAGATCGTATACAGCAATTTCTCTTTATTGGGATCAACGGCTTTCCAGAGAATACTGACATGCCTGTCCGGTAAACGTGTTGGGGCTTTCAAATTGCTTTTATTGACTGGCTCGGGCTGGGCCGAGCTGATTATTTTTTCCGACGGAACAACGGCATCATTTGCAACAACGACTTTGGGCGTGATCTGCGCTTGTGTCGGCCCAGTCAATAAAGCAGCATGATAGACTGCGATTTCGTCAATGCGCGGAGGGAGATTGCGAGGCAAATAGGCGACGGAAACTTCTTTGAGAACAGGAGCTATCTGTTCTCCTGAAGACAGGACAGCTTTCCATTGAATATATCTCGCCGGCGGGTTCGGAATGCTTTCTCCTTCGTGATTCAGGAGAGCCTCGGACCAACCACTCCACGTCTCGTCAGGACGTGCGGTATTTCCTGTTCTGGTGAACAGAGCGGTCTGTTGCGGAGTTCCCCGCCAAAAAATTTTACCCCAGTTCGAAGTCCCAGGAGCGTGATGAACAGGAGAGAGGTATTCTCCTGTTGTCGAAAGCCCTGGTCCAAGTCGGTAGACTGCCCCGCCGTCGCCGGTGCCGAGATAGAGGCTTCCATCCATACTGTTCAGAATTGAGATACTGGTTCCGCTTTTTAACATAAGAAGTTGTTGAGATGTTCCGTCAGGCGAAAATTTGTAAAGAGCATTTTGTGTGTCGGTTCCAAGCAACAGTTCACCCTTTTTTATGGGCGACATGGCATGAATGAGCGTTCCCGGCAGATCTGACAATTTCAGAACCGTTCCTTCGGGAGTGATACGATAAATTGACGACCGTTTCAGCATTTTTTCCTTGTCAGATGGCCGTGCTTCTGATGGAATCGATCCTTGAATTTTTGGATAAATGCTGTTGTTGAGCGCTGCGGCATAGAGATTGCCCTCTGCGTCGCGCGCGAGGCGGTGAATTTCCTCCTCTTGTGCATGATAGAGGGCAAATGCTTTTCCCTGAAGATCGATTTTATACACCAGTCCTTTGCCTTCGGTTCCGGCATAAAGCCATCCCTGAGCATCATAGAGCAGCGACATGACATGTGATTGCGGCGAATCGTAGAACAGGGTTCCGGTCCCGTCCGGCGCGATTTTGAAAATCTTACCGGATTCTCCAGTGCCGGCATAGAGAAGGTTGTCAGCACCGAAGACCAAACTCCAGACATAATGTTCACCACTCATAAAAAAAGTCTCGGCCTGTCCGCTGGGGGTGATTTTATAGATCAGTCCGTCGGGAGCACTTCCGGCATACACGGCATCATCCTGTCCGACTGCCAGGCTCAGAATGTTGATTTCAGGAGAGTCAAAAAACAGCTCAAGGTCACCGTTCGGCGCAATGGTGAAGATTTTCCCCTGTTCTCCAGTTCCCGCGTAGATCCTGCCTTGTGAGTCTTCGGCAAGAGCCCAGACGTATAAATCCTGACCGTCCAGCGTCAGGCGTGTTTCCAATGCAGGCCCCAGGGAAATCTCGCCCTTACTGCTCAATGAAACCCCTTTAAGCTCCCCTTGTTGAAAATCCGTAAAGCTGCTGGTCTCCCAGATCATGGTTTCAGTACTTTCTGCCTGAAGTGAAACTGTGAGACTGTATGCCGCAATGAACAGCAGAAGCTGAACGCATGATTGTCGTAGTGATGTCATTCCGCGTGTTCTCCTCTGATAAAAATGTCTTGAATTTGTCTGGTGAGGGTGGGTTGTCCGTCAACCTGTAGGGGGAGAACTGCGCATCCGCTAACGGCGTGCTGGGTCGGTATCATACGACGGGCAATAATATTTCCATGTGTTAAACTATTCTTTCCAGTAGATGTACGGCTGGAACTCATCAAAGAAAGCATTGAAACAGGCGGAGATGGCAATTCTTGTCCCTGAACCACTGCTCCGGGTTTTAACTGGAAGAGGAACAGCACAACTGTGTTAGTGCTGAGTCGTTCTTGCAGTCGTTCTTTGAGTTGTTCAACAGTGCGCGGGAAAAATTTCGCTTGAGCACGAGTCCTGTCAAAATGTGACGTCATTGTGGCGTCGCAGGCGAACAGTTGTAGCGGCCCCTGGTGAGCCTCTTCAGGAATCGTCAGGCGGCCTGTGATCTGCATCTCGTTGCGATTATACGGGTTTAAGGTGACTGTCGCATCGATCTCTTCCCCAGGATGAACGATATTATTCCGGACGCGCAGACCAGTGATTTCGGCAGTCCTTAACGCATTTTTCAGGTCCATATCCAGTGACACACGCCTGACATCCACGCTTTCGAGCTGATTGTTCATCAGCATATCAAAGGGGGCAAAGGCACCCAAAATCGCTGAAACCGGACCGGAAGAGCCGCTGAAATAGTCTTCCGTTGTGAGGGAAGGTGCATCATCAAAGTCGACTGTAAGTCGGGTCTGAATTGTTAGCTCTCCGAGCCCTTTCTCAGTCGTAAGCAGCGAGTGGAGACCCGCAATTTTGATCAATAAAGGACTAAAAATCCGGTGATCTACAAGCTCGAAATGATAATGACGATCGGCAGGCGATACGCTGTCGCTATGGATGCTGACAGAGAGCGGCAGCAGGCGGGGCTGCATACCGAGCTGCCCTGAAATTCCGGTCAAACGATCACCCAGGATCGTTCCGACGACGGCTGTTGAAGAAGCCATTTTAAATGATTTATGATAGTTGGATACAGCGACATGCACATACGCAGAGGTCATCGGCATGTTGACGTCGCCTGCAAAAAACATCGGATGCCCAAAGGCGATAATGTGCTTTCCGTTGCGATATGTCACGGTGCCGATACCGCTCATTGCCATATCACCCCGAATCAATTGCACACCAACGGCAGACCCAGGCTGCAAATCCGTATCAAGCTGTTTATCAGCAGCCCTATACGAGCCACTTCCACCCTGAACAGGCATCATATTCCACGCTGCAAATTGATCTTGCATAAACGCTAAGACCTGTCGGTCGACAGCTGAGACGACAAGCGGGGTGAGGATGTGATGAAAAGGGCCGGCCCCGTGGACAGCGTGTTGAGCTGAAGCACCCGTCGTTGACCGAGCGCGTTCAGCATCCCGCAACATTTCGTGGATGGGGGTGATTCCAACGATCGTATCTTTGGGAAAGAGCGCCGGCATGAAAGCCAAAGCCCCGATCAGTTTCCCGTCGATATAAATTGGGCTTCCGCTCATACCGCCCAAGACACCAGATTCTTCGAGAGGAAGCGGCCCTCCGCTGACACGCGCCATGATCGCGTCATGACCGGGACTCTGATTTCTAACGACATCGAGAATCTCTACATCAAAACTTTCGATTTTCGTTCCGGAGAAAACGCTTTTCCCCACTCCCTTCATACCTGCGCGAATCTCATCGACTGACATCAACGCTGTGGAGCCCCCGAACACCGGTGTGCCGGCAGCACAGACCAGAAGGCTCCACAACACGAAAGCGCGTAGACAAGTCATCTTCATTCTTCGTGCATACTCCTCTCGAATTCCGGAGTCAAGACAATCTCAATACGACGGTTTAAGGCCCGGCCTGCCTCTGTTTCATTATCTGCAACAGGATGATAGGGGCCAAAGCCGACCGCATACAGCTTTTCGGGTGGAATTTTGACAACGTCTTCCAAATAGCGGACAACGTTGACGGCTCTTATCACAGAAAGATGCCAGTTACTGGGATAAATCTTTTGCAAATCCGGGCCGATGATTTGGCTGTCAGTATGTCCTTCGACTCGGATGACACGCCCTTCGAGATGATCTTTCAGGACTTCCGCCACACGAGTCAATATCTTGAGACCATTTGCATTAATTTTGGCGCTGCCTGTGGAGAACACGATTTTATTCACTAAGGTAACCGTTAACTTCTCCTTGAATTGATCGAGAGTGACGGTTTGCTGTTCAATTTCTTTCTCCAGATCCTGGGCCAAATTCTGGTAAGTCTCGGCAATCGATCTGAATTTCTGGAGTTCCTGGTCTTTTTTCTCAAGTTCTTTTTGTTTTTTCTCTCCCAGGAGATCGAGCTGATTCTGGTATTCCTGCTTCGAACGTTCAAGCTCCTGCTGTAAGCGTTTCTGGAGCCTCTCTTTCTCAAGATTTTCTCCTTGAATGGATTCCTGCAAATCTGCTAAAGCTTTTTGGTGCGCTTCTTGCTGCTTGCGCGACTCTTCTTCCTGGCTCTGCAAATTCGCGTTCAGCATGGATTCGTTTGCCCGTGATTCATTCAGTTCCGAGCTTTGTCGAACGAAATCCTGCTTGAGGCTGCTGAGTTCCCTGACCCGTTCACGTAATTGCTGCCGGGCTGCTGCGAGTTGTCCTGAAAGCCGCTGGATCTCTTCGCCCTGCCCTTCCTGGGCCTGGGCAAGCGTCTGCTTTAAGGTCGCGTCTTGGTCCGCAGCCTGCTGAACCTGCGCCTGCAGGGCCTGCTTCTCGCTGGCCCTGTCCTGCTGTGCAGCTTGCCAGTCCTCGACCTCTGTCGCATGCTCTTGCCTGAGCGTACTGAGCTCATTGACCCGTTCACGTAATTGCTGCCGCACTGTGGCAAGCTGTTCTGAGAGACGCTGGATCTCTTTGTTCTGCCCGTCCTGAGCCTGGGCAAGCTGCTGCTCTAACTGCGCGATAGTCGCGTCTTGGTCTGCAGCCTGCTGAACCTGCGCTTGCAGGGCCTGTTTCTCGCTGGCCCAATCCTGCTCCTGCGTTGCGAACGCGCCTTGTAAGTCCTCGACCACTGTCGCATAATTGCTGCCGCACTGTGGCAAGCTGTTCTGACAGCCGCTGGATCTCTTTGTTCTGCCCGTCCTGAGCCTGGGCAAGCTGCTGCTCTAACTGCGCGATGGTCGCGTCTTGGTCTGCAGCCTGCTGAACCTGCGCTTGCAGGGTCTGCTTCTCGCCGGCTCTGTCCTGCTCCTGCGTTGCGAGCGCGCCTTGTAAGTCTTCGACCACTGTCGCATGCTCTTGCCTGAGGCTGCTGACTTCCCTGACCCGTTCACGTAATTGTTGCCGCACCGTTGCGAGTTGTGCTGAGAGCCGCTGAATCTCTTTGTTCTGCCCGTCCTGAGCCTGGGCAGGCTGCTGCTCTAACTTCGCGATAGTCGCGTCTTGGTCTGCAGCCTGCTGAATCTGGCCTTGCAGGGCCTGCTTCTCGCTGGCCCTGTCCTGCTGCCGCGTTGAGAATTGTGATTCTTGAGAGTCTTGTTCTGGAGGAGTGCCTTGCAGACGTTGTTCCAGATCTGCGATTCTGTCCTTATATTTGATCTCCAGTTCTGCAAGTTGGTCTTTCAGAGTGCTGAACTTGGCTTGGGCCTCTTCTTCACGTTGGGCATACGACTCGCTTTGAGCGGTAAGCTCTGCTATCGTCTGGCGTAAGCCCTGTACATGTTCTTCTGAAGGAGCGCCTTGCAGACGTTGTTCCAAGTCTGCGATCCTGTCCTTATATTTGATCTCCAGTTCTGCAAGACGATCTTTCAGTGTGTTGAACTTTTTTTGATCATTTTCCTGAGCAGAAAGGCTCCTGCTGTGTTGATTGGTCATGCGCACGTTTTCGTGCTTGAGAGCCTCTATGTCACTTTGCGCTTTATGAAAATTGTCTTCAGATTTTTTGAGGTCTCTGCGAAGCTGTGAGATTTCTTTTTGCTGTTTGACAGACAATTGATGCTTTCCATTCAGGAGATAAATCCCTAAAATCAGAGCAACAAGAAAGAGTACAGCCAGAAGTGTTCCCTTATTCTCCAAAAATGTTTTTTTATTCTTCATGGTATTCGTCTTCCCCCCTTGTTTATTTGAAGTCTGACGGTTAAGTGGGCCTGCATAATGCGTGATAAAAAATTTTAGCAAGAATTCTACCGACAGAACTATCGGGGGTATAGCTTTTTAGAAAGTCAAGTAAAATTCCCGGAGATAAGAGCTTTATTGCGTGTTTTTGTACCGGCTCATCATGTTTTGTATGAGATCGACGAGAATATGGAAAAAGGTGAATTTCCTCATACAGTAATAGTGAGGAAAACGTTGGGAGCTTAAACTATATCCTTGAGGTGTTTAACAACTATCGGCAAATATTTCTTGATGGTTCTAAGCTAGCAGAGAAAGTTTTGTGAATCTTTCAGCGGCAATTTCGCCTCTCTGTCTATCGAGCAAAAGCGATACGTCCAGATTCCCTGCTTCATAGGTTGGAAAATTCCTCCGTTTTCAGGGCTGATTGTGAGGGTCACATCACATCTGCTCTCAGCTTGCCGTCTGCACTGTAAGGCTCACCTGCAATCGTGAGCTGCGTTCTCCATACGTTACTCCGAGATAAAGTAAAAAAGCTCCCCAGACGGCTGTACCCGTGCTGCCGGGTACATACGTCGAGCCTGTTGCGGATCTTCCAGAATGCTTTTGAGGATTCGTCCTTTTTCCGCTCCACTAATAAGAAAGAGGACAGAGCCGGCAGCATTAATCACCGGAAAAGTCAGAGTGATGCGTGGCAGCGGAGGCTTGAGCCGAGGAATCGGAGCAGCACTGACCCAGCGTTCGCGTTCCTCCAAAACCGGGCTATCCGGAAAGAGCGATGCTGTATGGCCATCCGGCCCCATGCCCAGCAGAATCAGATCAAAGACCGGAATATTTCGCTCTTTTGACACAGGGGCAAAAACATGGAAAAGACGGTATAGTTCCTGCTCATAGTTCTCTGCGGCTCTTTCAGGAGACGGGGTTTCAGTGGGTATACAGCAGATGTGGCCCGGATGAATTGGAACTTTCTTCACAAAGGTCTTAAGCGCCATTGCTGCATTACTGTCTTTATGCCCTGTCGGCACATAGCGCTCATCCCCCCAGAAAAGGTAGGTCTTTTCCCAGGGAATCCTTTCACTGTAAGGTGTTTGAGCCAGAAGTTCGTATAAAGCGCTCGGTGTGCTTCCACCAGACAGCGCCATCGTGAAGCTGCCATGCTCGTCAACCGCCTGAACTGATTTCCGGCAGACGAGCTCTGCCGCTGCTGCGCTGAGTTGTTCTATATCCGGGTAATATCGTGTCTCAACAGACATGTTTCGGGTCCTTCAAAGCAAAAGGTTTCAAAAATCTTCAGGTATATACGACATGATCAGCAGACTCGATGCCGGGAATGTGGAAACAGGATCTTCGGCTAACAGCCTGTGTTGCTCCCGGCTTTTTTCCATCCTCGTTAGATACTCGTCGAAACCCACTGATAGCCGGCGCGTTCCAGCAGCGCATCCGATTCCGCCGGCCCCCAGGAACCGGATGGATACGTGTAGAGCATTCCGCTGCGTTTACCATGCACATCATCCATCCAGAGATCCAGCACTGGCGTAATCAGCGACCAGGCCACTTGCATGTCATCGTGCCTTACAAACAAGGTTTGATCGCCCAGCATACAATCGAGTAGCAAGCGTTCATAGGCTTCAGGCAGCTCAATGCTGTAAATTTCTTCATAATGAAAGTCCATCTCCAGCGAACTCATACAAAGTTTCGGACCAGGATGCTTGGCCTGGATCGTCAGGGAAATGCCTTCCTGAGGCTGTACACTGAAGACCAGAACATTTTGTGGAAGTTCTTCCGGTGAAATCGGTGAAAACATTGAGTGGGGGAGCCGTTTGAAGGTCACGACAATTTCACTGACTTTTCCGGCCAGACGTTTTCCTGAACGAAGGTAGAACGGGACACCTTGCCACCGCCAGTTATCGATCGACAATTTTGCAGCCACGAAGGTTTCGATGCGGGAATTGGGGTCGACGCCTGGTTCCTGGCGATACCCCGGCAGATCCACCCCGTTGATTCGTCCCGGTCCGTATTGTCCGCGCACGATCCAGCGAGACAGTTTGTCAAGGGGAAAGGGCTTGATCGAGCGCAACAATTTGACTTTTTCATCTCGAACCCGGTCAGCGTCAAAGGAAGTCGGAGCCTCCATCGCCACCAGCGAGAGCATCTGCAGCATGTGATTTTGGAACATGTCGCGTAATTGTCCGGATTGCTCGTAATAGCCTGCCCGATGCTCGACTCCCAAAGATTCTGCCACGGTAATCTGGACGTTATCAATATAGGTTCGATTCCAGATCGGTTCGAAAATTGAATTGGCAAAGCGGAAGAGCAAAATGTTTTGCACTGTCATCTTCCCGAGGTAATGATCGATACGATAAATTTGAGGCTCAGACAAGACCTGGTACAACTCCCGATCGAGTGCCATGGCGCTCTCAAAATCTCGTCCAAATGGTTTCTCGATGATAACTCTCGAACAGGGGAATTCTCTACCGCTGTCTTTTACCAGTCCGGCGGCTCCGAGTTGCTGCACGATCGGTGAGTACAGGCTCGGTGGCACTGACAGATAAAAGAGATGATTTTCGATCGAGGGGAACTGTTTGTCGAGTTCTCGCAGGCGCACGGCGAGGCTCTGATGCAATTCCGACGCCTGATACTCTCCACACAGATAAAAACAGCGCTGGACAAAGTGTTGAAGTTGCTCGTTATCAGCGTTTTGAAAGCGTTTTTTGAGGGATGCTTCGCTTTTGCGGCGAAAGATCTCATCGGTCATCTCAGTTCTGGCCACTCCAACGATATAAAAATCTCCAGGGAGCAGCTGGCGTTGACAGAGGCTGAACAGAGCCGGCAGCAGTTTGCGATGTGTTAAATCGCCCGACGCGCCAAAAATGACGATTCCACAGGAGGCCGGGCGGTTCTCTTTACAAAATTCGCTTCGTACTGCCAGGTTGGAATTGAAATGTACTTGTGCCATGTATTTCTTCTCTCCTTATGTTTTTTAACGTCTATACTCACGCATATAAGCCGATTCACATTTTCAGCTGCTGCGTATCACTCTATGGCCTTTTCTGAAAAAAACAAGAATTTTTATTGCAATTTTTCAAAGTGAATGCATGAATATCTTTTTGTTTGCGCTCTTTTCTGCTTGGGGGAACGCTCACAATCCGCGGATCGTGGTGAGCCCTTAAGCTGGGGCGCAAGTCTGGTCGTAACGTTCTTGTAAGGTCTCGAGGATGAGATGTTCGGGTATGGTTGTGAGCCTCAGGTGGAGAAGATCTGGTGATATTCCAACACATAGTCAGCATCTTTAACATCCATGAACACTACTAGCTCACGATGTCCATGTCGTCTTGCCTGCCTGAAGATGATCGTTCTGGCGTCTCTCATTTTTCTGCTTTCCTCTTGCTCGGAGAATCGAAAGCATGTGACAAGAGCAGATTCTGCTAATACACCTGAGCACATCACTGAAGCGAATGGATATGCTCTTTATACAGATCCGGAAACAGGAATTATATGGCTGAAAGATAATTCTATCTTTGGACCAGGGGCTGGCTATGGTGCAACATTACAACAGATACGTGCCCTGGGAGACGGCTTTCGGGCTCCTGATCTACGAGAATTTTTATTGAGCTTCGATTACGATCATCCGAGTCATGTACTCTCCCACCTTCCTGTTGTGTTTAGCAAACGCGGCTTATATTATCGGACGGCGCATCGCAGACAGGATAAACAGACCATTGTCGTAAAAATCGATGATGGCGATATCTCAAAATGGGACGCAGCTAATCCCATGCCATTAGCAGTCGCCGTATATGGCGCACTCTCTATAAAAGATCCAAGCTTTATCGATCGCGGAGATGGAACGGTAGAAGTCCCAGAGGCTGGCCTGTATGTTCTGCGCGATCATGTCGACTGTTTCGGGACGCTCACCCCTGCCAGAGCGGTCCAACGAGTTGCTGAATTACACGATGGTATTTGTGGTTTAAACGATGGATCGAGTGCAGGAGACTGGCACATGCCGACGATGCAAGAACTTGCGCGTTTAATCGGGAATGTCAGTCGTGGAGGGGGAATCGATCCGCATGCCCTTCCAAAAGCGGTGTTCCCGAAGCGAGGGGTGTGGTATGGCTCTTCTAATCATGATGCAAATGGGCGCTACTGGAACTTATACATGACGGATCATCCGATGGGATATCTGGGAGATGCAGGAGCCGATGACCCCGGGATTGCCGTATGGGTCCTGCCGATTCGCTCGAAATGAGCGGGAAGTGCACCCCGGCACGTCAGAATGGTGAACGTGTTGGCCTGCTGAGTAGATGAATTCTTGCCGTACGAATCTGTTGCGCATTTATTGTTGAGAAAAGACTCCAGGGTCTCGTAAATCGTTTGTGTACTCTTTCTCCAGCATCTCCAGCATTTCACCGGCATCGGTGGTGGGCAGGGCACAGATAAAATTCCGGCAGACATAGGCTGTTGTTTTTCCGTCTATCCGCGAGTATGCTGCAATGTTGCCTGTCAAATCGAGAATCTCAGGATGAAGTTCGTCAACCGGGCGAAATAACACAACTTTATTTGGCACAAACACGTGTCGTAAATTCTGCAGCATCTCACGAGTGCCTTCGTCGTGTCGTTTCCCGACAATCACCACTTCATGCGATGGCCCTGTCGCGAAATCCACCCCCAGCAGAGAAAACGTATGCGCTGTAGGGTGATCGGCGATTGTCGCGGCAAAAGCGTTGAAAGTATGTGCAGCCTGTTCTTCCAGCTCAGGATTTCCAGAAAGTCTGCCAAGCCGGATACTGTTCAGTAGCGAGACCGAATTTCCTGAAGGCACAGCACCATCGTAAATTTCTTTTTCCCGGATGAGGAGTTGTTCGGCGTCATCTGCTGTAAAATAGAGTCCTCCCTGTTCTTTGTCGCCGAAATGGCGGTAAAGCTCATCATGCAGGCGGAAAGCTTCTTTGAGATATGAGACCTTAAAGCTCGCTTCATACACTTCTATCAGGCCCCAAATGAGGAAGGCATAGTCATCGATATGCCCCGCAATCGCCGCTTCACCGTCGCGATAGCGATGCAGGAGGCGGCCTTGTCTGTCTTTCAGCTTGTCCAGGAGAAAATTGGCTGCCTTTTCGGCCGCCTCAAGATAAAGCGGCTCATCAAAAACTTGAGCGCCCCGGGACAATGCGGCGATCATCAGACCGTTCCAATCGGTGAGAATTTTATCATCTTTGTGAGGATGAATGCGATGCTCGCGATGCCAGAACAGCGTCTGTCGTATGGTTTCAAGGCGTTTCCGTAAGGTCTTGTCGTTGAGGTCTAATCTCCCAGCGATTTCCCGAATGGACTCCTGAAGGTGAAGGATATTTTTGCCGGTTCTCAGGCCGGTGGACTGGTCTCGAAAATTGCCGTGTTCTTCAACATGATAGATATCGAGAAGAAGGTCAGCGTCGTCGTCATCTAACATCGCGTGCAGCTCATCACTGCTCCACAGGTAAAATTTTCCTTCTGCGCCTTCACTGTCAGCGTCTTCGGCAGAATAAAATCCCCCAGCAGGATCTTGCATATCGCGTAAGACATATTGGAATATTTCCCGGGCGGTCTGCTCGTATTCAGGCTTCCCGGTGGCTTGATGGCCTTCGATATATGCCAACGCCAGCATGGCCTGATCATAAAGCATTTTTTCGAAATGCGGCAACAGCCATTTTTCATCGGTCGAGTAGCGGTGAAAACCGAAACCGATATGATCGTAGAGACCTCCCAGGCGCATGGCCTGGAGCGTTTTCTCAACCATTCTCAGAGCCACATCATCGCCGCTGCGTTTCCAGTAGCGCAACAGAAACAATACGTTGTGGGGTGATGGAAATTTAGGAGCTTTACCGAAACCGCCGTAGTGTGAATCGAAACGTTGCACGAAATCGTTGAAGGCTTTTCGCAAGAGCTCAGATTTATCCGAAAGAGCAATGACTTGCGGCTTGCTTACGTAAACATGATGCGTGTGCAGCGCAGCCAGAATCTGTTCGGCAGTCTCCTGAACCTTTCTGGGCTGAGTCGTCCAGATTTCACGAATCTGTGGAATGAGATCCAGCATGCCAATACGTCCGAATCGGGACCTTTTCGGAAAATACGTCCCGGCAAAAAAGGGTTTTTTCTCAGGCGTCATGATAATGTTCAGGGGCCATCCACCGCTGCCGGTCAACATATGAGAGACTGTCATATACATATTGTCAATATCCGGACGTTCCTCGCGGTCTACCTTAATCGACACAAAGACTTCATTAAGCAGCTTCGCGACCTGGGGATCTTCAAAAGATTCATGCTCCATCACATGACACCAGTGGCAGGTGGAGTAGCCGATCGAAAGAAAGATCGGTTTATTTTCACGGGCTGCCTTGTCAAATGCCTCATCGCCCCAAGGATACCAATCGACTGGATTATCCGCATGCTGCAGAAGATAGGGGCTTTTCTCATTGTGTAAACGATTGTGTGTTTTCTGAACGCGTTCTTCCATTGTGCCCATCACTTCTCCGCAGCTTTGTCGAGGGTACACGCCGGACAGAATCATTGCAATACCACACAGCAGGAAGAAGCCTTTATGTCGTAAGGAAAATTTCATGCTTGCTCTGCATGTCTCGTGTGAAGACAAGACAGCCCCTTTTATAAAAGCCAGGGGCTGCTCTTGCTCTTATATGTGCTTGCTACGTGAACGAAGCCAGCAATCAGAATTTCAAAATGCCTAATCCATTCAAAAAGACAATTGCAATACCAATCGGAGCCACAACTTTACACAGAATCATAAAAAGCGGCATATAGCTTATCGATAGTTTTCCGCCATTGGAGACTTCGTCTCGAACGATGTGCTGCTTTAAGTACCAGCCGACAAAGAGCGTGACGAACATGCCGCCAACAGGCAGCAGAATGTTGGAAGCAAGGAAATCAAGGCTGTCAAACACGCTTCTGTTGAAAATCGGCAGAGTAAATGTACTTAACGGACCTTGTGACAAGGAAGCAAAGACACCGATAAAGCCGATGGCCGCTGTTGAGACGAACGTGGCAAGATGGCGTTTCATGTTAAGTTCTTCGACAAAGTAGGCCACAACAACCTCCAGGATCGAGATGGCTGACGTGAGCGCCGCAACAACTAAAAGGACGAAAAAGAGTATCTGGAAGATATAGCCGCCCGGCATCTGATTAAATACGTTGGGCAGCGTGACGAAGACCAATCCCGGGCCGGCGCCTGGTTCAATGCCGAAAGCAAAGACTGACGGAAAGATCGCGATCCCGGCCAGCAGGGCAATCATGGTATCTGCAATGATGACCTGCAGGGAGATGCTGCCGAGATTTTCTTTTTTCTCAATATAAGAGCCATAGGTGATCATCGCGCCCATCCCTAAACTGAGAGAAAAGAAGGCATGTCCCAACGCCGCGAGAACCCCTGCAGCAGACAGCTTGCTAAAATCAGGCTGGAACAGAAAAGCCAGACCTTTTCCAGCCCCTGGAAGCGTGAGCGCGCGAATGTCGAGGACAATGAGGATAATCAGCAAGAGCGGCATCAGGATTTTTGAATATTTCTCAATGCCTTTTTTGACACCGGACATCACAATCAACGCACAACTTAGCATAAAAACAACGTGCCAGAATAACGGCCTGGCCGTGCCGCCGATAAACGTGCCAAAGATTGTTTTGATCTCTTCCGGAGTTTTTTCGGCAAACTGATTTGCTATCGAACGGACAATATAATCTATGGTCCATCCGGCGACAACAGAATAAAATGAAAGAATACAGAAGGCGGCCACAACACCCATCCAACCTGTGAGGAACCATGCTGTTCCAGGAGCCAGTTTTTTAAAAGAGCCGATCGCAGCACGGTCGGCACGGCGACCGATTAAGAATTCCGACAACATAACCGGCAAGCCGATAAGGGCGATACAAACTAAATACACAATAATAAACGCGGCTCCTCCGTAAACTCCCGTAATATATGGAAACTTCCAGACATTTCCCAATCCGATGGCAGACCCGGCGGCCGCAGCAAGAATACCTAAAGTGCTTCCAAAGTGATCTCTTTGCAATTCTGGCATGTAACTACACTCCCTATCTGTGGCGATTGGTGACCCATTGCCCCCAATTTTTGTTAATTACTCTGTCTATAAATACACACTGACTCCTCGAACTCCCGGAAAGAGCGGAAAGTTGTCAAGTAAAATATGGATGAGAGGACATAAATTTCAGTTGTTTCCGTCAGCTATCAACTCATGCGCTCTTGCGCAAAGACGCGTCCGGCATCGAGCGCCTTGAGGTTCGATGTGACAACAGCCTCGCCTTTACGGCTGAAAATAAAACGGATGCCTTGCTGAAGTTGCTCGTACGACACCTCAATTTGCGGCGATCCGGCTCCCAGCATGACCATATTCATGGCTCGGCTCGCACCGATGTCTCTGGCGATATCGTCGGCGGGCAGCATAATCTGCCGGGGAAGCTCGCTGATTTTTTGATATAGCGCATCTTGCCCGGGATAATTCTTGATGTTGATAACGGATTTGGTATTCGTAATCAACCAACCTTCCTTCGACAAATAGGGCAGATAACGTAAAGACTCCATAGGCTCGACCGACAGTACGAGGCGGGCGCTGCCACCGGGGATCAGGTCGGAGTAGATCTGTGTATCGGAAATTCTCAGGTGTGACTGCACTGCCCCGCCACGTTGACTCATGCCATGTACTTCGGCTTGTTTTAAGTAGAGTCCGGATCCCACCGCAGCATATCCGATAATCGCCGCGATCGAAAGAATCCCCTGGCCTCCAACCCCTGCTAAAATAATATCGTTTTTCATACGACGTTGATTCACCACAGCCTACACTGAATACACGATTCAAGAATGCAGAAGCCCTGAAACGTCATGAACATTTTTTCAAGAGGAAAAAAATAGATCTCTGAGTCAGCAGCATAAGGCTCGTGTGTTTTGTGTATACTGTGATGAAACGTTTATGCCTTCTGTTGACGTTTTCTTCGGACCAAGGTCTGGATGCATTCACGGCGCAGGATAAGCACAGAAACACCTTTATACGCGATTTCTTCTTTGATCGTCTGTACCATCTTATCGTGATTTTTCGGCAGCGGCTTGAGAATTCGAATATGCTCCTCCGCGACCCCCAGGCCTTTACAGATATCTTCAAGCTTTCCGGTTCCGGCGTGGTCTTGGCCGCCGGTCATTGCAGTCGTGGCATTATCCAAAATCATGACGACAATATTGCTGTTCTCCCAGACAGCGTCTAACAATCCGGTGATGCCGGAATGAATGAACGTCGAATCACCGATTACGGCTATTGCAGGCTTGAACTTAGCGTCTGCCGCGCCTTTGGCCATTGTAATCGAGGCCCCCATATCAACACAAGTATTAATCGATTGAAATGGCGGTAGAAAGCCCAGAGTGTAGCAGCCGATATCAGAAAACACATGCCCCCTGCCGTATGGCTCCAATGCTTCATTCAGAGCATGATAGGCATCACGATGCGAGCAACCTTTGCATAATTCCGGCGGACGCGTCGCGACGATATCCGGAACAGCCGCCCAGCTTTTATTGTTCAGACCCAGCGCTGCCGCCACAAGATTCGGGTTTAACTCACCGTCTCGAGGCAAGGCTCCGCTGAGACGGCCCTGAATAGACGGGCCCTTTAACGAAGCGGACATGTTATCGGACGCAGCAGGAAAAGCTCTCAGCATCTCTTCCACCAAAGGCATGCCTTCTTCCAAGACGAGAATGTCGTTGCATGCCGTGATAATTCTCTCCACCAGCTTGCGAGGCAGCGGATATTGGCTGATTTTCAGCACAGGATATGGGCAGATGCCGTCTTCCCATTGTTCCATCAGGTAATTATAGGCCAGACCGCAGGCGATAATTCCGAGGGAGGTATCTTGTCCATCGTGACAGGCATTGAACGGCGACTGTTCTGATTCGTTTTCAAAGGCCTTCTGCTGCGTTAAAACATGTTTATAACGCTTGCGGGCAATCGCAGGCAGTAATACAAACTGATTCGGATCGTCCGGCAGCTTCAGCTCGTTCTCGGACAGCACATCCCGGCGGAGAATGCCTGAACGGGAATGGGCGAGCCTGGTCGTCAGACGTATCAGCACCGGCGTGTTGTATCTTTCAGACAACTCGAATGCATGAAAGGCCATATCATAGGCTTCTTGCTGATTGGAAGGTTCCAAGGCTGGAATGCCGGCGAATTTGACATAAAAACGGGAGTCCTGCTCGTTCTGCGAGGAGTGCATTGAGGGATCGTCCGCCACAGTGATGATGATCCCGCCGTTCGCGCCGGTTAACGCTGAGTTCATAAAAGGATCTGCCGCCACATTCAGGCCGACATGTTTCATGCAGGTCATGGCGCGTTTTCCGGCGTAGGACATCCCAAGCGCGCTTTCCAAAGCGGTTTTTTCGTTGGCCGACCACTCTCTGTGGACATTGCGTTCGATTGCAGCTTGATTACGCTGAATATATTCCGTGATTTCCGTAGAGGGTGTGCCGGGGTAGGCATACACACCTGACAATCCGGCGTCCAAGGCACCCTGCGCCAGAGCCTCATCGCCAAGCAATAATAATTTGTCCATAAAACCTTTCCTCATTCTGCTGGATCATTATACTTTTGTCATTACATGGTATGAGTCTGTGCCTTTTAGTGTTGCGTTGATGATGTCAAGCTTTAAAATGTAAAATTCGTGATTTACTCTGGCACTGGCTTTGAAAAATGAGGGACGTTTCCGGGGAAGTTTTCTCCAGAGGTGTTTTAAGTTAGCAGTATCTTTCGTTCATTCTTCCGCTTGAGGATCAAAGGCGTAACAGAATACTCCTTCATGGCGTTGTGGCCTGAGACCTCCGCCTAAGGCCAATCACATTCGGGACAGGAGGGGCGCCACGGCTGAGGCTAAAGGCCGAATTGCCATGGCTGCCGACAAGTTCGCGCTCGAATTGACCGCTGTGAATGTAGAGCTGGGCTTCGCGGCCGCCTTCGACATACATGGCACGGCTGATATTCAGCGGCAATTGTTGGAGGTTCTCGATGACATCGTGGGTGCTGTAGATTGAACGGACATGGATGAACAAGACCTTCCCCTCGCGATCGACGGCAATGACGGCGGTGCTCCATTTCTTATCAGGCTGCTGACGCCAGACATTACGCCCTTTGCAGGAGATCATACGAATGCTCTGGACGAAACTGCCATAGGCGTTGTCCCACTCATGAAAAGGTTCGCACTGGCGGTCGATGATTTTCACACGCGGCACCGTCGACCTGTGACGGTCAAAGGCCAGAATGGCTTTATCCTGAGTGACAGTTGGATTGTTGACATGGCGTGTGCTTCGCATCAACGAGACACTGGTGCGGTAGTCCGTCTGGTACATGCTCGCATTGATCGCGGCAACAAGATTGTAACGACGGCACCATTCTCTGGTGCTGAGCCTGCGATGAGAGTCACCTGCAGAGGCATTCATCAAGTGCAGCTCGAAGAATTCCGGATCGATGCGCAAGACCCGAATCACGGAATCGCCGGTCTCGGAACGCTGCAGAGCAGGAAATGCGCCGAACTCAAGCCCCGCCTCAAGCTGCTGCCAGCGATTGACCATTCGGGAGACCGGCTCCTGAACGACCGCAGAGCCGCCACTCACGCAACATACGTGTAGCAGGGCCACGAACAGCGTTCCTCTCAAGAGTGTTCTCATGCCATCTGCCTCTTTCAATACCCAGAGCTTGTATCTTACCCAAAATGTCATGCAGGCCGTGAATACAAGCAGGAATATGCAAGCGCCGAAATATAAAGACGTTTCGGAGAAGTTCTGAAGATTGTCAAATGAAAAATCTTGGGACCTTAGATTTCCTGTGCTGCCTCAGCAAGCCAAGCTTGCTCATTACTCGTTAAAAATGGGGAAAGCGTGTCACACACTCGGCGGTGGTACGCGTTGAGCCAGTCCTTTTCAGGCTGCGTCAGTCGCGAGGCGTCGATCAGGCGGCGATCGATCGGGCAGAGGCTGATGGTTTCGAATTGATAGAAGCTGCCGAATTCGGTTTCTTCTGCCGGCACGACGATCACAACATTCTCGATACGAATGCCGTATTGACCTTCTCGATAGAGACCTGGCTCGTTCGAACAGACCATGCCCAGTCTCAGCGGCTCGGTATTTTCAGGCCGGATGCTCTGAGGGCCTTCGTGGACACTCAGAAAATGGCCGAGGCCGTGTCCGGTCCCATGTCCATAATCCAAGCCCTGCTTCCAAAGTGCTATACGGGCCAGAGTATCTAATTGAGCACCGCTTGTGCCTTTGGGAAATTGAGCTGTTGCCAGCGCAATGTGTCCTTTGAGAACGTATGTAAAATCCCGCCGCTGCTGTGCGCTTGCTTCCGAAAGCGTCATGGTTCGGGTAATATCAGTCGTCCCGTCCAGATACTGTGCGCCGGAATCCACCAGGAGCATCCCTGCTGCTTCGATCGTTAAGGCTGTCTCCGGCTTGGCGGCATAATGACAGAGAGCACTGTTGGCTTGATAGGCGGAAATCGTATTAAAGCTTAGGCCCTGAAAAAACGACTGTTGGCTGCGGAATTCCTCCAGCGGCTCAACAATCGTCATCTCGCTTAAAACCTGCCTGCCGACATGTTGATTGAGCCAGAACAGCCATTTCACCATCGCAACTCCATCACGAATATGGGCCTGGCGAAAGCCTTCCTGCTCGCATGCATTCTTGATCGCTTTCAGAGGAAGCGCAATGTTTTCCCCTTCGATAATCGTACAGCGTTGCGCGAGCAACTCCCGCACTGCCTGCGATGTTCTCTGAGGATCGATCAACAGCGTTGTGTCTGCCGGGATCTGTTTCAAAAATCGCGGCAGTGCGTCATAATCCGAGCACATGATACCGTCGGAAGCCAGAAGAGCAAGGATCTCTTCAGAGAGTTTCTCAGGAGCCACGAACAGATGAGCCTCCTCCTGCGAGAGATAGAGATACGCGATCGCGACTGGATTATAGGCGATGTCGCGGCCGCGAATATTCAGCAGCCAGGCAATTTCATCGAGACTGGAGATCAGATGTCCCTGAACACCGAGGTCCGTCATCTTGTCGCGCACTCTGGAACATTTTGACTGCCGTGATGCTCCGGAAAACTTCACGTCGAGTATGGAAATCTTCTCCCCCGGGATGGCTGGCCGTTCGGTCCAGACCTGCGCTGCGAGATCCCGATCACAGGCAATTCGGATATGTTTCGCCGCGACAGCCCGTTGCAGTTTCTCAGCCTCTGCAGCGGAAAACACCCAGCCGTCAAAGCCCAGCACGTCGTTTTCCTGCAATGCCTGCCTCAGCCATGCATAGAGAGACGGGACTCCCGGCATCTTCATCTTGAAGAGCTCGATGCCTGAGCCTGCCAATTGCCGTTCAGCCTGGATAAAATACCGGAAATCTGTCCACAAAGCGGCGTTCTCCCTTGTCACGACAAGCGTCCCCGCAGAGCCCGTAAAGCCGGAAAGCCAGGCGCGTGTTTTCCAATGGGAGGCTGGATATTCGCTCTGATGTGGATCCGAGTCTGCTGCAATCCACGCGTCAATGTTCTGCCCTGCCATCACGTCCCGCAGTGCGCTTAACCTATCCTGCGTCGTCATTTTTGTCATGCCTTAGTCCTCAGCCCAGCTATCGAAACGCCGCAGTTGTTTGAGCCTGCTTCGCTGCCGCTTTTTATCGAGGCGGCGCTGTTTCGAGGCTTGGCCTGGAGTGGTTTTTTTGCGGGTCTGCGGACGTTTAGCTGCGTCGCGCAACAAGGCGATCAACCGTTGCAGCGCATCCTGCCGGTTACGCTCCTGAGTTCGGAACCGGCAGGCATGGATTGTCAGTATGCCTGCCTCTGTCATACGGCGTCCTGCAATTCGGCGCAAACGCGCTTTAAGCTCCTGTGGCAGACCTGAACTCCGGACATCAAAGCGTAACTGCACAGCTGTCGCAACCTTATTGACATGTTGTCCGCCTGGCCCTGAAGCCCGCACAAACTCTTCATGAATATCGTTTTCGTCGATGGAAATCGTTGTTGTAATCCGGATCATGCAGAATGCACCTCGCTGCCGCCGGAACAAAGACCCAGTCCAACTCCGGGAATGAGCGTTTGAGACGTTTACCGCCTCCTTTTAGACACCGGCGGCTTCAAAGCATGCGCTCACAATCTGCTGCACGTCTTGCTGGATCTGCTTCAAGTGTTCCGGTCCGTTGAAGCTTTCGGCATAAATCTTATAAATGTCCTCGGTCCCTGACGGACGAGCAGCAGCCCAGCCATGTTCCGTCACGATTTTTAAGCCGCCAATCGGGGCGTTATTGCCAGGAGCATTGCTGAGTATCGCCAGAATTTTCTCTCCGGCAAGCTCCTCAACCTTCACCATCTCCGGCGAGAGTTTGGCCAGCACAGCCTTTTGCGACAGATTTGCCGGCGCGTCCATACGTTCATATACCGGGCTGCCGAACTGTGCTTCCAGTTCTGTATAGAGTTCTGCCGGATCCTTGCCTGTCGTTGCGGTGATTTCTGCGGCCAGTAGATCGAGAATGATCCCGTCTTTATCAGTGGTCCAGACTGTTCCATCAAGACGTAAGAACGAAGCCCCGGCGCTTTCTTCTCCGCCAAAACCGTAAGATCCGTCAATCAAACCGTTTACAAACCATTTGAAGCCTACCGGCACTTCAGAGAGTCTGCGCCCGATTGATGCTGCCACGCGATCGATCATCGAGCTGGACACCAGTGTTTTTCCAACCAGCGCATCTTTCTTCCAATGAGGTCGGTTCTGAAAAAGATACCAGATCGCCACGGCAAGATAATGATTGGGATTCATCAACCCTGCACTTTTCGTCACAATCCCGTGACGATCGTAATCCGGATCGTTGCCGAAAGCAATATCAAAACGATCTTTCAGGCCGATCAAGCCAGCCATGGCATACGGTGAAGAGCAGTCCATACGGATTTTGCCGTCTTTATCAACTGACATAAACGAGAAGGTCGGATCAACATGCGGATTCACGACGTCAATGTTTAAGCCGTACAGCTCGGCCATCGGCTCCCAATAGCCCACACCAGCGCCGCCCATCGGATCGACGCCGATTTTCATGCCTGACGAGGCGATGGCGTCGAGCTTGACGATCTGCTTCAAATCCTCCAGATAGGGTGTGACGTAATCGTATTCATGGGTGGTCACGGCCTTGAGCGCTTTTTGAAAATCCATGCGCTTAACGTCTTGTAAGCCATGCCGCAAAATATCGTTCGCGCGATCCTGAATCATTTTCGTGGTCTTGGTATCTGCGGGTCCGCCGTGCGGAGGATTGTATTTAACACCACCGTCTGTCGGAGGATTGTGCGAAGGGGTTATCACGACACCATCGGCTCGGCCCGATTTTCTTCCCCGATTATAGCACAGGATCGCATGAGAGATCACTGGTGTCGGAGTATATCCGAAACCGGCCTGAATCATGATTTCAACGCCGTTTGCGGCAAAGACCTCAACAGCCGATGCCAGCGCAGCTTCTGAAAGTGCGTGTGTGTCCATGCCGAGAAACACCGGGCCGTCAAGTTTTTCGACCTGACGATAGTCGCAAAGCGCTTGGGTCACAGCGAGAATATGAGACTCTGTAAAACTACTTTTTAAGGATGTCCCTCGATGCCCCGATGTCCCGAAAGCCACCAGCTGAGCCGGGTCGTCAAGATTTGGCGTATGCGTATAATACGCTGAGACTAAGCGCGGAATATGGACGAGCAGCTCTCGCGGAGCCGGTGTGCCTGCCAATTGATGGATATTCATATTCTCCTCCCTCGTTTGAATCATTTCTTCACATTCTGCGTCGATAGGTCAAATGTTTTCTTCATCGAAAGCGAAATACGCTGCCGTTCCATGTCAACGTCCACCACCCTTACCTGAACTTGTTGGCGTACTTTCACCACCTCATTCGGATCTTTGACAAAACGGTCGGCCAGCCGGCTGATGTGCACCAGACCGTCCTGATGGACGCCGATGTCCACAAACGCCCCGAAATTTGTGACATTCGTGACGATACCCGGCAGCAGCATGCCCGGCTGAAGGTCTTTCAGTTCGTGCACCGCGTCCGAAAAGGAGAAGACGTCACACTTCGGACGCGGATCTCGTCCGGGCTTCTCTAATTCCGCAAGAATATCGTGTAAGGTCGGCAAGCCAATATCCCCGCCCACATATTTTTTCAGATCAATCCGCCTGCGAAGCGCTTCATTCTGCATGAGTTCCTCAACCGTAGCACTCAGGTCTTTCGCCATCTGCGCCACGACAGCATATCGTTCCGGATGCACCGCACTGCCGTCCAGAGGGTTGGTCCCGTGACGGATCCGCAGGAAGCCGGCAGCCTGCTCAAAGCTTCGCGCCCCGAGTCGGGGGACGTTTTTAAGCTCATTCCGTGAGAGGAAAGGGCCATGTTCTTCACGGTATTTAACGATGTTGTGAGCGAGCTGTGGCCCCAGGCCAGACACGTAGGTTAAAAGCCGGGCGCTGGCGCTGTTGACCTCAACCCCGACGGCATTCACGCAGCTCATCACGACATCATCCAGGCTTTTCTTGAGGGCAGCCTGATCGACGTCATGTTGATACTGGCCAACGCCGATTGATTTCGGATCAATTTTGACGAGTTCAGCCAGCGGGTCTTGCAATCGCCGCCCGATCGAGACAGCGCCACGCACGGTCAGATCACAGTCGGGAAATTCTTGTCGTGCGACTTCGCCGGCGGAATAAATCGAGGCTCCGCTCTCATCCACTACGATCACCGGAATCCCCAGGTTCAGCTCGTTCAGAAAGCGTTCGGTTTCACGCCCGGCCGTGCCATTGCCCACGGCAAGCGCTTCGAGTGCATGCTCGTGACAGAGTTTTCTCACCACGTCTGCCGCCTCATTCCTGCGCTTATCTCCCAGAGTCGGATAAATCGTCGTGCTCTGCCTGAGATTTCCCTGAGCATCGAGAATGACAAGCTTGCATCCGGTACGAAACCCGGGATCGATCGCCATAATCCGTTTCTGGCCCAACGGAGACGCCAGGAGGAGTTCGCGCAGATTTCGCGCAAACACTGCGATGGCCTCTTGATCCGCCCGCTCTTTGGCGGCCTTCAGACATTCTCCTTCCAGTGATGGAGCCAGCAGACGTTTATAGGCATCATGCGCAGCCTCTCTGACCTTGTCACGCGCTGGGCTGTGTCCCCGCAGCACGAGTTGTTCCAGGTCAGCCAGCGCCTGCTCTTCGTCTGGACGAGCATGCACAGTCAGCACGCCTGCCCGCTGTCCGCGTAACATCGCCAGGATTCGATGCGACGGCGCATCCTTGAGGGCTTCATGCCACTCGAAATAATCGCGGAATTTACCAGCCTCCTCTTGCTTGTTCTTCACGAGCGCCGATTTCAGTTGAGCGTGGGTATCATAGAGCCTGCGCTGACGACTGCGAACCCGGGCGTCCTCATTGATCCACTCGGCAATAATATCTTTAGCTCCGTTCCAGGCATCTTCTTCAGTGATAACGCCTTTGTCAGGATCGAGAAAACGGCCCACGTCGATCGGCGCAGCAGCCTGTTGAAACAACTCCTGTGCCAGCGGTTCAAGCCCTTTTTCCCTCGCAATAGCCGCGCGAGTGCGGCGTTTCGGTCGATACGGCAGATAGATATCTTCAAGTTCCGTCATACTGGCGGCGTTCTCGAGCCGCTGTTCCAGCTCTTTATTGAGCAGAGTCCGTTCTTCCAGCGATGTACGGATCGCGTCCCGACGTTTATCCAATTCCGCCAGTTGCTTCAATCGGTCGCGGATGGCCTGAATCGCGACTTCATCCAACGAAGCCGTCGCTTCTTTCCGGTAACGCGCAATAAAAGGGACAGTTGCCCCTTGCTCCAATAATTTTGCGGCTGCCTCGACTTGTTGTGGAGTAATCGTTAATTCTTTCGCAAGCAATGCAGCATAATTCGTCTGTTTCATACACCCCAGTCTTCTCCGAGCCCGTAGTTTTTGTGTTGAACGTAAATTCTTCACAGAATACAATATAATTTTCGCAACATCTTTTGATTTGTCAACGTTTTTTTGTGATTCGCCGCAAGATGCGTAAGATGAGGACAATTGTGCATAAAGACAATCTTGACGCAGTTCGGCAAACTGTCGAGAATCTTCAGACATGATCAGTCATGTCATTTGCCTTCTTGCTCTCTTTTGTCGGAAATAGCCTGATCACTGAATTTTTTCTTGACTTCATGCTGTCTGAGGCTGTTAAGGTGTTTTAAGCGTACATTCCGTATGTTTGCATTCCGTGCCCCTCAAACAACGCGCTGAGTATGTTCTGACCCCGATCTTGTAACAGAATATTCATGGAATGCTTATCTTTTTCTAACCCTTGTGTATGAAGGAGAAACAGCTATGCTGGAACAAAGCGATCTTTCCACGAAAGTTGATAAAAAGGAGTATAAATCCATTCTGCCGACTTTGGAATCACGTATGGGAGCGTTGCAGCGTGAAGCCAGGGAACTGGGTATTCCAGTGGCGATCGTCTTCGAAGGCTGGGACGCTGCCGGCAAAGGCACCTTGATCAACCGTTTGATCCAGACCTTCGATCCACGCGGCTGTATTGTCCATCCGATTAGTGCGCCAAATGAAGAGGAAGCCTTTCGTCCGTTTCTGTGGCGCTTCTGGGTGAAAACGCCCCCTAATGGTAAAATCGCCGTGTTCGATCGCAGTTGGTACGGCCGTGTTCTGGTAGGGCGTGTGGATAAGTTGATCAAAAAAAAGGACTGGCAGCGGGCGTATGAAGAGATTCGAAGTTTTGAAAGTCAGCTTACGACGGGCGGCATGCTCATCATAAAATTTTTTCTGCACATCAGCAAACACGAACAGAAAAAGCGCTTCAAAAAGCTGGAAGCTTCTCCGATAACCAAGTGGAAGGTCACACAGGAAGACTGGAAGCACCATCAACAGTATGAAACCTATCTGAACGCTACCGAGGAGATGCTGGTAAAAACCGAGACCGGCTTTGCGCCATGGACTGTGATCGAAGCGCACGACCGGCGCTTTGCGACGCTGAAAACCTTTAAGACCGTTATCGACAAGCTTGAGCATGCCATAGAGGCGCGTAAAAAGATCAGACAATCCCAAAGTGTGGCATTACAGGATGCCTCCTCAGACGTGCAGGGAGAGCAGGAAGATGGGACCGTCGATCTGCTCAACTCCTCTCTTCTGGACCGGGTCGATCTGTCGCTCGACCTGGAACGGAATGCATACCGGGAACAACTTAAAGCCTGCCAGCAGCGGATATTCGAACTGGAGCACAAAATTTACATGAAGCGCATTCCAGTCGTGATTACGTATGAAGGCTGGGATGCTGCCGGAAAGGGCGGAAACATCAGGCGTTTAACACAAAGTATGGATCCGCGCGGCTATGAAGTCATCCCGGTGGCAGCTCCGAACGATATCGAACACGCGCATCACTACCTCTGGCGCTTTTGGAAAGCCTTTCCCAAAGCCGGCCACATCACGATTTTTGATAGAACCTGGTATGGACGGGTTCTCGTCGAACGGGTTGAAGGCTTTTGTCATGAGCGCGAATGGCGACGGGCGTATCGGGAAATCAATGAGATGGAAGAACAGCTTGTTAATTTTGGAACAGTCCTGGTGAAATTCTGGCTTCACATCGATAAAGAGGAACAGCTGCGCCGCTTTGAAGCCCGGCAGCAATCACCGTATAAACAATGGAAGATTACTGATGAAGATTGGCGAAACCGCGAGAAATGGGATGTGTATAAACAGGCGGTTGACGAAATGCTGTTCCGCACCAGCACGGCCAACGCGCCCTGGACGGTTGTTGAAGCCAATTCGAAATATTATGCCAGAATTAAAGTCCTGAAGACTGTCATTGCATCTATTGAAGCGCAACTATAAGGAGTAATCGATACATCGTGGGATTGCCGGATTGTTTGTTTTCAGATCCACAATCCGGCAATCTGCCCATTCAATGAAATTTTTATATCTTGTCAGACATGCAAAGGCCATTTCCACGGAATTGGGTATCAATGATTTTAAGCGCTCTTTGTCAAAACAAGGACTTCAAGACGCGCAGAACATGGGGAGCCGTTTAAAGGAAAAAGGGATCAAACCCGGATTACTGATGTCAAGTCCCGCAGATCGCGCTCTTGAAACGGCACATATCTTTGCGAGAGAACTCAATTATCCGGTCAGAAAAATCTTTTTAAGAGATGCATTCTATGATGAAAATCTCAGTATCATCCTGGAAATCCTCAAGAACCGGGACGAGAGCTATGACACTCTCATGCTTGTCGGACACGAACCGAGTCTTTCCCAGATAGCCGCTCTGCTGCTGAAAGGTACCGAGCCTGTCCTGCGAACAGGCGCCGTCATCGGGATCGCTCTGGAGATTGAACGATGGCAAGATCTTGACGAGGCTGCCGGGACGCTGATCTTGTTCGATTTTCCGACTCGGGCAACGCCAAAGGTCTATAAACGTGCCCGCAAAATAATTACCAGAGAAATCAGAGCCAGCATAGAACATCGTCTGGAAAATCTCGATCGCGGATCGTCTCAACAGCTCAACGGCATTCTCGAGAAAACCAGCAAAAGGCTGGCAAAACAGCTGACGAAAGTCTTACAGGCCTCACAGGTTGAAGATATCGCCAGCGTGACACAGGCAGAGCAGCGCATCGACCTGCTTGAACAATTTGCAGGGGAAGAACGTGATGGAGACGCTGTAATGGAAGGATGTGCTCCGCCAGATGAGCAGCACGAGCGTAAGGAGACGGAGACCTCATCACAGGTGTAACTTAAGGAGAAACGAGCATGGCGGAAAGCGAATACAAGAACCTGCATATCAACCGGGAAATCAGCTGGCTGTCGTTTAATGCCAGAGTGCTTCAGGAAGCAAACGATCCCACAGTCCCCTTAATGGAACGTATCAAGTTCATGGCCATTTTTTCATCGAATCTCGATGAATTCTTCCGAGTGCGGGTCGCGACCTTGAAGCGGCTGGTGCAGTTAGGTAAAAAGTCGAAGCTGCTGGTCGACGACGATCCCAAAGGGACGTTAAATCAGATTCAGAAGATCGTCACGCAGCAACAAACGCAATTTGAGGAATACTATAAGGCGATTCTCAAAGAGCTGAAGCGGAAACATATCGCAATTATCAACGAAAAACAAATGACAGAGGAGCAGAAAACGTATATCGCCTCCTATTTTCAGGAAAAGGTCCGCCCTGCGATTGTCCCCTTGATGGCCGCCCAATTACCGAGATTTCCGATTTTAGACGAAACATCGGTCTATCTTGCGGTGCGCCTTGAAATCACCGGCGGCACACAAGCGTCGGAATACGCCCTGGTGGAAGTTCCACTCGGAGAATTGTCGCGTTTTGTCAAGCTCCCCGCCCCAGAGGGAAACACAGCGGTCATGCTGCTTGAGGAGCTTGTCCGCATACAGCTTCCGGAAATCTTCTCCATCCTGAATATGGAGCTCAAAGAGGCCTTCCCGATCAAAATCACCAAAGACGCCGAACTGGACATCGAAGATAATGTGACCAAAAGTTTTGTCGAGACGATTTCCAAAAGTGTCAAACTCCGTATAAAAGGGCAACCTGTTCGCTTGACCTATGATTGGGAGATGTCCCCTGATGTCCTGAAATTTTTTACAAATCGTCTCGGATTAAGCGAACACGACACCTTGCTGCCGGAACGACGCTACCTCAATTTTAAAGATTTTATGAAGTTTCCGAAAATGGGGGCAGCAACCCTGCAATATGCGCCTTGCCCCCCATTAGCCCATAAAGCGATTCAGCCCGGCAGAAGTCTTCTTAATACGATTCGTGAAAAAGACATGTTGCTGCACTATCCCTACCAATCCTTCAACTATATGATCGACCTGCTCCGCGAAGCAGCGATCGACCCGAAAGTCAGCTCCATTCGCATGACGCTGTATCGCGTCGCTGACAAGTCAAAAATCGTCAATGCCCTGAGCCATGCGGTCAAAAACGGCAAAAGCGTCACAGTGCTTTTTGAATTCCGGGCTCGCTTTGATGAAGAAGCCAACATTTATTGGGCCAACCAGTTGATCGAAGATGGGGCGCGGGTCATTTACGGCATTCCCGATTTGAAAGTACACGCGAAACTGTGCCTGATCACACGCCGGGAACGAGGGCAGAAAACCTATTATGCCACTATCGGCACTGGAAATTTCAATGAAGATACCGCGCGGCTTTATGGCGATCATACGCTGTTTACGGCCGACAAAAGGCTCACGACCGAAGTCAAATCAGTGTTCGCCTTCCTGAA
Organism: candidate division KSB3 bacterium; assembly: GCA_002748425.1. Taxonomy (GTDB): domain Bacteria; phylum Moduliflexota; class Moduliflexia; order Moduliflexales; family Moduliflexaceae. Next base: position 205,305 of record PDSJ01000010.1, on the reverse strand, counting down.
AACCAACTATAAACTCTCGAACTACAAGCACCTGCTTGTTTCCCCTTTTTATATGCGGGATCGCTGGAAAGAATTGATCCACCAGGAAATGAAAAACGCCAAAAACGGGAAAGAGGCTTTTATCAAGGTCAAGCTCAACAGCCTCATGGATCGTGACATGGTGGAAACCCTGTATAAAGCGTCTCAGGCCGGAGTCAAAATCCGTCTGATCGTCAGAGGCATCTGCTCACTGGTTCCTGGGGTAAAGGGTCTCAGCGAACAGATCAAGGCGATCAGCATCATTGATAAATACCTGGAGCATTCCCGAATTTTCATCTTCTGCAACAACGGGCAACCTAAATATTATATCGGTTCTGCTGATTGGATGACGCGCAACCTCGATCACCGGGTCGAAGTCGCCTGCCCGATCTACGATGCGGATATCCAGCGGGAATTGCAACGCTACTTCGATATCCAGTGGAGCGACAATGTCAAAGCCCGTATTTTGAACGAGGCGCAGGATAACAGCTACCGTAACGTTTCAAAAAAGGCGAAATTAGTGCGTACTCAAGAAGCAATTTACGATTTTCTGAACGCTGAACTCAACGAGAGCTAACAACACGACAGTTCTGGAAACATGGAACACAGTATGATGCAGGAGTGCTTGTCGGCTTACTATAATTCGCGTTGCCGGAATCTGGAAAACGCTTTTTTCAAAGCTGCCGGTTTTTTCGATCCGGATGGTGTACACGACCTTCGGGTGGCTGTGAAACAGGTCCGGGCTTTTTTTCGTTTACTCGAATGGATGACACCAGCGTTTAAAGGCAAAAAATATATTCGCCCTTTTAGAGCGCTGTTCAAGGCTGCCGGGGATCTGCGCGACGTTCACGTACAACAGGAGCTTAGCAGAAAATGGTCACGCAAACAGGGTGAATTTTTAGGTGAATATTACAACAGTTTGAAAGAAAGAGAATTTCCGGCTCGGAAAAAATTTGCCGATTTTGCGGAGCATTTTAATCTGCCCAGCGCGATCTCGGTCAACCGCAAGCGCATTGCTCATACCTTGAGCACGTTTTCTCAGAACGCGCTTCAAGAAAAACTTCAGCAGCGCATCAGCGCACAAACGACGGCCCTGATCGGGCTTTGCGAGCAGGCTTTGAAGCACGAAGCGCGGCTTCACTCACTGCGGATTCTGAGTAAAGAAACCTGCTATACGCTTGATATTGCCACGTGTTGTCCTGTGGAAGCTGCCTGTTGGGACACGATGCGCGTTCGTCTTCGGGCGGTCCATCAGGCACTCGGGAAATGGCACGACGCAGAAGTCGCCTGCGAACAGATCCTGCACTTTCAGCAGGAGACCGATACAGCCGAAGATCCCGTTGGATCAGAGGCAGACGGTCAGTCGGGAATCTATCAGCAGTTCTTCCAAAGCCTACACGCGGAAAAAGCGATACACCTGCAACGTTTTCAGGTCGCCTGGGCTGAGTATCTGTCTCTGTCTGGCGAGGAAGACTCAGTCTCTTCCTGAGACACACTGTCCGAATCCCTGTCTGAAAGCTCTTTTCCTCAAGAAGAGAGTTCTTCCATCGTTGTGTAAAATCTTGACAGAGCCTTTTCATTCCACAATACGGGTATCAATTCGGCATACGAGGCGTATTGCCGCCTGTGGAGGAGAAAAAAAGTCAGGCATCTGACTCTCAGAAGAAATAGAGAGGAGTACACGTCAATGAAAGTAATGTTATGCATTCCCCCGGGAGGATATTTTGCCGAACGCTGGAGCCAAGGCAGTATGATGCCCTCGCTGGGAGTGCTGTATCTGGCGGCCGTTCTGGAACAGGAAGCTGTTGATGTTGAAGTGGTTCCCAGTCATGTTTTGAAACTCAACTGGGAGAATCTGGCTCGAAAATTCGAACACGATAAACCGGATGTGATCGGAATTTCGACAACAACCGAAAACCGCTTCCAGAGCTTTCAGCTGGCAGAAATTGCCAAACAAGCGCGACCCGAAGCCTTTGTCCTGATGGGAGGACCGCATTTCACCGGAACCGCGCGTGATACATTGACACACATTTCTGCAATCGACGGTGTTATCAGCGGCGAAGGAGAGCTCACGATTGTCGAGCTGGTGAAAGCGCTGCAAGCTGACGGTGATCTTCGCAAAGTCGATGGACTCACGTTTTGGGATGAGGGCCGCATCTTTGAAAACGCAGCACGGCAACGCATTCCCGATCTTAATACGCTCCCTTTGCCGGCTCGCCATCTGATCCCCTGGGAAAAATATCATTTTCAACTGGAAGTGCCTGGGAAAGGGATGCAGCCCGCCGCAAATCTGATGACCAGTCGAGGCTGTCCCTTTCACTGTACGTTCTGCGCGACCCCCAACAATTGGGGACGCAGAGTCAGAGGCCTCAAACCGGACAACGTCCTCAAAGAGCTGGAACACGTCATCGAGCACTATAACGCCAAAGTCATCTGGTTTTACGATGATACGTTTAACTACAATCCAAGGCGCACAATGCAGATCTGCGATATGATCATCGAGCGCAAGCTGGATATTAAATGGTATTGTGAAGTCCGCGTCGATTTGATGACACGTGAATTGACCGAGAAAATGGCTGCAGCCGGCATGTTTTACGCTGGTTTCGGTATCGAGTCCGGGAACCACCGCGTAGCACAGGATATTGTGAAAAAAGTGGCCACACTGGAACAGGCAGACAAATTTATCGAGTGGGCGCTTGAATGCGGCGTAACGCCGAACCCGTTTTTTATGTTCAGCCATCCCACTGAAAGCTGGGAAGAATCACAGGAAACCATGACGGTCATCGAACGGGTTAAAGATCGCTGCGATATCAGCGTGGCTATTTCTCATATTTATCCCGGCACTGAGCTGGAAGCCCGTGCATATCAGGAGGGCAAGCTGCCAAAGGATTTCAGCTGGACCAGAAAACGAGATAAACGTGTGCTTGTGCTGCCTGCTGCACAAGGGCATGCGCCACTCTATGTCGATAAATTGAACTGGTGGCAAATCAGCGAATTAATGTTTCGCTTTGCGGGCGCCAAAAAGAAATTCTCATTGCTGCGTAAGGTTCCTTCCGTCCTGAAGAACATTCATTCCTTCGACGATGTTACACGCTACGTCATCATGTTTCTCGTCTTTGCAAAGTATAAGCTGAAAAAAATGCGACGTCCCCGACGTGGAACTTAGGGTGCTGAGCACTGCGGCTTGAAAAGCGCCCGCAAAATATGTGGGGAAACGTTCCACATATTTCGCGGGCAGCTATCGAGACATGCTGACTTACAGATGCTCTTTACGCATGTGCGGAAACAGAATAACATCGCGGATCGAGGCGGAATCCGTCAACAGCATGACCATACGGTCGATCCCGATCCCTTCTCCTGCGGTCGGCGGCATGCCGTACTCCAGTGCTCGTACGTAATCGTCGTCCATCTGATGGGCTTCCTCATCACCAGAAGCGTGTTGGGCGACTTGTTGTTCGAAACGCTGGCGTTGATCGATCGGGTCGTTTAACTCGCTAAAGCCATTGCCCATCTCACTTCCGGCGATAAAGAACTCAAAGCGTTCCACAAGCCCGGGCTCATCAATTTTGGCTTTTGACAGCGGCGACACCTCGATCGGGTAATCCAGCACAAAGGTCGGCTGAATCAGATGCTCCTCGGCCACCGCCTCAAAAATTTCCATCATGAGCTTGCCTTTGCCGAGCGTTGGATCGATCTGCAGTGACGCGGCGATATTTTGTAAGGCTTCAAGGTTGCCCAGATCTTCGCAGGAAATATCGTTCCCGTATTTCAGAATACCATCTTTAATGGTTACGCGTTCCCAGGGCGGACTGAGATCGATCTCTTGTCCCTGACAGCGCAGCGTCGTCGTTCCCAGGACTTCCTGAGCAACAGCGGCAAACAAAGTTTCCGTCAGAGGCAGAAGGTCGTGATAGTCGGCGTAGGCCATGTAGAATTCCAGCATCGTAAATTCCGGATTGTGACGGACGGAAATCCCTTCGTTTCGGAAGTTACGATTGATCTCAAAGACCCGTTCAAAGCCGCCGACAATCAAACGTTTCAAATACAATTCGGGAGCAATGCGGAGATAGAGTTCCATATCCAGCGCATTATGATGCGTTACAAAGGGTTTTGCCGCAGCTCCACCGGCGATCGGCTGCATCATTGGAGTTTCCACTTCAAGGAAATCCCGTGCCAGGAAAAAGTTTCGGACAGCATTGACGATCTTGGCTCGTTTGGTGAAAACCTCTTTCACATCCTGGTTGACGATCAAGTCAAGATAACGCTGGCGGTAGCGGATTTCAACATCTTTCAGGCCGTGCCATTTTTCCGGCAGCGGCCGCAGGGACTTTGATAATAAGGTGAGCTCCGACACAAGGACAGTCAGCTCGTTGGTTCTGGTCCTGAAAACACGCCCTGTTACGCCGATATGATCGCCGATGTCCAGGTGTTTATAAAAATCAAAGGCTTCCGCCCCCAGCTCGTTTTTTCTGACGCAAATCTGGATGCGATCCTGCCCGCTCTGAATATGGGCGAACGACATTTTGCCCATCATGCGCATTGACATGAGTCGTCCGGCGGTAGTGGTCGTCACTTCTTCGGCTTCGAGTGCTTCAGCGTTCTTGGCACTGTGAGCTTGTAATAATTGCGTCACACTGCTCTTGATATGAAAGCTGTTGATATAGGCAGGCACATTGTCTGCCTGTAACTGCTTTAATTTGGCAACACGCTGTGCTCTCTGGTCTGTTGCTGTTTCTTGCATGATCTCTCCCTGTCTTCCCGCTTAGCGAGAATTCTTGTCCGTGTAATATACTTCACGCCCGGCTGGCAAATATGAGGTATTGTCGCATGAATTCATCGATGTCACCATCAAGAATCGCTGTGACGTTGCTGCTTTCACAACCGGTACGATGGTCTTTCACCATTTGGTACGGGTGCATAACGTAGGAGCGGATTTGACTGCCCCAGGCGATGACACGCTTTTCACCCTGAAGTTTTTCCATTTCCTGATCTTGCTCTTCCATATACAGTTCATATAAGCGCGCCCGCAGAATTTTCATAGCTTGTGCGCGATTTTTATGCTGTGAGCGTTCGTTCTGACACTGTACGACGATCCCGGTCGGATCGTGCGTAATGCGAACGGCAGAATCGGTTTTGTTGACGTGCTGTCCTCCAGCCCCGCTGGCGCGATAGGTGTCCACCCGAAGATCTTCTTCATTGATTTCGATCTCGATATCATCTTCAATTTCCGGCAAGACCATCACAGAGGCAAACGACGTGTGTCTTCGCTTGCCGGTATCAAAAGGAGAAATCCGCACAAGGCGGTGGACCCCAACTTCTGATTTCAGATAGCCGAAGGCATACTCACCGGCAAGCGTGATCGTCGCGCTTTTGATGCCGGCCTCCTGATCGTGCAGAATATCGATCAACTGGGTCTTGAATTTCTGCCGCTCACTCCAGCGCAGGTACATTCTGAGCAGCATGTCCGCCCAGTCCTGTGCCTCGGTTCCGCCGGCTCCGGCGTTAATCGAGAGAATCGCATTACTCTTGTCATGCGGGCCGCTGAGCATCTGGCACAGCTCGATCTTTTCGATCGAACGCGCGACCGACTCAGACAATGCGGCGATTTCCGGAAGCATTGACTCATCCTCGTCTTCTTCTGCCAACTCGATCATCACCTGAACTTCTTCAAACGTTTCCTCCAGTCCTCTCCAGGTCTCAAGTTTTTGCTGAAGCGCCTTATTCTCTTGAATCGTCGTTTGGGCCGCATCCGGATTCTCCCAAAAGGCAGGCTGCGACATGATTCTTTCAAGTTCTTCAGCGCGTGTGTGAGTGCCGGCTATGTCAAAGATACCTCCGCATGGCTTCAATTTTCTCGCTGAGTTCAGTTACGGCATCATTCGCATGGTGAAGTGAAGTCGTTTCCATAATTCTTCCCGTGACAGTCCGAAAAATTCTACACCGATTTTTCGGCCCAGGCACTCCTTAGACGGCCTTTTTCGTCCGGTAGAAATGTACAGCCGCTCCCAGAAGAGTGAACAGGAGGCACAACCGGGCAAAAAGATCGCCGTAGCGTGAATAAAAAGTGGTCGTCGTTCGTAGAGGAATATCGTGGGTCAGCGTCTTGTCAACAAAAATCTCACTTTGACTCAGTATCCGGCCGTAAGGATCGATGAATCCGGAGATTCCAGTGTTCGCGGCTCTGGCAATCGCCACTCGGTTTTCAATCGCCCGAAAAGTCACCATGGCAAAATGTTGGTATGACGCTGCTGAGCGGGCAAACCACGCGTCGTTCGTTATCGTGACCAGAAAACGCGCCCCTTTCTCGACGAACTCTCGCACGAAATTCGGAAAAATAATTTCAAAACAGATCAGCGTCCCAAAAGCCGTTCCATCTGCCACAAGAAGCGTCGATTGCTTCCCAGGATGCACTTTCCCGATCGTATGAGTCAACTCTTTCACAAAAAACAGCAGATCTTCAAACGGGATGTATTCTCCAAAAGGCACCAGGCGCATTTTATCGTATTTTCCCGCGATGTCGCCTTCCGGCGAAATAAGAAAGGCGCTATTCAAGGATTCATAGGTCTTTTCCTCCTGATTCGAGCTCGGCATCACATCTATTGTGCCATACAGCAGATACCGCTGCAGCTCACGGGCAAGGGTACGGATGGCATCCTGAGACCCAGGATCGTATCGCATCACATATGGGAATGCCGTTTCCGGCCACACGATCATGTCAGGTGCCGTCTTCAACGTGTCTTGTGATAAACGAACGTATTTTTCAAAAATTTTTTTTCGGAACTCCGGGCTCCATTTAAGGCTCTGATCGATATTTCCCTGCACAACTGCCAGACGTATCGTGTCCCCGGATGGTTCAGCATCAATGCCCGGCAGCACGGAGAAACCATAGACAAGGCTGAGCCCGAGGCAGCCAAGGGTCACGAACACGCTCCTGAGCTTGAGTCTCCGGGGGACCTCTGCCACCAGACTCGTGTACACTCCGGCATTGACCAGCACGATTAAAAAAGAAACCCCATAGACACCTGTGAGATCAGCGAGTTGCGTGACCTGTGGCGTGAGGTACTGGCTGTAGCCCAAGCTGTTCCACGGGAAGCCGATCATGAAAAAAGAGCGAAGATATTCCAGCCCCACCCAGACGACAGGAGCTGTGACGAGAAAGGGCAGTTCCAGGGACTGCTGCAATGCGCGCAGCAGCATGGTAAAGCTTCCCATATATAAGGCGAGATACGCTGCCAGGAAGCCAAGCAAACAGACACTGAGTCCCCAGGAGAGGCCCCCAAAGGACATCATAGTAATCGTCACCCAGTACAGGCTGCCCAGCCCGTACACAAGGCCGGCAAACCATCCCAGCCAGAAACTGTTTTTCAGACTCTCTTCCTGGACTGCGAGAAAAAGAGGCACAAACGCTATCCAGGCCAGAAATTCGATATCGATATTGGGAAAAATAGCGATCAGGAGAATTCCAGCAAGAACGGCAAGGCCCATCTTTCTGGAGACACGTACGGATATATCAGGAAGATGCATAAGGCTTTTCTATTCCATACTGCTGCTGGCAGGCCTGGGCTGTTTTCGGGGGCTGTGAGCATTGTCCCAATGTATTTCCGCATCGGATTTTCGGATATACGTCGGGGTCAGAGAAAAATAGTCATCTATATCCCCTGCGACAAGACGCTCACGGCCAAGCGCGGCAACAAGGCTTGCTCTCGGCAACAGATGGGCCGGATCGGCGAAAAGGGCCATTTCTCCCAGAAGCGATTGTAAGCGGTCGCCATAGGGCACAACACCATCTCCGAGGAAGAGCACCGGCTCCTGAATATCTTTCACGAGCAGTTCGGGAGCGATCGCGCGATACCCTGACAGGCGTTGCACCCGACTCCCTGTGTTCCGATACAGGGCTGAATACACTTCTTTTTTACGGGCATCGAGAACAGGGCATACCAAAAGTGAACAGTACAGATATTGAGCGGCCAGGGCATCGAGTGACGACACCCCGACAAGCGGTTTTTGTATACTGTACGCAAGGCTCCTGGCTGTTGTCATGCCAATACGCAAACCAGTAAACGACCCCGGTCCGGAAGAGACGGCAATGCCGTCAAGGTCCCAGACCGTCAACGAAGCCGCGCGAAGCACGACATCGATACTGGGTATCAGGCGTTCCGCATGGGTCGTTTTCGTGTTAACGCTGTATTCGGCCAGCAGGCGATCGTTGCTTATCACTGCAATGCTACCGGTCATTGTCGATGTATCGATTCCGAGTATATGCATACATTCTCTCTCGGTTGTGTTCAGCTGTGTAATGTTCCTCTGAATCTTGAGCGACCTCGTTTCAGCGCTCTTAACCTATGAAAGAGCAACTGTCCTGTCAAGCAGAATTTTTCCCGACGGTCTTCCGCTCAACAAAGTCCTGTAACGGAAGCACAGTAGCATCCGCTTGCGCAATGACGATCTGGTGGAATGAGTGAATGAGTGCATGAAGATTTTCACCAGATCGTCATTCAAACAGCATGCGTTTGAACATTTGGAACGGCGACGACCCCTCAGCAACAGGCTTCAGAGGTCACTCTGGTGAACGAAATGCGGCTCGTGATACTGCAGAAAACGTCTTCACGACAGTATGCAGGCCGTGTACGACAGGGCGATTGCAAAGTTCAAATCCAGAACCTGCATAGCTACAGGCGTCTTACATCAAAATAATCCCGCAAGCCGTCTCCCAGAAAGTTAAAGCCGAGAATCACCACCATAATCGCCAGCCCGGGAAACGTCGTCAGATGAGATGCCAGCAGCAGGAAGTGCCGGCCTTCGTTAAGCATTGAACCCCAGCTCGGTGTCGGCGGCTGGGATCCCAGCCCCAAAAAACTCAAACTTGCCTCTGCCAGAATGGCTCCGGCCATGCCAAAGCTGGCTTCGACAATCAACGGCGCCATCAGATTCGGCAGGAGATGGCGTACGATAATGCGCGGCGGGGCCGCACCGATCGCATGGGCTGCGGTAACATATTCCAATTCACGTAACGAGAGAATTTGTCCTCGAGTCAGACGAGCATAACCGACCCAGCTGATCAGACACAGCGCCAGGATCACATGATTCAGCCCGGGGCCCAGAACCGCGACCATCGCTATCGCCAGTAAGATGCCGGGAAAAGCCATCAAAATATCCACCAGCCGCATAAAAAGATCATCAATAAACCCTCCATAAAATCCGGAAATCGAGCCGACGATGACACCAACGATCATTGACGCGCTGACGGTCGTGATTCCGACCCAGAGAGAAATTCTGGAACCGTAAATCACTCGACTCAAGACATCGCGACCAAGTTTATCCAGCCCAAACAGATGTGCCCGGCTCGGGCTTTCCAGCCCCTGCATGATATGCTGTTCACATGGGTCGTATGGCGCCAGCAGCGGCGCAAAAATAGCTGTCAGCAGCAAGAACAAGACGATCGACGCGCCGAAGAGAGCAAGTTTATTCTTTAGCATGAATGACCTTCATAAGACAAATACAGCTCCTGATGTGGCGGCGTCGCTCTGCGAATCAGGGTATTGTCATGAAAAAATCGTCAGAATTTAGGGGAATATTGATTGACATTCTGGAAATTTTTGCTACGGATGCCTTAAAATTGTCAAGGCTTAATTGCTGACGTCGCCATGTTCGGGCATACGCTCTGTCCTGGATGCTGGAACATGGCGACGTCATGACTGTGATGGATAGTGTCTCTCATTATCGTGCGTGTGATCTCTGTCCGCATCTGTGCGGAGTCGATCGTCTGCAGGGAGAACTCGGTTATTGCGGCGAATGCGCCCAACTGCGGATCGCTTCAATCGGAGCGCATTTTGGGGAAGAGCCTCCGATTTCAGGACAATACGGTTCCGGAACCGTCTTTTTCAGCGGCTGCCACTTACAATGTGATTTCTGCCAAAACCATCAAATTTCCCGCGAACATCTCGGTCAGAACATGAACGTCATGGACGTTGTCGATCGACTGGAAGAACTGACCTTCACTTCGCAAATCCATAATGTTAATTTTGTGACACCGACACATGTTCTCCCTAAAACGGTTGAAATAATCCAGGAGTTACGTGGACGCCGGATCGAGATTCCTGCGATTTACAATATGTCCGGCTACGAGCGGCGGGAGATTCTGCAAGAGCTGGAACCGTTCGCGGATATCTATCTGCCGGACTTTAAATATGCCGATACGCATCTGGGCGAACGCTTGTCCCACTGTTCCAACTATCCTTCGACCGCCCTGGATGCGATTGCAGAAATGCTTCGGCAAAAAGGATTCCTTGACGTTTTTCTTCCAGGGCATGACGGAGCTATCGCTGGAAGAGGAGTGTTACAGAGACATTTGATTCTGCCCGGTCATATTCAAAACTCTCTTGACGCTCTCGATATGTTGTTCATTGAATTCGGAAAAGAATTGCCCATTAGTCTCATGTCACAGTATCATCCGGTCCGGCCCTGTCAGGAACCGGGTATGGATCAACGTCTCACAGCCGAAGAATTTCAGCGCGTCTACGATCATACACAGGAACTTGGTTTCCAGCACCTCTTCGTACAGTATCCGGCAGAGTCCCGAAATCAGCGACCAGACTTTCTGCCGGATTTTCGCAAGAAACAGCCGTTCGAGGGAAACATGCTCCATTCACAGTAACGTCCCTTGCAGACGGAGCCGATCTTCGAAACGCGCTGCCCCGATATACAATTTGGCGCAATAACGCTGCGCAGCACGAGGACATGCTGTATGTGCTCCTTTGAAGCAGTCTTGAAGAGAGATCGGAATTTTTCAGGAAAACATGGGGATGATCATGCGGCCGATTCGCAGGGACCCATCGTCGATGCCGGCGCGATCAGAGACAAGCTATCCTGTTTACAACAGTTCTTCACGGGAATACATGACAGGAACGGCTTCCGGGCTTTCCTTATCAAACGAAATAAGCATTCTTAAGGTGCGCTGAACTGCATCGTGCTGCTGCGGACTTGCGCTCATTCCCCGAGAGTAAATTTCGATTGTGCCGGAAGAGTTGAGTCGCGTTATCGTCGTCGCAAAACGTCCGGTACTCAGGACAACGTCCTCCTCACCGCTAAAATCACCTTTGGACGTCATGATCTTATGCACGGCAAAGTCAAGACCGGCTTCGGCCAGATTCAAGGCTACTTCTTCTTGAGAACTGTGATGGATACTCTGAAACAGGCTTGTTCCCCGATCGAGCATAAAGGCCAGCAGTGCCAAAAATACGGTCACGATCATGATCACGAGCAATAAAGCGCTTCCTCGTTCGTGTTTTCGCATACACACTCCTCTCTTAAAATCTCATGGCGTACGCTGATGAAACCTCAAAGGTTTTTTTCTGCCCGGAAACGGTTTTTTCCAGCGCAAGCTCGACTCTGATCAGCTGCGTTGCATCGGTATAGAGCTGTAAAGATGTCACAGATGGAGCAAGCTCAAGGGAACGTTCCTGCGAGCCTTTCATGACTGTACGAAACAAATGAGCCGGCTTCCCGTCGCTGAGAGAATATACCACGACGACACCATTGAGATCTGCAGCTGTTCTCGGAGCCATACGCATCGCAGCAACCACTGTCCGGCCGCTTTTGCTGGAAAAATCCGGCAGGAACAGCTCGGTCCGCCGAATATCTTCAGCAAGCCTTGACATGATCGTATGCGCGTCGTGAGTCAGATCAAGCATGGCATCTCCGGCACTGAGAATACGATAGTTCGTCGAATAGAACTGTAACGTGCCTGCCATGAATATTGTCATCACGCCGAGTGTGACAAGCACTTCCAGCAAGGTCATTCCCTGCTGTCCGCGCACACGCCGAGACACCGCATGTCTCATCTCATTCTCCTTTTGCAGGGTTCAGGGAGAGTTCATTCATCTGTTTGATATACAGCGGACGAAAACGTGATCGCAAGGTTTCCAGACGGTATATCCGCTCGTGCCCCTGCAAAGTCTTCCAGCGCACGCTCGCCACAATTTTTTTCAAGGACGGGCTGTCATGAAAGTCTGTTATCACAAGCTCAACCGCGTCTTCAAACACAACGGGGTCCGGAGAATTCCAGAGCTCATCAAACGGAAGTGCCCGCATGCTTTCTATCCGCTCATTTGCCTTGAGTTGTGCATGAAGAAGCTGCTTCGAATTCTGTTCCAACTCGCTGCTTTGCTGCATCATGACTGTGATGACTCCGAGCAGTAAGCCGAAAATCGCCATCGCCACCAGCACTTCGAGCAACGTCATCCCGCGTTGTGTCTGCACTGTCATTTGAATTTGAGGCCCCCCTGAAATCTTGAGAATCGCATGATGTCGAGATAATGGAAGATTTCAAAGAAATATTTCCGAAAACTACGATTCTGTCAACTCAAAAAGTCCCTGATACAGAGGAAGCGTCCTGAGACCTCCCCCGCAATCTCTCTGCCCGCGCCTCCAGAGCGTCACCTCACTCTTCACTTTCGTGCGCAGTACCCCTGCCGCCTGGGCTGCTGTCATCTTAATTATTCAGGTTGAAAGGCACAGATAAAGGGCAGATGACGATATTGCTGTTTATAATCCAAACCATAGCCAACCGCATACTTATCTTCTATCTCATAGCCCAGATATTTTATCGGAACGTCTATGCGCCGTCGCGAAGGCTTGCTTAAAAATGAGCAGACTTCAAGACTCGCCGGAGTACGGGATTGCAGATATTTTAAAAGATAGTCGATCGTAAGCCCGGTATCGATAATGTCCTCAACCACAATGACATGACGGTTTCGGATGTCCTCCTTCAGATCTTTGACCATCCGGACGATCCCGGAAGTTTCCTGCGAATCGCCATAGCTTGAGACAACCATAAAGTCAATGACATGCGGAATAGTCATGTTGCGGGTCAGATCCGTCAGGAAGTAAACTCCGCCTTTTAAGATACTCACGAACACGAGGTCCAGGCCGGCATAATCTTTCGAGATCAGTGCACCTAATACTCTGACCCGTGTCTGGATCATCTCTTCTGAAATAAGGACTTTTTCAATCCTGTTGTTGGCAAGCATAATAATCTTCTGCTCCTTTCAGGCCTCAAGGTTTATGAGCGGGCTTCGATTTTGTCAGTCTTCACAGGGTTCCGGGACACGGGTATTCAGGCAAGTTTTTTTCCACAGGATCTTTTTCATGACATGCCCAAAACTCCATACCAGGGATTTTTTCTAAGATGGCGATAATCGGCTTATCAGCCTCCAGGAAATCGAACAGTTCCAGTTCCTCAGGTGCAACCCAGCGACAGTCCTGATGAACGTACAAGCGTACTGTACCGGAACGGATCGAGCAGCGCCAGGCCAGCAGTTCGATCTCCCATTCAGGGTAACGATGATGCACGACAGCCATCTGCTCGTGGATCGCTACGTCAAGCCCAAGTTCTTCACGTAATTCTCTCTGCAGACATGTTTCAGGGCTTTCGCCGGCTTCAATTGTTCCGCCGGGAAATTCCCATTTCCCTCCCATCTCATCATCGGGATGACGCTGGGTAATGAGCACCTGTCTGTTCTGAAGGATCACCGCAGCAGCTACTCGTCGTCTTGAACTCATCTCTCGAAGGATCCGTAGAAAATCTCAGACATGGTATCGTAAAAGCCCCAGCCGACATGCCGAGTCTGAGTCAGAATGCTGTGACAGCGCAGCTCAAAACGCTCTTGTATGCCATGTTTGACAAGATGTTGAATTGCCTGATGATAGATACGTTCCATACTCGTATAAAACGGCTCATCCATGTCGCCATACGCATTGGTAAATTGTACGCCTGTTTCGACGACATAGAGCAATAAGTCTGCGACGCCGAGCGGATCGCCCACCACTTTTTTGTAGTCGCTGATCGCTTTTTGCGCCACCGAACGCCGGGCTTTGCCAGTTCCACGCTCCGGAAAAAATTCCTGATGAATCACAGCTTTATATTTCTCAAGAAGTTGCTCACGGTCAAGCGGATTGAACTGCGCTTGATAATAGTCGCGCACCACGCTGAATTTTTCGAATAATTCAACGATTTCATCAAGTAACTGCGCTTTTGAGCGCTGTGCAAGCTGCTGTTTGAGCGCTGTTTTGCCAAGTTTCGACATAGCCGTTCACCATAACGCTGCGACATAGATGGCCGAAAGACCGATTCGGTCTCTTCATTCTCAAGATCTACCGATAGTATACTATCGCAGCAGGGAAATTGCCTGTCAAGAAAAGTCTTTGGAGAGAAAACAATTGTGCACGGTTCCTGCGGTCACAGGCAGCCGCTGCGGGAGATCTGACGGGTCGCCTGCCGTTCTGCTCCCACTTGGGAAGGAGCAGAACGGCGGACGGGCTATGCCAGGGGAGCGACACGATCCAGGAAGCTCATCAGCTGTCAGCTTCAGCCCTGTGACAGCCGTATGAGAACGGGCAGTATCTGCGTAAGGCAGCACTCGGACAATCAGTTTCCAGCCATAATGGCAGCAACATCGTCTTCGACAGACCCGATAGGTTTAATATCAAAATTTTCGACCAGAACTCTGGCCACATTGGGGGACAGAAAGGCTGGCAGGGTCGGCCCGAGCCGAATATGTTTCACCCCAAGAGACAGCAATGCCAGCAACACGATGACCGCCTTTTGTTCATACCAGGCAATGTCGTAGGAAATTGGCAGCTCGTTAATGTCTTCGAGGCCGAAGACCTCCTTTAATTTCAGAGCGATCACGGCCAGCGAATAGGAATCGTTGCATTGTCCGGCATCCAGCACCCGTGGAAGACCGGCGACTTCGCCGAGATCCAGCTTGTTATAACGATACTTGGCACAACCGGCAGTCAGAATCACGGCATCCTGTGGCAGTTGTTCCGCCACATCGCTAAAATATTTGCGCCCTTTCTGGCGGCCATCGCACCCGGCCATCACAACAAAACGCGAGATTGCGCCGGATTTGACAGCCTCCACAACTTTATCGGCTACCGCCATCACGGCTTCGTGTGCAAAACCTCCGACAATCGTGCCGCTTTCGATTTCCTGCGGCGGCTGGCAGGTCTTTGCCATGTCGATAATAGCAGAAAAATCTTTTGTGCCACCGTCAACCGGATCAGGAATATGAGCGCAGCCGGCAAAGCCGGCAGCACCAGTGGTGAACATTCGATCCTTATACGAAGCCCTTGGCGGCACGATGCAGTTGGTCGTGAAAAGAATCGGGCCGTTGAAACTCTCGAATTCGCTCTGCTGCTTCCACCAGGCATTCCCGTAATTGCCGACAAAATGCTCGTATTTTTTGAAGGCTGGATAGTAGTGGGCCGGCAGCATTTCACTGTGGGTATAGACGTCGACACCGCTTCCTTCCGTCTGTTTCAGCAGTTCTTCCATGTCTTTCAGGTCATGACCGCTGATCAAAATTCCGGGTTTGCTTCCCACACCGATATGAACACGGGTCGGCTCAGGATGACCGTAGGCCTCAGTATTGGCGGCATCCAGCAGCGCCATCGCTTCCACACCGTTCTGGCCACATTCGAGGACAAGCGCGACTAGTTCATCGCGACTCAGCGTCTCGTGAGTAGTCGCGGCCAGCGCTTTGAAGAAAAAATCGATGACTTCCTGCTTATATTTCCCCAGCACGGCAGCATGTTTCCCGTACGCAGCCATCCCTTTCAGCCCATAGATCAAGAGTTCGCGCAATGACCGAACGTCTTCGTTTTCGGTGGAAAGAACACCCACGTGCACGGCTTTTTCATAGAATGCGTCGACGGATTCTGCAAACCAGGTCGCCGCCTCCGGAAGCTCATCTGCTATGACCGGGCCGCCGACTTTGGCTTCAACAGCCTTCTTGACCTCATTACGGATACTCAGGGCTTCGTGGATCAGTGCTTCGAAGCGCAGAGCATCGAAGTTGGCATTCGTGATCGTTGTGAATAAGCTCTCCATCACAAATTGCCCTAATTTTTCATCTGCTCTGAATCCTGCACTTCTGCCGTATTCGACATACACGGCAATGCCTTTTAACACGAAGAGCAGCAGGTCCTGAAGCTTGGCGACTTCAGCCGTCTTTCCGCACATACCTGCCTTTTTATGACATCCGGTATTCGCTAAGGTTTCCTGGCACTGATAACAAAACATTGTCATTTTTCTACTCCTTTCAAATTAAGAAAATTGATGCTGACAAATCGTCAGACCTGTCAGAACCCCTGTTCAGTGGTTGGCATTTTCTCACCTTTAATGCTGATGGTGAGAGTCTTGACGGGTATATCGATTCCTGTGATGCGGAGAGCTTGTTCCACAATCCGCACCAATCCAGAGCAGCATGGCACTTCCATTTTCACGATTGTGATGCTTTTGGGCCGTCCCAGCACGATGATCTGAGAGATCTTTTCCAGATACGCCCGCGTATCATCGAGTTTTGGACATCCGACCGCAATAGCCCGATCTTCACCTTTCAGAAAGTCCTGATGAAAATTCGCATAGGCAAACGGGACGCAGTCTGCCACGATACAGACTGCAGCATTCTTAAAATACGGTGCCGACGGGGGCACCAGGTGCAGCTGTACCGGCCACTGCCGCAATTGTGACGGAAACACTACCGCATTGGCATTCTCTGGAACGCTATGCGCACTCTCCTCGCGATCTATTTGCAGCATTCTTAGCGATGGACACACAAACGCCGGCGCTTCCGCTGTGCTGTGGGTCATTTCAGCAGCATGTTCAGCCAGATGCCGCTTATGAGCCGCCAGCCTGTCCGGCGCCAGCTCCTTAATCCGTTCCATTGTGGCTTCGTCATCATAGGCCTCTGCTTCACGCTCTTCGATCGTCAACGCGCCGGTCGGACAGTTCCCCAGACAAGCTCCAAGACCGTCGCAATACAATTCTTTCACGAGCCTGGCTTTCGGGCCGTCCGATGTCTCCACTATCTGAATCGCCTGCTCCGGACAGGCTGGGATACATTGCTCGCAGCCGTTGCAGAGGGCGTCATCAATATGAATAATTTTTCTTTGTATCTTCATAAATGATATCTTATATCGTAGTTATTATTAACTAACATTTTTGATAAAAATTTGCACCAGCATCTCATCCTGCACTTGTCAAAAGCGTTTTTAACGCCATCCAGGCCATCCGGCTCTCCTGGTCCAGGTCAAAGGCATAATGAGACAAGCGCCAGCGTTTGACCATCAGGCGCAAGGTCCCGAGAATGACGACGGCCAGATACTCTTTCGGCACATCAGCCCGAATTTCACCCTTCTGCTGGGCCGTAGCGATAATATCGACGATGCTGTCATGCGCGAAACTCATCACCGAGAACACGGTTTCCGACAGCGCCGTATCGTCCTGAAACGCTTCTTCGGAAAAGACCACCCCGGTCATGTGCGGATTCTTCGCAAATTGCCCCGAATGTTCCAGAAAAATCATTTCAAGGCGTGCGATGCCCGACACTTCCGCTGCCGCTGCTTGAAGCAGATGCTGCCTGGAACGCTCCCTGAACTGCTGCAGCATGGTGAGCAAAATCGCGCGTTTACTGTCAAAATGTCGGTAGATTGCCGGTTCTGAAATCCCCAGACGTTTTGAGAGGTTTTTCATGGTAACGCGTTGAATCCCGCCCTCATGAATCAAAACAATCGCTTGTGTGATAATATCCTGTTGTCGTGCTGTCAGTTCCGGCATTTTGCAGAAGAAATGAATGTTAGTTATTTATTACTAACTTTAAGATAAGTCTTCAAAGAAATTTGTCAAGTGAAAAAAGAATCTTTTTAGCTGAGCGAAGCGTCCTACAGCATTTCAGGAGCAGAGCTCAGCGTGAACGTCGCCTTTAAAGCGCGCCACATCCTCAAGACGGATGGAGCCGGGAAGGAGTGTGAGGGCATTTGCCGCGCCGCAGGCCGTGCCGAGACGTGCGGCCTCAACAGGGGCTTGGCCCTCGGACAGCGCGACGGCCAGCCCGCCCAGCACAGCATCACCCGATCCGATCGGGTTGACAGCTTGAATTGAAGGCGGAAAGATGCGCCAACGCTTGCCGGCATATGAAAGCAGCAACGCGTCCTTGCCATGACTGATCAGGACGCATTCAACGCCTCGCTCGTGCAGCCTGTCGATCAGGTGAAACAGCGTTTCCGTCGAATCGATCTGCTGTTGAAAGGCCGCTCCAAGCTCTTCGCGATTAATTTTAACGAGAAAAGGCCTGGCATCGAGGCTGTGAAGCAGCAGCTTCTTCTGCGTATCCACAAGAACCGGTTTATGAAGGGTGTGGGCTGCACGGATAAAATCAGCGTAAATATCATGTGGAACCCGCTGTGGTGCCGAGCCGGCAATCGCGACCAATCGGCAGTCGGCAAGATGCTGAGCGTATAGCTGACAGATCTGCTCGATTTCACTGTCTGAAACAGGACGGCCTTCTTCGACGATTTCGGTATATGTCTGCTGCTGAGGGTCGATGATCGTTGTACAAATCCTGGTGGCATTCGTGACGTGAACGAAATCGGCTCTCAGCCCTTCTTCCGCAAGCGCGCTCTGAACGTATTTTCCCGTATCGCCACCGAGAAAACCCGTTACCAGCGCATCATGCCCCAACGTTTTGATCGTTCTGGCAACATTGATGCCTTTGCCGGCACTACTTTCGAGAATCCCCGGCTTCACTCGGTTGACGCGATCGATCTGAAATCCTTCGATCGTCAAGGTTCTTTGATATACGGGAGTAAGTCCTACGCAAAGTATCATAGCGATCCTTTTCCCTCAGACAGGCTGTCCTGTCAAGTTTTTACAAGAACAGCCCAAACGCACAGTAGCCATATTGGAAAAATAATCGCTATGCGTCTCGCGAACAAGCGACCATAATTTGGCAACTGATGGAAAGGATAAATCATCTTTTGTAAAAGATCTCAATATGTTTCTTGACACAAGGAGATACTCACGCTGAAAAAGCTGCTGAACATGTCTTGAATGCAGAAGTGTCACCTGCACCTGCTTCATCTCATTGTGCCTGAAACAACGTTAGGAAATAGTTATGGACATAAGTTCTTTACGTATCGTGCTGTCTGTTCATGCAGTCGCACTGATTTCGCCGGGGCCTGACTTTGCCGTGACGACCAGGCTTTCAGTGCTGAACGGCAGAAAAGCTGGAGTACTGGCTGCATCAGGGATTGCCACGGCGATCGGCATCTATGTCATGATTTGCGCCTTTGGGTTGTCGCTTGTGCTGTCGGCCCTCCCCGTCCTGTCAAGACTTCTTGCGTATGCGGGGGCCCTGTATCTGGGCTGGCTTGGTGTCAAAAGTTTACTGTCACAGGGTGAAAGTCCGACCCAGGCAGTTCAAACCGAGACAGGCAATGCCTTTGCAACAGGTTTTTTCACGAACCTCCTGAATCCCAAAGCGATGGTGTATTTCAGTTCGGTGCTGCCTCAAGTCCTCAAGCCGCATGCTCCGCTCTCGGATACAATTGTCATCCTGCTGCTGCTTTGTCTGGAATCCTTGCTATGGTTTGCCATTGTGGCTTTTGTCTTTTCGTCAAACAGGGTCTTCGTCTGGTTGAACGGCAGGTTGGTCTGCTTCAAACGAATTATTGGTGCTGTCCTGATAGCCTTAGCGTTTAACGTCGCAAGATCAATATATCGATAAGGAGAGAAGGGTTTAAACTGCTGCGTAGCTCATGGCATTTCAACACGATCGAATGCAGGAACATCTTTAAACAAAAGCTATGGACAAGAAAAGAGTATTTTTAAAAGGCGTCAAAGCGTCTCTTCCTGTTATGATTGGATATGTCCCCATCGCGATTTCATTCGGTGTTGTCGCAGAAAGCTATCACTTTCCCCCTCTTTTTCCAGTGCTGATGTCGCTGAGTGTCTTTGCCGGTGCAAGCCAGTTTATGGCAATCGGCATGCTTGGGAACGGCATACCGATTGTACAAATCGTGCTTGCGACCCTTGTTATCAATTCCCGACATTTTATCATGGGCTTTTCACTGCTCCCTTGCCTGGAAAATATTTCTGTTCCGAAAAAGGCGATGTGTTTTCTCGGATTAACTGATGAGACATTTGCCATTATCAGCTTATCTGAAGATGCGGAGATGCGAACTGAAACGGCGATCTACGGCCTTATACTCTGCGCATTTGGGGCTTGGTGTTTGGGAACATACGCAGGGGTGAAGGCCTCGGGACTCATTCCTGCATGTCTCAAAAGCGCAATGAATATTGCTCTCTATGCCATGTTTATTGCGTTACTTGTTCCTGCATTACTGAAGAAGCAAAAATATCTTCCGGTTGTCATACTGGCTGTCATGCTGAATGTCATTGTCAGACAGGTTCTGCCGGAAGGATGGGCGCTCGTTGTGGCGACAGTCGTATCACCTGCGATTTTCCCGCTATTGAAGAGGACTTGAGATGTTATCACCTGAAATGTTTATCTTGCTGGTCGGCATGTCTGTTGTGACGGCATTAGCACGAGTCTTGCCGTTAGTGTTTTCCAGAGTTCGTTTAGATCATTATATCAGAGAATGGCTGGAAGGAATTCCGTATGCGGCATTAGCAGCCTTAATTTTTCCTGCTATCCTGCACATTGATGCTCACAATCTGACTCCAGGACTGATAGGAGGGGGGGTAGCGGTGCTTCTCTCATTTTGGAAACTTCCAGCGTATCTAGTGGTTATTGCAGCAGTTATCGCTGTTGCACTCTATCAGCTCAGTCTCTGAAAGAGTGCGGTTGTGCCTTATCTCATGACTGCGGCGACACAACGACGAATCCAGGCGAAATGGAGACCAGCGGTCAGGAAGGCAAGCTGCTAGCGTGTTGAACGTCCCCCTCTCGTGAATGTCTACAACATTCACGAGAGGGGAAGAAAATATCGTGAGTTTTCAGATCAGTAATATTCTTTAAGAAACTGTGTAATCGCTGCTGCCGGTCCCTGAGTCCGTATCGCGGAGAGCGCTTGATCGAAGAGCGCAAGAAACGGCTCGTGCTGCCGAAGAAGCTGCGGAAAGATCGTCTCTAATTCCTGCACAAACACGCGGCTTTCTCCTTCTACCGCTTTTTTGGCTGTTTTCACAAGCGTTGAAGCCATTTTATCAACGATGCCGTCATTTTTTGACAGGTAATCACACCATCCGGCCGTTCCCAGAGTTAAGAGAGGAGACACTGTTCCATCTCTGACAATATTATCCACAATGCTGGGCAGCGTAAATTTCGGCGCTCTTTCCGACGTGAAATTCGCCAGACGTGACGTTTGATCTTTGATCGCCCGATTTTTGAAACGAACGATCGTATTGTTCAGAAATTCCATGACATCCATCTCTGAAATCGCGCCCACGCAGGGTAACGCCTCTTTCAGCATCATCGTCTCGATCGCCGGATCAAAAGGCGCGGCGTTCATAAAGTCACACGCAAACTCATGCCCTTCCATCAATGCCATGTGCGCAAACAACACATGGCCGGCATTCAAAAGCCGCATTTTCATTTTTTCATAGGGACGGACATCAGAGACGAGAAACACATTGTCCAATTGTTCGAAGGCCGGGCGTTTTTGCGTGAAGGTATCTTCGATCACCCATAAGATAAACGGTTCGCAAGGCACGGGACAGTCATCGCTATATCCATACTGTGCGTTCACGTACTCCCGGTCCGCGGCTGACGTGACCGGTGTGATTCTATCGACCATCGCATTGGGAAAAGCGATTTGCTCTTCCATCCAAGCGGCCATCTCCGGATCAATCTGCTTCGTATAGGCCAGGAGTCCCTGTTTCAACACCGAGCCATTCATCTCGACATTATCGCAGGAAAGCAAATCCGGCGGAGCAATGCCTGCTGCCCGGCGCTTTTTCAGGGCTGCATAGAGCAGGCCGTAGAACGTTCGGGCCTCTGAAGGATTCTTCAAATCGTGCTGAATCGCCGGCGTTTCCAGCAAAAATTCACCGCTGCTATCGTCGATATTATATCCACCCTCGGTCACTGTAAAGGTGAGCAAGCTCGTCTTGGGATGGGCGATTTTTTCGATGATTTCACGTCGATTTTCCGACAGCATGCTATGGGAGAGCAGGCTTCCGATCACCCTGTCTTTTGCAACGTCAGTCTCGCTCTTCTCAGTCAGGGTATACAGACAGTCCTGCGCGTTCAAGGCATCAGAAAGCGTTTTATCCTGATCGAGCACGCCGACCCCGTAAATCCCCCAACACCTGTCCCCGGTTCTTTCCATAAGCTGCTGCATGTAATACGCCTGGTGGGCCCGATGAAAATTTCCGACACCAATATGGACGATAGCGCTGGAGAGGGCCTTTCGGTCAAAATCCGGCACAGCCAGGCTGTCTTTCAACGCAGCAAGCAGATCGTTCTGTAACGTGTTCATATACTATGCCTCACGACGTTTCCTGTCGGGTAGTTTTGTGGCTAGACAACGAGTGACGCATCCTCTGCCAGTTCTTCATCAAAACAGACCGCCACCTTTCCACATTTTCCGCTTGCCATCAAGGCATAGGCTTTGTCAGCGTTTTCAAGCGAAAAACGATGGGTGATCAGATCTTCAGGATGAATGCCCCAGCGGACCAGGCGTTCGACCAGTTCTTCCATGCGCCAGATGTTCGTCACCCAGGAACCGTAAATCGTTTTTTGATCGTGAATAATGTCGGGAGACGGCTGAAAAGACACGGTTCCACCTTCACCGATAAACACGATTTTACCCCATTTACGCGCAGCTTGGATACAGGTCAGCCGCGCCTGAGGATGAGCTGAACAATCGACCGCTTTTTCCACGCCCTGTCCACCGGTCGCATCTTTGACCTGTTGAACGTTGTCGGGACCGGCTTTGAAGACCGCGTCGAAAATCTTGAGATCAGTGGCAATTTTCACCCGCTCGTGCAGAGCCTCGATTCCAAAAATGTTCGTAGCTCCCATAGCCTTGCACAGCATCCCGGCGGCGAGTCCCACTGGGCCAAGTCCGGTAATCAAGACCGCGTCGCTGCCCCCTAAGCTGATTTTTTCCAATCCTTCATAGACCGTACCAAAACCACAAGCGACTTGAGCGCCGTCGGAATAAGTCAATTCATCCGGTAAAAGCACCAGATCCTTTTCCTCTGCCAGGAGATATTCAGCCATTCCGCCGTCCCGCTGCCAGCCGTAGGCTCGACGGTACTCACTGGTACAAGAAATCATATATCCCCGGCGGCAGTCATTACAGACCCCACAGCCTGAAATGTGGTAGACAATGACCCGGTCACCTTGTTTGAATCGTCGACATCCCGGGCCGGCCTCAATGACCTGTCCGCAGGGTTCGTGGCCTGCCACAGAGCCTGACTGATAGCCTTCCGGTCCCTGACCAAGATGTTCGTGATAAATTGCACGAATATCCGAACCACAGATAGTGGACGACTTCATTTTAATAAGGACTTCTCCATGTCCCGGCTGAGGAACCGGGAAATCTCGTAACTCAACAGTACTGTTTCCCGGCAGAACAGCCCCTTTCATTGTCCTTTGCATAAGCTCAGCTCTCCTTCGTTTCGTGTACTGGAACAGCGTCCTGCACAATTGTTCCCAATACCACAATACATTATTCCGGTTCTCTACTTCTCTGTCTCGTAAACAACATGAGCTGTGAACATATCCGCTGGCGTAGAAAAAACGCTCCCTCCCTTTTCAAAGTCGTCAGCAGCAGCGTCTTATCCTTTCACGCCGCCGGCTGTCAAACCTTTGACCAACGATTTTTGACTGATCCAGCCTAAAATTACGGCCGGTAGAATGACCACAGTAGATGCTGCCGAAAGCTGGGCCACAAACATACCCTGCTGTTCCCGGAAACGCGCCATATAGACCGGCAGCGTAGCAGATTCGTTGCCTGTGAGGTTAAAGGCCAGGAAAAACTCATTCCAGATAAAGACCGCGACCAGCAGTCCGGCGGCGATAATTCCCGTTTTCACGAGCGGCACAGTAATCAACATAAGCTGCTGCAAGCGTGAACATCCGTCAATATCAGCGGCTTCGAGAATTTCCAGGGGAATATCTGCAAAAAAAGAATGAAGCATCCACACCACGATCGGCACGTGAAATCCCACGTAAACAATCAGCAGCCCGAGAGGATTGTCGAGAAGATTCAGGCGCTGGAACGTGAGATAGACTGGAATAATCACTGCAACCGGCGGCAAAAGAATCGTCGTCAAAAACCAAAGGTAGATTTTATTCTTGGTGCCTTCATGGCGAAATTTTCCAAAAATCAGGGCAAATGCTGCCGGAGTTCCCAGCAGGAGACAGAGAAGCGTGCCGCCCACCACCTGCAGCAGAGAATTCCTTAAAAAACGGAACATCGTCTCATCGCCTAATACTTTCTGAAATGTCTCAAGAGTCGGGGAGAAGAACACTGCCGGGCTCACTGCCTGGTGCTCGGTTTTAAACGCCGACAGGAACATATACAGCACTGGAGAGAAATACACAATCGCTACGGCAAAAATCACAACAGTTAAAATCGCTGTACGTATTTTGCGTTTATTTTCTATGGCCCGATTAATCTCTCGAGCAGGACGAGTGTCGCTCATGGCATCCTCCCTTAATCATACAATGCACTCCGTTTTTCAATCGATTGATACAAAATATTGATGCCGATCAGTGTCAGCATGACTGTGATGGCTGCTAATGCACCGGCACGACCGACGTTTGAGGCATTGAAGACCTGCATAAAAACCGCATACGGCAGCGTATAAGAGCGTGTTCCCGGTCCGCCGGCTGTGGTGACTAAAATGAGTCCAAATTCTTTGACAATAAAAATAAGCCCCAACATCATGGCAACGCTGATATGTTTGCGGATCATCGGTAATTTCACTGAAAAGGTCGCATACCACCAATTTGCGCCGTCCACCTTCATGCTATCGACAATCTCTCCTGGCACACTCTGCAAGCCGGCGAGAATCACGAGCACAAAAAAAGGCATCCACCGCCAGGAAAACAGGACCACAATCACAGCAACAGGATGGTAACTGAGCACGTCAACCGGGGTCATGCCAAGCGCTTTAGCAATGACTCCGTACCAGCCGAAGGTCGTGTTCAGAATCGTTGTTTTCCAGATCACGCCGCTGGCAGTGGACATCACAAAAAATGGTCCGAGTATCAGGGTTCTGGCGATATTTACCCCTGGAATCACATGATCGAGTAATAAAGAGAGGAGAAAACCCACAACTGTACATAAGGCCAGGGCACTGACGGTGATCAGCAGGGTTTGCCACACAATGGAGTAAAATTCAGGAATCCTGGACCAATCACGAATTCTGAGAAAATACCAAAAATTTTTAAACCAGTAAAATTTTACCGGAAGATCGGGACGTGCCAAATTCCATCTAAGGGTAGAAAAAATCAGCGTCAGGATAAATGGAATCTGCGTCACGACAGCGACCCAGATAAGCCCTGGAAGCACGAATGCCCAGTCACTTTTTTTCTTCATAACCTTCTCCTGTTTAAAACGTCATGACACCCTGCGAAGCTTGAGGGCTCCGCAAGGGTGTCGAGGATTGCAGAGAAGAGAAATTGACTATTTGTATCCGCCGTCTTCTGCGACCTGTTCAAACACTTCCTGGGTTTTACTGATTGCCTCATCCAGGCTGATTTTATCAACCACATAATCCGCCAGGTATTCGGTCATTTTGGTGCCGGCATCAGCGAACTCAGGAATCGCGATGTACTGTAAGCCGACATACGGAACCGGTTCCAGGGTCGGTTTGGTGAAATCGGTTGATTCAAGTGTTTTCAGCGTAGCATCAGCATAGGGAGCCTTTGCATAGACCGGCAGCTTATACGTGGAAGCGCGAGAGGCCGGAGGGGTGCTGGCTCCGGTTGGGTCGAGTTCGATCGTCATTTTGATGAACTCTTTTGACGTCGCCCACAGCATGAAATCAAAAACAGCTTGTTTCTTCTCCGGCGTAGTTTTGGGATTGATTCCCATGGCCCAGTTCCACAACCAGGAGGTATTGGTTTTCATTTTTTCGTGCGGCGGCATCACATATCCGACTTTCCCCTTTACCGCAGATCCCTCAGCTTCCAGCGGCGGAGCGATCGACGTCGCGTCATAATAAATTCCGCAGTTTCCGGATTGCATCAGGGCAATACATTCATTGTAGGTATAAGAGAGAATATCCTCTTGTCCTGCTTCACGCAGAATCTTTTTGTACATTTCCCACGCTGCCCGCTGTTCAGGAGTATCAACGGTGGCGTTCCAGTCCATGTCGTAAAAACGACCGCCAAAGGCATTAACGATCGTCACAAACGGTGCACCGCTCATTCCCCAGCCGGGCGCACCGCGCATCGTCATGCCGACAATCCCGTTTTCAGGGTCGTGAATGTTCTTTGCCAGCTCATAAATCTCATTCCACGACGGTTGTTCCGGCATCGTCAAGCCTTTTGCTTCGAACAGCTCTTTGTTATACATAATGAACGAGGCTTCTCCATAGAAAGGCAGCGCATAGGCAGCGCCGTCAAGCGAAAGCGAACCCACCATACCTTGAATCAGATCATCGCGATCGTACCATTCAAGTTTTTCCGGAGACAACGCATCGAAGTACGGTTCAAGATCTTCCAACCACCCGTAACGAGCCCAGTTGGCAGCTTCATACGGACCAATATAGAACATATCATATGTTGTTCCGCCTGTCGATGCTTCGGTGGTCATCTTTTGGCGCAAATCGTTTTCTGGCAGAACGGAAATATTCAATGTGACGCCTTCAGGAGCATACTTCTCCTGAGCGATTTTGGCAAGCGCCTGAGAAAGTGGATTATTGGCCAACGCGATATTAATCGTGACATCGTCTGCAAAAGCCTGAAACCCAGTGAGTAACAACATTGCTGTACACATCAATACATGCAGAATGCGTGATTTTTTTTGCATTATTCGTGTTCCTCCAAGATACAATAGTTATGAGACAATCTTCCTGGAAAACTGTCTCCATATACACGATCAACCAGGTCTACGCGAAGGATTCAGCCTGTCCTCACCATCTCACGATAGTATCGGCGTTTCTCTGGGAGAATACCGATAAAACCGATGATTCAACGCTCATCACCTCCCTTTTCCTTTCTGTCTGAACCAACGCTGCGAAGAGTGTGACTCCCCATCAAAAATGCTTTGCAAGCATAATGCCATATCCGGATCACAGCACAATAGTAGGGAAGACAGAGAAAAAACTTTCCACAGGAGGAGAAAGAATTTTTCAGGGGGAAAAAATCTTTCCTGTCAATTGGTCTTCAATCGATAGTGCGCGGCAAGCTGCAGAATTTGTTCATCCTCAAAATCTTTTGCAAGCGCACGAATCCGATCGGCAAAAGGATGATATTTCCAATCCAGACCCTCAAGGCGGGCGGCATACGCCAGGACTTCATCCATGTCGCCCCCCATTGTCAATTCATGCAATTTGTCCAGTTCCGGCTTTGGAGGCGGGGCCATATTGCGACTGCCTGCTGAGCGGGTCTGTGTGTCACTTGCTTCTTCGTAAAGCCATTCAATATTCAAACACTTCTCCAGCACGTCCAGGAGCTGACGAGCCTCGATAGGTTTTGCCACAAACGCGTCGCAACCCGCTGCCAGAATTTTTTGTTTATCACGTTCAAAGACATTTGCTGAAATTGCAACAATGGGAACATCTTGTAATTCAGGCAGTTGGCGAATGTGCCTTACAGTCTCAAAGCCATTGATCTCCGGCATGACGATATCCGTCAAAATGAGATCAGGTTGCAATGCTCGAGCCTTCTCAAGCTCTTCCCGACCATCGTGTGCCAGAACGATCTCAAAGCCAAGCGGTGCCAGGAAATTATGAAGCATCGAGCGGTTCGATCCGTCATCCTCGGCAATAAGCACCTTGAGGGTCGGCCCGGTGTAGCCGCTAATTCTTGGTTCGAAATTCTGGGGGACGACTCGTTCAAGGGCTACAGAGGGGAATGTGACTTCAAACCAAAAAGCGCTCCCTTTTCCCGGGACACTCCTGACGTGAATGTGACTCCCCATAAGCTCCACGAGACGTCTGGTCACGGCGAGTCCCAGACCAGTCCCCTGTACACGGCTTCGACTGTCACCGGCTTGCTCAAAGGGCAGGAAAACTTTTTCCAGCTCGTCCCCGGTCATGCCCACGCCCGTATCGCGTATATCAAAGCGAACATGCACCAGCTCTTCTGGCTGACTCAGAGGCGAGACACGTCTGCCTGAAGATGAATTACGGGTCGTCACTCGTAATGACACCTTCCCTTCATGCGTAAACTTGACACTATTATCCAGGAGATTGATCAGCACCTGCCGTAAACGCTTTTTATCCGCTCGAATTCCGGCTGCCATCGGAGTAATGGGATTATACTCGAACAGAATATTTTTTTCTTCGGCCTTAAGACGGACAAGGCCGACAATTCCCTCGAGAAAGGTCGGAAAATGAAATGTTGTCGGCAGCATCTCCAACTTCCCGGCTTCGACTTTTGAAAAGTCCAGGATGTCCTCAATAAGGGTCAGCAGATGATTTCCGCTTTGATGAATAATATTTAGCGCATCGCGTTGCGACACGGCGAGCTGCTTGTCTCGTAAAAGAATCTGCGTGTAGCCCAGGATCCCGTTCAACGGCGTGCGAAGTTCATGGCTCATGCTGGAAAGGAATTCACTTTTCGCCTGATTCGCGGCTTCAGCGCGCTCTTTGGCTTTGGCGAGTTCAGCAGCAGTATCGATTTTTTCAATCAGTTGATTCAGGTTATTCCTGATCTGATTGAACCCTCCTTTATATTTCTCGTCGATTCGATCCGGAACCTCGCCTTTTGAAAGACGTTCGAGAGACGTGGCTGTGACATTAATCGGCCCGACAAAGGCATCGATCACATTGTTCACTCCAATGATCAGTTCCTGCCAGTCCCCGGCAAAGTCCTCAGCCTTTCCCCGCACATCGAGCCGCCCCTCTTGTATCGCGTTGATCAGCGTGTCCATCTCTTCTAAGACGCGGCCGATCATGCCGCGCATATGCCGAAATGCATCTGCCAGCCGCCCGATTTCATCGTGTTGGTAAATATCGATCTGATGGCTGAAATCTCCCCCTGTCACGGCATTGGCAATCTCGACGATTTTCGCTACCGGGCGGGTGATACTCAGGGTAACAAACCAGACGAGCGTCAAGACAGCAAGATCCATGATCACAATTGTCAGCATCGTCTTGACAACCTCTTGTCGAAGCTCAGCGATCATAAACTGCTGAGTGATATAAATTTCCACGTATCCCAGCCTTTCACCCTCACTGAGAATCTCTTTTTTTCTCCCGATAAAATCCCCGGTAATCGCCGTTCCCGTCTCGACAATCTGCCATTCGGCATCTCGTTTTTTCGCCTCAAAAATATGATCGGTTTCATCTTTGACGACAATCGCATAAATCCTTTTATCCATCATGTAAGCCAGCAGCGTTTTTTCAATCAAGTCGTGATTGAGATCCCATAAAGGGATGATCAAATGCTCTGCAAGGCGTTCAATAGACATGGTGGCAAGCTCGTCGATTTCGCGTGTGGACTCGGCTTCAATCGCAAAATAACGGTAGAGGCCGAAAATCAGCAGAACGCCACTAATAATCGCCACGAGACTGAAACCGATTTTTCGTTGAATACTGTTTTCCCAATAAGTCGGACTCATATCACATCTATACCATCATATTCGTTCACAAAAGCTCTCTCAACCGGACCAGCCGCCAGGCAATCCTAAGGAAATTTATGCAAGCATTATACCATCGTTGGCATCGCTGCCATCTAGAAAGCAGACTCCATCCCACGATAAGGTTCTCTCTTGTTTTCCCTTGACAAGATGTCTCCCGCAGACTATCGTAAATATTATGTACACACGAATACGTCAAGTGAGGAGGAGAGAATGGTGACGACGACTCTGTTATCGAAAGTCATGGACGAATTTCCGCAGGAATTACGTACCCCCATGTGGCATTTTACCGAATTGCTGGAAGAACGTTTCGTGATTCCTCATCAGGATTTCAGCGCTCTGAAACTCACCGTCCATCAGTTGGCTCAGGCCCAGAAACGCACAGAACAGCGGGTCGAGCAGTTAGCTCAGGCCCAGGAACGTACAGAACAGGCTGTGGCGTCCCTGGCGGACTCGATAAAAAATCTTCAAAGCAGTATGTATGACCAGTTTGCCAGGCTGGGTTCCCGTTGGGGGTTACAGACGGAATCAACATTTCGGCAGACGATTCGACGGATTGTGAGGGATATGGACGGCCTGACCGTGCGAGAAGGCTTTTATGGCGGGCGGCAGGTGGACGTGGTAATTCGCAACGGAGAGCATATTCTGCTGGAAATTACGTCATCTATGAAGAGCAGTGACATTGACAAACTCTATGCTTTTGGTCATGATTACCTGAAGCAAGAAGGTGTAGACCCCACCCTGATGGTAGCGGCCAGCTATATTCCGCCGAGTGTGATGCGGAAGGTCTTAGACTTGCCTCGTCCGATTGAAATTTTCTCATACGAAGAAAATGAAGACGAAGACTAATCGGAAGAATCCGGCGGTACAATGCCGTATTTTCGAATTTTACTGCGAAGAGTAGGGACGGTAATTCCCAATTGGCGGGAGGCTTCAGTTTTATTCCAGCCGACTTCGGCAAGAACGATTTCAATATGCTTTTTTTCCATTGCAGAAAGTGATAAGGCTCTTCCTTTATGAGCACACGCTCCATCGCGTAGCGCCAGAATCTTCTCCAACTCTTTTACGAGAATGACTTTTCCCCTCGCTCGTACGACTGCTTCCACGAGCGTATTTTCAAACTCTCTAACATTTCCCGGCCAGGGATGAGTCATCAAGCGGTTCATCACACCATCCTGCCATTTGACGACACTGGTGCCGAGTTCCAGATTAATCTTGTGTAAAAAATGGGTTAGCAGTAAAGGGATATCCGACGACCGCTCGCGCAGCGGAGGGATCTCTAAGGTCACCACCTTGAGACGATAATAAAGGTCTTCTCGAAATCTGCGCTGCTGGACCATCATCGACAGGTCACGATTTGTGGCGGTAATTACCCGGCAACGCGCGCGCAAGGCATGGTTTCCGCCAACCCGCATAAACTCACGCCGTTGGAGAAAGCCCAGAAGTTTCTTCTGAAGGCCCGGCGGCAGTTCGCCGACTTCGTCGAGAAAAAGCGTCCCTTTCCCGGCTGTCTCAATTTTTCCTCTGGTGGTCCGGCTTGCTCCGCTAAATGCCCCTTTTTCATGACCGAACAGCTCGCTTTCCAGAAGGGTTTCGACAACAGAAGAACAATCGAAAGTGACAAAGGGTTCGCTGTGATAGGGGCTATTGCGGTGGATCATCCGAGCTGTAAGTTCTTTCCCAGTTCCGGTCTCTCCCTGAATGAGTACCGGTGCGCGGTGCTGGCTCAACAAGCCGATCGTTTTAAACACTTCAAGCATCTTTTCGCTTTTGCCGATGATCGCCTCCAGGTTCTCCGTGCCATCGATGTCTTCCAGCAGATGAACGTCTTGCTCAATTTCCAGCACCTGTAAAGCCTGATCGATCACACGTTCCATATCATCAATATCCACAGGCTTCCTCAGGTAATCGTAGGCTCCCTGCTGCATCGTCTGAATCGCGGTCTGCATGTCCTGGAACGATGTGACCATGATCACCTTTGCCTGAGATTGGTCTTGCTGAATACGTTTAAGTACTTCCACACCGTTCAAATCCGGGAGACGGATGTCAAGAATCACGATGTCGGGTTTATAACGACTGAAAAGAGCAAGCCCCTCGCTGCCGTTGGGCGCTTGATACACCTGATGCCCTTTCTTTGTCAAAAAAATTTCGAGCGTTTCACGGATCGAGCATTCATCATCAATGATTAATATCGCAGCCATAAGCAGCTTAAACCGGGAGATACACGTGAAATGACGCTCCCTGCGGTTTCCGGTTGGCGGCCTTGAGCCATCCACCGTGGGCATCGAGGATTCGAAGTGTATTGGTCAGCCCCAAACCTGTCCCGTCCTCCTTGGTCGTAACAAACGGCTTAAAAATGTCTTGTGCCCGATCCTGGGGAAGGCCTGAGCCGTCATCTTCAACAACAAGGTCCACCCTGGGCTCATTCTGATCCGTGTAATAGGCACTTTTTACCCAGATCCGTCCGTTCTGCCCGGAAGCCTCAAACGCATTCAGTAACAGATTCAAAAAGGCTTGAGCAAGCTTCTTTTGATCAGCATAGATCGTTGGAATATCTGCCGCAAAACTCTGCACGACACGCAAAGATTTCTGTTCGAATTTCACAGAAAGCAGGTCGAGGCATTCGCGCAATACGTCATTCACGGCACACTTTCCCATGGTGAGCCGAAGAGGCTTGGCAAAGTCCAACAATTCGTCCAAAATTTCTTCAAGCCGCGTAACTTCATTCACGGCAATGTCAATGTGCCGCCAATCACTATCGCTAAACTTGCGAGCTGTTTGCAGAATGCGTAAATTCATCTTAATCGCTGACAGCGGATTGCGAATTTCGTGAGAAAGCGATGTCGTGATGCGGCCGATATAGGCCATGCGTTCCGCGTCACGAATGCGATGCGCCATCTCAAGGCGCTCCGTGATGTCACGGCACAGTCCGATACTGACGATTTTCCGCTCGTAACTGGTGGTCTTGGCTGTCATCTCTGTCGATAAGCTCTGTCCGTCTTTTGTGAGGCGCTGATATTCCAGCAGGGCTGACTTCGGCATGTTCTGACGGGCGTTCCGGTAAATCCCGGTGACGTCTTCCCGGCTTTCCGGATCGACAAAAAGAAAAAAATTCTTCCCAAGCACTTCTTCCTGTGAATAGCCATGCATGCGGGCAAAAGCCTGGTTCGCAAACACAATCACGTCATCCTCAAGAACAAAATAGCCGTCGCTCAACTCCTCAACCAGGGTCTGATACTTGGATTCAGATTCTTTCAAGCACTCGCTCACTCGAACGTTCTCTGCCCGAAGCTGTTCGTTCAGCAGATGAATTTCCTGATTGGCTTCTCCGAGTTTCGCGCTTTGCTCTCTCAGACTTTGCTCCAGCTTCCGAATTCGTAAATGCGTTGCGACGCGCGCCAGGACCTCTTCTTGCTGAAAGGGTTTGGTGACATAATCCACGCCGCCCACTTCAAAGCCCTTCAATTTATCCTGAGTTCCTGTACGTGCCGTCATAAAGATAACCGGAATGGCTTTGGTCGCTTCATTCATTTTCAGACGGCGACAGGTTTCAAAGCCGTCAATCCCCGG
This sequence comes from candidate division KSB3 bacterium, assembly GCA_002748425.1. Taxonomy (GTDB): domain Bacteria; phylum Moduliflexota; class Moduliflexia; order Moduliflexales; family Moduliflexaceae. The sequence goes on along the minus strand of PDSJ01000010.1, from coordinate 172,146 downwards.
CATAACGATATCCAGCAAAATAATATCCGGCTGCTTCAACTGTGCCCGCACAACAGCAGTCTCACCATTCCGGGCAATCGGCGTCTTATAGCCGAATTCCTTCAGCGAACCGGTCAACATGCTGAGATTGGCCGGACTGTCATCGACGATTAAGACCGTATGGTGTGAGGAAGCTGATTTCATAGAAAGAATCCGTATGAAGATTCACGCAACGCAGTATTAACTCCAGCAGAAAGCAGCGGCGGTTTTTGTGACTCTCTTCGTCATTCAAATGTGCGCAGACTCACAATCACGACATTTCTGCCAGAATCCTTTACAGCCCGGCGATAATCACGCGTTCGATGCCTGCGTAATCGTTGATAATTTTTCGGATACTGAAGCGCTCTGCGTCAAACAATTCAACGACCGCATCTTTCTGCCCCTGACCAATTTCTAGCAGGACGCAGCCTTCAGGCTTAAGGTAATCAGCTGCGTTCGCGATCAGACGGCGGTAGATATCCAGCCCCTCTTCCCCGGCATGAAGCGCACACGCCGGCTCATAATCTCTGATTTTCCGCTCTAATGCCTCATACTGCCGGGTAGAAATGTAGGGAGGGTTTGAGATAAGCAGATCAAAACGCATACCTGAGAATGGCGTGAAAAGATCTCCCTGACGAAATGAGATACTGTTTCCGTCGTTCAACAACCGCTCCGCATTCTGCATAGCCACGTTCAAGGCATCTTCGGAGATATCACCGGCAAACACTTCAGCTCCTGGAAGTTCATGTTTCAGGCAGATTGCGATCACGCCGCAGCCAGTACCGATATCGAGGATTTTGGGCTGCGCTTCGCTTACAGCACATGTAAGAGCAGCTTCTACCAGATGCTCGGTTTCCGGACGAGGCACGAGTACGGCTGGTGTGACCTCAAACGTCAGCGACCAGAACTCCTGAACACCGGTCAGATATTGTGTCGGCTCACCGTTCGCGCAGCGCCGAATCAGCACTTTATAGCGTTCCCGCTCCTCATACGCGAGCGGCTGATCGAAATGGACATAGAGGTAAATTCGCTCCTGTTCGAGGACATGCGCCAGCAAGACTTCTGCTGTTAAACGGGGACTGTCCACGCCTTTCTGCCTAAAAAAATCCGTTGTCCACCGGAGAATCTCCAGAATCGTCCATTGTTTGTCCGGCATAAGCTTTTTCGGGATTGTTGGATTGCCGTACACATGCATCCAGCCTTCATCAATGCAGTCAATCCTCAATCACCAATTCTTGTCAAATGAAAAGTCTTCCTGGATTTCAGCACTTCTTACACTTCCGCTAGATTTTATTTGACAAAGATTATGAATTGCCTTTGCTGGGTTAGATGGGCTTATGAAACTCAACGATCGCATTCTTGTTCTCATTATTTAAGGAAATACAGTCAGTCGTCTGTATCTTCCATGTGAACACACAGGAGATAACACTATATCAGGAGGTTAGCACATGTCTACAAAATGGGTATACTTCTTTGGAGCAGATCAGACCGAAGGTAAAGCGGAAATGAAGAACCTTTTAGGAGGAAAAGGCTCGAATCTTGCAGAAATGGCCAATCTGGGAATTCCGGTTCCTCCGGGCTTTTCAATTACCACGGAAGCTTGCATTGAGTATCAGAAACTGAATGGGGCTTACCCTGAAGGAATGTGGGATCAGGTGCTGGAGAACGTCAAAAAGCTGGAAACGGCAATGGGGGCGAAGTTCGGCAGTGAGAATCCCTTGCTGGTGTCGGTGCGTTCCGGTGCCCGTGTCTCAATGCCTGGTATGATGGACACGGTGCTCAACCTGGGAATGAATGATGCGACGGCGGAAGCGATTGCGAAAAAAACCGGAAACCCTCGTTTTGCCTATGATAGTTACCGTCGTTTTCTGACGATGTTTGGCGATGTCGTCCTGGAACTGGAACATGCCGAATTTGAAGAACTCCTGCAAAAACGCAAAAAAGCCAAAGGCGTAGACCTGGATACTGAACTGGATGTCGACGACCTGAAAGCTGTGGTCGAAGATTTCAAAGCACTGATTACAAAAAAAACTGGTGCGCCTTTTCCAGAAGAACCCCTTGAACAGCTGAAACACGCCATTAACGCCGTTTTTGGATCGTGGAACAACACCCGCGCCATCAAATACCGCCAAATCAATAATATTCCTGATAACTGGGGCACTGCTGTCAACGTACAAACTATGGTTTACGGCAATATGGGCGGCGGATCGGGAACCGGTGTGGCCTTTACCCGCGACCCGGCAACTGGCGAGAAAAAATTCTTCGGCGAATACCTGATCAACGCTCAAGGTGAGGATGTTGTCGCCGGAATTCGCACTCCCTCGGAAATCGTTGAACTGAAGAATGTGATGCCGGCAGTGTACGATCAATTAGAAGGAATTTACAAAAAACTGGAAGGCCATTACCGCGATATGCAGGATATCGAGTTTACTATCCAGGAAGGTACGCTCTACATGCTGCAGACCCGTACCGGAAAACGGACCGCTGCTGCTGCAATCCGTATTGCCGTAGAAATGGTGGAAGAAGGCATGATCTCGAAAGAAACGGCTGTTCAGCGCGTTGAACCAGCTCAGTTAGATCAACTGTTACATCCGATGATCGATCCAAAAGCCAAAGTGGACGTGCTCGCAAAAGGACTGCCTGCTTCCCCGGGTGCAGCGGTCGGAAAAGTCGTTTTTACCCCGGAAGAAGCTGAAAAAGCTGCTGAACACGGTGAAAAAGTAATTCTGGTGCGTCCGGAAACCACTCCGGAGGATGTCGGCGGAATGCATGCTGCTCAAGGGATTTTGACCGCGATCGGCGGTATGACATCACATGCAGCCGTTGTTGCGCGCGGTATGGGGAAATGTTGCATCGTCGGCTGTGGGGCCATCCGCATTAACGAAGCCGCCGGAGTCTTCACCGTCGGAAGCGTGAAAGTAAAACATGGAGACTACATCACCCTGGACGGATCAAAAGGCGAGGTGATCGTCGGTCGTGCTCCACTGATCAAACCTGAAATCAGTGGAAATTTTGAAACATTGATGACATGGGCCGATGAAATTAAAACCCTGGGCGTCTGGACCAACGCCGATACCCCCAGAGATGCAAGTATTGCCAGGGATTTCGGCGCCAAAGGCATCGGCCTTTGTCGTACCGAACATATGTTTTTTGCCGAAGATCGTATCCCGATCGTGCGCCGCATGATTATGGCTGACGATGAAGACCTGCGCAAAACCGCCCTGTCGGAACTTCTCCCGATGCAACGCAGCGATTTTAAAGGCATTCTCGAAGTGATGCAGGGCTTACCGGTCACGATCCGTTTATTGGATCCGCCGCTGCACGAGTTCCTGCCGAGCGTTCAACATATCAACGCAGAAATGGCCGAACTGAAAATGAGCATGACCAAAGCGGGCAGCCTTGCTGAAATCGATACACTCTATCGGGCGCTGAAAGAGAAAGAAGACCTGCTGGCCGATGTGAATGCCCTGCACGAATTCAACCCGATGCTCGGTCATCGTGGCTGCCGTTTGGCTGTCACGTTCCCGGAAATTTACGATATGCAGGTTCAGGCCATTTTCGAAGCTGCTGTCGAGCTCAAAAAACAAAACGTCGATGCTCGTCCGGAAGTGATGATCCCGCTTGTCGGAACAGCCAAAGAGCTGGCCTACCTGAGAGAGCGTGTTGTGAAAATCGCTGATGAGATCATTGAAAGGGAATGTGTGGAACTAGATTACACTGTCGGAACGATGATCGAAGTGCCGCGTGCTGCTTTGACCGCCAGTGAAGTTGCCGAGCATGCGCAGTTCTTCTCATTCGGGACCAACGATTTGACCCAGTTTACTATGGGGATCAGTCGTGACGACTCTGGAAAATTCCTGCAGGAATATGTTGCGAAAGGCATCTGGCCGGAAGATCCGTTTGTGTCGATCGAACCGGTCGGCGTCAAGCGAATCATGCAGATCGCGGTTGAAGATGGCCGCGCGGCCCGTCCGGATTTGAAAATCGGTATTTGCGGCGAGCACGGCGGTGAGCCCAAATCGATCGCGATTTGCCACAATCTGGGACTGAATTATGTGAGTTGTTCGCCCTACCGTGTACCGGTCGCCCGGCTGGCCGCAGCACAGGCAAAGTTGGCTGCTGAATAATCAGCCTGTCACACACTAGAGACACGCTGCTCTCTCTCAACGCTCCTGCATGTGCAGTGCAGGAGCGTGTTGTGTATTTGCGTTGCATCTTCACGGGAGCACCGCCGCTGCCCCAAGGCGCGTGTTCTCCTCCCTTTTCATGGCTCTACATACTCCAAGCGGTCGAAATTCCCGGCTTTACGCCCGAATTTGGCACAATGTCTTCCGTTGACTTTCACCACATCAGCCGTCACATCGATTTTTTCCTGAAAAAGACTGGACCCGACACCATAGGAATCGACAGGCAGGGCAAGCTTTTCAAACATCTCAATGCGTTTGGCGTCAAATCCTCCAGAGACCATGATCTTCAATTCCCGCATTCCATGCTTATCAAACTCCTGTCGAGCGCGGTACACGAGTTCCGGGCAGACTCCTAAACTCAATTGATCCTGCGGCACAATCGATTTGTCACGTAATGTTTTGCCTGTATCAAAACGTACTCCCCATAACTTATTCTTTCCCGGTCCGATGACTTTCGGCCAATTCTCAACGGCCTCGCTGCCGCAATAAGCGGCAGCGTACGCTTTTACCACCTTGAGGGTCGTTCCGATACAATCGTTCTCCCAATCCACCAGGGCAATCCGGTTGACATTACCGTCGATGCAACGATCGAAAGCCAGACAGGCTTCACTGGTTGAACCACCATAGGCCCCGATCAAGGCATGGGGAATGGTTCCCAGCCCCTCAGCCCCCCAATAATAAGCATTCGCATCGGTACTTACTCCAAAGGCGCCGGCTTTCATGGCAGCATATCCGTCCGTGGCCTGCACCCAAAAATGATCGAAACGGGCCGGGAAAAAGAGGATCGGTTTTCCACGAGCAGCGTGTACGACTTTTGCCGTAGCCGTGGCTGTGGCTGTCGGACGGGCGATTGTTCCCAACAAGATGGTTTCGAGATACGCAAAATATTGCTGAGGGCCTTCAATCGTCAGAAAAGGTTCCCAGGGGTCGACTCGATCTCCGTCATAAAGGGCTTTGACAAGAACCTGATCCCGGCAGTTCACCCATAGGCTGTTGAGCTGCTGTCGAAGGCTATGGCGGGACGCGCTCAACTGCAGGACGTCCTCTTCATTTCCTCCGGGTGAGGCCGAATACAGCTTGTATTGTGTTTCCCGAAGCTCCCGATACAAAAGCTTCGCCTTTTGTTCATCAGCGTAATAGCCAGTACAATATTGTAAAATGGCAAGAACTTCATCAAGGCCCACGACGACAGCCGGTTTTCTCACAAAGAACTGATAGAGGACGCGAGGATTATGCTGTTCCTTTCGGAGGATTTGACTGACTCGCAGGAAATATTTGTCAGAGTAATACCCGGCTCGAATTTTATCGATCGGAACTTTGAAGACTTGAGGAGCCAGCCGTGTTCGCGCCATCAAAAAGACCTCCTGTCCATAGCCGTCCCTCGAATACAAGAACACACAGTGTCACGCGAGCTGGGGAATGCGGCTGTAATGTTCAGACTTCTAACAAGAACATGTCTAAAAAAAGAATCGGGACTCAAGAAGAAAATGTCAAGGGATTTGTCGGCTTCTGCTCAATTTTTCTTCGATACAGGAGTACATTTCCTGTTGAAAACGGGATTTGGCAAAGCGGACGGCGTTGTTGCGGATTCGTGTTGGGGAAAAATCGCGGGATTCAAACTCCTTGACGGCTGCCGCGATCGCGTCGACGCTTTGCTCGTGGAACCACACAGCCGTGTCTTTTTCCACCGTTGTCTCCGTTGCGCCGCCTCTGGCAAACGCGATGACCGGACGGCCGCAGGCCTGCGCCTCTGCCGGAACAATGCCGAAATCTTCTTCTCCGGGGAAAATGAGCGCCTTACAGCGGCGATAATGATCGCGAACGTCTTCATCCGATAATGCTCCAAGCAATTCGATATTCGGGCGAGCAAGTGATTGCAGCCGTTTGGCCTCTTGTCCCCGACCAATAATTTTCAGCGCATATCCCAGGCGGTTAAAGGCTTCAATCGCGAGATCGATCTTTTTGTAGGGCGCAAACGCTGAGACGATCAGGTAAAATTCTCCGGGAGCGTCCTCGGAGGAAGGCGTGTAAAAGTCGGTATCGACCGGGGGATAGATCACGTCCGCCGGGCGGCGATAGTGTTTGTTAATGCGCTGCTTAATATAGTTCGAGATGGCAATAAAATGATCTACCCGCTTGCTCGCTGCCGTATCCCAGATACGCAGGTAATTCATAAAATAGGGAATAACCCAGCGCACAACGCCTGTTGCCCGGTCTCCGCCGAAGTAGTCCTGATACAAATCCCAGGCATAGCGCATCGGAGTAAATGTATAGCCGATATGACAGCATTGAGGGCGCGTAATCACGCCGTTGGCGACACAATGGCTCAGGCTCACGACCAGCTCATAGTTCCGCAAGTCAAATTGCTCGATCGCCACTGGAAAAAGCGGAAGATAATGACGATATTTCTTGAAAACGCCAGGTAGTTTTTGTATGAAACTGGTCTGGATACACATCGATTCGATGGTAGGAGACAGTGTGCCTGGTTCATAAAACAAGCTATAAAGATCTGCTTTGGGATAGAGTTCACAGAGGGCTTCAAGACAGCGCTCGCCACCTCGCATACCGTTCAACCAGTCATGAATAAACGCAACACGCATAGTTCAGATGTTTGAGCGTTTGAGTGTCAGGCGTTTTGGAGAAAAGCGAATGCAGAGGACAATCAATGAAACGCAGCAACACTGAAGCGCCGAAACACGTCACTCTCATTCTTGCTTATGGATGTTGAGCTTTGCCAGAGCGGCTTTGGCAGCAGCTTGTTCGGCTTCTTTCTTGTTTTTTCCCTTACCGGAGCTGAAGACCTCCTTATTGAGCAGTACCTGAATCTCGTACGTTTTATTATGTGCCGGACCACAAGTGTGCTGAAGCCTGTAACGCGGGGTGGAGCCGAACATCGCCTGCGCGCGCTCCTGCAAGAGCGATTTGTGATCAAGAATATCCTGGTTCTCAATCAAATTGATCACACGCTCCCGAAAACAGCGCAGAAGAAAATCTCGCGCAGGCTCGATCCCGCCGTCAAGATAAACAGCTGCCACGACTGCTTCGTAACAATCGGACATCAGTGAATTTTTCTCATGTCCGCCGCTCGCAGCTTCTCCTTTGCCAAGCAAAAGAAACGAGCCTAAATCGAGGTCTCTGGCAATCTCGGCCAGAAAGGGCTCACTGACAATATGCGATTTGATTTTCGAGAGCTCACCCTCATGAAGGTGAGGATAGGTGCGAAAGAGAAAGTCACAAATCACAAAACCCAGGATCGAATCCCCGAAGAATTCAAAACGTTCATTGTCCTCAATTTCAGGATGGCTGAACTCGTTCATGAACGAACGATGGGTCAGTGCCTGGCGAAGCAAGGCGTTGTGCTGGAAACGATAGCCCAGATTGTGATACAACTCCTCATAGTCTTCAGGCCGAAGACGAGCGATCAGCCCGCGCTCCAGGGCTCCAGATCTGGACTTTTTACGAATGATCCGCTGCCACCAGGATTGCTTTTCGTGCTGTTGTGTTTCTCGCATAGTCTCAGATTACCGGGGCATGTTGAAAGCGACTCGCGCCTAGGCAACGCAGGATGCTGGAGTTGTCCAGGCGCTCCTGCGCCGGGCTCATTCTCTTGAGAGAAAGCCGTCGAACTTCTTTCTTATTCGTGCTCCGCGATGTATGTGACAGCATCTTTCACAGTACTGATTTTTTCTGCGTCTTCATCGGGAATTTCAATACCGAATTCTTCTTCCAGGGCCATCACGAGTTCTACCGTATCCAGCGAATCCGCGCCGAGATCATCAACAAACGATGCCTCTTCGGTCACTTCAGATTCATCCACGCCTAACTGTTCTGCAACAATGGCTTTAATTCTATCCAGATCTGCCATGATATTCTCCTTCTTCTTATGGGGTTACTGTTCCACGATCGTACAACTCATGCTACATATACAATCCACCATTTACGTGGATAAGCTGGCCAGTGATATAGTCGGCCTTCTCCGAGACTAAAAATCGTACGGTCTCGGCGACGTCATCTGCCGTTCCAAAGCGCTTCAGAGGGATCTGTTCCATGTAGTGCTTTCGAAGATCTTCCTGCAAGCTGCTTGTCATATCAGTGTCGATAAATCCGGGAGCCACGGCATTGACCTGAATGCCTCTGCCGGCAAATTCTTTTGCAACGGATTTCATCAGACCGATCGTCCCGGCTTTCGATGCCGCATAATTAGCCTGGCCCGCGTTGCCCGTTGCAGCAATAATCGAGCTGATAAACACGATCTTCCCTCTACGCTGTTTGAACATGGGTTTGGTGACGGCCTTCACACAATAGAACATACCGGAAAGGTTGACATCAATGACGTCCCGCCAGTCCCCACCCTTCATACGCAGAATCAAGGTATCTCTGGTGATGCCAGCGTTATTGATCAAGATATCGATCCGCCCGAATGTCTCCAGCGTGGCGTTCACTGCGGCGTCCACCTCGTCTTCGACCGCCACGTTTGCCTGCAGCGACAAACATCTTCGGCCGAGTGCCTCGATCTCGTTCACGAGTTCAGCGGCTTTTTCCTGATTTTTTTGATAGACTGCGGCAATATCGGCTCCAGCGTGCGCCAAATTCAGCGCCACAGCCCGGCCAATACCTCGAACGGCCCCAGTGATTAGAGCCGTCTTCCCTTCAAATTCCATCATGCCTTATCCTTTTATACGCTCAACAGTCTGCTCCAGTGTGTTCACATCACAAACATTCAAAGCAACAGCCTTTTTCTCGATGCGTCTCAGCAAAGCGCTCAGAACTTTTCCAGGGCCGACTTCAATAAATGTGTCAGCGCCGTCCTGAAGTAATCTCTCGATCGAACGAACCCACTGCACCGATCGATACATCTGCCGCAGCAACGACGTGCGCAGTTCATCGCCCTTTGTCAGGATTGCCGCATCAGCGTTATTGACGAGAGGCACCTTCAGATCGTTGAACGTCACCTCATTCAAAACCTGTTCCAGCCGATTTGCAGCCGGTTTCATCAGTTCGCAATGGAACGGCGCACTAACCGGCAATAGCAGCGCCCGCCTGGCACCGGCTTCCTTTGCCAGTTCAACAACATTAGTAACGGCATCCACATGTCCGGAAACAACATACTGTCCGGGAGAATTGATGTTCGCTAATTCTACAAGGTTCCCGGCGCGGCTGCTTTGCGTGCAGAGTTCTGCAACTGTATGCTGGTCCAAACCTATAATCGCGGCCATCGTGCCGACACCAGGAGGCACCGCATCCTGCATGAACTCACCACGTTTTCGAACGATACGCACGGCATCGGCAAAATCGAGCGCGTCGGCACAGACTAACGCGGAATACTCTCCCAGACTGTGTCCGGCAACAGCAGCGACATCCAGCTCGATCCGTTCCTGCAAAACTCTTAAAGCGGCAATGCTGACGGTGAGAATGGCAGGCTGCGTGTTCGCAGTCAACTGCAAGTCTTTTTCAGGGCCTTCAAAGCAGAGCGTTGACAGGCGAAAACCCAGGGCCTCATCAGCTTCATGAAACAGTTGTCTGGCAACAGGAAAGGTCTCGGCCAGATTTTTACCCATACCTACGGCTTGTGAGCCTTGTCCCGGAAAGGTCAATACGAATGTACTCATAACTCCTCTTGTGCTTTACATCGGGCATGCAATATTCAAATCCCAATCTGCAACACCCTGCCCGAAAGCGTCACCGAATCAGCACACTTTTGCTGTAAGAGACAAATTATGTCAAGTGCAAAACATCTTTTGTTTCTCCTTCCCGGGAAAAATCCCCACAAAGCGGTCTTCGTCAGGGAGACACCGGCAGTTCCGTCAAAAAGCATTCAGTACGCTGTTTTTCCTTGACATTCAGGCCGCACAGCGTCATGGTCCTGGCTTGCACAAGACCAAAACGCCGGGCGCACTCTTGTCTTCCCCGTGCACGCCCAGACGGCCTCTCTATGAGGAAACCACCAATACCAGCGACAGAGCGGATAACTTAATGTATGATAAGACGATCGAGGCCGGCATCATCATGCTGTTGATCTATATGCCTTTGGCTTTCGGAGGAGTGCTTGACGGTTCAGTTTTCCTCATGGAAATTACCGTAGGATTGATGATGCTCGTGTGGCTGGCAAAAATGTTCTCACAGCGACGGCGTGTGTTGCTTACGCCTGGAACTAATGCAGCTCATTATCGTCTTCGCCTGATCGTGCCGTCTTTTCTTCTGCCGCTGCTTGCTTTTTGCGCGCTTGTTGTCTTCCAGATGATTCCGCTCCCGACAGCGTTGCTGCGTTTCGTCTCGCCGGCGGCATATCACTTCTATGCCGATGCGGCGTCAGCAATTCAGGTAGAAGTTCCACATGCTCTCACAGTGTCAATGTCCCGGCATGCAACGGAAACAGGATTCCATACGCTCATGGCTTATACAGGTGTATTTTTCCTGATCGTGAATAACCTCCGCTCTCCTCGTCAAATAAAACGACTGATGTACACGATCGCGGCTGTCGGCGTTGTTGAAGCCTTTTACGGCCTTTTGGACTATTTGTCAGGTGGACAGCAGATTTTCCTGCATCACCACACGCACAGCTTCGGACTGTCAGGAAGCTTCGTGAATAAGAATCATTTTGCCGGGTATCTGGAACTGGCGATCCCGCTTCTCTTGAGTCTCTTAGTGTTCCAGCTTGAGGAGCGCCGCCAGATGACTGCAAAAAAGCGTTTCCGTTTTCTGAGTGAAAAATTTATGAAAGTGGTGCTGATCGGATTTCTGTCGGCGCTGACGATCGGTGCGCTCCTGCTCAGTGGTTCTCGTGGAGGTCTGCTGAGTTTCGCCGCAGGAATGCTCTTTTTTACGGCATTGGCCTACAGCCGGCGCATAATCCGAAAACGCGCCCCTCTTATCCTGCTTGTCCTGCTGACGGCCTTTGTCGCGGCAATTCTGCTGGGGCATGGATCGATCTCGTCACGTTTACAGACCTTGGCTGACCTTGACTCAGACTTCTCCTTTCAACTTCGGCGCAAAATCTGGAACGACACGTTTTCCATGTTCCGGGCGTCTCCGATTTTTGGAACCGGGCTGGGATCGTTTCCGCATATCTATCCTCAGAGCCAGAGTTTTCCGTCGGATTTACGCATCGACCATGCTGAAAACGATTACCTGCAGTTACTGACTGAAACAGGAGCCATAGGCGCATTCCTTGTGCTCTGCATCCTTGCGCTCTTTCTTCACAGCACTATACGGGCCTGGATGCAACGTCAGGCGAGATGGGCAATTATTTTCACGATCGGAGGCCTGAGCGGACTGAGCTGTCTTTTGCTGCATAGTTTTATTGACTTTAATTTACACCTCCCATCCAATGCGTTCTCGTTCACAGTCATTGCGGCTCTCAGTTCCGTATCCGCCCACTCTCATCGCCGAACGCCGAAATGAAAAAACGGGATTTCATCATATCGCCGACACGTTATGCTCTCATTCTGGGGCTTTTCGGGATACTGCTACTGTCCTATATCGCACGCGCAGTCCCGCCCGTGATCGCACTGCTGTACCATCAGCAATTTTCCAGGATTTCAACAAGTCATGCTCAACGCGCGCTTCACACACTGCGCCGCGCAGTACGTTTCGACCCGCACAACCCTCAATACCACCAGACACTCGCAACAGCTCTTCATCAGCTTTCCGCGGAACAAAGCTCTCTTGAGGAATCGCAGCGCATGATGCAGCACGCGGCAGCCTCGATCAGGCAGGCGATCATGCTGAATCCTGGAGATCCGTGGAATTATTACGAATTAGGGCGACTTGAAGATGAACAGCACAACTGTTTCACACTGCCTCCTGAAGCGTGTCCAGCGCAGCAATATTTTTTATACGCCCTACAAAAATATCCCGGAAGTCTCTTTTTGCGCGGAGTCGTCGCCAGCTGGCTCTACCCGCACGATCCGGCTCACGCGCTAGAGTTGATTCAGTCCTTTCTCCGCCGCTCTCCGGAGAGTACGTCCCCAATTTTTGACCTCATCTGGGAGCGGTATCCTGACTATGAAACCCTGAAGCGATTTTTGCCTGACACGCCGAAGGCGATTCATGAGTTTTCAAAATTTTTGTATCAGCATCATCTCGATTATGCCAGCGATCTTGAAATGCAAAGAGCAGCTTCTCCAGCATCTTGTGATGCTGCCGATGTCCTGCAGCGCTCACCAGATCGTCGTGTTCTTGTGTTAGGCCATGACGACGGCTCCGCTGACTGGCGGAGCTATCTGGCCTCTGAAGACACACGAATCAAAAAAACTCTTTGCCTGCCCGATGATGTTGCCTCTTATGATGAAGCCGTCCTGCAGATTCTGATGAATCGCGGGGTCCCCGGCGACTGCATCACCGATATTTATGTCAACAAAGAGCTCATTCAACCCCTGACGCATTCGATCCCCCACGAGCCGGCCTGGAACGAGATCCCGATCGACATATCACTGTTGCACGGCAAACGTGCCATACACGTGTACGTCAGAGTAAGGAACGCTTCGGCGTCAGGGAATTATCTGCAGATCATGGGCGATCATGATACGCCGACCGCCCGCAGTGTGTTCAATCTGGATGCTACGCGCGATCTCTCTCTTGACAATGGAATTCAACAAGGCGAATATATGATCCGCCTTGTCTTGAAAAAACATTAGTTGTCAGGCGATGCCGCTCAAGTGTGTATGATGATGGAAAAGGCATCTTTTCTGCAAAACGTTCAGCGAATTCAAAAAGCGGGCTTAGTGCTTGCCGCAGGGACCCTGCTCGCCAATTCGGCAAGTTTTGTCAAATCCCTCCTCATTGCGCGATATTACGGAACGTCGGCCTGGCTTGACGCGTACTTTATTTCTTTGACTCCGATGTTGTTAATTACAGGCATCCTCGTCAGCGCACTGCACGCGACACTTATTCCCCACGTCATCAAAATCTCGAAAGAGCGAGGTGAGGCATACGCTTTTTCCGTCTTTATCACGTTCAGCCTCGGGACCCTGCTGCTGGTTCTCGTTCTGACAGCCTTTTTAGGGATCGGGAGCCGGGCGGTAGCTTCGCTGCTCGGGAAAGGATTTACCGCTGCCCAACAAGAATTCACTTCATCGCTCCTTAGCATTTCAACGATTCTCGTCATCCTGACTCTTCTCAATGAGATCGCTCTCTGCGTCTTTCATATCCATAAACATTTTGCTTTGCCATCCCTGCTGCCTTTTCTAAACGGTGTGCTGTCACTCATCTATCTTATGTATTTTCACGAGCAGGGCGTTATTGCCCTGATGTGGGGGCTTGTGCTGGGCCTGCTGCTGCAGACGATCGTCATGCTCACTCTTGCATTCACGCGCTTGTTTCCCCGAAATACAGCTCTGCTTGCCTGGTCGAACGCTGACCTGAAACGAGGCGTTTTTCTGATGCTTCCGCTGCTCATAGGCGCCTCGTTTGGACATATTAATCTCGTGATCGATCAAATGATGGCCTCCACTCTTGCACCCGGAAGTATTGCGGCATTAAACTATGCATCCAGACTGCACAGCCTTGTGAATCAACTTTTCATCATGGTGCTCTCGACGGCTGTGCTGCCGTTCTTTGCAAAGCAGGCTGCCGATAACGATATGCAGGGCCTGCGGCATACGTTTCTTCTTACCCTGAAACGGATCTGGTGGATATTGCTACCGTTGAGCGTTTCAATTCTTTTGGGAGGCCGATCTGCGATCCAGGTGATTTTCCAGCGCGGGGAGTTCTCCGAAATATCGACACTTTCGACTTCAGGAGCCTGGATTGCGTATAGTCTGGGGCTGCCGTTTCAGGCGACAGGAATTCTGACAGCCAGGGTCTACAATGCGTTACAAAAGAACACAATCTTGATGTATGTTTCAGCTCTCAGTGTGGGATTCAATATCTTCTGTAACTGGTGTTTCATGAAATTGTGGGGGCATATCGGCATTGCGGCAGCGACATCCGTCGTATATGCACTCACAACAGCGATCTTATTGTCTTTATTATACAAAAAACTTTCAGCCCCTGTTTCACAACAGTAATATGTCTATATCAACCACATCACCTAGAGCAAAATCGTGTGTGCTGGCCATCATGGTGCTTGTCGGCATCGTGTACGGATCGACCCTGAGAGCAGGGCATCCCTGGGGAGGTGACTTCAGTCAATATATCCATCACGCCAAAAATCTTGTCGAAGGACGTGCCTATCACCAAACCGGTTATATCTATAATCCCTGCTACGCAACCCTGGGGCCTGAAACCTTTCCTCCGGTCTTCCCTCTGATATTAGTACCAAGCTATTACGTCTTCGGCTTCAACCTGACCCCCATGAAATATTCTGTCATACTTTTTTTTCTTCTTGCATTGTGGTGTGTATATCTCACTTTTCGAGATGAATTATCTTTTCCATATCTCATCACAGCACTGAGCCTCCTCGCTTTTCATCCCTATTTCTGGGAGATGAAAGATGAAATTCTCTCGGATATTCCTTTTCTGTGTTTCGTGTATCTTGGTCTTTTCCTGATCCAGAAGACCTATCAAAGCACCCGTGCGCCTCGCAAGATCTCCACACTGTGTCTTGGCTTGACCATCTATTCAGCGTATGGCACAAGGAGTCTGGGGCTTATTTTGCTTGTGAGTCTTCTTGTCTGCGACGTGATCCAAAGACGTCGAATCTCTGCTTTTGCCGTGACAACTTCGCTTATTACAGGTATCTTGATCGTCTTGCAAGCGCTCTTTTTTCACAGCGATCGAAGCTATATCGATCAATTCATGCAGATTAATCTTCAAAGCAGTCTTCAGAATGCAGTCTTATACACGAAACGTCTTTCCCTGTTCTGGAATAACGGCTACAGCCATTCCGCCCGCCACGTTCTGTTCACCGTAACAACGATAGCAGCTTGCTTTGCGTATGGAATACGCGTGAAAAAAACGCTGGGAATTCTGGAAATTTTTAGCGTTTTCTATATCGCAGCCATTATTATTTTTCCTTTCGGCCAGATGCGCTATGTAATTCCGCTCCTTCCCCTCTATGTCTTCTATATATCTTGGGCGATTCAGTATCTCCATCATTCCCTGGGCACACCCCGTGCGGCCAAATGGAGTCTTGCCGCGCTCCTTGTTGCCGCGTTCGCTGTCTATGCGGCTCAGTATTCCACAATGGATTACGGCCCGATACGCGAGGGAGTTGCTAAAAAAGAAAATGTCGAGCTTTTTGCGTATATCAAGGCGCATACGGACCAAAATGATGTGTTTTTCTTTCGCAAACCTCGTGTTCTGGCCCTGTTTACCGGGAGAAAAGCCTCGTATTCCCATGACGTTCACAGCGATGCAGAGCTTTGGGATTTTTTACGCAAAATAGAAGCTGCATATTTTATCATCGGCACATTAGATACAGCGCAGGTGGCCGATTTCGTTGAGCGACAGCAAGAAGCATTTGAGCTGGTCTATTCCAATGCCGACGTTCACGTGTACAAAATCCTCTAGCTCTCACGCGCTTCATATGCAAAAAATTAAAATTCTTTTTGTCCTGGGTACCCTCGATATCGGAGGAACCGAACGGCAATTTGTCGAAACATTACGCCGGCTGAACCGAGAGCGCTTCGAGCTGCGGGTAACGGCATTTTCGCGCGACGGCAAACTGCGTGAAGACATTCAGGCCCTGAACGTGCCTGTGACCCGGCTGGAATTCTCCGGCTTGACAGGAAAATATCATGCCGGCTCGTACGTTGAACTGATAACGTTTCTTCGACAGTTGACCGGGCACATACGCCGCGAAAAGCCCGACATTGTGCAAAGCTACCTCTTCTGGGCCAATATTTACGCCGCGCTGGCTGCCAGATTCGCCGGCGTTCCTATCATCATTACCGGCAGGAGGGAACTCGTTGACGTCTCGTCACTCAAACCGCACTACCGCTGGCTGCTCTTTCTTTCAAATGCGCTTGCCGCAAAAGTGCTGGCTAACTCGCAAAAGACGAGAGAGCAATGTCTTGCGCAAGAGCGATTTCTCAATGCCCGTAAGATACTTACGATCCAGAACGGCATTGAACTCGGGAAATATACGACGGCGGCCTTGAATAAGGAAAAGTTTCTGCAGCAGCACAAAGTTCGTGAAAAAAAATATGTGGTCGGGGTCCTTGCCAATTTACATGCCTGTAAAGGCATCGATACATTCTTGAAGGCTGCTGTTGCCGTACTGCGCACCTGCCCGGAGACGCTATTTCTGATTATCGGTCGTGATGCGGGGATGCGTCACGAATTAGAACAGCTTGCCGAGAGATTGCAAATAGAAGACTCTGTTATATTCACAGGTGAACGGGATGATATTCCTGAACTACTTTCAATCATTGATGTACATGTGTCCTCATCACGGACAGAGAGCCTGTCGAATGCCATTCTGGAAGGAATGGCTTCAGGCAGAGCCATCATTGCGACTGATGTCGGGGGAAGCCCGGAATTGATTGTTGATGGACGCAGCGGGATCCTGATCCCGCCCGACAATCCGGAATTATTGTCCCGGGCAATTCTTCAGCTGCTCCGTCATGAATCCCTGCGTCACCAGCTGGGAAAAGCCGCCCGGGAACGAGCACAGATACATTTCAACATCACTCTCATGATAACTAAGCTGGAGGAGCTGTATGTGGAAACGGTGACAGCCCAGCGCTCCACAAAATTTTCCTGAAAGCAAAGAATGAATAGGTCTCGAAAACAGAAAATCGTCTATCTCATTGGAACCTTGGATGCCGGAGGAGCAGAGCGCCAGATTATTGAAGTCGCTTCAAGAGTACATCCGGATCTGTTTGAAACTCGGCTGTATTGTCTGCACGGCGGAGGTCCTTTAGAGACACTGGCGCGGGAACGTGGGGTTCATCTTACGATGTTTCACGCATTTCACAGGAGAAACGCCAGCATCGAAAACGCATCGCCAATCCCCTTCAGACGTATCCGGCAATTTGGAGCCTTGTATCGATATTTGAGGCGGGAGCAGCCTGACATTGTCCACTGCTATATGTTTGCGCCTTCGGTCTACGGCGGATGGGCGGCCAGGTTGTCGGGCTGCGCGCATATCATTACAAGTCGACGCTGTCTGGGATATTTTAAAGATGGCAAAGCTCTGCTTCAAATGCTTGAGAACAGCGTCAATCGTTTCAGCGACCGCGTACTCGTGAATTCGCTGGCATTACGGGATGATGTTCTGGCGCGGGAGCGCATCTCTGACGAAAAAATTGAGCTGATTTATAATGGAGTTGACATCGAACGCTATGCCCCGCAGGCCTCCAATCGCGCTTTTGTCACACATAAAAAACGTGAACTTGGCATCCCTGATCACGCTCCGGTGATCGGCATCATTGCAAATTTATACCGATATAAAGGTCATCGGGAATTTATCATTGCAGCTTCGGAAGTCCGGCAGCACTATCCTGATGCCCGCTTTTTATGTATCGGGCGGGAGGGCAACATGGAGCAAGAATTACAGGCCTTGATCGAGAACTATGCTCTTCAACAGCATGTCAAGCTTGTTGGGGGAGTAACGAACGTGGAGGACTGGCTCCAGCTTATCGATATTCAAGTGTCAGCCTCGTATGAGGAAGGCTTCTCAAATGTCATTTTGGAAGGCATGTCTTCTGGCAAAGCTCTTGTGGCAACGCATGTCGGAGGGACGCCGGAAGCGATTCTCGACAATGAGACCGGGCTCTTGATCCCACCTAAAGACCCCCAGGCCCTTTCTCAGGCGATCCTGCGCTTTTTGAACGCTCCTGCATTTGCTTCCAGATGTCGGGAAAATGCGGTAAAACGCGTCAAAGAATATTTTTCCATGGAAAAGATGATTGACAAATTCGAAAAATTGTACTGTAGTCTCAGCGCATCATGACAAGCCTTTGGATAAAAAACAAGGTCTCACGACAGCAGCTCGAGTTTCTGCTGACAGTCTTGGCGGCGCTGTTCGTTGTCAGGCTCTATAACCGTTCCCCGCTGCTGATAAGCACTGGCCTGCTCCTTTCAGCGTGTGCGTTGCCGTTCTTTGTGAAAAAACCTGAATTCGTCATCGTGGTCATCGCTGCGGCGCTTCCGTTTCGGGACGTCCATATTGTATCGCTGCTCTACATGAAGCGTGCCATGATTTGGGCGGCCTTCGCGTATATTCTTCTTCAGGGACTGGGCAAGCGATTTCAATACGGTATCACTCGCAATCTGTCGCTTTTTACCAAATTCACCGCGTTCTTCTTTGCGTCTCTTGCGGCGTCGCTTGTTAAAACTGCAGCAGCGCTCGGGACAACGAGTCTGGTCACCCCGACAATGTTAAAAGCCACTGTGCTTTTTTTTGCCCTTCGGATTATTGAAGAGATTCTACTGAGCTACATCAGTTATTTTTCATTAAACACGACTCATCATATTCGAGTGCTGCTCAATGTGATGCTGATGGTGTCAGCCGTTGTCGCGCTGTTGGGAATCCTGCAATATTATCAGGGCGAAGCTCCTCCTCTGCTGAGTTTTCTGTTTGATCCTGAACTTCGCTTTTACGGCCGGGCGACATCGATCTTCTCGAACCCGAACGAATTAGGAGGATTTATTGTCATTATGCTCTCGATCGCCCTGGTATCTTTCATGTGGAGAGCACGGAATCTGTGGCAGCGATATTTCTTGTATCTTCCACTAATCGTCTTACATGTCTGGGTTCTGATCTTATCGTTTTCACGCGGAGCAGCGGTTCAGCTATTTTTGAGCGTGATTGTGATTGCATACCTGTACTACACAAAGCTCTCTCACAAAAAATGGACATGGAAATCATTTCTGCCGCTGCTCCTCATCACGGCGATTCTGGTTCTGGCCGTCAATTCCTACGATCTGTACATGCGTACAAGACTTTCCTCCTATCAGGGAAACAGCCTGTATCAGGCCTTATACCACACGAGAGCCGTCAGTGATTCTTTACGCAAAAATGCCGCTCTTCAGGCCATTCAGACCTTCGTAGAGCATCCTCTGTCAGGCATAGGCTACGATCTTTTCTGGGGAACGAGAACCGTAGGATTTTTCAGCCTGTCGCCCCATAATCAATTTCTTAAAATTTTAGCGGAAATGGGACTGTTGGGTTTCATTCCTTTTCTGGGCATGTTGATCGTCACCATGCGAAGCGGACTGAGCGTGTTGAAACAGCCTGCCGAATTGCGGCCGGGAAAAGATGAGCAGATTGTTATGCTCACACTCTTATCTGGAATGTGTTCTGCTGTTTCAGGGTATCTCTTTGTCGATTCTCTTGCCGTCATTGAAATCGCAGGAGGGCTTTGGATCCTGGCCGGCGCAATTTTTGCGCTTGAACGTAATATCGGTCATTCCCAGACTTCTTCTGACGCTGAATCGATGCTTTTGCCTGCCATGGTCCGCCCAGGGATTGGAAAATAGCCCTGTCATTCAGCAAGAGCGTTTTCATTATGTGTGGAATTTGCGGGAAAATATATTTTGACACTCAGCGCCGTGTAGAGTCCTCGCTTCTGGAAAAAATGCGCGACGCGCTCGTTCATCGTGGTCCTGATGAGAGCGGAATTTACGTGGACGGACATGTAGGCTTAGGCCATCGCCGATTGAGCATCATCGATCTCTCCACAGGCCAGCAGCCGATGTCTAACATCCGCAAAGATCTCTGGATTGTCTATAACGGAGAGGTCTATAACTTTCCCCAGCGTCGTATCGAGCTGGAGAAAAAAGGTTACACATTCAGGACTCATTCCGACACAGAGGTCATTCTTCATCTCTATGATGAGTATGGGACAGAGTGTGTGAAATATTTGCGCGGCATGTTTGCCATTGCGATCTGGGATGTCCGTGCGCAGCGCCTGTTTTTAGCGCGCGATCGCGTCGGGCAGAAACCTCTCTTCTACCATCTCACAGACGCTGCACTCAGTTTTTCCTCTGAAATAAAATCATTGCTTCAAGATCGCAGCGTTCAGCGTGAAGTGGATTTTGAGGCCCTGTACCACTATTTGACCTATCAATACGTTCCTCCGCCTCTCACAATGTTTCAAGGCATTATGAAACTTCCTCCTGCCTGCCGCCTGGTCTGTGAGGGTGGAGTCATTACAACGGAACGCTATTGGGACTTGCAGTACAGCCCCAAAGTTCGGATGGATGAACATGAGATGCTCGAACAAGTCGAAGACGTCCTCCATGACGCAGTGCGCATGCGCATGATCAGCGATGTCCCGGTCGGGGCTTTTTTGAGCGGAGGCATTGACTCCAGCCTCGTCGTTGCTCTGATGTCGCAATACAGCGATCAGCCGATTGAGACATTTTCGATTGGATTTCACGAAAAAGAATTTAACGAGCTGCCGTATGCGCGTCTCGTTGCTCAACAGTATAACACCAGACATCACGAATTGATCGTTGAGCCCGATGCTGTAGAAATACTCCCGAAATTGGTCTGGCATTTTGACGAGCCGTTTGGCGATCCTTCTGCCATTCCCTCATTTTATCTGGCCGAACTCACGAGTCAGCATGTCAAAGTGGCCCTGAACGGCGATGGCGGGGACGAGTCTTTTGCAGGCTACGAGCGTTACGCCGGCTGCCGGCTTGTCAACTACTACCGCGCCCTGCCCCTCACACTGAGAAAACGCATATTAAGGCCTTTTTTCGACCGCGTATACGACACAGCAAGGACGCAGACAGCCCTCCCCGCGCCCTGTCGGTCGTTTTTGCGACGTCTGCGCTTTCTTAACGAGCTTTCTCTGGAAAAACCGGAATATCACTATGCCCGAACCATGACAATTTTTGAGAAGCATCGTAAACTGAATATTTTGACCGATGAATTACGAGAGCATGTCGCGTCCCTTGATTCTTTGGCGTACATGATGCAATATCTGCATGCCGACCACGTCGAAGATGCTATCGATCAAATGCTTTATTCAGATGTGATGACCTATCTGCCAGGCGACCTGCTGGTCAAGGTCGATCGCATGACAATGGCCCATAGCCTGGAGGGGCGTTCTCCGTTTCTCGACCATAAATTGATGGAATTGGTTGCGACACTTCCTGCCCATGTCAAGGCTCGAAGGACCAAGCTGAAACAGCTTCTGAAAAAAATTGCGAGCCACTGGCTCCCTCCGAAGATTTTGCTCAGGAAGAAGCAGGGCTTTGGAGTGCCGCTGGGACAGTGGTTTCGCCATGAATTACGCGACATGCTCCATGAGACATTCTCGCCCTCACTTCTCGTCCAGGACGGCATCTTCAGCGAAGCGGGCCTGCAGCGTATTTTACAGGAGCACCAGAACGGACAGCTCGATCACAGGCATCGTATCTGGCTGTTGCTCAACCTCGAAATCTGGTATCGAAGCGTTATTCGTCAAGCCTGAAAAGCGCCGCCAGCCTGGTCTGCAACGCTGCTGAGACAGGAGATCGTTGCCATAGTATGCCCCCTGTACCATGGTCTTTATTTTTTGACTGGCTTATCCAGATAGTCTCTTTGGACCAGATGCTTTTTTCCGCGGAACCGGAGGAGCACAAGCTTAACTTTACATCACGAGAGTACAGTAAGCGTAAACATCAAGCCAGCAATCAGGATTCACAACTCTTATCAAAAATTATCAGGAAACAGCTATGAAAGAAGTCGTTGTGCAACGAATACAACAAGTAGATTCTCTGGATGATCTGAAAAGAACACTGACGTTATCAACAAAACATGAGATCGATCAAATCAACTGGGAGAACTATTCTGACGGGCCGGCTGCAGGATTCCATATCCTTCATGATGGTAGTAACTTTTACCTTCATTATGTTGTGAAAGGAGAAAAAGTCAGGGCTGTCAACACGCTTGACAACAGCAATGTCTTTCAGGACAGTTGTTGTGAATTTTTTATAAGCCTCGATAATTGCAGATATTATAATCTTGAAGTCAATGCGATAGGCACGAAGCTGTTCGGCTACGGAAGGGGCAGGGATCGCAGTCGTTTTTCACGTGATGTTCTGCAGAGCATCGAGACAATTTCCTCGCTGGGCAGTTCCCCCATTGATGACCCGTTCAGGGGAAAAGAGGATTGGGATCTGACGATCAAAATGCCCTTTTCTGTTTTTGTCAACGACGCTGCTGTTCGGATACCTGGAGGGACGTTTCGGGGAAATTTCTATAAATGCGGCGACAAGACAGATGACGTTCATTACCGCAGCTGGAATCCAATCGCGTCATTAACCCCGGATTTTCATGTGATGGAGTCATTTGCTTCGCTAATCATAGAACAATGAATTGTCTTGAACGTCATAAAGAAAAAAGCCACGAATTCACAATGAATTCGTGGCTTCTCACTAAATAGGCCGTAAAGGGCTCGAACCTTTGACCCGCTGATTACCTGCCGCACTGCCTTTCGTACAGCCATCCATCATAGTAGCGATGTTGCGGTCTGGACCATTTCATCATCCTCAGCTTAACCTGGTCGGATGTTCGGCGTATGGCCTCTGAGGGCTTCCTCACAGACATACCATCGTTCTGCTGGAATACTGCGTCTGCAATTTCGCCTTAGAAAAATCACTTCACAGCAAATCCGGTACGCTGTAAGGGTTGCCTGCTAATTATCCAATCCTGAACATTTTTACTTCTAAGGAAGTAGTCCAGGCTCTCAGGACGTCCTAGCATATAGCCGAATGTTCACCCATTCATTACTGCATGGGGCTCCCGTTACATAAGAGTCAGCTGCTCTCCCAACTGAGCTAACGGCCCATCAACAGTATCCATTACACAGGAACACGAGCATTTTAGTCAAGAAAAAATTTGATATTGAAAAACTTTTCTGGCTTTTTCAGATTATGGAACATATTTGTTGACAGGGTTTTCACGATGTATTCTGATATCTACATAACATATTTGCAGACAGAAACATTTTCTCATAACTGGGAATACCATTCCCCTGCTAAAATTTTCATCTGTAATGAATACGATAGAGACGCTTGCGAAAAAAATCGGCTGGTTCCAGCTCATCCTGAGCACAGGGTTCTTGTCGGGCTATTCCCCGATTGCCTCAGGAACTGCCGGCACTGTAGCGGCAATTCCGCTCTACCTGATCCTGCTAAAGCTGGGCTGGATTCCCTATCTTCTGATAAGTGCCCTGCTTTTTGGGCTTGGTATTCAGGGAGCGAATCGAATCGAACAGGCGACTGGACAGCAGGATCACGGTATTATCGTGATCGATGAAATTATCGGCTATTTCCTTACAATGGCTTTTCTGCCTCAAAGCGGGCTGTTTATCATCCTGGGGTTTTTTGTTTTCCGCATTTTTGATATTTTGAAACCATATCCCATCCGTCAAATCGACCTTAATCCGAATTTGAAGGGCTTCGGCGTGATGGCCGACGACGCGCTGGCCGGAGTCTATGGAAATATCGTACTCCAGATTATCGCCGCGCTGATCCGCTGAACAGGAAACAGTCGTCAGTATTCAACGCGTAACAGTCGGCCGAGAAGCCTGCTTGCGGAATACTGACAACTGCATACCGACGAACACGTGTCTGTTGAAATTATTGCTGCAGGAAGTGAATTTATTATCCAAGATTCTCGAAACAGTGGAATTGCTCCGATCGCCACCCAGCTTCTGGAAGCAGGTGTCGAGATCGATTATGTCAGCGCCGTCAGTGCCCAGGAATCACGTCTTGAAGAAATTTTACGACAGGCGATCGAGCGTTCGACCCTGATTTTTGTCCTCGGAAGTGTTGTTTCCGGCGAATATGACATCAGTAAAAAACTCTTGACCAGAGTGCTCAAGAAACGTCTGGTCTTGAATTATAAACTCCTCGATGCCATTAAGCAGGATTTTCAGGATCGCGGTGAAGTGATGCCACGCAGTGTCGAGAAACAAGCCCTGGTTCCCACTGACGCCGATATACTCGAGAACGATCGTGAGGGGCTGCCCGGCTTTATATTTCACGACGGGCAGACCCGCGTCGTCTTGATGCCCGCCCACCCAACAGCGGTCGAAACCATGCTGGCAAAACATATTCTGCCTCACTTGAATCCCAAACGTTTTCGTTCCGGTGCGGTCAGCGGCGTCATGTTCAAAAGCTGTGGTCTTCCCCTGGAGAAAGTCAGGGAATCTCTTAAAGGTCTCGATCGCGATCCGCTCTCACAACTGCTGCGCTATGTTTCCGACGGTGAAGAAACGTCGATTATTGTGACAGTCAAAGGCGACATTCAGAGTGATGTCGACAGCCGCCTGCAAGAAATCAGGACGCACATACAGAGAGCGTTAGGGCAGTATATCTACGGCACTGGCTCGCAGACCCTGGCAGAAGTTGTAGGAGAACTTCTGCTCACACAGCAGCATACGCTGGCGCTGGCAGAATCCTGCACTGGCGGATTGATTGCGAACCGGTTAACTAACATCGCAGGGAGTTCGCACTATTTTGAACGCGGAGTCGTCTCCTACAGCAATGAGGCGAAAATTTCTCTTTTAGACATCTCACCGAATCTAATCGAACAGCATGGTGCAGTCAGCCCGGAGACTGCCGTCGCAATGGCCGAAGGGATTCGCTGGATCGCGCAAACACACTATGGACTGGCAGTGACTGGCATTGCAGGCCCGGGTGGAGGAACACGCGAAAAACCGGTCGGACTGGTTTACATTGCTCTGGCTGCAGAAGGCGCTGACACCCAATGGAAAAAATGTCATTTTTCCGGTGATCGCTTGAGCGTGAAAAATCGCACTGCCCAAACCGCTCTGAACATGCTGCGGCATCATTTACTAAAAGCACACTAAGTTACAAGGACCTGCTCATGGCAGTCATTCGCTCCTTTATCGCAATTAAGATTCCTGGAGACATTCAGGAAAAGCTGCAAGCCATCCAGGATAAGCTTAAGCAGTCGGAGGCCCATGTCTCCTGGACAGCTCCTGAAAACATTCACCTAACCCTTCAATTTCTTGGAAACATCGAGGAAAAACAGCTCGATGAACTTGTCAGCGCTATCCTCAGCAGTGTTCAGGATCTCGCCCCGTTTCAGCTGCAAATCGGCTATGCAGGCGCATTTCCAAATATTCGTTTTCCGCGTGTGATCTGGATTGGGGTAACTGATGACGACAGCGGCAGTTTAAAAACACTTCAGTCATCCGTATCAGGCGGTCTGGCTCAACTCGGCTTTGACATGGAAAGAGAGCGCTTTCAACCCCACTTAACGCTTGGACGGGTTCGTTCTCAGAAGAACCACAGTACGCTGCTGCGCGCCATCGAATCAATGGTCAACGTCTGGGTTGGAGAGCTTTCTGTTCGCAGTATCTTCCTGCTCAAAAGCGAACTCAGACCTCGCGGCCCTGAATACACGGTTCTGTCGGAGATCAGATTATAATAATTCCACCCCAGCCAAGATCTAAAACACTCGGATCTCTCAGATGAAACTCACATTTCAGCCAACGGATACGCATATTGATCTCCAGGCGGGGCAGACGATACTTGAAGGAGCCCGTCAGGCAGACATCGAGATCACCGCAAGCTGCGGTGGAAAAGGGATTTGCCGAAGCTGCCGCATTCACGTACTCGAAGGGGAACTTACAGCTCCAACGCCGGAAGAACGACAACGGCTTGGCGCGCAGCAAATAGGGCAAAATTTTCGTCTGGCTTGTCACGCCGGAGTCCTGAGCGATTGCACTGTGAGGATTGCTCCTCCGCTTTCTGAAAAATCGTTGAATATTCTCTCGCAAACCGAAGAGACAAGGCACGAACTCGATCCTGATATCAGTAAACAACATATTGAAGTCCCGACATTCAGCGAAGAACGGCAACGCTCAGAACTCGAAGAAATCTACCGGCAGTATGCAGAGCCTTCAAGAGCTGATTCAAACGGCCCCCAGCCAGTCTCGATCGATTTAGCCGCCTTGCGGCAGATGCCCTCTTTTCTCCAGCAAGAAGCCCGCGATCTCACGGTTGTCAGCCGGCGAGGGACTATTCTCGCTCTGGAACCGGGCAACACCACAGCAGACATGTACGGCATTGCCTTTGATCTCGGCACAACGACGGTCGTCGGCTACCTTCTTGATCTCCATAACGGCAAGCTGCTTGCTTCGGCCTCCGAATTAAACAGTCAGGCGAGATATGGCGGCGATCTGATGTCGCGTATCACGTTCGCGCAAAATGATCGCAACGGGCGACAGATTTTACATGAAAACATCGTGAATACCATCAATAAAATCGTTCACAGTCTGTGTGAACAAAGCGGCGTCACAGCAGAGAGCATTTATGAATCGACCATTGCCGGAAATACGTGCATGCACCACCTCTGTTTGAATATCGACCCGCTGCGCCTCGGATTTGCGCCATATATGGCGGCTATCCGCCAACGTCAGGTCTGCACAGCCTCTGAACTGGGTATCCATATTCACCCGCAGGCCAGGATCGTGATGCTGCCCTTGATCGCCGGATTTGTCGGGGCAGATACAGTCGCTGTGATCCTGGCAAGCAATTTACATACAATCCAGGAACTGACCCTAGCTGTGGATATTGGTACCAACGGTGAAATCGTCCTGGCAGCGCCCGGCCGCCTGTTGACCTGTTCCACTGCTGCTGGAACAGCCTTTGAGGGAGCCCAGATTCAGCACGGAATGCGAGCTGCTGAGGGCGCGATCGACAAAGTCGCAATCGATGCAAAGAATGTCCATTGCCATGTGATTGGCGATGGTCCTGCGCTCGGTATTTGCGGATCAGGGCTGGTAGATGCTGTCGCCCACATGCTGGATGCCGGAGTCATCGAAGATGGAGGGCGGCTGTTGACTGCTGAAAAGGCCGAACAAAAAGGGCTCCCGCTGTTCTTACAAGAGCGTCTGGCTTCTAAAGGAGCCCCAAAGCACTTTACGCTTCTGCCAGCAGAGCAATGCGACCCCAGAGAAGCGATTGTCATTACACAACAGGATATCCGTGAACTCCAGTTAGCCAAAGCTGCCATTGCGGCGGGCATTGAGATGCTGTTACGCGCAATGGACGTCCAGGCAAACGCGCTTCACGAGATTTTACTGGCCGGCGCTTTCGGGAATTATCTCGATCCCACAAGCGCTTTACGGATCGGTCTGATCCCAGCACTTTCAGCAGAACGCATCCGTTCAATCGGCAATGCTGCCGGTCTGGGTGCGCAACGAGCACTGCTGTCACATCAGGCAAAGCATGAAGCCGATCAAATTGCAGGGCAGACAGAACATATCGCCTTAAGCGGCAATGCTGAATTCCACAGGATATTTGCGGAAAACATGATCTTTCCGACACTGAACTCTTCGCGTTCCATGCCCGATTCCATCGAAGTGCAGAACTGCTGAATCGTGTCTTATGAACATAGTCAATATCGTGGCAAATTATTGACGTCGATAATCCAACAAGACTGCCTTGCTTCTTCAAAGCGCTTTCACTGTTTCATCACGATGGACGGGCATGAGGTCTTATTCTGACGTGAGAAGCGGCTTGAGATACTCTACCGATGCGGTGACATCATCGATAAAGCTTGTCTTGATGTTTCCCTCGATGGCGACCGGACCAGTATAGCCCAGTTCCTCCAGGAGCTTGAAGACCTTCTGAAAATCAATGGCACCGAAGCCGGGAAAATAACGATTATTATCAGAGATATGAAAAGAATCGTAATAATCGCTATACCTCCGCAACGCTGCATAGCCGTCGGCCTCTTCGATATTCATGTGAAAGGTATCAGGGAGGATGCGCACAAGGGGATTCTGGAAATCTTCGATCAAGGCGACCGTCTCGTCAAGACTGTTCGCGATGGCTGATTCGTAACGGTTGGTCGCTTCAACGATCAGGCGGACTTTTTGTGCTGTGGCGCGCGGAAGGAGAGCTCCGATCGACTCACGAAAGCGTGCTCTAGCGTCCGCAATCGCGGGGACCGGCCCGCCCTTGAAGAAGCCAAGAATAATTCCAGCGTCAGTGCCTGCAACAAAATCGATAATCTCCAGACAGGTGTCGACAGCGCGTTGTCGAATGCCACGATCCTCACTTGAGAGAGAAAGACCATAGGTTTTTGCCGTCAAACCCGAGGCAAACATACTGAACTTCAGATCAAATTCTTTCAAAAAATCAAGCACATCCGACAGGTCAATCCGCTTCGGATGAGCCATATTCAGCTCAACGCTGCTGAAGCCAAGCTCCTGGAGCGTATGCATATTCTGCTGAAACTGATCATCTCCACGGTAATTGTCCGGCAAAACCGTCTGGATACTGAGGGGGAAACGATAGCGTGAATGCTTCATTTTTCGACAATATCAGCAATTTCCTGCAGAGAAAACAGAAACCCGCAACACACGATCACAGGTGCTGCGGGTTTTCCGGACTATCTGCTGAAAACGCTTAATTTCCGATCAGGGATTTCAAGGCATAAACCGGCTTCCACCCTTCACTCATCGGCTCTTTCAGGAACGGCTCCAGTTCCTTGGCGTCGCGATGGGTGATCATATCAACCGGCGGCAGCTGTCCTGATGGGAAGGCTGCCAGAATTTCGTCATGAATCAGGGTCAGGTATTTCAAAATAGCGGCGATCGGGCGTTTGGCTTTTTCAGCGGTAGCGGCCGTTGCATCACCGACAACACCCTCCGGGGTTCCTTTTAATTCAATCGCGAAATGCCCTTGTCCTTCCGACCATTTGTGGGGACGACGGTAGGGATCTACTGAGGTGTCAAAATGTCCGCCCGGCAGGTAGGAATGACCTTTTCCGACCGTTGAGACGGCTTTTGACATATCGACCATACCTTCCGGGAAAGTCAGCAGGCCGACTGCAGTTTCCGACTCATCGGCATGCACAAAATTCGTATCAAACTTGCCGCCCCGATCTGACGTTGCAAAAAATTCCCGAACCGCCCGGTGCCAGTCCATAACCCGGAAGATGCCCGGTAATTGGTATGTTTTCTGAAACTCCTGAATCGCAGATTCCAGGACCCATAATTGCCCGTGATTGTTGATCCAGATCTGCTTGCGAAAGCCGTCATTCCACAAGCCCAGCATCACCTGCATCATCACTTTTTTTGTCACTTCTTCTTCCAGCATCACTGTACCGGGCATACCGAGGTGATGATAAGGGTGCGAGCCATAATTATGCGCTGGAAATGCCAGTGAACACGCAGCGCCCTGTTTGGCTGTATAACGCCGGACGCCTTCCACAATCTGCGTGACCATAAAAGTATCCAGGCCGGACACGGTATGCATACCATGATTTTCCGTGCAGCCGACCGGCACAAAAACGATATCGTTTTTACGGCGGTTTTCCACCACCTGTGCCCGTACGGTATTCTGGATATATGAGCCGGGTTTCCCCAGTTCCGAGGGTGACGGGATTTCATAGTCCGCCAGAATTTTATCGATTTCTTCATCAGAAGCGTCAAACAGTTCTTTCTTCATACGGCCCACCTGTGTGTCTTCAAAAACAACACCCGGATAATCAGTCGTGAGCCAATTGCGTACACCATCTTTACCTGCCATAACCAAGACCGAAATATTGAAGCAGTGGAAAGCCTTCACTTTCCACATTCAACTACTCCAATATTCCAGAGCTCCAATATTTCAGTGTTTATTCAAAGTTTGTGACTGTGATTTTGCACTCTTCCCGATCGGTTTGCAGCATCTTCAAGTTCTCTCCCACTTCATCCAGGCTAATCTTTTTAGTAATCAGCGGGGTCATATCCATACCAGCCGCCATTGCGCTGATAGCGCGCGGGAAGGTTCCGTGACCGGAATGGCCCTGGGCACCTACAATACTGGCACGGCGCACTTGGAACACTTCTCCGGTTAAGGGGATTTTGGCATCAGCGCGGGCCACGATGGCCACTGTCGCATTCAGTGTACGGCCTTCCCAGATCACCGATTCGATATCCGGCCATACCACCGTGGGTAATCCGGTTGCTTCCAGAATCAAGTCAGCTCCCATACCGCCGGTAATCTCCAGCACTGCTTCCGGCATATTGCCCTTCACGGGGTCCACCACCTCAGTCGCGCCCATTTTCCTGCCCAATTCCGCGCGGCTGGCAGACGGTTCGGACAGAATGACGTGCGAGGCGCCGGCCCGACGCAGAATCGAGCATGCTGACAAGCCGATAGGCCCGCCCCCGAGAATCAAGACGTTATCGCCGGGACGAATGCCGCCGGCTCGTTCGATCACTGCGTTATAGGCCACGCAGGTCGGCTCGACCAAGCTGCCGGCGTGATAAATTTTTTCATCGCCGTACAGCGGACGCAGACTTTCCAGACTCCAGCAGTACTGCGCCGGGACTTTCACATATTGAGTATAGGCACCGTCACAGCTGAAGCCGATCTCTTCCAGCGCTTCGCAATGATTCGGAAAACCGTCACAGCAAGGACGACACTTGCCGCACCAGAACATCTCTTCGGCACAAACCGCTTCGCCGACTTCATACGGCTTATTGGTGCGTTTGTTCAGCGCCTTTGCTCCGGACGCCACGACTCTCCCTGCCAGTTCGTGCCCCAGCACAGCCGGGAAAGCTGTTAAACCAGGATACCAGATATACCCATCGTCGTCAGCCTGTGCCATGTGTACGTCACTTCCACAAATTCCGCAGGCCTGCATTTCGATCAAGACATCATCCGGGCCGATCTCCGGCTTAGGGATGTCGACAATTTCGACTTTGGGATATCGCCACACCTTGCTCCCCAGATAGGTCAATTTTCCATCAATGTCTTTTGCGCCTAACTTAAAATCGGGTTTTGGATCCCACGTTGCATTGAGTTGTACAGCTTTCATAAGACAGCCTCTCATAATTGAAGGGTTATTTTTTATGGACAAGGCAACATTGACATTATCAACATTAAATTAACAATAATTATATAAAAATAATGGTAATCATATTATGTCAAGAATTAATTGATACATTTTAATTTTTTTAGCGTCCAGTCTTGTCACCGCCGATCAATTTCCCTGTATTGCAGAGCGTTTCAGAAGGACCATTCAGATGAACACCAGATCATTCCGTATTTCAGAAAAAAAGAGAACACAGCGCCCCGAACAGGAGCGCTGGGGAAACATTATTTTTACAATAAAATATTGACATATCTCATTACATTACCATGTATACTTTTACTATTATAGTTGTAGCACTTATAATGTCGCACGAAAGTCTCTCCTTCCAGAGTAAACGCATGAAAAAACGACGCAAACAAGTACGCCTGCATGATATCGCGATCGAGGCCGGAGTGTCTGTGAATACGGTTTCACGGGCGTTACGGGATAAATCAGATGTGAAAAACGAGACCCGCGAGATGGTACTGCGCATTGCAAAAAAACTCGGCTATATCCCTCCCGAAACAAGCACTCCTCAAGAAAACAGTATCTCAATCGGCGTACTGATTCAGGATATTCATAACCCGTTTTATACCAGAATCGTGCAGGGAATCGAACACGTAATATGGCAGGAACGTGCCAAATTTCTTTTCGGCTGCAGCTACCAGCAGGAATCAAAGGAACGCGATCTCTGCCGTTTTTTTTACGAACAGCAAGTCGATGGCCTTCTCGTAGGCTCTGTCGTCAACCCGGGGTTTTTAGCCTCAGCATTGCGAACGAATAATATTCCAACAATTGCCCTGTCCCAATGCTTTCAGGATTTCGGGGTGGATTATGTGATTAATGATAATTATGCCGGAGCCTTCATGTCCATGGAACATCTGCTCAAGCTTGGCCATCGGCAGATCGCCCACATTGCCGGTCCTGATGCGCAGACAAGTGCTCAGGATCGATTGCGCGGTTATCTGGATGCGCTGAAAGAAGCGGGGATTGAGCATGAAAATCGTCTCATCCGCATCAGTGATACTACCGTTGAAAGCGGCTATTACCTGATGAAAGACTTGCTTCACGCCTCAGAAAAGCTGACTGCTGTTTTTGCATATAACGATCTCGTGGCATTAGGGGCATTCCGGGCCATTCGAGAGGCACAACGTCGCGTGCCTACGGAGATCTCGCTGATCGGCTATGATGATATTGCCATTACCGAATATTTTGAAGTGCCATTAACAACAGTTCATCAACCTATGCAGGAAATCGGACGAAAAGCAGCGGAACTGCTCTTTGAAAAAATTCGACACGGCATGGATTACCAGAGCCATCACACCGTCCTGAAACCCCGGCTCACTATCCGCAGCAGCACATCGATTTGCCCTGTGTAACGCTCACACAACGTCTACAAGGAGCCGCCCCACAATGCACGATATTCTTCAACAGCAAATTGAATTTCTTACAGAAATCGACAAGTTAAAACAGATCTTCCGCCGGACATACCTGATGGATGCCTCCCGCAAAGAGAACGACGCAGAGCACTCCTGGCATCTGGCCATGATGGCGCTGTTGCTGAAAGACTCGGCGCGATCGCCGGATCTTGACATCTTTCATATCATAAAAATGCTGTTAATTCACGATATTGTCGAAATTGATGCCGGTGACACCTATCTCTACGACGAAGACGCCGCCCGCGATAAAGCCGAACGAGAGCAGAACGCCGCCGATCGGCTCTTCGGCTTACTCCCCGGAGAACAAGCCCGGGAACTGCGATCACTGTGGGATGAATTCGAAGAACAGTCCACACCGGAAGCCAAGTTTGCCGCCTCTCTCGATCGATTTCAACCCTTATTACACAACTATGCCACCAAAGGGAAGTCCTGGCAAGAGCACGGTGTGACGAGCGAGAAGGTCTTGAAACGCTGCTCTGAAATCCAGGCCGGATCTCCGGCCCTTTGGGAATACGCAGAGCGCCTCATTCACCAGGCAGTACAACAAGGCTATTTGGAACAGTGACTGCACTGCACACTCAGGAAATTCACCTCTCACAGTTCGAGATTCCCGTTCAACGCCTTGCAGAACGGCGTTCCACAGGGTGCGATCGACAGCTTCATCCCTGGATTGCAGAGCGTTGCGGCATCCGACAAGAAGATATTCTGGACTACAGCATTCTTCACCGCAGTCTGGATGCCAGAAAGAAACCGCATCTTCGTGTTGTTTACACGCTCAAGGCGATCGTAGCGGAGGGACTGCCAATCGCCGAGGACCGACATCTCCGTATTCAGACGCCCCAGGCCGATCAGGAAGACCCGCTGTATCAGCTCGCCACGCTGAACGAACTGCCCAGACAGCCAATTGTCGTGGGAAGCGGCCCGGCGGGAATTATGGCAGCCTATCTGCTGGCCTTGTATGGCTGTCAACCGCTGATCCTGGATCGCGGCTTTGATGTCGACAGGCGGCGCAGCGATATTGAGAACTTCCATCAAAGTCGCTGCCTCAATCCTGAGAGTAACTATCTGTTCGGCGAAGGCGGGGCAGGCACGTATTCCGATGGAAAACTCTACACCCGCATTAAAGATCGCCGCATCGCTTTTCTCCTGAACGCATACGTTGCGGCTCGTGCGCCGCGCCGGATTCTCTACGATCATCACCCACATATCGGCTCTGATATTTTACCCCACATGGTAAAACGGCTCAGACGCCAGATTGAAGACTGGGGAGGCAGCTTCCGATGGGGAGCGGCAGTGCAGGACATCATCATTCGTGATCAGCGCTGTCAAGGAGTCGTGCTCCGAAACGGCGAACGCCTCGACGCACCGCTGACACTCATTGCCTGTGGTCACAGTGCACGAGACTTGATCCTGAAGCTCGTTCAGCGTGGAATTCGGCACCGCCTCAAAGACTTCCAGACAGGCTGCCGTATCGAGCACCCGCAAGAGTTCATCGATCGCAGTCAGTATGGCGTGATACCGCCTCGCGGGATTGTCGGCGCTGCAGAGTATCGTATGACCAGCCGCCCGCCAGCGTATTCGGGAATTGCCGGAGTCACAACCTTCTGCATGTGTCCCGGGGGTGAGATTATTGCCTCAACGAGCGATGAAGCTCAGCTCTGTACCAACGGTATGAGTCCCTTTTTACGAAATGGCTGTTACGCGAATGCCGGCTTGATCGTCAATCAGGATGCATCGCAGTATGCATCTGCGCAAGAGGTCTTTGCAACGCTTGCCAGGCTCGAACAACAGGCATTTTCGGCAGGAGCCGGCCGGGACAACAGTGCGCCGTATTGCTGCCCGGCTCAGAGCGCGTCCGCCTTTGTACGTGGTGAAGCCGGCTTGCAGCGTTCAGACAGCAGCTACCGCCTGGGCATACGCTCAGGACGTATTGATATGCTCTTGCCCGCCCGTACCACAGCCGCCCTTCGTGAAGGACTGTGCTATTTCGAACGGATCATTCCCGGATTTCTGCACTCAGGGACCCTGATCGGCATCGAAACCCGAGTTTCCTGCCCTGTCCGTTTTGAGCGCAATCCCGACACGCTGAGTTCA
The DNA here is from genome assembly GCA_002748425.1 of candidate division KSB3 bacterium. Taxonomy (GTDB): domain Bacteria; phylum Moduliflexota; class Moduliflexia; order Moduliflexales; family Moduliflexaceae. The sequence goes on along the minus strand of PDSJ01000010.1, from coordinate 137,701 downwards.
TCAGTGCCGGGCTTGTATCTGGCCGGAGAAGCTGCCGGATACGCAGGAGGCATCAGTTCTTCGGCTCTGGACGGCCTGCGCATCGCGGAAACGATTCTTACCGGAAAAAGGGCAAAACGAAAATGACGACGCTATTCTATTGACAGAAATAGCGGACTGTCGCTTCTTGTATTGTGCGTATGCGGACGCGATGCATGACGCCCTGCACGATCGTCGTTGTAGTAAGGTTCAGCGCGAAAGTCGTGTGGCGGCAAGAACTGCCGGATGACGAAAGCGTCCGTTATGATGGGGCTTTACAATATCCTGATGTGCTGGCAAAGCAAGTTGACTGTTTGACGCATAACCTGAAAGACAATACTGAAATAAACGATGAATACTTACGCGCTCCTCATTCTCAGTACAAGCCTGTTTGGGTACGCCCTGAACCTTCCTGAAAGACAATACTGAAATAAACGATGAATACTTACGCGCTCCTCATTCTCAGTACAAGCCTGTTTGGGTACGCCCTGAACCTTTTCGCAGATTTAATGAATTTACGGGCGTTAAGCCCTGTATTAGCCAAAGAATTCACAGGGGTTTACGATGCTGAGAAGTATCGTCAGTCCCAGGAATATACCCGAGTCAATACCCGTTTTGGCTTCATCACCTCAAGCGTCAGCGTACTCGTCACACTGATATTCTGGTTTTCCGGAGGCTTTAACGCTCTCGATCGGCTTGTACGAGGCTGGGGACTGCATCCTCTTGTGAACGGATTGCTGTACATTGGGATTCTGATGCTGTTGAAATCGCTCGTTTCCTTGCCGTTCAGTATCTATGAGACTTTTGTGATCGAAGAACGTTTCGGGTTTAACAACACGACACTGAAGGTCTTCATCATCGATCTGCTGAAAGCGCTGGCTCTTTCGATCCTCATCGGCGGGCCGATTCTGGCCGGAGCCCTCGCATTTTTTCAATATGCAGGATCCTCAGCCTGGCTCTATTGCTGGATCACCCTGACGCTGGTGACGATCCTGCTCCAGTTTATTGCGCCGAGCTGGATCATGCCCCTGTTCAACAAATTCACTCCACTTGAAGAAGGAGAACTGCGCTCTGCGATTTTGGCCTACGCAGACTCGGTAGACTTCCCGCTGGAAAATCTTTTTGTCATGGACGGCTCAAAGCGCTCGACAAAATCAAATGCATTTTTTACCGGATTCGGCAAGCATAAGCGAATCGCCTTGTTCGACACCCTGATCGATAAACATTCCGTTGCGGAACTGCTGGGCATTCTGGCGCATGAAATCGGCCATTACAAAAAGAAACATCTTCTCCAGGGCATGCTGATCGGGATTGTCCACACAGGAATTATGCTGTTCCTGCTCTCGATCTTTCTCAGGCATAAAGGCTTATTCGAAGCATTTTACATGGAAAAAACATCAATATATGCGGGGCTGATTTTTTTTGGAATGCTCTATGCGCCGATCGAACTGATCCTGTCGATTTTCATGCAGATATTTTCTCGCAAACATGAATATGAGGCCGATCGTTTTGCCGTGGAAACCACTAAAGACCCTGAACCTTTCATCAATGCCTTAACAACCCTGTCAGCCCATAATCTTTCCAATCTGACGCCTCATCCCTTGTATGTCTTTCTGAACTATTCGCACCCACCGGTGCTGGAAAGAATTCGGGCAATTCGTCGCCTGGGATAATTACGACGCGCACTTTTCAAGGCGCTGACTCAGCCGGCAGCAGCGTCTCGATCTCATGCTCGGAAGCTTCCTGGGCTGTCTCTGCTGTTCCAGAGCCTTGATCATGCGGCTCAGCTGTCTTCCCGATAATCCGTTCAAATTCCTCACGTTCGATCACTTCTTTTTCCAGCAGCACATCCGCAAGGGTTTTCAGCACATCGCGACGGTCTTCAAGAATTTTTCGGGCTTTCGCATAGGTCTCATCGATAATGCGTTTGACCTCAAGATCGATCTGATAGGCAGTTTTATCGCTGTACACAACGTCGCTATAAGCGAAACCGTCCAGAAACTGAGGGCTGCCCCCGCCCTCAAAGCTCACCAGACCGAGGCGCTCACTCATACCATATTCCTTGACCATCATTCTGGCAATGTCACTGGAGCGTTTCAAATCACTCTGAGCGCCGCTCGAAACCTCATGAAATACTAATTCTTCAGCAATCCGCCCGCCGAGCGAACTACCGATTTGGTCCAGCAGCTCTGACTTTGTCATGAGATAGCGCTCTTCTACGGGCAAAAACATCGTCACTCCCAGAGAGAAGCCTCGTGGAATAATCGAGACCTTATGCACCGGTGCTGCATTCGGCAGAAAACTCGCCACCAAGGCATGGCCGGCCTCATGGTACGCTGTCACTTCCTTTTCGCGCTTCGACATCACCCGGCTTTTCTTCTCCAGACCCGAGACAACCCGATCGATCGCTTCCTCGAAATCACTCATCTCCACCGCCTGCTTATCTCGACGAGCCGCCAGCAGCGCCGCTTCATTCACCACATTCGCCAGATCCGCTCCCACAAAACCCGGAGTGCGGGCGGCAATCAGGGCCAAATCAACGTCTTCCGACATTTTGATCGCATTGCCATGGACGGTCAAAATCTGTTCGCGTCCCTTAATATCAGGGCGATCGACAAAAATCTGTCGATCGAAACGCCCAGGACGCATCAAGGCTCGATCGAGGATTTCGGGACGATTGGTCGCAGCCATGATAATCACACCGTGCCGGCTGTCAAAACCATCCATTTCAACCAGCAACTGATTTAAGGTTTGTTCCCTTTCATCGTGCCCGCCTGCCGGATGAACCCCACGAGATTTCCCCAGCGCATCAAGCTCATCGATAAAGATAATGCACGGAGCTTTATGTTCAGCCTGCTGAAACAAATCCCGCACCCGCGATGCACCAACCCCGACGAACATTTCCACAAAGGCTGATCCGCTGATGCTGAGAAACGGGACCTGCGCCTCTCCAGCCACGGCTTTGGCCAGCAGGGTTTTACCTGTTCCCGGAAGACCGACCAGTAAGGCGCCCTTTGGAATCTTTCCCCCTAAATTCGTAAATTTATCAGGCGTTTTCAGAAATTCGATGATTTCCAGCAGCTCTTCCTTGGCCTCCTCAATACCGGCCACATCATCAAAAGTGACCCTCATCTCATCTTCTTCGTAAAACTTCGCATGACTTTTGCCAAAAGCCATGATACTGCCTCCGGGGCCAAAACGCCTCAATATCACGACAAGCATAAGTATCACACACACGATCGTCAGTCCCCATCCGATGATCCCGGACAACCAGACGCGACTGTGTCTGCCGGAATACTCAACCGCCTGCTGCTCCAGCTCTTGGATCAAATCCGGATCGTCGATTTTTACTGTCGTAAATGGAATCGGATTGCCTTTTTCGTCTTGTTGCGTTAATTCACCGCTAATCGACTCATCTCCGATAAATACCCGCCGAACCTGCCCCTGACGCAATGTTTCCTTAAACACGCTGTAGGGCATCTTGTCATCATGCAGGGCGAGGACATGATAAAAGAGTGCAGCAGCGCCGAGCGCAAGCAGCAAGCCCCAGATTGAAAGCGACGTTTGTCGCGGTTTGCGGGGCTTTTCCAATTCTCGTTTTTTCTCTTCTTGCTGCTCCTGTTCTCGATCCTGAGCGTTTTCGTGGTTCTTCTCCTCTTGTGTCATAAGATATTTACACGCCTGACTGCGTCATAAAAGTGCCGAATTTTTTAACATAGCAGAACATCATTCCAGAGAATATCTGGAGAACACTAACATTGAGTAACGAATTTCGTCAAGCTTAATTTCGTGTAACAGCTCTCTCGGCACACACACGCATTTCGTGTCACAGAGTCCTGCAAATGCCTGTCGCAGGATTGACTCCGTCAGTCCCTTCGGATCTCATCGCAGTACAGGGCAAAAGCTCCTTAACTCCTTTGGAAGCAAATTCCTGCGGTTCCGGACAAAACCGCACTATGTGATCCACATCCCCTGCAAGCGACTGCTTTTTTCTGCTTCTGTTGATACTTTCATCCGTGATCCGCGCCAAAGGCTGCAAAAAAGAGTCGTCCAGTCCAACCAGAAGCGTAAACAGAGCCGGTCCGGCACTGAGCCTGTTTGCCGGTCAGGATACCCAGGCCAAACTGACCGGCCTGACCATTGATGTGATCGGCTTAAACGAACTCGGGCAGCCGGCGGAACCTCGAATCTTGGGCATCACAGTCCCTCTGCCTCTGCCAGCGGAGATTCCGCTCACTCTTTACGATCCACCTTGCCGCTATCAGGTCACGGCCCGGGGCACACTGACACGCGAAACTCCACTTGTGGCAAGCCGCACAATCGATATCTGTCGCGACTCTCAAGTCGCCCTTTCCCTAGCTCCCTTTGAAGACTTCCTGCTTGGCGAAAACCCTTTGCGCGTTCCGGGCTTGGCAAAGGCCGGCGAGTCGATCGATGTGAGCTGAGGTACAGCCCTCATCGATGCCCCGGACAAGGATCGCCACCGCTTACACGCCATTCTGACCGAACGCAACGGCGTCAGCGTCAACGGCCCCTTTTCTGCCGGCACGGCAGTGGGGGCGAAGTTTCCCGATCCCTATCCCCTGAACGCAGACGCCAAACACCGAATTTTCACCTGCGTCATCTCTGACGGGCGTTCACCTTCGCGAAGTTTCCAAGCAAGCGTGCAGAGAATGCTGCCCACGCCGATCCCTGAAAAACCGACTGCAACGCCGGTCAAAGTGACCGTGACGCCGGAAGCGCCGCCCGCACCGACTCCGCTTCCTCCAGCACAGTTGACGATCGCCCTGTCCGCCGATCCGAATCCGCTGCCGTTTGGAACCACGAGTACGACGCTCACTGTCGTGATCAACAAGAGCAGCACGGGAACCGCGTCGTCCACCCCGATCTCAATTTCCCTGAGCGCCGACCAGGGAAGGCTTTCGACGTCGACACTGACAGTATAAGGATGGGAGAGGCGTTGTCACCCTCTCAAACGATGGTTCGTGGCCGAGGCCCGGTTCGGAAAACGTGACGGCAAAAGTGACGTCGCTCGCATACAGCGGCAGCGGCATGACCAGTGTGAACTTTGCGCCCAATCCGATCATGGCTTTGGATGTCGCCCTAACGCCTCCTTCAGGCCCAATCCCATATAACGCGTCAGAATGGCTCACGATCGACTTGACGGAAAACGGTTTATAGCGGTGGCGAAAAAAGCACTGTGATATTTGAGTTGTCAACAAGTCCACTTTACCGCATGTACTCTGGAAAGTATGAAAACCATTTGGATAGATTGAGTCCCGCCCCTCCCAACCAAAATTATGAATGCGAGCGCTTATTGAGTCACGTTTTAAATAAAAAAATCCCTCATACAATACCACTATACAGAAAATATAAAAAATTGGAGGGGCCGTTGGATGTACCGGATGATCATATGACCACAACTAATATAGACGAATTAGCAAACGAAGGCTGGAATCAAACGGGTGAAGATGAGTCTGTTAGTCCAGCCGAATGGAGATTTGGCTATATATACGAGGATCCGGGTACAAACAGAGTTCCTCTGTACTGGAAATACCGTACTCTTCCTTATAACAGCCATAAAGATCATATGACTACGAACGATCCAAACAAAGGGAATAATGCGAATCCGCCGTTGTTTTCACTTTTGAGCTTCGCTTTTCTTTTTCTGACAGTTTTTGCTATTTTTTCAGCAGCAACGCAGGCGCAGTCTCTGCCTGCCGGGTACTTTAACGGAAAAATTATTATGCTGCCGTCATCCCAAGCACTTCCGTTGGCAGCGGACTTTGGGGAGACAACGGGAGCCGGCGGCGGAACGAATTCGTGGATCTCGCCTCGCTGCCAGACGATGCGCCTGTTCCGCTGCCTGTGCCGGACAGCACGGCAGCCGTGCTCCTCAGCGGACAAAAGGCCTTTTCAGATATCGGACTGATCGAAAGCGAAGCCAGTGCCCTTTTAGAAGCCCGGCTGACCCAGCGGGATGAGGAATTGAGCCGCAGGTTTTCACAGGCTGAGATCGCACGGACGGACGCTGAGCCCACTCCGGGCCTGTTTTCACCACAAACGAACGCAACGCCGATCGACATTGAGTTGGATTCATGGCAGGCGGACGGCTTGATTAGCGGCGAAGATGATCTGGGTAAAGGTACGACCCTGGTCTTCGCCTATACAGTCGATATCACGTTCAGAAACCGGCTGACCCGTGAGACCAGAGTCGTGCGATCCGGACAGCGAGCCGTCAGCCGCGGCCTAGGGATGACGCTGGCCGTCTTGAGCGGCAGCCCTAGGCACAACTGACCCGCCTCGCGACATGAGCGCGATGTTCGAGTTTAAGGTGCATGGCGACGACACGCCGCATTCTTCCTCTGGCGAGGCTGTTTCAGACGACAACGAAGCGTTGGTGATCTCAGGCGGACAGAACAACGGCCCTTCAAGACCTATACACGATTCCCTGAATTGTCCCGACTCCTGGGGAAATCGTCCTCGAGCGCATAGAATCGAAATTCTTGTTGACGAATCCCGCTGAAAACATGAATCACAACCAGATACGGATATAAAATACCTGACACAACAGTGTACAGCGCCCTGTTGCTCGGGGCGCTGCTACTCGGTAGCCTTTCCGCATTCTGCCAGAGCCATGTGAGTATGGTTCTGCAATACGACAGCTTTCGCGATGACGACTCCCCTAAACATACGGGCTTTCAAACAGCAGTGCCCTTACAATGGGACTACGAGCGCGGTGCTCTTGCCGTGACCCTGGATACTACCTACGCCCACACAGAACTCAGCCGAGAAGGCGATGATGATTTTGCCCTTTCCGGATTCACGGATACCTTTATCAACGCTATTTACAGCTATACGCTCCCGACTCAAAATCCGATAAGATTCGTGATGGATTTTGCTGTCAATCTCCCAACAGGCAAAGCACATCTTGATAACGACGACCTCAGCGCTGAAAGGATCCTGCAGCGCGATCACTTTCAGCAAAACGATCTGTTCCGTGTCGATATTTTAGACGAGGGCCTGAACCTCGGCGCCACACTAGGCTTGGAACGCGAAAGTGGTATTCACAGTGTCGGAGTGTATTCCGGCTATGTATACTACGGGCAGTACGATCTTTGCTGGGATGAAGTCTTGAACGAGTACGATCCGGGCGATGAAATTCTGCTTCACGCAGCATACAGCTGGAAAAAATCCCCCCGCCGACACATTCACGCGTATCTCGGCTACTCACACTTCGGGATCGACACGGAAAATGATGCGGACACACTTCAAATTGGAGACAAATTATCGGCGGGAGCTGATCTTCAAATCGCAGTGCTGGATACTGTGGATATGACGCTGTCTCTGCAATACATCACACAGTTTACAAGCGAAGAATCCATCGGCGGAAAGATGATTGAAGAGTCGGAAAACAGCATCGGTAGCGAGTTGTTTGGGGCACTCAAGCTACTTTATCACGCGACGCCGCGTTTCAGCATTCCGTTTGTCGCCGATCTGCGCTATTACGGCGAAAGCGAGCGGAAACGTAGAGACCTCGATCTTCCCTATGAAGGCCGCCGTGTGCGTTACGCCGGCGGCGCTGGATTTCACTATCGTCTCACCCCCTCGATCGCCCTCCTCGGTCAAGGCTTGTTTGTTCATCTGGACTGTGACCCTAACACAGAATCAGCAGAACAGCGCATATATGAGGGCGTGAACCTGGATCTATGCATAAATTATACCTTTTAGTGCTATGCCAGTTTGGCGAAAACAGCCAGGCCACCTTCAAGAGTAGAGACTACGCCGCTGCCCTGAAAGCTTGGCAAGCCGGCCTGAAAGAAGCCCGGCGTTCTAAAAATTTACAGCGTATCAGCGTGTTTCTATATCCGCTGGGCTGGGCGTCCGAAGAGTTCGAACGATATGAAGACGCGCTGGACGCGTATCGCCCGAGCCTTTCCCTAACTCATCTGCTCGGGCAGACTGAACATGAAGGCCACGCGTTCGCCAACCTTGGCATCGCTCACTTTTACGCTGGTGAAGATCTCTCCGCCCTAGAACATTACCAGCAGGCCCACGCACGTTATCGGCAGCTTAGGCGCAGCGACTTGGAGGCTGATGTGTTGAACAATATTGGAGATTTGTATGAACGCCGGGGACGTTTTCAGGAAGCCCTGTACAGCTACCGTCAAGCGCTGACGATCCGAGAGCAGCTTCAGGACATCGGCGCCCAGGGCCGAATCTTCAGCAATATCGGCGCGATCTCCTGGCATCTCGGCCACTATGACGAAACACTGTCGTATTACGCGTTGGCGCTGAAGGCCAAACGAACAGTCGGCGACCGGCGCGGCGAAGCCGCTACGCTTAATAATATCGCGGTCGTCTATCGGAAGCAATACGATTATGAACAAGCGCTGGATTTTTACCAGAATGCCTTGACGCTCAGGCGTACCCTGAACGATCCCCGGGGGCAGGCCGGGACCCTGACGGGGATCGGCATGGTTTATCGTGATAATGGCCGGATGCAGGAAGCCATGGAGGCCTTTCAGCAGTCTCTATCTCTCGCTCTGTCCATAGGGGAGCCGAGGCGTCAAAGCACTTCATTGATGCAGATAGGCAAGCTCTACGCACTGCTCGGCAAAACGCAGCAGGTGCATGACGCCTTTAACAGCAGTGTACGCCTCGGCGAGGGTGTCTTCAGCCTCGCAGTATACTCTGGGAAGCACTGAGCGGGCTGGCAGCCGCAGAAGTAGAACGCCAACGCGACTAGGAGGCCGTACAGCATTATGAACAGGCGATCGGGCATATCGAACACTTACGCGCTGAATTCCGTGTCTGCAATGACTACCGGAACGTGATGGGTACTAAATTCGAGGTGTATGATGCGTTTCTCGCGCTGTTGGGCCGACTGCACCAAGCAGCACCCGGGGCAGGGCTACGACCGCAAAGCCTTTGAAATATTCGAACACAGACAGAGACGCGTGTTCCTGGAGCAAATGGGCAAAACCGGCACCCGCCGTTTTGCAGGCGTTCCGAATAAGCTTCGCCAGCGCGAAGAACAACTCGGCATACAGCTCGATCAGATGCAGCACAACCTGTCGGACGAACTTGCTCGCCCCCGGCAGACGCTTGAGCGAGTCACGGAATTAGAACGGCGAATTACCGCCCTTAAAGGCGAAGAGCGCACATTACGCAGCACACTGCAGAGCCGCTGCCCTGAGTACTACGCTCTGCGATTTCCTCAGCCGATCGACCTAAATGAACTCCGCTCCCGTACACTGCGTCCGGACGAACTGATGCTGGCGTATCATGTGATGTCGGAAAATACGATACTGTGGCTCATTGGGACGCAGCAGACGCAGATGTACCTTCTCCCGATTGGGAGAATACGCCATTCAACAACAAGTCGCGGATATGCGCCACGCCATGCTGTCAGATTATATCGACAGCACGGTCGAGCGCGAGTATAGTCCGGTTCCCGCCCAGGAAAAGCCTTTTGTTAACTCCTCATATACGCTGTAGGCTGCTCCGGCCTCCCGCTATCCTTTTCTGGCCTTTGCCTATCCAGAGCATCAACAACTCTATCAACGCCTAGACAAAACAGCCACAAGAGCCTCACAACTTCAATCGGTGGTCTCAGCCTTTCAGGGCGGAAAGATTAACGAGCTTCCGGAGACCGAGGAAGAAGCTCGACTGGTTGCAGAACTGTTCCAAGCCCCGGTAGACAGCCGACCCTTGCAGCTTCGGGGAAACGCGTCCCGCGCGAACCTGTTGCATATGAACAGTCAGGGCAGTCTGGACGATTATCAGCATCTTCTATTTTCGATGCACGGTCTTATTCCTAGACAAATCAGCCTTCTCGACCAACCGGCTCTGATTTTATCCGACGATCTCCTTCTAATGTCGGATGTCTTCTCGACCTGCGACCTGCAATACCGGGCGGGGGACATTTCGCAAGGGAAAGGGGATCATGGGCCTCACGCGGGATTTTATGTATGCCGGCACTATGACAACCACTGTCACACTCTGGTCTGTGGACTCGGTATCCGCTAAAGGCATCAGCGCCGGCATGTTTTTCTATCTCAAGCAAGGCTTGAATGCGGTCAAGGCCCTGCGCGAAATCAAACTGCAGCTGCTGAGAGGACAATATGGAGAGAACTTTCGGGCACCCTTTATCACCTTTGGTAACGGATTTTTTGAAGTCATTCTCTCCCTTCCATTACAAGGGCAATGTCTCGATCAGCATCATATAAAGTGTTACCAGCATGTCGGCGGAAAGAAACGTATTACTTTGTTCGATATCAGAAATCAAGCTGGAATGAGGAGCGTACTCGTAGAGGTATTTCAATGCAAAAGCCTGTGTAATTCGCTGGAATTTTCCATATTCAGATTTTGGAATCTCCTGATACAGGGTTCCGTCTACATATACCGGCCCTAAATCATAGTTCAGCAGCCAGGCTTGAATGCGGCCGACCTTCATAGGCTCGTCAATATTCAAAAACTCTTGACGCCACTCTGCCAGGTATTCTTGTCCTAACGAATCATGACGATTGTCAAGCGTTTTCCAAAACGGGATGGTGTACTGTATTCCCATTAATTGTAACATGCTGTAATCAATTAAATTTCTCACTGCCTGATGTAAGCCCTGTCTGACGGCGATTCTTCCTGAACGGCTAATACCTGATCCATAAATCATGAAGCCAAGGCTGCTTCCACGTTCCACCTCGGCCACGACAATCGTATTGGAGACTTGTTTTCCAGGGTAAAACACTGTACTATCATAATTCATCAAACGAAGGTCAAGAGCGATCCGTGAAATAGATTTGGCATGATCGAAGGCATACTCGATTTCCGGATCAAGATCTTCCCCCTCAATTGAAAGCGGTCCAAAAAGGTTGATATCAAAGGCACTGTCCTCTACGGAAATGTCCTGATCGAATTCGGTAATAGCCCCGGCAATAACGATATCGGGTTTACGACGCTTCCGAACCTGCGTTCCCGTATTCAGCACAGCATCCTGCGATTCATAGTCAAAATAATGGGGAACCACATATAAGGCGTTCCCCGATAAGTTCTGAATGCTTGTAATCACCATTTCAGTAACATTAAACGGGATACCTTCGCCTCCGCTTTGGTTGGTGATCGGTTTTACCTGAAAGGTTCTGGCAGTCCCTCCCCCACCTTTATTAATAATGCGGCCGAGGCGCTTCAGGGCTGTGCTGTATTCCGTTACTCTAGTTCGCGGCGTTCTCTGTGATTCCAGAAACTCCCGATCACCTTCCGTCAAAGTCGGCTGGCATCCGGTCAGCATCACGAGTCCCACCCAAATGCCCCACTGTCTTAATACCGCTGTCATTCTCTTCTCCTCGTCCTGTACCCATTATTTAATCTCAATGCTTCCCCCGATTTCGACGACATTTCTGATTTGCTCAACTTCGGCGTTTTTCAGGCGGATGTTTCCAAGCATGACATCCTGCGAACGGCTCAAGATCGATCCTCGTATCTCCGTATAAGTGGCAATTTCTCGTACGTTTCCGTCCTGCACGTCAATATTCCCAATTAGTAAGGGGCATTTCGAGGCGCGAATGCGAGGATCTGTCACTCTGGTGACGTGATAGATATTCCGTACAGAACCATTTGCCCTGATATTTCCCAAATCTTCCAACCCAGCACAATCTTCATAACTATCCACGATCGTGACGGAGTATGAGGTCCGACCAGGCTGTGTACTCGATTTCACACTAGCTTTCTTTTCGATCATTCGTTTTTCATGAGCGCGTTTATGCTGTTCCATAAACTTGCTGTGACGTTGCTGTTGAGCACTTTTCCCTTCTTCAGAGTATACGGAAAGAGCAGCACAACAGAGCTGAACGATGATGACGCTCAAAATGATCTTCCACGTTTTCGTTTTCATAGTGCATCTCCTCCCTAAAAAGCATAAAATAAAGAGGCAGCACTCTTAACGCCGCCTCTATGCAATATTTAGAATTTCGAGCTGGATACAGTATTGATACTGATACTGGCCTTGTCGGTCGCTTTCATTCTTCCCCTCACAATTGTTGTCGTCTTAATATCCGTTCTCTCCGACTTGAAATCGTTCAGATAGACGCCATTCACCGCAATCATCGCCCTATCATCGGCGTTGACTGACTGCAAGTGGGCATTGGCGTTAATTCTCAAATTATCGATATCGACATTATCAAGATTCAGCACGTTAATATCGATCAGCGCTTTATCATCTGAAGTAATTCTATCCACATCCGCATAACCCTCGAAATCGAGTGTGGAGACGGTATTCTCTTCCCGTCCTCGTAAACGCCGTTCACCGGCATCAGCAGCAGCATCAACCAATTCGCCGCCGGCATCGCCAAGTCCGCCAGTCAGGTTTTCATTATTCAACAGCTCCCAGCCAAGTTTTGCCAAGGCGGCTGAACCTCCTTGCGCGAAAACCATTGAACTCAGAGCAACAGTAAATACGACAGCAACTAAGGAAGTCAAACAAATTCTCCGTAACATAATTTTTTCCTCCGATAAATAGTAACGTTAATAAGTGTATGAAACGTGATCTCCAAAGCGGAAGATCTTCGATTTCTCATTCCCCGCTCATTCATTCTGTACCGCGTTCTTAGATTTTTTACGGTGCCTGGGAAATTTTTTTTGAAATTTCTTTTGACCTTTCCGCCCTTGTACACTTTTATACCGCTATGCTGAATTTTTTGCGATCCTTCACAATTTTTTTCTTCAATGGCAAATTTTTTTCCAACTAGGGTATACGTTTATAAGAGCTCAGTATGAATACGAAATCGACTTCATATCTTCTTTCAGCTTTACAGGAACTCAGCGAGGAGCAGTGGAAAAAACTGTTCTTTGCTGTGCAGAAACAATTCGGGAGACAGCTTCGGAACATTCCGGGCGCGCCGTCGGCGGAAGACCTCGTCCATGAGGCGTTGGAAGACCTGCTTGAAGGCCGCCGAAGCTGGCCACAGGACAGAGTCTCTTTGCCTCACTGCCTTCGGAATATCGTCTGGAGCAAAGTCAATCATCTGACTACGAAAGCAGTAATCGCCAAGCATGTCTATGTCTTGGAGGAGGTTATTGACTGGGAAGTAAATGAGGAATGTGCACAGGAACCGGAGCAGAGGCTGCTTGACGGTATCGAGGCTGTGGAGACCCTCGACGAGCACACGATCGCAGCCTTGCGAAACAGAATTTTTCAGGATCGAGGAGATGATGCGGCGCTTGAACAAGTCATCACGTACATGCTCGATCGCATCAATGACGATATTCCCCCCGGCAACAGGTCAGAAGGCGTAGGCGGAAACTATCTGGGACAGGCCTGGGACAAAGCGCGCGCAATCGTCTGGAAACACCTGAAAGAACTGAATGAACTCAAGCTACAGGAGCATATGCTAGACTGTGTAAAACAGGACAAGGAACTGACGGAAATCCTGAAATACTGTTTTTCCTCGTATGGTACCAAAGCCCGCGACATCGCAGCTGAGCTCAAAATTCCAATCACACACGTCTACAACGCAAATAGAAGATTGAAAAGCAATGCATGTCTGAAACGCTTGTACGAGCAGTTATCAGAAGGAGAATATCAATGACAAGCTTAAAGCAAGAGGTCAACAAGGTACTTAAACATGAATTCACGAAGCTCATCACGAATTTAGAACAGGATTATGATGTGATCGAGGCCATGCCGCTCGAAGATATCGAACAGGCATTACAACACATGGGTCTGAACGGTAATAAATGTTATGCAGCTATTCGAAAAAAATTGACACATACTGCCTTAACAAATAGAAAAGGACAGCTGTTATACTGGCTTTCCCCGGTCTGGGAACCCCAATGGGCGGGTCAGGCAGTCACAGCTCAGGATATCCCCATTCAGCAGTATTCCTTTCCTCTGGAAGATGGGGCTATCGACATTTCTTGCGCTTGGGGAGACGCTTTTCAAAGCCGTCCGGCTTTTCTCACGTTCTCATGGAAGGCGCATATTTCAGAACAACGGGATTTTTGGCTACGGCTTATCAATCCTGAAACACAGGAAATTCGCTATGAAGACTGCGTGGGAAATTCTTTGTCAGGCGAAGAAACACTTACCCATAATGAATTGGGCTTTAATCCGGCTCAGGAAACCTGGGCGTTGTCGATCTATACGACCTGAAGAAGAGGAGAGACGCTGTCGCATTCTCAAGCCGCTGTCACTGAGCTGAGGATGAAATTCTCCGGTACTTTCAGTACCTCTAGAACGACAAAGGCGTGAGACAATCAATAATTGTATAACACTGCCAGACAAGCTATGACGTATTTTGTTTATCCCAATATTAAACGCAGCCAATTCATCGGTTGCGGGCGCTATCTCGCATGTGAATACGCACCTGAAGGTTGCGAGGAAGCCCAGCCTTTTGTGTCGGACATCGCCGAACTGAAAGAAGCCGCGCTGGCGATGGCCCCGGAACATGAAGGGAGTGCAAAACGCGTCTTTCAACAATGCTCTTCCTCTGAGGATTTTTTTCTAGGCGATTCGCAGGATTTGGCCTATTTGCTTGCCTTGGTACATTGTTCCCGCCAAGTCCATCCTGGTTTGCCGGAAAATATCTGGTGTACGGGCACGATCGAATTCAACGCACATGGGCCCAGACTCAAACATGTCAGCCCTAAAGGATTCGACGGAAAACTCGAGGCCTTTCTATCAAACGAACAGAACGACCGCCTGTTTCTTGTCCCTCTCTCAAACATCCAGACTAGGCATAAAGATCTTTGCCGGCAGCAGGCTGTGACAATTCTGCCCATTACTCAGGCCATCTCACACTTATCACAAGATGGATTTAAAGGAAAAATTGTCGCCACTGTCCACATGGTGGAACTGTCAGAGCTTGCCGAAGCACTTTTTGCCAGCCCTGCCCCGCCAGCCGAATCTCCTTATCAAGGCCTCTTTGCCTTTCGCGAACAGGATGCAGACTACTTCTTCGGACGTGAACGCCATACAAAACAGCTCCTAGAAAAACTGAGGCATAACCCGCTCGTCGCTGTAATCGGGGCTTCCGGCAGTGGGAAGTCATCAGTAGTCTTTGCTGGTGTCCTCCCGGAGTTACGTCAGCAGGGAGAGTGGGAAATCCTGAATTTTCGCCCAAAAAAGAATCCCTACCGGGAACTGGCCGCTGCCTATCTTAGCTTGACTTCTCCGAATATCGCTGAAAGCAAACGATTAAGCGAGATTAAACGGCTGACACGACATTTGCAGGACGAAAGCCTGACACTGGACGAACTGCTGAATGGCCTGCAAGATCGCTTTCCACACGCATCATTCGTGCTGTTTATAGATCAGTTTGAAGAACTCTATACCCAGAACGACAAACAGATCAGCATCGACTTTCTCAAAGCATTACTGACATGTCTCTGTCCCATTCGACAGCGCGAACAGATCATCCGACTGATCCTGACAATGCGTGCCGATTTTTTAGGAAGGGCCCTGAACTATCGTCCGTTTGCAGACATTCTGCAAACTCACAGTGTTTTGCTGGGTCCAATGCAGTCTGACGAGCTGCGACGGGCGATCGAAGAACCGGCCCACCGCTGTGGCGTAGAAATCGAGTCAGGCCTGACGAATCAGATCCTCGAAAGCATTCAGCACGAGCCAGGACATCTACCGCTGCTACAATTCGCCCTCAGTAAACTCTGGGAAAAACAACAGTATAAGCGTCTAACCCTAGCGGCCTACAAAGAGATCGGCGGCGTCAAATCAGCATTAGCAGACTACGCTGAACAGACTTTTCTGACACTCAATCCTGAAGAGCAAAAACAGGCCCGCTGGATCTTCACGAAGCTCGTGCGACCCGGACATCCCGGTGAAGGCACGGGTGATACACGCCGTGCAGCGACACGGCAGGAAATGCGTGAGGATCAATGGCGGCTGATTGTCAAGCTGACAAATGCGAGGCTGCTGGTGACAAATCAGAAATCCGGCAGCAGTGCCTCGCTTTTAGACAGCGAAGAGTCCGAGGATACGGTGGAGGTAGTGCATGAAGCGTTGATCTCCGGCTGGGGAAGATTTCGACGCTGGATTGACGCGGACCGGGAATTTTTGATCTGGCACAACCATTTGCGCAACTCGCTGCGCCGCTGGCTCGAACGCAAGCACGAACGTGAAAGCCTGCTGCATGGCACTCCGCTGGCAGAAGCTGAGGAATGGCTCGCACAACGGCCCGAGGATTTTCGCCCGGAAGAGCGTCACTTTATCGAAAGCAGCCTCAAATCCAGAAATGCCGCCAGACGCCTGAAACGTACCGGCATACTTGTCTTGTTGCTGATAACGCTGGCAGCAGCAAGTGTCTTCGGCATTCTCTGGAAAAGAGCGGAGAAACAACAACAAGAAGCAGCCAGACTCAAGCATCAAGCCGATGAACAAAGACGGATCGCAGAGCAGCACAGACAGAGAGCCGATGCACAGCGTCTCATCGCCGAACAAAAAAGTATGGAAGCCCTGAGTGTTTCTGCAAAAATTCTTTCTTTATCAGATAACAAAGCAGGAGCCGTCCTGGCCATGATTAAGGCTGCAAAAATCGCTCGTACGATCGACATATCCGACGGTCTGAGACAAGAGATGCTGAAAGTTTTTCAGGAAATCCTGAGTAAAGTTCAGCGGGAAAAATTCCGAATTCAGGACAATCTGCCAATTGCCGCTTTGGCGATTCGGGATGGAGGCAAACTGTTGGCCGCCGGCAGCGAGCAGGGCACTATTATGCTGTGGGATTTGACGGAAGGTCGAAAATTGCGACATTTCAAGGCCCATGACGACATGGTGTCCAGCCTCGACTTTCACCCCACTGCCCCGTTTCTGCTCTCAGGGGGAATGGACCATTTCGTAAAAATATGGAATATCGACACCCAGCAGGAAGTCCTCAGCCTTGAAGCCCATCATGATACGGTCAATCAGGCGATGTTTTATCCCGACGGCAGATCTTTTGTCTCTGCCGGTGAAAACGGTAGTGTGAAACACTGGAGCCTTAAAATGGGTCGCTTACTCGGTGTCTTCAGCGGCCATGAAAACGCAGTGTCCAGTATTGCTGTCAGACCGGACGGCAAGCTGGTCGTTTCTGGAAGCCGCGACGGAAACATCATCTGGTGGGATTTTGAAAGCGATCAGAGCAAAGAGAGTCTCTCAAACTTTTCCGCTGGCGTTCGTAGCCTCGCATTCAGTCCGGACGGAATGCTGCTGGCATCTGGCAGCAATGATGGCGCCGTTCGGCTATGGAGTGTCGGAAACCGCAAGCACCTGTCTACGTTTTCAGGACACAGTAAAGTGGTGTCCTGTGTGCGCTTCAGTCCAGACGGAATGACGCTGGCGTCGGCCGGCAGCGATACCACGATCCGGATTTGGTCAGTCAAAAACGGTAGGGAGCTGCATAAGCTGCAAGGACATACGGCAGCCGTATATGCTCTGGCATTCAGTGATGAAGGGAACGTCCTGATTTCAGGAAGCTGGGACGGTAGCATACGGGGCTGGGAACTGAAAAAAGGGTTGCCTTCGACACTGTCTTTAGATGAGTTACTGCATGCCGGATGTAAATGGGTTCGCCCCTACCTGGGCAACAATCCAGATATCAGTAAGCAAGATCGCACTGTCTGCAAAGACATTGAACAGCAGTTCTTGTAAGCAACAAAGTTCATGAAGATGTTAATACAATGATAAAAAACATGTTTATTGCACTCATCAGCCTGACATGTCTTATGGGAACGGATGGGAGAAGCCATGCTTGGGATTTAAGCACGGTCAGGCCTCACATGGTGATCACTCTGGAGAATCTGCACTTTTCGTTCTACGCATTGTATCGTCATGGCATGAACGGCCCAGTTCTCAGCCTGGAAGATAGCAGTGCTCTGAAACACGGTGATGTGTATAAAATCCTATTTTCCGCACAGGAAAGCTGTTATGTCTATCTTTTTCAAGTCGATAATACGGGAGAAGTCGAACAATTGTTCCCTGCGAGCAGCTACACTGGCCTAAACTTAGAGAACGTCAACCCGGTGCAGTCGGGAAGACGCTATGCTGTGCCGGCTCACAATAAATTCTTTGAAGTGGTGGAACAGAGCCACTTACAGGCACTTTACCTGCTGGCTTTCCGCCGACGCAACGCACAGTTAGAAGAGCAGTACCAAGAGATGCTCAAAGCCCATCTGAACGATGACCAAATGTCGCTCAAACGCATTAGAAAAACTTTTCAAACTCTATTCTCATCTTCGGCAATAGTTCGTATCAGCCCAAGAGTACAACAACAATACGCAGCAAGCGAGGATGCAAAGCAGACAGACAACCGACTCGTCAGCGTAGTACCAAATACAGAACGCCAAATTGTCGAAGCCTTACGGGCACGTTTTTCCATTAAAGGAGCATCAGAAACAGATATTGACAAGCTTCCTAGGGCTGTGGCATATATTCAATTCGTTCCGGGCAGCACCGAGATTCATCCGAGCTCGCTGACGCTGCTACAAGCCTATGGCCGCGCATTGGAAGGGGATGAACTGTGCAATGCGGTTATTCTCATCGCTGGCTACACTCATGGAGAAAAAAATGATCAGCAGAATATGAAACTGTCACAGCTTCGAGTAGAAGCTGTGAAACAATTTCTGCTCAATCGTTATCTCATTGCAGAAAAGCGCCTGCTGACAAAAGGCTATGGCACTGGGCAGACAGGTGCTGGTCTCCCAGGTAATCACTATGCAGACAGAATCGAATTCATTCGCATAAAATAAAATGTCGTATGAAGTATTCTCTTTTTGTAAAATAGTATTGCTAAGTTCCTGTGACGACGCCCTGCTTCGAATGGACGAATAACGTAAGGGGTGAGGGAGAATCACTCATCAGTGAAAGAACTCGATTGCTCTGCCTTTACGAATAGGGAATATGAGTATCACACTATCGCTTGAACCTTATAATTATAAACAAGGAGACATTATGCAAAGCTTGAAACAAATTGCCAAATGTTGTTGCATTGTTATGTGCCTTTTCCTACCATCGGCTCAGTACCTATGGGCACAAACGCCATCTTGGCGGACTTTTGAGAGGAATGTTTTCCACATGGCAGACGACATCACGCATGGACAGCACATCGGGCACGAGAACATTGATCGACTCGTCAATACGCTCTCAGCGTTTATGAGACAAGGCCAGTGCCCTACTCCACAGGTCTGCCAAGCAATGAAATACATCATTCTCACGATCCGTCAGGTCGCCAGTGGTAGCAGTGATAACAGGCAGCAAATTGCTTTTCTGCGCCAAGCGGTGCATAATTACGACAGCCCGGCGCAACAACAGGCCGAGCTGCAACAGGCAAGCCTGACACAGATAGCGCATATACAACAGGTTGCCATCAATTATGTCTATCGGCCTGCCGGTGCTCAAGAATTTCGGCCGTTGGAAAACGGCGGTGTGATGCATTCCGGCGATTCTTATAAAATTATCTTCACCCCTCAGGAAGACATCTTTGTGTATATCTTTCAGGTAGACAGTTCAGGTATGATCTACGCCCTCTACCCGATGGAAAGCTTTCGCGGCGTTCGCATCAATCTAACAAATCCCGTCAGAGCCGGGAGAGATTATTTTCTTCCGGCGCACGACAAATCCTTTCAACTTGACAGTCAAACCGGACAGGAGCGGTTTTTCTTTCTCACATCTCGTACGCAGGATCATGCTCTCGAAAGGGATTTTCAGCACCTCGTCAGGATTCAGAACGAAGGAGAACAATCTCCGCCACAAACTCCAAAACGAGAAGAGATGCTAACAGCGCAAGCAAAATTTACAAGGACGATTACAAGCAAAGGCCCAGCAGTCATCGTTTCCGATAACACTGAACCCGCAAGCGCCTCTTGGCAGGAAGACGGCACTGATTTTTCGGTACTCCGACAGCGCTTGGCAGGGGCTTGCGACAGCTGCATTAATGTCTTAACTTTTATGCATGAATAGTTATACGCTTTTTATTTGAGGTGTCTGTGCTTGTTCCATGGAATTCGGCAGCGCAAACAAGCCCGTTCTGCGGAATTTAGTGTGAGTCTTGGCTAAACAGCTTCTGACCATTCGTCTGGTCGCCGCAGCCATGCTGACAGCACCGGCGCTGAGGGCTATAATCTTGATTTATAGCAGATCGCAGCGCCGAGTGCGAGCGGTTAAAGTGGTTCCTTGTACAAAATTACAACATTCAATCGGATCTGCTAAAGGATAGTAAAAAACAGTACGCCCAAAATCGACGGATCGAATTCATCCGTCTTGAATAGCTATGGTCTCATGCAGAATGTTTTTGATTTCCTTGACAAAATCCTTTAAGAAAACGATATTGAGAATGAAATCTGCTTCTGATCCTTCATCACTATTATATGAAAAACATCTAAGGAGAGAAACGATGAGAAATATGCTTCCTGTGTGCTGTCTTGTCTTTATTTTCAGCGTCACTGCAGTATTAATGGCTGTCGAAGTGTTCGCCGGGGAATTGACCTTCCCTTCAACAGAGGAAGAAATCTTCAGGGCGCTGGAGAGAAATCCGAATTTAGGAGCTGGCGCCCTGGGCGCTGCTTCAGAAAATGACGGCTCGCTGTTTGGAAAGACACAAATCCGTACTCGCGGGCTGAGAGCGATTGTGGAAGATGAAGCCATCCTGGAGCGCGCTCCAAAAGCGGGAGCGCTGATTTTGTTCGATACGAACTCTGCCCGAATCAAAGCCGAGTCGCTGCTTTTGCTGAACAAATATGGCAGAGTCTTCGAGGGGCGGTTGAAGGATGCGGTCTTCATCGTTGCAGGGCATACCGACAGCAGAGGGACGGATAAGTATAATTTCATGCTGTCTCAAAAGCGGGCC
This sequence comes from candidate division KSB3 bacterium, assembly GCA_002748425.1. Taxonomy (GTDB): domain Bacteria; phylum Moduliflexota; class Moduliflexia; order Moduliflexales; family Moduliflexaceae. The sequence continues at coordinate 116,849 of PDSJ01000010.1, read as the reverse complement.
GAAGCGGTACGAGACTTTTTGCTGGCAGAATTCGAGGTTGGGGAACGACGCCTGATTGTCAAGCCTTATGGAGAGTACAAGCCGATCGATGATAACAGTACTGTAGAAGGACGGGCCAGAAACCGACGGGTGGAGTTTATCCGGGTGCAATAAGAAACCCGCTGTCTGACCGCCAAGAAAGCCGTGCTGTTATTCCAAAGGTGTCATTCGGCTGCGTAGCACTCTTTTTCGCGTTGCCGGGGCAGCTGGATCGTGAAGGTCGTGCCGCAGCCTACTTCACTGTCAATGTCGATCCTGCCCTGATGGGCTTCGATAATCCGATGCACGATCGCCATGCCCAAGCCGACGCCTCTGTCTTTGGTCGTAAAAAACGGTTCGAAAATCCGTTGCTGCTGTTCAGCTGGAATGCCACAGCCGTTATCGTGTACGAGAATTTGAATCTTGTCGTCTTCCGTTGTGGAGGTCGTGATGACGATCGTGCCGCCGTCACCGACCGCTTCAACAGCGTTCTGCACAAGATTTATCAACACTTGCCGCACACGGATGCCGTCGGCCCTCAGCGGACCCAACTCACCATACTGAGTTTCGAGCGTGATATGCTGCGCAGTGAAACAGTCCTGCATATTGAAGAGGATGCCCTCGATAATACTGTTGATCTCGGTCGTTGTAAAATCGAAACGCATATCCCGGGCATATTCCAGCAGATCTTTGACAATCGTGTTCACCGCGGCAATTTCGCCGTCAAGATGCTCGAATGTTGTTTGAAAGGTTTTCAAAAATGTCCGGCACTCCGGCATCTGCTGGATGTCATGCTGCATCAGCTCCAGTCCCATTTTTATGCCCTGAATGGGATTACGCAGCTCATGTGCGATCCGGGAGGCCAGTCGTCCGATCGAAGCCATTTTTTCGGCCTGAATCAGTTGCTCCTGCGTCGCTTTCAAGGTCGAATAGGACTGTTCCAGTTCCTTGTTTTTCTGCTGGAGATCCAGCAGAAGCCGGGCGTTTTTACGCATTAAGTCATAGCTTTCAACCGCGCGCTTCAAGGTCATGCAGAGCTCTTGCTCATCCCACGGTTTGGTAATGTAGCGATAGACCCGGCCAGTGTTAATGGCATCGATCGAGGCTTGTAGATCCGTAAAGCCGGTAATCACCATGCGGATCGAGTCTGGCGAAATGCTCAGGCTGCGATCGAGAAATTCGATACCGGTCATCTCCGGCATACGCTGATCGGTCACAATGACTGCAATCGGAGCATGCTCACGCAGGAGCCGTAATCCTTCCTCACCCGATTCCGCGAGTAAAATCGTATACGTCTTTCTAAACAGCCGTCGAAAGATTCGGAGATTCTCAGGCTCGTCATCAACATATAAAATCGTTGCTTTTTCCATAGCTTCATCCAGGAATCATGCCTGCGTCGAGAGCTTCAAGGGGATGCTGATCTTGAATTGACTGCCTTCTCCAGGCTTGCTTTCCACCGTCATCTCTCCCTGATGTTTTTCGATAATCCCATACGAAATTGAGAGTCCCAGCCCCGTGCCTTCGCCCACATCTTTTGTACTAAAAAAAGGATCGAAAATTTTCGGCAGCGTGTCCGCCGGAATACCTTCGCCGTCATCACGAATCACGACACTGAGCGATGTCCCGTCATGCGAGGTCACAATCCAGACATTCCCGGTTCGGGCAATCGACTGTCCGGCGTTGGCCAGCAAATTCATAAAGACTTGATTCAATTGTCCGGCATAGCATTCCACCGGAGGAATCTGACCGTACTCCTTATGCACCACAATGCGGCTGCCGTAAATATGCCCCAGAAGGTTCAGGGTGGTGTCAAGACTTTCATGGATATCAACGGTCTGCAATTCTGCTTCGTCAAGCCGCGAGAAATTCCGGAGAGCCTGTACAATGCGCTTAATGCGGATGGCGCCGTGTTCGACATCTTCGATCAGATCATCAAGATCCTCAATCAGAAAATCGAACTCCATATCGGCCTTCAAGATTCTGAGACGCTCGCCGTGTTCGCGGCCTGGATCAGAGTGCTGCTCATATTCAAGGAGCAAGGCTTTGATCGCGCTAATATACTCTTTTAACGGCCGCATGTTTGAAGAGATAAAATTCACCGGATTATTAATTTCATGAGCAATGCCGGCGACCAACTGACCGAGAGAGGCCATTTTTTCAGAATGCACAAGCTGTTTCTGCATGTTCTGCATTTTCTCAAGCAATTCGGTCAGGCGCTGATTTTTTCGTTCTATCTCCTGTGTGCGTTCCTGTACCCGATTTTCCAGTGTGCCGGTCCAGCGTTCCAACTCTTCCCCGGATCTGCGTAAATCATGCATCATGTGGTTGAATGAGTGCGCAAGTTCGCCGATCTCACGAGGAAAAGCCACCTCTACATCTTGACTCAATTCCCCTCTGGCAATACGGCGAGTTCCCGCGGCCAGCCGTTCTATCGGGCGGCTGATGCTGTTCACCAGCACACGGGCCAGGATGACGGCCAGCACCATTACAACAACTGCTAACTGCAGGACTTGCTGCTGAATTTCACGCAGGGATTCTCTCACCCCATCAAAGGTGAACCCCACGACGGCAATGCCGGAAATTTCCCTCAACGGGACGCTCGTCGAACGAATCGCAGAACCGGTTCCTTCTTCGTCCGGCTCGTTTACAGCCTCGGTTTCGAGGGTTGGGACAAGAATCGGAATAAAAATATCGTACAGAGTCCCATCATGATCTTCGGTAAAGGGCACGCCCGGAGTAGACGTCAGAATCTCTCCCACTCGTTCCAGAACCTGTTTTCGATGCGTTGGCAAAGAAAACAGCGCCTTTTCCGTAACGACCTCGTTGTCATTATCTACGATGAGTGCGAACAGGACATCACGATCCTGCACGATCCCGTCAAGCAATTTTTCCAGAACGTCCAGATCCCGGAACAGCACGCTATATTCGGCATTATAGGCCAAATTCTCCGCCAGAGCCAGGCCGTGACGCTGCAATTCGCTGAACAGCAACGACTTTTCCTGGTGATAAAAAAACCAGGATAAGACGCTGACCACGCTTAGCATCAGCAGCGCTAAAGACAGCGTAAAGACCAGGTTCAGGCTTATTGTTCTCATCAGCGTTTATTCATAGACGATCGCAGCTTGATCTTGAATCTTCCCGGGAATAGAGACATCGATCATATCGGCAGTCTTCAGGTTCAACGCAAAATGAATTTTCTCAGGCAGACTGATTTCCAATTCTTCGACAGGAGTTCCTCCAAGAATGTTCAGCGCTAACTGGGCCGTCTGTCTGCCCACATCCCGGCTGTCAAACGTTAAGGAACACAGAGCACCGGCTTTGACATACGATGGGGAAATTCCTATAAAAGGCAGTTGCTTTTTCAGGGTATAACGGATCACAAGCTCAGTCGTTCGAGAGCTATACACGCTGCTGTCGACAATTCCCAGCAACGCATCAGCCTCTTTAGCGACTTTCGAGAGCGCATTCGGAAGTTCCTTTGCTGAGGTCACGGGGAAGACTTTCAGACGCAGCCTGGAATCTTCTGCCTGAGCCAGATATCTGTGTATCGTGCTGTCATTCTTTTCAGGATCGTAGAGCAGACCGACAGTTTTCACTCGCGGCAGGACCGTCGAAATCAGTTCAAGTTGCAGCGCAAAGGGAATATTGAGCGAAGCTCCGACCACATCCCGCCTTCCCTGGAGAATACTCTCCGGATTGAAGAGCATTGAAAAAAGCACCGGAATGTCATGCACCCTGCCGATCACATCAGCCGTGACCGTCGTGCCAATGGTGACAATAAGCTGAACAGGCGGAGCATCCTTGCTCCCAAGCGCTGCATAGAGCTTCTCCGGTTTCTCATACAGTATTGCGGTAAACTGCCGGGGGAGATGCCGGCGTAAATATTCTAAAAATCCTTGCACGGCTTCCTGGTATGCATCCACGTGCTGCGGCTGAACGATCGCAATGACGAGAGCACCGGCAGAAGAGTCCAGCCCAGCGCATGAACAGCGCGGACTCGGCAGGAATAACGCTGCCGCCGCGAGCACAGCGCCCAGCAGATTGCGCAAATATATTTTCATCGCCCGTCGCTTCGTGAATTAAAACCTGTAGTGAAATTCGACAAAAAAGGAACGGCCAGGAGCCGGGAAATCTCCGAACACTCCAGTAACCGTCTCCTGCTTATTGTGATACAACAGCGGGGAGGGATCGGCATATTCCGCATCCAGCAGATTCTTCACTGACAATGCCAAATCAAGCTGTGTATGAAAAATGTCATAAGCCTCTACGTTAAGGTCCAAAAGGCCGTAGCCTGCTGATGCTTTCCGGACGTCATCGGCGCTTCTCTCCCGCTGGCCGCACAAGAACAGGTTGAGAGAGCAGGAGAATTCATCACTAAACGTACGAAAAATCGCCATACGGTTTTTGGGGCCATTTTCGGCGGCAGAGAGACGAAAATTTACGCCAATATTTCCTTTATGGCGGGCAACATCGGGTACGCGTTCACCGCTTTCGGCGTCTCTGGCATCCTGATAAGAATAATTTATGCGAAAGCGTGTGCCAATAATTCTCGGTATGAGTCCAAGGTCAATTTCCAGCTCACGAGACCCTGTCATCTCAGCTTCAAAGCCATGAACGTCGATTCCGCCAACATTTTTATAAAGGCGAGAAGCGCCTGGTGAGACCCAGCGGGTATCCTCATCATCGGCCACTTCAACCAGGTGATTGAAATCGCTATAAAAGTAATTCACATTCGCGCGAAGCCACTTAGACCCTTGATAGCTCGCCCCCAGCTCGAATGTACGCAGCTCTTCCAGCATCAGTTCATCCTCGCTGTCCCCAACAACAGTGTCTTGCTCATCCAATCCTTCCGAAAGCGGTATTCCAACAAAAAACGTTTCCATAAACGAAGGAACTCGAAATCCGGATCCGAACAGCGCCTTTACAGTCCAGTTGTCATTCAGCCCGTAACTCAGGCCCGCTTTAGGCGCCATCACTCCGCCGAACTCGCTGTAATAATCGCCGCGCAGTCCCAAAGTCAGTCCGAGCGCCGGTCGAATCTGCCATTGGTCCTGCGCAAAAAAGGCCACAACATGTTGAAATGTTGAGGGCTGCGCTCCATCCAGTTTCGATTGAATGCCCACTGCTTCGCTTGAGCCGTTTCGCAGGATTAAGGTGTTTGTGCGGAAAAAGACATCGTCACTCTCTGAATATTCATACGCGCTTCCGAGAGTGAGATCATGATGCTGAGAAATTTGCAGATTTAGCTGTCCTTCAAAACCATAACGCTGATTTTTCCCTCTGAAACTGATATGTACGCCTTCAGGAAAGTCCAGAAACTCTTCATGCGAAATGGGGACCTGCAGGCCATGTCTGACTTGCTGAGTGTTTTTCAAAGAAACCGCATCAGCATAGACTCTTCCCTCAAATTTGATCCGTTCCGTCGCATAGCGGCCGTATTTCAGATCGGCAGAGACGTGACGACTATCTTCAAATGAATCGTCATTCACTGTATAAAAATTGCTGAGAAACGGCCCGCGATGTTTATCGAGAACATTTCCCTGAAAAACACAATTCCGGTAATCAAGCTTCCAGGAAAGCGCAAGCTTTTCACGCTCTTCCCGCATCGTTCGGGGGACAGACGAAAAGCTTTCCGAAGCGCTCTCCCAGCCGGAATGACTCAGCCCATCTTCTCCATAATGTAATGCAGGTCCTCGTGTCGTGACATACTCGGCAGAAAAGGTCATCGCCAAATCGTCAAACACCTTTCCGAAGAGCAAGGACGGGTTGTACGAATCAAAGCTTCCTCCCCCGAGAGACAGCGTCAACCCATCGATCTCATCGGCTGTTCTGGTGATCACATGAATGACGCTCACAAACGCGTTTGCTCCATATAAGGTCGATGCAGGACCTCTGATAATCTCGATACGACTGACATTGTTCAGGGAAAGGTCATCGTACATGGTGATCGCTCCCCCTGTAATCGGATCATTAAGAGCATGGTTATCGACCAGGATCTTCACGCCCCGGGAATGTTCTTCCCGCAGACCGCGAACGACAATTTGGGACAGCCCGAAGCGATCGCGGGTGATCTCCACGCCCGGAATCGTGCGCAAGACGTCCATAAGCGTTCTCGCGCCCATTCGCTCGATCTCTTCAGCACGAATAATGCTGATAATTGACGGAGCAGTCGTCACACGTTCCGGTTTTTTCGAGGCACTCACGACAATGGGAATGTCTTCAAACAACGAGAGTTCCGGGGAAGATTCTGGCGCATCATTCTGCTGTTCCGTCACGACAGCCTCATCTCCCGGCGTTTTGCAGGCTGGAGACACAGCAGCAGAGTTGCGGAGAGGAAAAAACAGCAGCAGGCAGGTCAGGAGCGATGCGGCACAACATATTTGAACGTCATGCGTACGCGTGATCTGTCGTAGAGATTGTAAAAAACAGTTCATTACGGTATCCGGCTTTATCTCGGTAACTATTTTCAAGAAGGATGCTTAACGCTGGGAGGAAGAAAAAAAGACGTTGAGGCATGAAATGACGCTAAAATGTCGAGCTCACGCGATTGATCAACGTGACGACTCCCGACGTCTCAACATGATTCCCCTGCTCATCGATGCCTCGTATCAACCAATGTTCGCTCGTACAGGCAGAACACACTGTACTCACACTTGTCCGCACTTCAGAATAGGGAGACAGATACGACGTGCCGAACGTCTCAGCAAGCCAGCGCTCATCGTAATCGTCTTTTTCAAGAACAGATCCTTCGCTGTCCAGCGTTTCGATTTTCGCGGATCGTAATGAGACGCCGACCCCGTTGATCTCGCCGAACGTGACTGTGTAATAGTACGTATTCCCGTAACTTTGATAAACAGTCTCAGGCGTGAACTGGATCGCCAGAACAGCGATTTCACCGGGGAGAATCGGTGTCGTCGTTCGTTCGGTGTCCCCACAGGAAAAGAGCAGGAACACAACACAAAACAGCAGAAGATATTTTACACGAGGATAAATCTTGCTTTGCATAGAATCAGCAGGCTGGTCCCATAGCTTTCGATGCATTCTGAAATCAGGGGGGAACTCCTGAGTCGCTCAAAAGCTATGGGTAAATCGGAAGACGTTTACATGAAGAGATGATCCTCGGAAACAGGAGAACCTGAAGGCAGGTGGAGGAGAAATGACCTTTCTTCAGTGTTATTCCGGAATCACTCGTTTATCACAGATCTCCCGACGAGCCTGTCAAGGAACGACAATGGTCTCTGACAATCGACGCAGCTCTTCTCACGTCACGTTGTACATATCATCTGAACTATGACGTTTATATCTCTTTTTTACTATCAAAATACGTGCCAACGTTTAAAACAACCGGCTCTGCAAAGGACATTTTTATACATGCTTCTTTATCATCTATAGATACAACAGGTTACAGCATAAGCATCTTGTAAAAAGTCTTTCCTGCTGTTGCGTATATCCTCCGGCAGGGATCGAATTTTTCAGAATTAAAAATGCTCGTTCAGAAACAGGATTTCATAAAAATGCTCAGATATTTTAGCAACAACATCATGTCGCGTCTAGTCAGCACATTTCCGTCTGAGATAGCAGCACTACATAAGGTGAATTCTTCTGGTAGGGCTTCTCAGAAGGCTCGGAATCGGCATTGCAGGACACCTTGAGATTGAGAACGGGTCCATCGATGTGGTCACGCCGCTCACTGAACTCCGGGTGATTCGCGGTGTGGCCCATGAGCATGTTCGCCATCTGATGCCTGAAGCCTATGAACAGCGCATTCTGACATTTCTCAATCGTATCTTCTCACCAGCATCCCCGGAGGACGATCAAAACACTTGACAACAGAGAGGGGAAAATTCGAAGATATCCGGAAATTTCTGAACTTAGAGGAGGCGAACTACTATGCACATTCAGTTTTGGATCATCTTATTCATCGTATTGGCTCTCGAAGCACGTCAGCTTATGGCGCAGCCGTCATCAGCGATTCTTCCTGGGAACATGATCGATGTTCTCAATCTCTGCAAAGCGTCCCCGGCACTGTTCGGGCTTCTCCTGGCACTGCTCTTATTTTTCATTCATTTTAATCTTGCACAGTCGATCCTTGGAATCATTGTGCTGATTCGGGCTGCCGACATCCTGATCGAGGGCGCAGAGCTCATTGCCTTAAAAGCCAACATTCCACCTGTCGTGATCGGTGTGTTGATTATCGGCCTCGGCACCAGTATGCCGGAACTGTTTGTGAATGTGATTTCAGCCCTCAAAGGTGACACCAATATTGCTTTCGGCAACATTGTCGGCTCGAACATCTCAAACATGGGACTGGTGATCGGCATCTCCGGATGGATAGCCGGGCGCATCAGGATTCAGAAAAGTATCATCAGCGCCGAGATTCCCGTCATGATGGCCGCGGCGCTGCTGATCATCCTTCAGGTGTATGATTTTCCTCCGCTGGCCAGGACAAGCGACTTTCACGGCTTGTCCAGACAAGACGGCCTTGTCATGCTGCTCGGCATGGCTCTCTATCTTTTATACACCTTTCACGTGATTTCCAACGTGCCCGCCAATCCTGAAGTACGGCAGAAGTATCACGAACGCTATGGGAGCCAAGACGCGATTCGGGCCTGGGCACATGCGATCGGGAAGATTCTCTTTGGGATAATCGGATTATATTTTGGGGGCGATTTTACCGTCACCGGAGCCACAGCTATTGCAATCGGCTTAGGAGCTGGCACGCTAGTAGTCGGCGTTATTATCGGAATCGGAACATCACTGCCGGAGCTCGCCACAGCCATCTCCAGCGTCATGAAAGATCAGACAGACCTTGTGATTGGCAACGTGGTCGGATCCAATATTTTCAACATTTTACTTATTCTGGGGATGACCTCGCTTATCACACCAATTCCCTTAACAGCCGGCATATCATGGCATTTAGTATTTCTTCTGCTGGCCACCGGAATTTTTTTCATTGCCCTTGGCACCAAAAGAACTCTTAACCGTCCTGAAGCTGTTATGCTGACCTTTCTCGGTATTGGCTATCTGGCCTATTCCATTATCACCGGCTAAGACACGCAAGCGCTGTGCCGGGTTTTCATTTCGCCCGGGACAGCCGGATCTCTCTTATTGTTCTAAAATCATCGTGGTCTTCCTTTTCCGCTGGAATTTAAGCCCCTCTTTCGGTAGAATCACCTCAAAGGTCGTTTCCCCAGGCGAGGATTCCAGACGAACTCTTCCATTATGCTTATCAACAATTTGTTGACTGATACTCAAGCCCAATCCACTGCTTTTTCCACGTTTTGTCGTAAAAAACGGGTCAAACACTTTATCCTTGATATTCTCAGGAATGCCGGGCCCATCATCACTGATTTTCACGGAAATATGATAAGCGCTTGCCAGGGTTTCCACACGAATTGTGCCGCCGGTTTCACCAAGCGCCTGAAGTGAATTTTGTATTATATTCGTCCATACCTGATTAAGCTCGCTGCCCAGACACTGAATATCGGGAATATCTCCCAGACGCTTGGTGATAGTGATGTTTTTGGGAATCTGACTATGCAGGATGGTCAAGGTATTTTCAATATCCTCATTCAAATCAATCGTCCGAACCTGTGACTGATCGAGATAAGAATATGATTTTAAGGCCCGCACGATTTTTGAAATCGTTTCCACACTCATCTGGTTATCCCGCGATGAGACCAGAACGCGACTACAGTTATTCAGAAACTCCATGACCAATTCTGAGCCGTACTCCGTAAACAGGAGCACAAGCGTTTCCAAATGCTGGCCAAGAGAGCAGCGGGCAATATCTTTTGCAAGCGTCCTGCACTCCGAAAACCCTGCCTCACGAAGCTTGGAAAGCAAGGCTTTACTTTTTTCTCGAATCTTTGCTGTCGACTCCCGCCGGTGTTCTCTGGCTAAATGAATCATCACATCGATCAGGTCCAGCAGCTGTTTCCGGTGTTCAGCCGAAATTCCAGCTTCACGCAAATCCTCATACGCTCGAAACGTCTTTTGAATATAATCCGGGATGACTTCTGAAGCGGCTTTGATCGCTCCAGCTGGCGTATTCAGCTCATGGGCGATCCCTGCAACAAGCTGTCCGAGTGAGGCCATTTTTTCCGATTGCACCAGCTGTGTCTGAGTTTGTTTTAACTCTTCGAGGGTCTCATTCAGCTCAACGTTTTTCTGCTGCACTTCCTCCAACAGGGCCTTCATCCTCTTGTCTTTTTCCCGCAGTTCCTCCTGTGTCGTAAACAACCGTAAGTTGGCATCTCCCATCTTAATCAGATTTCGTCGCAGCTCAAAGGTTTTTTCGTTAAGCTTCTGGTTGACGTCTTCTAATGAATTTCTCAACTTTTGACGTTCAAAGGCCACACCGAGCTGCTTGGTGATGAAGGTGACAATATCCACAGCCTCTTTTGTATACTGGTAGCGCTTGATACAGCCAAGATTCAAACTGCCCAGGACGCTTGTATCAGAAGCGACAACCGGCATACACAGCATCGTACTAAGCTGCGTTTCCAAAAAACGCCCTCCTTCCAGAAAACAGCGATACCAGCGGGGACGATTATGGAAAATCGAGCGTTTATACTGCACGACATATTTGATCACGGATTCATCAAAAGGAATTTTCAGCCCTTCAGCCAAACTATTTTCCGAGAATGGCAGAAGTTCGAGCAACAGGAGTTCCGAGCGGTTCTCCTGCAAAAGCGCTACAGTCGCATAATCAAGAGGCATCAAACGTTGAAGCTGTTTCGCCGCCTCAACAAGAATATCAGTCATACTACGGTTCGAGTTAATCAACGAAACAATTTTGGTTGTCAGTGCCAAACGCTGGGTTTTTCCGATCAGATGCTTATTCACGGTCTCCACTTCTGACGATTTGCTTCGAACGAGCTGTTCAAGGGCCAGCTTCTGTTCTTCACTCGAACGCTGTATTTCAGCATTTTCAAGGACTGTCCCGACCAGCGAGACAAAGGCCGTTAACAGAGGAAGATCCTTCTCTTCAAAAGGCCGTCCATCAAGCCGGTTGACAGCTTCAAAAGAGCCTGTCAGTTTTCCTTTAGCATAAATCGGCACACACAAAATCGATCGGGTATCAAAACCGAGTTCCTCACTGATCCTCGGCTCGAAACGCGGCTCCATAGAGACATCCGGCACCACAAGCGCTTCCCCATGTTCAGCCACCCATCCGGCAATACCTTCACCGAGTTTCAGACGCATCGGTTTAAGCTGCTGACTTTTTTCACCCGTCACAACATGAAAATTGAGAGTGTCCTCTTCTTCGTCACTACGAAGGATCAACGAGCTGTTCTCGACCCCAAGCAGCGTATTCGCCGCTTCGACGATCGACAAAAGCTGCTCTTCGTAAGGCATGGTCGAATTGATAAAGGAACAAACCTCTGTCAGCACATCAAACTTAACTTTTTCAGCGATCTGATGTTGTTGCTCTGGCTTCTCCACAGCGTCTCTCCTTCTTCATCATATCAGCTAAACTCATACATCACTCATGTCTCTGGCAGGCACGCGACGACGATATATCAAAAATACCTTTACCGCTCATGCAAAAACATTCCAGAAAATACGCAAAAGTGACCGTTATTCGAAAATCGGCGTTGCAAAGAACAATTTACTGAGGCTATCCAATGCCTTCAACTCCTTTGGCAACATTTGCTGCAGCGCTCCTTCAGGAAGCTCCTGTAATCCTTGCCCTGTCACCTCTTGCGGCAACGTTACGTCAGATCCAGCAAACGCGTCTCCCTGAGCTTGGACAGCACGCTGATGACGATTATACGAATCGCGAAGCAGCAGCAGCTGGGTGTCGTTCCCTTTCTGCAAGAGTACCCATTGCGTCGTGATTTGTGCAACTTTCACATCTTTCTCGAGCAGATCGCCTTCCAGATACATCCGTTTTCGCGGTTTTCGGCCTGACCACTCCGGAAGGTCCGAAAACACGGCTTTTCTTGTATCCCCAAGATCAAACACTCCGCTCAGCCTGGCTTCACTGAACGGCGCAGCAAGCGGCAGAAACTGCTGCCGATCTCCCTGTTCCACAATCACCAGTTTCTTGTCATCAACAATCTCTTTAAGATACACATCTTCCTCGCGTTCCCTGCCTTTTTCGACCAAATCACCTTCATGAAAGCGCTTAATCACAGGAAGTGCGTCAGGGAGTGACGCGGGAAATGCCAAATAGGCTTCAAGGACATCAGCAAGACGAAGGTCCACTGAGATGCCCGCCAGACGGGCATCTGTGAAAGGAGCCGAGTTCGCATCAACAGGACCGTTAAACAATAAATTCAGCATATCTTTTCCCAGTAACGCTTTCTCGTCATCGCTCATTGCAGCCAAGTCAAAAGTATAGACCCCGTCTTCAAACTGCGTTGCCAGTGACTGTACGACTTTCAACACATCAGGAGCATGCTGGAATAATTCCAGGAGTTCTTCTTCAGAGTAACTCACTCCTGGCGCGTTCTCGCGAATTACCGTCGGAACCGGAGTCGGTGTCGGCAGCGCTCCGGCAGGAATCCGAATGTCATCTCCCCATTCTAAAGACACATCCATTTCAGGAGCCTTCCCTGTGCGCAAAATCACCCAATCGACCGGAAAGTTCTCGCCCTCAGCGCTGACAACCATGATATTCCGTAAATTGGGAGGAGGCTCCACAGGAAGCTGTGGAACAAGGGTTTTCAAGACCTGCCCGATCCTGGTCTGACGCGGGATGCTCAGAGAGCGTGAGACGATGCCACTGACATTCACGAGAATGTTATCAGCCGGTTGAACGACTGAAATCGTGATATTCGGATCTTTCACATATTTTCCAATGGTCTCTTTACCGTCTTCCTCTCCTGCCAGATAAGCTTTTAAGCTGGAAATCTTCAGACCCGCCGTTGGAATATCGCCCAAACGCGGCATGGTAATCTTCCCGTCCAGACGTACTCTGACTCGAGACGAAAGTTCCGGAATCCCCCAGATACTAATGTTAAGCTGATCACCAACACCGATCACGAATTCCCGGACGTTCCCGATTTGCGAAAACACCGGGAAGGCACAGCACAGCCATATAAATCCAACAGCAACCTGCCCCTTTAACAACCTTCTTGTCAGCATTCAATTGTTCCTTTCCCCAGGCAGTTTTTCGGCAGCAACAGTCCCGCCGCTAAACATATTTGTCAAAATTACTTCTCGTTCAAAAGACTGTCAACAGATTTTCACCAGAAGAAAGAATTCTTCCATGCAGAACGAAGGGATTCCCGAATTCAAAAATAGCTTTTCCACCTTGCCGGCCTTCTTCCGGATCAGACTGTCGGAATATTTTCCGCCATATAAAAAATAATAATACTTTTATTTAAAAGAACTTACAATACTTTCTACAACATCTTTTTTCTTCTGTCGACATTTTTTACAAGATTTTGTACACACAACGAGACTTCCCGTCAAGAGATTACAGATCAAATAGACGATAAACCCTCATAAAGATAAGGAATAATACGAAAAATAAAAATTTCCGCTCATCAATGTCAATAGCTGGTATTGTAATTGCAAATACAGACAAATCGTTCATTAAAAACAATGAACCTGCTTTGTGAAAAAGCCAAACCATTTGTGAAAATGGGACGGAAAACCACGGGTCTTAATTTCTATCTAAGACAGCCGGGCTGCCAGAAAGTATGAAATAATTTTCTGGAAAACCGGCCTTCATTCTTCTGAAGGAGAAAGCATTATGAAAAAAGTTCTTATCGCCGCCTATGTGTTGATAGGCATGACAGCATTCGCGTCACGTTCCCATGCCGCATCACTTTCCCATGTCTATGATTTCAGCGCCCAAGGGTGGGATTCGGTCGACGGCGTGACCTTTGAGGGGCTAACGTTTACCAAAGATGGAACGCTCTGGATAACAAGCGCTCCGAACAGCACTCCGAACCAGGGGCAACTTATTGCTGCGACGCTTGATTTCGCTGCAGGAACAGTACAGGAAATCATCTCTCAGGAAGCCTATACGAACTCTGTACGAGGCGATGTCTTCGGATTCGCAAGCTCCCTTTTTAACCCAGTCGCTCTGGCAAGCGACGGAGAAGAGCTTTTCGTGGGCAGTAACGCCAAATCCGGTTTGTCGTTTTTTAATAATTATGTGTACTCAACGGATCAATCTGCCGTCCTGACAGACCCGTATAAGATATCTGCTTCGATCTGCAACGATCCTGAAGGCGCCGCGTACCTCGACGGGGCGATTTATCTGAGCTGTGAAGAGTCGCACAAAATTATCAAATTACATGATGATGGATCCGTTGAAGATCTGATGACAGGCGTGACAGCGCTCGGCCTGGCTGCGAGCGACACATCATTGATTGTCGGGGATTACGCGAATCACGACCTTTTCCTCTATGATCTAGAAACCCATCAGGAAACCGCCCGCATCGACCTGGAAACCTTGTTCCCGGATTATGAGATTGAAGTAGGCGCCAACGATATTCGCAATGTCCCGGATCCTGACGGATTGGCATTCTACAACGGGAAAATTTACATGACCTTTGAGCATGACCTGAGAGTATTTGAAATCTCGTTAGGAGAAGACTCTTCGATCGCCACACCTGAACCAGGCACCTTGATTTTGCTCGGACCAGGATTACTCGGTCTGTTTGCCGCCTGGAGAAAATGTGGTAGAGGACAGCGTCGCTGATAAACAAAAAAAAGCTGGTTCTTCTTTATTTGAGAAGAACCAGCTTTTTTTGTATCACAATAGGATCATTTTTCTCCACGAACCGATATTTATTTATCAGTCGCAATCACAAGCGTAGTGCCTTTTATCAATTCAAAGGTCTGCGAATTAATATACACCGTCGATATGCTCACTCTTGATTTTCCTGATGTGCCGATTGCAGCCTTTACCTCGTAAGCACTCTCCGGCGACAGCAGCGCCATGAGAGAGTTCAGCGTCGCAGGCGGAATCAGTCCAGGGGGAACTTGCGTCACAGCAAATTGCATGTCGTGCGTGTCGACATCCTGAACATTGGAGAGAATACCTTTGTAAAAATCATATATCGTCTCATAACTCGCCCCCGGAGTCGCCTCGTCTGCAAGATACACATCAACGCGATCAAGACGCGCTAATTTCTCCTTAACCATGGAAAGCGCCTGATTAATCGTCACCTGCTGCTCTGGCGGAGAACTTTGCGCGATCATGACCAACTGTTGTTCCAGCAGCGTAAATTGCTGTTTTGCCATCTCAAGCGCCTGCGCTGAGAGAACCTCATTGCGGGTAAAACCATCCGGAATCTCCACCGCAAAACTGCTGCCGCAGACTGCCATACTTACGATCGACATGACGGCACAACCCAATAAGAATCGTTTCTTCATAGCTTATTTACTCTCCTTGTAAACGTTTTGCAACGTTTCTGCTTATGATCGATGGAATACTGCTGTCTGCAGACAGCAGTATCTGAGACTAACACACCGCATACGTGATACTGAACATACTATCTACGCAGTATTTTGTCAAGAATTTCGATCAAAGAAAAGAACGTGCAAAAAAAATTTTCTGTTGACAATTTGGCCCCCAAAAAAGTTTACTGGTGAAGAGAAGGGACAGATGTCATACAGGGTGTGAATCTATACTCTCTCAATAATCGTCACAGCCGTTCGTGAAAATGCTGGATTATCACATTCATACAAAATTTTGTAATCATGCGGTTGGAGAAGTGCTGGAATATGCTGCTTATGCCTCCGGACAAGCGTTCCTTCAGGAGATCGGGTTTTCCGACCATCTCCCCATGCTGAAATGGGGCAGACCGGAATATGCTATGACCTTCGAGCATTTGCCGGACTATATTCGCGACGTTCGCCAGGCTCAACGACAATTCCCAGGGCTTCACATCAAACTCGGCATCGAAGCAGATTACTATTCACCCGCTGAAGAAGAGTCAACGCGAGAATTCTTGCGACAATACCCCTTCGACTATGTCTACGGTTCCGTACATGTTGTCGAGGATTGGGCGATCGATGATCCCAGCAATCTCAAGCACTGGGACGAACAGGGAATCGACGCAATTTACGAAGGATATTTTCAGCGCCTGCAGCAAGCAGTGCGCTCAGACCTCTTCGATATCATCGCCCACGCAGACCTCGTCAAAAAATTCGGCCATCGTCCGACCAAAGATTTTTCTTTTCTCATCGAAGAAACGATACGCAGCTGCAAAGAAAGTGACGTCGCCGTGGAGATAAATAGCTCCGGACTTCGGAGACCTGTCAAAGAAATATACCCTTCGCCGCACATTCTCCAGCTGTTGAAACAGTACGATATCCCAATCGTCTTCGGCTCAGATGCACACCATCCCCATGAGATCGGGAAGCATTTTACGGACACACGAGACATCGTCAAAGAATTTGGCTTTACAGAATTGACGGTGTTTGAAGGTCGCAAGAGGGTTGGGACATATCCACTGTAAACGACAAAATATGCAACAGATGACTCTTTTTCGTGTCAACTTCATAGAGAATACAAGGCAAGCATTATGATCAAACAAACGCATCCGCTTATTTTAACTGGTCTGCTCGGATCAGACGTTATGATGACCGCCGTCTCATGGCTGATTGCCTATTATATCCGTTTTCAGACCAATTTTATTCCGACGACCAAAGGGATTCCGCCGTTTGATTATTACTGGAAACTCCTCAGCCCTATTCTTGTGATGTGGATTGTCGTGTTCCACCTCTCCGGTCTGTATCGCCCACGGCGTGGAAGCTCACAGGCTGAAGAATTTGTATCGATCTTCCAGGCGATCAGTGCCGGCACCATCCTGATGATTGCCTTTAACTTCTTTTACCGCCAATATCCTTACTCCCGTCTCGTCTTGCTGTACTTCTGGGGAGTGAATATCTTTTCGATCGGCATTAGTCGTTCACTACTACGCAACTTGATCGACTATGCCCGCAGCAAGGGCTACAACCTTCGCCATATTCTTATTGCCGGAGCAGGACATCTCGGTCAGGAGTTGACGCACCGGGCGCACACCTATACGGAGCTCGGCCTGAACGTCATCGGCTTTGTCGATGATAACCCTGACAAACAGGGGAAGGTGCTTCAAGGGACTCCGGTGTTGGGGTCTTTAAACGATACGCAGCGCATTATTCAGGAACGCGGGGTCGAGCAGCTCTTCATTGCGCTGCCGATGACCGCCCACGAAAAGGTGCTGGAGCTGCTGGCGTCAGTGGATCAAGAATGCGTCGATGTCAAATTCATTCCGGATCTCATGCAATATATGAGTTTGCGCGTCGGGGTGGAAGAACTCGACGGAATCCCAATCGTCAATTTGCGGGAAACCCCCATTCAAGGCTGGAACAGCGTCATCAAACGCGGCTTTGATATCGCCTTCTCGCTGCTGTTTATCGTATTGAGCGCGCCGATGATGCTGGTCTTGGCATTGTTGATCAAGCTCTCGTCGCCGGGACCTGTGTTGTACACCCAAAAACGCATGGGCCTGGACGGACATCTTTTCAAGATGTATAAATTTCGGTCGATGCGCGTCAATGCCGAATCCAAAACCGGGGCAGTCTGGGCCGCAAAGCGAGATACTCGACGGACCAGACTCGGCGCGTTTATGCGCTCCACCAGCCTTGACGAACTGCCGCAGTTTTTCAACGTCTTACGAGGCGACATGAGCCTCGTCGGGCCGCGCCCGGAGCGTCCTCCTTTTGTTCAGAAATTCCGGGAAAAGATCCCCAGATACATGTTACGCCATCGTGTCAAGTCCGGCATAACCGGCTGGGCTCAGATCAATGGATGGCGCGGCAATACCTCGATCGAAAAACGCATTGAATACGACCTCTACTATATTCAGAACTGGTCGGTCAGCCTTGATGTGAAAATTCTTTTCATGACACTGTGGAAGGGCATGATCAATAAGCATGCCTATTAGTTGCAAGAATTTCATTGACAAAAACTTCCCTGTTCTCCTCAATATTCCTCCAAAATCAGACAAAGATTAATGGTGTATAAGACTGAGGAACGTGCCATGATAAAAAGCATGACCGGCTACGGAACGGCTGCAGTTCAGACAGAATCCGGCAGAACTTACAGCATTGAGGTCAAATCGGTCAATCATCGTTACTGCGATGTGCATGTCAAAGTGCCGGGAAAGCTTTCCTTTCTCGAACACGAGCTGAAACGCTCTGTCAAGGAACGTTTTCAGCGAGGTCGTTTTGATATATACCTTTCACTGGATGAGTTCGGAAAAACTGCCAAACAGATTAGTTTCGATCAGGGCCTGGCAGAAGACTATCTTGAACAACTCCGAGAGCTCGGAGATTATCTCAAACTTGAGAATCCCGTCGACATCCTCTCTTTGATCCGGCTGCCAGAAGTGCTTAACGTCAAAAGCGCTGATCTGGATCAGGAAGAAGCCCGGCTTGCAGTAGAGCAGGCTGTGACGGACGCCCTGAATCATCTGGATCAGATGCGCCGGCATGAAGGCGACCTGCTGGAGCAAGATTTACGCTCCTATCTGGATGAGCTTCAACAGCAGAGTGCAGAGATCGCCCATCTTGCCCAAATGACGCCGACCGCATATAAAACTGCCCTGGAAGAACGCCTCAAACGCCTGACAGAAAACGTCATCGACATCGATCCCGACCGTCTCATCCAGGAAGCTGCTTTTTTTGCAGATCGCATCGATATTTCTGAAGAACTGAGCCGATTACGCGGCCATATCGATCACTTTCAGCATCTGCTGGAAGCTCAGGAAGGTGTTGGCAGAAAGCTGGATTTCATGGTCCAGGAAATGAATCGAGAGATCAACACCATCGGCTCGAAAGCAAATAACCTGGACATCTCGAAACACGTTGTGGATGTGAAGTCTCTCCTGGAAAAAATCCGTGAGCAGGTCCAAAACGTGGAATAGCCGCTTGCTATGAGCAATAAACTGGTCAACATCGGGTTTGGCAATGTCGTGGTTGCATCGAGAATAATCGCGATTATTACTCCAAGTTCAGCCCCAATGAAACGTTTGAAAGAAGAGGCCCGGCAGCAGGGAAAACTTATTGATGCGACACAAGGCAGAAAAACCCGCGCAATCATTATCACAGACAGCGATCATGTCATCCTGTCGGCCGTGCTGCCGGCAACAGTCTCACAACGCCTTTTCGGCGGCGATGATATGCCTGTCGATTCAGACTCCATCAATGAGGTGACATCATGAAATTCAGCAAAAATACTCACGGCATCCTTTTCGTTGTCTCTGCGCCTTCAGGCGGTGGGAAAACCTCATTATGCAAAGAAGTCATCCGCCGGCTGCCCAACTTCGAGCATGGTATTTCCTATACAACACGGCAACGTCGCTCAAACGAAACCGACGGCCGCGACTATCATTTCGTGTCTGAAGAAAAGTTTATGCAGATGGTCGAGACAGATGAATTCGTCGAATACGCGTATGTTCATGGAAATTATTACGGAACGAGCATCACGAGTATTGCCGAAACCTTATCCAGAGGCAAATATCTTCTCATCGATATTGATGTGCAGGGAGCCAAACAACTCGAAGAGCGTTATGGCGATGAAGGTGTCTTCATCTTTATTCTTCCCCCCAGCTTCGATTTACTCCGTAAACGTTTGACAGAGCGTCGAAGTGACAGCAGTGAAGAAATCGAGCGCCGACTCCTCAAAGCCCGAGAGGAAGTCACTCATTACGAAAACTATGACTACGTGATCATCAACGACGACTTTCACGATGCGGTTCGGGAACTTGAAGCGATTATTTTGGCGGAACAGTGTCTTCCGCGACGAATCTGTGTGCATGACGGCAAAGGTGACGACTGCAACCACTCGGAAACTGAAAGATAAGTGTGATCCCGCGTGCTCACACGTTCTTAAAGCGCATACATATAGAGGAAAAAACCTATATTATTAAAGATTTTTGTGGATAAGTGCTAATGCTCTGTAGAATGCAGTATAGCAAAAAGCGTTTCCTCTAATTGTTCCAGCTTTGTGAAGCCTTGTTCTTCTTTTCGAAGTAAAAGCACCGGACTGATGCCGAGCGTTTCGCAGGCTGAAATTTTTTGAGGGGTTCCTCCAGTCTGCCCCGAATCTTTCATCACGACATAGTCCGCACGATATTCTCGAAACATAGCTATGTTCATTGCTTCCGAAAAAGGACCCAGCGCAGCCACAATATCTTTCATTTCGACCTGATGCGCGACACAGATCTTCAGACTTTCGGGCGCCGGCAGCACGCGATACACAAAGCGGTTCTTGCCACGAATCTGCTGAAACTTCTCGATATGCTTGCTTCCTGTTGTAAAAAAGACACACGTATGGGAAAGCCCCTGTAAAAAAGCGGCACATTCCTCAAGCGATGCGCAACGAATTGCAGCCCTGGCTTCAGATGACTCACGCACGTAACGAACATAGCGTATCCGAAGTTCCTGACAAATCCGCTGGACCTGTCCTGTCACTTCAGTGGCGTAGGGATGAGTAAGATCCACGACCAGCGTAATGGACTGCTCTTGAATAAATTCCCGCATTTGTCCGGGGTTCATCCGGCCGACACGAACACGAGCCGTCTCGGGCAGACATGCTTGTCCACTTGCTGTCGCCACCGTGACAATATAGTCGAGTTTTCCTTGAATACGCTCGATCAAGGTGACGCTTTCAGAGGTTCCGCCAAGAATCCAGATCATAGCATATACCCTCGTGGCGTAAGCATTTTCCCATTCTTGATATGGGTCGACCGATTGCCGATAATGACAAGCGTTTTCATGTCGATAAAGTCGTAATCGATCGTAGAGAGGGTCAGCAGCTTGCGTGTCGAACCGGCGCGGCCGGCATTCTTGACAAGTGCAACCGGCGTATCAGGGGCTTTATAATGTGCGAGTACACGGATCGCTGTTTCGATCTGCCGGACTCGTCCTCGACTTTTCGGATTATACAGAGCGACGACAAAATCTCCCTGCCCTGCAGCTTTGAGACGCGTCTCAATCAGAGTCCAGGGCGTCAGGAGATCGCTCAAACTGATAATGCAGAGGTCGTGCATCAGCGGAGCGCCTATTTCCGCCGCTGCTGCAAACACAGAGCTGACACCAGGAACGATCTCCACGTCGATCTCTTCAGCCATTTCCAGGATCGGCCCAGCCATACCGTACAAGCCGGCATCTCCAGTGCTGACAATACACGTGGTCTTCCCGCATTTCGCCTGCTCGATCGCCTGGCAGCAACGCTCGATTTCACCGGTCATACCAGTCTCGATCAGAGTTTTACCTTCCAGAAACTCCTGAATCAGCTCGAGATAAAACGTATAACCGACCACTACTTCACATTGTTTCAGAACGTCAAGCGCTCTGAGGGTCAGATGCTCTTTTCCCCCAGGCCCGATGCCAACCACATAAAGTTTTGCCATGATTCACTTTCATGTAAAGCCTCTGTCCTCTTATCAGGATGGTGACAGACCGAATTCGTGTATGCATCCTCATCATTCTAATTTTGCAACAGCGATTGTGATCCCATCAATCGCTGTCTTTCCCACTAGGATATCGCCTCCAGCCAGAAAAGCACAGGGTTCGCTGACTGCCTTGACGCCGACTTGTGATTCAACAAATTCGCTTCCGGCAAACTGCTCCTGGACCTGTTGAATCTCATCAGCTCTGAAAATCCGTAATTCAGCGCCCAGCATCTCACAGGCCGCGAGAATTCCCGCTTCATCTTTCTTCACGTCAATCGTTGCCATTAGACGAATGCTTTTGAGACTGAGATAATGGCGAGCAAAGACCTGTTCAAGGGCCTTGAGAATCTCATTGACAGATTTTCCTTTCCGGCAGCCAATCCCCACTGCCAAATTTTTAGGCCGCAAGACACAGTGGGGCAATTCGCATGGAAAAGCTGTCTGCGAGCTGATATAAATGCAGCCTTCCGCATCTTCCATCTTATCTACACAATGTGGATAATTAAAGGACGTTTGAACTTCCGATAGCAGCTTCAGCGCTTTGCCGTCGACCATCATCCCGGTCAGCACTTTCACGTCCTGCATGCTTTCCATAATGAACCCATGTCTTTGAGCGAAGAGATCGATCGCCTCGATTCCTCTTCCGTCAGAGGCGGTTGTCACAATCGGCTGGCATGCCAGCACTCCGGCAATCTTTTCCGCCAGCCGATTGGCTCCGCCGAGATGCCCGGAAAGCAGGCTGATAGCATAGCGTCCCAGGTCGTCGACAACGACAATCGCCGGATCGCAGGTTTTATCTTGCAGAAAGGCTGCAGACAGACGTACAGCAATCCCGGTCGACGAAATGAATATGATCCCCTGGAATTCCTCGAATACTCTGGGTAGCTGGGCTTTATAATGCTCTTTCGTAAACAACTCAACCGGGTCGCCGAGATCTTCAGCAAGCTTTTCCGCCAGCAGGCTGCCCTGCCTGGTAAATGTGAAACACGCAATTTTCAATTAGTTCAACCCTCAACGCCCGCAGACATCTTGTATTCGAATTTTTTCTTTTGCCTGAATCTGTGGGAGAAGCGGGGGTGGTAAAGCTGTGAGCGTTCGAAATCCGTTTCCAGGAAGTCGCCCACCAGAATTTGAGAAAAATTTTTGATGCCAGCAGCCTTAACCTTATCGGCGATATCGCTCAAGCGCCCCCGCAGAATGTGCTGATCCGGCCAGCTGGCCTTATACACGACCGCGACCGGCACATCGTCGCGTCCATAGCCTTCTTTCAAGTGTTCCACCACAAGATCGATCTGTTTGACCGACAGAAAAATCGCCATCGAGCTTTGGTGAGCAGCCAGCAACGCCAAATCTTCAGCTTCCGGTACAGGAGTGCGACCTTTCAGACGTGTCACGATCACTGTCTGACTGACTCCCGGCAAGGTATACTCACGTTGCAGCACGGCGCAACTTGCCGTAAAGGAACTGACCCCCGGCACAATCTCGTAAGACAAGTTCTGGGCATCCAGAGCGCTCATCTGTTCGCGGATCGCCCCGTAAAGTGTCGGATCTCCAGTATGCAGCCTGACCGTCATCTTTTCCGCCTGCTCTGCCTCCACCAACACGTTCAGCACCTCTTCCAGGGTCATGCCGGCGCTGTTGTAACATTCGCAATCCGTCCGGCAAAAATCCACATGTGCTTCCGAAACCAACGAACCTGCATACACAAGCACATCCGCAGTTTCCAGGAGCTTCCGCCCCTTGACCGTAATAAGGTCTACATCGCCCGGACCAGCTCCTACAAAATAAATCACCCAGTTCACCTCGTATTTTTACAATATCGCTGCTCTGTAACAACGCCTTTTCCCAGAACTTATCCGCGTTTTCTGGAAAATAAGGCGCTCATATAGTCCCGATCCTCTTCGATTGCGCGCCGATCGCACCAGATCTCCTGATCCGGGAACGAGCAACGCTTAATATAGCGATATTCAAAGCCATACTTCTCAAGCTTTTCAAGCGTTTCAGCGCTTTGTTTGCGGGGCTTCAGAACACAAACGCTCTGCACCCGCCGCAAGACTTCCTCGTCAACAGAACCGTCAGCCAGATAAAAACTCTCGCCTTTGATCGTCACCGGCATTTGCAAGGCGGCCGCCGTCGCGTTACACGTAGAAATTCCAGGGACAAGCACGCACTGCATATCCAAGTTCTGTGCTTCAAACATGACATAGGTGAAAGTGCTGTACGTCATTGGATCGCCGATCGTAATAAATGCTCCGCTTTCACCGTCTTTCAATGTACGATCAAGGGTTTCGGCTGTCCTTTTATACAAGTCCACATTATCGGGGCCCATCGGAAAATGAAGAGTGATCACACGTTTGCCCTGAAGATATTCAGCCGCAATCGCCTCTGCCATCCCCTGTTTGTCGGGTTTTGGACGCGGCACAAACACGTAATCGGCACTTCGTATGACTTTAATCGCTTTCAGCGTCAGCAAGTCAGGATCGCCGGGACCGACTCCGACACCGTATAATGTTTTCATCCCTTGTCTCCCTTGATAATAAACACCGGATTGTGTCCGCGTAACAAACCGTACTTGTCAAGCTGCGCACTCTGAATTAAGCGTGTTTCAATGTCTCGATACCCATAATGTTCGAATAATCTTTTACTCTCAACCAAATTCTCAACTGTAATGAAATTCGCCGCCACTCGACAGCTTGCAGCCAGGCAAGACTCCAATCTCTCAAAAATCTCTGGCAATTTTCCTCCGCTGCCGCCGATAAAACACCGTGTACACTCAGGAAGCGTTGCAATGGCCTCCGGCGCTGAACCGGCAATAAGATTCACGCTCACTCCAAATTGTTCAGCATTTTTGGCGATAAGCTCAAGTCCCTCAGGCTTGCGTTCGATCGCCCAGACTTCAGCTCCCAGGCGCGCAGCCTGAACACTCACCGAACCGGTTCCCGCCCCAATATCCAACAGGCGCTCTCCAGAAGCACAGTCGAGCAGGGCCAGTGTGAGGACTCGTATCTCAAACTTCGTCATCGGCACACTGCCTCGAATAAACTCGTCATCAGGAATCCAGCTCATGCTCTACCACCACCAGAGAGATTGCCTCGCAGACCTCAATCTCCTCCCCAATCTTTCGTTCAAGGATACGTTCGTCCTCATACGAGAGTTTATAACCAACATACAGGCGTCCCCGCAGACCAAGGCGTTTCAGCTGCTGCGAAATATCCTGCGGCGTATTCCGGCTGTCCGTCAAAATCACACTCAGAGGCGATTGTTTGATCGCCTCAAGCTCTTCATCGCGCCCGTGAAGGCTGAAAAATCTCGCCTGCTGCCAGCTTTTTTGCAAGCGAGCCATCATGTATTGCATGGAAGACAGTCCCGGCAAAATCGCATCGATGGCAATATCATGTCGCTTTAAATAATCGACAATACCATAGAAACAGGGATCGCCGGACGCCAGCACGGCGATGCGCCCTTCATTGCTGAGAAAAGGCAGGACTTCGTCCATCCGCATGATTCGCGTCACCGGCCTTCGAATCTTCTCAGCAGTTTCGGCGATTCGTCCAAAAGCCAGTACAGTGTCTGCGGCCTGAACGGCCTCAATGGCTTCGAGAGTCAGATATTTGAGATGTCCGGGTCCCATACCGATTACGTAAATCACACTCGCTCCTCCAAGATACCCGATTCCATGGAATAAAAAATGACATCAATATGAAAATCATCATCTTTGACATAACGTTTCAAACGATCAACACAGCCCTGCTGCATATCATGAAGAATGCCCCCATAGCCCCTGGCACGGATCACGCTGAGGACTTCCTCAGAGCTGACACAGCCTAGCACTGTTTGCAGTAAATCTGCAGGCGCTCCGGCAAGCGCCAAGTAATAGACGAATGCCTCGATACGGATGTCGCACATCTTACTGTGCGTATTAAAGGCGCCGATGGAAAGTTTGCTCAATTTACCGATATGCCCAATCAACGTGACTTTCCTGAAGCGCTTTTCATAACAATAGGCGACCGCATCTCCTATAAAATTCGAGATTTGCGCGCGAGGGCCTTTCCAGCCGCGTTCTGTAACAATCTGCTCGCCGTAATTCCCCAACAACAGGAGAATCGCATCACGTGATTCTTCGGCGATTCGATCGATCTCAAGATAGATCGTCTGCTTCACCGCATCATCAGACATAGGACGAACGATACCGCTGGTGCCGATGATCGAAATCCCGCCTGTGATTCCCAGTCTGCTGTTAAAAGTGTGTTCAGCGATTTCCACGCCTTTGGGCGCGGAAATCATCACGTCCCAGCCATGTGGCGCGAGCGCGGCAAGTTCATTGCGGATCATTTCGCGGGGAACCGGATTGATCGCCGCCTCTCCGATTGCTCCCCAAAAGCCCTGACGTGTAATTCTGCCGATTCCTTTCCCCCCCTCAATCACAATCCTCCCGTCAGAGCGTTTACGAACCTCAGCATAAATCTCGATCCCATTGGTGACGTCAGGATCGTCTCCGGCATCTTTGACAATACAGCATGAGGCTGAATCATCCTGCAAACACGGTTGTTCGACCTTCAGTTCTACAGGAATGCCAGCAGGCGTTTCCAGCGCGATCGTCTTCAGGCTATCAGCGCCCTGCAGCAGCATCAGCGCAGCAGCCTTTGAAGCAGCGGCAGCGCACGTGCCTGTCGTATATCCGCAACGCAGCTTCTTGCCCCGTTCAATGATATACTGCACATGTTTCATACCCAATCGTTCCTGCAGTTTTTTACAACGACGTTCGGGCCCCCCCCTTACAGCAGCGTTCCCAAACTGACGTATCAAGCCCTGCCAACTGCCATATAGATAATGGCATTCATAATCGCGGCTGCGACATTACTGCCACCTTGTGTGCCGATTGTTGAAATGGAAGGAACGTGTAAGGCCCGAAGATATTCTTTCGATTCTGCTGCTCCGACAAAGCCCACCGGAACCCCCACGATCAACTCCGGAGTGATACAGGTCTTTTCAATATACTCTCCAAGACGATACAGCGCGGTCGGCGCATTGCCGATGACGAAAATATCAACGCCCTTTTGCACGGCTAAATCGACCGCGGCCATCGATCGCGTTATGCCTTGTTCTTTTGCGAGTCGAAATGCCTCGTCATGAGCGACATAGCACTCAATACAGCAGCCGGCTTTCTCTAAAGCGCGTTTATTGATACCGGCATACACCATACTGGTGTCCGTGACGATCCGGCAGCCCGCGCGGATCGCCTCAATGCCAGCTTCTACCGCGTTTGGGGTCAAAGAGATGATATGCTGATAGCCGAAATCGCCGGTACTGTGGATGCATCGCTTGACGATCTGCAATTCTTCATCACGCAAGCTATGCGCATCCAGGCCCTGTTCGATAATTTCCATGCTGCTTGCTTCAATCTTTTGCGGATTTTTTAGATACATTATGTTTCTGCGAGCGGCCAGGCAGGAATAGCAGAAGAAGAAAGGAAAAGCGTTCTTCAAGCTTCTTCCGGCAGCTTTTTTCTGCCACAGTACTCCAGCATATACTGCAATATTCCGGGATGACCTAAAAAATTGATATGAGGATAACCGGCCAGGACGTTCTTATAGCGATACCCACAGTCCCAGCTCGTTGTCCCTGAGCTTTTACGGATTCGGAACACTGTATCACCTTGTACTTCAGACACTGATCGATGGAATTCATGAGCAGTGAAGCAGGTTCCTGCTTTCCCCAGTAAACACTCGCTCTTCAACTCAATATCGATATAGCCAAAACGCTGAAGCCGGGTTGTCAGTTTCGTCATACCCCGAAAAATCCCGACCATCTTTGCCCCATCAAGCGATTCAGTCAAATACATGAAACCGCCGCATTCAGCATACACGCAGCCTCCGGCTTCGGCATACTCACGAACCGCCCGAAGCATCGCAGTGTTCTCGGATAATTCTTGAAGAAACAGCTCCGGATAGCCGCCCCCCATATAGAGTAAATCACAGTCTGGAAGCTGCGTGTCTCTGAGGGGAGAAAAATAAGAGACCATACAATACCGTTCCAGTAATTCCAAATTTTCCGTATAATAAAAAGAAAATGCTTCATCTCGGGCAACTGCGACCCGGACAGTTCTCGTCTCTGAAGGTTCTGAGCAGCTCGTATTTTCCAGCAGCGTGGGCAAAGAAGCCGCTGGTCCCGGCGTTTCAGAAAGCGACGCACATACTTCCGTCTTCGTAATGTCCGGGGAAAAGACGGTCGGGAATTCGGGCAGTTCTTCGCATAAGTCGGAAGGGTCGTACTCGTCCATCATATCGATGACAGCATCCAGATCAACATGGGCGGCAATCTGTGCGGCGAGCAGATCGATTTTGCGATCCAGTTCATCGACTTCGATGCTTTGCACCAATCCAAGATGGCGGCTCTTCAGCCCTGCCTCTTGTATCTCAGGAACGTAGCCCGGGGCTTTCAAGGACGTGTACTCTTCCAGCGCCTCCTTTAAAAGACCATAGTAATGCCTGCTGACCTGATTGAAAAGCACTCCGCAGATAGTCGAGTGCCCGAACTCTGCCATGCCTTTGATTTTCGGAATAGCCGAAAACATTTCTCCCTTCGGAGTATAGATCAGAAGTGTCGGAATCCTGAAAAGCGAAGCCAGATGATAACTGGAATGACGCCAGGTGTTATGCAGACCGTCAAAATAGCCCATCACGCCTTCGATCAAGGCATAGTCCGAGCGTCCCCGCTGCAGATTGCAGCGAACGCCTGCCTTTCCCTGAAGATGCAAATCCAGATTTCTGGCAGCGTTTCCAGCCGCTTTTGTCAAAAATGCCGGATCGATATAATCGGGACCGACCTTATACGCGCAGACGTCCAGGCCGCGCTGCCGCAAGGCCCGCAGAAGCCCCATTGTGACCGTCGTTTTCCCTTTTCCGCTCGCGGGAGCGGCGATGAGCAGTGTTTTCATATCGCTGTCGACAGCAGTTACAAACGCCAGGATTCGATCAATTCCTGCCGACACCGAGTTCCTGAAATCCCCGGGAAAGTCAACACATATTTTTCAGAATGAATAGTTGACAGAACTCTTGCGGCAGACTAGTGAAATATCGGGATGACGCATGAGAATAACATGAACAAAAACATTATGCGTTTAAAATGTTTAGCCTGCGACGCTCTGGCGCGTATTGTCTATCTTTGCGCCTCTCAGTCATCACAGATCGTCGATGTCGAATTATTCCGCCTCGGTCTGCACGCTCATCCCACAGATTTACGGAAGCGTCTCCAGCAACGCATCGATAAGATCGAGGCCAAACATTACGACGCCGTTATCATGGCGTATGGCTTATGCGGCAGAGCTACCGCCGGATTACAGGCGAAAACTCTGCCGCTCGTCATCCCTCGCGCACACGATTGCATCACGCTCTTTCTGGGAAGCCGCGAACAGTATGCCGAGCAATTTGAAAGCTGTTCCGGAACCTACTGGTACACCAGAGATTATATCGAACGCAGCACAGGGGCCGCCACCCCCTTGTCCTCAGGAGCTGATATGAGCGTCGATCTTCACGATGTTTACGAGGGCTATGTAGAAAAATACGGCAAAGATAATGCCAAGTATCTGATGGACGTGATGGGAACCTGGCACAATCATTATCAACGCGCCGTGTTCATCGACATGGGCATCAGCGGCAACGACAATGTCGAGGCCCAGGCCAGGGAAGAGGCTGCAAAACGGGGCTGGACCTTTGAGCGCATTGCCGGCAGTATCGTCTTAATCCGTCGCTTGCTGAACGCTGACTGGGAAGATGATTTTCTGATTCTCAAGCCCGGCGAAACACTGGCCATGAGCTACGATCAAAACATCATTACATCCGGATAAACAAGGCTTCGATCTCATGGCAATATGTCACACCGCTGTGTATCCAACCACGTTTGTATCGCTTTTACCGGCGCATCGATGCCGGGATTATGACGATCGGCGTGCTCGACGATTTGCATCGTGTCGTTCCGAAAGCCCTGTAAAACTGCTTTCTCGTACACAGCCAGAAAAGATTCCTCAAGCTTTACTTGACAAATATTTTATTTCACGCAACGCTTATTCCTGCATAATATCTCATATTGTTTATAACTTACAGCTCGTGTTCATCGACTTCACGCAATTTGTTGTTGAGAGGCATTGGACGCACGATGCGCTGAGGTCAGCATTCATCATTTCGCAGTGTGCAGATAGAAGATGCGGAAACGACACAAGTCGTTCATGATATACTACGAGCATCCACTCCTGACGGAAGAGCCTGGTATGTTTAAAACACATGGAGTACAATCATGATCGCTACTGAAAGCTTTCAAGCCTTACAGTCGCCGGATGAAGAGGTCAGGCTGCAAGCGCTTATGACGCTCGACGCCCCGGGCAACACCAAAGAAACTGAACAATTAGTTGCGCTCCTGGCCGATCAGAGTTGGCGGGTACGGAAGGCGGCTGTCAAATTTTTAGCTGGAACTGATAGTGAACTGGTCGTTCCTTTTTTGATCCAGGCCCTGAATGTTGGGGATATTGAACTCCAGACGGTCCGATTTCACAATTCCGCACTCGAATGTTTGAATGAGATCGGCCGTCCCGCGATTCCCTATCTGAGGGTCTCGTTACAGGATCCCGATAAGGATGTCAGAATTGCTTCAGCTAATGTGCTCGGAAATATCGGGCACCACGACGCCTGCGATGCCTTACTCACGGCCCTCGACGACGAGCATATCAATGTACGCTACGCCGCTGTCGAGGCGCTTTCCCGTATTCCGAGCCAAAAATCCGTGAGCCCCCTGACCAAGATTCTGGAAGAAGATGATGACTGGCTCAAGCTGCCAGCCATTTCAGCGCTCGGGCATATCGGTGATTATCGAGCCACCCCTCATCTCATAAAAATCGCTGAATCCCCTTTATTCCTCCAAACAGTCCTCGAAGCCCTGGGACATATCGGAGATGAGCGCGGCATTCCATGCGTTATCGAGGCTCTCAGCTCAAACGATCAAGAAATTCGTAAAAGCGCCGTCATCTCGATGGAGCAGATCGCTCATAAACTGGATAAATTTCATGCCATCACCCAGCAACTCCCCAGCTATCACACCCTGTTTCGCTCGGCTTGCAGCGAGTCTGTCATGCTCAGCCTGATCGACTTCATGGACGGCCCTGATTTCAACCTTGCGGTTTCCTCGATCAGGATGCTGGGGTGGAGCAGACGGCAGGATGCGGCTTACGCCCTTCTGGAACGCCTGGGCAATGAACAGTATTCGGAAATGATCGCAAGTGCGCTGATCCACATCGGGGACGAAGCGATTGTCCCGCTTGAACGCAGCTATAAGACTGCTACCAATTCTGAAGTACGACTGATCATCATCGAGTGTCTGCGGGAGATCGGAGGAGAACAAGTGCCGAAAATCCTGCTGGAATATATCCGGGATGAGAGCGATGAGAGCCTTATCCACGCGTTACTGCGATCCTTTACAACGCCTTCACTCAACGTATACCTTCTCCCACCGGACGATTCAGCGTATCTGGACCCCATTCTCCGCTGCACCAAACAGTATATCGAGTCTGCACATCCTCTGGTTCGGGCCGAAGCCATTGCCTTGTGGGGCATGCTGCGTGGTGAAGAGGCCCTTGACGATCTCTTAAATGCGACAAAAGACGTTGACCCACGCATCCGAATGAAGGCGATCGAGCACCTGGGACACCTGCTGCCCAGCTGTCCGGAAGTGCTGAACCACTTAACCTTGCTGCTCTCAGACGATCATCCCGGTATCCGGAAACAAGTGGCCTTTGCGCTGGGTAATGCCCACGCCCGGGAGGCTTTCCAGTCGTTGTTACTGGTCTTGGACGATCAAACCCCTCTGGTCCAGCGTGCTGCTGTCATCGGGATCGCTCGTTATCTGAAACAGCATCCGGATGAAGAGTATCGACAGCGCGCCCTGAAAAAGATCGGCGATATTCTCAAAAATCGCTGTCGCCGCTACGAAGACGGCTTACTCAAAATCGCGTTCTGTCGGCCTCTGGAGCATACTGAAACAGAGCAAAGCAAGGAACTGCTTCTGCGTCTCACACAAGATGTCGATTTTGATGTCAGAAAAACAGCGATTCTCGCCCTGGGTTCCTTCCAGGCCTGTGCAGAATCACTGATTCCGATCCTCCTGACATTTCTGAAAGATACCCACTGGTGTGTTCGTGAATCCGCCATCACCGCCCTGGGACTTTTGGGCGCAAAGCAGGCAGAACCTGAACTGCTTGACATGTTACACGATCCTGATACGAGCGTGAAAAAAGCGTTATTAGTGACAATAGGCCGCATTGGCTCACCAAAGGTGATTCCGACACTGATTGAATATCTCGCTCACGACGAACTCGATGATTCAGCGTATCATGGCCTGCTGATGCTGGCAGAGCGGCATCTGGAAGACATTCTTCCGTATCAGAGCGATGACAATCCCAAAGTCCACTTATATTTGAAACACATTCTGTACAGCGCCAAAATGTCACAGAATACATAGAACCACAGGCTACGTATTCTGGAGGCTCTGTTTCATGCGATTTCATATCAGAACGCAAGTCCCATATACACAGGATGACTTCAAGCTTCTTCGAGATGCGATCTACGCCTATGCCGGGATTTTCATTTCAGACGACTGCCAAGGCATTTTCATGAGACGCCTGGAGCGTCGACTTCTCGATCTCGGGCTGGACTGCTTTCGCGATTATTATTACCAGTTGAAATATACCCGGGACAATCATGCTGAATTGCAGAAGCTCATGGACACGATTACGATCAAGGAGACATATTTTTTTCGGGAACTGGATCAGATGAAAACGCTGGTCAATGAAATCATCCCTGCCCTGCGCAAGGAGAAAGCGCATGAGACGATCAAAATCTGGAGTGCGGGCTGCGCTACCGGAGAAGAAGCCTACACGCTGTCGATGCTCTGCATCGAACGTGGTTTTCACAAGGGCCCGGGTCAGGTAAAGATTTTCGCCAACGATATTAGTCAACAAGCTATCCACAAAGCCAAACAAGGCATTTACAGGCAAAGTTCATTCCGTGCCACTGATACGAGCTATCTGACACGCTTTTTTCACCCCCAAGAAGAAGACGGTACCTACAAAATTCACGATGAGGTCAAAGAACCATTGACCTTCTTCTGCATCAATCTGATGGATAAAAAACGCTTGGCATTTCTGCCAGTCTTCGATGTGATTTTTTGCCGGAATCTGCTGATCTATTTCGATCATGACTCGAAACGGCAGCTGATCGAAAATTTTCATAAGAAACTCCAGCCAAAGCGCTATCTCTTTTTAGGGCATTCAGAGTCAATCATAAACTTTACCCATTTGTTTAAACTTCAGTTGTTTAAACTTCAGCAGTTCCACCATTCACTAGTCTACCAGCGTACGAGCTGAGCACAGCATTATGAAGACATCTTTCAGGGCCTTTCACACAGTGCGCGTCTTGGTTGTCGATGATTCAGCATTTGCCCGCCGGACCCTCACGAATATTCTGGATCGGGATCCGCGAATCAATGTCATCGGAACAGCCTGGGACGGCCAGGAAGCGATCGAAAAAATCGCAACACTCTCACCGGATGTCGTCACCATGGATATCAACATGCCGCATATGAACGGCCTTGAGGCCCTGAAGATTATCATGCGCGACATGCCAACACCGGTGATCATCGTGACCTGGCTCAAGCAGAACATCATCGAAAAGACCCTGGAAGCCCTTGAATACGGGGCTGTCGATTGTATTCTGAAACCCACTGAACTGGCGTCAGACAAACTCTTTCAGATCAAATCAGACCTGGTCAACAAAGTGGTCGCCGTTGCCGGGCTTGACGGCCCCATGCTTCAGAACGCAATTCAACAACCCCGACTCTCATCCCCGATGCTTCGGCGCACAGCAATCAGGCCCAAAGCATCACCGGCTAAAATCGACTGCATTGCGATCGGCGTCTCCACCGGCGGCCCGACCGCTCTCTATCACATTATTCCCACCCTTCCCAAAGACTTTCCCTGCGGTATTATTATCGTACAGCACATGCCGCCGGGCTTCACGAAATCTCTTGCAGAACGGATGAATAAGAACAGCGCGATTACGGTGAAAGAAGCCGAAAGTGGAGACAGAGTCCAGGCAGGACTGGCCCTGATTGCGCCGGGCGGATATCACCTCTTCCTGGAGCAGACTGCCCAAGGGCACGTCGTGGCACAGGTCAGAGCCGAGCCTTCGCATTATATTCATATTCCCTCCATTGATCTTACCTTTTGCGATGTCGCTGAAATCTATCGCCAGCGCTGTGTCGGAATCATCCTGACCGGTATGGGGAAAGACGGCGTGAAAGGTCTGGAACAGATCAAGAAATACGGTGGCTGTTCGATTGCTGAAGATAAAAGTAGCTGCGTGGTCTTCGGCATGCCCGAAGTCGCCATACGACGAGGTCTTGTCGATAACGTTGCTTCTGTACACGAGATTGCCGGAATTTTGATGAAAATGATCTAATTATTTTGCTTTTTCTCTTGACTTCGGCCCGTCCAGCCAGTCGTTTGAGGAAAGGTCCCTTTTTACGTCTTTGAAACAATTTTAGCAGATATGAGGAGAGGATACAGATCGTGGATTCAGACAGCTACAGGCAATTTAAACGAATGCTGAACGAGCGCAGAGAGCATCTGCTGCACCAGGGCAATGAGACTGTTTCGCACGAAGCCACCCACGTTCGCGAACACCTTGTCGAATATGCTGATATTGCAACGCTGGAGTCGGAACGAAATTTCCGCATGAGAATTCGCGGACGTGAGCGAAAACTGATCAAAAAAATCGATCAGGCGCTGGAACGACTTGAAGACGGCACGTTCGGCCTCTGCGAGCGTTGTGGAGAAGAGATTAGTCTGAAACGTTTGAGCGCGCGTCCGGTGACGACCTATTGCATCAATTGCAAAACAAAACTGGAAGAAGAAGAAATTGACTAACGACGTTCTGCAGGCATAGAAGATTATGAGTATTTCAGACGTGCTTACGAGGGTTGCCACCCACTATCAGAACCTGAATGCGGCGAATGTCCTGACCATTTCACGAGTGATTGCGGTGCCGTTCTTCATTGTCGCCCTGGCCTATAACCATAACGGCATCGCCTTAGTAATTTTTGTGATCTGCGGCTTGACTGACGGCTTGGACGGTTTTATTGCGCGCACCTACCATCAACGCACTAAAATCGGCGCATTTCTCGACCCGCTCGCAGATAAACTCCTCTTAACATCATCCTTTATCACGCTTGCGCTCGTCGAACTCCCGAACACGATTCCCTTCTGGCTGATTGTCACCGTCATCAGCCGCGATCTGATTATCTCAATCGGGATTGCCGTTCTGTTCATGCTGGAAACCAACGTGACGATTTCACCGACTAAAATCGGTAAATTAACAACGTTCCTGCAACTCAGCCTTATCATTCTGATACTGTTCTTCAACGTAAGCGGCCTCCGGCGTCCAGACATTATTCATCTTGTCTGCTGGATCACCTTTGTTGTGACGGTCAGTTCCGGACTCGGCTATGTGTATAAGGGCATCCGGCTTCTCAACACAACGTCAACTGATCTCGACAAGGCTGACAACGACTCTCAAACGGCCGAACACGAGTCTTGATGAAACTTGCTAGTATTTCAGATTGCTCTGACCTCCTGCTTTTCACACTCTTCGTGCAGATTGCTGCTTGACAAAAAATCCGTACTCCCCAAAAGTTCTTCACAGATGTGGACAATGTTGTGGATAAATAACACACGCCTGTTACTCAATTCAGAGATTGCAGGAAAACAGAGAATTATAGCGTATAACCTTTTATGAAAACACTTTGGGAAAATGTACTGAAGCACATCTCGACCCGCATGAATCCGTCGAGTTTTCAAACCTGGTTTGCCCCGACGCGACAGGCCAGCTTCGAGGATCGGCTTCTGACTGTGGCTGTGCCCGACAAGTACTTCGTGAACTGGCTGGAAGAGCAATACCGCGACACCATCATCGAGATTTTACATACCCTGACCGGACAAGCGCTTGAGATCGCATTTGTCATCAGCGAGGTGCCGCTCAGCCCTCCGATCTCACGGGAAGCATTCCCCGAAGCGTCTGAAAGCACAATTTCACAACCCGCCCCCTCTGTTCCGAACGTGCAACACGATGAAGATCCCGGACTGAATCCAAAATATACCTTTGATACCTATGTCGTCGGCGGAAGCAATCAATTCGCCCATGCCGCCTCAGTTGCTGTGGCCGAACAACCCTCAAAAGCCTACAACCCACTCTTTATTTATGGTGGTGTCGGTCTGGGGAAAACACACCTCATGCATGCCATCGGTCATACGCTGCAAGATGCGAATATCCCTGGATTTCGTCTCTACTATCTGTCGTCCGAACGCTTCATGAACGAATTGATCAATGCTATCCGCTATGATACGATCCAGCAATTCCGCGATAAATACCGCAATATCGATCTGCTGCTGATCGACGACATCCAGTTTATTGCCGGGAAAGAACGGACACAAGAGGAATTTTTCCACACCTTCAATGCTCTCCATAACGCGCAGAAACAGATTGTCATTTCAAGTGATTGCCCACCGAAAAAAATTCCCACACTTGAGGAACGCCTGCGTTCTCGTTTTGAATGGGGATTGATCGCGGATATTCAACCGCCCGATTTTGAAACCAAAGTGGCGATCCTCCGAAAAAAAGCAGAAACAGAAGGGATCGAGCTTTCAAATGAAGTCGCCATGTATATTGCGACGAAAATCAAGTCCAACATCAGGGCCTTAGAGGGGTGTCTGACGAAAATCGCCGCGCATTCCAAATTTGCCAAACAGCCGATTACGATGGATCTCGCCCGTAAAGTCCTGGACGACATCCTGGACAGCACAGAAAGCGCTACAGCTAAAAATATCACTGTTGAACTGATTCAGGAGATCGTGGCCGGCCACTATAAGATAAAGACCCAGGACATGAAAACGTCGACCCGCTTACGCACGATCGCCTTTCCCCGACAGGTCGCTATGTATTTATCACGGAAGCTGACCACGCTCTCACTGCCCTCAGTCGGAAAACATTTTGGCGGGAAGGATCACACGACTATCATGTATGCCTGCCAAAAAATCGAAGCGTTGCTGCAAAACGATCCGAATTTTCAACAAGAACTGGAACATCTCGAACAGACGATTCGCTCCTAAGTACCACAACATCGTGACTTTCCTCCCGCTAAAATGTAAGATCTTTTCCAGAAACACATACAATTGCCAAACTTTTACACAGCCTATGGATAACTCTGTGGATAACTTTTAAAAATTCCAATGTGATCATTAGTAAAATTGTGGATAAACATTAAAAAATATCCACAATTTTATGTGGACAACATGTGGAAAGAATGTGGATTATATGTGGATCATTTTGAATAAAATGTGTATAACTTGCGAATTCTTTCCACTTTTCCACATTGTCCACAGTTTATACACGTGCTTTTCCACATAAAAACAGTGACGTCTTTCCTTACAAACAGGCGAAACCTGAACGTTTTCCACACTGTCCACATCCTCTACTACTACTACTATATAAAATAAAATTATTTTATTTTAAAAAACAGGATCTAAAGCACGTGGTGGAAAAACAGACTGACGCTTTTTTCACAACACAAGCTCCACGCTGTGGAGAAAATTTTCGCTGACAGCAGGGGGAAAAATTTATTTGACAAATTTCCGGCATGCAGGAGATGATAGTTTGAGAGGTACAGGGCAGCAGCGGTACAATTACTACTTTCTCAGGCAGGAGGAGAATTTATGCGAATAGCTATTGAAAAACATACTCTGTTTGAAGGGGTGCAGCGCGTTCAGAACGTGGTGGATAAAAAAAATACGATCCCGGTTCTTTCGAATCTTCTCCTTGAAACAGATGTTGAAAATATAGCGATTACACTTGTCGCCACCAATCTGGAAGTCGGTATTTCAACGGTTTTACCAGCGAGTGAAGTGACTGAGGGCAGCATCACTATTCCAGCTCAGAAAATCTTCGAAATCTTGCGCGAGCTGCCGGACAGCACCCTGAATCTGACGATCGATGAAAACAATTGGGTTAGCCTTGATTGCTCGAATGCGAATTTTAAGCTGGCTGGATTGCCCCGTACCGATTTTCCGGAGCTGCCGGCTCTTCCCTCACAGGGCACGATTATCTTTCCACAAGCCATGTTGAAAGATATGATCGCAAAAACCGCATTTGCCGTTTCAAACGATGAATCTCGCTATGCGCTGACAGGAGTGCTTTTTTCGATCGATGAGAACGAGTTCTCAATGGTCGCCACAGACGGCCATCGTCTGGCTCTGATCAAAAAACCTCATGCCGTTGAACTTGATGAAGAAAGTTCCCGGGAAGTCATTATCCCGTTGAAAGCTGTCAACGAAGTAAAAAAAATGTGTGATGGCGACGATCAGATCTCCATTAACCTCGGGGAAAGCCAGATCGCCTTCAGGAAAGAGAACACGATGCTGGTTTCACGCTTGATCGACGCACAATTTCCGGACTATCGGCAGGTCATTCCTGCAGAGTCCCGCTTTACGCTTACGGCCGATAAAGAAGAGCTGCTGCACGCTATTCGTCGTGTCTCGCTCTTATGCAGTGAGACACGGCTGATGAAGTTTTCAGTGTCTGAAGGACGCCTGAGCCTCAGCTCGAACGATCCGAATCTGGGGGAAGCCAAGGAGAGTATGACGGTCGATTATGACGGCGAAGAGCTGGCGATTGGGTTTAATGCAAAATACGTCATGGATTTCCTGTCAGTCACCACAGGCGAGAAGATCTTCATTAAATTGAGCGATGCTCTCAGCCCAGGGCTGTTCAGCTCAGACGGTGAAGAAGACGAAGGCTTCTCCTGTGTCATTATGCCGATGCGGGTATAAACTGTACCGTGCATCTGCAATCTGTCGATCTCTATCAGTTTCGGAGTTTCCCGGATGGACACTTTGAATTCTGTCCGGGTGTCAACGTCTTTTTTGGCCCAAACGCTTCTGGAAAAACCAATCTTCTGGAAGCGATTCATGTCCTGTCCAATCTCCGTTCCTTTCGATCCCGTAATTTTCGAGAGCTGATTGTCTGGAGTAAAAAAAACGCCTCTGTCCGGGGCGTCATACAGGACAGAGGCGGCAACAGAAAACAGCTCGCCGTCGATATACAGCCCCACGGACGCATTCCTCTCCTGAATGCAAAAAGTTGTAAACAGTCGAAAGACTTTTTGCAGATCATGCCTTCGGCGACATTTGTCCCTGACGATCTGAGCCTGGTAAAGGGCGCTCCGGCTTTTCGGCGGTACTTTTTAGATAAAAGCGTCTTCCATTTTTACCCTCCGTATTGGGCCTTGTTGACGGATTATAATCGTGTGCTGCGCCAGAAAAACACCTTGCTGCGGCGCTTGCAGCAGGGACACGGCAGACAGGGCGCTGAGGAGGCGTGTGAGGTCTGGAATTTGCAGCTGCAAAGCCTGGGAACGAAAATCATTGTGCAGCGTCTTCTCTTTCTCAACAGCCTGAAACGTCAGCTGGCAGAGGTTTATGCTCGATGGCTGGGGGATGAGGAGACCCTTGATATCCAATATAAATCCGGCATTGACAGCGATATGAAAGAACTTCAGACCATCATGAATCCGCTTGCCGGAGGGAATATCGATGATCTGTCGGCCATTGTCCTGGAAGGCTATGAAAGGGCGCTGCGGCGTGCGATGGCCCGTGAAGTCCGTCAGGGGGTCTGTGTCGTTGGACCGCACCGTGATGATCTGGACCTCCGTCTGAGAGGCCGGTTGCTGCGTGCCTATGGTTCGCAGGGCCAACAGCGCACGGCAGTGCTGGCCCTGATCTTTGCGGGCGTTGAGCTGTATCATGAACGATATGCCGAATATCCTCTGCTCCTGCTGGATGACGTGGGATCCGAACTCGATACGCAGCGTCACGCAAAATTATTCGATTATTTGCAGCAAGGCATGCAGGTATTTATCACATCGACTCACAGGCTGAATCTTGGAGAGCATGAGCTCTCGTTCGATCTTTCAACACGGAAAGGTCCTGTTCAGGCAGGGGCAACAGACCCTTTTTGAACGTTGACCGAATCGTGTTAACAAATTATATATGTATCTTCATATCGGAATGAATATCTATCTCTGGTCGGAACGGATCGCGGCGATCGTTGATGTATCGCTGTTTCTGACGCAGACGAGCGATGGAGCATCCCTAAGCGTTCCCCCAAATGCCGTTCTGGTACGGAACGGCTTGTCCCTGCACGAAGTCAAATCCTGTCTGCTGACCACAGATCATGAAATTCACTGCTCAAACGTTCATTGCCGCACCCTGCGGGCGCGTTGGAATAAGAGAGTGCCGGGATAGTTGGCTTGCATGTCTTGCAAAGTGTCTCGTACAAGGTCATGAAAGAAAGTCAGGAACGCGATATATGCAAATTTCATGCTAAAGATAGCAGTGAGCCAGTGAATTTTTTTGAGAATGATTGTCAAAAATGCCCAAATAAGTCCACCTTGCCGTTGAATTTACTTGACAAGAGCCAAGCACACTGAAATTCTAGCGTTCTGGAAAAATAGCATTTTTACAAGAAGATTTCTGAACAAACCATCGGAGCGTCCCGCAGGCAGAAGACGTTTCTGTCTCGGGTGGGCTGGAAAAGAGCATATATGGAGCCACAGAAAACGACGAGTTACGATGCGAGTAAGATTAAGGTTCTGGAAGGGCTCGAAGCTGTCAGAAAACGTCCGGCGATGTATATCGGCGACACCGGGGTGACGGGCCTGCATCACCTGGTGTATGAGGTCGTCGACAATTCCATTGATGAGGCGATGGCCGGCTTCTGTACAAAAATTTTCGTTACGATCCATGTGGATAACAGTGTCACAGTCGTTGATAACGGGCGTGGTATTCCTGTGGATATGCACCCGACCGAGAACCGCCCGGCTGCCGAAGTCGTGATGACAACCCTGCATGCTGGCGGAAAATTCGATAATGACAGTTATAAAGTGTCCGGGGGGCTGCACGGTGTCGGCGTGTCTTGCGTGAATGCGTTGTCGGAACGCCTGGACCTGGAGATTAAGCGGAGTGGTTTCGTGTACACACAGACCTATGAGCGTGGTGTTCCTGTTGAGGAACTTCGCCAGGCTGGATCTGCAAAAGGACACGGAACAAAGGTGTGTTTTCTGCCGGACTCGACGATTTTCGAAACCTCCGAATTCAGCTTCAGCACATTGTCAAACCGTTTGCGGGAACTCTCTTTCTTGAATCGGGGCCTGATCATTTCGATCGAAGATGAGCGCGACGGCCGCAAAAATACCTTTCAATACGAAGGAGGCATTCAATCCTTTGTGTCGCATTTAGGAAAGAATAAGCAACCGCTCCATTCCAACCCGATTTATATTGAAGGGGAAAGGGATGAGATCATCGTTGAGATCGCAATACAATACAACGACAGCTACACAGAGAACGTCTTTACCTTTGCGAACAATATCAACACGCATGAGGGGGGAACCCACTTGAGCGGATTTCGCAGTGCGCTGACCCGAACAATTAACAATTTCGCCGCTGATAAATCCCCCAAAGGGCAAAAGATCTCTCTGAGCGGTGAAGATGTACGTGAGGGCCTCGTCTGTGTGGTCAGCATTAAAATTCCCAACCCGCAATTCGAGGGCCAGACCAAGACCAAGCTCGGCAACAGCGAAGCTCGCGGCGTGGTGGAAAGTCTGACCAACGAAAAATTGACGCTGTTTTTTGAAGAAAATCCTGCGGTTGTCAAAGCGATTATCGACAAGGCGATCGGAGCTGCCCGCGCCAGAGAAGCGGCCAAAAAAGCCCGTGAATTAACCCGGCGTAAATCCGTGCTGGAATCCAGCTCCCTGCCCGGAAAATTGGCGGATTGCTCGGAAAAGGACCCTGGCGTATGTGAACTCTTTCTGGTAGAGGGCGATTCTGCCGGCGGTTCCGCCAAACAAGGACGCGATCGACGTTTTCAGGCCATTCTTCCGCTCAAAGGAAAAATCCTGAATGTTGAAAAGGCCCGCTTTGATAAAATGCTGAAAAGCGCTGAAATCCAGACAATAATTACAGCGATCGGCGCCGGAATCGGGGCCGATGATTTTGATGTCAGCAAAGTGCGCTACCATAAGATCGTGATTATGACTGATGCGGATGTTGACGGCGCTCATATCCGCACCCTGCTGCTGACGTTTTTCTATCGACAGATGCGTGAGATTATCGAACACGGTTTTTTGTATATTGCCCAGCCCCCGCTCTTTAAAGTGAAACGCGGCAAACAGGAGTGGTATATCAAAGATGAAGTCCAGATGAATAAATACCTGATCGAGCAGGGCAGCTCAAGGGCGATATTGCTGCAAGGGGAGAAACAGATCAGCGGCAAGCGCCTCGAAAGCTATGTGTATCAGCTGAATGAATTGCTGCGCTATATCGAGGCGTTCCAGCTCCATTGCCAGAACCGGACGCTGATCAAGGCCCTGGCCTATCATAAACGTTTGACCGCTTCTGTGCTGGGATTTCAAGATTTGCTGGAAAAAGAGATGCACATTGTGGCCGAGACCTATCGTGCCTTTTGCGACCCCG
The DNA here is from genome assembly GCA_002748425.1 of candidate division KSB3 bacterium. GTDB lineage: Bacteria > Moduliflexota > Moduliflexia > Moduliflexales > Moduliflexaceae. The sequence continues at coordinate 74,792 of PDSJ01000010.1, read as the reverse complement.
ATGAAGACAGCCGCCTTGATTGTGAGATTGTCAAAGATCATGCAGACCGCTTTAAGGTGATTTTGCAAGGCCCTGACGACGGAAACCCGCTGATCGTGGATTACGATTTTCTGACATCGCATAATTACAGGGAATTGCAGCGGCATTCGGACATCCTGCTGACCCTGGGCTTTCCTCCCTATAAACTTGAGATCGATCATAAGTTCCTTGAGATCCGGGATCTGACGGATGTGGCAGAACAAATCGTAAACGCCGGAAAAAGCGGCCTGGGCATTCAGCGCTACAAAGGCTTGGGCGAGATGAATCCGGATCAGTTATGGGAGACGACCCTTGATCCGCAGCAGCGCAGCTTGCTTCAGGTGGAACTCGGTGATCTTGAGGAAATCGAGACCGTGTTTACCACGCTGATGGGCGAGCAGGTCGAACCCCGCAGAGATTTTATCGAAACACATGCTGCTCAGGTGAAAAATTTGGATATTTAAATGCTGTGCGATCGTTGGAAGCTGGCCCGTGCTGACGGACATCCTGGCTTCCCCCGATCGAATACGGTGTTTTGACGGATAGTTTTATGAGAGAGCACGACCAGGAAATGCCTGCTGTACCCGTATCAATAGAAGCTGAAATGCAGACTTCATTTATGGAGTATGCCATGAGTGTGATTATCGCGCGCGCCCTTCCCGACGTGCGTGACGGGCTGAAACCGGTTCATCGACGTGTGCTGTATACAATGCATGAAATGGGGCTTGACTGGAATAAGCCCTTCAGAAAATCGGCGCGCGTGGTCGGCGATGTGATGGGAAAATATCATCCTCACGGCGATTCGGCGATCTATGATACGCTTGTACGCATGGCGCAGGATTTTTCCTTGCGTTACCCACTTGTCGACGGTCAGGGAAACTTCGGCTCGGTCGACGGCGACCCTGCGGCAGCCATGCGATATACCGAAGCCCGCCGTGCAAGAATCTCCGGCGAAATCCTCCGGGATATCGAGAAGAATACTGTCAACTTTGTTCCCAATTACGATGAGTCGCTGCTTGAACCGGAAGTCCTGCCCAGTGTGCTGCCCAATCTGCTGGTAAACGGTTCAGCCGGCATTGCTGTCGGAATGGCGACCAACGTCCCCCCGCACCATCTCGGAGAAGTGGTTGACGGCTTGGTGGCCCTGCTCGAAAACCCAGATCTGACGATTGAGGACTTGTGCGCTTATGTGAAAGGCCCTGATTTCCCGACCGGAGCGATTATCTATGGCCGCGAGGGCATCATGAATGCCTATCGTACTGGACGCGGCTTGATTCAAGTACGGGCGCGCTGCTTTGTGGAAAAAGAGAAGCGTTCTGAAAAAGAACGTATTATTGTGACTGAGCTTCCTTATCAGGTCAATAAAGCCCGCTTAATTGAAAAAATCGCCGATCTTGTTCGTGATAAACGCATCGAGGGCATCGCTGATCTGCGCGACGAATCGGATCGAGACGGCATGCGGATCGTGATCGAATTGAAGCGGAATGAGTTTGCGGAAGTGATCCTCAATCAGTTGTATAAACATACGCAGTTGCAAGTCACCTTTGGCGCGATCGTCCTGGCCTTGGTGGAAAAACGGCCGAGACTGCTGAATCTGAAAGAAATGATGGAGCTCTTCCTGAATTATCGTCGCGAGGTGATTCTGCGCCGCAGCAGGTTTTTGCTGGAAAAAGCCGAAGCCAGAGATCACATCGTGCAGGGCTTGCTGATCGCGCTCGATAATATCGACGCGGTCGTGAGTTTGATTAGAGCATCTCAAACGCCACAGGCTGCTCGCAGCGGCTTGATGCAGCACTTCGCTCTCACAGACGTTCAAGCCCGGGCGATTTTAGACATGCGGCTCCAGAGATTGACCGGACTCGAACGCGAAAAGCTCGAACAGGAACACCAGAATCTCCTCAGGGAAATCGCGTATCTGAAATCCCTGTTAAGCGAGGCCGCTCTTGTCACTGGCTTAATCAAGCAGGAACTGCTGGCCCTGAAGGATGTTTACAACGACGCACGCCGCACTGAAATCGTCGATGACTCCTCTGAGATTACCCTCGAAGATATGATCGTGGAAGAGGACATGATGGTCATGGTGACTCATGCCGGCTATGTCAAACGCAACCCGGTCACGCTCTATCGCAGCCAGTTGCGTCGTGGAAAAGGCGTCACCGGCATTGTCGCCAAGGAAAACGATTTTGTCGAACATCTTTTTGTCGCGTCCACCCACGACTATATCCTGGTCTTTACTGATAGAGGCAAGGTCTATTGGCTGAAAGTCTATATCATTCCCGAGGCCGGACGGCAGGCCAGAGGCAAGGCGATCGTCAATCTGCTCAACATCGAGCAGGATGAGAAGATTTCAGCCATCCTGCCGGTCCAGGAATTTGAAGAAGGAAAATACATCGTCATGGCCACCAGGCATGGAGTCGTAAAAAAGACTGAGCTGACTGAATACGCTAAGCCGCGTTCAACAGGAATCATCGCCCTGAATATCAATGATGGCGATGAATTGGTCTCTGTGGCGCTGACCGACGGGCAACAGGATATTTTTCTGTCCACGCACAACGGCAAGGCGATTCGTTTTTCTGAAGACAATGTCAGGGCAATGGGACGGACAGCAACCGGCGTCCGCGGAATCTCGCTGGGAAAAAACGATTACGTGATCGGGATGGACATTGTGCGGGATGAATTCACGATTCTGACAGTCACGGAAAAAGGCTATGGAAAGCGCTCGTCTGTCGAACAGTATCGCGGTCAGGGACGTGGCGGCAAGGGAATTATCAATATCAAGTGCACCCCGAAGCGCGGGAATGTCGTCGGGACGCTCCAGGTCAGCGCAAGTGATGACATCCTGATGATCACGGCCTCTGGAAAGATTATTCGGATGGGAGTGGCCAGCATCAGCGTCATCGGGCGCAATACGCAGGGTGTTGCCTTACAGTGGCTGAGCGATGACGATAAAGTCGTTGCTGTGGCCCGCGTGCTTGAAAACGAGAATGAAGATGAGAGCGAAGAGCCGCTTCAGGCAGATTCCGCGCCTGAAGCAGACAGCATGGGAGAGACAGGCGAATAAACCATGAAACATTCTTCATGTCCTTACCTATTACTGGGAGTGATTGTGAGTCTTTCCATGAGCCTGACGTCTTGCAGGGAAGATATGAAAGACCTGTATCAGAAGGCCATGACCGCCTACCGCCATGAAGAGCATGAGAAAGCGGTCAAATTGTTCGAACGGATTCTGGAGAAGTATCCGGATCATAATCTGAGTCGTAAGGCCCGCTACGAGCTTGGGAAGATCTATTTGTACAAGATGAAACAGCCGCGCAAGGCCCTGAAACATCTTCAGGATTTATACGCTCAAAGCGATCCCGGAAAATATTCTTTAGAAGCGCTGAAACTGATCGGACATATCTATGAAACTTCGCTGAATAGCTGCCTCGAAGGGATTGAAGCCTACCGCTTGTTGATTCAGGACTATGCGTCGAATCTCGTGCTTGATGCCTCGGAGTATCAGTTCGCCATTGCTGAATGTTACTTTAAATCGAGTGAATATCAGCTCGCATTGATTGAATACGAAACGCTGGCAGAACAGTACCCGGAGAGTGAGTATGCGTATCGGGCGCGTTTCCAGATCGCCAATATCTATGCTTTGCAGGAAGACTGGAACCAGGCGATTGCCTTGCATGAAGCCTTGTTACAGGACAACGCGCTTCCAGAACAACTCTCGACAGACAACAGACTCGAACTGGCCTTTTGCTACGAACAAAACGAACGTTTTCAAGATGCCGTGAAATTGTATGAAGAGCTGCTGGCTGTGGATTCAGAACAGGTGATCATCGACTTGAGTCTGGTCGAACGACGAATGCTGCGCGCTGAAGATGCGCTGAAAGCCGCTGGCAAAGGCCCGGCAAAGGTGGACTGGAAGCGAAGATAAGTCAGACTGACGGAAAAGCGTATGAAATGGACTTGGACGCAGGCTGGTGGAGAAAAAAAGATGCCGCTGACCGGCCATCTGGAAGAGCTGCGTTCCCGGATCGCGATCGCGCTGGCGACTGTGGGCGGATCTTGTCTGGCGCTCTATCCCTTGTCGAACAATCTCTTGCTCTTGGTCCGGTCGCCTATAACCGAACAGTTGTATATGCTGGCTCCGGCCGAGGCCTTTGTGGTCCATCTCAAGCTCACGATTTTCGGCGCAGTCGTCATCTCCAGCCCAATGACGCTGTATCAAATCTGGGCCTTTACGGCGCCCGCGCTGTACGAAAATGAAAAAAGGTATGCGCTGCCGTTTGTCGTGACAGCAACCATCTTCTTCCTGCTTGGAGGTCTGTTTGCGTATACGGTGATTCTGCCCTTTGGCCTGCGTTTTTTGCTCGGATTCAGTGAAAGCCTGATCGAACCGGTCATTTCCGTGTCCGCCTATGTATCTTTTGTGACGAAAACGATCCTGGCCTTTGGCGCGGTGTTCGAGCTCCCGGTGATCGTAGTCTTTCTGAGCAGAATGGGCATTGTCAGCCCAGGGATGCTGCGGAGCTTTCGCAAATACGCGATTGTCGCAGCATTTGTTCTGGGGGCGATCCTGACCCCGCCGGATATCTTTACGCAAGCCCTGCTGGCAGGGCCACTGATCGTCTTGTATGAAATCAGCATCTGGGCCTGTGCGATCGTTTCGAAAAAGTTCGGGCACAGCCATGATAGCTAAGAACGTGAGTACAGAAAAGAAGACAAGGCAGGAAAATCTTCAATCGGGGCGAGAGGATTTGAACCTCCGACCCCTGGTCCCCCAGACCAGTGCGCTAACCAGGCTGCGCTACGCCCCGATGTCTTCAAAGACAAAGATAATAATGGCCCGAAGTTCTGTCAAGGAGAAATTCAGGCCGTCAGCGGCTTTTTTTTCTACTTTCTCCTTCTGTTCAGAAAAAACTTGACGAAGCAAGACAGCGTCATGACTTTTTTTGTGGCTCCCTGGCCCTGTTTTTCAGAAGACAAAAATTTCAAGATTTGGAGATAAAAAGATGTTCGATACCCTGCAGATTTATGACGATCTCTCCAAGACCATGGAAGCGCAGACTGCGCGGAAGCTTGTCAATGTGATGTCGTCAATGTACGAAGAACTGCGTAACAGCGTCACAAAAGAAGAATTCTCCGATTTAAAAGATGTCGTAAAAGATCTGGCAGAGGCTCAAAAGCGTACGGAAATCCGCCTTGATGAGCTGGCTGAAGCTCAGAAACGCACGGAACTCCGTGTTGAAGAGCTGGCAGAAGCCCAGAAACGTACAGAAATCCGTGTTGAAGAGCTGGCAGAAGCCCAGAAACGCACGGAAGTCCGCCTTGAAGAGCTGGCTGAAGCCCAGAAACGCACGGAACTCCGCCTTGAAGAGCTGGCAGAGGCTCAAAAGCGTACGGAAATCCGTGTTGATGAGCTGGCAGAAGCCCAGAAACGTACGGAAAAGAGCATATTACAGCTTTCAAAACGTCTGGATCAGAATAATAAGCAGTTGGGCGGCCTGAATATGACAGTCGGCTACACGCTTGAAAATGAAGCCTATCGTTTTTTGCCTGATTTACTCTTCCGGGATTGGGGAATCGAGCTGACGGAACCCTTGCGTCGCGATTGGTTGAGGAATAAAAAGGGAGTCATGATGGAAATCAATATCCTGGGCCAGGCCAAGCGCGCTGGAGAAGCGATCCTCTTGATAGGAGAGAGCAAGCTTCAGCTTTCTCGAAAGTATGTCGATCAGTTTCTCAATAAGCGTATCCGACAGTTCGAAACAGACGGCCAAAGCATCTTTCCGGTCATCGTTGCCCACATGGAGAGCGAACCTGGAGTGACTCAATACGCAAAAGGGCTTGGAGTGGCTGTCTATTTATCGTACCAATTCCAGCGCAGCTCTTGAAACGGTTAAAGCGGCGGGAATGCGAAGAACATGATGTCTTGCGGGAAAAAGGCGGAATTGTGCAGAGCGCTTTTATGTGACGGCATGCGGCCGAGCCGAGAAGAGGACTGAAGCGTGTGTTGAGAAAGAGGAGGAGGGAATGGGGGAGACGTTCAAAAAGTCCGTGCTGTTGTTGTGCTCGCAAATCCCGCTCTTTGCCCCTGCGCTGCTCTGGCGGCAACAGCCGCTCGCAGCCGTGATCCTGGCTGGCAGTTATGAGCTGCTGATCTTTGTCTGGGGTTTTGTGGGCCGGGATGTGTGGGAAGCACTCAAGCCAGATGTGGTGAAAGCGCTGACAGACTGGATCAAAACCAGTATCCTCAACGCATTTTCCGGTTTTCGGAAACGCTATAAAAAGCATGTGACATACGACCACCGGGGGATTGGCACACGTGGTCTGCGCACTCCTGCGCGGGCGCAGCTCGCGTTGACCAAGGTCTTTGTTGATCTGCAGCTTGCGCCCAGCCATGCCTCGCAGGTCAGCTCCAATCCTCTGGAGGCCAAATCGCTGCCCGGCAGCCAGACGGTATGGACGTTTCTGCAGCGCCTCAAAAGCCAGAAGGCAGTGGCGCTGGCGATTCTGGGCCCGCCCGGTTGCGGGAAAAGCACGCTGCTGAAGTATCTGGCGCTGACCTTTGCAGGCAACAAGCAGCGCCGCTACCATCTCCGTGCCTTTGTGCCGATTTTGCTCTTCTTACGAGAGCACGCCCGGACCATTCATGATGAATCTCCAACTCTGGCAGAGCTGGCGCAGGCCCATTTTGCCAACCCAAAACGCTATCCGGAATTGGAGCCGCCTGCGACCTGGTTTCAGAAGCAGCTCAGGGCCGGGCGCTGTCTCGTGCTGCTGGATGGCCTGGACGAAGTCGCGGAAACGCTGCGGAACAGCGTTGTCAAATGGGTGGACCGCCAAATCGTCGCCTATCCGAACTGCTGTTTTGTCTTGACAGCCCGGCCAAAAGGCTATGTTGAGACGCCGCTGAACCGGGCTCAGGTCCTGGAAGTGCTGCCGTTCAGCTCTGAGCAGGCTGAGCGTTTTGTGCGCAACTGGTATCTGGCCACCATGATACTCTCTTCAGACATCGATGATCCTGGCATACAACGTGATGCAGATCTGGAGGCTGACGACTTGCTGGAGCGTTTGCGCACACAGCCGGCTTTGGAAAAACTCACTGTGAATCCGCTGCTGCTGACCATGATTGCAAATGTGCATAACTATCGCGGGGCCCTGCCTAAACGCCGGGTGGAGCTTTATGCTGAGATTTGTGATGTGCTCCTGGAGCACTGGCAGAGCGCCAAAGGCATTGACGACGAGTTGAGCGCTGCCCAGAAACGGGCGGTCTTGTATCCTGTAGCTGAAAGTATGATGGCGCGCCAGCTCAGGACCCTGCCGTTTGAAGAGCTGCAGGCGCTCATGGACCCGCATTTGAAACGCGTGGGTCAGGAGAAGGTCTTGGATTTTCTGACAAAACTGCAGGACGAAAGCGGCCTGCTGCTGGAGCAGGAAAGTGGGGTCTGGGGCTTTGCGCATCTGACCTTTCAGGAATATTTGTGCGCTGCGTCCTGGAAGGAGCGTTCCTCTGATGAACAGGATTGGCGGGCTGCGATTCATGACGATTGGTGGCATGAGGTCTTGCGTCTCTATGCTGCGCAAGTCGCAGACGCAAGCCCGTTGATACGGACCTGTATGGACCTGGGCACCGCAGGCGCATTGAAGCTGGGCGGCAATATTGCGGAAGAAGCATTAACGGTCGATCCTGACCTGCGGGAAGCGCTGAAGAGAGCCTTGGAAGAGCTTCCTGATCTTCACTTGCGCAGCGCAGCGCAGTCGGTCTCGACAGAAGAGTTTGAGCGGATTTTTGAACTGGATTCAGCGTGGCGGCCGCTGGCGTACATCCACAATCAGTACGAGCGCCAGGGCGATGTGGTCCTGGACCGTGCGACCGGCCTGATCTGGCAGCAGTCCGGGTCCTCGGAGAGGCTAAGCTATGCGCAGGCTGCGGACTATGTTGAGGGTCTGAATGCTGTCAACTGGGGCGGCTTTGCGGACTGGCGCTTGCCAACGATACCAGAGTTGCTCTCGCTGCTGGACCCGGAGAGGTCGTCGAGTGGACTCTACATCGATCCGATCTTTGATGTAAGGCAGCTTTGGTGCTGGAGCGCCGACCGCGTGGCAGCTTCGTCGGGGTCGGCGTGGGGCGTCAATTTCAGCGGCGGCGGCGTGCACTGGGGCTACTTCCAGTACGGCGGCTACGTTCGGTGTGTTCGTTCCTGACCTGTTTGAATCTTTGGCGCGTTGATTCATTTGAGGTTTTTTAGCGGGCCGGGCGTGAGCCCGGCGAAATTTTTTTTGAGGCAATGCCGCGCAGTACTGAGTTCTGCGGCTAATCAGCCTGCTTGTGTGACAAGAGAGCAGAACCTGTTTCAGCGAACCGATCTCTTCATGAACCGGCACCTCAGATCGTGCAATGAACACAAGGAGCGTTTTTGTATGGAATTTAACGATCTTCTTAGAGCGCGTTACAGCGTGCGGGCGTATAAGTCTGACCCTGTTGACGCTGACAAATTGCAGAGAATTCTCGACGCCGCCAGACTGGCTCCGACTGCTGCAAACCGTCAGAGTTTTCGATTGATCCTGATTCACACAGCCGGCAGGGAAAGGGCCCTGAGCGCAATCTATGCCCAGCCCTGGTTTACGCAGGCGCCGCTGCTTTTGTGCGCTTGCGGTCTGCCGCAGGAGAACTGGGTCCGCAGAGACGGCAAAAATTACAATGACGTTGATGTGGCGATTGTGATGGATCATCTGATCCTGGCTGCTGCCAATGAAGGACTTGGAAGCTGCTGGATCGGCGCTTTTGACGTGGCTGCTGCCCGCGCGTTTCTGGCCTTGCCAGAGGAAGTCGAACCGATCGCCTTTACGCCGCTCGGCTATCCGGCTGACACGGCTGGTCCCAAAACGCGTAAAGATCTGCATACGCTGATTTATGACGAGCGCTGGCCACATGACAAGACATGAGTCCGGAGCGCTGAGCGTCTTGCGCCTCTCTGCGCGCAAGACGCTCGGGTGCGTCGATGCTCAGGCAGACAGAGCTTAGTTGCGTGTGCTGTGCGAGCGCCGGCTGACAGGCGGGCCAAGGATCTCGGCAAGCACGATGCCTTTGAGCGAGTTCGGACCATCAAGAGGCAGCCATGACAGCGCATGAGGGCGCTTTTTCGCGGACCCTGCTGGCGGCTGGGGCACAAGCTCAGGAATCGCTTCCACTGAAACGTCTTGCGCGTGAAATGCGATTTCATCATCCTCAGGGTCGAGAGTTCCCTCGCAGAGATGAGGGTCTGCACTGTCTTGCGCCTGATATATTACGCTTTCATCAAGTTCAAGCTTAAGAGCCGCCTCAGGCAGATGAGCGTCTTCGCGCGCTGTATCCAGTTGCGGCTCTGAGGACTTGTGGGCCGGCTGCTGGCTGGAAGTTTGCTGCTGGAGCTTTTTAACAACGCTGCCAAAGCTGGAGAAAATCAGATATACAACGATGAGATAAAACAATCCATTCATAACAACGGGTCCTCCTGCTGATCGTGCCGAAGGCGGTGTTTAGCGATCTTCCCGGTCGTGGTCGTGCCGCTGTTGCTGGGCTTCAGCGCGGCCCATGTCCGAAATTGACTGGCGCATATCTGTATCAGCGACGGTATTTTTCAGATTGTAATAATCCATCACCCCGATTCTGCCTTCCCGCAAGGCTTGCGACATTGCCAACGGGACCTCGGCTTCGGCCTCGATGACTTTGGCGCGCATGGCCTGGGCGTTGGCTTTCATTTCCTGTTCCTGGGCCACGGCCATAGCCCGGCGGCTTTCAGCTTTGGCCTGAGCGATTTTTTTATCGGCTTCGGCTTGCGCGGTTTGCAGTTTGGCGCCGATATTATTGCCCACATCCACGTCGGCAATATCAATGGAGAGAATTTCAAAGGCTGTTCCGTGATCCAGGCCTTTTTCGAGCACACGTTTGGAAATCAGGTCCGGGTTTTCCAGCACATCTTTATGACTGGAGGCTGAGCCGATAGTCGTGACGATTCCTTCGCCGACTCTGGCAACAATGGTGTCTTCGCCGGCGCCGCCGACCAGACGCTCGATCATCGCCCGCACAGTCACCCGGGAGATCGCGGTCAACTGGATGCCGTCTTTGGCGACCGCAGCAATTTTCGGCGTGGTGATAATCTTCGGCTTCACGCTCATCTGCACGGCTTCCAGCACGTCGCGTCCGGCCAGATCGATCGCGGTCGCGGTTTTGAAATCCAGCTCAATACCGGCTTTATCAGCCGAGATCATTGCGTTGACGACCTGAGTCACATGAAACTCGGCATCGCGGTTTCCGCCGGCAGCCAGATAATGCGTTTCCAGATCGTTTGTTGTGATGCCTAAGCCGGCTTTCCGAGACGTGATATATTGTTTGACGATCAATTTCGGCGGAACGCGGCGCAAACGCATTCCCACCAGTTTGAACAATCCCACGGGCGCACCTGCAAACAGGGCTGTAAACCATAAGCCTAAAGGTACTACTGACAAAAAAATGAAAAATCCAATAATAATCAGGGCAATCAGTACAACTCCTCCAACTTCAAATCCCATATCGAGTTCCCTCCTGTTGGTCTATCTGTTATTCATGTTCTCGTACGATAATTCGCACGCCTTCTACGTCTAGCACAACGATGCGGCGATCTTTGTCGATAAAGCCGCCTTCACTGACGACATCATAGCGTGTGTGCCCCAGCAGCATGGTTCCTGAAGGATGCAAAGGGGTGAGCGCAACGCCGATTTTTCCGATCAGGCCGGAGCGGTCAGGCTTTTGAGCCACAAAGCCTTCTTCACTCTCTTCCAGGAGAATCCGTCTGCCCATAGCGGTTCCCGGAAAAAACTTGAGCAGCATGATCGAGAGGATTGCGCTGCCCAGAAAAGCGATTAACACCCGTGCTAAGGCTGTGCGCACAATATCCTGAATGGTAAGCAGGTCAAAACGGCCGACCATGGCCAGGGCCAGAGCGGCAAAGATGGCAAGAATACCGAGAATGCCGGCCAGGCCAAATCCGGGGATGACGAATATTTCCAGCATCAGGAGAATCACGCCGGCGCTGAACAAAATCAGCTCCTCCCAGCCGGCAAGGCGGATCAGGAAATGGCCCCAGAAAAAGAGTGCCAGACAGATCGCCCCGACAATCCCGCCGAGCCCGAACCCAGGAGTTTTGAATTCGAGAAAGAGGCCCAGAAAGCCTGCGGCCATGAGAATGATGCTGATAGCTGGATGAGTCAGGACGCGGACCGATTGTTCAGCCCAGTTCCTGCCGGGCGTTACGATTTCAGCCCCTTTCAGGTCGAAGCGCTCCAATACTCCAGACAAGCTGCTGATCCGGGCTTCGGCGATTTCATAGCTCAAGGCTTCATCAGTGGTCAAAGTCAGGAGCTTGCCTGATTCAGTTACGCCGTCGATTGCAATGGCCGCATCCACCATGGCTTCGGCAATGTCGCCGCGTCGGCCTTTTTCTTCGGCAGTTGAACGCATTTCCGCTCGAAAATAGGACAAATATTTTTCACTGACCGGTCTGCCCTGTCCGGACAGATCGATCTGAATCGGTGTTGAAGCCCCGATTGACGAAGCAGGACTCATCACAATATGGTCCGCAGCAAGGGCGATCAACGCACCAGCCGAAATCGCGCGTTTGTTAATGTAGGCGATTGTCGTGATCTCAGTGCTCACGAGGGCGTCTCGAATTTGGAGGGCTTCGTCCACAAGTCCTCCCGGGGTATTGAGGTCCAGGATAACAGCGTCTGCATTGCCGACGTGTTCCAGGACACGCAGCACATAGGACGCGAATCCGCGATCGATCGGACCTTTGATCGGAATGGTATAGACTTGGGCGGCGCAGGCTGTCAGAGGCAGCCTGATCAGCAGAACGGCGAAAACGATCCCCGGGAGAAGCTGTCGAACAAGTTTTTTGGTCCAGCACGGTGTTATCGTCAGAAATACGTTCATGATCCTGTATCACTCCTTACTTCAGGTCCTCTACTTTCCTGAAGAGTTTTCTGCAAGAAAATTTTTCCACTTTTTTGCCTGGAGACGACAAACAGGCGGCTGTTTCAGCGGCAGGCATGCAGAAACGTGCAGATGCTGCGGGAAAAGAAAACAGGCCGTCAGAGACTCTTCAGGAGTCTGACGGCCTGTACCGTGCTGCTGTTTCGCGCTAGCGGACGGCTTTCTGGATCTTACCTGAACGCAGGCAGCGCGTACAAACTTTCATGCGCTTTACCGATCCGTTGACTACTGCACGAACTTTTTGCAGGTTTGGATTCCAGCGCCGTTTGGTTAAATTGTGCGCATGGCTGACTGCATGTCCGAATTGCGGACCTTTTCCACACACGTCACAACGTCTTGACATACTCTTCACCTCCACTCATGATATTTCGGCCAATTCAGCGAGATCTGTGTGATATGGAGCTCCGGCCCCTCAATTTTTCAGATGAGCACGTTTTTATGAAGCTCTTTCCACAAAGGGCTGTCAGGAGATTCGTCCGGAGACATAGCACCTGATGTCTTGCTGAGTCGTCGCCTTATTAAAGTCAAGCAATTTTTCGCAAAATATTTCGGGAAAATTTCACGGAAAGCAGAAAAAAGACTTGACAATGTGCCTGGCAGACATAGAGTTTAGCTTGTGTTGCAAGAAAATCTTCTGGAGAAAGAAACGTCTGTCGGAATTCATGAATTATTCTCCAAAAAAGACTTGACAACAACGCGAGGCTTTTTTATACTTTTTTTATGTAGACTGTCTTATATTTATGATTTTTCGAACTGTTGTTGTTCTATAGAGTCATACATCATCTAAACTTTTCATTCATGTAAGGAGGTATCCAGAATGCGAAAAATTTCTGGCATCTTAATGATTTTTGCGTTTGTGGGGCTGATGGTCGCTGCTGCCGGCGCACAGGAGACACTGCCGCGTCTGAAAGAAGAACAATGGCTGTCAGACACTCCTACAAAATTCGGGCCGGCTGGTTTGTACAGTCTTTTTAGTCCGACCACCTATGATAAGGGGAGATTCGGAGTCGGTCTCTATATGGATTACAGCCGTTTCTGTCTGCCGGGCGATCCGCGCTTTCCTCAACTCATGGAACTGACTGTTGGCGGTGCCTACGGTCTTAGCGATCGACTGGAGCTTTTTGCTTCTGCTCCGATGAATTTTCTGAAAATTCCCACAGCCTCGACCAGCAGCCGTGCTGCAAATGATCTTGCCGTGCAGGACGATGTCAGTGAAAGTGGTTTTGGAGACCTGGCTCTTGGGATGCGCTACCAGTTAAGTGACTGGTTTACGCCCTATGTTCAGGTATTTTTACCGACAGGCAGCGATCCTGAAAAGGGGATTGGGGCTGATAACACCAGAATCCGGGTCGGTGCTTCTATGGGAACCGCAGTGGGAAGTGCTCGTTTTTACGGACAGGCCGCATATCAAATTGCTACTGACTATGATCAGGACCGCCGTGATTTCAGCGAGGTGAACGCTGCGTATCGGCGTCCGCGATATGAGCGTTTCGGAACAAATCCCTTATTCCGTGAATACGGCAGTACAGTGTTTTATGGGGCCGGGCTGGCGCTGCCGATCGTAGACAACGTGTTCGAACTCTTTGGTGAAGCAAATTTCTACCATTCTTTTGAAGATAAAGACTATATTCCGATGTTTGAAGACGGCAAAGAGTTGGATGTTGTGCAGGACGGTGGCATGTTCATGGCAGGAGCGCGGGCTGGTTTTGGAAACGGCATTGCTCTGACAGTCGCTGGCGGCTCAAGAATTTTTGCTGAAGAACCGATGTATGAATCACCGCATTACAGGTATACTGCGGGTTTGACTTACAGCCCGGTGCGTGAAGTGGAAGTGGAAGTTCCGGTAGGGCCTTCTGTTGATCTTGATGCACCTGTTGCCTTGCCCAACGCAGGATCGGAGATTCCGCGTCCGCCCAAAGAAGCGCCTTCGGCTGCTGCGGGTTTTGATTGCCGGCAGGCACTGGTGATGGCGCATTTCGACTTTGATAAATCCACCCTGACGCCGGAAGCAATCGCAGCGTTGAAACGGATTGGTAAATATATGCGCCTCTGCACAGACACTGTCCTGGAAGTGCAGGGACATACCGACTGGATAGGCACAGAAAATTACAATATGGGGCTGGGGAATAGACGCGCCCGCGCTGCAGTGTACTATCTGGTTTATGATGAAGGCATTGATCCGGCCCGTATCGTCAGCTCAAGAAAGCTGGCCAGAGGCATTATTGCCGGTGAAACCTATGGCGAATCTGTGCCGATCGCCTCCAATGAAACTGATGCAGGCCGCGCACAGAACCGACGTGCTCAGTTTGTCAAAGTTGTTGCCGATAATCGTCTTATCGGTCTTCGTTAAGCGCTAGACGATTGTATCGTCGTGTTCTCGTTGAAAAAGCCCTGTCCGGACTTCCGGACGGGGTTTTTTTTGACTAATCTTCTGGGAAACAGTCTCTTGATGGAATCGCTGATACTGCGGGGATACGGAAAAATCGTGCAGTAAAGAGACGAAATCGTTTCTGTGGGTTCCGTATTGTCAGCGGCAGTGAAAAAGATGATGAAAAAATCCTTGCATGCATTTTCCGTTATTGCAGTCGTTCTGAGCTGTTCGTGTGTCGTGGCTTCCCGTCAGCTTGCGGCCCAGGAGCAGATGGATACCGAGAACATGGTGCGGATCGGAAATTTTTATATGGATAAGTATGAATACCCGAATACGATCGGAGAATTACCGCAAACCAATGTGACCTGGCAGGAAGCCAAAGCGATCTGCGAGTCCAGGGGGAAACGCTTGTGTACCGACAAGGAATGGGTGCAGGCCTGCCGTGGTCCTCGAGGCTTACGCTATCCCTACGGGCCGACCTACGACGGCACAAAATGTAATTCCGAAAGTCCTTTTGACGGGCCGACCCGCATTGGTGAAAATCCGACAAGCTGTGTCAGCGGCTATGGGGTCTACGATTTAAACGGCAGTGTCTGGGAGTGGGTTGGGAGATCTTTGGAAGAAGGTGTAAAAGTGCGCGGCGGGGCCTGGAGCAGCGAAAGCTGTGCAGAATGTGCTCTGGAGTTCTGGGTCAATGCTCCGCATACCAGCAGCAACCGAGCCGGGTTCCGTTGCTGCAAATAGATTCTGTACGTGTCCGCTGCTGGAAAAAAAACAGCCGTCAGGCTTGCTGCCTGACGGCTGTTCTGTGATGCCTGTCCGCTCTGCAGAGCGTCTTACAGGTTGAGCGCGTTTTTGATCGCATCGACCTTATCAGTATTTTCCCAGGTAAATTCTGGTTCACGACGGCCAAAGTGTCCGTAAGATGCGGTCTTCTGGTAAATCGGACGGCGCAGGTTGAGCGCTTTGATAATACCGGCAGGCGTTAATTCGAAAATCTCACGAATTGTCTGGACCATTTTCGCATTGTCAGCTTTACTGGTTCCGAAGGTATCCACCATCACTGAGACCGGTTCTGCCACACCAATGGCGTAGGCAAGCTGGACTTCACAACGTTCGGCAGCACCTGCAGCCACAAGATTTTTTGCCACATGCCGCGCCATATACGATGCCGAGCGATCAACCTTTGTCGGATCCTTTCCGGAAAAGGCGCCGCCGCCGTGACTCCCGACTCCACCGTACGTATCAACAATAATTTTTCGTCCGGTCACCCCGCAATCTCCCTGCGGACCGCCAACAACGAAACGCCCGGTGGGGTTGATATGGTAGGTAATATTTTCAGGATCGTACAGCCCTTCCGGCAGAACCGGCAGGATCACTTTTTCAATAATCCCTTCACGCAGTTCTTTGAGGCTGACTTTGGCGTCGTGTTGTGATGAAATCACGACAGTATCGATACGTTTTGGCTTGCCGTTGACATATTCTACGGTCACCTGCGATTTTCCGTCCGGGCGCAGATAGGGCAGCAGATCATCGCGGCGCACTTTGGTCAGCTGCATGGTGAGCTTATGGGCCAGCATAATCGGTAACGGCATCAATTCATCGGTTTCATTCGAGGCATAGCCGAACATCAGGCCCTGATCGCCGGCTCCGCCGGGATTGACGCCCATTGCGATGTCTTGCGATTGCTCGTCGATTGATGTGAGTACGGCACAGGTTTCATAGTCAAAGCCAAAATTCGCGCGGGTATAGCCGATCTGCTTAATGGTGTTACGAACGATTTTCGGGATATTGACGTAGCAGCTTGTGGTGATTTCACCGGCTACCAGGGCCATCCCTGTTGTGACCATAGTTTCGCACGCCACACGTCCCATCGGATCTTCGGCCATAATCGCATCTAAGACGGAATCCGAGATTTGGTCTGCTACTTTATCCGGATGTCCCTCAGTAACCGATTCAGACGTAAATAAAAAATCTTTTCTGCTCATACATCAAGATGCCTCCCCGCCAAAGTACACACGTTGTTGTGCCTGCGGCATAAAAACTTTACAAATTTCACCTGTTGACGTAGGGTGTCGAGCGATAGCGGACGCTCGTCACGTTGTCATTATACACCGCTCGGTGAGACCTGCGTGAGAACCCCCCACAGGGTCATCCCATGTTTTACGCGTACACTTTACGTGAGAGCATTTCTCTTGTACTGGTTGAAAGATTGGGCCGTTAAGTCCCAGACATAAACAAAGTAATGTGTAATCTTCTCTGAACCAGGGCGGAAAACGTGTCAAGTTTTATACGGGTAAAAATCAACTTTTTCATGGAAACGACTGGAAACTTTTTGGGAAGAATATCTTTCACGGTTTTTGTCTTGACAACCCCTGAAGTATTTTGCTATATTTTAGATGAAATAATGAATATAAAGCTGATGAGCTGCCTTGTGGCCGCAGGAATATTTTATGGAGAGAGTATTAATAGTCTGTGACGACTCGAATTTGTGTAAAAATCTGACGAGCTATTTAGAAGAGCAGGACTATCAGGTCAAAGCCATTCATGATGCGGAACGAGCCGAAGAGCGTGCCGAGCAGGAAACGCCGGACGTCATTATTCTCGATGCATTGCTGCAAAAGGTGAATGGTTTTGAACTCTGCTGGAATCTCAAACGTAATCCCAGGCTCAAGCATATTCCCGTGCTGATGACTTCAGCGCTCTATCTTGATGAAAGCGATCTCAAAAATGGGATTTGTTTCGGAACGACGACTTACCCCATTGTCGCGGATCGCTGCCTCATGAAACCTTTTGAGGCATCCAGACTGGTAGAAGAGCTTCAGTATCTTCAGGGTAAAGCGAGCGAGCAGCCTTTTTGGCCCAAGATCCTGATTGTCGATGATGAAGAAGATGTTCTCGATTTTCTGCGGACCACTTTTGAAAAACATGGGTATAAGACGATGCAAGCCTTGAGTGCCCAGGCGTGTCTTGAAGGGCTTTCCTCCTTCAGGCCAGATGTCATTCTGCTGGACTATAACCTCCCGGATCTGTCGGGCTTGGAGGTCCTGAAACGCATCCGTGAAATCGTCCCGGGGGTTGGGGTCGTGCTCATGACGGCGTATGGGGATGAAGACTTGGCGATTAGTGCGATTGGAGAGCAGGTGGATGCGTATGTGCGAAAGCCGTTTCTGGTCGAGCAGATACTTTCTCTTGTTGAGCAAGCAGTGGAGCGGAGCCGTATCAAGCTCGAACGCGACCAGCTCGTGGCCCAGCTCCGCGTATCGAACCGGGAACTGATAAAAAACTACGCCATGCTGGATCATGCGAACGGGCGATTACGGGAACTGGATCGATTGAAGTCGGAATTTCTGGCGAATATAGGGCATGAACTTCGGACACCCCTTAATTCAATTATTGGCTTTACTGAACTGCTCTTACAAGGCTACAGCGGCTCTTTAAACGAAAATCAGTCTCGTCAGTTAACGATGGTTTTAAACAGCGGCAGTCACCTCTTGCGCGTCTTGAACGATGTGATTGAAGTTTCCATGCTGAATGCTGGTCAGGTTACGTTGAAAATGGAATCCATCCAGTTCTCGACAATTGTACATGACGTCCTGCAGGAGCTTCACGGAAAAGCCGATGAGAAGTGCTTGCGGCTCAAAGTTGAGATCGAGAGAGATTTGCCGGATTGTCTGTGCAGTCGCGACAAGGTCAAATTAGTCTTATACAACCTGCTTGATAACTCGATTAAATTTTCATCCTCAGGACAAATTACGATTTCTGCATTTTGCGCGTCATCACTTTCGTCTGACGATCCGCGAAGAGTCTATGTGCGAGAGTCTCTTGCATCGGATATTGCGACCTTGATTGTGAGCGTGGCGGATCAGGGGATTGGGATCGAGCAGGAAGATTTTGCCATTCTTTTTGATGAATTCCGTCAGGTCGATGGTTCATTGACCCGTGAATATAACGGGACCGGACTCGGGCTGGCCA
Organism: candidate division KSB3 bacterium; assembly: GCA_002748425.1. Lineage (GTDB taxonomy): Bacteria > Moduliflexota > Moduliflexia > Moduliflexales > Moduliflexaceae. Next base: position 56,427 of record PDSJ01000010.1, on the reverse strand, counting down.
TCTCCAGAAAACTTGTCGAACTTTATGGAGGCGCCATCTGGCTGGAGAGTCAGGTCGGGGCCGGAGCCACCTTTTATTTCACAGTGCCTTTAGCGAAACAAAGTGATCAAAGTGTCCTGAAGTGATGACAGGGCAGCTCACGTGTTGCCTGAGAGGCGTTCAGGCCTCATGTTACCTTGCGGACGTTGATTTACTTTACAGCCTTATGATGCCAATGCGCCAGTGTTGTAGAATGAAACGTACAGTGTTGTTGACGGTTTGTTTGCTGGGTTTACTCTGCCAGGGTGGAGCTGTCGAAGCGCAATTCGCTCCGCATGGCTGGCCGCAGGACACCGGGGCGCCGGTGAATTCCTCTCCTGTCATCGGAGATATTGATAATGACGGGATTCAGGAGATCGTCGTTGGTTCCGACAATAACATGGTCTACGCCTGGAAACCGGATGGAACGCTCATGCCCGGCTGGCCGGTGACAACCGGTGATTCGGTGCGTTCATCACCAGCGCTGGCGGATCTCAATGGCGATGGTCATTTAGACATTGTTGTCGGTTCCTTCGATAATAAGGTCTATGCCTGGAACTTCAACGGGACGTTGCTCCCTGGCTGGCCGGCGGTCACCGGCAGCGTCATTTACTCCTCGCCGGCAGTGGGCGATATTGATGGCGATCAGCTCCCGGAAGTGGTGATCGGGTCCTTTGATAATAAAGTCTATGCCTGGAATGCTGATGGAACCGTTGTACGAGGCTGGCCAAAGCCCACCGGCTTGTTTGTGTATTCGTCGCCGGCTCTGGCGGATCTCGATCAAGACGGGATCGTCGAGGTGATTGTCGGCACGGATAACCATCGTGTCTTTGCCTGGAAAGGCGATGGGACTGCGATAGAAGGCTGGCCTGCTGCAACAGAGCATGTGGTGCCCTCTTCTCCGGCTGTCGGCGATCTGGATAATGACGGCGAGCTGGAGGTGATTGTTGGCTCCTGGGATAAGGTCTTTGTATGGAATCGCTATGGTGAGCGGAAATCCGGCTGGCCGGTGATTGCCGGGCATCAGATTCCGTCCTCTCCGGCTCTCGGCGATTTGACGAATGATGGGCGTCTGGAAGTGGTGATCGGATGTAAAGACGGAAAAGTGTATGCCTGGGATGCAAACGGCCAGCTTGTTACAGGTTGGCCGACGGTCACAGATGCTGAAATCGTAGGGTCTCCGGTGCTTGGCGATCTGAATGGAGATGGTGTTCTGGAAGTGGTGATCGGGTCGAAAGACAGCAAGGTCTATGCCTGGGGAGCTGACGGACGTCTTCTGCCTGGATGGCCTAAGAGCACTGGTGGAGAAATTTCCGCCACACCGGCGCTTGGAGACACGGACGGCAATGGAACGCTTGAAGTCTTTGTCGGGTCCAAAGATAATCGGATGCATGCCTGGACGATTGAACGCAAAGGCAGCACTGCGCCGCAGATCGCCTGGCAGAGCTTCAGAGGCAATTCTCATCATTCAGGTTACTACGGTGAGATTGGGCGGAAGATGGCGGTGGCGGCAAGCAGCTCAGACGCGCCGAGTATCAGTGTGATCTCTTCAGGGCCAGGACGAATGGGCATCCAGACGCCGTCTGGTCCCACAGTGATCAAGGCTGGCCCGCGAGCATTTGACAATCAAGGTCTGAAATCGAATGTTGAAGGCTATGTGGCTGATTTAGTTGTGATGGAATATGACGACAATTCGCTTACATTGAGCTGGACAGCGCCTCTTGGCGCGTATACGCCGGAAGCCAGGTATGATATCCGTTTTGCGGCTGAAGCGATCACGGAAGAGAACTGGGATACGGCGTTTCCATATCACACAGCCTTGCAACTGGCTGCTGCAGGAAAGCGGGAGACGCACCAGTTGGAACATGTGCCGTTAGCAGTTGACAAACCCGTGTTTGTGGCCATGAAGATTATGGATAAGGTGGCCGGTTCTCTTGTTCCCGTGGGACCACTTTCCAGTGTAGCCAAGCTCATTCCAGTGGATAATACGCCCCCTGCTCAGATTCAAAGTCTGAAGGTGGCAGAACTGAATGCAACGACCCTTGAGTTGAGCTGGATCGCATCGGGTGGTGACGGCGGACAAGGCACGGCAGCGCAATACGATCTCCGTTTTGCGCCTGAAGCGATCACGGAAGAGAACTGGATGCGGGCGACTCAGGTCGAGAACCTTCCGGCTCCGCTGCCTGCAGGAATGCTGCAAAAAATTCAAGTACCAAAGCCCTGGGACGATCGCGAAATTTTTTGGGGCCTGAAAGTGGTCGATGATTCCTTGAATATTTCCCAAATGTCGAATGAAGCCGTGTGGCGTCCCCATACGCTCGTGTCTGTGCCACAGAGTATAGATGCCCCGACAATTAGTGATTTGCATCTTGAAAGCCTTGGGCGTGACTGGGCGAAACTGGGATGGACCGCGCAGGGAGATGCGAACGGACAGCAGGCGGCTTCATACGAATTACGCTATGCCGGAAATCTCAGAGAAATCCGGGAATGGCGCACTGCTGTGTCCGCTGAAAACCTCCCAATCCCTTCGAAGGCAGGCACACAGGAAAGTTTCACCCTCACAGGGCTGCGCCAAAATACCCCGTATTTTGTCGGACTACGGCTTGTAGATGCCGAGGGGAACGTTTCCGAGACCTCGAATATTCTTCGTATCGAGACCGTAGAGACTCTTCCCCCAACTGCCGTCAGCGATCTTGCGATCGAAGAACTGAGAGCCGATGGCGTCACTCTGAACTGGAGTGCTCCCGAGCAGGACAGCATGGGCGTTGCCGGCTACGATATCCGCTACGCTCTTCGCCCGATCAGCGAAGAGAGCTGGGACACGGCAAGCCGTTTGCCAACAGCACCGCTTCCGGGGCGTCCGCAACATCTGGAGACCTTTACGGTCACGGAAGGTCCAAAAGATTCGGCCTACTATCTGGCTTTGAAATCCTATGATGCCCAGGGGAACTCTTCAGCACTGTCAAATGTGATCCAGATCCCAAAAGTTGATACTGTGCCTCCGGGACCGATTCTCGATCTTTTTGCCAAAAATGTAGAGACTGACAGCATCACGATCGCCTGGACGGCAACAGGAGATGACGGGGGTCGCGGCCAGGCAGCCGCGCAGATCATTCGGATTGCGCCGAGTCTGACGCAGATTAAGCAATGGGATTTGGCTCAGGATGTGGCAAATAGCTTGCAGCCTTCAACGGCCGGGACAAAAGAATCCTTTGTTATTCGCGATTTGAAAAGCGATTCCAGCTATTATGTTGCTGTGAAAAGCGTCGATGCTTTTGGAAATGAGTCGGAAATGTCGAATATCATCCGGGCCAAAACCCGAGACAATCTGGCTCCTGTAAGTATTGCTGATCTGAAGACTCGTTCGGTTGAAGCTGATTCTGTGGTCTTGGAATGGACGGCTCCCGGGGAAGATGGGATGGAAGGGCAGGCGACATCATACACTCTCCGCTATTCCCAGACGTCGATCACTCCGGCAAGCTGGCCCGATGCGCGGTCGGTTCCTCTGCTCCCGGATCCGGAACCTGCTGGCACAAGACAGCGCGTCCGGGTGACTGGTCTGTCGCCCAACACCAGATATTACTTTGCGATGACGGCGGTTGATGCTGACGGTAATACCTCGCCTCTCTCGAATCAGCTTGAAGTGTCCACCAGCGATACCGTCGCTCCCGGCATGATTACAACCTTGACTGCTGAACAGATGGACGGCACGTCGGTGCGGCTGAGCTGGATTTCCCCGGGAGATGACGACTTGCACGGTATTCCTGCAGGATATGATGTGCGCTATTCGGATCGTCCGTTAACAGAAGCAAGATGGTCTGAGGCTCGTGTTGCCACTGGGATTCCTCAACCCTCGCCGCAGGGAGATGAAGAACATCTTCTGCTTTCTGGGCTTCGTGTGAATACGCTGTATTATATTGCTGTGAGAACCTTTGATGTGGAAGGAAACGTGTCGCCCGTATCAAATATTGTACGGGTCTACACGTCGGAGAATGTTATTACTGATCTTGAAATCGCTGACTTTTCAGAGGATGAGGTGGTTCTGAGCTGGACCACGCCTGGCGGGGTCTTTTTACAGGACAGACTGCCCTACGACATTCGCTACAGTTCCTCGAAAATTACGGAAGACACCTGGGACAAAGCCCGTTCTGCACGTCCTCACGTTCTGGACGATTTGAGCGTTAAAGAGCCGGGAAGCCCGGAAAGAATCCGTGTGCGCGGTCTGCCGCCCTACGAACAGATTTTCTGGGCTGTCAAGTTGGGGAGCGACGCTGGTATGGATGAGAGCTCGCAGACGTCGGCGCTGTCAAATGTGGTTGAGCTGCGTCGTCCTGACACCATGCCGCCGGCAGATGTGGCGGACCTGGTTGCGCGGGATGGCGGTGAGGCTGCAGGAGGATTGCGGAACATCGAGCTCAGCTGGACGGCTCCAGGGGATAACGATTTTGAGGGAAGCGCGACCAGGTATGATATTCGTTATGGATATGAGCCTGTGACTGAAGAGAACTGGAACGCTATGACAGTGGCGAGACCTGTCCCGAAGCCTTTGAGCGCCGGAACGTATCAGAAAACGGTTGTGCAGGTGCCGTCAAGTGAGGAGACTGTGTACTTTGCGTTGCAGAGCATTGATGAGCAGCTCAATATGAGTCCATTATCAAATTCTGCACAATGGTCGCCTGAAGATACAAGTGCACCGTCCGCGATTGTCGATTTAAAGGCTGAAAGACAGGCGAATGGCGACGTAAAACTCAGTTGGACTGCGCCGGGTGATAATGCTGATCGCGGGACAGCGGCTTTTTACGATATCCGTTTTGCTGAAAAAGAGAAACACGTTAAACAATGGAAGAAGGCCACGTTGATTCAGGGCGAACCGTTGCCGGATGCAGCCGGAACAGCGCAAGAGTATACGATTACGGGGTTGAGAAAAGATCGCAGCTATTATGTGGCCATGATAACGATCGATGATGCCAAAAATCTCTCCGGGCTTTCCAACATCGCGCTAATCGGCAAAGTTCTCCCCCAGCATATCAACGATCTGACCTTTGTCACGGGGACGGAAACGAGTGTGACCCTGTCCTGGACCGCTCCGAAGGATCGGATGGCCGACCGGGTTGTGAAGTATGAGATTCGTTATGCCGAGTCACCCGAAGGTCTGAAAAAATGGACTACAGCTGAAAGGGTGAAACACAAGCTGGTGCCGAAAACCTTTGGTGAAATGGAGTCGATTACTGTCGAAACCCTCTCACCGAATATGTGCTACTATTTCGGGATCAAAGTCTTGGACAGCAGTAAGGAACGTTCGCCGCTGTCGAATGTGGCGATCGCGTATACAACGGACACCATTGCGCCGCAGGCGATCGACGATCTGACTGTGGCACAGGCCGACAAGCAGTCCCTGACCGTGTCCTGGACAGTCATTGCCGACGATGCCAAGCACGAGACACCTGCGTCTTATGCACTTCGCTACAGCCTGGGGCCTTTGGGCGAAGATAACTGGGACAGCGCGTCGCTGGGGGTAGACGATTTGCAGCCGGGGCCTCCCGGAAGTCTGATGGAATATACCATCAGCGGTCTGGAAGAGAATACTCCGTATTACGTTGCTGTTCGGGCGATCGATGAGGCTGGTAATCTTTCGCCGCTTTCCAGCCCGCTGGAAGCTCGGACTCAGGATCTGACGTCTCCGGCGGCCGTGGCTGATTTAAGAGCCTTCTATCCGACATCTTCCAGCGTAATGCTGCGTTGGACCGCTTCTGCCGACGCTGCGGGACCGGTCACTCGGGCGTCTTTGGAGGATTTGTCGGTCGCTGCCTACGACATTCGTTATTTCCCACTGCCGCCTGATGGAGAAATTATGCAGCAATTCCCCTGGGAACGCGCGCAGAAAGTCGCACTGCCGCCTGTTCCGAATGCGCCGGGACAAGTGGAGGAATTTGTTGTCGCTCATCTGCTGCCGGATCAGACCTACTCTTTTGCTCTGCGCTCTATTGATCGGAGCGGCAATGTGTCTGAGATATCAAATTTCGTCCTGGAAACGACCTTTCCGGCAGAAGAACGTACGGCGCAGTCCCGGGCGATTTCGCCGTCAGAACGATCCAGATGGAAGCTCGTGCAGGGCAAAGGTTCTGGCAGAATTTCAGGTGGAGTAGATGCAGCGATCAGCTTGCAAAAAAGCTCCAACGTCAAGGGGCGCGTCAATGCTGCTGCCATGACCGCTGTATATCCTGCGGGCAAGACTCTGCCACAGGCAGCATTACGCTTTGACGTGAAAGGCACAGAGCCGTTCACGTTCTGTGCCCGTGTGACTGCTGCAGAGAGGGGAGAGCCGTATTATCTCTGTTATACGACGGAAGAGCCCTTGACCAATGCGCAGCATGGCGCTTCACGCATAATCGAAGTCTTGAACGCGCCTGAGGAGGCCGCGGCGCTGTCTCTTGCAGGAACACCGTGGAAACGTATTGAAAACTATGTGTTTTATCCGCTTGATGCAGCATTGCTGGACGGCGGATGGCATGAAATGAAACGGGATCTGTTACTGGATCTGCTGGATGCAACCGGCCATACGTACCTTGGGGCCGATCGTTTTGTCGTAAGAAGCGAAAGCGTCTCCTTGCGGAAGGTGACGCTGAAAGGACAGGTATTTACGCCGATCACCGATTTTGAAGACAGAGTGCCGCCGTTGCAAAATGGCTGGAAGCTGCATTTCGGCAGCGGAAGCGTGCGGCTTGCCGAGGAATCTTTTGCCTCTGATGTGCGACAAGTCGGAAGTTCGCGCCGTGACGAACTGTTTGATGGAGTCGTTATCGCAGGCATCAGGCCCCGTTCGACTGACGTGAACACCTTCCTGTCGGCAGAATCGAGTAATGCGTCAGATATTGTGATCACATATCCGAAGAGCGCTATCGGTCAATTATCTTCGCAGCCGTTCTTCATGGCCATGGTGAAAGCCGGACCAGAGTTTAAGCTGATTGTGAAGGTCCAGGCTGGAGACGGGAAGGAATACTATGTGGCTTACCTTCCGGAGACACCGGGCGAGGCTGCTTCAGAAGGGCTTTCCGGGAACTATATTTACATGCCTTTACAGAGCAGGATCTGGCGTGACGGCTGGACGCTGGTTCAGGCAGACCTTGCCGGAGACCTGCGCCGCTATCAGCTTGACTATGCGCATACATCGTGGCTCTCATTTCACGGAAAGTCGATCGGCATTGATAATATCGGCTTTAGTACCGAGGTTCTTGAAGAAATTCTGCAGTAGATCACAAGGTGCGTTCCGAAAATCTGAAGACGATTTCTGCGCTGTGATGCGGGACACCCGAAGGGATGGAGGACAAAAGCGACGGAGTTGATCCTTCATCCCTTCTGTTGTTTCTGCCTGAGAAGTGCTGCGGTGGGACAATTTTGCGCAGAACCGCAGGAGGAAATTTGTCTGTCATGTTCTACAGTTGTTAGACACATAACATATTCGTAACAGGCATTATGACACAATGCCTGAGAGTTTGAGGAAAAGAAATCTACGCTATGGCTTCCAATACCTTTGATGCAGATTTTGTCTGTTCGGTCTTAAGAGAAAACGATCTTCTCGGGCAGGAACAGGAACAAGAGATCTTGATACAGAAGGACAAGCATCAGAAGCTGCTTCAATCAAGATTGTTAAAAGAAAGTCACAATAATTCCAGAGTGAAATCTTCTAAAAATTGGCTGGTCGAGGAGGTGACAGTGGTGGATGTCATCAGTTCTATGCATTTACGGCTGCCCCGGAGTAAAGAGGATATCCTGACGGAAGAGTTGATCATGAAGACACTGGCGACTCACTGGGGGCTTCCCTTTACCCGTCTCGATCCGCTTAAACTGGATATGGAAACCGTGACGTCCAAGCTGTCTGAACCGTTTGCCGTCAAGCATCTGATCGTGCCGATTCACAGCGACGAAGAGCATGAGCTTCTAACGGTGGCTGTCATGAATCCCTGGGACATCGAAGCCCTTGAAACCGTCCGGAGAGTCTCAGGGATGAAAGTGAAGCCTGTCATCAGCACGAAAACGGACATTTTGAAAATTGTGAAAGAATTTCATGGTTTTCGAACGTCTGTCAAGGCGGCTGAAGAAGACCTCGGAGGGCGGATCGATTTTGGGAACCTGGAACAATATACCGACGTCAATATCCGCTATACGGACAAACACATTGTCAACGCCGTCAATTTACTGTTTAATTATGCCTTTGAGCAACGGGCCAGCGATATTCATATTGAACCGAAACGGGAGTACAGCCAGATTCGGCTGCGTATTGACGGACTCCTGCACAACATCCATCGTATGCCGAAATCCGTTAATGCTGCGATCATTTCACGTATCAAAATGCTGTCGCGTATGGATATTGCCGAAAAGCGCCGCCCGCAGGATGGACGCATCAAGACCCGTTTTCACGGGAGGGACATCGAACTGCGTGTCTCCACCATGCCCGTTGCCTACGACGAAAAAGTCGTTATCCGCGTTCTCGACAGAGGCACGCTGGTGCAGAATATCGAAGAGCTGGGGTTCTCGGAAGCGGAAGCCGAACAGTATATGTCCTTTATTGCGAAAAGTAACGGGATCATCCTGATCACCGGACCAACCGGAAGCGGCAAAACAACGACCCTCTACTCGACGCTTGAAAAATTGTCTACCGAGCAAATCAATGTCATGACGATCGAGGATCCGATCGAGATGCTCAATGAACATTTAAACCAAATCGCTGTTCGAGCGAATGTGGGCTTAACCTTTGGCACGGCTCTTCGGAACATTGTGCGCCAGGACCCGGATGTGATCATGGTTGGAGAGATCAGGGATACTGAAACGGTTGACAATGCCATTCATGCGGCATTAACAGGTCATCTGGTCCTGAGCACTTTACATACCAACGATGCTCCTTCAGCGATTGCCCGTCTGGTAGATATGGGCGCAGAGCCTTTTCTGGTTGAATCGACCTTAATCGCGGTATTGGCGCAGCGTCTCGTGCGGAAAGTCTGTGACAATTGCGGCGCTGCCTGTAAGCCGAGTTCCACCGAACTTGCGGCCCTTAAGCTTGCGGCCGATCCTTCCATGCGCGGCGTGTTGCTGCAAAAGGGAGAAGGCTGTGGAAAATGTCGCGGGACCGGCTATTATGGACGGAGCGCTATTTTTGAAGTCATGCCGGTAAGCCCGAAAATTCGGGCACTGATCCATAACAATGCCGGTGCCCACGATATAAAAGAGGAGGCTCTTAAAGAAGGGATGCAGACCTTGCGTGAGAGCGCGATTCGAAAGATGAAAGAGGGCATCACGACGGTTGAAGAGGTGATTCGGGTTACTGGAACGATCGTGTAACCTTCTTCATGATTCCTGTTGCGGCGTTCCTGGAAAAGAATGGGGAGAAGACGGAAGCCGCATCCTCTCTCAGCTGCAGCGCTGCAAGAAGACTTTTGAAGATGACGCTGAGAAAAAATGTCTTGACAGCAGCCTCACTTTCGAGATAGTTTCTTTTTTTATGAATCGATGGAATATTGTGTAACGTTCAAAAAAGATTCGTGAAATTCATCAAGTGCATGAAAGAATACGCCATAATCGGCGTATTCATGACGTTCCGCAGAGATCATGAGAGCGAATATTTTACTCATAGGCGGCAGTGAATCGGCCCAGGAATCTATTCTGGAAATCCTGCAACAACAGAAATATACGGTGGTGACAGCTTCAAACGGCGCTGACGGCTTAGACTATATGGCACAGCATCACTGTGATTTGATCCTCCTGGAGCACTCTCTGCCCGATACCGATGGACTGAGTCTCTTACAAAAAATCGTTCGAAATCATACTGATGTACCAGTCATTATGATGACTGACAACGGTTCTGAAGGGCTAGCTGTGGGCGCTCTGAAAAATGGTGCCTCTGATTATTTAACAAAATCGGATGACTTTGTGTCAAAGCTTTCTTATAGTATCAGCGATAATCTTGAAAAATTTGAAATGAAGCGACGCAACTGGGAGCTGGAAAATCAGTTGCGCAGCTCATATAAGCGCCAGAAAGAGCTGAACCGTCAGCTTGAGGAGAAGGTTCAGCAGCGCACAGAAGAACTCGAACGCGCTTACCAGCTTTCTAATGAATTGATGGCCAAAGCTGTTGATTCGAATATGCAGTTGGCGGAGTTGTATACGGAAGTCGATGAAGCCCGGCGCCGGCTTGATGCAAAAATTCGAGAATTATCCCTGCTGAATGATATTGGGAAAACGATTACGATGATCCCGGACCGCGATGAACTCTTGCAGCTCACTTTATCTTCGGTCTACGGGGAGCTTGGAATTGAGCATTGTGCGATTCTTTTGATAGATGAAGACACGCAGCGTCTCCAAATCGGCGTCTCATACGGGAGGCCCGACGATCTTCTGCTCGCTGCCAAGCCCCTTGCCGGCGATCGGATTTTATGGGACACGATCAAAAAAGACGTTCCCCTTCTGATCCAGGATGTCGAGTTTGACGAGCAACTGAACGTTTTGGCGGTGGAATACCCCGGACTTGAGTGCCTCATGCTGGTTCCAATGCGAATAGACAGTTGTGAAATCGGTATCTTTACAGTGTATGGTTTCGAACATAACGCAACATTCACACAAGACGATCTGAATTTTATCGTGTCATTGGCGGGTCAAGTGTCTATCTCCTTATCAAATATACGCTTCACAAGCCAAAGAGTCTTCAACGAGCAGATGAAGGAGCTTGGTCAACTGGCGGAGTTTTTTCATGATCAGCTTAAGCCATCCCTTCAACGTATCCGGGGAGTCGCCGAAGAGCTTGACGGGCAGCATGCTGAAGACAGCGTACTGCCTTCTCAGGCCTTGTCTGGCAGTGTGACCCGGATCGAAGAGATTTTCGATGGCTTTCGACGCTTGTCACAAAATGAAAAGAGCATATTAGCAAAGCAACGTGTCCCGGTGACAGAATTTCTTGAAGAAATGTTTGCAGAGTTTGACACAATGCTTGAAGAGCGACAAATCCATGTTCATCGGCATTGGGCGTATAACGGAAATTTTTTTATTGATCGTGAAAAAATGGCACATGTCTTTCGACATCTTACGGATTACGCTTGTCACATTATGCCAAATGGAGGGAATTGGACCGTCAGCAGCCGGGGCGATAAAGACGCGCTCTCTCTTGAATTTACTGATGACGGGGATGGAATGCCGTCGGAAACACTGGCGCATTTTTTCAATCCCTTTATCGGGCATGAAAGCCAGTATGATTGCAGGCTGAGCATGAGCCTGGCTCGAAAAATTCTTGAAGAACATCATGCGCAGATTGATATTCGCAATGCCCCTGAAAAGGGCACAACGATTCGCATCGTGTTTCCTCTTTTTTGACAAAAGAGGAAAGAGTGTACAGACATGAGTATTACCCTGGAACCTGTTGTAGGATAGGAACGTGGTTTATGGCACAGTTTAATTATAATACGCGCGAAATTATTGCAAAAGTTGTGTATTACGGTCCCTCTGTCGGAGGAAAAACAACAAACTTACAGTGGCTTCACAGTAAACTCGACCCTCGAAGCGTGGGAAAATTGTTTTCTTTAGAAACAGAGGCCGACCGTACGTTATTTTTTGATTTACTGCCTATTAATCTCGGAAATATAAAAGGCATGGATCTTCGCCTGAAAGTCTATACGGTCCCGGGGCAGGTCAAATATAACTCCACCAGAAAAATGGTCCTGACTGGTGCAGATGCAGTGACCTTTGTGGCGGATTCCGACGTGAAGCGCCATAAAGACAATCTGGAAAGCCTGAAAAATCTGGCCGAAAATCTGGCTGCGAACGGTTTGGATATCCGAAGCATTCCGTTAGTGCTCCAATATAATAAACGGGATCTGCCAAATACTCTGCCGCTGGATGTTATGGATAAGAAGCTGAATTTCAGAAGGCTGCGTTCCTTTGGATCAGTGGCAATCGATCCGAACAATCTTGGCGTGCTGGATTGTTTCATAGCTGTTCTGGTGTCGATGGTAGAGTCGTTTGGCGAGAAATATAAAATCGGCAAATCAAGCGAAGAGATTACACGTATCACGCACAAATTGGAAAAGAACCTCCGGGAGCATGTTGAACGCAGTTCGGCAGGCAAGCCTGGTAAAAAACAGAGGGAAGAAGGTCCCGGAAAATTTGTGATCAAGCCGGGAAGTTCCCGCGATCAACCACTGCATTTTTAAGCGGAATGTTGTGTTCTTCGTGTCCTCAAAACGGCCAATGCTACTTGGTCGTTTTTTTTATTGTTGATGAACCTTGTTTCAACAGTCAGCCGAAGAGCCCCGATTGCAGCTGCCGCTGTGAATTTTTTTAAAGGATGGTGACAAGATGAACATTGAAAAACGGGTTTTTGGTCAGACACCTGATGGAAGGTCAGTCGATGTATATACACTGACAAATGATAATGGTATGAGCTGCGCGATTACGAATTTTGGCGGGATCATCCTGACGCTCAAGGTTCCTGACCGAGAAGCTGCGCTTGATGATGTTGTCCTGGGACATGATACGCTTGAACCGTATTGTGATGTCAACACAAATCCGTACTTCGGGGCTTTGATCGGTCGTTACGGAAATCGGATTGCAAAAGGACGCTTTCGTTTGAATGGCGTGGACTATACACTCGCGCTGAATGATGGAGACCATCATCTTCATGGCGGCCTGAAAGGCTTTGATAAAGCCCTGTGGAGCGCCAATGAACGGACTGTCGATCGTGCTGTGGAACTTGAGTTAGAGTATCTCAGCAACGATGGCGAGGAAGGCTATCCTGGAAACCTGCGTGTCACGGTCGTGTATTCCCTGACGCGCGAAAATGCTTTACAGCTCGATTATCACGCTGTAAGTGACCGGGATACTGTGCTGAATCTGACAAACCATTCCTATTTTAATCTTGCTGGTGCAAGATCGGGCAGCGATATTTTAGATCATCAGCTTATGTTGTCGGCGGATCGCTTTACTCCCAGCGATGGCGGGCTGATTCCCACCGGAGAATATCGGGAGGTCGCAGGCAGTCCAATGGACTTCAGGGTGGCAACACGGATCGGCGCCAGAATTCACGAGCAGGACGAACAACTGTTGAGAGCCGGTGGATATGATCATAATTGGGTCTTAAACAGCTGCGATGGAAGCCTGGCGCTTGCAGCACAGGTTTATGAACCTGTAAGCGGGCGTGTGATGGATCTGTTTACGACAGCACCCGGCGTTCAATTTTATACCGGCAATTTTTTAGACGGGAGCATTACGGGAAAAGGCAGTACAGTCTACCGGAAGCACTCTGGTTTTTGCCTCGAAACGCAGCACTTTCCCAATTCTCCGAATCAGCCTGAATTTCCTTCAACCGTCTTGAAAGCCGGTGAGGAATATACGCAGACAAGCCTTTACGTATTTTCGACCCGGTAAATATGACGAAATGCAGCGGCCACAAAGCAAAGGCCCTGACGACTCGAAGCTGTCAGGGCCTTTATCTCTTCTGGAAATCTAGAAAATCCCGCTGGAGCGTTTCGCTATTCAGTGAGAACATACTCGCCTCGCCCTGCATCGAACACGGCTTTTTTCACAGTGATGTTTCGATCCCGCTCACGGTAAACATAGACATCCGGTGTCTGGTTCAGCAGGTTTTTCATGCGCCTGCCGACATCCAGAGCGATTCGTTCGGCAGCACTATCCGTGGTCGCAGTCGACACAATGACTTCAAGGCTCGCTGCGCCCTGAACGACAGCATCTTTTGATAACTCGCGGATTCGTGAGTTCGCCGTCAGGATTTCATTATACGCAGCCATCGCTTTTTTCATCTCTTTTTGGCGCTTGAGTTCTTCTTCCTGAGCCAGGCGCGCGGCTTCCTCCCGAGCCAGTTGTTCTTCCCGTTCCTGAAGGCGCATCTGGAGTTCTTTTTCTTCTGAAGGCAGCCCTTGAGCTTCACGAAACCAGGTACTGACTTCGGTAGAGCGTGGGCCTTGAAGCTCTAAATAGCGTTTATAGTGAGAAATCGCCTGCTCTGTATCATGCAGAATATCCTGGTAGATAATTCCCATGTTGAGGTGAGCGTCAACATTTCTCGGATCAAAATCCAGAACCTTCTGATACTCTTGCAGGGCTTCCTCAAATTGATCAGCGTCGTAGTAGCGGTTTCCAAGGCTCAAATGTGCTCGAGCGTAGAGATCAAATCCCTCGCCTGATCGTATAACGCCGATCCGCAGTTCTTGTGCCTGATCGATCGTAAAATATGATGCAAGGGGAGGAGTGGTGAGAAATTCGATTTTATACACTCCCGGAGGAAGCTCGTGGCTGGAATATGCAGAGCTGTTTCTAGGAAGATCCCTGACACGAATTTCCTGAATTTCAAAGCCGGTTTTTTCTTTGCGAATGATCCCGGGTTTGATGGTCGTAGCGCTGTTGTTCATCGTGGCCGTATCAGCCACCTCGGTAGCGTCGCCGATACGACGATTGTATAATCCCAGAATTTTCCCTTCAGCCAGCGTCTCAGCATCCAGAACACGTAAAATACTATAGTTGATTTGGGATGACTCCCGGATGAGTTGTCCTAATTGCTGACCGCTGTTCCGGTTGCTGTCCAGATAGCGGCCGTAGCCCCGGGCTGATAAGCAGGAAAGCAGCGCTTGCACATCGCGTTGAAGCGTGTTCACTCCCAGGATATTCACGACACCATCGAACTCAGCTTCTTGCAAGGTATCCATGGTGCGTGTACATGTGTCGGCCGGCTCAGTGTCGCAAGTGTCCTGTCCATCAGTGATGAGGAAGACAATCTTGGAACCGATCGTCCCCTGAAAATCGGATAAAATCTGCCGGAGGGAGTAGGTAATCGGAGAGAGTCCTGTCGGATGGACATTTTTCAGAGCCTGAAGCAGTTCCTGACCGTTTTTGGGGCTGAATGGAACAACAAGTTCGCTGTCAAAGCAATTATTCTGCAACGCTCCGCCACTGACTCGCAATGCAAATTGTGTATCACGGTTGGGAAAATACCTCACAAGCGCAGCAACAAGCGACTTCGCCACACTGATTTTGGGAATGCCGTTGATATCTGGCTCTTGCATGGTCTTTGAGGCATCAAAAATCACTTCAACATAGATCGTTCGTTTGTAGAAGACATTCGGCAGGATGGGGGGTAACTCTTCTTCAAGCATTTCAACAATGAGTGTTCCGGTATTCGGCGTATAGGTTAAGTTGGTTGATATTTCCGAGTCGAAATACGCATCAATGCCAAACGCCTCATGGGAAAATCTTCCTGATATCGCAAGAATACAGCAGATGATTAGAAGAGTATACACTCGTCTCATAATTTGAACCCCCACTCCTTATTCACACTTCTCCGCGCTCATGGGATGAGCCAAAAAGGAGGAGAACGAAGCAAAAAGTCATAATTGTTGCCACACTCAATACACTTTTAAGAAGTCTAGCCCGAAATTTATGGATTTGTCAATAAAAATATCGTCTGCAGGAGCCGGAACGCGAAAAAAGTCATGATTTTTTGACATGTGCAGAGCGGAATGACGTGGATGAGAAATCGATAGGCTGCCTTAGCGACGCTAAATCGTCACATGCCTGCAGATCGGGAGAAAGAGAGATCGCAGGGCTCCCGGGAGAATTCATCCTGCAACTGATAAGGTCTGAAAAGCCCGAGATCAATCTGATTTCGGGCGTATTCTGCATGTATGCAAGTGATGAAGACCTGTCAGACGCTGAAGACCGTTCGGACGTTGATCACTCCTTGAATCGAGCGCAAAGCCGAAAGAAGTTCTTCTGAGGGAGCGGAATCAAGATCGATCAGGTTATAGGCAATATCGTCTCGGCTTTTATTCAGCATTTCATTGACGTTGATGTCGGAGTCCGCAAGGACTGTCGTCATCTTGCCCAACATTTTCGGGATGTTTTTATTGACGATCGCAATGCGGGACCCGCTGCATCGTTCGAGGACCAATGCTGGAAAATTCACGGAATTGACAATGCTGCCCTTCTCCAGAAAGTCGATCAATTGTGTTGCCGCCATCACTGCGCAGCTGTCTTCGGCTTCTGCTGTCCCGGCGCCGATGTGAGGGAAGAGAATCACATCGTCTCTTTTCAGCAGGTCTGGCGTCGGAAAATCGCTGGCATAGGACCTAAGCGTTCCGCTGTTGAGCGCCGAAAGCACTGCCGCGCTGTTCACGATGCCGCCTCGGGCAAAATTCAAGAGTCGCGCACCCTGTTTCAAGAAGCGGAGATTCTCCTCATTAATCAGATTTTTTGTGGCTTGCGTGTATGGCAGATGCAGAGAAATATAATCCGCATGTCCCAACAACGTCGGCAAATTTTCGATGCGTTCGGTTTCATTTGATAAGCGCCAGGCTGCATCAACCGATAACTCCGGATCGAAGCCGATCACCTTCATGCCGAGTTTCAGACCCATTTCCGCGACCAAGGCTCCGATTTTTCCAAGGCCCACCACGCCGAGGGTTTTTCCGGCCAGTTCCTGCCCTGTAAATTCTTTTTTACGCCTTTCTACCAGCATTGAGATCTTGTCGGGATCGGATATTTCTCTCAGAGTCCTGACGAAGTCGATTCCCGGCATGATACCGCGCGAGCTGATCACAAGCGCTGCCAGAACAAGCTCTTTGACAGCATTGGCATTTGCTCCCGGAGTATTGAACACGGGAATCCCTCTTTGGGTGCAGAGAGCCACCGGAATCGTATTCACTCCGGCGCCGGCGCGGGCAATGGCCTTAAGCGAGGGGCGGATTTCAGCCGGTTCGATCACATGGCTTCTGACGAGAATGGCGTCAGGGTGCGTGAATTCGCTTGCAAGCTCGTAACGATCCTGAGGAAATATTTCCAGGCCCTTTGGAGAAATCCGGTTCAACTTCAAAATCTTGTACATCAGTGTGTTCCTCTTTCCAAAAGATGAGCAGTTACAGATTGAGCTAAAAGCTCTGAGTTTCCCAGCCAAAACGGTTTGGCATTCTCGACGATATCGTTGCGAAAGGCGATCAGGCCATTGTCCCCAATAAGCTTTTTGTCGCCCACCACCGAGCGTAAGGCATTAATCAGGGTTCCGTGAGCAAATGCAACGGCCAGAACGCCCTTGTCAGCCCACTCGGCATTCAGTTGCTCAAGCAGCTCTTTTGAACGATACATGACATCCAGAAAACTCTCGCCGCTGCCTTGCCAGTCAACAAGCGCATCCTGCTCTCGAAAGCGGAGGGTATCCCCTCGGAGTTTTTCATCGTCGATCTCTTCTGTAGACTTGCCTTCAATCGCGCCAAAGAACATTTCAGTCAGCCTGTTCTCAAGGGTCGCTTTCAGAGCAACACCGCTCCGGCGTTCAAAGTAGTCGGTGAAGGCCCGACAGGTGTCTTGTGCGCGGGTCAGAGGGCTGCTGAGAATGCGCAGCCGTCCGGATACGGCAAACTCCTTTAACGCCGGGCCTGACAGCTCTGCGAGACATTCATAGACCTGCTTTGCCGCCTCTTGAGCCTGTACTCGACCGAGGGCATTTAACTGGTTCTCCGGCCCGTCGATCTGGCCCTGAAAAGTTCGTCGAAGGTTTCCGTCGGTCTGGCCGTGCCGTACAAGCATCATGGGAAATTGGAGCGTGACCCTCGCATCGCGCAGGAAAATGTCACCGCGTTGATAATCTGCCAGAATCCCGTCTTTAAGGACGTTGAGTTCGGATACATGTTCGGAACGAGAATGAACGTCGTGTGTTGTCGTGTTCATTATGGAAAAATCCAACGTCATGACCAGGCACATCGTCGTGCTCCGGGACAGAAGTTCTCAGGAATCTTCAGAACTGCGAAAGTGTGCTCTGGCACTCCATACAAATGCCTGTCCCAGACCAGAAGCTTGTGTTCGGCATGCGTGGATAAGATCGTGTGCTGATTCGTAAATATCTATGACAATGCCCGGTCGCTTTTGACTGAGCTCTTATTCGCCACGTACAGACTGTGTGCTCTCTACAGTGTACACTCGAACGCCTATGGAACGCACACGCTTCTGTCAAGGAAAAGCGGGCCGGAAAGCGTATGGATCCCCCACAGCTCTGTTCCGGGAAGGCGGGAGAGGAGATCTGGGGCTCAGAGCTCTTCGTTCACGAAATCGACTAAGCTCTCGTAATCGCTGACAGTACTGATCCGGCCCCGAACTTTGGCAGCGTTGGGAAAGCCTTTGAGATACCAGAGCGCGACTTTACGCATAAAGCCGATTTGTCCGGCCGGAGACGTTGCTTTAAACTTTGCAATGTAGGCCAGGTGCCGCTGTAAGACCTCTTTTCTGGCCGAACGCGAGACAGGTGGCAGCAGGACACCGTTGTGGAGATATTCTTTGATGCAGCGGAAGATCCAGGGATTTCCGAACGCGCCTCTGGCCGCCAGAAGACCGTCGCAGCCGCTTTCATCAAGCAGCTGTCTGGCCGACAAGGGATCGAAGACGTTTCCACTCCCAAAGACCGGAATCGATACACAGTCTTTCACCAGGCGGATCGCTGTGTAATTGACCACTCCGCTGTAGCCTTGATCGCGACTGCGTCCGTGAATGAAAATCGCTGCCGCTCCACTGGATTCGCAGCCACGCGCGAGTTCTTCCAGGTTATAGAGATCAATGCGGTGGTAGCCGCCGCGCAGTTTGACCGTCACTGGCACGGACAGCGAGGAGGCGAGCAGGCGGATTATGCTGAAAAGTCTCGTCTTATCGAGCAACAAAGCTGATCCGGCCCCTTTTTTGACGACTTTTTTGACCGGGCAAGCGCTGTTGATATCGATCACTGTCAGCTTGGGCAGCCGTTCCAGCAGAATCTGTGCTGCATCAAGCATCATTTGTGGGTCTTCTCCCAGCAGTTGCCCTCCGAGCGGTGTATCGGCCTCAACAGTGTTGAGGAGCTCGAAGCGTTTAGGATGTGATCCCAGCAACGAATGGGCATCCACCATCTCTAAAAAGCAAAATTGCGCCCCGCATTCTCTGGCGATCAGCCGAAAGGCCAAATCCGAGCAGCCCGAAAGGGGCGCAAGAAAAATATTCGTGTTAAAACTCTGTGAGCCGATACGTATCACAGTCATACTCCGTTCGGATTGCCGAACGCCTTTGTTAATATGTCTGTCTGGTTTTGTACGATCTACGATGGAGAAGCTAAGGAGAAGGAGCCTAAATTCTGTCAATAAAAATATGCAGGGAAAAGGAATTTATGCAAGCTCTCCGGACCATTTCTCCGGGTGCTTTTTGCTTGCGGAGTCCTGGATTTTAAGGATGTTCTGGACGAGAAGGAAAGCCGGTGACGCTCACGGAAAATTCATGCTGGAGATCTGGGGCTCAGGCAAGGCCGCGCCTCTGCGAGCAGGATTTTCCGCAGAAAGGCCAAGAATGTTAAAATTTGCTTGCCTATCTTTCCTGCATTGAATAAATTGACGTTTTTGTTGTAATGATGGGTTTTTCCTGGACAAGGCATGATCCGCGAAAATGGTCCTGCCTTCCGTTCCC
Source organism: candidate division KSB3 bacterium (assembly GCA_002748425.1). Classification (GTDB taxonomy): domain Bacteria; phylum Moduliflexota; class Moduliflexia; order Moduliflexales; family Moduliflexaceae. Next base: position 36,942 of record PDSJ01000010.1, on the reverse strand, counting down.
CCTCTCTGGATGGGGAATTCGTGAAAAGTTTGTCAAATCAAGTTAGCGACACCTCATAATATAAAGGTAGTGCCTAAACACCAGTTGATCAGGCCACATGTTTATAGCGTCCATGATAGGAATAGCGATGAATATCCATCCCGATAACATGAGCATGGAGGCTTTCACTGTTTGAGAGGCCAGAATTCTGCCACGCTCAACGGGCATAGCATGCCCCTCGCTGCTTCGATGTGTCGCTCACAGCACTCCAGAACGCATCGGCCTCGACACACATCTCGACGTCAATTGCTGCCGGGGGCCTCTTGGCGAGCGGCTCGGCAAAGGCGGTATTTCCTTCTGCTGGCGTTGTTTTTTCAACTCCGCCAGCACGGTTTCTTTCGCGATCCCAGGATGCCGGCTGATATCCCTGACGCCACGGCCATTCAGGGGCTGTGCTTCAATATTATAGACGAGTTTAAAAAATTCAGCAGATGAAACTGGTGGACCATATCAACATGTAATTAATCTGTATGTGCGTGATTGTGTTCATTCAAAACGTAAACCTGCATTAGATTGGGCGCCAGAATTTGCAGAACAACAGCATGACTCGGACTGCTAAAAACTGCGCTGCTTCGCACTGCAGCTTTGACCAGCCGGTTATGCTCATCGTTCGGGCCCATAAGCTAGGCTATAAGCTATGAACAAGAAAATGTATCTCTTCGTAATTTCATTGCTTAGCATACTATTGGCTGGTCCAGAAGGCTTTGCCGAAAAGTATGCTCTCGTTATTGGTAATGCAGATTATGTGGAAGCCCCATTAAGGAATCCCGTAAATGATGCATATGATATGACGGAAGCATTAGAACGCATGGGCTTTACTGTAATTACAGCAACGAATGTCAACCAGCAGAAGATGGAAGGACTCATTCGCGATTTTGGAAATCGTCTTGACGCTCAGGATACCGCACTCTTTTATTTCAGTGGGCATGGTGTTCAAGCTGATGGGGAGAATTATCTGCTCCCGATAGGCATTGATATTGCTTCGATGGATGAAATTAAATATAAGTCCGTCAATGCGGGCATGATCCTTGATAAACTTGATGTTGCTGAAACGCGAGTCAATATTGTGATTCTTGATGCCTGCCGAAACAATCCATTTAAACGTTTTCGTTCATTACAGCGTGGACTTGCAATGATGTCTGCTCCAACAGGAACACTCATTGCCTATGCCACCGCCCCAGGTTCTGTGGCCTATGATGGGGATGGGCGAAATAGCCCCTATGCGAAATACCTTTTAGACATCATGAAGACGCGAGGGATGAAAATTGAAGATGTCCTGAAACAGGTTCGTCTCAGAGTGGTTGATGAAACAGAATATCGACAAGTCCCCTGGGAATCATCATCACTCATCGGGGATTTTTACTTTGTTCCCCCATCATTGTCTACGCCCACGCCGATTCCAGGAGTCAGCTCTGAAGCCATATTAGCAACGCCCAGTCCTGGCTCCGCCCCGACTGTTCAAGCAACAATCGTGTCAGGCAAAACGATGGTTGGAGATTATCCTCAAACTTCGGTGAGAAAATTGAAGCAAGCTGATTTGACTGGAAAAACATTGTGGGAGTTATCGCTTATGCGGAATGAAATTTTTGCTCGATCTGGCTATATTTTTAAAACACAGGAGCTTCAAAAGCATTTTGAACAACAAGCATGGTACGTCCCTCGACATAAAGATGTTACGGTTGTCTCTGCGCTACTCAGTGAGCTTGAACACGACAATATTAACATGATAAAACGTTATGAACAGACGCAGCAAGCTGAACAATTGCAGCATAAAATTCCGGGGAAATATCCCGAAGCTTCCCTGAAATACTTGACAGACCATGATCTCGAAAATAAAAGTCAGGAAGACTTATCGATCATGCGAAATGAAATTTTTGCTCGACATGGGCACGTGTTTACAAGACCTCACATGAAAGCATATTTTGAGAACCAATCATGGTATGTGCCCAGAACTGATGATGTCTATGCTCAACTGAGCGACATTGAAAAGGCGAATATCGAACTCATTCAACACTATGAACGACAAGCAAAGTAATCACATAATGATTTTTTCTGATTCTCAACAACGCGGTTTATCTCATAGTCATCTATGGGGGACTCTGATCTTTGTTGTCATGGTTCTCATGCTTTCTGTTGTGGAAGGACGTGATTCTCTCCCTGTAGAAGTGCAACATCTTCTTCAAGCCTATCCTGACCATTTATTAACTGTCGAAGACAACATTATATACTGGCATAATGGAAGCAAAATGGTCTATGATGATGGCGTAAAGGAGAAAGATTTTGAAATGTTATTGAATTATCCTGATATTGAGGATCAGTTTTCATTTATGTATCCTATTGGCTCAGCATATCATCTGCCTTTTCCCAGGAACTTCGACCCCGGACGTATCCGGTACGAACCGTTCTTTATGAATATGTATGGATGGTCAGCAGAGGAAGTGCAGGCGAAACTTGTCGAGGTCTCATGGCTGCCTGCGACAGTGAATAAAAGGATTTGGATTACTTCTGTGAATAATGTTCATGAAAAACTCCAGGCAATTTCAAATGAATTAGATAGATTACCCGATGAGTTCAAAAAATATCTCATTGATATAGGGGGAACATTCAACTGGAGAGCTATTACGGGAACGGAACGCCTCAGTTCTCATAGCTTTGGGATTGCGATTGATATTAATGTGAAATATGCGAATTACTGGAAATGGGATAACCCTGACCCTGATGGCGAGCAAAGCTATCGAAATCAAATCCCGTTAGAAATTGTCGAGATTTTTGAGAAATATGGGTTTATTTGGGGCGGAAAATGGTATCACTATGATACCATGCACTTTGAATATAGACCAGAACTTTTACTCAGGAATTTTGAATAGGCCACGCTTTCGTGGACAAGAAAGAGCCGAACAACGTCACGTGATTGCAGGTGTTAGCCTGTCTGTGCATTGGAGTCATGTAGTATGAGAGAAAGAAAAAAAGATGTCCCCTATGTCTTATCGTGATCTGCCAAGTATCCATCGTTATTTTTTCTGCCTCAGGATGGGCAGAAGACACCTCTGTGCCAGAGCCAATTCAGATAGTTGAGAAATTTTGGCAAGAAGCAAAGCCCAACATCTATTCTCTTGAACGTGAAAAAGCGTTTTTCACTGAAAAAAACTACCAGATTCTCAAGAAAAAAGCTGAACAGACCAAGAATATTTATGAACTTACGCCAGTTATCAATACGTTTCTAAAGCGTTTGCAGATTTCACACACACAGTTTTATGATAATCACGCAATCGATTTTTATATGTTTCGCTCAATGTTTTGTACACGGGATATCACACGGCCGAAAGTCAATCATATTGGGAGCCAATATACCATCATTGATAACCGTTTTGTTGTCCGTGAAGTCCTTGAGGGCTATCCTGCCGCAATTGCCGGCATCAGACGCGGAGACGTTGTACTCGAAGCCGATGGAACCCCGTTTCATCCTTATCATTCATTCAACCCTGATGGGAAAAACATCGGTTACATTCATCTGTGGTCTGGAACACATAAAAATATATTACGCATGTTTAGCAAGATTATCATTGAAGAGCTTCATGACAAAGATGGCATGATACTGGACCTTCGTGGAGGATGTGGCGGGGCATGGTATGAGTATTTAGACCCGTTTTTTCCTGATCGGAAAGATTTCTTTGAATATACATGGATCGACAGACTGGGAAAAGCAGTGCGGCATCAACCTGAATGTAAAAGCAATCCGGTATACTTTTCCGGGCCAATGGTTGTCCTGATTAATGAAGGGGTGCGTTCAGGGAAAGAGGCCCTTGCCTATCAGTTTAAAAAATCTGACCGGGCCACGTTGATAGGAACAACAACCAAGGGGGCGTTCTCAGTTGGGAGAGGAATATTCAATACAGAAACACAGCCGTATTTCCTGTATCTTGCTACAGCAGAATTGCCATTAGATGGCAAGCAAATAGAAGGGCGTGGAATTTCGCCAACTCTTCAAATCCCTTATCCATTAAATAAAAGCCTTGTAAACGATCCTCAACTCGAGGCAGCTTTATTGGAAATTGCTAAAAAATGTACATCGAACGTAGATCAACAACCCATGATCTACACACCAGGCTCACCCGGCGCTGCACACCGGCACAAAAACGGATGAATGTGACGATTCATCAGGAGCCATTGCTTGTCCGTCAAAGAGGTGAGGAATGCGATGTATCAGTCGAAATACAAAAGATATAATGCCTGTTGTTATCTTATTGGCAATGCCAGTCATGGCATATTTGACAATAACATTGCTCTGGAGATCAAACAATATCTATAGACTTAGCGGTGATGAGCCTCACTATTTGCTTATTACAGAATCGTTGATAGAAGATGGCGACCTCCGACTTAACAATAATTATGCTGACGAAACCATTGTCTCCCAGGAAGTTGGGGGCAGGCTATTGGAAGACCATATTGCTAATCATGTTATCAATGGATTCAGTATGCACAATATTGGCCTTTCTGTGCTCCTGGCGATCCCGTATTATTTGGGCGGAGTGATTGGAGCAAAACTCTTCTTATCGTTACTATTCGGGATAGCCTTACCTTTCCTCTTTTACAAAACGGCACATCGAATCATTGAATCCTCCGACTGGGCAATAGTCATTGCTTTCGTTTTATCAATGGGCCTTCCGTTTATTATTGCCCATAATCAAATATATCCAGATCTTTTAGCGGGTATTATCTCTCTTCATGTTATCGAATTATTTCTTGCTTTTCAACACATGGAAGTGTCTCAAAAACTGCACGCTAAAGACATCTTTTCGAGAGTATTGGGTATTATAGAGATCGCGTTTTTGCCATGGCTGCATATTCGTTTTTTGAGCATCTGTGCCGTATTCTTACTTTTCCTGTTAATATCAATTGTTACAAAAAAAATTTTATTACGCAATACGTTAATTTTTGGGGCTATCTTCACTATTGTCTCCTCGTACTCTCTGTTATGTCTGTATAATTATATCGCATTTCAAAATTTTTTAGGACCTTACCAGGAAGGAAGCTTAAGTTTCGATCTCCAAAAAGTAGCAATGATTTTTGGGGGGTTGTTTTGGGATGGGCAGCATGGTATTTTTCTACAGCAACCATTTATTCTGTTGGGATTGCTGGGACTTCCGCTCTTATTTAAAGAGAATTGGGAGCATGGAGTGTTTTTTGTCTTGGCATATCTCGCTATTGTGCTACCAAATGCGATGCACCCTAATTGGTATGGTGGATATTCTTTTGTTGGTAGATTTGGCTGGGCTGGGGCTACGCTATGGATATTTCCTGTAGCTTATGGCGTCCGTACAGTCCTGAAGCGAAAGTGGGGAGCATCTATTTTACTAACTTTGTGTATAGGAAGCTTATCTCTGCAATGCTTTCTATCGACAGTGTGGATTTTTTATGATAAATTTCTCTACAATACCGGTATAGGCCCATCTTTCTGGGCAGGGACAGATTTTTACACAACCGCATTACATCTTACGTATAGATTTCAATATCTTTTGCCTTCGTTCAAAGATTTCAGCAGTTATTTCCTGCATTGGCCTAATTATGTATGGGGGGCGGGAGGGTTACTTCTTATTCTGAGTGCTTATTGGCTTGGGTGTATTCAGAAAGCTAATCGGTTTTTATGTGCAATATGGAGTGTCTTTATCGTTATAAGTTTGTTTGTATTTTTTGTTTTTAAACCAGCTATAAGACCTCTTACTTTCACAGGAAAACAACTTTCAAGTCAAATAGGTTCCCTTGATAACTCCACAAGAATTGCTCATGAAGGCGAAAAGGGCTTTTTGATTTTTGGACCTTTTCTGAGACTAACTTCAGGGGAAGTTTACACAGTAAGCATGACATATCAAAGCTCCTCATCTACTACTGCGTCTTGGGATGTTGCTCTAAACTCTGGACGCTCCGTAATAGCCCAGGGAGTGCTTCCTGCTTCAGAAACTAATGATGGAATATTTGCCTACACTTTTAGCATTCCTCGTTCACTAGGCTGGAAACCAATATTTGAATTTCGTGTTTACTATAATGGTACAGGAGAACTTTGTGTACGTCAGATAGAAATTAAACCAGTAATATAGTCAGCGTTGTCCACGCTCATAGGGTCTATACAGGCGGAATCGCTAACAAAGCGCTGCACAAAGACCCAAACCCTGCGCGGTCAGTTCAGTATACTCCTCTGGCATAACGGTTTGCAGTTTTGGCACGGTTTGTTGCCTGTCGCGAGGGCGCGGGCGTTAGCGATACAGATGGAGTTGCTCAAAAATAAATAACCTTCCTTTTTAGAAAATATATTGCTCTTTTTATCGATATACTCAATTCTGTAAAAATATTAAGATACAATAAAGGATGAATTTTCGCTATGAAGGTATTAGCTATTGAATCGTTACGGAATTAAGGAAATAAGGGGCAATGATACTCCTGCAATGATTTCACCCACGTGGGTGTGGCTCCGAAATCACAGTGATTTTGTCTGACTATGGCAGATTGACATGCCTCACTTTAGGCGGCTAGCGCTGAACTGCTCGCATAAATCCATAATTCTGGAAAGAGATCTTGACAAAGTTTGAACAGCAGAATAGGTTTATTCTGTGGAGGGGTCTCAAATGAACGTGGGCCGGGCAGCAAGGGGGTGATGTCTCTCAGGAATACACTATGCTGTGGTCTTGTAACGTATGTCGACACAGGATCTTGCACACAATTTAGAGAATAAGGAGGCAACCATTATGAGATACCACAAATTTTCAGTACTTTTTGTCAGCATTCTTTTCCTTGTGAGTATGATGCTGACAAGTTGCAGCAGCAGCAGTGATAATCCGGATCCATTGGATATCGTTGGAACGTGGCTTTTAGTGCCCATCGGCTATGATGTGATTAGTCCGGTGACCATTACTATCACAGCACATACGGCTGCTGGGGCTGGTGGAGTTGTTGCAACTGCGACGCCTGGCGGGGGGGATCCTGCCTATATTACAGGAATAACGACTACGACAGATGGCGCTCCGGCTGTAAAGAATCCACGGGGCATTAGTATTGAGATCACGTTTAATGACGGAAGCGTCTTAACGATGACAGGAACGGTGAGCGATAACAATAGCTCGATGGCCGGTCGTTATACTAATACTCAGGGAGATTCTGATAACTGGAGTGCCAATCGTCAATAAGAAGACGCTCTTCAGGGAACTCTTAATTGACTCAAGGCATTTCCTGGACATATTCGCCTGGCACGATAGAGATGGTGTTTCAATGCTTGTTGACTTCGAGAGGGAACATCATCTCTATTTCCTGACAAATTTCTCTTCCACAACAATTGGAAAATTTCCGAACGGCATATTGGCATTTATACCTAACAATAGAGCGCATAATAGCTCTGTCTTGTGACGGTGAAGATTGTGAAAGTAACTGGGCTAGCACGTCTCAACTAAGAAATCGTGCAAAATCTAATTGACTTACAGAAGAGCTATGATGTATTTTTCAGAATTTAAAACTCATATCTATTATATTTTTCTTGACCTATTCAGTATTCAATTGTGACAATACAATCTCCTTTGATAGATAGACAAAAAATATGGGAAACTAGGGGGTGACACTTGCTTGTGTAAATTACGACAGGGTTGAGCAGGAAAAAACATCCTGGAACACAATTTAAAAGAGAGTTTTAACGATGATTACAACACAAAGCGTCAGTAGTACATTATATATTCCATTGACAGGGAATATCTATACATCGAAACATTTTCAAGAACTCCTGTTTGATGAAAAGGCTCTTGAACTGGAGCAAGCACTCCCTCAAGATAAACTCAGCAAAATACACAACGAGTATTATTATCTGGCATCCGCTTCAAGATATTACAATATGGACGTAGAAATAAAAGCTTTTATTACAAAGCATCAAGAATGTAATATCATCAATATTGGAGCAGGATTGGACACCGCGTATTACAGAATTAAAAGTAAGACAGCAACCTTTTATGAAATTGATCTGCCTCCTGTTATCGCAGAAAGAAGAAGGCTCATGCCAGAACAAGAAAACGATATCTACATTGAAGCTTCTTTTTTAGATGTCGATAACTGGATCAAACATATACAAGATAAAACCCTCCCAACGTTGCTCATTATCTCAGGTGTTTTCTATTATTTTAAAGAAGAAGAAGTTGATACATTCTTTCTTCAGATAAAAAATAAATTCAATCTGCTAGAAGCTGTTTTCGACTGTAATAACCAAATAGCCTTGAGCATATCAAACAGATACGTGAGAAAGACAGGAAACAAAAGTGCTCCCATGTATTTTTATATTAACAGTATCGATGCGTATTTGAAACGTCTCAACCTGGACATAACCTTAGTCAAAGAATATATGATGTATCATTATTCGAGAAAAATCTTACAAAAAACTTGCTTTGGGACTAAAATAAGAATGATTATTTCAGATCTATGTAAAATGGTCAAGATTGAGCACATAAAAATAAATTAACAAGCTCATAACACATTGTTTCATCGGACTCGTTTCACCCGCTGGTGAATGTTGTGTATAGAGATGAAATGCCCCGCTTGCCATCAAGAAACTTTAGGTGTAAAAAAGTTGTTCTGGGCTGATATAAATTCGCCAATCCAATGTTCAATCTGTACAACAAATGTTGTTATTAAAAGAACTTGGCCAAGGCTATATTGGGCAGTACAGATGAGCGGCCTAATCATCTTTCTGCTATTGCTTGGCGTTAATTTTTATGGTATATGGGGTAGTATTTTAGCATTTTGTTTGTTTATAGGGAGTGGATATTTTCTCCGCTATATTGAGTGCACATGCCCTACACAGCTCATAACAAAAGAAAAGAAGAGCAATCAGCCTAAAAAGAAATAATCCGAAAAATTCTGCATTAAGAGATTTTCCTTCTCCCTGAGAACGTTTGCAATGAAAAATGAACTAGTAGTTTTTTATAGCATGTTCAATGAATTTATTGAATTTGGATTCATCGGAGAAAAAATGAAAACGTTAATCGTCCTGTTCAGTGTCATTATTTGTACTAGTTTAACAATAGTTTCCTGTAGTAGTTATAGTCTCAAAAAAATATTATTCCCACTCATGGAATTAGTCATACTATCCCTTCATACTTAGGCAGAGTTTATAAGTCAAAAGACTTTAATCGTTATACGAGAATTTTGGCTCCAACAGGAAGCAATACTGTAATTTTCTCAAGAAAGTCTTCCGAATATCGAATTCATATTGACGACGATAAGGTAATTGTTAAAGATATTGTTTCTAATAGAGATGGAACAAATATCTTATCAAATATTGAAAAATTACAATTCACAGACCAAGAGATTAAAATATAATGACCTTTTGGAACAGGGAAAGATGATGCCGAGACGGACATCTGAGCTCCTAAAGAAGACACGTGAATATGGACGATTTCGTGCATGATGAAGGCAAAGGCGCTACAAGTGGCTGACGGCATTCCTGACGATGACTGTATTGTGCAGGAGCTGCTGTGAGAAGCTTGCTGGACAAAATATCATTCGAGTAAGTGAAAAATACGATGGAAATGACATTATTTCAGCGTCATGATTCCTCAGTTCAGCTCGAAAACTGCCGTGATTCAGGAGAGCGAAAGAGCTTTGAGAAAGATTGCGAAAAAAGCATTAGTACTGACCATGCAGGCGTTATGAACAAAGATTTAATATTTGAGAGTTCTTATGCTGAAAACAATCATTACCAAAAGGCTTAATCGAAGAGCTGAGCAATCAAACTGGCAAGAAGTTCTGAATGTTCTGGGGAAGCTCAATGGAAAAACAATTGCTGATATTGGATCAGGTGGAGGTTTTTTTACATTAAAATTTTCAAAAGCTGTTGGAAAGCAAGGCAAAGTTTATGCCATCGATAATGATAAAACGAAACTTGAATTTATACGATCAACAATTATTGAAGATAAGCCCAGTAATATAGAATTAATACTTTCGAGTGAAAAAGGAATATCATTAGCTGAAGACTCAGTTGATCTCTTTTTTAGCAGGAATTCTTTTCATCATATTCCCAATCCAACTGAATATTTCTCTGGCGTAAAAAAATTTTTAAAAAATAATGGCCGTATTGTTATCATTGATTATAAAAAAACAAAAAAGTTCCATTTTATCAATCTCTTTGGTCATTATTCTCATGAAAAAGACATTGTGTTTTCCTTAGAAAACGCTGGATATAAACATATAAAACGAGTTTTTTCTTTAGACGATCAAAGTTTTAATATCTTTGAAAAAAAATAATGAGAACATGAGCACGGACTCGTTTCACTCGCCGGGGACCTCTGCATTACACATAAACGAAGCAATGAATATAACTAGTTCTCACGTTACGTTTTCCGCTGAAAGAACTTATACGTGAATTCGTTGTTCTCAACGGCAGAAAACGCTCTCTATACAATGAAATATTTCAAATTCTGGATAAAAGAAGCTTATAAAATAAAGATCAATGGGGCAACAAAGCATATAAATATATTAGCAGGCTCCAATATTTCAAAAGAGGATGCACGAGATCACGCCAAAAAACAGGCTCTTACAATTGAACAAAGGATTTCCTCTAATAAGCGTAAAAAAGATTATGAAGTTCCGATAAAGGAGCATGTAGAAGAGATAATAGATGACAACAATATTATTACTATTTGTAGATATGGGGCTAAAATTCTCAATACAACTGATTACACTATTTTAGATTTAGACGATTATGCGTTTGATTTTTTTGACATATTCAAAGCAGTGAGAAAAATGCCTAAAAAAGACAGAATTGTCTTCAAATTTCTTGAACGACTGAAAAAATATCCAGAAATTGGCAATGACTTCAGAATATATGAAACAGCTAAGGGAATTAGAGTCATTGGAAAAAATTATGTAAATCCGGCTATAAAATCATACCAATCTTTAATGAGAAAATTTGCAGTTGATTGGTATTATATTATTATGTCTAAAAAACAAAATTGTTATCGAGCAAGAATTACACCAAAGCCTTATAGGATGAGAATAAAAACGATAAAAATTCGCAGCCCTCTAGATTGTGAAACAAAAGAATACTGCGACTGGGTAAAAAACTATGAGCTATCTGCACAAAAATATTGTGTTGTCAAACATATCAAGTCTATAGGCAGAGACTTTTCTTCTGAACCGATTATTAGACTTCATGATAGCATCTGCAAAGCCTCGCAAGTGTATAAATTGGCATGATACAAGAAAATTCTAAGACATCGCTTTGCCGGACTCGCTATCCTGGCCAGTAAACTCAGCATTATAAGGAGACGATATGAAAAAAATTGTAATATTTTATTCGTTTGAAGGCAACACAAGACTAATAGCAAATACTATCGCGAAAACAGTAGACGCGGATATTTTAGAATTAACGCCGAAAGATGAAATTCAATCAACAGGGATTATGAAATATGTATGGGGTGGAAAAGCCGCACTGATGAACGCGAAGCCAGCGTTATTACCTTATGATAAAAATATTCAAGAATATGATCTGTTGTTTATTGGAACACCTGTATGGGCCTGGACCTTCGCCCCTCCCCTCAATACTTTTTTGGCAACAGAGGTCTTCGTCAATAAGAAAATCGCATTATTTTGTTGTCATGGCGGTGGAAAGGGTAAGATATTTCGTAAAATGGCCAAGGTTTTAACACAGAATCAGATCTTAGGTGAGGCTGATTTCAAAGACCCCCTAAAACATCATACCGAAGCCAACCTTGAAAAGGCCAAAAAATGGGCAGAACGCATAATGAACACTCTGAGTACAAGCTAATCCCGCAGCCCTTTTCTGCACGTCGCCTGGGGGCAGGCAGCTGATTTCGAAGCTGATGCAATAAAGAGAGGCGAATTTTATGCCAGGAAGGCAAAATTTCATTTAAGGAGCTATGCCTATGAATATTGTGAAGATTACTAATAAAATCGCACTGGTAACAGTCGTGCTTTCAATGTACTGGGTCTTTATTTTTGTCAGCTCCACGGTTTTTGGATTTAAAGTCTTCAGAGAAAATATGACCGAAATGTTTCTGCTCAGTATCCTGGGTCTCTTCACGATACTCTCCGCTGTGGTTCTCTTAAATATTATGTTCAATTTAACAGCTATCGCTGAGAGACGTTCAGGAGAAGAACCGAAAAAAGCACAAACGATCTCAAAAATGCTTGTGCTCGCTTTTATTGCTTCGCTGCTTGCTCTTTTTTGCCTTTTATATGCTGGAGATCGTCTAACTTCAAAGCACAAAGAAAACTACCTGCTTTCGGCTGCGTCTTCCTTGGTCAAAGAACAGAGAAGTATAATTCATCGATTAGCGGATTATACGTTTTCTCGTGAGTATATCGAAAGAGCATGCCAGGACATCGAGATATTAAGCAAGGTGGAAGAAGAATTTCCTGAGGTGACAATAATAGTCATAGATACGATTGATGGGAAGCCGTTTTTATTGGGATTCTCCCGTTATGCTCGACTTGCTAAAGATGAAAAGGTCAGAAAAGCTGACTATATTCTAGCCACCTCCAGTGAGGAGAGAACATATCTCTACTCTGCGCTTGAAGGGAAGATATCTGGCCACCGTTTTTCAGCGCATGACGGCAGATACGAAGTGTATTACCCGCTAAGGACTGACACGGGAAATATTGTCATCCATCTCTCTCAATATAGCAAGTATGGCAAAATTGGCTCATAACAAGGGATTTCAGCAGACGGCTGCATGCCGCCCGAGAACTCAGCCTTAGGACAGGAGGATCCAGACAAATGTTACGCGTGCAGAGAGAAACTGTCGTAGTGTTAGATTTTGGTTCACAATACAGTCAGTTGATTGCCCGCCGGGTGAGAGAACTGGAAGTCTATTGCGAGATGCTGCCTTATAATGCGCCGCAGGAGCGTATCGACAGCCTGAAGCCGGTGGCATATATTCTTTCGGGAGGGCCGTCGAGTGTGTATGCCGATGGGGCGCCACATCTTCCCGAATTTATCCTCAGCTCGGGAAAACCGATCCTGGGAATCTGTTATGGAATGCAGCTGATTGCCTATCATTTTGGAGGCCGAGTGATGCCTGGGACGCGGCGGGAATATGGTCAGACGGATATTTCACTGCTTCAACAGGAAAATCCACTTTTCAGCGAACTGTCTTCAGAGACCGTTTCCGTGTGGATGAGCCACGGCGACAAAGTCTCTGCACTGCCAGAGGGTTTCGAGGTTCTGGCGAAATCTGCGAACTCGACGCACGCTGCTATCGGTCATACGGAGCGTAAGCTCTATGGCTTGCAATTTCATCCGGAAGTGACGCATACTCCCCAGGGACAAGAAATCTTACGTGCTTTCTTGTATACGATCTGTGGATGTGCGGGCGGGTGGACTGCTGGGAATTTTATTGAAGAGAGCCTTGAAGAGATTCGGGACCAGGTGGGGGATGGAAAGGTGATTTGCGGTCTTTCTGGAGGAGTGGATTCTTCAGTGGCAGCGGCTTTGCTGTATAAAGCGATCGGGGCTCGATTGACCTGCATTTTCGTTGATACCGGCTTGCTTCGCAAGGATGAAGCCGTGCAGGTGAAAGAAACCTTTGAGGCGGAAATGCACGTTCGCCTGGTGGCAGTGGATGCTGAAAAAGACTTTCTGGACGCGCTGGAGGGAGTCATCGATCCAGAGCGGAAGCGGATCATTATCGGTGAGAAGTTTGTCAGGATTTTTGAAGCCGAGTCCCGGAAAATCGGCAGCGTTGATTTTCTGGCCCAGGGCACCTTGTATCCGGATGTGATCGAAAGCGCCAACCGTCAGGAAAATGATCCGGCCGCCAAAATCAAGACCCATCACAACGTCGGCGGTTTGCCTGATGATATGGAACTGCAATTAATCGAGCCGCTCCGCTTCCTGTTTAAAGACGAAGTCCGTAAGGTCGGCGAAGCGCTCGGCCTGCCGAAACGCTTGGTCTGGCGTCATCCTTTCCCAGGTCCGGGTCTGGCGGTTCGAGTCTTGGGAAAAATCACAAAAGAGCGCCTCGATACGCTGCGTGAGGCTGATGCGATTATGATCGAGGAACTCTGGAAGAGCGGCTGGTATCATAAAAGCTCGCAGTCCTTTGCCGTGTTGCTGCCGGTCCAAAGTGTCGGTGTCATGGGAGATGGACGCACGTACTCCAATGTCATCGCCCTGCGTTCCGTTACAAGCGATGATTTTATGACTGCTGACTGGACACATCTGCCCGTTGAACTGCTCTCGACGATCAGTAGTCGTATTGTAAATGAAGTCGCCGGGGTCAATCGTGTTGTCTACGATATTACCAGCAAACCACCAGCGACAATCGAGTGGGAATAATCGTCTGTTCATCGATGTTTCTTGAAAAATTCCAGATTCATTCCCCGGTATCTGTTCCAGGTATACGGTTCTGGAAGAAGAGGTCTTGAGTCTCCTGACCGATTTGACGAAGCCAATAGAGAACTAAGCGACACTGCACGTGTATGAGAACTGTTAGACCTTGTGAGGCAGGCTGTGGCCTGAAGAGTATGATGACAATTACTGTAAAATTTTTCGCGAGTTTCCAGGAGATTCTGGGGACGAACAGCGTACTGCTTTCCCCTGAAGAAGATATCGCGTGTGTTGCTGATCTGATCGAATATCTCGAGCAACAGTATCCTGTTTTCGAAGGACGGCTTGAGAAGCGTTCGCTGGTGGCTGTCAATGAACAGTACAGCCAGCGCCACCGGCACCTCTCGGACGGCGATGTGATTGCGTTTTTCCCTCCTGTAAGCGGAGGCTGACACCATGCTCTACCGGATTACGGATCAAGCCATTCAGAGTGAAGCCCTGCTGAATGAAATGTGCGTTGAGACTTCAGGGGCGATTGCAACATTTCATGGCATCGTGCGTAAGCCCTCACGTGGACGTGAGGTGCTCTGCCTGGAATATTCCGCGTATGAGCCGATGGCCTTGAAAGTCCTGGGCCAGATCGGAAACGAAATCTACCAGAATATGCAGGTGGATAATGTGGCGCTCGTCCACCGTACCGGCCGCCTCAAAGTCGGGGACACTGCGATCCTGATTGCCATTGCAGCTCCTCATCGTAAGCCCGCATTGGAAGGCTGCAGTTATGCGATCGAACGTATTAAGCAAATCCTCCCTGTCTGGAAAAAGGAGATATGGGATGGCGGCGAAGAGTGGATTGAGGGGGCCTGATGCATTCACAGGCATCGCCCAAAATAAAACTTGACGGACTACGCTTTTTTCGCGAAAGGTATTTGGCATTTTCAGCAGCGGTACTCTGCGCAATCGGCTGCAGATTGCCTGCCTGCTGCCTGTTGACGACTTAGGACTGAGGGCAATTGACATGGCACACACGCTGACACTGGAAGACGTTCGACAAAAATTGAAACTTGTCAAAGCAGGGGATGTCGGGAAGAATACGCCTGTCACCAAAGCCTATTCAAGTACACGAGTGACAGCACTGGAAGACGGTTTTTATCTGAACCGACCTGACGGCGGCACGATACACTATTCTGAGATGTCGCTGCTGCTTGTCTGTCGTCTGGACAGCGATCCGGACGATTGGTTTGTCGATGTTTTTGTGTATGGGCAGGCGGCGCCGTTTCGGCTTTCACAGAACATCATTAATTACCGCCAGTTTCTTCCGGAAATTTCACAACGTTCAAAGGATAATTTTTTTCGCTTTGTCCTCTTGCTCATCGAACGAAGCGATTCGATCTATATTGATGAGAATACGTTAAAATTTCTCAAAACGACAACACCGGTCAGTTACCCAGATTTTAAGTTGTTTGAAGAGTATACCCGCCACATTTGGGGCCAGTTGCTGCACTGGATGAAATTCCAGTGCGATTCCTGCGGTGAAGTGTATTGGGTGGATGACGCTAAAGTCAGTCCGGATGGAGCCAAAACCAAGTGTATCAAATGTCAGCATGTCATCACGGTAACGCGCCGTGCACAGCCGCAGCCTCTTCATGTTGAGCAGAAGAACCGCAAGACCGTTCCTTGCCCTCACTGTCAGTATGAGAATCGGGCCGGCGTGCAATTTTGCGTAATGTGCCAGGAAGCACTCGTGGATTTTACCAGCAAAGCCAATGTACAGAGTCCTGTATCTGCCCCGAAAAGCGGCAGCGGCAAGTCTGATGCGTCGGATAACGAGCAGCCCACAGAGCATGGCAGGCACTCTTCGGGGAAAGACAGGGCTGACATGGCGCTTGTCTCGGACCTGCCACTGCAGGCTCAGGGCAAACGTATTCCAACTCTGTCACTTGGAGAACTTGATACTGCATTGCAGAATGAACTGAATTCCGTCGAGCAGATCTTCAGCTGGTACAGCAAATTTGCGACGTTTATGAAAGTCTTGGGCTTTCTTTTTGCTGCTGGGGGTGTGCTGCTTGCGTTTTATATCTATTTTGCAATGGCAGGGCCGCCTCCGCCGAATATCCTGATGCCGGAAGACCGCCTGAATTACAGCATTATCGCGGTGATCAGCGGAATCCTTGCGTCATTAATCAGCCTTGTGGTAGGCAATATTATTTCACTGAATTTGCAAATCGAACGAAATACGAAACTCACTGCATTGCTCTTGCAACGCCTTATTTCAAAAAGTACATAGAGTGACGGGCTGAGAAGGCCTATGAACGAGATACTGAACTATGCAACTGAAACGAACATTCAAGATTCATGCTCTGAAGAACGATATCGTCCCACAATTACAGCAGAAAATTGATGCTAAAACCAAACCCCCTGGTTCTCTGGGGAAGCTTGAGCGCCTGGCTCGAAAAATCGGGCACATTCAGAACACGCTCACCCCGGAACTGCATAAGCCGACAGTGCTGGTCTTTGCCGGCGATCATGGGGTGGCTGCCGAGGGAGTGAGCGCCTTTCCGCAGGAAGTGACTCAGCAAATGGTGGCGAATTTTTTAACTGGCGGAGCGGCAATTAATGTCTTTGCCCGTCAGCACAATATGGATTTATTTGTTATAGACGCCGGAGTACATGGCGAATTGCCGCAACATCCTCAATTATTACCGAGAAAGGTGGCATTCGGGACGAAAAATTTTCGGTATGAGCCCGCGATGACGGCAGAACAATGCGAAGAGGCTGTCACACACGGCGCAGAGCTGGTGCGCGACTTGAAACAGCAGGGCTGCAATATTATCATCTGCGGTGAGATGGGGATTGCCAATAGCTCGTCGGCATCGCTTCTTCTGAGTCTTCTGGGCAATATCCCGATCACAAAATGTGTTGGTCCCGGCACTGGCCTCACGGCTTCGGGGGTGAAGCACAAGGTGGAGATCCTGCAGGAATCGATTACGGCGAATCCGATTGATGCCGGGAATCCTTTTGCCGTCCTGACAACCTTTGGTGGGTTTGAGATTGCCATGATGTGCGGAGCGTATTTACAAGCAGCAGCAGAGAGGATGGTGATTTTGGTCGATGGGTTTATCAGCAGCTCGGCCTTGCTTACGGCTTCGCGCCTGTATCCGGACATTCTGGACTATTGTGTGTTCGGACATTTATCTGACGAACCAGGTCATCAAAGCATGTTGGAATTGATGCATGCAGAGCCGCTGTTGCGAATGGATTTACGCCTGGGAGAAGGCACCGGGGCTGTTTTGGCTTATCCGCTGGTCGAGTCGGCACTAAAGTTTTTAGATGAAATGGCCTCATTCGAATCGGCAGGAGTCAGCAGCGCCTCATGATCCAGCGAGAATTACGGATTCTTCAGGCATCGTTGATATTTTTTACCAGAATTCCGCTCTGCCCAATGGACAGCTTCTCAGCGGGTGCCTTTCAGAAAGCCTCCCGCTATTTTCCGGTTGTCGGCTGGATCGTTGGGATAACAGGCGCATTTGCGTACATGGGAGCAGTGCTTCTCTTCCCCCGCGCTTTAGCCGTATTGATCAGCATGACCGCAACGATTCTGCTGACGGGCGCACTGCATGAGGATGGCTTTGCTGACTTTTGCGACGGGATGGGCGCAGGATGGACTCGCGAGCAAATTCTGAGCATTATGAAAGACTCGTATATTGGGGTGTATGGGACGCTTGCCCTGATCCTGAGTTTAGGAGCGAAGCTACTTTGCCTGCTTGCCCTGCCCGGCAATCTGCTTCCCTTTGCACTCGTCTGCGGACACAGCCTGAGTCGCTCCTCTGCAATATCAATGATGTATACCCACGATTACGCAGGCAAGGAAGACCGTTCGAGTAAGTCACGCTCTGTTGCAGAGCGAATGAGTATACAGACCCTGATCTTCACAACCCTGACCGGGATACTGCCGTTTGCACTGTTTTCAACGGCAATCTCCTCATGGCCAGTCTTCTGGATCGGCTTATCAGTTGTGATCGGCGTCCGTCTGGGCCTGGGCTGGTATCTTTTTCATAAGCTTCATGGGTATACAGGCGATTGCCTGGGAGCTGTTCAGCAAATAAGCGAGCTGACGTTTTATCTGGCCCTTGTTGTCTTGACGTCAGGGCCATAGCCGTGGAGATATACCTCATTCGTCACAGCCAGGTTGCGGTTGCTCCGGGACTGTGCTATGGTCGCAGCGATGTCGCATTGGCGGATTCATATCGTGACGACTGGAAAAAATTGTACGCGAAGCTGCCGGCGGCGTCCCGCGTCAATCGCATTTTCTCCAGCCCTTTGAGCCGCTGCCAGCTCTTTGCCAAGTCATTGCAGTGTTGCGGCCTCAGGACCGATTCCCGTCTGACTGAGCTGAATTTCGGCCATTGGGAACTGCGTCCATGGGATGCTGTCGAACGCCGAGAATTCGATGTCTGGAGCGCCGATATCGTCAATCAACGCTGTCCGGGAGGGGAATCGTACCAGGATCTGTTTCAACGGGTATGCGCTTTTTGGGCTGAATGCGCGGCAGACAGAGCGAAGGACGACACGGTCTTTGTCGTGACGCACAGCGGCATCATCCGGGCTTTGTTGGCGTTGATCCTGGAGATGCCTTTAGAGAAGTCCCTGCGCCTTGCTATCGATTTTGGAGGAGTGACGAAGGTGAATTTTCTCCAGGATGTGCCGATTGTCGCGTATATAAATCGTTGAGGCGCTCTTCTTCTCAGCGTGGCGAGCGTATCAAACAGGCGGCAATGCAAGGTCTGACAGATGTGACGGCTCTGCCAGACCTTCAGTGTAGAGCTTCGCTGCCTTCTTCCTCTGCGTCGATAAATTGCAGCCCCTGGTGAAAATCTTCGAGATATTTCCGAAAGTGCGAAGGAACGTGCAGGCATTTGATGGTCGTCTGGGTGCGGTTGTCGTAAGGCGGCAGAAAGCTTTTAAGACCGTACAGAGTGACAAACTGCACATGTTCGAAGTTCACGATAATATCCCAACGGGTCTTTTGCAGGGCATAGGCGATACGCTCCCGTAAGCGTCGGGCGGAGATTCCGTTCAGCACGCCTGTTAATTCAACCATCAGAGCTTCCCAGCAATGATGCTGGTGGACACGGATCTTCAGAAAACGATCGACACGGTGCCCCATCGAACGGACGGTGATCTGAGTTGCTTCAATTGTCCGCGGAATTAAGCCCTTGGTGTTCACTGAGGGGATCGCGTGGACTTCACCGTTCATGCTGTGCAGCAGTTTGGCGATTTCAGGGAGTTCGCCTTTTGGAAAACGGTGAATCATGCGTTTATAGGCTAAATTCAGCGCAAGTTTATAAAACATTTCAAGCTTTGGCGCGGCAATGCGTTTGAGGATCGAACGCATGGAATAGAATTGATGATAAGTCCAGTAATAGCCCTCTTCCAGGGCTTCTGGTGACATGTGCTTCGGCTTGAACACCGTATGCCCACCGTTATATTTCGACCAGTCCCGATCGATGATGCGTCCGGCTTCTTCCATACGCCGATAGAGGATCGTGCCGGGCACCGGCGTCAGAATATGAAATGTGGCGTATTCGATCTTTGTTTTTTCTAAAAATTCCAGAGTTCGTTCAAAGATACCTTCGTCATCATGATCCATTCCCAGGATCATACCGGCGTTGATGGAGATGCCATGATCGTGGATCCGTTGGATCGCATCGTAATATTTATCGACTTGGTTCACACCCTTATGCACGTCGCGAAGGTTTTCCTGGCTGATCGACTCGATTCCGATGAACATTGCGACGCATCCGCTGTCTTTAGCAGCTTTCATCAACGTGGGGTGTTTCGCGAGATTAATGCTGCATTGACTGCCCCAGCGTACCTTGTAGGACTTCATGGCGTTAAAGAGTTCCAGGGCATATTGCGGACGTCCGATGATGTTGTCATCCACAAAGACCAGCGGCCGGTTGAGGTCCAGAGTCTCGATTTCGTGTAAGACTTCCGGCAGAGGACGACAGCGGTAGGTATGCCCGAAAAAGTCCGTGACAGAACAAAAATCGCAGTCAAAGGGACAGCCGCGTGTTGTCTGGATCGTATTTGTGGTCAGATAGGCATCTTGTTTCAATAAATCCCGGCGCGGCAGCGGTAAGTCTTTCAGGTCGCAAAATTCAGTGGCTCGATAGACTGGCTGCAATTTTCCCCGCTCTGCATCCCGGAGAATCGGCTCCCAAATGGTTTCAGCTTCGCCAATCGCGATGGCATCAGCATGACGACGGGCTTCATCGGGATAGAGGGAAGGATGCACGCCGCCCAGGACGACCGGCACGCCGCGCCTGCGGAATTCCGCTGCAATCTCATACGCACGTGGGGCGAGATACGTGTTCACCGTGATGCCGACAAGATCAACCGCTGCATCAAAATCGATCGGTTCGACAGCCTCGTCCGTTAGTTTGACCTCAATATCATCGGGAGTCAACGCAGCCAGATGTGGCAAAGTCAACTTCGCAAACCAAAAGGATTTCACTTCTCTCGGAGTAAATTTAAAGTGTGAGCTTTGTAAATCCGGTGAAATAAGTACGATGTTCATATGCTCTTTCGGCTTCCTCCTTCTGGGCTGAGTCGGGGGAACTCAACACAGAACCAAGTCTTTTCTTCAGGATAAGTCTAGCAAGTCTTTCGGAAAATGAGAATTCCGTCAAGCTATTCGTGCTGTGCTGCCAAGAATTTTTCCTCACAGAGGCCTGACAGTGTGGGATGTCGCGATGCGTCTTCTATGCAGAGCGTAACTCGCATTCTTTCTTGACAAAACTCACTGAATTGGCGCTAACAGGTCTGGTGATGATCGTGTGCAAAGGCGCTCAGAAAAAAGCGGGAAGACAGTGGCCTTTGCGTGAGAAATTTTTTCAGGGAGCCTATGAACGGCGTATTATTGATCGATAAAACAGCAGGCATGACTTCCCACGATGTGGTGAGAGAGCTGCGAAAACTCTATGCCATGAAGAAAATCGGTCATGCAGGAACGCTTGATCCGTTTGCCACAGGTTTGTTGATTCTCTGTCTGGGAAAGGCGACAAAATCACTTCAGTATATTGTCGAGTGCGATAAAGAGTACGAAGCGATGATGAAGCTTGGAGAAACGACCAATACGCAGGATCTGACCGGAACAGTGCTCGAACAGCGCACGGTTCCGGCGAATGCACGGTCTGAGCTTGAAAGGCTGCGCTCGTCCTTTGTTGGTGAAATTTCTCAAATTCCGCCAATGTTCTCCGCCCGTAAAGTGAATGGTCAGCGCTTATATGCCCTGGCTCGTGCTGGGAAGACCATTGAACGCAAAGCCAGAACCGTCAGGATCGAATCTTTGATCATTCACGATGTGTCGCTTCCCTATGTTTCATTTCGTATCGTGTGTTCGAAAGGCACCTATGTCCGCACCTTCGCCCACGATTTGGGGGAAGCTCTGGGCTGTGGAGCTCATCTGACCAGATTGCGGAGAACGCGGATCGGGAGATTTCAGGTGCATGAAGCCTATTCCCTGGCTCAGCTTGCTGAAAAGCAGCCTGGGGCGGAACGTGCACAGACGCTGCGCCCGGTGGATACGGTCTTGCAGGATTTTCCTGCTCTGACGCTGAATAAAGACGCCGCCGCTCGTGTGCGTTATGGTGCAGAGTTGCAGTACTTGTCACCGCACTGCACCAGAGAAATCGCAGCGGCCGGAGAAGAGCAGGTCCTGCGGCTTTATAATCCTGCCGGAGAATTTCTTGCCCTGGCAAAAGAACGCCTTGTTGTTCATGAAGAAGGCATTCTCAGGAAAATCCGTCCTATAAAGGTTTTTTCTCACTGAGCGTAGAATGCCCCTCAACATGGTGGATCTCCGCCATACTGCCAGAAAAAACATTGAAGCTCGCATTTTTTTCTTTACAATTCAGCCTGTTCTGGATGTTTTAGCATCTGAAGTAGTCGTCTCTTCCTAATTACTGTGATTCTCTGACTACGGTGCGTGTTCCGGCGATGGCGCGTTAACTGTTATCAGAGCACAATCGTGGAGGTTTTTCCATGTCTGTAACAAAAGAGCAAAAGCATGAAATTATTAGCCAGCATCGTATTCATGAAACTGACACCGGTTCTCCTGAGATTCAAGTCGCCCTTTTAACCGAGCGAATCAATCAATTAACCGAACATTTCAAAGTTCATAAAAAAGACCATCACTCCCGTCGGGGATTGTTAAAAATGGTTGGAAAACGCCGCCGCCTGCTCGAATACCTGAAAGGCAAGAGTGTTGCGCGATATCAGGCGTTAATTAAAGAGTTAGGACTCCGGAAGTAAGCATTCGATGATGATGCTCAGGAGTATGACCTTCTGACCCTGCCATTGTGAGAAGGGCTTTTGTTGCGTGCCTCGCGTAGCAGAAGCCCTTCTCGCATATTGCAGGGAAGGGATGTGACATTATGCAAAAAGCAGAAACAGTCCAGGTAAATTTAGGCGGAAAGGTGCTCACTGTAGAGACAGGGCGTCTGGCAAAACAGGCGAATGGAGCCGTAGTGATGCGCTGCGGCGATACGGTTGTGCTCGTTACCGCTGTGGCCTCTAAAGACGTTCGGCAGGGGATCGATTTTTTCCCGCTGATGGTCGAATATCGTGAAAAAGCGTATGCTGCCGGCAAAATTCCCGGCGGCTTTTTTAAACGGGAAGGGAAACCAGGCGATCACGAAGTGCTGGTGGCCCGGCTGATCGATCGCCCGATCCGTCCGTTGTTTCCGGATGGATATAAAAATGAAGTGCAGATTATCGCCACAGTGCTGTCTGTAGATGGCGTCAACCCACCGGATGTCCTCGGCATGATCGGCGCGTCTGCCGCTTTAGCGGTCTCAGATATTCCTTTCCTGGAGCCGATCGGTTCGCTTCGAGTCGGCAGGATTCATGATGAATTTGTCATTAATCCCTCGTCAGAGGAGTTGGAAAAAAGCGATCTGAATATTGTGCTGTCTGGAACGTATGACGCTGTTGTGATGATCGAGGGCGAAGCTGAAGAACTCCCGGAACATGTATTGGCAGACGCCGTGGCGTTCGGACATACGGAAATTAAGAAGATCATCGAGATGCAAAGAGAGCTTCAGCAGCGGCTTGCTGTGACAAAACAGGATGTCCGCGTCGAAGACAGTGGAGACAGCCTGAGCGACCGGGTGACAAGATTCTCAAAAGAGCGGGTAGATCGCCTGTATGATGAAGCCTTGAAGCTCGGGAAGGAAGCCTATCAGGAAAAAATCGACGCACTTTTTGATGAAACATTGGAAGAATTTATCGAAGCTGATGACGAAGAGCTCGCTGAAAAATCGAAAGCCATTGCCGGAATTATCCATGATGTCGAAAAAGAGGTGATGCGCGCAAATATTCTGGACAAGGGCAAGCGCGTCGACGGTCGCGCTCTGAATGAGATCCGACCGATCAGCTGTCATGTCGGAGAGCTCCCGAGGACACACGGGTCTGCGGTCTTCACTCGCGGAGAAACGCAGGCTCTGGTTGTCACGACCTTGGGAACAGCAGCAGACGAGCAACGTCTGGACACCCTCGAAGGGGAAAGTACGAAAAGCTTTATGCTTCACTATAATTTTCCGCCATTTTCGGTGGGAGAGGTGAAAATGCTGCGCGGTGCAGGACGGCGGGAGATCGGACACGGTGCGCTGGCTGAACGTGCGCTCGCCCAGGTCTTGCCGCCGGCCGAGGAATTTCCCTACACAATCCGGCTTGTGTCGGATATTCTGGAGTCCAACGGTTCGTCGTCGATGGCGACCGTCTGCGGCGGGACACTTGCCTTGATGGATGCCGGGGTTCCGATTAAAAGCCCGGTGGCCGGAATTGCAATGGGCTTGATCTCTGGGGAAAACGGTAAGGCTGTGATTCTTTCAGATATCGCCGGCCTGGAGGATCACCTTGGAGATATGGATCTGAAGGTCGCTGGAACACGAGACGGGGTGACCGCCATTCAGATGGATTTGAAAATATGCGGGATCAGCCATGAGACCTTTACAAAAGCATTGGCTCAGGCCCGTGAAGGCCGCATGTTTATCCTCGGAAAAATTGAAGAGGCGATTGTCACGCCGCGCGACGAGCTGTCGCCCTACGCCCCCAGAATTTTCACAATGAAAATCGATCCTGATAAAATCAGAACTGTCATCGGCCCGGGCGGCAAAGTCATTCGGGGAATCGTCGAAGAAAGTGGCGCTAAAATCGACATCGAGGACGACGGTACGATCAGTATTGCTTCCACCGATCAGGACGCTGCAGATAAAGCGACTGCCATGATCGAACGTCTGGTTGAAGAAGTCGAGGAAGGGAAAATCTATCTTGGCAAGGTGCGGACTATCGTTGATTTTGGGGCTTTTATAGAAGTACTGCCTGGCACTGACGGCTTGGTGCATATCTCTGAGCTGGCAGAACATCGCGTGAAAAAAGTGACTGATGAGGTCGCGGAAGGCGATGAAATTCTGGTGAAAGTGATCGGTATTGATAAACGCGGCAAGATCAAGTTAAGCCGCAAAGCTGTTCTGCTTGAGGAAAAAGCCGCAAAAAGCCGGGAATAGGGCAACAGCATGATATGGCAGGAGAGGCTCATCTCTGTTCTGCGAACGTGTGTTCCTGCCTTGTCTAGCCAATACTGAGCAAATCCAGACTTTTCTGCCAGCGCTGTTCGAGAGCGTCCCTGAGCGGGCGATGCTCCGGACGCTTGAGTTCAGGGTCCTGCCGCACGATGGCAAAAGCTTCCTTTCGTGCCTCTTCAAGCAGAGCTATGTCGCGTAGTACGTCAGCGACATGCAAATCCGGGATTCCAGATTGTTTTGTCCCGAAAAATTCTCCAGGCCCCCGAATTTCCAGATCGCGTTCGGCAATCACAAAGCCGTCGCTACTCTCGACCATGGCATCCAGGCGCTGCCGGGCTTCGCTGCTCATGGGGAAGGACGTCATGAGCAGGCAGTACGATTGCTTTCCCCCGCGACCAACCCGGCCGCGAAGCTGATGAAGCTGGGAAAGGCCGAAACGTTCGGCATGTTCGATCAGCATCAGCGTTGCGTTGGGGACATCAATGCCAACTTCGAGGACTGTCGTGGAAACCAGAATCTGGAGCTTGCGGTCTTTGAAAGCCTGCATCTGCATTTCTTTTTCAGCGCTTTTCATGCGGCCATGCACCAAGCCGACGTTGTACTGCGGGAAAATGTCTTGCGCCAGATGCTGAGACATCTCAGTTGCTGCCTTCAAGTCGAGCTTTTCCGCTTCTTCAACAAGCGGATAGACGATATATGCCTGGCGGCCGCTTTCAATCTCTCGGGCAATCAGACGATAGGCGCGTGCGCGATTTTTTTCGTAGAAACGCTGAGTGATCACAGGCGTTCGCCCTGGTGGCAGTTCGTCGAGGATCGACGCGTCGAGATCGCCGTATATGGTCAGCGAGAGCGTCCGGGGAATCGGCGTGGCAGTCATAATCAGGACGTCCGGGTTGACACCTTTGGCCTTCAGGCCGGCTCGCTGCATGACACCGAATTTATGCTGTTCATCAATCACGACAAAACCCAGATTGTGAAAGCTGACATCGTGCTGCAATAAGGCATGCGTTCCAACGACGATATCAATTTCACCGCGTTCGATCGAGCGGAGCAGCTCGTCCCGCTCGCGTGTTTTCATGCCGCCGGTGAGCAGGCCCGCGCTGATTCGGTCCGAACCTGACGAGGAATAGAGATCCGGCTGGCGGGCTTTGCGAAGCTTTTCAAGCCCTCTGTCGCCTTTGCGGGCGATAAAATCGTTGAGCCGTCGCAGCTCCTCGGAAATTTTTCGAAAATGCTGTTCAGCCAGAATTTCCGTTGGAACCATAATGACGCCCTGATATCCGGCTTCGACTGCCGATAAGAGTGCAATAAACGCTACAAGGGTTTTTCCCGAACCGACATCGCCTTGCAACAGACGATTCATCACTCGTGAGGAACGCATATTCTTTTGAATTTCATACGTCACTCGATTTTGGGCGTTTGTTAAAGAAAAGGGCAACGATTCACGCAAATATTTTTCTAACAGACCGTCAAAACGAAAAGCAATCCCTTTTTCGCGGGTCTGCACATAATGGCGTTTCAGTCCCAGCCCCAGCTCAAGTACAAAAAATTCATCGAAAATCATGCGTCGGTGAGCCGGAGATTTTTGAGCGTTCAGGACATCTGCATTATCAGAACTTGCAGGGAAATGGATGCGTTGCAAGCTCTCTGTAAGAGGCAGGAGTTGATGCTTGTGACGAATGTGTTCCGGCAGGTGTTCTTTCATCACAGGGCTGTAGCGCTCGATCAGACCCTTCATCATTTTTCGCATATCTTTCTGATGCAAGCCGTCTGTCAGGGGATAGACTGGAACGATACGGCCAGTATGGATGAGTTCGCTTTCATCCTCGCCTCTGTCGAGGATTTCGTATTCCGGTTGTACCATCTCGAGCCCGCCGCCGTAACGCTTCATGCGAATCTTCCCGCTCAAAACGACCTGCTTTCCGGCCTGAAAGATTTTCTTGAGATAGGTTTGATTGAACCATTTGGCTGTAAATTGTCCGGTTTCGTCTTCAAGCACCAGTTCGAAAATCTTGTTGCGCTGCCTGGCTGTTGACGCCACTCCACAGGTTCTTACGGTCCCAAAGACCGTGCGAAGTTCGTTTCCCGGACGTAATTGCGCGATTTTCTGAATTCGTTGACGATCCTCGAAGCGCCGGGGAAAAAAGAAAAGCGCTTCCTCGATGCTGTGGATACCGAGCCTGTTCAGCAAGCGAGCCCGTTTCGGCCCGATGCCGCGTACATATTGAATCTGCTTCTTCAACTCATATCGAGGGTGAGGACTGTCCACTATGTTTCTTTCTTCAAGGGGAGAGAACTCTTTATCATTGGAAGACGGCGTGCAGCGTGTGCGCTGATCGTTTTGGACAGTTAGTGCTCCTGCCTCTGCTGAAGGCTCGAGCTGGTCCAGAAGCTGAAAGGCCTGCTGAACGATCGGGATTTTCTCAGTTCGGCTTTTGCGGTCATAGTCCTGAAAGATCCGGCGAAAGCGCCTCAGTAGATCTTGTTGACCATCCGGAAGTTCTACGGAATCGCTGAATTGCTCGACCCACGCAATGACAGTGTGTTCAAGGCCGCGCAGGCGTTCGATATGGACAAAATCATGTTTAGCGCAGTACTCAAGAGGTTTTCGAATGCGCTGAATCGCGTTGTGTCGCACAAGCAAAAAGAAGAGCAAGCCCTTGTCTTCTAGATTCAAGCATCGTATCCGAACAGACAGGACTTGCTCCGTTGCGCCTTAAAACGTCAGGATTATTGGGTGGGAACCCACATTCCCTGCGGAGTAAAATAGCCTCCGCTGTCCTGCTGGTATGGCCTTCCAAACCAGCCATGTTGTGAAGAACCCCAGATCTGCAAATCCGGACGGACGTTTGTGGCTCTGGTCTGCCAGAATCCCGGAACCCATTTTTGCTGCATTTTGGGATAAGACGGAATCCAGACCGGCCGATTCACCCAGCGCCCAGGCACCATCACACGGACTTGAATCCAATGGCCCGGGATCCATTTTGTGCAATACTCCGTAGAACCCGGATATTTCGTGGGATCTACCATACCACAACCATATCCTCCGCCACCCGGAATCATTCTGTATTGTCCCGGAGAAGCACTCTGTGCACCCTGTGCGTAGCCGGAATATTGCACCATCGCGGACGCTGAACCAGCCATGAGCGCCAGACACAACATCAGTAAGATCACTTTTTTCATGAGCTCAACACCTCCTTTCATTGTGAGATTGCTGCAAGATACGCATTCTTATACTCACCCTGACGGACCGCACGTTCCGGCTCCGATAATAGAATATTCGCCGATTTCTGCATTGTCGGGAAGGATGGCCCCTATCCCGATTAAACAGTTTGAATGAATCGTAGATCCGTGTACAACAGCAGTATGCCCAACAGTAACGTTATCTTTGAGAAAGATAATATTGTCTTTGCCCTTAAATTACACTAGAGGACTACTGTTAACATAAGCTTAAAGGAAATCTGAAAAAGATTCAAGAAAAAAATGCTGAAATTTTCTTTCGTCTGTACGATCCTGTCCTGTGGTTCTTGACAAAGAGATAATCTAACTCTCGTATCTATAATTAATTAGCGTGTTTATCTTCTCTGTGGGAGTCAATGAAAGTTTTTAGAAATCTATCTCTAAGACCTTGGAGAGTTGACAAATCCATATTGATCGTGTATCATAAGCTGTTGATAGCTATGCTGTTGCGAATCCCGAATCGTGTTAATAGAAATGAGGTGAAAGGAAATGCAAGTGACTGTCCCTCGGAAAGCCGTTGAAGAGTTGATGACGAAATATCAGTGTTCTGAAGATGAGGCAAGCAGGGCCTATCTTGAGGCACAGGACAGGGCGAAGGAAATATTTTCAGAGACCATTGACGGATTGCTGGGAAATGCCGGAGAGCCATCAGAACGTCTGCTCCATCGTTATACGCCGCGAGAAATAAAAGCGCATCTGGATAAATTCGTGATCGGTCAGGAAGAATACAAAAAACGGATCTGCATTGCAGCGAGCTATCATTTTGCCATGATTCGTTTTTTACAGGAACGGGGCCCTGAAGCCAGAGTGAAGCGCTTCCGCAAAAAAAATACGATTATCGCCGGCCCTTCGGGAAGTGGAAAAACCTATTGTGTGGAAGTGCTTGGTGATTTACTGGAAGTGCCGACTTTGATTATTGATGCGACAGATTATACTGAAGCCGGCTACGTAGGAAAAAGCGCTGATGACATGGTGCGGGAATTGATCGATGTGGCCCCAGGCCCGACGCGTGAAGAGCAGGCTAATTTTGTGGCAGCCTACGGTGGAATTATTTTTATTGATGAAATTGACAAGAAGGCCAAAGACGGGACCTTAATCGGACATGATATTTCCAGGGAGGGATTTCAGCGTTCGGTTCTGAAGTTGATCGAACGAAAATTTGTTCCAATTGATAACCCCTATTCACCGGCATCGCAAATTCGGGAGGCAATGGCGCAACAGCGGGGGAAGCAGATGACGAATCAGGATAAGATGATGAGCACGGAAAATATTCTGTTTATCCTGGGGGGGTCCTTTGAGCGGAATATCGAGAATCTGGAGTCGATTGTCAAAAAACGCATCGAGCACAAAGGACGCATCCGGGAAGACGGCAGTATTGTGATCAGAGGCTTTGATTCATCACAGGCGGATGCGGGGAGGGAAAAAGAAAAATTTAAAAATTATTTTAAAGAAGCCGGGACAGAAGATTATATCCGTTTCGGTCTGCTCCCGGAATTGATCGGCCGCGTTCCAATCAGAACTTTTGCCAATCTGCTTTCGAAAAATGATTTGATCCGCATCATGACCGACACTGAAGACTCAATTTTAAGCCAGTATATCATGGAATTCGAACTGTTTGGCATTACGCTTTGCATTCAGGACGATGCGATTGCCTATGTGGCAGAAATTTCGGAAAACAGCAAGACAGGAGCGAGAGCCCTGGTCAGCGTATGGGAAAGTATTCTCACGGATTTTCAGTTTGAACTGCCTGGATCGAATTTTACACAGCTGAATGTCTCGCGGGAGCTGTGTGAGCGCCCAAAGGATCTTTTGCTCAAGATGCTCGAACGCTCGCCTTTTGTCGATATCAGCGTTAAATTATATGGATCAGACCGAGCCGTTCCCGATTACACGAGAAATGCTGGAAGATCCGAAATATTTCGATAAGCTCTTTATTGACTGGCATGAGCGTCAAATGTCGGCTTCCAGGGACGTGTAAGTTCTCGCTGCGCAGTTACGTCCGATGTTCCCGCATAATATATGTATTTATGTCCAAGCTGTCATTCAATCACAATGACCGCATGGGCTCCAATTGGAGGCAGTGTAATTTCAGCATAGCCGTCAATCCGCTTCAGTGGCAGGCTCGTCTTGTCAGGAGCCAGATAGGCCTGTTCTGGCCTGTCATTATCCAAACGCACGCGGATACTCAGATCGGATGTCGACCAGCTTTGATCGGCATGGGGAATTGCCTGCATCGACCGGCGCGGATGATAGGCACTGAGATGGACAATTCGACGCGCCGGATGTTCTTCATTGGCAGTTTGAAGATGCAGATTGCCTTCCACCCAGCCCGGTCCGTTGACGATCAGCAGCGGATGCGGCAACAAGCGTTTCAGCACAGCCAGCGCCAGTTCGCGATAGGCCCAGTAATCATGATCGCGATAGGCGCTGAAAATCTCAGAGGCGATATATGCGATCGGCCCTTTTTGGACGGCGAACGGAGCATTCAGCGACTCGCCTGCCGGAGCGTGCTGGTGGCTGATATAATGTTCGTACGTGCGGTTGAACAACGCACGCGACAACATACCGAATGTTTCGGAACCCGCTGCAGGGCTGACGACATGACTGCGGTTGTATATGACGTAGTCATAATCGTCTGCCAGTTCGTTTCCCCTTGTAAGAAGCGGATCAGGCCGCACAAAACTCGGGATGGTTGGAGACGCCTGCTGATAGGTCACTGGAATCTCATCGAGGACGAAATTTCCGTTGCATAACGCGGCAACGCCGCTGACGAGCAACTGTCCGCCCTGTGAGAGATACTGTCGTAGTTTCTGTGCCAGGGCCGTATCAATGCTGCCTTGATCCGCCAGAATAATCACATCATACTGATCGATGGCTCCGTCGGGATCGACGATGTCAAACTGAATGGCTGATTCAAGCAGCATCTGCGCAGCGCCTTCGACGGCAGAAGGATAGCCATGCTCATGTCCAGGACAGGGAGGATACAATCGATCCCGATCAAGCAGTTGAATCGCAAGCTCTGCTGTTGGAACCGCTCCCTTTGTCCACGGTTCCAGAGCCTTTACACGCTGGAAGGAATGCGCTGTAAGACGATAGACCGCATCGTCCAATTTTCCGGACGGATGCAATTGATCGCCGACACAAACTGCCCCGCCGGCGGCGAGGATGACTCCACATTCATAGTCTAACTGATCTCTGGTCTTCAAGCCGCCGAAATCAGCCCATGATTTGTGGAAACGACCGGTCATCCCGACAAAAGGCAGCCCATAAGTTCGAGCCTGGCGAGCAAACATGGGATAATGCAGATAGCCCCATAATCCGGAGGTGGGGAGGCTTTCAATTTCAAGATGCGTCATGTACGGCAACGTCCAGCGCATGCTCGGCGTAGTTGTACCGTTATAATAGATCGTTGCATCAGGGGCCTTATCACGCACACAGGCAGTCATGCGCTCATAAAAATCGGCGAGAACTTGTGTCGCAAATGCCTGAACCTGCTTCTCGTCGCTGGCATTCACGCCTGCATCAGCCATACGTTTCATGCCCCAGGGCGAGTAGTTCGGGCGCGGCCAGGTAATATCGAAAAACATGCCGTCAATATCATAGTTTTCGCAGATTTCTTCAGCCTGGGCGAGCAGATAGTCTCCGTAGCCGGATCCCACGTCAAGCGTCGACCAGCCCCATTCTCCGCTCAAAGGCGGACGGATCGACGCATGGCCGTCCCGATCAAAAATAATCCACTCGGGGTGCTCTTGAGCCGCCCAGTCATCCCACATAATCGAGAGGTAGACAGGACATTTGATATCGGCCTGGTGCAGAGCCTCGATTTGTTCACCGAGTAAATCATATCTGAGATGTGGATGGACAATGCCGACTTTGCTTGGATAATACGACATCCCGTGATGGCATTTTGCAAAAATATTGACAGAATCGACATACCCGTCTTTCAGGCGCTGCACAAAGCTGTTTGCATCGAAGTGTTCCCCAATATTCTCACACACGGGACTGGTGTGGAAATCTAAATGAATTTGGCGGTACCGTAAGCTCACGGCCATAGTGTATTTCCTCCATAGTGCGCCAGGACAGGAAGCCTGTTTATTCTGTGTTAGATGCGCAGACAGAATCTCGAATGAGCATTCGAGTCTCCAGCGTGATCGTTTCCGGAAAGTGCGTGTTGTCGCCTCTGATTCGACGGATAATGAGTTCTCCGGCAGTTTTTCCGATCATCTTCACCGGCTGTTCAACAAGCGTGAGAGCTGGTTTGATCACATCAAGTGCCGTAAAATGATCGAAACCGACAAAGGAGAGTTCATCAGGAACCTGAATTTGAAGTTCATTGAGTGCAATGCCAGCTCCAAGCGTCATATTGTAATTGGTCGTATACAGAGCTGTTGGACGCTCTGACGCCTGGAACAGTTCTTTGACAGCGGCATAACCGCCTCGGGTTTTAAAATCTCCCCATTTCAGCCATTGCTCTTCAATTGGAATCTCATAGGTCTGCATCGCGTTAATTGCGCCTTGTAAGCGCTCTTGAGCGACAAACGATCCTTTCATCCCGTTCACAATGGCGATCCTCCGGTGATGATGATGGATTAAATATTCGACTGCCCGAAAGGAAGCGTGGAAATTATTGACCACTACCGTATCAGTGACAAAATCAGGAATACGGTCATCAATCAGCACGATCGGGATATGTTCTGCAAGATACTCTTCTAAGATGGGAACGCTTTCTGCTGCGAATACTGACGGAAAAAGGATGATGCCATTCAGCGCTCGCGTTTTAAAGAAATTCAAGCGTTGTTGCAGCGCATGGCTGTCAGCATCAAAATCACAAATCAGACTGCTATAATTTTCTTTGACAAGAACGCGATCGAGTTCTGTCACCACAGACATGAGAAAACGGTTCGTCAGAGTCGGCACAAGCACAGCAATAACAGCAACTTGCGCCTTAAAGCCGAGTTCTTCGATCGCGTTTTCGATGCGAATCCGGTTTTGTGTTCGCAACTGTGCCCCATTCAGATAGCGGGAGACCGTCCCAATCGAGACGCCAGCCCGTTCAGCAACACGTTGAATTGTCACAGCCATAGTATATGTTCTCTCAGGCTCATCGTGCTCACAGAAACAGCGTTTTCAGTTCTTAAAGGACATCTGTGTTTACTTTTCCACGCCGCTTCTCGCTAATCCCTCGGTAAAATATCGCTGTAAGAAAATAAAGACAATCATTGGGGCAATCGTCAGAAGCACAGTTCCAGCGCTGACCAGTTCCCACTGGGGATCGTGGGTTCCGCTGATTCGCGATAAGGCCACTGTCAGCGGGATATTGCTCTGCAGAAAAATCAACGGAAACAAAAGGTCGTTCCAGGTCCATAGAAACTGCAGAATTGCGATAGAGACCAGAGGGGTTAGTGAGTTCGGCAGCACGATCTTCCAATAGATTCGGACGATGTTGCACCCATCAATTTTGGCGGCCTCAATCAGGGCATTTGGAAAACCGTGCCAAAACGTCCTGACCAGTGAAATCGACCAGGCAAACGCAATTCCCACCTGAGGAATAATCACACTGAGGAGGTTGTCCGCCAGTCCGGTTTGCCGCCATAATTTAAGCAGGGGAATAATCAGAACCTGATTTGGCAGGACATACGCGCTGGTAATGAGCAGCAGAGCCATTTTTCGCCCCGGAAAGCGGAGAAAATGGAACGCGTAGGCTGCCGTCGAACTGAAGATCAGTGGAAGCAGCGTCGAGGCTCCGGCGAGCAGGAGGCTCACGATGAAGGCGTTTCCAAAATGATATTGCGTCCAAACCGTGCTGTAGTTTTCCGTCGTCACACTAAACGGCCGCAACGTCCACCACCCTCTGACAATTTCAGTAATCGGACGGATTGACGAGATGAGCACCCCTAAAGCCGGGATGCACCACAGCACGGAAATGATTGCCAGAACAGGATAGGGCCATCGCACTTTTTTCATAGCTTTTCCTCTGATTGTTCCCGCAGAATTGGTAACGCGATCAGATAGACGAAGAGAAACAGAATCACGACGCTGGCAGCACCATAGCCGAGTTTAAAATGTTTAAACGACTCTGTGTACATGAAATACCCGATAATTTCGGTACTTCTCATCGGTCCGCCCTGAGTCATCGCAAAGATGAGATCAAAGACTTTCAGGCTGGAGAGCAGCGTCATAAAAATCGCAAACTTGAGCGCGGTCGAAACCATTGGCAGCAAGACCCATCGAACAAGCTGCCAACTATTTGCCCCATCGATATAGCTTGCTTCGTAGAGGACAGCCGGAACAGCTCTGATGGCCCCGTACAGGATGACCATCGAAAACCCTGTCTGGCTCCATACATAGGCCACGATCACGCATATCATGGCAAATCCAGGACTTCCCAGCCACGGTCTGGCGAGAAACCCCAAGCCGCTCCCCTTCAGCGCCGCATTCACAAAACCAAAATCCGGTTGAAACATGGCCGACCAAATCATGCCGCCCGCTACTGCCGAAATGCTCATTGGAGCAAATATGATCGTCCTGAATACCGTCGTATTCCTGTCTGTCAAGCCGCACAGCACCGCGATGAATAAGCCCAGCGCCACTGTGAAAACTGTGGTGGCAAGTGTCCAGATGATTGAAAGCTTCAGCGAGTTGATGAAGTTGGGATCGTGGAAGAGCTGGATATAGTTCTGCATTCCCACGAGTTTCATCGGGCCAAATCCGCCCCATGAATAAAAACTGATCGCAACGTTTTGGATCACCGGGTATACGACTGCAATTCCAAACAGGAGAATGGCAGGAGTCAGAAAGGCATACGCGATCCAATCAATTTTTGAAGAGGATTGTGCCTTCATCATCTTTCCTCACGTGTGATAGCATGATGAGTTCCGGGCCGTTCGACGCAGGTCGAACGGCCCATGCGATTAATAAACGGCTTTGGCCTTGGCTTCAATGGCTTCCAGAGTTTTTTGAATTTGTTCCTCAGAAGGATCATTCAGGAAGCGCTGCAACTGGACGCGGTATTCGCTGCTGACTTCCGTTGGGAGAAGATCGTCAAGTACGAAGACGACGCCATTTTCTGCAAACATCGTTGCAGTTTTTTTGCCGATAGGATCATACACATCCGCTGAAACAAGGCTGTTTGGAGAAACCCCACCATATTTTGCGATAATCGATCCCGCCTCCTCTGAAAGCACGAAGTTCAGGAATGCCAAGGCAGCCTGCGTATTTTTCCCGCCGCTGCATACCAGCCAGTTTTTAGCGGAAATTTGCATATAGTTCGCCGGAACGCTGGGATCGATTGTGGGAAACTGGAAGAAATCGTAATCTTTGACAGGCGTAAACGCAAACTCTTGCTGCGCCATACCATGAACCCAGCTTCCGATCAAATTCATCCCGGCGCTATTTTGCATGACTTGCTTGAACGCGACATCCCAGGCAGTTCCCAGCATTGTTGCGCCGTCAGCAAACAGCCCTTCGTCCAGAAGCTCTTTCCAGTATGTCAGCGACTTGACCACCACCGGATCTGTCCAGGGAATTTCATGCCGGGCCAATTTCATAAATATTTCAGGACCGCCGACGCGCAGGAGCAAATTCTCAAAATACTCCGTATGGGCCCAACTGTCGGCTCCCACCGTGATCGGGATCTTGCCGGCGTCCTTGTAGGCATGGGCAAGGGTTTTGAATGTATCCCATGACGTCGGGAGAGGGGTTTTCAGAGCCGTGAAGTCTTGACTACGATACCAGAGACCACTGCGGTTGTCCGCCAGAAAATAGATGCCGTACACCTTGCCGTCAATCGATCCTAATTCTTTCCAGCTTGCATTCAGCGCCTTGTCCCAATTGTATTTTTCCCAGGCATCGTTAAGCGGGGCAAGGATGCCCGCTTGCTGCAACTCCTTATCAAACGACGGCCAGGCGCTAATCAGAAGATCCGGAATCTGGCCGCCGAGTAACATCGATTTTAATAAAGGACGTGCGTCGGCCGAGCCTGTGAGGTTGATGTCTTTCACACTCACGCCGGGGTACAGCTCCTTGAAATGCTCTTCCAGTTCAATGACAAGATCGTATTCTGACCCACCGAGCCAGTTGACAATCGTCAATTCTCCTGAAAGTTCCCCGGCAGCTGTATCTCTGCACACAACTGGTATGAAAATTATACTTATACATAAGGCTGCAATGATTGTCACGAAAATTTTCATAAGTCTACTCCCTGTTTTGCACGCTATTGAGCAGATTCTTTGAACCACGCATGAATACAACTCGTTCACGATGATGTTTTTGCCTGATACAACACTAAGAATTTGTGTCGCTTCCCTGTGTGCTTCGGTTTCTCAAACCAGTTCGGCAGCTCAATCTTTCTGGACGATCTGCCAGATACTGCTGTAAATGTTTCCGAGAGGCATCCCTCCTTTGAAAAGAAAGACCTTGATCTATCTTACGCCATGCTGTCATGCCAGAGGAAATATTAAGATTTCCACAATGGCTTGTCAAGCTTAAAATTAAAAATTTTCAATTTATAACAGAGAGTCGTTAAAGGATTTCCTGTGTATAAGCGAATATCAGCTATGATGTGTAAAAAGTTTGTATTGTAAAATATGAAAATTTTTAAATACTTGTATGTGTTTCATCGCTTGTGCACCCGGGCGTCCAGTCGCCCGCTGTCAGGCCTGCAATGAGAAGCACTTAAAAAGAAAAGTTTGACAGATTTCTTTTTCCCATAGTTAAGGTCAGTACCTGAAAAAATGTTTTGTCCCCTAAATACTATAA
>PDSJ01000053.1 GCA_002748425.1 candidate division KSB3 bacterium | reverse complement strand
GATCCTGCAGGATATCGCTGAAGCCGATATTATCATCTGTGCGCCGGGAAGCCTCTACTCCTCCATTATCCCTGTACTGCAAACACCAGGTATTGCAGAAGCGGTACGTAACAATAAAAATGCCCTGAAAATGCTGGTTGCCAATATCTGGGTACAGGAAGGAGAGACCGACCTGGTTTCCGATAAATCTGATCGGCGCTTCTATGTTTCCGATCTGCTTGAAGCCTATGAAACAAATATTCCGGGCGGTACAACCAATCTGTTTACCGAGATCCTCAGTGTCTCCCTGCAAGATATCCCCGCGTCTGTTTTGCAGCGCTATGCCGTTGAAGGCAAGATCCCCATTTACCTTGACCGGGAAAAACTGATAGAACGAGGATTTATCCCGGTGGAATGCGATATTTATTCCACATCACTGCTGCAGACAAAAGGGATTATTCAGCATGATCCTCTCAATCTCGCGAAAGTTGTCCGCAGCCTTTTTCTTGGCCGCAGATTTTACCAGCAGGATAACAAGGAAGAAAGCAGCGTTACGCCGCCGGCAAGAACAGAAGCAACCATCACAACAATGGTTCCGCCGCACCAGCGCTATCAGCAGATAGCAGCACGAATTGAAAATACCCGCTTTCTGGGAGACCTTTCCCACAGTTCTCTGTCGCCAAAGAAACTGAAAGAGACCATAATTGATATCCTGTGGGATAATCCGGTTATTCCTCTTTCGCATCTGCAGTATTTTTCCGGAGTACACCTCTACCCGAACCGTGACTGGCACCGGGAACAGAAATGGGACAATGTCTTCTCCTACTTTGATCCGACAGACAATACGCTTAAAATCCGCCAGGAGGAACTGACCAGCCGCCAGAATATTGAGCTGGCATTTTTTGTCGCTCTGGGCGAGTCATTGCTCGGTAACTACGCACAATCGAAAAAAATTGTACCGATGGTAGTGGCCGGTAAAACACTGGGACAAGTTTATCTGCTTCGTTTGCGCCCGTTAAAAGAGCGAAACTGTTATTTCAGTGAAAAGGAGCTGCATACCTTTCTCTCCCTCTCCCGCATGAGCCGGGTGGAAGGTAAGCCTGGTCATTATTCCCGCCTGCTGAATATGAACGAAGGTTTTACCCCGCCGGGGTTATTGATGGGACTGATCTATGCCTGGTATATTGATAACCGCCTGGCAACCCATATTGAATATAAGATGTCGCTATTAAAAATCGCCCCCTCTGCCCTTATTCCCAATCAGCTGCATATGGCAGA
>PDSJ01000056.1 GCA_002748425.1 candidate division KSB3 bacterium | reverse complement strand
TTCCTGTCTGGATACAGAGCAGGATCTCATGGGCATGGGCATCCTCCTTATTGAGATAATGGCAGTCGTTGGTGGCGACAAGTTTAACCCCCATCTCGCCGGCAAGCCGCTTCAGCTCGTTATTGACCTGCTGCTGTTCGGGGATGCCGTTTTCCTGCAGTTCAAAGTAGAGGCGGTCACCAAAGACGTCGTGGTACTCTTTTGCCTTGGCGCGGGCACCCTCCATATCGTTTTTGAAGATAAGCCACGGGATCTCGCCCTTTATACAGGCGGTAAGGGCGATCAGCCCCTCGTTATGCTGCTTCAGGACCTCCATATCGATCCGCGGCTTATAGTAGAATCCCTCAAGCTGGGCGATAGAGGCCAGTTCCATCAGGTTCTGATAACCGGTCAGGTTCATTGCCAGCAGCACCAGATGGTTACGTTGATTTTCCGGTACCCTGTCGCGGCAGGCACGACCCATTGGCGTAATATAGAACTCACAGCCGACAATCGGCTTTATACCGGCAGCCTTTGCCTTGAGATAGAACTCCAGTGCGCCATACATGGCGCCATGGTCGGTGATGGCAACGCTGTCCATATTATACTCCTTGCACTTGTCAAGCAGGTCATCAATACGGATGGCGCCATCGAGCAGGCTATACTGGGTATGGAGGTGAAGATGGGTGAAAGCTGTATCCATTCTCTCTTTTCTGGTAGATTTGCAATCTGGTCTGCAGCCGGCAGATCTGTGTTACGAAGTCCGGTTTTCGTTGTCTCTGGCAGGCTGTCCGGCCTGGCCATGCTGGTTATTCTTGCCGAAAAGCGGGGCAGGGTGACTGCAGGGGAACACTCTTCCTATGCGTGTAGCAATAGCATAGTGACAACAAATTTCAAGGCTTTTTGCTGGTGGTCTGTATAAGCTGCCGGCTTTGCGTGAGAAAAAAATATTGCATAAAATCAAGGTGTTATATTGATTTCATCATCGTCATCACGGTTGATATTGAAACGTTCGCGCAGCCTGGCGTAATCGACCAGTTCAATACGCCGGGCGGACGGGGTGAGGAATGACTCCAGCTTGGTTTTCAGGATGACTGAATTCATCTCTGTGCTGATGGCAATAACCCCCTCCATAATGATCTTCTGCAGTAATAGCTCCTGCCTGGTACGCTCCCTGATAACAGCGGCAAAGGGGAGAAAAAAGAAGTTGGCCAGAATAAGACCATAAAGGGTTGAGGTCAGGGCGATGGGAATGGCTTTTATCAGTACATCGGAGTCATCTATTCCACCTATCATCGCGATAAGC